>NZ_PYOG01000014.1 GCF_003026815.1 Photobacterium damselae | reverse complement strand
TTCATTATCAGTCATGGTTAACAACATCCACAGGCTCCAAAACAGCAAAGAAAAAGCGTCTTTTGAAGTTAGTTCAACATGACATTTCAATCTGGCTCAAACATGACATTTCTAAATGGGACTTACATGTGGTGCAATAAAACGGGTACCAATAGTATAGGCATCGTGGATCTCAAAACGCTCTGTTACTTCTTCAGGCTGAAAATTGGTGTGTTGGCCAACAACATAGCCTGATTGAGCTTCGCTGGTTGCTATCCATAATACGCCATTGTCACTGCATGGTTGTAATGGTCGTATATCAGATGCAAGAGCTAGAGAATGAGCATGCTTAAATAAGCGGCCGTCAAACATAGCTAATTGACGGCGACAGCGACTGGCTATATGTGAGAGTTGATCGTAGAAAGATTTTGGGTTCATGCTTAGGCGGCGACAAATATCGCGAACAGAATGTCCAGTAAAAAGCATGGCCAATAATTTTTGTTGCACTAAGTGCTTTTGATTGAAACCCGACCAGCGATCAACAAAGGTATGTTGGCAACATTTACAGCGATAACGTTGTCGATCACCACTGTAACCAAAAGCATGATAAAGATGACGATGGGTTAATACGGGTAGGCCAAGGTTTTCACAGTCAAGATTACTGCAGGCAGGCAATCCACTGCTTTGAGCTATTTTTAAACGTGATGCTTCAGCAACAACATCAGGATTACTTAAGATTGGTGGAAATGCGCCACATTCACGACAAATAAGAGCGGGTTTAGCTGGATTAGTACGCTGAAACACATAGTGATCTTCATTTGTTGAGCCAAAACGACTGCATCCAATTGTTTTACAATGGTTAAATTGCAATCCATGGATCGCAGGAGGAAGACATTGTTGATTTGATATTGGATCTTGCTTCATGGTCATCATTACCTAATCCTTGCACTAAAGCTTATCGTAGCAAGTTAGAAAAATACGTCCTAGTTATCATTATTATGATTGAGAGGAATGTAGCGATTATTGATTGAATACCGTTACTGATAACAAGGCGGGACAACAGAATTTTGATATTGAGCATCTGCTCAGAATGGTTCAAGAATAAGTTATGAACGCATTAATAAAAAGCAGAATGGACGTCGGGGTAGGCGTCCAAACTGCAAAAGAGGTACTTATAGATTTACAGCCGTTTCAAGAGCCACATTCATCATATCGTTAAATGATTTTTGACGATCTTCTGAACTCAATTTTTCACCACGCTTAATATGATCTGAAACAGTAAGAATGGTTAGGGCTTTTGCACCTAGTTCTGCTGCTACACCATAAATGCCAGCCGCTTCCATATCGACACCTAAAATACCGAGTTTTTCCATTTTATCGAATAGATCAACTTCTGGGCTGTAGAATAGATCGGCAGAGAACACATTACCTACGCGTACTGGTACATTCTGACTGCGAGCTTGGCTAACCGCTGTTTCAAGTAGGTGGAAATCAGCAATTGCAGCAAAATCATGATTATTAAAACGAATACGGTTTACTTTAGAATCGGTAGATGCACCCATACCAATGATTACGTCCATCAGTTTTACGTCATCATGAACTGCGCCACAGCTACCAATACGGATAACATTTTTCACGCCAAAATCTTTGATCAACTCATGAACATAGATAGAGCAAGATGGAATACCCATACCGTGGCCCATTACTGAGATTTTATGGCCTTTATAGGTACCAGTGTAACCAAACATATTACGCACGTTACATACTTCTTTTGCATCTTCTAAGTACGTTTCTGCAATGAATTTAGCGCGAAGTGGATCACCAGGCATTAATACTGTTTCTGCAAAATCACCAAACTCAGCGTTGATATGTGGAGTAGCCATAATATGAGCTCCTAAAAAGATGTTATCTAATTAATTAAAGCAGTGAAGAGTCTCTACCGAAATGACAAAGCTCTTTTTCATATGTCAATTGGGAATTATTAAGGAGGAAATTCCAAATTGATGTGCTTTTCGTTGCCAACAAGTTTAGGTAAAACCAACTTATATCCATGAGATCTATATCACACTTTGTAATCTATTTATGCTAAAAATAGCAGGTGATAACTAAATCTGTTGATTTGGTGATGGTAAACGTTTGCTTTTTAGGACGGTAATTTAAAATTAGTAAGGTAAATATCAATATTGAAATTGGTTTAACTAGCTGTATTTATTTTGTTTTTATCTACTATTTCCTGCTTGGTTTAATCTCTGGTTAGTCTATTTAGTAAATTGCAGGTGTAATGGATTACATTGATGTAAAACCGCTTATTCTTGTGATTTTGATGCTTATAGAAAGGAATTTTTTATAAATTTTCAGACGAGTTTTTCTAATTTGAGGTTGTTATCAAAGATGAATTCTTTAGATGACGATATAATCTAAAATCAATAGTTCATGGATGAGAGAGTTGGATTGAATGACTAACTATGATTTATATTTGCAAACAGTAGATAGGTTAAATGATAAGTTAACCGACCTGTTTAAGTTTGTATATTGGCAGCCGACAGATAACGAATTAACTATCGATCCTCTGTTTGTTGATGAAGCGGGTTGCCCCATTCAAAAATTAAAAGTTAGCGTTTGTCGAGCTCAAAATATCCATATGACTTCTGACTTTTTTAAAGCGTATTGGCTTCGTGGTTTAGCTCGTATTGCTCCATTACGACAAGCAGTATTTAATCGCCATTTGTACTATTGGTTGACTCAAAGTGTTCAACAATTTCCTTTCCACCTACTTAGCTCATCATTATTAACCAATCTATCCGATGATGAAACATACCCATTCCCTTCTTTAATTAGACGAGAGAATAGCCACTTACCGTGTTGGGTATTAGCTCGTCAAAATGACGAATACCTGATTTCAATTATCGAGTCTAGAACTGGACAGCTATATACCGCATCATGGGTAAAAGATCCTGATCTTATTGAAGACAGTAAATGGTTTGAAGCTCAAGTTATTGATTCAGTTTTGGATTCATCGAGTAAGATAGAAGTCATTTATCAAGAATTGATCGAAGAATTTAAAGAACAACGCCTAGAAGATGATGTTGATCTTCAAGATATATTACATGCGCCATCTTTAAAGAAAGTCAGTTCATTGGCAAGTGTTGGCTTGGTGTTTGTTATTGTGATTGCATTTTTTATCTTTTTTAAATATCAGCTGGGGTTCTGATATGTAAATGGATCCGATACACTACCCCGAGTACGTTTCTTGGATATTGAGATAAAGGTTAATGCATAACTTATCATTACTGTCTGATGCAGAAAAAAATCGAATTGAATTGGATAAGCAGGCTGCTTATGCGGTTTGGAAAGTCAGTAACGCAAAAGCAGGTCCTGAGGTTTTTTCTGAGCTATTAAATAATATTGTTGATGATGATGAGCGTGAGTTTTTTGAGCAAGCTGTTGTCAAATATAAAGCCCAAATGGGTGTACGATAAGTTGTAGACCTTGGTAGCAACAATATTCAATTATGCTAAGTTAATTAAAACGCCATTGATATATCATTCATATCAATGGCGTTATCGTTTGCGATATTTTATTTATTCTTCCTGTGAATGACTAGAAGTAAATGTATACTTACACGTTTACTTTTTGGCTGTACAAGATACAATAATCCCTATCTCCTTTATTCTCTCCTTTTTGTGGTCTTTGTATGCAACGTCGTCTTATTCCTTTACTGTGTGGTCTAGCAGTTTCTTCTAGTGCATTTGCCCAATCATTTTCTTTACCTATCTGGAAAGAAAAAGCAGAAGCACTTGGTTATGATCTGCCTAAGCCTATTGGTTTTAATTTAAGCTATATGTCGCTAGAACAAGGGATTCAAGTCGATAGCATAGGTTTTTCTGGGTTGCATTTACCAAATTTTATCCGTGGTATTGATATGCAAGCAGAAAAAGGTAAACAAACCAGTGAAGTTGTAACACTTCGTGCTGACATGTGGTTATTTCCATTTCTAAATGTTTATGCGCTTGCTGGTAAAATGACAGGTAAGTCTGAAACTTCAGTTAATTACGCTGTTTCTGTTAAACCCTTATTACCAGGGCGACCAGATCACAAAATAAAAGGTAGAATTGATAACTTTTCTCTTGATCTTGATGGTTATCTATATGGTGGTGGTATCGTATTAGCAGGTGGTTACGAAAATTGGTTTGGGTTAGTTGATGCCAGTTATACTCAAACTCAATTGACTGTGATTGACGGTAATATTGATGCTTGGGTGATCAGTCCTCGTGTCGGTTATGATTTTCATAAGTTAGGGGTTCCACTTCGAATTTGGGGTGGTGCGATGTATCAAGACGTCGAACAATCGTTATCTGGACAATTAAGTGAATTGGGCTTGCCAAGTGCATTAAATCCAATTGTGAAAGATGGTGAATTTCATATTGAGCAGCGTCTAACGACAGAGTGGAATCCTATTATGGGGGCTCAATATCAGATCAATCCCAATTTAAACTTATTAGCAGAATTTGGCTTTGGCGATCGTCAAAGTGCCTTTGTCTCAATTGATTTTCGCTACTAAGGAAGGGACCTTTTGTTGAAAAAACTATTACTGTCTTCCCTTATTATGGTCAATAGTCCTTATTTATATGCGACTGAAAATGAGCCGCAACAGGATTGGATTGATAATTTTCTGACTCAATTGGGTTCTAGCGATACTATTGATGTTTCACAGGGAATCGATTGGGGCGTACTTCCTGGTCCTTTTGCCAATCCAGAACAAGGTGTTGGGTTTGGTATTGCGGCTGTTGGTTTATATGCACCTTCAGATTGGGTGGAAACAACCCCTTATTCAACGTTAGCGATCAAATCTTATATCTCATCCACGGGTTCATACGGACTAGGACTTGAGAATCGAACCTATCTAAACCACGATCGACTACGCCTCCTTGGTGATGTGTGGATCAGCCATTCCCCACAGTATTATTGGGGTATTGGGAAAAAAGCAGCGGAAGATGATCGTAATAAAAGTGAATATCAAGGACGTATTTTTAAAGTTGCACCGAAAATCTCTTATCAGTTTTTACCGCATACCTATGTGACTTTAGGATGGGATTTTCAAAGTTACGCGAAACAAAAAATTGATAGTAATTTGCTGACTGCTTACCAATTGGAAGATCAACGAAGTAGTGGTATTAGCACTGCCTTTGAGTACGACAGTCGAGATTTTGAGCCCAACCCTTACCATGGCATGCTTCTGTTTGCTGAATGGGTTAATTTCCGTAAAAGTTTAGGATCTGACCAAAATTACCAACGCCTGACGATCAATTATCGTCAATATGTTGAAATAAGCGATAGTGATGTACTCGCTTGGGATCTTCACGGTCAAAAGGTTGATGGTGATATCCCTTGGTATGGTTATGCTGAGATGGGAAATGATGATCGTATGCGTGGATATTATACTGGGCAATATCGAGATCGTTATCAGCTATCTAGCCAAATAGAGTTGAGGCATCGTTTTAATTATCGACACGGCATGGTGGCTTGGATTGGCGGCGGTAATATTGCGCCGAAAAGCAGTGAGTTATTTTCAGACTCTTGGCTACCATCAGCAGGGATAGGCTACCGTTTTACCTTTAAACCTCGAATTAATGTTCGAATAGATTATGCTGTTGGCAAGGATAGTAGCGGGTTCTATTTCAATATTAATGAAGCGTTTTAGTGGCTAATATCATGATAAAACTCATAAAACTAATACTTGGTGCTGGATTACTTTTATTCATTGGTTCAGTTAATGCAATGGATGCGCCTGTAGGTGTGCGCCCGTGTTGCGCTTTTGGTAAAGACCTAAAAGCAGAAGTAGGCGGTGTTCCCGTTCCATTCTTTTCTATTGGTAATATTTTAGGCATCGAAGACTTAGGATCTCATGTCTATAATGATGGTTCGCAAGGTGTTTCAAGTAGTCTGTTAGGAATGGGAAAAGAGACTAACGGGATTGTTTATACGCAAAAAGGGGGATTCATTGATATTGCCCATGTACGAGATACGGCTGATTTTACCTTTTACTTATATCAAGAAATCCATTCAAAACTGGGCTCAGGAACGAGTATTGTTCTCACACCTGAGTTGCGCTCGCGTCATGTTTATTTACCTAAAAAGGATACACATAGTTTAACGGCCCAAGAGCGTCAACAAATTAGTGTTGAACTAGCTGGTTTGATGGCATTTCGATTAGCTCAATGGCACGAAATAGCTCAATGGTTTGGTCTTGAATCTGTCGGCGGTTTCTCTGAGCTAGCTTCTGCGTTTTCTCCTGAAGATCTTTATTCAAATATGCTTGGTGCTAAAGTTGCGATGAACATATTGCAACAACAGCCATCTATTTCTAAACAAACATTTTCTCAAATATTTACTCAGAATTTAAAAGCAAAATTAATCGCTTTAGATATTGTTTCTGCAGATAAAGCGAAACAAAAAATGGCATCTTTAGATGGTCAGTGGTGGGATAGCTCTAAGCGATTACCGCAAAAATGGGTTGTACTAAAGCGAGACTATCGACTACGTCTTGATTTACAGCCAAATGGTGTAGCAAATGGCGAACTTGAGCAGTTAACAGCGCAATTAAGTAATGGCGATAACAGTGAACAATGGACAGATTTGTATCTTCATTCAGCTGATCGAGAAAAACAGTTTGAGTTACTACCAGCTGAGCTTAAAAAGAAACAGGTTTGGCAACCTAAAGACTTTAATCAATTAGCTGATTTTGCGAAGCAACATGATGCTAAAGAGGTTGGACACTCTACTCAAGTGTAAATATAGTCAGATATATTCATTTGTTGGACTAAAAAAATACTAGAGCCCGCTATTTTCATCTACAGTAATTATATATTGAAATATCTTGTGTAGAGAGGGAAATGGTGGGTTCTATATGGCTAATATTGTGCTAGTTTGCGATATTTTTCTAAAACAGGGCAGCAGTTTTTTTGATTTTCTCTACCATTTACCAACCCACAGTCCACATCAATATATTCTTTTAGTAAGAGGCATTGATAAGGAATTATCGAGCTGTTTAACCTCTCTCGGCTATGAAGTTAAAATATTTCACTCAAGCATCGATCTCGCTAAATATTTTTTGCGATATCAACCGAATCTGATTCATTTCCATTTTTATGGCATTGGGCATCGACATATATTATTGGCTAAATGTTTGGCTAAAAAAGTCATCTTAACTTGCCATAATTCGCTTTTGAAAAAACCAAAAATCAACGTTTATCTGCGAGTAAAACAATCTCTTTTAGCACTACCGTTATCCCGTGTTATTGCCGTATCGTCGTTTACTTCATCTTGGTTGTGCTCTTTATTACCCCCCATTAAAGTCGTTCATATTGATAACGGTGTTGATTTGACACGGTTTAGGCCAATTCCCCAAATTGAAGTTACTCAATATTTAGAGTGTTGTTATATCGGCTCTTTATCTAATGAAAAAGGGGTTAATAAATTGATATCTCTATTTTCTTTACCAGAGATAGCCCGTTTTGCTCGCTTACATCTGGTGGGAGAGGGGGAATTACAAAAGGTTATTCATCGATTACCAGAGCAAACAGATAATATTATTTCTTATGGTTATCTTAATGATGTGACTGTGGTATTGAAAAAAGTACATTTGGTTTTGGTCCCCTCTGATTGGTATGAGGCATTTGGCTATAGTGCAGTTGAGGCCATGGCAACACAACGCCCGATTATTGCTCAGCCTGTAGGGGCGCTTAAGGATCTATTTTCCAATGATCTTCATAGCTGGCATGCTGATTATAATAATATGATCTCGGTACAAAAATTGCTTGAAAGAATTCATCGGTCACCTTTGTTGTTGAAACAGACAGGGGAGCAAGCACAGGCATGGGTTAGACAGAAATATGATATTCATAATCAAATCAAGAAGACTCATAGGCAATATTGCCAACTCTTAAATGAGTAAAAGATTGATGACGATAAATAGGAGGTGGTATGTGGACTTATCGTGTACGTTCATACATAAAACAGCGTAACTCGCTATTTAGTCGTTGTCTTTATTCAGTCGTCATAACAATCCGTGATGGGCAATTACCTAGAATGGTTTGGGTTTATCGACCTATTTATTTGTTATACCAATTGATTAAACAAGTATGGGCTAGATTGGTTAATGTCATTTTTTATTTACCTATGTTGCAAGCTCGGTTGACCCAGTTTGCCCCTCGATTGCAGCTTGAAAATGGTTTTCCCTTAATAGGAGGCCCAGTTGAAATCACAATTGGTCAAAATACCTGTTTGAATGGAGCACTAAGTATTCATGCTCATCCTGATACGCCTAGCAGGTTAATCATAGGCGATAATTGTTATCTAGGTTGGCAAACCAGCATTATTGTGGGGTTAAGTGTCACCATAGGCAACAATGTGAAAATTGCTGGACGAACAAGTATACACTCTCATGCAGGACACAGCACAGATAGCTCCCATCGAGACAAAACGCCTGAATTAGGCCATTTAACGATTGAAGATGATGTATGGATCTGTACCAGTTGTAATATTGTAAAACCTGTATTAATCGGTAGAGGTTCGGTTATTGCTTCCGGTTGCGTTGTTACTCACGATGTCCCTCCAAATGTATTGTTTGCAGGTAATCCCGGGCGAGTGATTCGTCAGTTAAAATAAAAGGTGGTAGAGCGCAATATGAAGATTCTTTATATCAGTTATTTTTCGCCTCCACTTTTGAATGTAGGAGCACACCGTACCCGCCGTTTTGCCTCTCACCTAACAACGTTCAATCACAAGGTGACAGTTATCGCTGAAAAACGCCGTAATCGCTTTACTCAACAAAGCAAAGATGCCTTATCTGCTCCTAACACTTTGCTTATTGATGCCGTAAAGTCGTGGAATATTGATTGGTTATGGAAATATCCAACGATTGTTCATAAAGGTCTATATCGATTATTTGGTCGTACATTACCTGAACAAGATAATAAAATTGCCAAACGTTACTGGTTTATTGATATGCAGTGGGGGTGGATTATTCCTACCCTATGGCATTGTTATCATTTAATTAAACAAGATAAACCCGATGTGATTCTTGTTACTTGTCCTCCATTTAGTAGCAGTGTGGTGGGATATTATCTTTCCAAATTTTTTTCTATTCCGTTAGTTCTGGATTTTCGTGATGGCTGGACTCATGCGAGTTATTTTGTGGAATACGATTACCAGCACTGGGAAAGTCGAGTTTTAGCTCAAGCATCAGCCCTTGTGGTGACCTCTAAAGCTGATCTGCATTCTTATCAAAGTAAATACCCTAAAGTGGCAGTGAGCTACATTCCAAATAGTTTCGATTGGCCATTAGATATTACCTCTAACAGAAGCTCTAGTTGCTGTGATAGTAAACGTGTTTTTACTATTGGCTATAGTGGTACTTGGGATGGTTTTCGTCGTTCTGCCAAGCAAATATTAACGCACCTTAGTCAAGCATCATTTGATTTCCGATTTATTAATATTGGTGATGATCATCCTGAGTTTCTCTCTTTAGTTGATGAGTTAAAAATAGAAGATAAAGTCCGAAATTTAGGTTTGTTAAATAAAGATAAGATGCTGAAATATTTAGCAGATTGTGATGCATTGTTTATCCAAAAAGGTTTGCCCGATTTAGATTTGGAAGATACTCATTTAGCGACAAAAGCGATTGATTATGTGGCTAGCCGAAGAATGATTATTGCAGAATTGCCAAAAGGTGAAACTAAGCAATTTTTACTTCAATATGGTGGGAAAGTGGTTATGGTTGATGCTGATAACTACTCTCAACAATTAGAGTCAGCCTATCAATACTGGTGTTCAAATCCAAACAAGCGCTATGAACCCAAGGGCGATTTTTGGCAACATTATGACCCCATATTATTAAGTCGTCAGCTAGAGAAGGTATGTTATGACGTGTGCTCAGGATCTTCTCAGGCAACTTAGTCAAGATGGCGTAGTTGTCCTTCCTAACCTGATTTCTAAAGAACAATTAAAAGCCATGCAGGTGATATTTGCACAGCAACTAAATCAGCCTAATTGTAATACTTGGCAAGGTTACTATCAGACAGATCGATATCGTTTGATGGTTGATCAAGTATTAGCGCTTCATCCAACATTTGTTCAATTAGCCATTGCTCCGTTATTGTACACCATGGTTTCTCAGTATTTAGGTGATGATGCCTGTTTACAAGAAGCCAAAGGGTGGCAAAGTTTGCCGTTTAATTATGACTTTCATCCCTTACATCGCGATGAATGGTATTGCACTGAATTTTATCAAGATAAATTACCGCCTAAATCATTAAAGCTAGGATGTTATTTACAAGATGTGAAATCAGGCTCCTTTGGTTATGTTTTAGGCTCTCACCTAAAGAGTAACGGAATAGAGGTTGGAGAAAGGTTTCACCAAGACGCTAAAGACTATGCGATGCATAAGATTGTTGGTCGCGCAGGTACGTGTTTTCTATTTGATCCACAAGGATTACATCAACAAACGTATCCAAATAATGAAGCTAGAAATGCTGTGTTCTATCATTATTTTTCCCCTCATATTCGGTTAGCTAAGGCTTTTATCCGGTCAGGGCGCTATAACCATATGCTGGTCGATATTAGTTATCTCAAGGGATTATCCCCACACCAAATGCAATTTCTTGGTTTAGAAAAAGGGCCTTTACAGAGTAATTTACTTTTACCATCATCACGGCAACAAACTTGTATCATCAGAGCTGGACTTCGAGCTTATAATGAATTTCGTTATTGGAAACAGAGAGTAATAGCTCGACTGTCAAAAATTACTTAGTTTGTTTTACTGTGGTCGTAATGTGTGAACCATCAGCAAATTCAAGGGTAATGGGAAAGTTATCTGTAGTATGAAAATCAAATAACATGAGATGATCCCCATGTGGTTTGAGGGTGATTTTTCCATTTGCTGGAATAGTAATATAGTCCAACTTACGCATTTTCATCATACCGTCTTGATGCTGGTGGGTATGAAGCTCAATTGTTTGGCTGTTTGGGCTATGGACTTTTGTTAATTTCGCTAAGTGATTGCTGTTATTTTGGATAGAGAGATATACAGCCCTAACTGTACTATTTGTTGGTGCGATTGGCATCCATGCATTTTCAATAAAAATATGTTCAGCTTGGGAAGACCAAGTGAAAGAACTCAATAATATGAGAAAGAAAGCGACTAATTGTTTCATGACAGCATCCTTGAGATCACTTTAGTATATCTAGAATACTAGCCACTTCTTTCTCTATGATACAAATTAAACTTGCTGCATACCTCGAGTTTGATTCATTGTTCGAGATCCAGCAGTGCCATAGTTATTAATATCAAATCGGTTAGGGGAGTAACCGATTTGTTTGCGATAGCGTAGGTCTAACTTTTCTAAGTTAATACCATAAGTCAGTCTCATTTTTTCAATCATGGTATTAATTTCTAATTGAGACTTATGTTGTTGTCTCATATAAAAGTAGAGATTTTCGGCTCTTTGTTGATCCATTGTAACCTCCAATACCTTTAACGTATTAACTCATTAAGATTAATCGCTATGAGGTGCGCCTGATAAATTAATAATGGCAATACCTATAGCAATAACAATCATGCCAATCCAAACTTTGGGATCCAGTTGCTGTTTATAAATAAAGCTCGACATCACGGTCACCAGTACAATGGCCATTCCGGCCCAAGACGCATGTACAATACCAACAGGTAGATTTTTCATCGCTTGGCCTAAAAATAAAAAAGCTGTTAAATGCCCTAAAATTACTATGGTACTTGGTAACCAATTGGTAAATCCATTCGTTGCTTTAAGGGCGACATGTGATGTTGCTTCAGCCAAAACGCCAAGTAAAAGAAAAATCCAACCCATTTTATTTGCTCTATTTTTAATATTTAATTAGAAGATATGCCCAAGCACCTTGGATTTAGATATTATATTTATTTCCCTCTTAATGATAATAGTCTGGTATTATAAATTACTTTTACTATATGGTAATAATTGAGTACAAAAAAGGCACAGGTGGTATGCCTATGCCTTAGTTGTGTTATTTACAGAAAAGTTTATGCTTCTTTGATTAAGGAGATCATTGTCCAACCAGCTTTTACATCGGGCTGGATGGTACTTGAGAATACGTGAATATTCAGCTTAGGATCGACCGCAAATAATGGGATGATCTGGGCTGTTTTATACTGCTCGTAATAATCTTCTAAGCTAAATGCCTCACTAATCTTCGTATGGCGAACTTCTGCCCCCTGATTGATAAAGCTTGCCAGTTTTTTGTAGCTAACATCTTGATTGAAAAGTGTTAATCCATGGCGTTCTTGTGCTGCGTAGTGCTTTTCATTAAAGTTTGAATTACTGCGATTACCGTACAAGCTGTAAACACTTCGTTCACCAAAGTCATTCATAAAATGCATACAAGCAACCACATTTAGATGCTTATCTGGTGTCATTGCCAGAACTTTGCCGACTCCAATCAAGTTCAAATACTCATCAGCATGGCTCGATACAGGGTTGCCATAATAAGTATCAAGGCCTGCCATACGAGCATTACGGATATAGTCCCAGTTAGAATCGGTCATCACGACTCGGCAATCATATTTCTTTAACTCGATGCCAATGGTTCGAGCAACATCATTGGCTCCAACGATAAGGAAACCACGAGGTGAGGGTTCTGCAACCTTAAGTAATTTAGCCATTGGACGAGCAGAGATACTTTGCAGGACAACGGTTCCGATAATAACCATAAAGGTAAGAGGAACCAGCAGTTCAGCTTCTTTTATACCTGCTTGAGAGAGCTTAATTGCAAATAGAGATGAGATTGCCGCAGCAACGATACCCCTTGGGGCCACCCATGCTAAAAACAGTTTTTCTTTACACTCTAATCCGCTTCGAAGCGTAGAAAGAAAAATAGAAGCAGGGCGCGCCACAAATTGAATGATGATAAATAAAGCCGCAGCACTGAAACCTAAGGCTTTAAAGTCAGTGAGGTCAATACGAGCGGCAAGTAATAAGAAAAGTCCTGAAATCAACAGAATAGTAAGGTTTTCTTTAAAGTGTAAGATATGCTGAATGTTGACTTCTTTAGCGTTAGCCAACCACATACCCATAACAGTTACAGCCAGTAGGCCAGCTTCTGACTCAATGGCATTAGAGCCTGCAAATACACCCAGAACTACAGCCAGTACGGCAAATGGTTGTAAATACTCTGGCAGTAGATGTCGGCGCAACACAACAGCAATAAACCATCCAGCAAGCGCACCAAAAATAAGTCCAACCGCTAAGATCAGTGCAAAAACCTCTAAACTATGTACTTCACTGCTTGAGACCATAAACTCATATACAAGTACGACAAATAGAGCACCGATAGGGTCGATAAGGATACCTTCCCAACGCAGGATATTGGCTAATTTTGCCTGTGGGCGAACCGTTCTTAGCAGGGGAACAATAACGGTTGGTCCTGTAACGACAGTCATACTTCCGAATAAGAATGACATCGACCATGAAAGATCTAATAGGTAATGAGTCGCGGTACTAGTGATTAGCCAAGTTACCACGGCACCAATAGAAACGATACTTTGAACGGTTTTGTTAACTTCCCGAATTTCTTTAAAGTTAAGAGTTAGGCTTCCCTCAAATAAGATAATAGCGACAGAAAGTGAAATTAGAGGGAACAGTAAATCGCCGAACATGTCATTGGGCTGAAAAATACCAGTAACGGGACCAATGACGATACCCGCAATTAATAGAAATAAAATTGCAGGCAGTTTTAAACGCCATGCTAACCACTGGCACCCTAACCCGAGCACACCGAGTCCGGCTAGGGTTAAGCCAATCATTTCTTCATGCATATGTCTTTCTCATAATAAAGGCTGCTGTTGATACAAGCCTTTGGGATTGTTGTTATTGTCAGATAATGAACAGTGTACTATGAGTTAATGGCAGTTACCAAATGTCAGTAATAAGCTAAATTTTAGATAATATTAGAAAAAATACATGAATTGAGAGTGACATTTGAGTTTCACTCCGTAGACTTGGCTTCCCTTACTGAAACTCTTGCTAATAAGGAATGAATCCGTGTTACCTGAACGAGCCAGCCGTATGGCTATTTTTCACACTTTAGTTGTTTCTGGTAGCTTTACTCAGGCCGCTTTAACATTAGGCGTTTCGACTTCTCATGTGAGTAAACAGCTTGGTCTATTAGAAGCTGATCTTGAGGTGAAATTAGTTCAACGTACAACACGCAGTTTCACCCTTACAGAAGAAGGGGTTCAATATGCTAAATATTGTGCAAAATTGGTTAATACGATTCAAGATGCTGACGCCATGGTAGGTGATGTTCGCAATGAGGTATCTGGGGTATTAAGACTTGGTCTTTCTAAATCTTTTGGCACCATGCATATCATCCCTGCGATTGAGCATTTACGTAAACAATTCCCTGAGCTGCATGTAGAAGTCAGTTTGTTCGATCATAAAGCGAATATGGTAGAAGATGGACTCGATCTATGGATAACCAATGTTGAAAATATTCCAGAAGGTTATGTTGCGCAAAAGTTAGCGGATACTCGTTTTATTGTCGCAGCATCACCTGAATATTTACTTCATCATCCTGCGCCTACTCACCCTAATGAGCTGCAAGAGCATAATTGTTTGACCTACCAAAGTCGCCATCATAGTCATAATACGTGGTCTTTTAATAAAGGGACTGAAGGGCTTTTTGTGACGGTATCTGGTAACTATCGTGTGGATTTGGCAGAAGCGGTCCGTGATGCTTGTATCTCAGGTTGGGGAATTGCTTATTTGGCGACGTATCTATTAACTGATGAGTTTCGTCAAGGTAAATTGATTCAACTACTCCCTGACTGGGAAGCCGATCAAGCAATGCACTTTTATGCGGTATATCCTAGTCGTAAGCATTTACCTAAAAAAATATCGGCGGCCATTAGCTTTTTTAAACATTATATTGGTGAACCACCTTATTGGGATAAAGCGCTAAAACCTTTGGTTCGGCTGTAGCGCTTTCCATTTTTAACATCGCTTACTTATGAGTGGGTAAACCGCAATGTATTTGCTTTGTTCCAATCTTTACTACGGTGCTGAATATCTTTCCATACCATAGGTGCGACAATGGCGGTAAGGGCAATATTTGAAAGTGGCACCGCCATCCAAACACCATCAACGCCTAACCATTTCGGCAGCAGGTATAAAAATGGTAATTGAATCAGCATATTGCTAACGGAAATGGTAAGTGCTTTCCCTGCTTGATTGACCGACATAAAGTACACTGAAGCAAGCACGATAAAACCATCTAAGAAAAGGCCAAATAAATGAAGCTGAATGCCTTTGGTTGTTTCTGCTAATAGAAGACTATTGTTATTATTAAATAGTCCTATCATGGTTTCCGGAAATATATTGAGTAACAATACCCAGCTTATACCCGCAATAAGCGTACACTTTAACGCTAATACAAACATTTTCTTTATTTTGTTTGCTTGCTTTGAACCGTAATAATAACTAACAGGAGGCTGCATCCCTTCTGCAATCCCTTCGGCTAATAAGTAATATAATGTCATTAGATAACCGACAATGGCATAAGCTCCAACCGTCATTGAAGAGCCATATTGCATAAATTGGTAGTTGTGTAAGGCAACAACAAAGCTAGCGTATAAATACATCACCAAAGAAGAGGAGCCTAAGCTGACAACTTGCTTCATTGTTGCTGGATCTATTTTATGCCACTCGATATTGAGTTTGAGCTGTGAATGTTTTGATAAGAAGTAATAAATACCCCCCAAACAGACACAGAGCTGGGCTAATATGGTTGCAATAGCTGCGCCTTGTAATGCCATATTGAAGTGACCGATAAAAATATAATCGAAGGCAATATTAAGTAAGGCACCTAAGATCATTAAACCAGTTGCAATTGCTGGGCTTTCATCGTTACGAATGAGCATTGGCATGGCACTAGCCATAATGGTGATCAGCGAACACCAAGTAAAGACATCGATATAGTCGAGCCCTAATGACATGGTTGTGATTGTCGCCCCTTGAGCAAGCAACATCACAGGGGCAAATGCAGATAATAGAGCAAGTGTTAATAGCGCCAAAATCACCATAAGATGAAAGCTACTCAACAGTGCTTTTTGCCCTTCTTGCTGTTTATTTTCACCGCGAGCAATAGAGATTAAGCTGCCAGCCCCCATTCCAAGCATTAAGCCGAACCCGGATAAAATAAAAACAATAGGCCATGCCATATTAATACCTGCAAGGCCCTCATAACCAACGTAATGTCCGACAAAAATGCCGTCAATTATTTGATATAACCCACTGACTAACATGGCTGTTACAGCGGGAATAGTATAGCGAACAAAAGTTTTACCAATAGAAGCGCTTTGTTCTATATGTTGTGCGTGCATAATGCTTATTCCTTCTTTATTGCATATTATTATCCTTGTTTATGGGATAGGCGAAAGTTAGTATCTATCTGTATATCGGATAGATTGGGTGTGATGTATAGCTATGAATTGGACAATTGATCAGCTTATTGCTTTTGTTTCTGCTGTTGAGGCAGGCTCTTTTAGTGCTGCAGCGCGTCGTTTGGGAAAAGCGCAATCTCGGGTCAGTACTGCGATAGCGCATTTAGAAGCCGATCTTGGTATTGAGTTATTTGATAGAAGTGGCCGTTTACCGATATTAACAGAAACGGGTCAGCAGCTTTATGAGGACGCAAAAGGCATATTACAGCAGTGCGAAAGGTTACAAGCTAAAGCCGGGCATGCAACTCAAGGACAAGAGATTGCCTTGACTATTGCAATTGATGAAGCGGTTCCAGTCGTCACTTTTGAAGATTTTTTTACTCAGCTTGCAAGCCAATTTCCCGATTTAAAATTGACGATAATTAATGGCTCTCAAGATGATATTGCACTTTGGGTTGATGAGGGGCGAGCTGATGTTGGTATGATGTTTTATCTTAATGAATTACCAAGTCGGTTAGAGTTTACGCTTATTAATGATTTTAAGCAGACATTAGTGGTTGCGAAAGAGCATCCATTAGCGATGTACCCCATTCCAACGATAGAACAGCTCAATCAATATCGTCAGCTTGTTATTCGTGACAGAATAGGAAATCGCAGTGAAACCCCAATATCGTCGCGCCATTGGCATATCGACAGCTATTATCATATTACTGCTCTGGTGCTAAGAAATATTGGTTGGGCTCTGATTCCAGAACATGTAGCACGAGCTGAGTGGTATATCGATGATCTTGTAGAATTATCGACCGATAATATTTTTGATTCACTGTGGGTTGAGATGGGCATTGTGAAACGAAGAGATAAAGCAAAAGGGCCTGTGATGGTCTGGATATATCAGCAAATTAGGGCGTTGTTTGATTCGTAAAGTGCGCCAGATGGGAAGTAAACCAAGTTTTTTCGTCTAACCTCATGCCTTAAAGCGGCTTGAATACAAAAGGGTAAAACTATTTCGTTGCCTTCGATCCATTCTACGGAACTTTAGTGTAATATCACTTACTAATAATCATATTTATAAAGTCAAGATCTGTAGTGTCAGGTTTTGTTAAAATAGAAGCTTATTGATAGCAGTGATATAAGCGTTAAGTGTTAGGTAAATAGCAGTGTCCGACTTTCACTCACAATCGTTAAAAGGATCGGTTTTGGCCATCAGATTGTTATGGGGCTCATTTTTTATTTTAGTTATTGCGATCCTTGCTGTTGGTGCAACAACATATGAAGCTGAAACTGTGATTGGAACAGTCCTTGATGTAGAAAAAGTGCATGATCTTACGGATGAACATTATCATGTGCATATTGATTTGTTACAGCAAGACGAAGTTATTGATATAGAGCTAAAAAATGGCCAAGAGTGCCCTGTTGGCTCACAAGTTGTGTTGTATCAGAAGCAATCAAAATTATTAGGCAATGTAAGTTATGAATATGTTTCCTGTGAGGTTTCATATTAGACTTTATAGTAAGTAATACCATAATCATTGCGCTGTATGTGTTGCTTTGACAACGAATTGACAATAGATTTACTTAGCAAGAACAATTTTTTACTAACTTTACGGTCTACTCTATTAGAATTACGAAATACTTTACGATAATTAATTGTGGAGTGATAAGTCGAATAGGAGTTGCGATGAAAGTAAAAGTAATTGGTTTAGCTTTAGCGGTTGGATTATTCATGGTTGGATGTGATCAACAAGCATCGCAGCCATCTGCTGCTGTTGACCAACATAATGCGCAAAACTCACTGGATTGGCCTGGTTCTTACACGGGGATTTTACCTTGTGCAGATTGCTCTGGTATTGAAACCATCTTAGATATTAAAGCTGATGGTAACTATACACTTGATGAAACGTATCAGGGTAAAAAGGATGGTCATTTTGTATCAAGTGGTGTATTTACTTGGAATAAAGCGGGCAATACAATTTCACTAAAATCTGCTGATGGTAAAAGTGATAGTAACTATTTTGTTGGAGAGAACCGTCTATTCCGTTTAGATAAGGAAGGGAATCGTGTAACGGGGCCTCTTGCTGATAATTATTCTCTAAAGAAACAATAATATCGTTATATTAATAAATTGATGATGGCGTGAGGCGAAACCTTACGCCATTTTAATTTGATTATCCTGCACTCTGTAACATGGTTACTGTACTCAAATCTTGATGATACATCACTTCATTTTGATGGGTTTGATGAGCAATTTTTTTGGCTTGATACATTAATTCATCGGCTTCAATGAGTAATTTCTCAAATGGTAAATAATGCTCAGGGTAAACCGAGGTAACCCCAATACTCAGAGAGACATCATGGGATTTATGTTGGTCGAAATGTCGGCATAAACGTTCCACCAAAATTTGAGTTTTCTTTAATGCGGTATTCGGTAACCAAATACAGAACTCATCTCCCCCATGTCGTGCTGCCGAATCCGATTTTCGAAGTGTTTCTCGCATACTATCGGCAAGCTCAATAAGTACCTGATCACCAGCTTGATGACCGAAAGTATCATTGACCTCTTTAAAACGGTTAATATCAAGATAAAGCAGGCTTCCCCAGCCAGACGTCCGCTCTGCATAGCTGATATTTTTATCTACTATTTCTTGGAAAGAGTGACGATTATAAAGTGATGTTAATGCATCTTTTAGAGCCAGCTCTTCTAAACGTTGTGTGCGATCAGAAACAATTTGCTCAAGATTATTGGCATAGCTCTCTAGCTGCTTATTCGCAACAATAACTTCAGATTGAAGGGTCGAAATGTAAGTATCAAAAACCAGTTGATTATCAAAATACATGAGTTTCTTAAGCGAACTTAGGATTTGATTGGTTTGCAGTTCGTCTTCACTATAATCACGAATAATATCTTCAAGTAGATGTTGTAGGCGATTAATCCCCGATAAATAAAGCTTGGGCGTTACCCCAATTCTTTGATGGATTCGACCAATTTGAAGCCTTTTCGCAACATAGTCCATATCGTAGCTACCAGAAAAAAGCTCGGTAATATATTGGCTCATAGAGTAATGCAGGCGTTTTAATGTGTCTTTATCACCAATAATTAATGCTATTTCGGGAATTGAAACCTGATGTTGGTAAAACTCTTGTACCACTTGAGGTATCAGTGGCTCTAACCATTTTAGACATTGTTGAAGATTTACTTCATCTTGCTCTACAAATGAAAGTGATATCTTGCGCTGTTCAATATCATGTTCATTGATATTTAATTGTTCCGCTAGTGTTTGATATATAAGATTTCGTGCATCCATATTATTAGCCTAAGTATTTATCTTTATTATATTTTTTGAGGTAGAGAATGACGATTCCCCTCAATTTCAATCCTTGAAACGATTCGGGTATATACTGATAGAACTTGTATTCACAGACAATTGTTCTAAATCAAAGTTAGATCATTTCACCTAAAAAGTGATATTTTTAACCTCTGAATCGACATTAGTTAGGAAGGCTACCATGCATTTGAAGTATCGATTGATAAGTGCAGCAGTATTAGGATTGTTATCTGCAAGTGTTTCAGCACAACAAGTTGTGGAACTTAAAGATGGACGACTCATTCAATTAAACGATGATTTTACCTGGCAATATGTTCAAAAACAGCAAGCTACTACCGCTAAACCTGAAGTTGAGGTGCTCGAAGCCAGTGCACAACTAGCTCCGGTGACTGCAGTACCTTTTACTAATACTGTCGTTGGAACTCAATTTAAACTCAATTCTAGTAAGCCTATTCTTCAGTTGTCACAAAGTGGTATCGATGCCATTTTACAGCCAGCCTATTATCAAGGTAATGAGTTGGTTATTCCGGTAGGACTGACTAACCAAGGAACGGATTCTGTTGTCTTAGTTAAGATGAATATTACCCTTGCAGATGCTAATGGTAAGAGTTTAGCTTCTGAGAGTGTAAAGGTTTGGTCAGCTATTAAACGTATGCCCGAAACATACCTTCGAGCTAAAACACAGAAACAAGGTTTACCTATTAAATTAAAGGTTCCTTCGTTTTCTAATTATCAGATCAAAGCAGAAATCACAGAAGTTGAACATTGGTAATCCGAATAGAATACTTTAAGCTGACAAATTGTTAAAATAATGCTCAAATATAGGACAATGAGATTAAGTTCTTATTTTAATAGCAATTAGTTAGTTTAATGTGAGAAGGATTACGAATGAGTCAAGGCAAAAAGGTTCTGGTGGTAGATGATGACCAAGAAATCCGAGAGCTGCTTGATGAATATTTAACAAAATCTGGTTTTCATGTTGTAACTGCCGCCGAAGGCGAAGAGATGAAGCGTAAACTTGCAGCAGGAGAACCAGATCTTATATTGCTTGATGTGATGATGCCCGGTGATGATGGATTTACCTTATGTCAGCACATCCGTAAAACTTCTGATGTTCCAATTATTATGCTGACAGCTGTCTCAGATGAAATGGACCAAATTATCGGTTTAGAGCTCGGAGCGGACGACTACATTGCTAAGCCGTTTAGTCCTCGTCAATTAATGGCTCGCATTAAGGCTTTGTTACGCCGGGTTAAGCCGACAGAAACGCAACAAGCACCTGCTACGCCTAAATTTATTCGCTTTGCTAACTGGCGGTTAGATACATCAACTCATATATTGTACAACCTCGAAAAGGGTCATGAGCATGAATTGACAGGTGGCGATTATGCGCTTCTTATGTTATTTCTCTCTCGACCAAATGAGATTCTCGATCGAGATACTATTTCTTATGCTACTCGTGGACGAGAAGTACAAGCCTCTGAGCGAGGTGTGGATGTGGCTTTAAGTCGCTTGCGTCAACGGTTAGGTGATAAAGGGCGAACTCAGCGTTTAATTAAGACCAGTCGTGGTAATGGGTATATATTTACCGCCGATGTCAGTTACGAATCTTAGTTACATTTATACCCAAGTAGCTCATTGTTACTTGGGTTTATTAATGTACTTTATAGCGGGTTACGGCATTTTGGCCGTATCGCATTTTTCATTAATATATTGACTGAGTAAATTGGCTTTTACCCCGTAAATAATTTGCAATTGAGTATCAGCTAAGCGAATGATACCAAATGGTTTGGTTTGACGAATTATCGCAATATCTAAGTGTTGAGGGTCTCGAATCACAATACGAAGACGAGTTGCGCATGCGCCAATATCTTCAATATTACTTGCTCCTCCCAATGCTTGAAAAATAATCTCTGCCATTTCATCTAATGGAATCTGAGGTTCAATCTCTAACCCCAATTTTGCTTTTAGCTTATCTAAAAATTTCATTCTTATCTCATTAAAGATTAGTGTGTATCCCAGTAACAACAAGGTATATAAGCTCTACTATCGTGCTCTTTAAGCACTTGTGTTTTTGACGTTATTGGTTATCTCTGTATTGTAAGGAGATGGTGCTCACTATCTAGTCTTCAACGGGATGTAATAGTAGAACCTTGAGCTAAGTCACAGCTTGATTTCAGACTCTTATCTTATCTTCAGTATAATCATCTCATCGCAATATTTGGTGGTAACCTTCAATGCAACTTAAATCTATTTGGCCTAAATCACTGTTGGCAAGAACATTATGGCTGACTTTACTGGCTGTATTTTTTGCTCAACTGATCTCAACCATGATTTGGTATAGTCAGTCTAAGCAAAGGGATTTAAAAGGATTGGAATCTACCTCGGCGAGCATGGCAACAATGTTTGCCTCTACAGTTAATTTCTTCCAATCATTACCAACAGAGTATCGTCATATAGTGCTAGATCAACTGCGCAATATGGGCGGAACACGTTTTTTTGTGTCATTTAACTCTGAAAAAATTCGTATTACACCAATTGCTAATTCCGAGTTAAAGCAAGCGGCTATCTCAACGTTTGAGACAGTTTTACACGATAAATTACCGCAACAAGATCAGATTAAGGTTGAGTTCTCACGACCTGAAACGTTGCATGTTTTAAAAAATGATATTTTACTGTCCGATCTACCTAAGTCTTGGGCTCATTATACGTTAAGCCTAGAGCCTCTTAGTCCTCCAATACTGGTTGTTCAGATCCAACTTGAACATAACCAATGGTTGTATATTGCAGCATTACTACCAGCGCCTTATATGATGCTAGAAGATCAGATCATGACAAGTCATCAGGTCTTTTCATTACTATTTACGACTCTATTATTGTTAGTTTTTACGTATTTAATGATCAGTAAACAAACGAAGCCTTTGAAGCGATTAGCTAATGCTGCTAATGCGCTAAGTTTGGATATTTATCAGCCTCCAATTAAAGAAGAGGGAGCCAGTGAAATTGTTACGGCTACCCGAGCGTTCAATCGAATGCAGCTTCGTTTAATGCGTTATATTGATGATCGCGAAAAGCTCTTTTCATCAATATCTCACGATTTAAAAACCCCAATTACTCGACTTCGTTTACGTGCAGAGCTTATTGACGATGAAAGCAAAATAGAGAAGTTTAATCGCGATTTAGATGAGTTAGAAATGATGGTTAAAGGGGCGCTTCAATGCGTTCGAGATACGGATTTACATGAAAATCTTGTCACTGTTGATGTATTAGATATTTTGCACCATATTGCAGAAGGTCATAATTCACAACAACGAAAAGTAAGAATTTTAGAAAAACCAATTGCCCCTTTAATGGCTAAGCCTTTAGCTCTAAAACGTTGTTTTACTAACCTCATTGATAATGGCGTTAAATATGGCGAACGTGTCACTGTTTTAATTTCAGACGAATCAGATGCTTTGGTTCTTATTATTAAAGATCAAGGGAAAGGGATTCCTTTGGAACAACAAGACGCGGTATTTGAGCCTTATTATCGCTTAGCAAAAGATAAAGATGGCCACGGACTTGGAATGGGCATTGCCCGTAATATCGTTCGAGCTCATGGTGGGGATTTAACCATTCATAATGCTAACGATGGTGGTTTAGAAGTCAAAGTATTCCTTCCTCGTTTTGCAAACAATCAATAAGAGATAGCGTGATGAACAAGAAGTATTTAGTTGCGACCCTATTATCTGGCTTAGTCAGTAGTCATGTTTCTCTGGCTGGCGATATTGAAGTTTTGCACTGGTGGACATCCGGTGGTGAAGCCAAATCCGCTCAAGTACTCCAACAGATGATGGAGTTACAAGGGCATCATTGGCACAACTTTGCGGTAGCTGGTGGAGGTGGTGAAAGTGCAATGACGATTTTAAAAACCCGAGCGGTATCGGGTAATCCACCAACTGCAGCGCAACTTAAAGGTCACGATCTACAAGAGTGGGGTAAACTGGGCTTTCTAACGTCATTAGATCGTATTGCTCAAGAGCAGCAGTGGGATAAAGTATTGCCTCCAGTGATTGCTAATATTATGAAATATGATGGGCATTATGTGGCAGCGCCTGTCAATGTCCATCGTGTAAACTGGTTATGGGCAAACCCTAAGGTATTTAAAGCTGCTGGTGCAACCATTCCCACATCATTAGATGATTTTTTTGTACAGGCTAAGAAGATTAAGCAAGCGGGTTTTGTCCCTCTTGCACATGGCGGGCAGCCTTGGCAGGATGTGACGTTATTTGAAAATTTGGCTCTTGCTGTATTAGGTAGTACGAATTATAAGCGAGCATTTGTTACGCTGGATCCTAAAGTTTTAAACGGCGCTCAAATGGTTGAAGTATTTCGCCAGTTTAAGCGAATGCGGGAGGTTATAGATCCTCGCTTTGAGGGGCAATCATGGAACAAAGCGACAGCTATGGTGATTGAAGGTAAAGCTGCGATGCAAATAATGGGAGATTGGGCAAAAGGTGAATTTGTTCAAGCAAATTTGAAACCTGGGAAAGATTATATTTGTGTACCAGCCCCTGGAACGGACCAACAATTTGCTTACAACATTGATAGCTTTGTCTTTTTTAAATTAAATGGTTCTGTCGAAGATGAGAAGGCTCAACAAGATCTTGCTCAAACGATAATGTCTCCTGCATTCCAATCATTGTTTAACCTCACGAAAGGTTCAATTCCCGTTCGTCTTGATATAGATATGTCTGAATTTGACCAATGTGCCCTTGAATCTATGAAGGATCTCAAAGCCACTTCGAAAACAAAACACTTTGTTCCTAGTATCTCCCAAGGATTAGCCACAACAAGTTATGTACAAAGTGCTATTTCTGATGTTGTTAGTGAATTTTTCCACGATCCAAATGCAAAGCCCCAACAAGCTGCAAAACAACTGGCTAGGGCGATAAGAGCGGCTGAGTAATGTGAATTAGCTTATTACTACTCCTAAGCTTAATAATATCATCACCATTAGTGTCAACATTCCTAATAATGGCCCAATAAAACGAAGCCAAGAAGAGTATGCAACACGTCCAATGGCGAGGCCTCCCATAACAACTCCTGAGGTTGGGGTAACTAGGTTAGGTAATCCAGAAGCTGATTGAAATGCCGTAACAACAAGTTCACGGCTTACTCCGGCAAAGTCGGCAAGAGGGGCTAATACTGGCATTGAGAGAACAGCAAGACCAGATGATGATGGAACTACAAGGCAAAGTACAGCTTCAACCCAGTAAATGGCATTGATAAAAGCGATTTGAGGAAGACCCGCAAGTAAGCCTTCTGCGTAATTTAAGATAGTATGGGTAATGTTTCCATCGTCCATTACAACCACTAACCCGCGAGCAATCGCAATGATTAAAGCAACACCTAATAGGTCTCTCGCACCATCAACAAAGCTATCGGTCAATTCTGTTTCTGATAAGCGGCCAATAAAGCCAACTAAAATGCTAGAACCAATAAATAACGCAGAAAGCTCTGCCATCCACCAACCTTGAACCGAAACTCCCCACATCATGACTGCAAATGTTAAACCAAAGATCATTAAGACAATCTTTCGTGTTGTATTTAGCTTTGGTGTTTCTTGCTCTTTACCGTGGAGAAATAGGCGTTCATTTTCATCTTTTTGACTTGCGACAATGGATTGAGAAGGATCGTTTTTCACCTTTTCAGCATAGCGCATGACGTAAATGGTACACATAATCCAGCCAAGAATCAGAATGGCCAAGCGTAGACCAATGCCATCCATAAAATTAATTTCAGCAGCATTAGAGGCAATTACCGTTGCAAAAGGGTTAATTGTTGAACCTAAACAACCGATCCCGGCTCCAACCATGATAATTGCAACACCGACAATACTGTCATAACCTGCTGCAATCATTACTGGGATAAGAAGTGCGTAAAATGGGATAGTTTCTTCCGCCATGCCGTAAACGGTTCCACCTAAGGCAAATAGGCCCATTAAGATTGGGATCATCCATTTTTCTCGGCCATTAAGTTTTTCCATGGTTCCTGCAATACCTGCATCAATTGCACCAGTACGAGTAACAACAGCTAAATATCCACCAATAACTAATACAAATAACGCAACGTCAACGGCTCTTGCCATATATTCGCCCGGATCGTAAAAGCCTTGAATGGGTGCCATTAAGATATCAATAATACCTTGAGGATTAGAGGTAACGGTTTGATAAGATCCCACTAGTGGAACCATTTTTCCTAAGGTTTCATTATTCACCATTTGGTACTGACCTGCTGGTATTAACCAAGTCAGTGCTGCCATGAAAACAGTAAGTAACATTAAGATGGTGTAGGCAGAGGGAAATTTTAATTTTTTCATATGATGTCCTTATTTAGGCGAAGCATGACACTTCGCCTTGGGTGGTGAGCCACCTCTGTGATTCCAATGATTAAGCAACAAAATCCATGATCTGAGGGATGGATAAACCAGCTAGTCCCATTTTTTCAAGTGTTCGGCCTTGCTCAAAATAGTTGGTATCGTTATATGCATTATCTATGTGCAGGCATGATGTGATAATTGGCGTTTCAATACCTGATAGTTGGGCGAATTCGTAGCAAGGAACAAGTAAGTAAGCGGCATCTTCAGTGATATAGCGATTGCTTGCACAGTTTGGTGCACTGTTTAATTTACCGTGGGTTTCTGAAGTTCGGTTAACTTCATAAACGGTCTCACATTCCATCGCATACAGTGCATTCATCGCATCAAGTTCGCTTCGTAAATCTAACCCTAATGCTTGTCCTACTTGCTGACGTTCTTGCTCCATGACTGCCGCAGCTTTTGCCGTTGAAATGGAACAACAGTCTTTGTAGTAATTAAATTGACCATCGAAATTTTCTAGCAACCCCATATTTAATGTGGTGAGCAGTGGGTGGCCGCCGAAATTGATATTCTCAAGACCTGCACAAATAACATTTTTAAGTGGAGTTAATGGCAGAGGCATGACCGCTTGTAATTGTTCTATGGCGTATTGGGTTTGACTTGCTGGAAAAGCGGCAACAGGAAGAAACTCTTTCATACCTAAAATAGCCAGTTGTGCAGGTCCAATAATACGAGTTGCCCACGGGATGGAGATTGCATCAACAAAGGTGATATCAAGATCTGAGTAACCATGTTCATTTTTTATTTTATTAAGGACTAATGAACCATAGTTACCTGGCATTAACATGATAATTTGCCCATTTTTAAGATGAGGAAGCATATCAATAAATAAGGGTTCTTGAGCAAAAGAGGGTACTGGTAGGATTAATAAATCTGAATATTCTACTGCTGTCTGTAGATCTCGAGTAACGGTATCAATTGCTTGAAAGCCCGCATAAGTGAGAGGGACTGAATTAAACTCTGCGAGAGCCTCGATTCCGCCATTTTGTTCTATATCCAGTAATGATTGATCAAAGCCTTTCGCGCCAAATAAACAGACATCTGCACCCTGTAATGAGAAGTGATAAGCTGCGGTTAAACCTGCATTACCAGAGCCAATAATAGAAACTTTAGGTGCCATAATTTTTCCTTAAATTAAGAGGGGGATAACTTGCTCTCAACGTTACGATGGTTATGGCAACAACAGCTAATGACGAGACTGCACCCTAGTATGCGAATTTGTAATACTCTAAGAAATAAATGTTTCAAATTATTGATACTAAGTGTTTTATTTATAATTTTTAAAATGTATGAAGGCTGGCTGTTTTGTGATTTTGATGAGTTCAGTACTCATTTAAATCTCGCATTGGGCCTATTTTTAGTTGGATATCCATTGCATCGGCTTGTAGCATAAATTGTTCGATAAACACTTCTGCATGACGATGGATAGGTTTAAATGCAGGGTAAAGAATGTCGAATTCAAAAGGTAAATGAAAGTTAAGAGGTTTAGTTAACACGTTTGTATGTTCACTACTCATATATGCCGTTAGTGGATCGGTAATTGCCATGCCAATCCCTTCTTGAACTAAAGCAGCGGCTGTGCTGGCAAGTGAGACTTCGATATGTTCTATGGTTCGTAAATCGTGACGCTGTAAAAGAGAGTCGATGCGTTGCTGTACGGTGTCTTTTTCATGTCGAATAACAAGTTGATCGGCAATGTCATCTAGATATAAGTACGATTTATGGGCAAGGGGAGAATGGATAGGCACGATAGCTACACACTGGCATTCAACACGTTGCGCTTTAACTCCAGGTAATGGCTGGGTATCAGGCAAAAAAGCAAAGCCGATATCCACGACCTGACTTTGTACCCGGCGAATGATTTCTTCTGAGCGATAGGTTTTAAATCCCACCTTTAGCTGATTGGTCTGTTTCAGAAAATGGGCAAGTATTCGAGGTAAAAACGCATTAGATAATAGAGGCATTGCCGCTAAATGAAGTGATCCAAAATGATTTGTACGAATTGAAGTTGCAACATTATCCAAATCAGAAACCGCCTCGAACACTTTAGCGACTTCTAGATAAAAGGCTTCACCTTCAACACTTAATACTAAACGATTTCGACTGCGTACAAAGAGGGTAAAGCCTAGCCGATCTTCTAGCGCTGAAAGTAAACGGCTAACAGCGGGTTGACTTAGATTCAATCGTTCGGCAGCTGCCGTTACCGTTTGGCATTCAACCACGGCTTTAAAGGCATTAAGTTGAGAGAGTTTCATTTTCGTCTTTTATTTGCAAATAAGAAAAATGATATTAAAAATAATAAGTTATTACTTTGAATCGCACCTCATAACTCCACTTTCTTTTCTTCTTTTTTGATAACCCAATTTTATTTTACGTATTCGGGGGATATCAATTTGGCTCTGGCAGCCTACAATCAAGTTATTAAACCATAGTGGAGATATCATAATGATTCATGGTCTAGATATTGAAATTGATTGTACTGGTAATCATGTTTTTCTTGAGCTTAAAGCTTGTGGAAAATTGACTCATAGTGACTATGAAAAGATTACACCTATGATTGATGAGGCTCTGGAAAGCATCGATTCCCCGATTGTTGATGTGTATTTTGATGGTTCAGAGTTTTCGGGATGGGAATTACGTGCTGCTTGGGATGATTTAAAATTAGGGCTTAAACACGGAAAAGCATTTCACAAAATCGCACTATATGGAAATCAACGGTGGCTTGAAGTTGGAGCTAAAGTGGGTAATTGGTTTATCTCTGGAGAAGTGAAATGGTTTGATGAGCCTTTAGATGCGCTAAACTGGCTAAGAAGTGAATAAATTACGATTAATTTTCTGTGTCTAAACTTTAAGGTTTGATAGCATACTCATAAATAATGAATCTATACCCAAGTCTCTATACTTAGGCAATATTGACTTAAGACATTTGCATCTTGAAGCTACTTGGGTATAAACCGTGATGACACAGGAATGTTATTCTCAATGAAAAAAATCATGTTAGCAACGAGTACGCTTGTCGCTATTTTATCTCAATCTGCAGTTGCAGAAACTCTTGATCAACAATCCTCTATATTACCAGTAAATACCGATTCAGGTTCTGAGTTAACTGAGTCGGTACAAGTACCGAGCTTTGATGATTCTCGTCATTACTTTGTTGGTTTAACCGGTGGCTTGAGTCAGTTTAGTATTACTAATCGAGCAAAAATATCGGGCCAGTCTTTTGATGCGCCAAGTCCCGATAGAAATGGTTTTGCTGGTATTGATTTTGGTATTTACGCTCCTAATGGTAAAGGACGAATTTACTATAGCTATCAACGTCATCAAGCAGACACTAAAGTAAACGATGTAAAAGCATTAGAAAATACAATCGATTTACATCTGCTTAGCGGTGACTATTTATTTAGACCACATAAAGCAATCAGCCCTTTTGTGGGGGCTCACTTTGGTTATACTCAAGTAGACGGTAAGGCGACAGGCGAAGGTCGTTATCATGAGTCAGGGTATGTATTTGGTCTGCAAGCTGGTGTTAGTTGGCGTATAACCCAGCAATTTACAATGGATATTGGTGCTCGCCATACCGTACTGCCTAGTGAAGCTGTGAAAAAATGGACTGGTAAGATTTCAGGAGATAATCATTCAGTGTCTTTTGAGACTCAGCCGGAATCGATTTCGTCAGTATATATGGCTGTTAACTACCGATTTTAATTATCTTTCCAATATAACCCACTGAAAGCCCTATCTATTTTAGGGCTTTTTTGTAGCCTGCTATTCTTTAATAAGGCATTTACTCTCTTTGTCAGGGGGGTATAATGCTCTTCCTTAAAAACGACAACCATTATCAATAAGGACTTCACTTTGAAGCTATTTGTTAGAGATCTTACTGTAATTGATGCCTCTTATCTTTCTGTTGAGCGAGGTATGGTAGGCGAGAGTTGGATTCTCGATGTGGTCATGTCTGGTGAATTAAATGAAATGAGCATGGTGCTTGATTTCAGTCGAGTAAAAAAGCAAATCAAACAATTGGTTGATCAGTTTGTCGATCATCGTTTGATTGTTCCAACACAAAATAGTGCAATTAAAGCGCAGCAAGTTGAAGACGGTTACTTTACTGTAGATTTGCTTCGTGGTGATAACAGCATTTATTTAAAAAGTCCTGAGCAAGCATTTTGTTTTATTGATGCGCAAGAGGTTACGATTGAAACAGTAACTAAGCACTTGCACAACGTGTTATCTGGACATATGCCTGCTAATGTTGAAGGCTTAGAGCTTACACTCCGACATGAAAAAATTGATGGTGCATTCTACCATTACAGTCACGGCTTAAAAAAACACGATGGTAATTGTCAACGTATTGCCCATGGTCATCGTTCTCCTATCGAATTGTTGGTTAATGGCAAGCGACACTCTGTGTTAGAGCAAGAGTGGGCCGAACGTTGGCAAGACATTTATTTAGCCGCAGAAGAAGATGTGGTCGAGCTTTCTCTTCTTGATTTAAGCGAGAATGCACAAAATCTATCATCTGAGCAGTATGTTGGTTTTAGTTATCAAGCACCGCAAGGTAAATTTGATTTAGCCATTGCTAAAAATAAAACGGAAATTCTACCTACAGATACGACAGTAGAGTTGCTGGCTTATTATATTGCTCAGCAAGTAAAACCGAAATTAGAGACCAATGATTCTCTAGACGTATTTGCTTACGAAGGCGTAGGTAAAGGCGCAATGGCATCACTTTAATCGCTCATCGACAGTAAAATTGAATAAAAGCTGTAGTGTAAGAGTTGTATACAATAATATGACTTTTGTACTGCAGCTTTTTAGTTTCTAAGCGGTGACTGAGATTAATGGTTGCGAGAAATTCTCTCTGGGTATAAATTCAAAAGATTATTCAAATAATCACAGAATTACACTATGTCAATTAAAGCTTATACCCTAGCATCCTTACTTGCTATGTCATGTTTTTCCGCTGTGTCTTATGCACAATCTGTGCCATACGGTAATTCAGATGTGACTCAGTCTTGTATGGGAAATGAAAATTTAGATGAGTCTGGATTAGAAACTTGTTTGGTCAATGCGGGTAATGCTGCTAAATCTCAAGTGTATGATTTATCAGCTCAAGGCGATAAGTTAACATCTCAAGTAGAGCAAGAGTGCGCCCATCTTAAAAAAGTAACGGCTGATGATGCAGATGGTACTAAAGCAAAGGTTAAATGGGCAACCTGCTACGCTAATGCTTGGTCTGCTGCTCGCGATCAGTTCCTTGGTGAGAAATATTAAGTAAACTATCAGATAATTGTTTTATATGAGCTTCTTTATTCGAGAAGCTTTTTTCGCACTTAGCATTGTTGTTTTGTTGATGTTTCTGTTGTTAATAAGAATACTTTCTATTGTTTTATGATATAGCTCCAATTAATGAGGAACTATAATGAAAAAACAAATTTTAGCAATCGGTCTTCTAGCTCTTGGTTCAACTTCTGCTTTTGCAAACGTTGATGATTCATTAGAACAAATTTGTGCTTCACAAGGTGGCGCGATGACAAGTTTGTCGCAAGGTGGAACAATTGAGTTTCTAACTGACGCTGATGGCGTAACTCACAAACGATTCTCAATGAATGACAATATTGTGAATATTGACTTAGATAATGTAAGTGATCAGATTAAAAATCAGATCATTGACTCAGTAAAGTTTGGTTATGATCTTGAAATGTGTATTGCTTCTAATGGTAAAGTTCTACCAATGATGGGGCGAATTTCGACTGAACACAAATAAGAATAACTTAAACTAAAGTTATAGTTTGAACTATGAAGTAACTAAAAAGGCACCTTGCGGTGCCTTTTTTAAATCATTATCTAAAACGATAACATCAGATTATTTATTGTCGCGCTTGTATAGCTCAGAGAAAGAACGCTGATATGCTACTGCAATTTTATTGATGATTTTCTTAGTCATGGCGCTAAACCTAATGTATTCCTAGTATCGTTAATGATTTAAAAAAGTTTAAGGACTTACTTATCCTCTGGAAGTGCGGGCATTATATGGATTTTATAACGATAAAAAAGTGAGAAAAAATTCAAATAAAGATTAGAAAAACTAATATTACTATTTCTAATAAATAGCGATAAAAAACACTAATTCATTTCATGAAAATATTTTATGGTTTTGCTTTTTTCAGCCCTTAAATATTCGCTAAAGTTACCTTTGTTATGAGAGGAATAGAAGTTACTGCGAAAAAATAGACAAAGCACTTGAGATATAAAACCGTATCGTTATTAGGGTTTAATTAATCTTAACTGAATGAAATATAAAACGAAAAATTTGAAAAATAACGGAGTAAGTCACTAAATTTTCATACGTTTATGTTTACACTGAAGACATGATGTCATATATGAGAGGGATCGATTATGTCAGTACAACCTCTAAGCAGTGACAAACTGTATCGAGAATCAGAGCTAAATGGATTAGCTAAAGAAATTAAATCAACCAAACAGTTAGCACCGATTGATGAGATCGTAGGGCAAGAGCGCGCCCAAAGAGCGGTTGAGTTCGCAATGTCGATCAAAGAGAAAGGCTATAATATTTATGCGATTGGACGTAATGGCCTTGGCAAACGTACTATGGTGCTGCGTTATTTAAATCGTCATGATCCTAATGGCAATGGTCATACTTTATATGATTGGTGTTATGTCTCAAATTTTGATAACTCCCGCAGTCCGAAAGTACTAAAGCTTCCTGCTGGTAGTGGCTTGCCTTTTAAAAAAGACATTGAGCAATTGATGAAGCGGCTTGTTAAATCATTACCGCTCGCTTTTGATAACGAAATGTACTATTCCCGTGCTGATAAGCTCAAGCAACAATTAGCAGAGAAACAGGGCGAAATTCTTCAAGCGATTTCAAGCCAAGCACAAGTTAATAATATTAGTGTGACGGTAACCGCTCAAGGCGAATACCAAATGGTTGCGATGAATGGTGAGCAACCTCATACTGAAGAGAGCTTTCAAGCACTTTCTGAACAAGAGCAAAATCATTTTGAACAGGTAATTAATGCTTTAGAAGCTGAGTTGCGCGGTATGATCCGTCAATTTACTGAGTTTGAAGAAGCATTTAGTGACAAGCTGCAAAAATTAGATGAAGAAGTTGCTCAAGAAGTGGTTTCTCACGTATTAAAACCACTCAAAATCCAATATGGAAAGATTTCAGAAGCTAAACATTACTTAACTGCACTACAAAAAGATATTCTGGAAAATCTGGATATTTTCTTAGAAGACAATGAAGAGCAACTGGCTTTAGCGTATGCCTCTCTCGATAAAAAAATGCCAAGACGTTATCAAATTAACGTATTGGTTGCGCAAGATGAACATGCATTTCCAATCGTGGTAGAAGAGAGCCCAACGTATCATAATCTGTTTGGCTATATTGAAAATGCCACTTTCAAAGGGACTGTTTTTACCGACTATTCATTAATTCGACCAGGCAGCTTACACCGAGCAAATGGTGGGGTGTTGTTAATGGATGCGGTGAAGGTGTTGGAGCGTCCTTATGTTTGGGATGGCTTGAAGCGAGCATTGCGTGCCCGTGAGCTGAATTTAAACTCCCTAGAGCGAGAAGTCACCTTATCTGGTGTTGTTTCTTTAGAGCCAGAAGCCATTCCTCTGGATGTAAAAATTATCTTATTTGGTGACTATCAAACTTATCAGTTGCTACAGCATTATGACCCTGAATTTGGTGAACTATTTAGAGTCACCGCCGATTTTGAAGATGATATGCCAAGAACAGAGCAGTCAGAAGAGCAGTACGCCAAGTTTATCGCCAGTATTATTCAAGACAATAATATGCTGCATTGTGATCGAAAAGCGATTGCTCGCATTATTGAATACAGTTCACGTCGGGCTGATGATCAAAATAAGTTGTCATTGCATTCGGCTGATATTGCCAACTTACTGCGAGAAACTAATTACTGCGCGAAATCTTCCAATGCCAATATGATTCGCTCTCATCATGTAGAGCAAGCTTTAGCTAATCAGATTCAACGGGTCAGTCGTTTACAAGATATGGTCAAACAAGGATTTGTAAATGGCACAACTCTCATTGATGTAACAGGTGAGCGCATTGGTCAAGTAAACGCTCTTTCTGTACTGACAACAACGGATCATCAATTTGGCTCTGCCAGTCGAATTACCGCCACAACAGCGTATGGCTCTGGTGAGATTTTTGATATTGAACGAACGGTTGATCTTGGCGGTAGCATACATTCAAAAGGGGTTATGATTCTTTCTGCCTATCTTGCTTCTGTATTTGGCAAAACCGCTCGAATTCCATTAAGTACTCATATTACCTTTGAGCAATCATATGGTGGTGTTGATGGTGACAGTGCTTCAATGGCAGAGCTGTGTGCGATTGTTTCGGCGTATTCACAACAGCCATTACGACAAGATGTTGCTATTACTGGCTCTATGAATCAGTTTGGTGAGGCGCAACCTATTGGCGGCGTTAATGAGAAAATCGAGGGCTTTTTTGATGTTTGTGCTATCAAAGGCAGAACCTCTCAGCAAGGCGTTATTATTCCCCAGTCTAATGTACATAACCTGATGCTACGTAAAGACATTGTCGAAGCGGTCGAAAAAGGGGAGTTTCATATTTTGGCGATTAACCATGTAACTGAAGCTATTGAAATCTTAATGAAGATACCTGCGGGTATATGGCACGACAGCACTGGATATGATGCTAATACTCTTTATGGTATGGCTCAAATAAGATTGAATACGTTAAAGCGTTAGTTCTTAAATTAGGGCACAGAGATAATAGGATTATTATCTCTATGCTACTTATGAAATATATTATTTTATTTTTAAGGATTAATGTAAGAGGTTCTATCTAAGTGATTGTTCTTTATGTAATATCAATTTTTATAGGATACCGTATAGTGCATCAAGATGGTTTTTAGTTTTCATATGCTGATTAGTTATTCCTGTAAATAAGTATAAAAGAGTTGAAGTTGTCTTCTTATTTGACAGCTTTTTATACCTACAGGAGAAATAAATATGTACCACAAAGGAAGCATGTTATTTGGTATATGTATTTTATCAGTAATACCTCAAGTAAGTTTTGCTAATAGCAATATGTATACATTAACCGAAAGTTCACAAGGAATTTCTGAACTTTTTGAAAATCAAAGCTCGAATGCTATGTCAGGTCAAGATGAATTAAAAACCTTCAAGTTAAAAGAGATCACAACTCATGAAGGTAATGTTGAATATCGATTTATTCCTGTCGTAGTATCAAAGCCTTCTCATAAGTGGATTGAAGCAGAAGGTGTTTATTCAATAGACTCAAGTGATACACAAAAAAATTGCTCTGAATTAGACTCTTTTGGAGCGACATGGAGAGCTCCTACTGCTACAGAAATACAGGCTGCTTTATCTTATGATACTGATTTAAGAGCAATTATAGAAAAATTACCTGGAGATGATATTATCAAAGGCTATGTGGATATAGGTGAGTGGTATTATATTCGCTCAAATCATACAGGTGGCGCTATAGATAAGAATATGGGAGATGGCGATCCTCGTCCAACTATTTGTTACTTGGATATGTAAGTCATTCAATATAAATTAATATAAGGCCTTATCTATGATTTATCAAAAAATAGCTCTTGCCGGGTTTACTATTTCAACACTTTTTATTTCCCAACTCAGTTTTGCTGATGAAGATGTTTATTCAATAACAAAGAGTGCTCAAGGAAGTTCTTTTTTATTTGAAAAACAAGTTGATAGTTCAATTGATATTAGTACTAGCGATTTGCCTCTTTTTCATCGACGTCTGGTTGTAAATGATAATGGTTTAACAGAGTATCATTATATTCCAGTGATTAAAGAAAATAAGAATAAAAAGTGGATTGAAGCAAAAAATCAATATTCAAAAAATACATTAGAAGCGAAGTCTATTTGTGGGAAGTTGACAACGTTAGGTGAAAAATGGCATTCACCAACTGCGAAAGAATTCAATAATGCTATGAATAATTGGGATCCTGAATTTATCAATTTAATGCAAGAGTTAGCTAATAGCTATACAACTGATGGATTATTAGCAGATGGTGAGTGGTTTTATTTTAAAAACACTCAACAAGGTCATGCTCAAGTTAAAAATGATGCATCATCTTATGAGCCAAAACCAACTATTTGTATTATAAATTAATTTTCTTATACCGATATAGCGGCTATTTCGGTAGCCGCTTATATTTATTAACTTATATTTTTAATTCTATTGAGGAAAGCACACGCTTAATCCTCCTAATCCGCAATACCCATCTGGATTTTTAGCCAGATATTGTTGATGGTACTCTTCGGCAAAATAAAACGTTGAAGCGGGTTCAATTTCTGTTGTGATGAGATGATCATCTCCCATCTTTGTGAGTGCTTGTTGATAACGATTACGGCTACTGATTGCCGCTAACTCTTGTTCTGATGAATGAGTATAAATCACCGAACGGTATTGGGGGCCGATATCATTACCTTGGCGCATGCCTTGGGTTGGGTTGTGTTTTTCCCAAAATAAAGCTAAAAGTTGCTCTAAAGAAACAACCGTAGGGTCAAAAACAATCTTAACTACTTCAGCATGCCCGGTTTGTCCTGAACAGACCTCTTGATAAGTGGGGTTTTCAGTATAACCACCACTGTAGCCAACAGCTGTACTGTAGACACCATCGACCTGCCAAAATAGGCGTTCAGCTCCCCAAAAACATCCCATACCCAATATAATGAAATCACAATGATTGGGCACGGTATCTAATGGTGTTTTTAATACATAGTGATGGGTTGGAGGTATTATCGAATTTTTTCTGCCAGCCAAAGCATTAGAAGCATCGATTTTAATTTGTTTATCGTTGAGCATAACCACTTCCTTTGAGCTTAATCTATTTGTTCTTGTTGACGCTGCTGGTAAGTCACATATCTATTTCTATGCTTTTGTTTTGCAAAATACAAGGCTTGATCCGTTTGATGTATCAACGACTCAACGGTTAAGTCATCGAATGAATCCGGCTGCCAAGTATAAGACCCTATCGACAAGGTTAATCTTTCACTGCACTGAGAATAGTGGTGCTCAATATTTTCTTGCTCAAGATATTGCTGCAGCTGTTCAACTTTGGTCTGAATTTGCTCTTGTGATTGGTTAAAGGCAAGCAGTAAGAATTCATCGCCACCATAACGAAACGCAAAGTCTTGCTGTTCTGAAAATGCTTGATGAATAAACTTTGCTACTAAGCGCAACACCTTATCACCTTGCTGATGGCCATAGTGATCGTTAAATGTTTTATAGAAATCAATATCTATCATTAAACACGTTAAAGATTTTTGCTGCTTCTGCGCCTCATTTATCAGATTTGGGGCAATCGTATCGAGTTCATAACGATTAAATAATTGAGTTAGTGCGTCATAGCGAGACAAGGTATTTAAGCGTTGGTTAACGGCTTCAAGTTCTTGCTGTTGCTGTTTTAAGATATTGGTTTGTCGTAAATTCTCTAGTGAGACCGCAATATAACCTGCAAGCTGTTTGGCCAAGTCACAATGGTGCTGTTGGTAGAGATAAGGCGTGTGATGTTCTAAAAATAACACACCGATGGTGATCTCATTTAAAGTGATTGGCGTAATGATAATCGACTGTGTTTTTTCATCATTGCCTTGAAATAGTTGACGATCCATTTTTTGGGGATCGACATAAACCGCAAGGTCTTGCTTCGAGCTGGTATTTAAGTGTAGCTGCTGCTGATGGGCCACACTATAGGCACCTAAACTTGAATCATCTTCACAGCGAATGATGATAGGGGGGATAACTGCACCATCTTCAATAAAATAATCATAATTAAGTTGGTGTTGTGCTTGGTCGTATAGCGCGATACCAAAAACATGAATCGGTATTATTAGATTCAGTTGTTGATAAATTTCAGGCAAATGAGCCCGTAAATTATTTGCAGTGGCAATCTGCTGACCAATTTTAGTAATCACACTCAAGTTATTATGAAGTTGCTGTAGATTATCAAATTGCCGTTTTTGCTCGCCAAGAGGCAGAATATAATCCATGTAACGAGTTCCTCGACCTGCAGATCGGGTTATCTCATCATTGGCCTCTTTTGCTTGAAGGGCGAGTATATTATTGGCTTTATCGAAATCACCTTGTTGCTGATAAATCTGCACTTGAAGATGGTACAGACGATTTTTAGCTTGATAGTGTTCTTCATTAGAGATCAGCTTTTCCGCTTGTTGGCAATGATTTAACGCGGCTTTAAGTTTATTCTTTTTAAGTAGGAGTAAAGCATAAAAATACTGGTTTTCTGAACGACCAAAATACTCATAAGATTGAGCAAAAAAGTAGTCTGAAGTGATATAGCTGTGTTTTGCCTTAGAGTAATTATTTTGAATGGCACTAATACGACCTTGATATGACCAAGCGTAGCCCAGAGTTCGCTGACATAACGTTTTTTGGGCGTAATGGATCGCTTCTTGAATCCACGCTTCTGAATCAATTAAGTCACCTTGATGTGCAAGAGCCAGTGCGACATTCATTTTAGCAAGAGATATACAGTTGAGATCGTCTAATTCTAACGCTAATTTATCGGCTTTGCGGCAATATCTTTCACCTTGTTTAAAGTCATTCAATAGCAAATAAGCATCACCAATATTGAGATTGAGCAACATCTGAAAATTACGATCTTTTAAATTGGAATTTTTATAAGCTTTTAAAAAATGCGTAAGACCATGCTGAAATTGCCCTAGCATGGTATAGATGGTTCCTAAATGGATATCACAATAAAGTGAAAGCACGGCAGAATGTTGTTGGTAGCAAATACGCTGACAATGTAAAAATGTCGGAATCGCTTTAGCCATATTATTGCTACGATACGCTTCATAAGCCGTAATAAATTGCTCAAATTCATCGGGGAAATTAATTTTATGTTGGTGAGCCATTGCTAAAACTTGCTGGTGGGTTTGTTGAACCTCTTCAAGTCCCGTGCATTGTGGCAAACGAGTTAATATGGTTAATATCTCAGATAAAATGGGGTGTTCTGCCATGCTATTTCATCGTTACTTGTTTTTATTATAAGCGATTATTTTAGCACGATTATGTGAAATTAAATGCGTAGTAAAGAAGAAGTGTGAGTGAATATTGGTTTTATTGTAAAAAATAGTTGCCGCAGGAATAAATGAAACTCAATACAGGAAGATTGGACAGTATTTATAAATCACACTGTCCAAATAATAGATCTTAATAGAATTAATTAAACTGCTTGAGCTGGAAAAATCTCAGTTGGTGCAACCAGTTCTTCTTGAGCTGCAATAGTTTGAAGTTCCCATTCACCACGTTTATGTGTTTCTTTTAATACGCCGTAACAAGCATTGTGTGCATGTTCAAAAGCTTGCTCCGGAGTCCAACCTTTTAGTAGGCCGCCAGTAAATAGAGATGAAATAAGATCACCAACGCCAACAGGTTGTAAATCAAATGGTAGGTGTGGTCGCTGAGCAATGAAGCAGCCCTTTTCGGTTGCTAGCATCATAGTAAATTGTTCATCAGAAACACTATGAAGATGTTTAACTAGAACAACTTTAGGACCTTTAGTTAATGCCGCTTTACATGCCGCAACAGCGTCTTCTAGATTATTAATTTCCATTCCAACGAATTGGCTTAATTCAAATTGGTTTGGAACAATAACATCAGCCATTGGCATAACATCATTGATCAAGTGCTCAGCAATGCCTGGTGCTACGATACAGCCTTTGTCAGGAGCACCCATAACCGGATCACATACATAAATTGCATTTGGGTTATGTTGTTTAACCTTTTTCACTGCATCTAAAATCGCAAGGCATTGATCAGCACTGCCTTGGTAGCCACTTAATACAGCTTCGCACTGTTGAAGTTGATCAATTTTTTCAATACCAGAAATCAGTGTTGTAATGTCTTCTGCAGAAAATGCCTTACCTGTCCAGCCTTGCTTATATTGAGTATGGTTTGAAAATTGAACAGTATGAATTGGCCATACCTCAAAACCCATACGTTGTAGAGGGAAAACTGCTGAACTGTTACCCGCATGACCATATACAACATGCGACTGAATAGAAATAATGCCTTTCATCTAGGTGCCTTTTTTACCTACCTAAGTAATATCCATACTTTACTCTCGTATACAAAATAAGCATAGCTCTTTGAATGAAATCCATGATTACAAAAGTTGAAAGATTAAAATAAGGACAAATAGTTTTAGTTTTCAACACTATAGTGGATGTTTAACTTATTGTTCGTATTTGTGAATTCTAAAAAGTCGATTTTTTAAAAAGACGTAATTTAATTGAGAAAAGCACCTGTTGATATTTTTATATCCATTCTTGATAAGGCTTTTGGTGCATATGGATGCAAATTATGACCTGGTTTTAACAAATATTATTCACTTTAAAATTAATTGGTTAGAATATTTTTGTGAAATTAATCTCAAAAAAATGAAAAAACCTATTTACAGTTACTGAAATTCTGATTACTGTTCATAACGTCTGAACTTTAGACCTAAATACTAAATCAGAAACTTTGCATGCTGAGCTTACCTCGCCAAAGCTTGCATTCTGAATGAGTTGAAATAGATAAAGCAAGTTTCTTAGCCTGAGTTCGTATCGTTGCAAATTCGAACTTAAGAGGCCGTACTAAGAGAAGGGTGTACTCTTAGCCAGAAGAAGTAGGTCAAGAAGTTAACAGAAATGATATCGCACTATCAAAACGATGGTGTGAACTAACTTTGTTCTCTAATTGATAACATCGCGATACGTAGAAAGCTTTTAATTGAATATGAGCAGTATCGTGGTGTCAGAAGGAAAATTACTATGACTTCACAAACAGGTATTATTCGTAGCTTTAACCCTGCAGAAAAGAAAGGCTTGATCACATGTGATTTAGGCGGTGACATCTCATTTGATGCGTCTCAGATTTCATGTACATCATACCCAACAATGGGCAGTATGGTTGAATTTACCCTGGATGAATCTAATAGCAAATTAAAAGCAGTTAAGATCCGTTATCTATAATCTGTTTTTATTTGTGATTGATATTAACGCGAGGCTTAGTCCTCGCGTTTTTAGTTTTAAATATAATAGTTATGCTCGCGATTAGTGATTAAAGCTAAGCTTGATGCACTTATATACAATAGAAAGGAAAAACTGGCTGTTATTTAGGCGCTTGATCTTATAGACCTTTACAACGAAGAATCCTATCTATATTATACGCAGCACTTACGGAGAGATGGCTGAGTGGTTGAAAGCACCGGTCTTGAAAACCGGCATACGTTTGTAGCGTATCTAGGGTTCAAATCCCTATCTCTCCGCCATATTAAAGAAGGCCGCTGAGTTTTGCTCAGCGGCCTTTTTGCGTTATTCTTCAGGCTATTTTAAAAGAGATTTAAAAGCATTTGGTTTAGTAAGAATAGCTAGAATCTACCGTATTGCTTTCTTTTACTTTCAGACGATTTTTATTGTCTCGACTGCGGCGGATTAACTCATTATCTTGAACAATCTGGCTTGTTTTTGCTAAACGATCATAAAGTAGAACGTTTACTGAGGCTGCAAGGTTCATACAACCAACTGTCGGTACATAAACCACATGTTGTGCGCGATCGGCAATCTCTTGGTCAATAGAACCATCTTCAGGGCCAAAGATATAAATAGCTTTATTTGGATGCTGAAACAGAGGGAGTGGAGTTGCCCCTTCTGCTAACTCAACGCAAACAATTTCGATGTCGTCATCAAGACCGTCTAAAAGAGAATCGACACCAGTAAGAGGAATCGTCTGGGACATCGATTTTGTATCAGTGCTGAACTTTGCTGCGCGGTCATAGCGTTGGCCGGTATATTTCACTTCATCTGCTTGATAGCAGCCAGCGGCACGCATAACGGCCCCTACGTTCGTCGGACTTTTAGGGTTGGTGAGTCCAATAATGGTATAGCTGTTTTGTTGCTTATTCATAATTTGGTTATCGACTGGATCGTTATATTTGATATAAAAAAGCCGCCTTATATACTCAAAATCGTATAAAGCGGCTAGTTATAATAACAGGGAGAGAAATTAAACGTTAGCTTCTTGCTGCTTAACTTCTTCTTCGGTTTGGTTACGTGTGCTATAGAGCTTATAGGCCATAATACCGATCACAAGCGCTTTGATGATCATCATCTGTGGATTGCCATAATAAGCAGCCATACCGACAAAACCAGATAAGAACATAAGAATTCGGTATTTCTTCAGTTCGGTCATATAGAGAGCCAATAGAATTAAGGCAAGATCACCAAACTGTAACGCTTCTGAAATCGTAGGATTGTTAATAAAACTACTGATAGCCACATAAGCAACGTAAAGGATACCGCCAGCCATTAAAGCTGCAACTGTGTTAATGATGGCTTTACTGGTGTTAGTAAAATCCTTTACATATCGATATGCGTTAATTGCGCCAACAGACAGGTTTAGAATAACCTTTGGCCACCATCCCATTAAAATAGACCAAGCTGTATCGTTTGTTGCAGAAGCAAAAGCGGCATAACGGGTAAATTTCATTGAGTTGAAGATGGTGAGTGATATGTAGAATGCGACAGATGTCCATCCTAATACTTCGCGAATTATATCAAGCAAAATATTATCTCTTTTCTAAACGTAATTATCATTCGCAATGGCGAAATTATCTGCTATTTCTATCATAGTGGATGGTTTATGCATCTACATCTGAGAAGATAGTTGCGAGATAATACCACGCCAGAGACAATAAATCACAGAAAAGCGATATATCAATAACTAATTGAACTTAAAAATATTTTTATCCTATTAAGCAGATTAACTTGTTATATCTCTTCGCGATTACAATTTATTATCTATTTGATTACACCATAAACACAGACACTGTGATTTATCTCAAATAAGACTGCTTGAGCATATTAAAATCGGATAGGGAAGATTAAATGATTGCGTTATTTGCTAAATGCTCATTAGGGGCGTTTGCGGTTCTATTAATTGCATTGTTGTCTAAGACAAAAAACTTCTATATTGCAGGCCTTGTGCCTTTGTTTCCAACGTTTGCTTTAATTGCACACTTTATTGTTGGTTCTGAGCGTGGGGTTGAAGAGTTAAGAACAACAGCTTTATTTGGCTTGTATTCGTTGGTTCCATATGCGGGGTATCTATTAGCGGTGTATATACTCAGCGCCCGTTACGGATTATGGATGACTTTATCATTAGCAACGGCAATATGGGTATTATTTGCTGCGGGGCTATTGGTCAGTTGGTCTAAGCTGGTTCCTGCTGTTGGTTAGATAGTAAACAGCGATATCTACTATGTCGAGTGTTTTTAATGCAAAATAAACCAAATAGATTGATGTTAAGTCAAACGGTTTGTAGAAGCTTTACAATATCGATGAACCACTCTAATATCCGTCCCCGTAGGAGAGATGGCTGAGTGGTTGAAAGCACCGGTCTTGAAAACCGGCATACGTTTGTAGCGTATCTAGGGTTCAAATCCCTATCTCTCCGCCATATTAAAGAAGGCCGCTGAGTTTTGCTCAGCGGCCTTTTTGCGTTTTGTTACTGAAATACTCCATACTAACGACCCCTTAGAAAGAGTAATCTTGATTATTCAAAAGGCTTCTGCACCGAATCGCGTTTAATTAGCAATGGATGAAATGTATTCGATACTGGTAGCTCGCAACCTTCTAAAGATAGACGAGCAGCATTCATCGCCATACTTTCAATTGGGCTGCGAATAGTCGTCAGCTTAGGATTAAAATAACACTGAGGTAGAACATCATCGAAACCTACAATAGATAAACGTTGTGGGATCTCTATGCCATGTTCTTTAAAGACTTGCATTGCAGCTGCTGCGTAAAAATCGTTAAATGCAACTAGCGCTGTTACAGGTAATCCTTTGTTGAGTAAATTAATAGCAGCTTCTGCACCACCAGGCTCTCCAAAAGGCACTTCTTCAACCCAATCGGGATTAAATTCAATACCAGCTTCAGCTAACGCTTGTTGATAGCCATTAAAACGATCAAATTTATCATCAACTTCCATTTCACAAGAAAGATAAGCAATTTTATGATGACCCTGTTCAATTAAGTGCTTCGTTGCCAAATATGTACCTGCGCTATTATCTAACCATACACATTGCGACTCAATTTCGGCTACATGACGGTTAATAATAATGATCCCTGGATGTTGTTTGACATAACGGATCAACATCTCATCAGTCATTGCTTTGCTATGAACAATGATATTGCGGCAGCCTTTACTTAATATAAATTTTAGCGCCTCTTCTTCACACTCTATATCGTAGTTACCACTTGCCACAATGAGCTTACGCCCGTGCTTTTTCGCAATTTTTTCGACGCCTTGAGTCAATAAACCATAAAAAGGAGAGTGAAAACGGCTTACGATCAAGCCAATAGTATCTTGTCCTTGATTAATGGTAAGGCGTCGGTTGTCTTTAATTTGATAGCCAAGCTGTGCCATCACACTCTCTACCTTCGCTACGGTTTCTGGCAGCACACTATCAGACTGATTAATGACTCTAGAGACGGTGGCGGTTGAGACATTTGCCGCTTTTGCTACATCTTTAATGGTTGCCATATGTGTTGAAGATCCCATTTTTTAATCATGTAATTTACATTGAATATTAATATGTTACATCAGTGAATTCCATCACAGATCGATAGATATTTAGTATTTATCCTAATAATGTGATTCAAAACAGATAAAAACAATTAATAACCTTTGTTCCTTTTATGACGTGTGGATGTAAATTACATGAATAATAAATCTATAACGGCACCACCAGTAGGGTTAGCTCTGCTGCCATTAATTGCAATGATCGGATTGCTGGTAATTGGATATGGTGTATATGGTCTTCCGATTGAAAGTCTTTTGTTAACTTCTGCGGTAATAGCAGCTGCAGTGGCATGGAAAATTGGCTACAGCTGGGATGATATTCAAAATGCTATTATCGACCGCTTAGCGAAAACTTTGCCTGCTGTCTTCATATTGGTGCTAGTTGGTGGCTTAATCGGTAGTTGGATGGTCGGTGGTACTATTCCAATGCTGGTCTACTACGGTCTAAAGATCATCAGCCCTGAATATTTAGTGCTTACATCATTTTTAGTGACTTGTATGGTGTCTCTATGTACAGGAACATCATGGGGTTCTGCGGGGACAATTGGTGTGGCTTTGATGGGTATTGCAACCGGTATGGACGCAAACCTTGCCGCGGTGGCTGGTGCTGTGGTTTCTGGCGCATACTTTGGTGATAAGATCTCACCACTTTCTGATTCTACTAACTTTGCCCCTGTTGTTGCTGGCACTGATCTGTACTCGCACATTCAGCACATGCTTTGGACTACAATTCCTGCATTTATCCTTTCTGCCGTTGTGTTCTTCTTTGTGGGTAGTCACGATGTTACCGCAGATACGCCGGAGAAGGTGATTGCAATGCTGGCTAATATTGAGCAGCTATTTTCTCTTAACATTTTCCTATTATTGCCTCCTGCGTTGATTTTGTGGGGCGCTATTCGTAAGTTGCCAACCATTCCTTTGATGTTATTAGCTATCGCAATTGGCATCTTTAACGCAGTAACATTCCAAGGCTTCAGCTTAGTAACGGCTCTAACTGCGATGCTTAATGGCTTTAACGCGAGCATGTTTGCAGATGCTGGCTTAAGTAATGTGACCGTGGTTAGCGATGTTTTAACTTTGGTTAATCGCGGTGGTATGACTTCTATGATGGGCGTTGTGTTACTGGTCTTTTGTGCTTTCTCTTTTGCTGGAGCTCTGGCTCTTACAGGCGCTCTAAATGTTCTTGTCGATCTACTAAGTAAAGGGATCAAAGGGACCGCAAGTCTTATTGGTGCAACAATTGTGACTACTATTACCGTGGTGTGTACAACATCCGATGGCAAACTGGCGCTGCTTATTCCTTCAGAGCTGTTCCGTGATACCTATAAGCGTATGCAGTTAGATCCTAAGAACTTATCTCGCACCATTGAAGATGCCGGCACCATTATTGAACCGCTTGTTCCATGGACTAATGCTGGTGTATTTATGGCTGCAACATTAGGTGTTTCAACGCTAGATTACATGCCTTGGGCAATTCAAAACTACTCTGCAATTTTCTTTGCCATGCTGTGGGCTGTAACGGGTGTTGGTATTGCCAAAGCGGTAAAAGAGACAAAAACAACAACACAAACTAAAGCAACAGTTTAAATAAATTAATTTGGAAAGCCCGTCTATTTGGGGCTTTCCTTTCTTACGTGAGGAAGTTATGGCACACGAACTAGATACTATTATTAATCGTTACGGTACAGATTGCTTAAAATGGGACTACATGGAGAAATGGTTAGGGGTTCCAGAAGGGGAAGCTCTGCCTAGTTGGGTATCGGATTGGGACTTTAAAGCTCCTAACTTTATTACTGATGCTTTACAAGAGCGTTTAAATCACGGCATTTTTGGCTATTCTGAGCGCGGTGATGAATATTTTAATTCAGTAATTGATTGGTGGGCTGAACGCCATCAAGTGAGCTTGCAAAAGGAGTGGTTCCATACAACACCGGGAAGCTTACCTGCTATTGCGATGCTGGTGGAGCAATGGTGCCAAGTCGGGGATAAAGTTTTAGTGCTTAGCCCGGTTTATCATGCTTTTTATCGCACCATTGAAAATACAGGTCGTACAGTTGCTGAATCGAGTCTGATCAATGACAACGGTTATTACACGATTGATTTTGCTGATCTTGAAGCGCAATTTCAAAATGGTGTGAAGATCATGATATTCTGCAACCCTCATAACCCAGGTGGTCGAGTGTGGACAGAGCAAGAAGTGACTCAGGTTTGTCAGTTATGTCATCAATATGGTGTGTATCTAATTTCTGATGAGATCTGGGCTGACATGGTATTTAGTGGCCACACGTTTTACAGTTGTCTACGAGTTGAACCTCAGTACTTTGATAAACTGGCGGTGTGTATCGCGGGAACTAAGACCTTTGGTTTGCCGTCAATGCGTTTGACTAATACTATGATTCCAAATGAAAAAGAAGCTCAAGCGCTCAAAACAAAGTTATTGGCTTATGGTATTGATGTCTATAGCGCCTTTAGTATTATTGCCAACCAAGCCGCTTACCGAAATGGTCATGCATGGGTTGATGAAACCGTTAAATACCTTGAAGAAAATAATAAAATTCTAGAAGCGTTTGTTCGTGATGAGCTAAAGCAAGTGACTTATCGCGTTCAAGAATCAACATATTTAGCATGGTTAGATTGTCGAGCGATGGGGCTTGATGATCAAGAACTTGAGCAAAAGTTGCATCAAGCTGGGGTGATTCCAACTATGGGATACGGATTTGGTCGAGATGGTAGTGGCTTTATCCGTCTTAACTTAGGTTGTCCAAAATCTATTTTAGAAGAGAAAATTAGCCGCTTAAGAACCGTATTAAAATAAAATCTTAGCGAACATATATCGATTGTAGAAGAGTCGAAAATAGAAGAAAGCCACGTTTTTCATAATGATTTTAATGATGAAAACGTGGCTTTGTATTTCTTATTTATTCGGTTTTGCTTTTAATACTAAGCTGATTCTATGCCCCTTCAAAATGGTAGGTCATATCAACTTTGTGCGTCAGTTTAGTAAATAGCGTGTTGGTAAGTTGATCGGTTAATTTGAGTACATCGGTAACGGTTTGTTGCTCAAAATTATTGATCAACGCCTGAGCTTGTTTTGGCTCTGACTTATAAATGGCTAGATACTGTTTTTCCATCTCTTTTTGTTTTTGCGCAGTCTGTTGTTCAAAGTTTTGATACGCCTTTTGAACAATAGGAGCAAAGTCATTCCAATCCATCATGGCAAGTGTTTGTAACTTACGGAACTTCCAATTAGCGGATTGATCATCTGCTTGATCGGTACCTAATGTAATGCTGTGAGGTACTTTGGTCATACCTTGGTAATACGGCAAATAAACACTAAGTGATGTCATACCATATGCCATGTATTCCACTTCACCAATTGCTTTGGGTAGGTTAGGACGAACTTGTAACACGTGGGATTCTTGAGTTCTAAATACCGACACCGGACGGTATGGTTCTTTAGGATTTTTATTGGCGTACGGATCGTGGGAAGTGCCTTGATAATGATTACGCAAGCCTTGTTCTACGTCAGCAACGGTAAGCTTGTGAGTTGGTTTTAAGAAGACTGGAAATGTTTTACCTTGATCAATTTTTGTTTTAAGGCCCTGAGTATACATATGTTGTAGGGTCCAAACGCGAGGGTAGTTGTAGGTGATATCATTTGGGGTATCTTGTGAATAAGCCGCATGAAAATCAAAAGGTTGACCCTTAACGGCTTGATATAAACCGTGTTGTTCAGCAAAACTCACTAAGGTTGGAGAGGCTAAATAATTTGGATTATTTGGAAGATAGTGCTGCAATCGACCTTGGTTTGCTGATACGAAGTATTTATCTGCAGGTACTTTTTCTGCCATCCATTGGTGACCACTACCGGTTTCTAAATACCAAATCCCGTCATTATCAACAAAAGCGACCCCAAAACCTTCAGAAGCCCCTTGTGTTTCAATGATCTTACCAAGTAACTCTACCCCCTCTTTGGCAGAGTGAATACGCGGTAAAATCACGTTCTCAATGGAATCTTCGCCAATACCTGTTTTGGTAACGTAAGGATCGACTTTCAGTGCTTTAGCGCCATTATAAATGGTTTCAGTTGATGACATGCCAACCCCGGCAGAGTTGAATCCAACTTCACCCATGCTTTTACCATCAGTATTAAAATCAGACATTGAAGTGTATTGCAACGCCTCTTTTGCTGCCGGATAGGTAAAGTCATTGGCATTAGAGTGGAAAGCTTCTTTCTGTGGTTTTTCTGCTGGATGGAAAACAAAATTTTTCGCGTTAGTTGCTTGGTAATCTTCATTACGGGCAACAATATATGAACCGTCTTTAGTTGCTTGATTACCTACAAGAATCGTCGTACAGGCGCTTGCTTGCCCTGCAATAGTTGCCGCAATAATACTGCTAGCCAAAAGTGTGAGTTTTTTCATTTTTTTGTATAACAAATAGAAGTGGAGAATCTGTTATACGAGGGTTAGAGGTTAATTTATGTGATCTTGATCAAATAGAGAGTTCGGGGATAGGAAGACTAAATTTTCATTTTTTGTGAGAGTGGTTATTTACTTATGGTATTGATAGTTAATAGGAAATTTATAATATCAAAACAAAGACTGTGTACGCTAAAAAAAATAACCGAGTTGTTTCAAATAGCGGCAAAGGGCTTAGATATTTCCATTCACACAATTTACCGCTATTTACGAGAATTGAAGGCTTAATCTTTTCTCATGTTAGGTGAGTTATATTTTCCCCAATATACAATAAATTATTCTCTTATTATTAATGAGGTGTCATTGGGGATTGGTAATAATCAATTATTACGGTCACGAGCTTCATAGCGATAAGTAATATCAACAATAGGTTGATAGATCATATCACCCTGTGAATTTAGGAACTGATCCACTTTCACTTTTGACTGAGTAATCTGATAACTGCGAGGGTTAACGCGATCGGTTAAGATCGGGTTCAAAGCTTTGCCAAGTTCAAATGCACTTTTACTTTCAAACCCTCGCAACAGAACTAACCCTGCATCGAAAGCTTGTTGAGAGCTTGTAAACTGAGCTCCATCTATGGTGGTCTGCTGAGACTTCCAAGTGTACGGAGAGGCATTCACGGCAAAGCTTAAAACAATACCTGAAAGAAGAGAAATTAACTTAACCATAATCTTTATACCTTATGCTTTCCACAATATGTGTTCGGTAATAAAGACCTATATAGTGAATTATTCTTTCACGGCGAAATGTAAAAAGTTATTTCAGCGATATATCGTTGAGTTAAACCGTTACTTACGACACATCAATCCAAATCCTAAGACACTTATCAATAGCCATAACGCAAATGAACCATGGCTATTTAGCGTATTCATTTCGGTCGCCATTGCAGAAGATGATGCAAATAGAGTTGAGAAGAAAAAGGTGGCTTGCTTTAGTTTTGCGGGGAAAGTATCCATCTTTGGTATTCGTATTGGTCGTTACAGTAAAAAAGTTGCGCGTATAGTAGTTAACCAGTGAAAAAAAACAATCTTTAATTGGGAAAAATGTGACTACAACACGTGAAAAAAAAGCACTATAAATATTATTTATTATCAAGTGAAAAAACATCATTTGGAGTGAGTTTTTAGTTCAATATAAATTCAGCAATGTAATTGAATTGTTTGTTTTTTGTATTGTAAATATGATGTTTTTGAGAAGGGTACAGCGATAAGCTAAAAAAATTGGCTTTTGGACAAAAAATACATTTCTACTTATTCCGTTTCCATTGATAATGCGCAAAAAGAATTTAATTGTATGATTTATTATTAATCATCTCATATATTGCTTTCAATCATGGAGAGATCATGAATGCATTATTAGGTCGTTGTGATATTACATTGCTAACGAACCGACAAGAAATCGAAGCGGCAGAAATCCACTATGTTCGCCCTGAAATAGAACACGCTCTAATCGGTTTAGAACCGCAAAATGCTATTGATGTTCTAGGCCATTTACCCAATGCATGTCGAATCTCTCATCAACTTGCGGCAAGTTATGTCTTGGGTTGTTCAACAGGGACATTATTGCGGCAGGTAAATCATGAGTGGATTAATACTCACGCGATGCAGCTTTTTTTAATGCTAAACAAGTTAGGTTGGAAGCAGTACGCAGATTCAACAACATCAGCATTAATTGCGGGGCAATGGGATATTTCAGAGCAACTGTTTGGTATGTCTGCAGAGTTAACCGTTGAGCTCATTGCAAATCATGGCGTTATTGCTTGGCTTGAGAGTACTGATATGTCAAAGCCGTATCCAAAATTACTGTCGTGGGCACTGCGTTATGGTTGGCAGATGGATTACCAGATCTTGAAGCATTCAGATCTGTATCAACGACATGCGAGCACGCTGAGTATTTCAGAAAAAATGCAAGATAATGTGTTGTTTCTTTTGATTTTATCTCGAGTATATGAACTGGCTTTATTGCTCTCTGATCATCGTTTATCGGGACAGTGGCAATTTATCAAACCAACGGTTGAAGCTGGAGGGGTGAGAGTAAATGCGCCCCATGGTGAACTTTATCATCAAGCCGTTGTTGGTTGGGATAATAAAATTGTTGAATATCAGATCATTACACCAACAGACAGATTGTGTGAACCTGATGGATTATTTGACTATATTTTTCAGCACTGTGAATTACCTGAAAATGATCCAACCGTTGGGCTTGATCTGCTCGTTGGTGCGCTCGATCCCTGTGTGAATTTTCAGTATTCGTTGCAGGATGTACAACACACATTAAATTCTTAACGTGAAATAGGCAAAGCAGAAGAGTGAACCGGCAAATTATAAGTGTTATTTCACTGTTTTTCTTTGCTTATTTTAGAGTATCGACTTAAACCCAATAACAATGAGAATTTCGCTCTAGGTTGCTGGGGAAGATTATAATTAGGTGATAGTGACAATGATTTCTCATCAATTTATTCATGTCACAGGTATTGTGCAAGGGGTCGGTTTTCGCCCTTTTGTCTATCAATTAGCTCTGGAATATCAACTGTTAGGATGGGTAATCAATGACTCTGAAGGAGTAAAAATTGATGCTCAAGGAACCGTTGAGCAACTTACGCAATTTGTTGAGCAGTTAGAACGTCAAGCCCCACCGTTAAGTCGTATTGATCATATTGAGATCACCGTTTTACCTAGTTGGAATAAGGCGCAATGTCCAACAGAGTTTGCGATTCAAGAAAGTTGTGAGCGAGAAAGTACCTCTGTCTCGATCTCTCCAGATCAAGGGGTATGTCAGGCGTGTTTAGCCGATCTTGAAGATCCCCGTTCGCGCTATTATCACTATCCTTTTACCAATTGTACCCACTGCGGTCCCCGATACAGTATCATCAAAGCGCTGCCTTATGATCGCTGTCATACCAGTATGGCGAATTTTCAGTTCTGCCAGCCGTGTGAACAAGCTTATAAAAACCCATTGGACAGACGCTACCATGCTCAACCGATCAGTTGTGAACATTGCGGCCCTTGGGTTAGTTGGCACCAGCATTCTACCGCTGAGACGGATAGTGTTGGTGAACAAGCCATTGAATCTTTAGCTAAACAGATCTTAGCGGGCGGCGTTGTTGCGCTAAAAGGCTTAGGTGGTTTCCATCTTATTTGTGATGCCAGCGATAATGTTGCTGTTGAACGATTACGTCAGTATAAACATCGCCCAAAAAAACCATTAGCGATCATGGTTCAAAGCTTATCTGATGCTCGTGTATTCGCGCAAGGTTGTGATAAAGAGTGGCAGACTCTGGATGAACAAAAACGTCCTATTGTGTTACTTAAGAAAAACCGCGAATCGATACTCGCCCCAAATCTTGCGCCAAATGTGCCGTACTTGGGGATCATGTTGCCTTATACCCCTTTGCATTTTTTGCTTTTTGCTAAATTAGCTGAACTAAAGCCTCATACACCTCACGCTTTGGTGATGACCAGTGCTAACCGTTCTGGATTGCCGATTGCAACATGCTTTGAAGAGGTTATTGCTCAATTTGGTACTGAGTTAGATGGTATTTTAAATCATAATCGTCCAATTCTTCATGCCTGTGATGACAGTCTGGTTCATGTGATTGACGATAAAGTGCATGTTTTAAGAATGGCCCGAGGTTATGCGCCATTTAGTCGATTTGCTGATACTCATAATCAAGCAACATTGGCGATGGGGGCACAACAGAAAGCATCTATAGGCCTTGCTTTGCCGCAGCAATGGATGTTATCTCCATTTATTGGCGATCTTGATAATGTCGATAATGAAATGCGCTATCAAGAAGCGATAAAAACCTTCACCTCTCTCTATCATGTTTCGCCGCAACGCATTGTTTGTGATTATCACCCAGGATATCGCTCAACCGAACTGGCGCAGAGAATGGTTACAGACGACTCCTCGATTTCGTTGACTCAGATTCAGCATCATCATGCTCATGTGCTTGCCGTGATGGCCGAGCATAATTTAACAGAGCAGGTACTTGGGTTTACCTTTGATGGAACTGGATATGGTGAGGATGAAACCGTCTGGGGTGGGGAAGTGTTATTGGCCGATACCCATAACTTTAAGCGCGTGGCAAGTTTACGATCGTTTCGTTTATTAGGTGGAGAGCAAGCCATTAAAGAGCCTGCACGTTTGTTATTGGCTATTTTGCTTGAATTTATGTCGATTGAGCAGGTTTGTTCATTGCAAGAAAAACTCTTTCCACAATGGACAAGTGCAACGTTAGAGAATCTATATCAACTTTGGCAAAGTGGCAGTCGTTCTCCATATACTTCATCAATGGGGCGGCTTATTGATGCGATGGCTTATCTTTTAGGGGTACTAGAGCGTGTCAGTTATGAAGGTGAAGCCGGGCTTTTATTGGAACAAGCCGCATTAAATTCTCAATATGAGCTTTTGTACCCGTTACCAGAATTGTCATTGGTTTCATTGAATGCGCAATCTGATTTTACGGTTATTGACTGGCAACCATGCTTTGAGTCTGTGCTATCTTGCCGATTATCGGTTGCGTTCAATCAAATGTTGCAGAACCGTCTTGCTCATGCTTTTTTACGAAATATCGCCCAAAGTATTTTTACCTTAGCCGAGAATTATCCAGCCCTACCTCTTGTGCTTTCTGGTGGTGTATTTCAAAACCGAATTATTTTGCAGAGCGCTTATACATTAGCATCCGCTCGTGATAGTGCTTTGCAACAAAAACAACCTATTTACAGTGGCGAATTGATCCCTGTGAATGATGGCGGTATTGCAGCAGGTCAGCTGTGGTATGCCATTCATAATAACTAACCACTGATATCTCATTTTTGGAAAGCAATATGTGTTTATGTATTCCGTCTAGTGTCATTGAATTATATCCAGATGAAACTGCTGCTTTAGTTGAAACCATGGGGGTTCAGCGCAAAGTTAGCACCCATTTAATTGCAGAGCCGATTGAACTTGGCGATCATCTGTTAGTTCATGTGGGTTTTGCGATCAGTAAGATTAACGCAAAAGAAGCGCAAGAAAGCCTTGAGATGTACAAACTGATTTTGGCTGATATGGAGCGCCAAGAGTTAGAAGGTTTGGTGTAATGGCAGTATCAACTCAGTTATATCAAGGATTTCGTCAGCCCGATTTGGTCAAAGCGTTGGCTGAAAAAATCGCGCAACGAGCTCAGCTACTCACCAAGCCACTTTATATGATGGAAGTATGTGGTGGTCACACTCATACCATCATGAAGTTTGGTCTAAAGCAGTTATTACCTGATAACTTGCATTTTGTTCATGGTCCAGGTTGTCCAGTCTGTGTTATGCCAAAAGAGCGTATTGATCAGGCCATTGAACTGGCTCAGCAGCCCGATGTTATTCTCGTAACTCTAGGCGATATGATTCGAGTACCGGGGTCAAAAAGTTCACTAGCTCAGTGTCGTGCTCAAGGTGGTTTAGTCGAGCCTATCTATGATCCGATGGATACACTCAAAATTGCTAAAGAAAACCCTGACAAAAAAGTGGTTTTCTTTGCTATCGGTTTTGAGACAACGACACCAATGACCGCCGTGTTGGTCGAAATGGCAGAAGCTCAACAGATCAATAATCTCTATTTTCACATTAATCATGTATTGGTTACTCCAGCTATGGAAGTGATTTTAGCTGATGGTCAGTCTCCGATTAATGCTTTTATTGGTCCTTCTCATGTGAGCGCGGTAACGGGATCTAAAATTTATCAATCGGTCGTAGATAAGCACCATATTCCGTTAGTGGTTGCGGGGTTTGAACCTGCCGATGTATTAGAATCTGTACTGATGTTGGTTGAGCAGGGCATCAAAGAACAAGCGTTACTTGATGTGCAATATAAGCGTGTTGTTACTCAGGCTGGAAATACCGCAGCACAAAGTTTGGTTGAACGTGTGTTTGATGTACGAGATGAATTCAATTGGCGTGGTTTAGGTCCAATTCCTCACTCTGCTCTTCAACTTAAGCCGTGTTATCAACATCGAGATGCTGAAATTATTTTCGACGACTGCTTCTCTCATATTGATACACCAGATCATAAAGTGTGTCGCTGTGGCGATATTTTAAAAGGCCTTGCAACACCACCTGATTGTAAAGTCTTTGGTAAAACATGTAACCCCAATCGTCCAATGGGAAGCTGTATGGTGAGCTCTGAAGGCGCTTGTAATGCTTATTACCGTTATGCTGGTACGGAAGATTTATAGGAATTAATTCATGAAACAGGTTCAATTAAGTCATGGTGGTGGCGGTGTCGAAATGAATAAACTGATCAATCAGTTGTTCTTTCGTTATTTGGGTAATGAGATTTTGCTGCGCAATGAAGATGCCGCTGTTTTAGAATGCTCTGGTCCTATCGCGATGACTACCGACAGTTTCACCGTATCGCCTCTGTTTTTTGAAGGCGGTAATATCGGTAAACTAGCCATTGCTGGCACCGTAAACGATTTGGCTATGATGGGCGCTGAGCCTCAATATCTCACTTCAAGCTTTATTATTGAAGAGGGCTTCTCGCTTGATGACTTAGAAGTGATTGTTAAGAGCATGGCTGATGAACTGAAGGTATCTGGGGCAAAAATCGTTTGTGGTGATACCAAAGTCGTGCCTAAAGGATCGGCCGATGGTGTTTATATTAATACAACAGGAGTTGGTCATATCCGTCAACGAGGAATTTCATCTCATAATGTAGCTGAGGGGGATACGCTATTAGTGTCTCGTGATGTTGGTTGTCATGGTGCGTGTGTTTTAACGGCACGAGAGTCACTAAAGCTGGCATCTCCGATTGCAAGTGATTGTGCGACTCTATGGCCAACCGTAAAAGCATTGCTTGATCAAGGTATCAAGATTCATAGCCTTCGAGATGCAACCCGAGGGGGTATTGCCGCAGTATTTAACGAATGGTGCCAAACATCAGAAGTGCAAATTACGCTAGATGAGCAGCAAATTCCTGTTAATGATAGTGTGCGTGGCATTTGCGAATTATTTGGTTTCGAACCTTATGATTTAGCCAATGAAGGAACATTTATTTTAGCGGTTCCTCATCAAGATGCTGAGCGCGCTTTGGATGTTCTACAGCAGTTTAATCCGCAAGCGGCGATTGTGGGTACGGCTTGTCGATCGGAGCAACATCGAGTGGTATTAAACAGCCCTTGGGGAAGCCGTCGTTATTTAGATTTCCCAGCAGGTGAGCTTTTACCTCGTATCTGCTAGTTAAGTTATTAGCAATCAAGAAAAACAGCCTCTTAACTAAGCGATTATCATCTGTTAAGAGGCTGTTTTTTATCGATGGGTTTTACTCTAATGTATTGAGCATTTCGGCATTATATTCAGTGATTGGCTGATGGTTTTTCAGCTTCGCGACATAATCTGGATTGGCAATTAGGGGACGACCTATTGCAACCAGATCTGCGTCTTTTTGTTCTAGTACTTGTTCTGCAATGTCTGGAGTATAACTGCCATTGCCAACCACTTTGCCTTGATAGTGACGACGCATATATTGTGTAACCGTTCCATCAATATAGTCGTATTTCACATCATCAAACGCCCCATTGTGCAGATAAACCAGATCGTAGTCGTTCAGTTTCTTTAGAACATAATCTGAAACTTCTCGATCTTTTTCATTCAGAGCCATATGAAGATAACCAACAGGAGATAGACGCAATCCAACGTGATCTATTTCCTTTTGCACCGCTTCAATCACTCTAAAAAGAAAACGTCCCATATTTTCAGGAGTCCCGCCCCATTGATCGGTTCGCTGGTTTGTCTCCCAATGTAAAAATTGATCGATTAGATAACCATTAGCGCCATGAATTTCTACACCATCAAAGCCTGCAAGTTTTGCATTGGCAGCAGCTTGCGCAAATTCTTGAATAACGCGTTCGATCTCCATATCCGTCATGGCACGAGGTTCTTCATACTGCAAACCATCAGTACGAGGAACACGACCTTCAAATGAAACCGCCGATGGTGCTATTGGCTTTTCACCATTTAGGTAGATAGAGTGAGCGATACGCCCACAGTGCCATAATTGGACGAAGATCTTACCACCTTGTTGATGCACACGATCTGTTACTTCCTGCCAATGTTGTATTTGTGATTCGTTATAAAGTCCCGGTGTATTTGGGTAGCCTTGTCCTAATGGTGAAACAATGGTTGCCTCAGTGACGATTAACCCTGTTTCTGCGCGCTTAGCGTAATATTCAGCCATAGCTATTGTTGGATTGAGATCATCATCGGCCATAGAACGCGTCATAGGTGCCATAACAATGCGGTTTTTTAGCGTTAAATTCGGTGCTAGTTCAATGGGCGTTAGCATTTGTAAGCTCATGATTATGCCTCGCCTTGATACATACCACGAATTGGGTAATGGTTGTTCGGATCACGAATAAAGCCGATACCAGAGAGTAAAACTTCAAGCTCTGGGCGAACGAATGGGCCATTTGAGATATCAACGATTTGCAATTGACCTTTATCATTGATTACAAAGAGTCCCGGTTCTGCAAATAGATGATCGGTCTCTTTTTCTGAACGAGGCTCAGAGATATAAAGTCCAAGCTGTTCCATTTGCGATACCGTTAGACCGTAAGCAATAGGGAAGGTCACATTAAGTTGTTCTTTATGAGTGAGTGCCTGCTCTTTGCTGTCAGCTGATACAGCAATAATATCAACACCGACTTTGCTAAATTGGTCTTTTAGTGTTTCTAACTGATTAAGATAGCGAGTACATAAAGGGCAATGCTTGCCGCGATATACGACAACCATTTTCCAATCATGATTGCCTTGAGGTTGGCTAAGTTCTACATGTTGGCCGTCTAATGTTGTCACTGTCATGGTTGGAAATTGAGCGCCAGCGGTAAGTTTGTGTGTAGTCATCATTATTATTCCTTAAGTATTTGGCTTGAAAGAATCATAGTGTAAAACCATAAGTTCTAGAACTAAGGTAAAATGACTACCAGCTATAACTTTTTGGAATGGCTCTGATATTATGGATACTACATCGAGTTGATGACAGCTCATTAACCCTGTTTATATAAAGAGAGAGTGGGACATGGACAAATTAGGGGCAATGCGAGCGTTTGTCCGTGTGGTGCAAACAGGAAGTTTTTCAGCAACGGGGCGAGAGTTAAATACTTCTCAAACAGCAATCAGCAAAAAAGTGGCTGCTCTTGAAAAAGAGATCGGAGTAAAGTTGCTGACTCGTAATAGTCGCGAACTGGCGCTTACTCCATCGGGTACAGAGTACTTTAATAAGTGTGTGGCGATTCTCGGTGAAATAGACGAAGCTGAGGCTAGCGCAAGAGAAGATGTTGCTGTACCGAAAGGGGTGCTAAGGATCTCTGCGCCGATCGCATTTAGCCGCTTAGTTTTAGCTTCGTTATTATCGGAGTTTAATTCTTTATATCCTGAGATCTCAATTGACTTACTTGCCAGTGATCAACATGTTGATTTGATAAGTTCGGGTGTGGATGTGGCGATTCGAGCCCGTAATCTCGAAGATTCTACCCTGATTGCTCGTCATCTGTTTGATAATGTTCTGATGCTTTTTGCATCTCCCGATTACCTTGCTAAAAACGGAACGCCAAATAAGCCTGAAGATCTGCTAGACCATAATTGTTTAGTCTATTCGCGTCTACATTCGGTGAATACATGGTCTTTCAGCTGTAAACAACAAGAGCATTTAATCTCTGTCCATGGTTCATTCCGTTGTGATAATGGTGATGTGTTACTGGATGCTGCACTTGCTGGACTCGGTATTACTCATCTACCTAAATGGATGGTAAGCCGTTATGTTGAATCGGGGGAGTTAATACCATTGCTGGTGGATTATGAAGGTCAAAAACTGCCATTTAATGCGGTATATCTACAAAACCGATATGTACCATTGAAAGTCCGCTGCTTTGTCGATTTTTTAAAGCAGAAGATAGATGGATGTGGGGAGTTTTTTGGTTAGGGTTTTGTATTATTTTGAAGTAATCAGCTCAATATAGATGAGTATTGAGCTGATTGAATATTTAACCGAAATGCAGTTTTCGATGGCAATTTGGACATAAGCTTTGAACATTATCTAAACTATCTTCACCACCTTTAGATAGTGGAATTAAATGATGCACTTCTAGATATGGTTCACCATTTGATTTTTTATTAAATGGAGCCTGACATCCACATGCTTCACAAATACCTGCTGCTCTAATTAAAGCTTCTGCAACAATATCAGGGTTTCGTTGATAGTCTTTTACAACACGAGAAATTAGTTGAGGTTTTTTATTTGCTTTTTCGATTCGCTGTCGGCGTTTTTTAGGATTATCTTGTAAAGACTTAATAACTGATTGCTCAAAATTAGTAAAATAATCAGCTTGTTCATAATCAATTTTATTTATATCTGCATTATGGATGAATGTATCGTTAGTAACGAATTCAATGTATGTTTTTCGTTTTTCTTCATTAAAATCTTTAATTAGACCAATATGTACATTACGTAATTTCTTCTTGGTTTTAGTAATTACGAATAATGGTATCTGTGCTGTGTAGCAATTTCTTAACGCCTGAATTTCATTATTATCATGTGATCCTCGACGATTAGTTGCTGGAAAATCGTATAAAATACCACAGTCCGAAAAATCATCTGCATAGTCTTTACCTGTATGTAAGATACTAACAGCAATACCGAACTCGTTGTTTATAATCTTTTTAGTTACAGTTGAATGAACCCAAATACCAGCAGCTCCACCATATAGCTGTAATTCTCTTAACTTGTTTGGTGTGACATTAGTTGCGATATCACCATAACTAATTTTCTGAAATAGATTTTTTCTACGCAGTATTTCTTTTTGGATTAATTCAGTATTCATGTGTAATATTATACATCTTCACGATAAGTGTCTGATATATTAGATGCCTGAATTAAATGCAAGTAGTTTTAGTGCTCAGTGTTTATTATTTGTGACTAGATAAGCATACCGAGTTGGTTGTGAACAAAAAAACGGCAGATCCTAGATCTGCCGTTTACTATTGCGCTGGGCGAAAACCTACCCTTTAAGCAATTGCATTTTCTAAAATTTCACGACTACGCTCTAGAGTGATGGATTGGTTTTCACTTAGAGCTGTCATTCCATGCTTACCTAGTTGGTCGATAACAGCACTAACTGCCGACTCTTTATCACCTGTGTACTCAGTTAATTGAGTTGCAACACCTAACTGATGGTAGAAGGCTTCAATTGCATCGATTGTGCGCTCTGCAAGATCGGAGGTTGCTTCAAGACCAAATACATTTCGACCCATTTGCTCTAGCTTAGCGCGCTTATATTCAATCTGATTGCGAAGCAGCGATGGTTGAACAATAGCAAGAGATCGAGCGTGATCAACATGCCATAACGCAGTCAATTCATGGCCGATCATATGGGTTGACCAGTCTTGCGGAACACCACTACCAATTAGACCATTTAGCGCTTGGTTTGCTGTCCACATTAGGTTTGCACGCCATTCATCGTTATCACGTTCTGCATAGTGATCGCCTAATGTTTTCAGGTTACGAAGAAGCACTTCTGCATAGCCGTCTTGTACCATAGCGTGTGTTGGCTTAGTTAGGTATTGCTCACAAGTATGAACCCAAGCATCCACGATACCGTTAATAAGCTGGCGCTCTGGCAGTGTTTTCATTACATCTGGGTCCATTACTGCAAACTTTGGCTGAACCGCTGGGTGTAAGAAGGCCAGCTTATCTTGTGTTTCTGCTTTAGTAATTACCGCACCCATATTAGATTCAGAACCCGTTGCAGGTAGTGTTAGGATCGCGCCAATTGGGGTTGCTGATTCAATGGTATGCTTACCAATTAAAATATCCCAGCCATCACCATCGTATTTCGCTGCAGCTGCAACATACTTAGAGCCATCAATAACGGATCCGCCACCAACAGCAAGGATGTAATCCACACCTTGTTCTTTCACAATAGCAACGGCTTTATCTAGTGTTTCTTTGGTTGGGTTTGGTTCAACACCAGAAAACTCAAGCCATGTGTGATTTTCGAGCGCTTTAACAACTTGATCATAAACGCCATTTTTCTTAATAGAACCGCCACCATAAATCACTAAAACTTTGCTTGTTGTTGGAATATCGTTAGTGATTGCTGCGATTTGACCTTGACCAAAATGAATTAGAGTAGGGTTTACATAAGTAAATTGCATATCGACCTCTTGCTTCCTTAGATGGATGATTTTCGTTGTGATAGATGCATAATAGTCTTGAAAGCTGGTATAGAATAGGCAGATTTCTGTTTATTTATTGCCTATTTCTCTTAATTGGTGCATTTTGATAAGCAGTAAACAAAAGTAAGGGGATGGAATATGCAATTAAAACGCTCGATGGAGTTGTATGTTGAGAAGCAGCAACTAAATCATTTAGAAGGCATCTACCAAACTGCGATTCCAGAAGTTTATTTTTATCGCAGCAGTAAAGGTAACCAGCGTCAGCCTTTTACCTACCAGTCAGGGCTGATTATTTTAGGCCAAGGACATAAGAATATTCATATTGGTGATGAAGCAGTTCATTATGGCGAAGGTGATTACTTAGTTGTTGGAATGCCAATGCCTTTGGAGTGTGAAGCGTTTCCTGATAATGAGCAGTCACTGTTGGGTATTTCGGTAAATATTCCACCTCAACTTTTACACCGTCTTGTACAGCAGTTGGAAGCTAAAGGGTTTCGTCCACAAAAAGAGAATCCAGTAACTTGTGGCTGCTTACAATCTGTTGCTATGGATAGTGCAATGCATGATTGCTGTATTCGATTAATGAATGCGCTATGTAATGAGGTGGAAACTGATATTTTAGGAAATGCCTTAGTTGAAGAGTTAGCATACCGAGCCCTGATTGGTCGAGAAGGGCATTTGTTGTTTGAGTTAGCCCACAGTGAAGGCCATTACGCTCGTATTGCTAAAGCATTAAATAAAGTACATCTCTCTTTTGATGAGCCTCTTACCGTTCAACAATTAGCCGAAGAGGCAAGTATGAGTGTTTCTGCTTTTCATACGGCTTTTCGAAATGTGACGTTAGAATCACCGTTACAGTACATCAAAAAGGTTCGACTAAACAAAGCGAAAGAGCTTATTCATATTGAAGGAAAACGAGTAAATGAAGCGGCGAGAATGGTGGGTTATACCAGTCCATCGCAATTTAGTCGTGAGTATAAACGTCATTTTAATGAAACACCGAAAGGTACAGTATTCGCTTAAGGAAATGAATCATGTTGTGGTTTTTAATGGTGACTTTACCACTGGTTTTGTTGGTAATTCATAAACTGTTTACTTTGGCTGATTGGTATCACGATGTTCGCAAACTTTGGATTATTCCAGGCTTAATTGGCGGATATTGCTTATTTTCGTTGCACTCTGTTTTTGATAGAGATGCGCTACCTACGTTGATATTAACCATTTACTATTTGGTTTTAATGTTTTTTGCTGTCAAGTTTACTTTATCAGAGATACGCCAGCTAAAATGATTTGAAACGAAATTAGATGCGAAGAATATAGATACTCTGATTAAGAAGGCTTATAACTTACTTTTGGTAGTGAAACCGAACAGCAACAATGACTAAAGTATCTTGAGTGGCTTTATAGACTAATCTATGTGTATCATCAATGCGTCGCGACCAATAGCCTGATAAGTTATCTTTCAATGGTTCAGGCTTTCCAATTCCTTCGAACGGCGTTCTAACACAATTCTCAATCAGTTTATTGATTCGTTTTAAAGTCTTCTTATCTTGAGATTGCCAGTATAAGTAATCATCCCAAGCGTTAGGCGTGAAATTAATCATCATGGCTTAGTAGCTCATGTGTCTGTACATTACCACATTCAGCTTGTTTTATTGATTCAAGTAAGTTTGCAGCATTCACAGGATTAGACATGAGATACATCGTTTCCTTCCAGCTATTAAACTCAGATTCAGACATAAGCACGACATTATCTGCATCACGTCGATGGATAACTACTGCATCGCAATCATCAACGACTTGATCGCATACTTTTTTAAAATTGCCTCGAACTTCAGAAAAACTCAAAACGGTCATAATTAATCCCCTTCTCATTGTTGTACTTAAAATAGTACAAGTTCTAAAAGTATAGAACAAGTGCTATTTGTTGTACTTGTTATAATGGCCGAGATTTCAGGTGAATTATTTAGAACAACACCCTTAATGACACGAAAGTAAAAGTCATTAAGGGTGCAGTTAGAAGCTACAAAACTATCCGTTGTCCGCTATTTAAAACTCAGCATCAACTTGGAATTCCATTGGTTCATGAGTAATAGGGTGTTCAAGTGATAAGTACTCGGCATGGAGATGGAGTCGATTTGATTTTTGGCCGTAGAGATCGTCACCAATAATTGGCATGTTCATTCCCATTGGGTGTGCTGAGTGAACTCGTAATTGATGGGTACGACCTGTTTTTGGGTAGTAATAGACTTTGGTTTTACCATCTTTTCGGCTGATCACCTGCCATTTAGTTTCAGCGGGTTTTCCGTGTTCAAAGCACACTAACTGACGAGGGCGATCGTTAATGTCGCCTCGCATAGGTAACGAGATAATACCTTCGTCACTATCTGCAAGGCCATCTAATAAAGCGACATAACGTTTTTCAACCGTGCGAGTAATAAATTGTTTCTGAAGATTTTTATGAGCCCGTTTGGTTAAAGCTATAACCAACAGGCCTGATGTCGACATATCAAGTCGATGCACAATCAATGGACTATCAGCATCAGGAAACATTGCCTGCATACGGGTGTAAACCGAATCTGAGATGGTCTTTCCTGGAACAGATAAAAACTCAGCTGGTTTATTAACAATAACCATGGCCTCATCTTGATAGATAATCTCAAGCTCTTTGCCTTCTGCTGGGTTTTTCAGCAATAAATTTTCTTCTAATTCAATGCCTTTTAGCATATGCCCAAGAATTGGCTCGCACTTACTTTTACACGCTTCATAAAAGTATTTGTGTTTACGAATTTCAGATTTTGGTGACGCTCCCCACCAAAACTCTGCCATAGCAATAGGCGTCATACCATGCTTAAACGCATAATGAAGTAGTTTAGGTGCCGCGCATTCACCAGAACCTGCTGGTGGTGTTTGATTTGGCGTTTGGGCAAAGATATCAATGAGATCTTTTTCTTCACCGTATTGATTTAAGAAACGATATTGTGCAAACAGTTTTGCTTGCAAGGTTGAAGAAAGATGACGACGTTTTTCTTTTAATTCATTAATTTCATTATCAAATACATCAACTTGATTTGCTAATACTTGCAATTTCTCATCCCAAGTTGACTTAAGAAAACGTTGTTCGTGTTTCTGTTTTGCACTCTCTTTAGCCAAACGAATAGCGGTTTCTTCAATCAATTGGCTGTCATTGGTTGCTTCTGCGGCTTTTCGTTGTTCTTTGCGATCTTTGCGACTATCAATAATCTGTAAACGGCACTGTTCAATTTCATCTGCGGCTTGAGCCTGACTTTGAGCAAAGGTATCGCGTAATGCTAGCAATTCTGCATTAGTTTCAAGTTGGCGAATTTCTGCGGTAACATCATTAATCACTTTTTGTTCGGCTTGAAAAAAACCATCATCCGTTAGCATATCAAACACAGGCGGGACAAAGTGAGGCAGTAAATTTTGATCTGCAATTTTGCCTGAAAATGCCGATAAATAACCGATTTCACCGTCAGCATTTTTGACTAAAAGCACCCCAAACATCTTGCCAATTGCCGTATCTAAATCGCCATTAAGACCAAAATTATGTTGCCATTGTGTCTGCGTTTCTAAATGCAACTGAAGCTCTTGTGCTGCAAGCTCACATAAAGGGTGAGGGGTGTAGTAAAACGGAAACGTAAAACGCTCAGGTAAAGTATATTGATCAATAGAAGATTGAAAACGAGTAAAACAAGATTGAGGAGAGTGCATCATCTAAACTAACTAAGGCCGAGTTCACAAGGAGGCGCGATTCTAGCACTCTCCCCGGGGAAATACGAGGTAGACTAGGCAAAAGGTATCTGCTTAACAAATTGTGCCATTTGCTGCCAGTCTTGACTCACTCTATCTACTTTTCCTTTATTTCGGCAGGCTCGCCCAAGTCCACCTGGATGAGATTGTGCACAGATCCAAACCTTCACCTTACTAGAAAAAGAGAGCAAAAAAGGTTGTTCTATAGCTTGGTTTAGATTTTTAACTGGCTTTAAGGATGCATCTTTTAATCGGTTTTGTTCTTTAGCAGCACGTAACAGTGCATTATAGGTAGCGACACCAAAACAAACTGCAACTTTTGGCGCAATAATTTCAATTTCTTCTAGAGTAAACTGCTCTGCTGCTTGAATCAGTTCACCAATGGTAATGTTACCTGCCATTGCTCCGGGCTTAACAAAAGGAAATAGATTTGTACCATAGGTTTGAGCGACAGAGAGTTGAAAATAACGCTGCAAATATTGCTCTAAATTACGAGTAGTCGGAAAACTTGGCTCAATTCCATAATGTATTAAATTACGATTAAGGGGTTGTGATAAAAAATCATCAGAACACCAATCTTGCAAGATTAACATCACTGATGCATTTAGGTTTCCTGCATATTTACTATAAGGTGAGACATAATCGCAATCATAAGCGCCATGATGATAATCGGTAATGCTATTAAATCCGTTTGGTGTTAAGCAACGTCGTTTTTGCGCCAAACGGATAAGTTGTTGATGCTTTTTCTGCAGCGAATTATCTCCCTTCATAATATTTTACTGTTCCTGTTTATTTAAAGTGTAGATACGGTATAAATTAATACCAACACAGATAAAGTTCATTGCAAAGACAGGCCAAGCTTGAATAATCAAACCATAAACAGCATATAGGCTGCATCCTGCAAGGTTTACATAGCGCAGTGTTTTGATATTTTTCATGATCAACGAAAGAATAATCAAGGCAGAAGCAACATAGCCAAGAAGGGAAATTTCCATACTTATTATCTCTAAAGTTAAATGATGAAATAAGTATAAAAAATACCTGTTATGTATGAGAAGAGGCTTTAAACCTTAAACAGTTTTGCACTACATGCAAAAGCTGGTGAGATATAAAAAAAGCACCGAAGATTATCCGGTGCTTTATGACATGCATCATGAAATTCTGTGAATACTAGTCGATCACAACTAATGCATTAGGAAGTTCATTTTTTTGCTGTGTTAATGGGAAATGTTGTGCCAGTACTTCACCACTTGCCGTTAAACATTGGATATACCCTTGATAAGTATTTCCTTGTTTTACATTTTGAGTGAAATCCTGAACCAATTTCTGCCATACCTGATTATCTATTTGCTGGCTGATACCGTAGTCAGTTATGATCTCAACATAATGATCGGCTTCACTTACAAAAATCATCATTCCTAAATGTTGCTGAGTCTTATGTATACCATTAAGCAAAAATTGCTGGTGGGCTAATAAACTTGCTCGGCGATATTTCACTGATTTTGGAATCATTCGATATTTAATTGTTGGTACTCGAAACAGTAAAGTAAGAGCAACAAACACCGCCAGTTGTGCCATCAATAAATCGGTTATATCAAGCCACAAGGGTGACAGATACAACAGAGCTGGAGTAAATAGGGCAATAATGGCAGCCCATAGTGTAGGTACAAAATAGTAATCATCAGATGCTGTGGCAATGACTGCCATTAATTCTGCGTCTGTTTGTTGCTCAATATTGCCAATCGTCTGGCTAATTTGTTGCAACTCTTGTTCTGAAAACATCTTCATTCTTACCAACCTCCCGAAGCGCCACCAAAGCCGCCACCGCCACCACTAAATCCACCGCCAGATGAGCCACCAAAGCCACCTGAATGGTTTGAACCATGGCGATGAATGCCGCCCGAACCAAAAGAACCCGTAGTGAAACCATCGCGACCACTGCGGTAATATTTCCCACCATTCTTACGGCGGCGGGTATAAGCGATGATCTGAATGACAACAACAAATAGAACAAACAGATAAAAATCGTACGGTGGCTGATCTTCTTCTACAATCGGCTTATATTCACCGTGAATGGCTGCAATAATCGCTTTGGTACCGTTACTGATCCCTTGATAGAAACGCCCAGCCTTAAATTGCGGTTTGATTTCGTGATTGATAATACTGTACGCAGTTGCATCGGGCAGTACTCCCTCTAACCCATAGCCAACCTCAATTCGCATCTTCTTATCGTTATAAGCAATAATTAAGAGTACGCCATTATTATGCTCTTTCTGCCCAATGCCCCATTTGCGTCCAAGTTGATAACCGTAATCAGCAATAGGAATACCTCCTGTGCTTGGAACCGTCACAATAACAACCTGATTTGATGAGCTCTTTTCTTCCTCTGCCAGCAAGGTGTTTAAAGCCTGTCGCTGAGGCTGAGTTAAGATGTGCGCATCATCAACCACTCTTCCTGTTAAAGCTGGAAATGACGGTTGAGCAAAACACAGTTGACTTGCAAATAAGAGAAATCCGCAGATCAATAGGTTTTTTCTCATTTAAAATTCTACCTTTGGTGCAACATCAGCATTCGGTGTTGTTGCTGTAAATGTTGGCTTCACTTCAAGGTCGCTGTACATTAGCGAGTGCCATAAACGACCAGGGAAAGTGCGGATCTCTGTATTAAAAGCTTTAACACTTTCAATGTAATCACGACGAGCAATAGCAATACGGTTTTCAGTACCTTCTAGTTGGGCTTGCAGCGTTTGGAACTGTTCGTTTGCTTTTAAATCTGGGTATCGTTCAGAAACCATCATCAAACGAGAAAGCGCTGAACTTAATTGGCTTTGAGCTTGTTCGAACTGTTTAAATGCTTGTGGGTTGTTTAGTGTTTCTGGCGTGATTTGAATCGATGAAACTTTAGCTCGCGCTTCAGTCACTACGGTTAACGTCTCTTTTTCATGAGAGGCATAGCCTTTCACTGTTGCAACAAGGTTGGGGATAAGATCAGCACGACGTTGATAGTTGTTTTCCACCTGAGCCCAATTGGCCTTTACTTGCTCATCAAGTGTTGGAATCGTATTAATGCCGCAACCTGTTAATTGAAACACAAGGGCTAATACAATGAACCACTTGTATGATTTTAAATAATTAGTCATAACAGTCCTTATAAAAGTGCTTTTTTTGATATAATTCTCGACTGCATATCCTAGCATAAAACAGTCAAAAACTTGTCATGGTGATGAGTTTGTGAGTCAACGACCTAAATTATAGTAGATGGTAAGGTTAAGATTTCTAAATAAAATTCCATGTATGTTTAAAAGGAATCTTAAAAGCGTTAAAATACGTCATTCATTTTAAAATGCACTTTATTTAGATTTATGCAAAAATAACGAATAAATCTTTATTTACCAGAAGCAAGATATTAGTTTTCCATATTGTGATCTCGCTAATACGCGATATGCTATTAGGCACTTAATTTGATCACAATTTTGTGAGTGATATAACTAATTAATAGAACGATAATGATATATGAGAACAAGAGCACAACGTATTGGCCATGCTATTGGCTTTGAAGTAATTGGGTTAATTTTAATTGTAGGTGTATTGAGCCAGTTTGGTTTTGATCAGAGCCACAGTGGAATGATGGCCATTGTTGTTACGATTGTAGCAACGTTTTGGAACTACGCTTACAACGTCCTTTTTGATAACTACTTGAAGCGAAAATACGGTTCAATTCATAAAACACAGAAAATGCGCTTGGTTCATACTGTGTTATTTGAAGCGGGCCTATTGGTTGTCACGACCCCAATTGTTGCAGTAATGATGGATCTGAATTTATGGGATGCCTTTTTACTCGATATGGGTATGGCTCTGTTCTATCTTGTTTACGCTTACATTTATAACTGGATTTTCGACAAACTGTTTCCACCTCAAGTTGCGATCTAAGTTTATCGATTGTTATAGATACAAAACGGGGAGCTCAATGCTCCCCGTTTTTATTTTGAGCACATAGAATAATCCGTATAGCCGTATTCATTGCCACCAAATAGTGTGAAGCCATCCAGTTCAGCCTGAGGCTGTTGGTGCTGTAAGCGCGCCACCAAATCTGGGTTAGAAACAAACGGGCGTCCAAACGCCACTAAATCCGCATAGCCTTTCTCAAGTACCTCGTCAGCACGCTGCTTGTAGTAAGTCGCCATCATTTGGTTTGGAATGTTTCCCAGTTGACTGGTGCGCGCTCGGGTCATTGGAGCCATGGCTACGCGGTTTTGTAGATCCAGTTGTTTCAGCTGTGTTGGTTCAAATAGTTTGCTCATGATCGATTCCTTACTTAAGTAGTGGTACTTGGGTTTTGTTGCTTACAGATTCCATCCAATCTTTCACGGCGTTATCCCATTGGATTTCTGTGGCGCTGAAGAACCCGCGCAAAATAGAAAATAGGATTGCTTCGTCTACCAAAGTCACATGCTCATAAGAGTCGAGATTCAACACGCTTTTCGCGCGTTCGATGAGTACTTCGACCTCTTTGGCAATGTTTGGTGTGTCTTGTAAAAGTGCATCAAAATTGAGTATTCGTATTGGGTAGCCCCGCTTGATCGAGAAGCGTTAAGTCAGGGCTACCTGTAGGGATGACATTAGTTATTGAAGCTCGGAGCTAACTCCACCTGTTTGCTTTCTTTGCGGTTTGCCTTGGCGATGAATAGCAAACCAATCAGTGGAACAATGATGGCTGCGTAAGGGATCATGCCTGCGCCCATTTGGCTATCGAGCACCATGCCGCCTAAGAAACCACCAAAGGCATTGGCTAAGTTGAAGGCTGAGATGTTTGCCGTCGCTGCTAATTCCTGACCTTCACCACCGTGTTTCATTACTCGAAGCTGCATTGCTGGCACGTTAGCGAATGATGCAATACCAAATACAAAGGCGGTGGCAATGAACAGCACTTTGCTGTCGACAGTTAGGCCGACCAGTACCAGTGACACAATCATCGCGCTAGCCCAGAACATGGACGCTTTTTGTAGGTTTTTATCTGATGAACGACCACCCATGGTGTTGCCAACAATCAGACCGACGCCAACGATAACTAGAATCCAAGTAACGGCACTTTCACCAAAGCCAGTGATGTGCATGGCGATAGGGGCGATGTAGCCATACAAAGTCATAAACCCCGACCAAGCAAATACGGTGATCGCAAGGCTGATAAGTAACATTGGGTTTTTGAATGCAGCCAATTGCGCTTTGACATCTTTTGCTTCGCCATGACCAGTCGATTTGATCACTGAAGTGATGGAGAACAGAGCCACTAAACCAAAAGCGGCAACGGTTAAGAAAGTGGTGTGCCAGCCGAATTGCAAGCCAATCCAAGTACCGCCAGGCACACCTAAAACGTTAGCCAGTGTTAGGCCTGCGAACATCTGTCCGACCGCACGACCTGCCATTTTTTCTGAAACCAAATTAGTCGCTACCACGGCTCCGATGCCGTAGAAAGGACCTTGAACCAAGCCAGTTACCACTCGGCTGACCATCAATACAAAGTAGTTTGGTGCGAAAGCGGACAATACGTTGCCGAGAATAAACAACACCATTAGCCCAGCCAGTACGGCTTTCTTGTTAAAGCGTGCTAAGTAAATCGTAAGTAGTGGACCGCCAAACACAATGGCAAGTGCGTAGGCGCTGATTAGGTAGCCTGCTTGCCCTTCCGTGATGGACAATGAGTTGGCGACTTGAGGAAGGATTCCTGCAATAACAAATTCTGCGGTACCGATAGCAAAAGCTGCAAGCGTTAAGATCCATACCTGCAGCGGCATTTTTTCTTTATTCATGGGGGAGTCTCTTTTTTTAATTAGTTTGAACCCATTGGTGCCATGCTTTTTTCTTGCTCTGTCACCTTGTTTTTATTTGCGGTTAGCTAAATGTATGTTGTTAGCCAAGCAGTGCGCCACCATCAACATCAATCACGGCGCCGGTCATGTAGCTGTTTTCAATCAGAAGTCGGTAAGCTTTTGCAACGTCACTGGCTTCGCCAACTTTGCCCACAGGTAAACTATTTTGTGTGCGTTGGTACATGGCATTTCTATCGTCTTCGCTCATGCCTTGATATGCCTCAGTTCTAGTCAAGCCTGGGCTGACTGCATTCACTCGGATAGGAGCTAATTCTTTCGCCAGTATTTTTGTGGTTGCTTCAATGGCTGCGTTAATCGCGGTTTTTACGTAGGTGTTAGCAACAACTTTGCGCGATAACATGCCGGACGTTAGCGTGATTGAGCCGCCTTTCTTGATGTAGCGTGCTCCATGTTTCGCCGCGTTGATTGCGCCCCAAAATTTGGTATCAAAAGCGTATTTCGCTTGGGAAACATCCACGTCCACTACTTTGCCTGCTGGAGCATAAGAACCTGCCGTGACGATCAGGTGGTCAAAAGCACCAATGGTTTCGAAGTAGTGGTAAACCGATTGTTCATCGCTGATGTCTAACCCTGTTTTGCGGCTTGCTACGTGGATAATCGAATTGTCGTTTGCAAGTTGTTGGCTAAGTTCAGCACCAATACCTGATGTGCCACCTAGTACGACGTAAACAGTTTTTTCTGTTTTCATGATTTGTTTCTCCAATCTCGTTTCGTTGGAGCCAGTATATTGACTGGAAGAAATTTGATAATTGGGTAATATTTGAATTGATTATTCAGCTCAGTCGAATAATGAGGTTTTAGGAGAGAATGTGGACAAGTTTTCGGATATGACGCTGTTTGTCAGCATAGTGAAGAACCAAGGGCTGGCGGCGGCTGGTAGAGAGCTCGGCTTATCGCCGGCAACAGTAACGGCAAGATTGCAGTCGCTGGAAGATCGTTACGGGGTGAAGTTACTTAATCGCAGTACAAGGCATATCTCACTGACGGACTCTGGCGCTATGTACCATCAGGCATGCTTGGAAATCATCGACAGCGTTAAAGAGACGGAGAACTTACTCCAAACTGGCACGCAAAGAAGTGCGCGGCACACTTAAGATCTCGGCTCCTCGCGATATTGGTAAGCAATACATTTCGCCAATACTGTCGGAATTTAGTCAGCTCTACCCCGATGTGATCCCTTATCTGTATTTGAACGATAACTTATCCAACTTGGCGGAGTCCGGTTTGGATATTGTTATCCGATATGGGGAGCTAGCCGACAGTAACCTTATCTCTCGCAAACTGGCGTCCAGTCGCCGTGTGCTTTGCGCTTCTCCTCAGTATTTGTCAAAGAAAGGCACGCCAATCACGCCACAAGATTTAGCACAGCACGATTGTTTAGCTTTGGTTCGCAGCAATGAAGAGTTGAAAACATGGCACTTTCAAGATGAAGAGCAGCACAATGTTGTTACTGTCGTACCGAAGCGTTTTTCTGATGATGGTGAAGTGATTCGTCAATGGGCGTTAGATGGGGCGGGTATTGCGTTGAAATCGATTCTCGATGTACAAGAGGACATCAAACAGCAGCGTTTAGTGACTGTGTTAAATGGCTACATGAAGAACTTCAACGCATCGACCTCTTCTGCAGGCGCAGATTTGAACGTGATTTACCTGAGCCGCCAGTATCAACCCAAGCGACTTCGTTTGTTTTTAGCGTTTCTGATTGAGCAGTTTAAATTACGATTCGAAGGCAACAATATAAATGAGTGAATAAACTTCATCTATATTGTGTTTATATCAATGAATTAAAAATGAATACTTGTACCAAATTGAACACCAGAAGTTTCGATAAGATCACTTTTGCTATACATATAGCCAAAATTAAAGCCTAACCATTTGTAACGCCATTCCACACCAGCTGCAACTTCTCCACCTAATTCAGAATCTGTGATTCGGTGTTGTTGCTTTTTACCTTCAATATTTGTTTGGTAGGTGTAATCTAATTTGTAATAGTTGATACCGACTTTGCCATATAGACTAAATCCGCCAGTTAAAGGATAGTTAGCGTACAGGTCAGAGTGAGGACCATAGTAGCTGATGTCAGTAATTTTTGTTAACGGGCTGATTAACATACTACCTAAACCGCCAGTTGAACTTCGATAACCAACTTCTAGACCAAAGTTTTCATTAAACATACGGCGGTAATAAAGATCACCATCGAATAGATCGCTGGAATCAAAGTCTTTCAGTTTTGTGGAAGCATTGAGGCCTCCATAACCAAGGTTTAGACCAATAACATTTGAGGGCGTTGCGGCCCAAGTTGCTGCTGATGCCGTAAATAGCGACGAGATAATATAAAGACGAAAGAGATTTGACATGCGATATCCTTATAGTATGTAGTGATATCGCATGGTATAGCGTAGAGTTGGGCGACTCTATCGGATGTTTGTCGTGAGTGTGTCAGACGTTACTCAATAAACTCATACACAAATGGTGCTTCAAGATCTTTTAGGATCATCTTTTGTAGATTGATACCAAACATCATAATGATTAAACACCAGTTCAAAAATGGCAATTTACCCGTATTAATACTGTCGATAAATTTTGCTGGGTTCCAATTATGAAGCTGACAGATATTTTCTGCCGTCATTTCTGGGTATAAACCACTATCAATTAGTTTGGAAAATTGTTCAGGTGTTGGGCACACAAAAGTGTTACGAGGACCAAACGCCGTTGGTTTGAAGAGGCGCAGTACTCGACGAATATCATCAACTTCAATGATCTTTTCATTTGTGCTGATATTTGGAATGCCAGCGAGCGCTGAAAGAAAACACCAACATGGGTATGGAATTGTAGAAACATCTAGCGGCTCTTTTTTATAGTTTGCCGTCCAGCTGTTGATATTTTTTTCTTGTAAACCTGTAACAAGAGCCAACTTTTTAGAATCGTAACCATGTTCTTTTAGTAGGTTCACGACTTCTGCAACTTCAGAAACTAAAGGTTTGCTCCACTTGTCGTAGGAAGAAAAAACACTTTCTCTAATCACAATTTTTTCCAGTGTGTTGATAAATTCGATGATGACCGCGAATGATACGTCTTAACGCTCCGTAACGCTACTGTTGACGAGGTTATTTCTGCGTTTGTGATGGTCTTAATAGATCTTTATTGATCTTATGAGGTAGGTTCTCATTATATTTTAGTTCTGTGAGAAGGAGATATTGAGCGATGCTACCGAGTAAAAGATGGAAAGCATGGGAGGAGACTCGTTCGAAAGGACAACGACGTTATGTTTTGACTTATGGTCTTTTTGTCGCACTAGCTATGATTTGTGGTCGTTTACTCACAGAGTATTTCACAACGGAACTTTCCTTATATGAACTTCTTAGAGAGCAATCTTCTTACATAATTTTTCTTTTCGTACTCTCACCGCTGTTTGCTTTACTCTTTTGGTATATACAGGAGGGTCTATATCAATTCTCTAAAAAGAGTAAGTGGGTACATCCTCTTCAATATTTTGATCAAAACGAGATATACCTCACATTAGCCTGCTTACACTTCGCCTCTCTAGTAAAAGATCGCTATAACTGATCAGTTTACATTCTAATATCCATAGTGGTTAGGTGGATATTGTTTCGGTGCGCGTACCGTACACAGTGAGAAGGTCATGGAAGTAGAACAAATCGAAGTATTAAATTTTATCAGTCAATATCCTCCTTTTGATGATTTGCCTGAAGATCGGTTAAAAGAGATCGCGCTTAATGTTGAAATCTCTTATTACCGAGCAGGTACCACCATTGTCAATTTTGGTGATGCTATTCATGACTTATTTATGGTACGCAGTGGTACGGTTGAAATTTATCGTCGTAAAGGTGAGTTATATAACCGAATAGATACTGGCGGCTTATTTGGTCAGATGGGATTGCTGATGAACAATAAGGTGCGTCTTCCTGCTAAAGCGACCGAAGATACGTTGGTTTATTGTATTCCTGAAGCGATTTTTAACGAGCTTTGTGACGAATTTGATAACTTTGCTGACTTTATGGAGTTAGAAGACAGTGCTCGTCTGCGCAGTGTGGTTTCAAATCATGCAGAAGGTAATGATCTTACCACAGTTAAAGCACGTAAAATCTTAACTCGTGAACCTGTGATCATTGATGCGTCTGAAAGTATTCAAGCTGCAGCCAACTTAATGGCAGAAGAAAATATTACAGCTTTGCTGGTTGCTAATTCAGAATCCTCTGATAGCGAAGAGCATGACCATTTATTGGGTATCTTAACCGATCGAGATCTCTGTATTCGGGTATTAGCGCAAGGTATTGATACGAATTTACCGATTTCTGAAGTGATGACAACAGATGTTATCTCACTAGATTATAACGCCTATGTTTTTGAAGCCATGCTAATGATGTTGCGTTATAACGTTCATCATTTACCCATCATTAAAGATAAAAAGCCCATCGGTATTATTGGCCTGACGGATATTGTCCGTTATGAGTCGCAAAACAGTCTGCTGTTAGTTAGTTCTATTTATCAGCAACAAAGTGTGGAAGAGCTAAAGAGTATTTCGACTCAAGTTAAAGATTGCTTTGTCCGCATGGTGGGTGAAGATGCCAATGCTCATATGATTGGTAATGCGATGTCGGTGATTGGCAGCAGCTTTAAGCAACGTTTAGCAGAATTAGCAGAGGCAGAACTTGGGCCTGCTCCTATTCCATATTGCTTAGTCGCAATGGGCTCTATGGCTCGTGATGAGCAATTGATTGTTACCGACCAAGATAATGCGTTGATTTTAGACGACAGCTATGACGAAGCTATTCACGGTAACTATTTTGCGCAATTTGCTAAGTTTGTGAGTGACGGTTTAGCTGAATGTGGTTATAGCTATTGTGATGGCGATATTATGGCAACCAATCCTCAGTGGCGTAAGACTCGTACTGAATGGGAAGAATGCTTTGCTGAGTGGATTGATCATCCGAACCCTGAACGTTTACTACATAGTTCGATTTTCTTTGACATTGCAGGAGTTTATGGGCGAGTAAAATGGGCTGAACAATTAAACAGCTTCATTGTTCGTCGAGCTAAAAAGAACAACCGTTTCTTAGCTTGCTTGGCTCATAACGCGATCAATCGCACTCCACCTCTGGGGTTCTTTAAAGATTTTGTGATGGAAAAAGATGGCCGTCATCGTAACTCTATCAACTTAAAACGTCGAGGAACGGCACCTCTTGCTGATCTGATCCGTGTTCATGCTTTAGCTGTGGGTTCACAACAACAGAATTCATTTGATCGCCTAGATGACATTATTGATGCGGGTATTTTGCCTAAGGGACGTGGGCAAGACTTACGTGATGCTATGGAATTGATCTATATGGTTCGTATTCGTCACCAAGCTCTGGATATAGAAAATGGTGATGAACCTGATAACAGTATCGAGCCTGAAAATATGTCGGAGTTTGAACGTCGTAACTTGAAAGCGGCTTTTCAGATTTTAAGTAATGCCCAAAACTTTATTAAATTCCGTTATCAGAGAAATAGCCGATGATCCGTTTATTTTCCTCGGCAAAAGAGGATGAGCCATTACTTGATACATCTACCACACCCAATTGGCCTGAGCGTTTTGTTCAGTTAGCAACAGAAAGCAAAGACCAGCGACTCAAGCAGTTTTATGAAGCATCTTGTGTGGCAGGGGATACTCCATTAAAAGAGGTTCCTTTTGTGGCTCTGGATCTTGAAACGACGGGGCTAGATTCACAACAAGATCAGATTATTTCTGTCGGGTTAGTACCGTTTACACTCGATCGTATCTATTGTCGTCAATCAGCCCATTGGGTGGTTAATCCTCACCGTTTGTTGAATGAAGAATCGGTCGTTATCCATGGTATTACCGATTCAGAAGTTCAAGATGCCCCCGATCTGCGAGTGATTTTAGAGCAAGTTTTGCAAGCTCTAGCAGGTAAAATTGTGGTGGTTCATTACAAAAATATTGAGCGCGGTTTTTTGAATCAGGCGCTGCTTAAACGACTTGGGGAGGGCATTGAATTTCCTGTTGTAGATACATTAGATCTTGAGGCGGCGATTCAATATCGGCAGTGTCGTGGTTTTTTTAACCGATTAAAAGGAAAAAAACCAGGCTCAGTGCGTTTAGGTCATGCTAGAGAGCGATATGGATTGCCGACATATCAACCGCATCATGCCTTAACGGATGCATTAGCGTCAGCGGAATTGCTACAGGCGCAACTGGCTTATTATTTTACGCCAAATACGCCTATTTCAGAGGTTTGGCAGTGAGTAAATGATTAGCTTTATGATGCCTTTACATTGGCATCAATAAAGATAACATATTGGTGCCTACCAATAACGGAAGCAAAAAGATAGGGAAATAGAGGCTAAATGTTGCCTTGATCATTTTTGTTATTCCTCTCTACATCACATACATAATAATTTTGGCATCTTGTCACGTATTTAAGGAGTAATTCGTGAGCAACGATAATAATGGCGGGATCCAACGTCCCGACGGTAAAGTAAAAGCAATTGATACTGATTATCAGATTGGTCAGGACAATATCGCTTTGAAAGTAGGGCCATTTGGTCTCGATATCCATAACCGAGTATTTGCAATATCAGGCATGTTTATCATCCTGTTTGTTGTTTTTACTCTTCTTTTCCGCGAACAAGTGGAACCATTTTTCTCAGGTTTGCGTAATTGGCTCACCTCAAACATGGATTGGTTCTTCTTATCTGCGGGTAATATTTTTGTTCTTGTTTGTTTAGGACTGATTGTCACACCGTTAGGTCGAGTTCGTATCGGTGGTACAGAAGCAACTCCTGATTATTCATATGCTGGTTGGCTAGCCATGTTGTTTGCCGCTGGTATGGGTATCGGGTTGGTTTTCTTTGGTGTATCAGAGCCTATGTCACACTTTAGCTCTGCTCTTGGTGGAGTTACGGTTGAAAATGGCGTTCGTACCGACTGGGCTCCGTTAATGGGCGCAGAAGGTAACACGGAAGCTGCGGCGGCTCTTGGTATGGCTGCAACTATTTATCACTGGGCTCTTCACCCGTGGTCAGTGTATGCATTATTGGCGTTAGGTCTGGCGATCTTCTCGTTCAATAAGGGATTACCTCTGACTATGCGTTCTATTTTCTACCCATTATTTGGTGAGCGAGTTTGGGGTTGGGTGGGTCATATCATTGATATCCTTGCCGTAGTAGCAACTGTTTTTGGTCTTGCGACATCATTAGGTTATGGCGCATCACAAGCTGCGACAGGTTTGAATTTCTTATTTGGCGTACCGATGACAGATACGACACAAATTGTGTTGATCGTTATTATTACTGCGCTGGCTTTGATCTCTGTTGTTGCAGGTCTAGACAGTGGTGTTAAACGCTTATCTGAAATCAATATGGGGCTGGCAGCATTATTACTACTTTTCGTAATTGTTGTTGGACCAACGCTGGCTATTTTCACTGGTTTCTTTGATAACATCGTTTCATACCTAAAAAATCTACCTGCTTTATCAGTACCTTTTGCTCGTGAAGATGTGAACTACTCTCAAGGCTGGACGGCATTCTACTGGGCTTGGTGGATCTCATGGTCTCCATTTGTTGGTATGTTCATTGCTCGTGTATCGCGTGGTCGTAGCGTTCGTGAGTTTATTGTTTGTGTTATCTTAATTCCATCAACAGTATGTGTATTGTGGATGACTGCTTTTGGTGGTACAGCAATCAGTCAATATGTTACAACGGGTTATCAAGCAGTATTTGATGCAGATTTGCCTCTGAAACTGTTTGCGATGTTAGATATTATGCCATTTGCAACGATCACATCGATTATTGGTATTGTGCTGGTTGTGGTCTTCTTTATCACATCCGCTGACTCGGGCTCTCTTGTGATTGATACCATTGCAGCTGGTGGTAAGGTTGATGCTCCTGTTCCTCAACGTGTATTTTGGTGTACGTTTGAAGGCCTTGTTGCTATTGCACTACTACTTGGTGGTGGTCTGGCAGCAGCTCAGGCGATGGCTGTCACAACAGGTTTGCCGTTTACGTTTGTTCTACTGGTCGCGACAGTTTCGTTAATCAAAGGATTGATGAGTGAGCCGCGTCCAGCTCGTAAATCTCGTAAGACAGCAACTCAGTAACCTAATTACTGTTATCGATATAAAGGTGAGCTTCGAGCTCACCTTTTTTTTACCTAGTATTTATATGAGCTCTTAATATATCGAGTGTTTTTTTATGATTTTGTGGAAACGTTTACACATTGAGAAATAGATCACGGAACTGAATCCTATTTGATTGATAGACTCTGAATCAGTTAAGCAACTTGAGCATCATGAGAAATAAGGTGTTCAGCAGTCTTGGAGAGAGCAAAGTGGAAATTCTTGTCACTGGCGGTATGGGATACATTGGTAGTCACACCTGTGTTCAAATGATCGAAGCAGGTATAACACCTATCATTGTTGATAATTTATGTAATGCAAAAGAAGAAGTTCTTACTCGAATTGAAGCATTGACGGGTATCCGACCGATCTTCCATCACGGTGATATTCGTGATGAAGCGTTTCTAGATACTGTATTTTCGCAGCATAGAATTGAAGCCGTTATCCATTTTGCAGGCCTTAAAGCTGTTGGAGAGTCCGTAGCTAAGCCTTTGGAATATTACGATAATAATGTGACAGGCACTTTAGTTTTAGCTCGAAGCATGCGCAAAGCGGGTGTAAAAAGCATCGTATTTAGTTCATCTGCTACCGTTTATGGCGATCCTGATATTGTGCCTATTACTGAAGACTCTCCAACAGGGGCAACCACAAACCCTTATGGCACTAGCAAACACATGGTTGAGCAGTGTTTAAGTGATCTCTTTAAAGCTGAAGATAACTGGAGTATTACCCTACTTCGTTACTTTAATCCAGTAGGAGCACATCCATCGGGTTCAATGGGTGAAGATCCTCAAGGTATTCCAAATAACTTAATGCCATTTATTGCTCAAGTTGCCGTTGGTCGTCGTGAAAAATTGGCTGTTTTTGGTAACGATTACCCAACTCCTGATGGTACAGGTGTTCGTGATTACATTCATGTTATGGATCTTGCCGATGGCCATATTGCAGCACTCACGGCAGTTGGTAAAAAGGCTGGATTACATATTTACAATCTAGGTACGGGTAAAGGCTCAAGTGTTCTCGAAATGGTTGAAGCGTTTAGCCAAGCTTGCGGTAAAGCGGTTCCATTTGAAATTTGTCCTCGTCGAGCAGGTGATATTGCTGAATGTTGGGCAAGCACGACTAAAGCTGAGCGCGACCTTGGTTGGAAAGCAACACGCACTGTTGCAGAAATGACGGCAGATACTTGGCGTTGGCAGTCTGAAAATCCACAAGGCTATTCCCTGGTGTAACTAAAGCCTTACCACGATTACTTGCGTTTTCCACATCGGTTTGGAAGGCGGATAAAAAATTTAAGAGTTGAGAAAAGCATGTCAAACGTTGAATTTAACCCAGTTGATCATCCTCATCGTCGTTATAACCCATTAACGGGTCAGTGGATTTTAGTCTCTCCTCACCGAGCAAAACGTCCATGGAGTGGTGCGGATGAAAAACCTGCTACCGAGCAACTTCCGAGTTACGATAGCAAGTGCTTCTTGTGTCCAACTAATGAACGTATTTCAGGTGATGTAAATCCAGATTATAAGGGCACTTATGTCTTTACGAATGATTTCGCAGCTTTGATGGTCGATTCGCCTGACGCACCTAAATCGGATAATCCACTATTTCAAACCCAAGGTGTACGTGGCTTAAGTCGAGTGATCTGTTTTTCTCCTGATCACAGTAAAACTTTACCTGAATTACCTGTCGAGAAAATCCGAGGGGTGATTGATACTTGGAACGACCAAATTGAAGAGTTAGGTAAGGATTATATTTGGGTTCAAGCTTTTGAAAATAAAGGTGAGGCAATGGGTTGCTCTCAGCCTCACCCGCATGGACAGATTTGGGCGAACAGCTTTTTACCTAATGAGATTGAACGTAAAGAGCACAATTTAAAAACTTATTACCTAGAAAATGGCCGTAACCTGTTAGTTGATTATGTCCAAGCCGAACTTAAAGATGGTTCACGCATTGTGGTTGAAACAGAACATTGGGTTGCTTTGGTTCCTTACTGGGCGGCGTGGCCATTTGAAACTATGTTGCTACCGAAAACGCATATTCGTCGTATGAGTGAACTGACGGAAGGGCAACGAGACGATCTGGCGTTGGCGATAAAGAAATTAACGAGCCGTTATGACAACTTATTCCAATGTTCTTTCCCTTATTCCATGGGGTGGCATTACGCTCCATTTTTTGAACAAGGAACGAATATTGACCATTGGCAACTTCATGCTCTGTTTTATCCGCCGTTACTTCGCAGTGCTACTGTTCGAAAATTTATGGTCGGTTATGAAATGCTGGCAGAAAGTCAGCGAGATCTTACTGCAGAACAAGCTGCACAGCGTCTGCGTGATCTTAGTGACATTCATTATAAAGAACAATAACTGCAGTCAGATTTGAAGCTGAACTGACAATATCAAAAATATACATTGCGGCTTGAGATTCGAGTCGCTATTAAAGAATTACATCGTGAGAATTTACTATGTCTGATCTAATCCAAAACGTAACGCATTCATTTAATCAAGTTTTAGGTTACGCGCCAACACACATTATTCAAGCGCCTGGTCGAGTTAATCTTATTGGTGAGCATACCGACTATAATGATGGCTTTGTTCTACCTTGTGCCATTAATTATCAGACAATGGTTGCGGCTGCAAAACGTGATGACAATATTGTTCGTGTTGTATCTGTTGATTACGATAATGCGGTAGATGAGTTTGATATCACTCAGGAAATTACATTCCAACAAGATAAAATGTGGGCGAACTACATTCGTGGCGTGGTGAAATATTTGCTTGCTCGTGGCTATCAATTTACTGGCGCTGATATTTCTGTGAGTGGTAACGTTCCTCAAGGTGCAGGTTTAAGTTCGTCTGCAGCGCTTGAAGTTGTTATTGGTCAAACATTTAAAGTCTTATTCAATCTTGAAATTAGCCAAGCCGATATTGCCTTAAATGGTCAGCAAGCAGAGAACCAATTTGTCGGCTGTAACTGTGGCATTATGGATCAGATGATTTCCGCTGAAGGCCGAGAAAATCATGCTATGTTATTAGATTGCCGCAGTTTAGAAACAGAAGCTGTCTCAATGCCAGAAGATATGGCTGTGGTCATCATTAACTCAAATAAGAAACGTGGTTTGGTTGATAGCGAATACAATACCCGCCGTCAGCAATGTGAAGAAGCGGCTCGTATTTTTGGCGTTAAAGCGCTGCGTGACGTCACGATTGAACAGTTTAATGAAAAAGTGTCTGAATTAGATGAGCTGGTGGCAAAACGTGCTCGTCACGTAATTACTGAGAATGATCGCACAGTAGAAGCCGCTCAAGCCCTACGAGCTCATGATATGAAGCGTATGGGAGAGTTAATGGCTGAGTCACATGCTTCAATGCGTGATGATTTCGAAATCACAGTGAAAGAGATTGATACTTTAGTTGATATCGTAAAACAAGTGATTGGTGAGCAAGGTGGTGTTCGTATGACTGGTGGTGGCTTCGGCGGTTGTATTGTTTCATTAGTTCCACCTTCATTGGTTGAGGATGTAAAAGCCGCAGTTGAATCTCAATATGAAGCAGCCACAGGCCTTAAAGAGTCTATCTATGTGTGCCAAGCAAAAAATGGTGCTGGCCTAGTAGACGCTCTATAAGGGGTAACAATGAATCCCGATATCATTAAACTAGTTCAAACGATGGCACAGTCGCCATCGTTTGATGGTCAGCCGGCAAAGTTGGTACATCTAACCAATGCATCTGGCATGACGGCTTCATTTATGGATATAGGCGCGACTTGGTTAAGTTGTACTGTTCCAATGCCAGAAGGAGCACGTGAAGTTTTATTGCGCTCTGCTAATATGGATGAGCACATGAAGCAAACCGCGTACTTTGGTTCAATCGTTGGTCGCTTTGCTAATCGTATTGCGAAAGGTCAGTTCTCTGTTGATGGTGTTGATTATCAACTTGATATCAACAATGGTGAGAATGCCCTTCATGGTGGGTTAGTTGGCTTTGATAAACGTCGTTGGGCAATTGAGAAGCAAACAGATAATCAAGTATGTTTTGCATTACGTTCTGTTGATGGCGATCAGGGTTACCCTGGTAATCTGGATGTGATGGTGACCTACACACTGGATGAGGAAAATCAGCTTACTATTTTATACCAAGCACACTGTGATGCTAGCTGCCCGGTCAATTTGACGAATCATGCGTATTTTAATCTGGCAGGAGAAGGTAGTGCATTTAATGCGTTAGAGCATAGCCTGCAGATTAAGGCTCCTTATTATTTACCTGCAGATGCTACCGCGATACCAACGGGTGATTATAAACCGGTAGTCGGTAATAGCTTTGATTTTACGTCATTAAAGCTGATTGGTTCTGAGTTTTTGCAAGATGAAGATCAAAAATTAGCGGCAGGTTATGACCACAGCTTTGTCTTTTCTGAAGAGATAGTTGATGGTAAAACGCCTGTTGCAAAACTGGTCTCGCCAAATCATGATCTTACTATGATAGTGAAGACGACAAAGCCTGCAATGCAAGTGTATACAGGGAACTATTTGTTAGGTTCAATTGGTGCAAGTAAAGCGTATCAAAACCATGATGGTGTGGCACTAGAGACTCAGTATTTCCCTGATTCGCCAAATAAAGAACAATGGCAGCAACTATGTCCACTGTTATTGCCAGAGCAAACTTACCATCATCAAACCTGTTATCAGTTTGAGTTTTAAATTTTGGGAATAACTTCTAAGTTTTGATAGTAAAGCCCGCTTAATTGAAGTCGTCACATTAAGTTAGACTTTCAGTTAAGCGGCTTTATTTTTTCGGTTCTTAATGCTTAAACGTATTCGTTTCTGTTGCACTTGTGGCGGTTAGATCGCCTGATGGATTGATCAGATGAGGAATGATTTTTGGAAGATTTAATTCAATATCATGATTCGTAACAGGGTTAATCGCCTCATTATACCAACCAAGTAAGCCAAGAACGGCATAGCCGATAGCATCATCTTCATCACGATGTTCTATGATAATCTGCAAAAAACGAAGAATTGCTTTATCATTCGATTTTGCTTGCTTTAATGTTTCGTGAAAGATAGCGGTTGCTTCACCAACAAGTCCTTCGTATTCGGTTTTGATTGCAACTTTAAATGAGCCGCCATCAACAGAAATTTTCATTATGATTCTACTTATGAGTCCTAATACATTGGTTGTCATGGTATCGAAGATCGTAGAAATTGTCGTGATAGAAGAGGATAAATCACGAGATAATCACAGAAGTGGGAAGTAGTTGGTGGATTTATATACCCAAGCCATTAACTTGATAAATTGCTTGGGTATATATCATTGCAATACGAAAAACTACATTCTGAACAACTCAACACGTAAGTGCATTTCATCTTCGTAAGCAACAACCGATTGGAAGTATGTACTCTCTTCAACAAATTGTGAAAAGAGTTCTTTGTCAGCTGCTTGACCAATAAAGAGAATTTGAGTCGATTTGATCATTAATCCGTCTTCATCAAAGCTGGATGTTAAATCTTCGTCCACAACACAAACAAGTACACGTCCATAACGAGCATTTAGATCGATACGATGAGCTTGAGAGTACTGAACTTTCGTTTCTAAATTAGCTTCAATTTTTTGAATTAAATCGACGAAACGATACAAATCGCTAGAGCAGGTTTGTAGCAAACTTTCATGATGTTGAACTAAAATGGTTTCTAAATCTGCACCAGATTGACGACCTAGAGATAGCCACTGTCGAGCAGGTTTCTTTGCTCCACGGTATTGATTACTTTTCACAATGCGCTTGAGAAAGTGGATAAGAAGGGTATTACGCTCTGCAAGACTTAAAGTTTTCTCAAGCTTTTTAAACTCTAAATGAAGTAAGGCGTTGGTTGTTACGTCTAGTAGTTGCTGGGATTGGTTCATTCGCGTACCGATTTGGAACTAGTATTAAGTATAATCATACTCTTACTGCCAAAAGATAACAGTTTTGTTTACATTGTTCCAGATGCAGCAACCATTTTATAAGAGTTGGTAAAGCGGTATTTATTTCAGCATGTAGCGATAGATTAGAGTATCAGTAAAAAGGATCGAGAGATATGCCAAGTTATGTGGCTATATCAAAGCTTCTATGTGAACAACTTTAGTATAAATCTCGACCCTTAAGACTTAGGTATTACTCATAATCTGAAGCATAAGTTTCCTCATAAGTATGAGAGTAAAGCTCAAAGAGGTTACCAAATGGGTCTTCCATGTAGATCATTTGAGCTGGCTTGTTATCATCTTCTGGGTGATAGCGCATAATATCCATACGTGCTTTACCACCATATTGTTCAATATTTTTAATGGCTGTTTCGAAATCGTCTGTTTGTAGACAAAAATGGAAAATACCTAAGCGAGAGAAATCAACTTCATGACGCTCTTGGCGCTCTTTCATTTCAAATAACTCAACGCCAATACCATCTGTTGTTACAAGGTGTGCAATATTAAAGCCTTTAAAACCTTCGCCGAATACAGCAATACACATACGACCAATAGCAGTTTCACGTTCTTCAATAACTTTGGTATTGCCCATAACAACCTTTAAACCTAAAGCTTTCGTGTAAAACTCGACGGCTTTGTCCATGTCGCCAACCATAATACCAACGTGATTCATTTTCATAATTAAGGTTCCTAGCTCTGATGTTTGTGGGTTTTGTTTCGATGAGATGAGTATAGGTAAGTATTATTAAAACAGGAAATTATCAAAAATTATAAAGTTAATAATATTTTGTTATTGCATGAAGGGGAAATAAAATCCTCCTATATAAAGGAGGATTTGAGATCATATAGTAAATTTATTTACTAAAGATGTTTTCTGGTTTATGTGGAGGATTTTTAGAGATCGACATTTTTCTAAACCAGTAAGGATCTGCCTTTGTTATGAATATGCCACCTAGAAGTAAAAACATTAACCCAACCGATAGCATTGAGATACTATTACCTGCAATCCATGTTGATAAACTTAATGCTATTAATGGAAAGAATAAAAAACATAGAGATGCGGTAAATGGTGTCGATACCTGTCCTAATTTAAAATATGCAACGATACCGCCAACACTAGCAATTAAACCTAAATAAATAACGGCAGCGATAGAGTCTGTAGAGAATTGCTCTATCTGTGGTACTTCAATAAATAATGAGGACATTATAAGAAGAATTGAAGCAATGAAACTTGGTAAAGCATTGTATGTAAGTACAGGCGTCCCTTTACAGAATTTTTCTACAAATACATACATGATTGCATGCATGGCCACTGCACCGCCTAAAGCCATAAATCCAAGTAGATAATCACTTCCACCAAGATTCATCTCTATTGTTAAGATGCCTATTAGGCTCAAAACAGCAATTAATAGCCCGAAGATTTGGTATTTTTGTAACCTTAGTCCAAGAAATAAATTGGATGTTAACATAACTGCAATAGGCATATTAGCAAAAATAATGGATGCTAATCCAGATGAGATATATTGTTCACCATATATCATTAAGGTAAATGGAATTGAAAAGTAAAAAACAGCTACAATCAACATCCAATGTCGCTTTCCCTTTGGGAAAAATAGAGGTTGTTTAAGAATAATAGCTAAGCTTATGAGTAGTGGTGAAGCCACTAAAAAACGTAAACCAGTAGCAAATATTGGTGGGATTGTTTGTACCGCAACTTCCATTGCAAGCCAAGTTGTTCCCCAAATTAAGCAAACAGACACAAATAATAACGTAGGAAGATGTTTATTATTCATAACAACCTCCAATGGAACTATTTATTGATATTATATGTTGTGGCTTTTTATTTATCTTACTATCTATATTTAAAGTAGTATTCATTTTGTAATCCCATTACAGGCCATGTAGATAATATTATCCACACAGATTAATCACAGGTACTGATATGCTTCAGCGCCTAATTTTATTGGGCTCATAATAAAGAGCGTATGAGTATATTGGGATTACAATATAGGAGGGCGGTGTTGTGATGAGATATCGATGTTAGTATATAACTCAACCATATTAGACTTTGGCTCATATGTATAATATGTTCCATAAGATACGTTATGTAGAGTGAAAATGGCACTATTCGAAGGAACATGGTGATGAGAACAGCATTGTTTTACATAACAAGTGCCACCTGGTTCACAACAGTTCGGCTCATTACAATTTGAATCTAGATGTTGCTCAGAGTAAGATGATAACTCACAAGATACTGATAAATCAGTATTTAGTGATAAAATATGAGAGGCTTGGTTTACGCTTGTGATATTAGCATATGTCATACCACTAGATAACGACAGAACAAATAGTGCTGTAAGTAATAAGTAAATTGTCGAGACGTATTTACTAAATTTCACATCTGTTCCATGATAAAAATTAAACCTAAGTATTAAGATATCGATAATAACTCGATAAAACAATAGCAGGAATGTTGAATTTACATTGTTTTACGCTAATCTATTTTATAAATACAAGTATTAACCAAGTTTGTATTCACTATTTGTATATTTCTTTATTAATGTTGATACAACCACTTATGGTTGTATCAACAACAAGAACATCTAAAATAAAACTTATTCTTTTCCGTACACGTTATTTTCTTGCTCTTGTACTCGAATAAACGTTGTGCGTTTTGTGAGTTCTTTTAGCTGAGCTGCACCGACATAAGTACAGGTTGAACGAACGCCACCCATGATATCTTGAATAGTGTTTTCAACAGGGCCTCGGAATGGTAGTAGGACTGTTTTACCTTCTGCTGCACGGTACTTTGCTACACCACCTGAGTGCTTATCCATTGCGCTCTGGCTCGACATGCCATAAAACTTCATGAATGTCTTGCCATTTTGTTCTATAACTTCACCGCCACTTTCTGTGTGAGCTGCAAGCATGCCTCCAAGCATAACGAAATCAGCACCACCACCGAAAGCTTTTGATACATCACCAGCACAAGAACAACCACCGTCACCAATAATACGACCACCAAGACCATGAGCTGCATCTGCACACTCGATGATAGCCGATAGTTGAGGGTAACCTACGCCAGTTTTCACTCGTGTTGTACATACTGAACCAGGGCCGATACCGACTTTAACAATATCAGCACCAGCAAGGATCAGCTCTTCAACCATATCGCCTGTTACAACGTTACCTGCACTAATGACTTTATTTGGGAATTGGGCTCGAACTTTTTGTACATATTCAACAAGATGTTCTGAGTAACCGTTGGCAATATCAATGCAAATGAAGATGAGATCATCACTCATTGCCATAATATCTTTGGTTTTTTGGAAATCAGCATCAGATGTGCCAGTAGAAACCATTGCGTTGTTGAGAACGCTAGCATCGTTTTGTTCAACAAATTCTTGCCAGTCAGCCGTTGTGTAGTGCTTATGAATTGCTGTCATTACATTATGTTTAGCAAGTGCTTGCGCCATAGCGAAGCTACCCACAGAGTCCATATTTGCTGCAATGATAGGTACACCTGACCATTGACGACCGCTATGCTTAAATGTAAACTCGCGGGTTAATTCAACTTGAGAACGGCTTTTTAAAGTAGAACGTTTTGGACGAAACAGTACATCTTTAAAACCTAACTTCAAGTCTTGTTCGATACGCATGGTTATTCCTTAATCAATTCGTATTGTTGCTCTTAGCAATGTCTGGTGGCAGCCAAACGTTTGCACTTAACGAGCAGGCACAAAAAAACCGGAGCGTTGGCAGACGCTCCGGTTTTCAGCATTATAGGTTCAGAAACTTTTTTAACAAGACTGATATTGTAAAATTTTTTGTGTTATCCTCTCGAAGATATACTCAATTTTAACCAATCATTAAAAATTGTTAACCTTCTCACACTTCCTGTTCTTTTATTTCTGATTTGTGCTTATTTAGACCTATACCTTATAATTATCAAAAAGATATACAACATTCATAGTCTGTGTTTTTGCCGTTTTTTATCGAAGTGGTTAAATAAAACAACGTTAAAAATTCTGAATTTATCTGTTTTTCACTTCCATTATTATCAAATGACTGCATAATCTAGACCCTATAATTTAACGCAGCAGTAATTTGGTTGTTATGCGTCATACACCAAATACATAACAATAGTGTGTTAAGACTGAAAATGGTCAAACATCGTACACTCACTCTTAGGATGGTTTACCTTGTTGAATAACAAAAAAATACAAAAACATTTTCCTTTAGATTTCTACGGAGAAGAGGGTAGCTGGCGGTTTATTATTCGTGCTGAGAAGCCGAATGAAATTGTTGATGCTATGTACTGGCGATCTTATGTTTCTTGCCATCGTAAAGACTTTGATTTGCTCAGAATGGCGGTAGATAAGTTTAATTATAAGTATAATTACTCAGCATCAGATTCTTCTGAGTTACATTATGGTCTAGGCGGAGCTCCTATGCGTGTAAACATGATGGGACCGATAGTTTTGATCTCTGATCTGCTAGCGAAGATTAAAGGCGAATCAGATCCAGATAGTGATGAGAGTGTCGAACTGGTTCCTGCCACTGTATAGATTCAATCCATAAGTAAAAGCAAAGGGGGAAATATTATCCCCTCCCTAGCTTATCGTGCACGCTCTAATAAACGTTGTTGATATTGTGTCGGTGTCACTCCGCGATAACGTTGAAACGCTTTTGAAAAACTCTGAACATTCTGATAACCCAATAAACTCGCAATTTTCTTAATATCCATCCCTTCCAACATATACTTTATGGCAACATTACACAGCACATAACTTGTAATACTGGTAAAGTTCAATCCGTAATTGTGTAATCTTCTGCTTAACTGCTGCGTTGAAAGCTGTAGTTTTTCTGCAACAAAATGAATACTTGGCCGATCATAATATCGGTTGTAGTTCACCATTTCATACATTACTTTGGCAAAGTCTTGTGGCTGAGGCATATTCAGTAAATCATCGAGTTGAAGGTTAGAAAGTAGCATTGGTTTGGTGACATTAAAAACGCACTCATTTCCTGTTTCTAAAATCGCAATATCAATCCATACTCGAGTCATCGGCGCATTCCATGTGATGTTGCAGCCAAAAAAATCCTGATAATCAACGACGCGTTCAGGTTTTCCGGATATCTCTACATGAATAGGATGATAGTCGGTTCCCATATAGTTACGAATTACATTAGTAAACATTATTGCAACTCTTAAGCTATCAAGTAATCGTTGTTGTCCCATGAGATAATGGTTGCCATACGTCCATTTAATCACCTTGGCTGATTGCTCGCCATGGAAGGTTGCACCTGATTGCAAACATGATGAACCATAGTTAATTCTTCGAAATGCCAGCGCCAGATCGGGAGATGAAAGGAACCATTCACCGAGCATACCCATTTGTTCAAATCGAACCAGATCTGCAATCTTTGCTAAATAATTCGGATCTCCAGTCATCTCAATGGCACTTTCTAGCCAAGCTGTCATATCCAAAAATGGTGTAAGCGACATAGGTTCTTGCAATAGTTTTGCTGGTATATCCCAATGTTGAGGGGATAGCTGATAGCGCTTTTCTAAACCATTTAAAATTGGCTGAAAGAACAGGGTTCTAATAAAGGCTGTATCAATCATTATTATTTTCTCGGTGGATTGATTTAATCATAAAAGACCATTTTAAGATTAAATCAATCCAATTTCATTTCTATAGTCACATAATTGTCTGAGAATATCTGCAACAGATAACAAGAACATAATGATAAATATTTCGTTTTCATCTTAAATTGGAGATGTGTATGAGCCTCTTTAGTATGCCGTTTGTTGATACGGGTGTAGATACGGCACTGCATGTATTTGCAGGTGTTGTGTTAATTGCAACCATTGCCGCTGCTGCGATTGGTTTTTGGAAAATTCATGAAATACCTATTCATAAAGCTCATAAAAGTGATCATCATCAAATAGGTTTGATAACTGCATTAACTTGGATTGGCTTTATTTGGCATTGGGTTTGGGTTGTTGCCGTAATTGTTGCTTTTGTTGATGGAGAGCAAGCTCTGCGCCGAATCAGAGATATTTGGCACGGTAAAGAAGAGGAACCTCAGGTTGATACTGCCTCTTTAAAAAAGATGAAAACTGAGGAGGTAGAAAATGCTTGAAGGTTTAGCCGTATGGGCTCTATTTATTTATCTACTTCGCTTAGTGGGAATGCCGTGGAATAAGTTTACTAAAAGCTTTGCTTATCTAGGTGGTGGGGGATGGCTTGTATTTGTCTGGTTTGGCTTGATCACTTTCGCCCCTATGGATTTATCGGGGGGATCACTGGTTCAATCACCTCATATTCAGTTAAGACCTGCATCGTCGCAGATAAAAGGTCATGTGAAAGCTATTCATGTTGAGCCAAATCAAACCGTTGAGAAAGGACAACTCATCTATGAACTGGATGATGAACCATATCGTATCGCGCTCACTAAAGCAGAGACGAAACTTGACTCGGCCCATGTTGATTTAAAAATGGCGATTGAAGATGTCGCTAATGCAAAAACTCAGTATCGTTCTGCGGTAAAAGATATTGATATCACAAAAAATCAGTTAGTTGCAGCAAAAGAAGATTTAAGATTTAAACAAGCAACATTGAATCGATATGTTAAGCAAAATCAGGTGGTTAAGCACACAGTTACTGAAAGTATGTTAGATGAACAACGTACTGCAGTTAAAGTGGGTAAAGCACAAGTGACCACATTAGACTCTCAGGTTGAGAAAGCTGTGATTGCATCAGAACAAGCAAAAGTAAGATTAGAGCAAGCACAGTTAGCGGTTACGAGTCGAGAAGTTGCGGTTAAGAGTGAGCAAGAAAATGTGGCACAAGCCCAATGGAATTTAGAGCACACACAAGTTTATGCTCCTGCTGATGGATATCTGACCAATTTCATCATGCGTGAGGGCCAATATGTTGGTGTTGCTCCTCGTATTCAAATGTATACCGATGAAAAGTACGTATTAATGCGAGTCAATCATCAAGCTATCCGTAATGTAAAAGCAGGGCAGATGGCTGAGTTTGCTTCTGCTGTCTATCCAGGAAAAGTTTTTGCTGCTGAGGTTGAGGGTATTATTGAAGCAACAGGAGAAGCTCAAGGTAGTTTGTTAGCTCGTGATGATAATGTTCGACAAACAACAGGAGCTAATATTGCCAATAAGCATCATTTTGTTCGCTTAAAACTTATTGAAACAGAGGGCTATGATATCCCTGTAGGCTCGGTTGGACTTGCTTGGGTCAGCGCTGAAAAACCGATTGGATTTCTTGGGTTTCTTGATGTTATTCGAGGCATTATTATTCGAATGAAATCTCAGATCTTTTACGTATGGTCAATGTAGATCAAAACAAGTAAAGAGCATTAATAGAGATAATATGAGTAACTTGTAGTTTTGGCTGTAATTCCAATTGTTCATCTGAACGAGGCTCTGGGATTACAGCCTTTTTTCTTTGTGGGGTGGAGTTTGGTAAATATGAAAAAGTATGTCGTTGTCATTGACACTAATTTACGAGCATAACTTTGACATCTCATTGACCAATTGCTGACATCAATATTAATCTCTAAGCCTATTATCTTTCCAAAGCAATTCCCGATTACAAGAGAAGGATGTGATGAAAAAACTCATTATTGGCATGGTTATTACTACTCTATTAGTACCCTCTATGGCTTTTGCAAAACCACATAAGCATCATCATCATAAAAAACACCATAAAGATGTGATCATTGTTAAGCCCAAACACCATCGACATCACCATCGTCATCATCGTGATGTTGTGATAGTAAAGCCGGGTCGACCGTATTATAAACCTTGGTATTACCGCTCAAGTCTGCCTGAAATTGCAACATTTGCGGTGATTGCCGGAGTGACCTATGCAATTGTAGATAATATGTATTACAAACGAGATGGTGACCGTTATATAAAGGTAATGAAACCATAATAAATTAACTATCTGATATAATAGAAATTTCAGATTGATTCAGAAGCTTTTTGTATTTGTAAGTGTGTTTTTTCTTTAGAAAATAATATAAAGAGCACTGTTTTTTTGTTCTGGATATGAACACTCTCTATTAAGGAGCCTCTGATAATGAAATTTGTTAAAATTCTACCTTTACTGTGTATGGTTATGGCTTCTACGGCTCAAGCGGATAATCTAGTTGACCGCTTAAATCAGGTAGATCAAGGCTTACAAAGTGCACAAAATGCCGTAAACAGTACTCAGAACTCAATTCGTGATGGTCAAAATCGTATTGATAATACTCAGCGCTCTATCGATGAAATCAAAGATGGAACTTATGTTGAGAATCGTGTGAACAATAAAGTGCGTAATACGAAACGTCGTGCAGTTGATAACTTGATTCAGCGTTCAAACAATGCGATTCGTAAAGCGACAAATACTTACTAATATTATGATGTCTAAGCGGTCTTTAGACATAAGATTCTAACTAAACAGAGAAATAATATGTTGCGTTTGATTGTATTAGCATTAGTTGGGTTTGGTATTTATTTAGGTATAACTTATAAAGACAAAATTGACGATGCTCGTAATGTTCGCCCATTTGAGAAAGTGCAAGATGCGGTAGAAGATGCTAGGGATAATGTCAAAGATAAATTTGAAGAGCTAAAAGGCCATAATAATTAGTTCTATACCTAGATAACTTAAAGATTCAGAATGTTATCTCTGATTCTTGTTCAAAAAAAGCCTCCAGTGTTTATGAAATGACTCATTAACGCTGGAGGCTTCTTCTATTGTATGAAGATATTATTCAGCAGGCGCCAGATTTGGCGCTTCAGACTTTTTTCGCTCTACCGCACGACAGGCTGCTGCTGTGAAGATAACATCCGTTGAACTGTTAAGAGCCGTTTCGGCAGAATCTTGAATTACCCCAATAATGAAACCTACCGCAACAACTTGCATTGCAATCTCATTTGGAATACCAAATAAACTACAAGCAAGAGGAATCAATAGCAAAGAACCACCAGCAACACCAGATGCACCACAAGCGGAAACTGCAGCAACAATACTTAGCAATACTGCTGTCGCAATATCTACTTCGATACCTAGAGTATGAACTGCTGCTAACGATAAGATCGTAATCGTAATAGCGGCACCACCCATATTGATTGTTGCACCAAGCGGAATAGAAACAGAATAAGTATCTTCGTGAAGGTCAAGTTCCTTACATAACTGCATATTAACTGGAATGTTAGCTGCAGAGCTACGAGTAAAGAAGGCTGTAATACCACTTTCACGAGTACATTTTAGGACTAATGGGTATGGATTCTGGCGTGTTTTGTAGTAAACGATGGCAGGGTTTACGATAAATGCAATGATTGCCATAGAACCTAGTAGAACCGCCAGTAGATGCGCATAGCCTGCTAGTGCAGCAAAACCAGTTTCTGCAAAAGTATTTGCTACAAGACCAAATATACCGATTGGCGCAAGACGAATAATAAAACGTACGATTAGTGTAACGCCATTAGACATGTCATGGAAAACCTGTTTGGTTGCATCACTTGCCTGATGAAGAGCAAAACCTAATGCAATTGCCCACGCTAAAATACCAATGAAGTTACCAGTCATAAGAGCATTGATTGGGTTATCAACAATTTTGAATAAAAGAGTATTGATAACTTCTGTAATACCTTCTGGTGGTGCAACACCAGTATTACTAGCAACAAGCGTCAAAGTGGTAGGGAAAAGGAAGCTCATTACTACAGCGGTTAATGCCGCCATAAAAGTACCAAACAGATAAAGCACAATAATAGGCTTCATATTGGTGTTACCGTCTTTCTTTTTGTTGGCGATGGACGATGCAACTAAAATAAAGACAAGAATAGGTGCGACAGCTTTTAGTGCGCTAACAAAAAGGCCTCCAAGGAAGCCAACACTCAGTGCTGATTGAGGTGACAGTGTCGCGAGAATAATACCCGCAATGATACCGACTAATATCTGGACAACCAGACTGCCATTCGCAACGCGTGCGAGAAAAGGTTGTGGTGATTGGTTCATATTACATCCTGCATGTTGTGCCAAGCTACATGGTGCGTTTACGTTGTGGCGAACAAAGCAAAACCGTATAGCATATAGCAGCATTCCCAGTGCTGTTATATAAGTTTAGCTATAGTTTACGCTCTACAACGATATTCCGCGTATTTATATTGGTTTATTATTTTGTGTCTGCAACATTTTTTAACAGGATCTGTTCAAAATATCCAGTATTGATTTTAGAAACTTTTAATCAACCATATTTTAACAAAATACTCGATATTACTAAGGGCTTAAGCTATTGCGATATTCAATAGTGAAATATTCTGTGATAAAGCTCAAAAATAGTCTGTTATTAAATTGTTTGAAAAAAGACAAAAATTAACTGCTGGCACTTTTTTGCCCCCTAAACGGGCATACAGAGAAATTAGTTGCAGATGAAATCTAAAGGAAAATTTTACACAAAAAAGCAGCGAGAAATATCACATTTATCGCTGCTTAAATTTGGCTTTAGAATGTCTCTTTCAATTAAGTCATACGCTACTTATTAGGGTCTAATTCAGCTAAATGAGAGCGCGATTGACTTTTCTTAGTGCTGGCTGTCGGTAATGCTTTGATTGCTTGCAGTAGAGCATCATTTTTCCATGTTGTTGCTTGCTTTGAGTACGCAGCATTCATCATTATTTCTATTTCATGAGCAACTTTTTGTGCTTCTGAGCTACCAACTAATTGTAAGTTTTCATTTTTCCATTGGCGGAAATAAGTTTGGGCTTTGATTGGTTCATTACGTTCTGCAGCTTGCTGTAAACCTTCTAATGTAGAGACTGTCACTGCTTCAGAATTGATTACTGCTGATCTTGTCTGTTTGCTGCGTTTTGCTTTAAGCAATGCAATGGTCGTACCTAGCCATAAAATTGTCATTAATGCAGTCAACCAAGGCCAAATACTTGCGTAAGCACTATCATTTTTAGTTACTGAAGATGATGTGCTTGGTGCTACATTTGTGTCTGTAATGTTGGCTATTTTATCTTCTTGGTTATTAAGTGCAGAACTGGTATTGGCTTCTTCTTGCATTACCGTTAATTTCATGCCATCAATAGAGCTTGTTTGTTCCTTTCCTGTCACTGTATTGAACCAATTTACAGACAGTCCTGGAAGTGACAACTTGCCTTCCTTTCTTGGAATAATTACTTGCTTTACTGTCATTACAGTATAACCATTTTGATTGCTATACTCTGGCTTTTCGTTGTAACTACGAACACTACTTGGATATTCCAAGCTGATATTTGGCATATTACTTTGAGAGGTATTTTTAATCTTCAAAGTAATGAGGCGAGTAAGCGGCTCTCCAACTTTCACCGTGCTATTTTGAGGTTGCCATTGCTGCTCTAATTTTAGATCTGTCGTGGGAATCCATAATCCGGTGTAACTTTCAGGTTTTGCTTTTATCTCTAACGCAATATTTTCTGCGGTACGTTTTACCGGAATATTGACGCTAGGACTAAAGCCAAACCCACCTCGATTACCTTTCACTATGTTGCCACTAAACTTTGCTCCGTTTAGCGTGATTTTACCGGGTTTTTCTGCCGTAATTTGATAGTAACGAGTTACGACAATGTAGCGACGACCGTTTACTACCGTTTCTGTCTGGCGATCATCTCCTTGTTGAACAACATCAAGACCGTCACCATATGGTGCAGTTAGTGAGGCTTGTGACATTTGTGCCCCAATTCGTAATTCGACACGGTAAGAGAAGGTTTCGCCTTGATATAACGAGGATTTATCTACTTCTGTTAGTAGTTGAACCGCTTGTTGATCTTGAGTTGTTTTTGTGGCGCTAGCATTTCTATTTTTTTCTACTGTGATAGTAATTGGTTGAGATTCTGTTGCTCCAATTCGGAAAGACGGGATAACAATTTTTCCCATCTTTTTAGCTGCAAGGGCGACATTCCATTCTGTTGAGCGGGAGATGGCGCCATTAATCATACTAGTACTGTTACTCACACTGGGTGTGCCATAGTTAAAATCGGCATCCAATGGGCTCAGATCGAGTGCATTAGCATTTACACTATCATCGATTTTTACTGTGAGTTGGAATACGTCATTGAGCCCAACTATGTTTTTTGAAACTGTTGCTTCGACCTGTGCTGCAAACGCAATAGCAGGAGAGAGTATTGTTAACAGTGCGATAAGAAAGAGACTTACCCACTTTGATTGGCGGTTTTTTTTGTTATTAAGTAACTTTTTCATTCTTTATTACCATGAGTTCTCTGTTTCTTGCTGCTGTTGAGCTCGCTGTCGAGCTTGTAAGATCATCTGAGCTCGAATTAATTCACTTGTATCATCAGGAATCTGCTCAAGTTTTTTTAATATAGGGTTACTTTGTGTAACAGTAGCTTCTCCCGGTTTTTTGCCTTCTTGGCTAGGAGTGACGGCTAACTCTTTTTCTTTGTTATTACCTTTTTTTCCTTTACTTTCATCCGTTTTAGCTTCAGCCTGCTGTTGCTGTTGCTGTTGCTGTTGCTGTTGCTGTTGCTGTTGCTGTTGCTGTTGCTGTTGCTGTTGCTGTTGCTGTTGCTGTTGCTGTTGCTGTTGCTGTTGCTGTTGCTGTTGCTGTTGCTGTT
>NZ_PYOG01000013.1 GCF_003026815.1 Photobacterium damselae | reverse complement strand
CAGATGGGACCATTGCTATCCAATACGGCCAGCGAAAACTCACGTTCAAAGTGTTCGATAAACTGGCTGATATTGACCAAGGCCAGATAGTCGATAATAAACGTTTAGGTGCCGTTTTGAAATTTGCTCAGGAAAAACAGCAAGAATTTGAGCAACAACAAACACGCAGTCGTAGTAAAAAAGCCCCGAAACGAACAGCTCAACAACGAGCCATTCGGCAACTTGAAGCCATCAATCCTGTCTTAGTTCACCCTGAACAATTTAAACCCAGTACCAGAAAAAAGCCGTGACTTCCCTACTCTATAACCAGTTTCTGAGCAAGATGAGCTACTTTAAAAAGAGACATTTTAATCTGGGAAAGAAAAAGGACATTTTAAATTGGGATAAACACCACAACCATTAAGATTAGTAGAAGCACCACAGCCTGAGACTAACGGCTTACTGGCAAGAGTTGATGCAACGTATCGCAAAATATTATCTCGAACAAATATGGAAGATCCGCTCACAAATCAAGCGAAAATCAACTACCCAACAAAAGGGTGTCTCATCAGACCCCAATACACAGCGTATGCCCATTACTTGCACTTAGCTCAGCAATTAAAAGAGAACAACGAACAGCTATCTCTCTTTATGCCGCAAGAAACGTTATTAAGATCGGCATGTATTTCCGTTTTTCTTGAGCGAGTAAAAGATAAAAGCTTCCATCCTTTGTATGTAGTTGAAGATGCCGATTGGCTTGATCAAGAGGTAAGTGAACGTATTGATATCGTATTATTAGGATGGTGGAGAGATCGCTGGGCCTTTACGCGACATAATGAAACAAGCAAAGGTATTAGCCATCTGGGCGGTGAAAAAGACAATGAAAAACGCTGGCTTGAAATTGCTTCTCATCGTGCAATCAGTGAATACCAAAGTCGTTTTCATGATCAATTTTCACAGTTAGTCAATGAACCACGACGCAAACTAAGACCTGGCGGATTGATGCCTTTGCTCGATATTTATCGTGCTTGGCATAATTTATGTCGACAAGATCGAAGTGGTTTAACTCCCGCTCAAAAGATTGGTCTAACTTCAGCACCTCTGACCTTAGAGCAACTTCTCAGCTAATCAATCAATTGGGAATACTCCTAATTGGTTTCTCGTGATTATCTGTTCTACATTTATACCCAAGTGAATTTTGTATTTTGAAATCACTTGGGTGTCGAACAAATTTCACTCAGAGCAGATAAAAATAAGTCATCTTACTCAATATCATTGCTACTCAATACGAACAAAAGATCACAACCATGATCATATGCTCAATCTAGATACATTTATTAAATCATATGTCGTACGCATTAAACTACGAGATTTGGCTATCAAGGTCATAAAAATAAGTAAAAATGAGATCTAAACGAAATTTAACCTCTAATATCGTTGACAAGTATCACATAAAAATGAATTATCAATGCATCAAATGTTCTACAGCAAACCATATGTTCAAGTCGTTTGTTTGATGATTGAATTATTGCTGTTAACATCCAGTTAATTATTTGGCCTTTAATCGCTAAGCAAATAGAAATAACACTTAGCATTAAAAGCACTACCAACGTAGAAGGTCGATAGCTATGAGCACTAAACTAGAACAACTTCGCGCCCTAACAACAGTTGTAGCTGATACAGGTGAAATTGAAGCAATTGCTAAATACCAGCCAGAAGATGCAACAACCAACCCATCTCTTATTCTAAAAGCTGCTCAAATCGAACAATATGCACCATTAATTGATCAAGCTATTGAGTATGCAAAAGCACAAAGCTCTGACAAAACTCAGCAAGTTCAAGATGCTTGTGACATGCTAGCGGTAAATATCGGTAAAGAAATCCTAACAGTCGTTCCTGGTCGTATTTCTACTGAAGTTGATGCTCGTCTATCATTTGATACTGAAGGTAGTATTGCTAAAGCACGCAAATTAATCAAAATGTACAATGATGCTGGTATCAGCAACGATCGTATCCTAATTAAACTGGCGTCTACTTGGGAAGGTATTCGTGCAGCTGAAGTTCTTGAAAAAGAAGGCATCAACTGTAACTTAACGCTTCTTTTCTCTTTTGCTCAAGCTCGTGCATGTGCGGAAGCTGGTGTATTCCTAATCTCACCATTTGTTGGTCGTATCATGGACTGGTACAAGGCTAAAGAAGGCCGTGATTTTGCACCTCAAGAAGATCCAGGTGTTATCTCTGTAACTAATATCTACAACTACTACAAAGAACATGGTTACAACACTGTCGTTATGGGTGCAAGCTTCCGTAACACAGGTGAAATTCTTGAGCTAGCAGGCTGTGACCGTCTAACTATTAGCCCTCAACTTCTTCAAGATCTTGAAGATGCAACAGGTGTTGTTGAGCAAAAACTTCTTCCAGCAACTGAAGTTAAAGCTCGTCCAGCTGCAATGACCCACTCTGAGTTCCTATGGGAACACAACCAAGATGCAATGGCTGTTGAGAAACTAGCTGAAGGTATTCGTAACTTTGCGATTGACCAAGGTAAACTTGAAACAATGATCGCAGAGAAACTATAAGATTTAGATAAAAAGAGATTTTGGGTATCATTCATTAGTTTGATACCCAATCTTTTCATCAAACCAATTTATTCAATTTAGAAAACACGAGATTTATTATGGATCGTAAACATCTTGCCAATGCAATTCGTGCTCTAAGCATGGATGGTGTTCAACAAGCAAACTCTGGTCACCCAGGTGCACCAATGGGTATGGCTGATATCGCTGAAGTTTTATGGCGTAGCCACATGAACCACAACCCACAAAACCCTAACTGGGCAGATCGCGACCGTTTTGTTCTGTCAAACGGCCATGGTTCAATGTTGATCTACTCGCTATTGCACCTAACTGGTTACGACCTATCTATCGACGATCTAAAGAACTTCCGTCAACTTCATTCAAAAACGCCTGGCCACCCAGAATACGGCTATGCACCAGGCGTTGAAACAACAACAGGTCCTCTAGGTCAAGGTATCACTAACGCTGTTGGTATGGCTTTAGCAGAAAAAGCGCTAGCAGCTCAATTTAACCGTGAAGGCCATGACATTGTAGACCACCATACTTATGCATTTATGGGTGATGGTTGTATGATGGAAGGTATCTCTCACGAAGCGTGTTCACTTGCTGGTACTTTAGGTCTAGGCAAATTAATCGCGTTCTGGGATGACAACGGTATTTCTATCGATGGTCATGTTGAAGGTTGGTTCTCTGATGATACACCTAAGCGTTTCGAAGCATACGGCTGGCAAGTTATCCGTTCTGTAGACGGTCACGATGCGGCAGCGATCAACGCAGCTATCGAAGAAGCAAAAGCAGATACAACTCGCCCAACACTAATTTGTTGTAAGACTATTATCGGCTTTGGTTCGCCAAATAAATCAGGTTCTCACGACTGTCACGGTGCTCCACTTGGTGCAGAAGAAATCAAAGCGGCTCGTGAATTCCTTGGTTGGAACTACGGTGCATTTGAGATCCCAACAGACGTATATGCAGAATGGGATGCTAAAGCAGCAGGTACAGCTAAAGAAACAGCTTGGGATGAAAAATTTGCTGCATACGCTGCACAATACCCAGAATTAGCAGCTGAATTTAAGCGCCGTGTAAATGGTGAACTACCAGCTAACTGGGAAGAAGCATCATCAGCCATTATCGCTGACCTTCAAGCAAATCCAGCGAATATCGCTTCTCGTAAAGCATCACAAAACGCACTAGAAGCATTCGGTAAACTACTACCTGAATTTATGGGCGGTTCTGCTGACCTTGCACCATCAAACCTAACCATGTGGTCTGGTTCTAAGTCTTTAACCGCTGATGATACATCTGGTAACTACATTCACTACGGTGTTCGTGAATTTGGTATGACTGCTATCATTAACGGTATTGCTCTACACGGTGGTTTTGTACCATACGGTGCAACATTCCTAATGTTCATGGAATACGCACGTAACGCAATGCGCATGGCTGCACTAATGAAAGTGCAAAATATCCAAGTTTACACACACGACTCTATCGGTTTGGGTGAAGATGGTCCAACACACCAACCTGTTGAACAAGTTGCCTCTCTTCGTCTAACACCAAACATGAGCACATGGCGCCCATGTGACCAAGTTGAATCAGCTGTTGCTTGGAAATTTGCTATTGAACGTAAAGATGGTCCAACATCACTTATCTTCTCTCGTCAAAACCTAGCTCAACAAGAGCGTGATGCTCAGCAATTAGCAGACATCACAAAAGGCGGTTATGTACTTAAAGATTGTGATGGCAAGCCAGAGTTAATTCTGATTGCAACAGGTTCTGAAGTTGAACTAGCAACAGAGGCTTATGCTCTACTTACTGCTGAAGGCCGTAAAGTACGCGTTGTTTCTATGCCAGCAACCGATGTATTTGATAAGCAAGATGCGGTTTACCGCGAATCTGTTCTACCATCAGATGTGACTGCTCGTGTTGCAATTGAAGCTGGTATTGCTGACTTCTGGTACAAATACGTTGGTTTTGATGGTCGTATTATCGGTATGACCTCATTTGGTGAATCAGCACCAGCGGATCAACTATTTAAGCTATTTGGCTTTACCGTAGAGAACGTGGTTGAGACCGCAAAAGAACTATTGGCTTAATTCGCGTATAGTAATTACCCATAGCTAATAAAAACCGAGCCCTTTTACCTTGTTAAGGAAAAGTTAGCTCGGTTTTTTTATGCCCCGCCTCATACAACCACGCAACTACCATAATCAAACAGCTCAAAACAACTTAGCTGCATCCCTCCAAACAACAATTTTGTTATTGCTTCAGTTTACAAAAAAATAAACGATGACTCGCAAAATTTAATCTCTCATCTTGAAAGATAAATACAGTACATCATATTATAAAAACATATTGGTATTCACATCCAGTATGCCCTTAAGAAGTTTATTTCTTCTTCCGTACGCCTATCCTTATAGATAGGCTTTTTTTTTCATAAAATTTCAGATAGTTGCTAAGCAATATAGCTATAAATAAAAACAATTAAATTAAGATAAAACACAACAATTACGTATTGCTCGCAATTCAAAACTTTTAATTGGTCAATATTGCTTTTAATTGTCTATCCTCATGATTACATAATTAAAGTCAGATGGTTGATTTAAATGAACTTAATGAAAGTAAAAAAAACCTCTCTAGCCGTAGCTCTATCATTTGTTTCAACAGGAGCTTTTGCTCAAGGCTCTTCGCTACAAGATGTTATTAGCGCTACTGCTCTTAATCCAGAAACAACGATTTATACTGCCAAAGATATCGTTACCATGGATGGTAATAAACAAAACGCACAGGCTGTTGCAGTTGTTAACCATAAGATAGTCGCTGTCGGTTCTCTAGAAGAGGTAAAATCTAAAGTTGGTGATAAGAACGTTACTATTAATAACCAATTTCAAGATAAAATCATTGTTCCTGGCTTAATTGATCAGCATCTTCACCCACTACTTTCTTCTCTGACGATGACAGCAGAAATCATCTCAATGGAAGACTGGGTATTACCAACAGGTACAGTTAAAGCTGTTAGCAATCGAGAGGATTACTTAAAGCGCCTTGCTGATGCTGATAAAAAACTGACCGACCCTAATGAACTACTACTCACTTGGGGTTTTCACCATTACTTCCATGGCAAACTGACCAAAGATGATTTAGATAAGATCAATAATAAGCGTCCTATTATTGTTTGGCATCGCTCAGCTCACGAATTTATTTTAAATACCGCAGCGCTCAAAAAGTATGGGATAACTGCAGACTACATCGCAAAACAAAGTAAAAGTGCCCAAGAACAGATAAATTTACCTGAAGGGCATTTCTGGGAGCAAGGCATGTTTGTTTTATTGCCTAAAATAGCCCCAGCCATTGCGACTCCTAAACGCTTAAAAGATGGCTTAGAGTTTACTGAACAGTATCTGCATGCAAATGGCATCACGACCTCAGCTGAACCTGGTGGTCTAGTATCAAAACAGCTACAAGAAGCTCAAAACGCAGTGCTTAGTGACGCACAAACACCATTTCGTTTTTACTTCATTCCAGATGGAAAAACGATGGCTCTTGAACACCTAAATGACAATATGATCGGTGCAACTGAAGAGATGCTGTCATGGGGTGAAGGCAATACGGCATTCCTTCCTAAACAAGTGAAGCTATTTGCTGATGGTGCTATTTTTAGTCAGCTAATGCAGATGAAAGATGGCTATCTTGATGGCCACGAAGGCGAATGGATGATCGAACCAGAAATTTTCGCCCAAGCTTTTACTCAATATTGGGATGCGGGTTACCAAATTCATATTCACCAAAATGGCGATAAAGGACTGGATATGGTTCTCAAATCGCTCAAAGAAAATATGAAGCGCAATCCGCGTAAAGATCACCGAACAACCATTGTTCACTTTGGCTTCTCAACCCCAGAGCAGGTTAAAGAACTAAAAGAACTCGGCGCAATTGTCAGTGCAAACCCATACTACACAGTGGCACTGGCTGACAAATACAGTGAAGCCGGTGTTGGCCCTGAACGCTCTAATGAGATGGTTCGTTTAGGTGATGTTGCCAAGGAAGGAATCTCTATTTCCCTACACTCAGATATGCCAATGGCCCCGGCTCAACCTCTATATCTGATGTGGAGTGCAGTCAACCGTACAACATTCTCAGGTCGAGTTGCAGGTCCTGAACAACGAATAAGTGCAGAACAAGCACTAAAAGCCGTTACCATTGATGCGGCATATTCTCTTCAGTTGGAAAATCAGGTTGGCAGTATTGAACCAGGTAAATTGGCTAACTTTACTATTCTTGATGAAAACCCATTAACGATTGATCCTGCAAAAATTAAAGATATTAAGATTTGGGGTACCGTACTAGAAGGTCGTATTCAACCAATCAAACTTGAACAGAAATCAGTACCACAGGCAAACGTAAGTGGTGATTTCGTTGATATGCATAAACTAACCCCAGATCAAAGTTATAAAGTGGTCATGGAGAGCGTACGTAGCAGTAAACATCAACAACATACACACACTAGTGCATGTAGTCATGATAATCCACTCGGCTACGCTGTTGTTAGCTTATGGCAAGAGCAGATGAATACTCTATAATAAATAAAACGCCCGTAGCCAAGAGGTTACGGGCGTTATTATATTGAAAATCAGAAAGCAGTATCAGCCTTTGATTTTTTTCACCAACGTCACAACAGCAAGTACAACAAGACCAGCAATAATACCGATCACACCATTAATCGCGGCAGGTAAAATAGATGCAGCCCCTGGGAAACTGACTGTTTCAGTTAGATGATGAATAATGTCATGTGATTGCGGAATGCTATGAACTACAATACCGCCACCAACCAAAAACATTGCGATAGTACCGATCACGGCAAGCGCTTTCATTAAGTACGGTGCGACACTTACCAAAGCACCACCAATACGATGTTTTAATGTTTCTTTTTCGCTATGATTTACCAGATAAAGACCTGCATCATCTAGTTTTACGATACCCGCAACTAAACTATATACCCCAGCTGTCATCACGATAGCGATCAAGCTAACAACTAGAATTTGAGTCATCAGAGGGTGGTCTTGTACAGTACCTAGCGCTATCACAATGATTTCAGCGGAGAGGATAAAGTCAGTTCGTACTGCACCTTTAATTTTTTCTTTCTCAAACTGTTCTATATCAACAATTTCAGGTTCAACTTTTGCTTCTTCATTATGCTCTTCGTGGTGAAAGAATTTCTCTAAAATTTTCTCGGCACCTTCAAAACAAAGAAATAAGCCACCAAGAAGCAACATTGGAGAAATAAGCCAAGGAGCAATAACACTGATTAATATCGCAGCAGGAACAAGGATTAACTTATTTCGAAATGATCCCTTCGCTACTCCCCAAACAACAGGGATTTCACGCTCAGCACGAACACCAGAGACTTGTTGAGCATTAAGAGCTAAATCATCACCCAAAACTCCAGCTGTCTTACGAGCTGCAACCTTGGTCATTAACGCAACATCATCTAAAACAGTTGCAATATCATCTAATAAAGTAAGAAGGGAGGCACCGGCCACTGAAAACTCCTTTCAAGTAATTGCTTACTTAAATACGCTTATAATAATTATACCCAAACAACATCAATGAGAGAAAATATCTCCTCTTATGGCATCATTTGGGTATCAACCTATCTATTAACTTAGCACATCACATTATGCGTAAGTATTGTTGTCAGTATTAAAATAGACAACAATTTAGCCGTCAGAAATATGACTATTTTTAGTCATTATAAAAAACATTGTTGTTATACGCCATTTATAAAACTATGTTTTTCTAATTCAAATTTTTCACCTTGCACAAAACCACTTTAAAAACCCATAAAATCAATTACTTATACATACTTTTCATAAAAAAATCATTGAGTAATATTAATCGTGATGTATTACGCAGTGATGGTTTATAAAGCATAAATAACTCGATTTCAGGCAATGTATAGCTAGGAAGAATATGAGTTAAAGATCCTGAGTTCAGATCATTTTGTACTTGGAATCGAGGTTGGATAGTAATCCCCGCCCCTTCTTTCGCCGCAGCAAGCATCGCTTGACCACTATTGATCATAAAGCGAGAGGAAATTCTAGGTAAGAAATATTCGCCATCAGGCCCTTTAAAACACCAGCGATGTGCATGATATGTTGTACTGTGTTTCAAGCATTGATGATGCTCTAGTTCTTTAGGATGCTTTGGTATGCCATACTTATGTAAATACTCAGGACTAGCACAAGCAACCATGTCATAACTACAGATCTGATGTCCAACCAAGAACTCATATCCTTCAACCCGATCATGAAAAATAACATCGAATCCATCTCGTTGAATGTCAGGTGGATTGTTATCCAATATCAGTTCAATTTCTAACTTGGGATACTGCTGAATAAACTGACCCAATAATGGCGCTATAAGACTAATCCCTAAATTTACCCCACAGCATAGCTTTAGTTTACCTATTGGTTCATTAATATTCCGGTATATGTCTTCTTGAGCAGCATTCATCTCCGATAAGATATTCAAACATCGAAGATGAAATTGTTCTCCAGCAGCGGTTAATGCTTGATAACGAGTTGATTTTGCTAACAACTTAGTACCAAGAGAGCTTTCTAACCCTCTAATATGCTTGCCAACCATTTGCGCACTAATACCACGTTCTTCCGCAACGACAGCAAATGATCCTAACTCAACAGCCCTAACAAAAATTTCAATGCTACTTAACCGATCCACCTACTCTATTCCTATCAAAAAGTTCAGATAATAGCCTCTATTCGAAACTCATAGTTTCTATTGTATTCCATAGGTGTATATTTATCTCGCAAATAAATGTGACTATTATCACTATTAATATTCTAGAAATCATAAATATCAACATTTAGATAGCGAATCGTAACTATGTTAGATCTCATCCCTAAAGAGATTGCTATCGGAGAAATTTACTTTCCACCTCTACTAATTTCAGGATTTGTCGCGATCATTTGTACTTCTATTACTGTTCGAATATTCAATACAATCAAATGGTACAAATACGTATCAAGCCCTCCCTTAGTCGAGTTATCGATAGCCGTCATTTACACCGTATTAATCAGTACCTTTATCTTTCCATCATAATAATAATAGAGAAGATCCATGTTCAAACGTTTACTTATTACTAGTTGCTTTGTGATTATTGCTCTCATGACCATAGGTTGGAAATATCAACAATATTTGATGAACCCTTGGACTCGAGATGGTTTGGTCCGAGCTCAAATTGTTCAAATTACCCCTCGTGTTACAGGTCCTATAATCCACCTTAATATTAAAGATAATAGTGAAGTTAAGGCAGGCCAGGTTCTCTTTACTATAGATCCGAGAACATACAAAACAGCTCTAGAAAAAGCCAAAGGTAACTTAGACCAAGCTAAAGCGCAGTTGCAACGAGCTAAAGATGAAGCGAGCCGAGGTCGTCAACTGGCTCTACGCCAACCAGGAGCCATATCAAAAATCACCTTAGTTCAACAAAAAAATACCGTAACAGCAGCCAAAGCAGGCGTAGAAGCTGCAAAAGCTCTTTATGATCAAAGCAAATTAGATTTAAGCTTCACTAAAGTTACAGCCCCTGTCGATGGGTATATCACAAACTTAAACTTAAATGTTGGTAGTCAAGTTGTGGCCAATCAGCCTGTTGTTGCTCTGATTGATAAACACAGTTTCTGGATTGACGGATTCTTTAAAGAAACGGATATCAGCGATGTCACTACAGGCGATAAAGCGACAGTTACGTTAATGGCTTATGGCGATCAACCATTATCGGGCAATGTCGAGAGCATAGGTTATGGTATCGCCCATAAAGATGGTAGTACTGGAAATTCTCTCTTACCGAACGTTAATCCAACATTTCAATGGATTCGTCTTGCACAACGTATTCCTGTACGTATTCGCTTAGATCATGTTCCGCAAGATATTCAATTTCGTATTGGTTCGTCAGCATCAATTGTGATTCATAAAAAACATTTGGCTCAAAACGCCCTATTGCAGCGGATTGAGGAGGTAATATGATATCTAAACGCTGGATCATGCCATTAAAAGTTGCCTCTGCACTCACTCTGGCTATTGTTATCGCTCTGGCGTTTGGTTGGAATAAACCGTACTGGGCTGCCTTTGCTGTGATTGTAATGGCTGCAACCGAAACGAATGGCCATTCCCTCAAAAAAGGTCGCCTTCGACTATTGGGAACCTGTGCAGGGGTAGTCATTGCCTTTATTTTGGTAAGTTTGCTTGGTCAACAGCCACTTGCTTTTTTAGTTGTTTATTCGATCATCATCGCTATCTGTATTTATCAGCAGAGTAATCCCAAAAATGGTTATGCATGGACCATGGGGTTAATGGTTTCTTGTGTCATTATTGTGATGGGAAAAATGACGTCAGAGCAAACATTTACAATTGCCGCCCTGCGATTACAAGAAACTATTTTAGGCGTACTGTGTTTTAGCTTCGTTTTTAGTATCTTTAGCCCAGCATCAAGTCGAATAACGCTGCTTAACACGTTAAAAAATAATGCTGAAACAAAGCAAGATAAGATAGAACAGGCGATCTGCAGCCTCCAAGCGAATAATACGCTCAGTAAAAATGTTTCTTGGGGGGATGGTTTAAAATATTTAGCCCGTATAGACGATTTACTACAAGCAGCAAAAAGTGATAGTTATCAAGTTAGTAGTGAATTTACTATTTGGGATAGCATTCGGGAGCAGCAAAATCAATGGATCCTTTTAAGTGGTCATCTATCTGAAGCTATCAATTTAATTAATACTCCATTTACCCAAGAGCAAAAAGAAGATCTTATTGAGATCCTAACTCAACTTAAAACCCGATATAGCAACTCCATTACCTTACTGGAATATACAGTAGAACATCCACACTCGACAATGGATGATCTTCGCCAGTATCTTAACAACACTACAGCAAAATCAAGCTATACATTGACCCTTGAATCGTTACTAGATAACCGCAATTCTCAACATGGGGCACTAAGAATGTTGGCTGAAAATTTACTGAAAATGGATACGCTTCAAGAGCAGATGTATCAAAACCTTATTCAAGCAATAATAAATGATAAACCGTCAAAAGCTCACCCCAAAAAACCAACCAAATCATCAGTGTTAACGTTAACTTTTGATTCTGAGCGTCTGATTAATGTGCTTAAAATCTTGATCATCTTTTGGGTAAGCGTTGCTTTGTGGGTCTATGTACCCATGCAAGGCGGTGCGATGATCGTAATGCTAAGCTTAATCTTCGGTAGTGTTGCTCTATCTCTTCCATTTGTAAGCCCACGCTATATATTGCTTCACATGATTTGTTGGGCAGCCTTAGCTCTCCTCCAATATACATTTATCTTGCCGCATTTGAGTCACCTTTGGCAGCTTGGTCTGTTCTATTTTATTAATGTCTTCAGCCTTTGGTTTTACTTCAATCAACCTCAACAGATTTTTCATCGTTTACTTGGTTGTCAAACCTTAATGCTTATGACAACGAGCGCGATTCAATTAACCCCGAGTTACAATATCGAGACATCTCTATTAACAATAACCTTATTATCCATCGCACTACTTATCATTTTTTGGATTTATAACGGCATTTTTTCAAGTCAACCAGAGTTTGTTTTTTTACGTCAACTAACTCAATTTCGAATCCGTTTGTACTTTAAAATAAACAAGTTACTAAGAAAAAAAACACATAGCCTGATCTCGCTAGAGTTATCAACGCCTGTACAAGCTGTTTCTTTAGCTGAAATGGCAAGTACCAAGATAAATTGGTCTACCTATAATGATCTAGATAAAGATAAAGTAGAAAATGTACTTAATCTTGCTTATCGAGCATGTTTTCATTATCGATCATTTGAGGATAATTATAATAACTGGAGAGAGAAACAATATAGTGAAGGAATTAATCGATTAATTGTCGAGAGTTTAACTGAGCTGGCAAATATTATGCGTACCAGTATGATCCATGAAAAAATTTCAACAACTCATACCGCTACATTAAGCGCTCTACAGGAATATTTAATTAGCTATAGGCATAACGAAAGCTTATCAGCATTAAATGCTGTTTTTACAGTAGATGAAATCAACAAGAACTATCAGTTAATTACTTCTTTATTACTTTTTATTCAATCTCTTAAAGAGGTCAGTACGCAAATATCCACCCAGCAACTCTATCAACTAAAATTATCCCCTTTTTCTTTATAAAAATCTATTTATTATAAAAGTCACCGAGCGTGGTGACTTTTTATTTTAGAAAAGAACTCATCTATTAATCTCTTATATACTTGTGCTCTTTTTGAATATAACTGCATTCATTGCAAACAAAAATTCTACGGATATATACACGCTCTAAAATACTACGTCGTAACCGTCTGACATCTAAAGACCCACATTGTTGACATTTCATAGCAACTACTCCTTGTTTACTAATCTATAACATATAGCATACTACAGCATCCCTCTTTTGACTATATCATGCACAATAAAACGTCAATAAAATGGCAATCACAAAAAAGTATTACTTACATTTTTAACACTATAATAATTAAAACCTATCTATTAGTATTTAATCTAAAAATATATAACTTAAAGGTATAGTGATGATGGAATATAAAACTATAAGGTTAATTTTAGGTGATCAGCTTAATATCCATCACTCATGGTTTCGTAATATAGACCACTCTACTCTATATTTACTTATTGAAATAAAACAAGAAACTGATTATGTCGTGCACCATATTCAAAAGGTATGCGCATTTTTTGCTGCAATGAAAGCGTTCGCACAAGAACTAACACAACAAGGTCATCACGTTCTATATTTAACATTAGATGAAACAGAACAATATGAAAACCTAGGTCAACTTATTGAAGTTTATATAAAAGAAACTAAGGCTGAAAAATTCGAATATCAGGAACCGGATGAATATCGTCTTGATAACCAGATAAAAGCCTATTCTTTTCCTTGCTCAATCGCATGTGTTGATAATGAACACTTTCTTTTAAGTCGCCAAGAAATAAACGAACAATTTACTGCAGATAAACATACTGTTATGGAACACTTTTATAGGAGAATGCGTAAACGTTTTAATATATTAATGGAAGTAGATAAACCGATAGGAATGAAATGGAATTTTGATAAGAATAATAGAGAAAAACTTAAATCCATTGATATTAAAAATCTTCCCCAACCTCTGTGTTTTAATAACGATGTATCTGAAATTGTACAACGACTTAACCGACATCGAATAAAAACAATAGGAGATGAACAAAGTGTATTATTATGGCCAATTAATCGGCAGCAAGCACTCACACTTCTGAACCATTTTTGTCATGTTTGCTTACCCTTTTTTGGCCAATTTCAAGATGCAATGACTCATACATCTCCATCTACTAAATGGTCTCTATACCATAGTCGTCTATCTTTCTGTCTAAATTGCAAATTGCTCTCTCCTTTGGAAGTCATGAATATCGCTATCAGTCATTTTGAACAAAAAAATAATAACATTGATATCGCACAAATAGAGGGGTTTATTCGTCAAATATTAGGCTGGCGAGAATATATTAGGGCTATTTATTGGGTAAACATGCCTAAATATAAAGATAAGAATGCATTAAATTCATCACGACCTTTACCTCAATTCTTCTGGAATGGCGATACAAAAATGCTGTGTCAACGGGAGGCTATCCAACAATCTCTTTCCTTTGCTTATGCTCATCATATCCAACGATTAATGGTAACAGGAAATTTTTGTTTATTAGCAGAAATTGATCCTAGCGAAGTTGACAATTGGTATTTAGGGATCTATATCGACGCGATTGAATGGGTTGAACTCCCTAATACTCGCGGAATGGCTCTATTTGCAGATGGTGGCATAGTTGGTACTAAACCTTATTGCGCTAGCGGATCATATATCAACAAAATGAGTGATTATTGTAAGCACTGTAAATATGACATCAAACTTCGCCATGGGGAAAACTCTTGCCCTTTAAACAGTCTCTATTGGCATTTTATGAACAAGCATGACTTATTATTAGCCAAAAACCCAAGAACCAGAATGATATTAAGAACTTGGGATAATATGGACGATAAGCAGAAACAAGCTATTTTAGATACAGCACAGTATTATTTGGCAAATCTAGAACATTTATAATAAGCAGTCTTTATAATCAAGCTAAACGAAAAATACTAAAAAATTAAAGACTGCCTACAAACATCATAAATACTTAGCGGCTAAATTCAGCCCTGAAGTACGACATTCTTTATTGTTCAAATTGATATGAATAGTTAACGATAGTCTGCTGGTAAAGAGCTAATAATTGCTTTTCATCAACATCAACACCAACCTGCTGTGATGGACGTATTGACCATTCATCAATCGGATAAAACTTATCATCAAATTTTTGGATAGTCATACCCTCTGCCGGCCCTTCGCATACCACCCGAACCGCACCAGAACGAAATGAAAATAAATCAGGATTAATAACATAGGCAATTGCAGATGGATCATGAACATGACAGCCATCTAAACCAACTTTATTTGAGTAAAACCTCAAGTAATAACGACTGATATCCCAAATAAATTGCCCTACAGAGCCCGCATGATCTCGAAGTTGATCTAAATATTGGCCGGAGAAAAAGCTCTCTTCTGTCACGTCTAATCCAATAATTTTTACTGGCCATGATGCAGAAAATACAATGTCGGCTGCGTGAGGATCATCATGAATATTCGCTTCTGCGTAGGGGGTAACATTACCTCTATGATCATTAACCCCAAAAGCACCACCCATAATAACAACCTCTTTCACTAAACTGGCAATATCGGGAGCAGCCTGAATGGCCATAGCAAGGTTAGTTAAAGGGCCAACAGCAACTAAAGTAATCTCTTGAGGATTAGCTCGAATCGACTCAATTATATATTGGTAGGCGGGACGAAGATCAATCGCTTTATCTATTAATTCAGGAGCATGGAAATCACCCAACCCCGTTTTACCATGCACAATTTCAGTAGGACCAACAGGTGGTCTCATAAGAGGCTGTCGAGCACCTTTTGCGATATCTGCTTTCATTTGAAATCGCTGTTTAAGATATAACGCATTATGAGTGCCATTCTCAATAGTCGCGTTACCAAACACAGTCGTAATGGCCATTAAATCAATATCTGGATGAGCCTCAGCAAACAAAATAGCCATAGCATCATCAATGCCAGGATCGGTATCTAAAATGATTTTCTTCGTCATAAGAATCACAGTCATTATTAAAACAAAAATAAAGAGTATAAAATTTTAATTAAGATAACTGTGATATATCCTATTTCTTGTTATAAAACACAACCTCGATACCCCCCAAATAAGATACAACACGCATAACAAGTGATAAAAAAATGCTGAGAACCACATAGAAATAGTTAAACGTTTCCAATACGTTTCAATGTGGTGAGATCTTCTGTTAAATACTAGAATTTTAAGTAAAGTTAGAATAAATAGTTAATTAAAAGCATGGTAGTGTTCAGTAAACAAGTAAAGGATGACAACAATATGAAACTAAAAACATTATCTATTGCTATTTTAAGCGCTACGTTCTCACTATCTTCATTTGCAGAAGAATCGCCAATCCGTTTAGTGATTCATGGTGGTGCTGGCACTATTACAAAAGAGACTATTACCCCAGAAAAAGAGCAACAATATCAACAAAAATTGTCAGAAGCTCTTCAAGCAGGTTATGCCGTTTTAAACAAGGGAGGATCCAGTCTTGATGCGGTCATGGCTTCAATCAATGTAATGGAAGATTCTCCACTATTTAATGCAGGTAAAGGCGCTGTATTTACCCATGACGGTAAAAATGAACTTGATGCTTCGATCATGGATGGTAAAACCTTAATGGCAGGAGCCGTTGCTGGTGTAACAAATATTAAAAATCCCATCAATGCTGCACATATTGTGATGACTAAGAGTCCACATGTATTAATGGTATCAAAAGGTGCTGAAAAATTTGCAGCCGAAAATGGCATTCAAACAGTCGATCCGTCTTATTTCAAAACTGATTTTCGCTGGCAACAATTGCAAAAAGCCATCGAAAAAGAACAAGTAGTGCTGGATCATGATGGTAAAACTGCAGCACTTTTTGTCGATCCAATGATGTATGACTACAAGTATGGCACCGTCGGCGCTGTTGCATTAGATAAAGAAGGTAATCTTGCCGCAGGCACATCAACCGGGGGAATGACAAATAAACGTTACGGCCGTGTTGGTGACTCACCACTTATTGGTGCAGGTAATTATGCAGATAATGAAACTGTAGCTGTATCTGCAACAGGTTCGGGTGAAAAATTTATTCGTACCCTTACAGCTTACAACATTGCATCACAAGTTAAATATAAGGGCGTCTCATTACAAGAGGCAGCAAAAAATGCATTAGATGATGTGAAATCTATTGATGGATCTGGAGGTGTAATTGTACTTGATAAGCAAGGTAATTACACAATGGAATTTAACTCTGCTGGTATGTATCGAGGCACCATTAGCAATGACGGTATTCCCCATGTAGCTATTTATAAGAATTAAAAAACTTCTACATAAAACGACAAAAGGCCAGAGCTTCCTGCCCTGGCCTTGTGCCATTCCCATAATGGTTGTGTCTCAAACAACCGATGTGAACAACTATCGAAGGATCATTTGTTCACGCTCTGGGCCTACCGAAATCATTGATACCGGCACACCCATGAGTTCTTCAATTCGTAGCACATATTGCTGTGCTGCTTTTGGTAGGCTCTCAAATGTACGACAACCTGTAATATCTTCTTCCCAACTTTCCATCTGCTCATAAACAGGTGCTAGAGACGCGGTTTGTGGCCAAATTGGGTTTTCGCTGTGATTACCATCGTATGCAACACAGATTTTAAGATCTTTAAGACCGGTTAAGCAGTCAATCTTCGTTAATGCCACCTCGGTAGCGGCTTGAAGTTCAACACCATTACGAGTCGCCACAGCATCAAAGTAACCCATATCACGAGGACGACCTGTTGTTGCACCGAATTCGTTAGCTTTTTCACGGAAGGCATCTTGCTCTTCCATCGCGGTAATCAGTGTGCCAGTACCTACAGATGAACTGAATGCTTTTGCGACAGCAACAACACGCTCTGGACGTAGAGCAGGTAAACCACCACCTAGACCTGCATATGCAGAAGTTACATTCGATGATGTTGTCCAAGGGTATTCACCATACACAAGGTCACGACCTGCACCTAATTGAGCTTCAAACAGTAAGTTGCCATCTTTTGCTTGAATCTCTTTAAGTGGAACCGTAACGTTGCAAATAGCATCACGCCATGGTGCAGACACATCCAATAACCATTGCGTCATTTCTGCCGCAGTCTGGGTAAATTCAAAGCTTGGATATAGCGCTTTAAGCTGAGGTAGTTTCCAATCTAACCAAAACTGAATACGCTCTTCTAGTACTTCAGGTTGTTTTAACCATCCCACTAGAATGCCTTTTTTCATTACACGGTCACCGTATGCAGGTGCAATGCCCTGGCGAGTAGAACCGTAAGCACGATCTGCCAAGCGAGCTTCTTCTAGAGTGTCTTCTAAAGCGTGGAGTGGAAGACAGAAAGTTGCGCGATCTGAGATGCAAAGTTTAATTTCGACACCAGATTGCTTAACTTCAGCAATTTCTTGAGAAAGTAACTCAGGGCTGATTACCATGCCAGGGCCTAGCACTGCAATACAGTCAGGGTTAAACACGCCACTTGGTAGTTGGTGCAATTTAAATGTACCAAAATCATTAACAACAGTATGACCTGCGTTATTACCACCTTGGAAACGAACGCTTGCTGAAGCATTTTCAGCCAAAAAGTCTACGATACGACCTTTACCTTCATCACCCCAGTTTGCACCAACAACAACAATAGACGACATGATTAACTCTCCTTAAAAGCGATGAAGCTATCGTATGCCTACCATAAGAATAAGAAAAATTAATAATCTTTATAATCTTGATAAGGATTCCATATGAGCGTAAAGTTTAATTTATCGGCATACTGATTTGAAATATATCCAATGAGAGAGCAATAGATGTTAGATCTTAATTGGCTAAATACTTTTGTTACTTTGGCAAAATATGAACATTTTGGGAAAACAGCGATCGCGCTTCATATGACCCAACCTAATGTAAGCCTGCAAATTAAACAGCTAGAACAAGTGACAAGAGTAAAGTTAATTGAGAGAAATCCTTTTCGCCTTACTCAAGCGGGAGAAAGACTATTAGCCAGCGCTGAGAATGCATTAATGGAACTGCAAATCTGTCAGGCTGATCTCAATGCTATCAATGAGTTAAATCAAGGAACCTTATCTATTGCAGCCAGTGATATTATTTCACGCCTGCTTCTTATTGGCCCTTTTCAATCATTTCGCAAAGAGTTTCCAGGCATTGATCTTTCATTATTTAATACCACCTCATCACAAGCGGCTGAGCTGGTAAAAAGTGCAAAAGCCGATTTAGGATTTGTTATTGCGCAAAAAGAGAGCCAACCGCTACATTTTACAGAATTACGACAAGTGAAATGGTGTGCGTTAGGAAATGGACTCCAGCAATGGCAGGCGCTCGCTGAAAATACGGAAATAATAACAATGTCGGTTGAAGAGGAAATTTTAACCGCTGATGAGCCCACATTAATTTTATTGGGTCACGATACTCGTACAAGGGATTTAATCGATTTAGCGCTACCAAGCTTGAACTTACCCAAGTATCGCATCATGGAAGTAGGTAGCGTAGATGCACAAATAGACTGGGCTGAAGCGGGCTTTGGTGTTGCTATCATTCCGGCCTTTTCGGTTCATTCCAAACTCGATTTAAAGACAAAAATAACCCCGCTACCCGATTTTCCAACCACCAGCTTAGGCTATATTGTTCGTCAAAATCAGGTGCTATCACGAGCGATCAAACAACTGCTTGGCTGGGTAGACCAAGAGATCCAAAAATCTCAATAACAGAAATATAAAAGCCATACTCAAACTTTTGGGATCGCACTCATTGAGTATGGCATTTTCTTATATTAAGCAGCTTTGGTTTCAGTTTGAGACTTTTTTATTGTCTCATTTTGAGCTACCTCCGCTTTATTACTGTCAGTCTGATCGCTCAATATTTCTGCCAACGTAGAACGCGATAATCGACCTTTAACTTCCCCTAGCTCATCAATAACAGGCAGTGGATGATCACTATCTAAAGTCTCAGGAATAACCGATTCAAGTAAAGCATCAGTCGTCACAGCAGGGACACTCTCAACTAATGAGTCTGGAATAGCTTGATGGTATTGTGACTCACTAATTTCATCTAAACTTTCTTGCGTGATAACACCTTGATACCCTTCATCCGTTACGTAATAACCATAATCTTCTTTAACTTGCCGCATTTGATTAACCGCATCGCCAATCGTTTGGGCCGAAATACGAACAATCTGGGGTTTCATAACAGTTTCAACGGTTAAAGCTCTTGCACGATTAACGTCTTTAACAAAAGCTTCAACATAGTCATCAGCTGGATTTAAGAGAATATCAACAGGCTTACCTTGTTGAACCAATACACCATCACGGAGTATCGCAATTCTGTCTCCAAGTCGAAGCGCTTCATCTAAGTCGTGGGTAATAAAAACAATAGTCTTATGCAACTTTTCTTGTAGTTCAATTAACTGATCTTGCATTTCACTACGAATAAGTGGATCAAGAGCGGAGAAGGCTTCATCCATTAAAAGTATCTCAGCATCAGTACAGAGAGCACGGGCTAATCCCACTCTCTGTTGCTGTCCCCCTGATAGGCTTGCTGGGTATTGATTCTCATAGCCATCTAAACCAACAGTTGTTAACCACTCTTGCGCTTTGGTGATTCGCGTTTCTTTGTTAACACCTTGAACTTGTAAACCATAAGAGACATTTTCAAGAACTGTTTTATGCGGCATAAGGCCAAAGCGTTGAAAAACCATCGACATTTTATGACGTCGAAAATGTTGCAGATCTTTCTCTTTTAGAGATAAAACATCGGTGCCATCAACTTCAATTACGCCTTCTGTGGGTTCAATTAAGCGATTAAAATGACGAATCAATGTGGATTTTCCAGAACCAGACAACCCCATTACAACAAAGATTTCACCAGAATAAATATCTAAGTTAATATCACTTAATCCAACGGTATGACCCGTTTGAGCAAGAATATCGTCTTTACTTTCCCCGGCTTTAACTTGAGTAAGTACTTGCTTAGCTTTAGGGCCAAAAACTTTATAGAGCTTTTTCACTCGAATTAAAGGTGCCTGGGTTGGCTGGGCGGCTGAATAAGACATTAATGAGATCCTCCCAGATGTTGTTGAGTACGTTTAGCATAACTTTGTGAAATGCGATCGAAAATAATTGCCAATGCCACAATCGCCAAACCATTAAGCAATCCTAACGTAAAGTACTGGTTTGTAATGGACTTAAGAACAGGCTGCCCTAAGCCTTTAACTCCAATCATTGAGGCGATAACCACCATAGCAAGGGCCATCATGATAGTTTGGTTTATTCCCGCCATAATATTAGGCATTGCAAGAGGAAGTTGGACACCAAATAGCCGCTGCATAGGACTCGCTCCATACGCGGTAGCCGCTTCCAGAACTTCTTTATCAACCAAACGAATACCTAAATTGGTTAGACGAATAACAGGTGGAATAGCATAAATAACAACAGCAATAACACCTGGGATCTTACCAATACCTAACAACATCACTACCGGAATTAAATAGACAAAAGCGGGCATGGTTTGCATCACATCAAGCATTGGTGTCACACCATTTTGCACCCGATCAGAGCGAGCCATCGCAATACCAATAGGAATACCCACTCCAATAGCAACCAGTGTCGACACTAAAATAATACTCATTGTTCTCATGGTGTTATCCCACATCCCAAATACACCAATAAGCACAAATGAGACAATCACACCCAAGGTTAATTTCCAAGAGCGACTGGCCACATAAGCAAGGGAGGCTAGGACTGCAATCACTAACCACCAAGGACTATCAAGTAGTAAGTTTTCAAACCAAACCAAAAAAGAAAGTAAAGGATCAAAAAAACCTTCAATGGTATCGCCATATTCCCGAGAGAAAGATCGATAAGCACCATCTAACGTTTTACGAATTTCCAGTAACTGAGCACGATCCAATTGTGGAATCTCAGTTAGCCAAGAATCAGACATATAAACTATCCATAGTTATTTACTGTTCAATCAGTGAGGGGGGAATGCACAAAAATAGCTCACTTCATATCATTATTTTGTGCAGTAGGTAGAAATATACCCAGCGTTCTCAAAAAATGAGATTCAGTAAAAACACTGGGTATGTATATTTAAAGTATTATAAATTTTTTAGGGCTTGTTTAAGCTTTGTTGCTTGAGCCGGAGTAAACCAGGTCGTCCACGTTGATTCATAATCTGTGAGGAAATGCTCCATTGCAATTTCACCATCTGCTTGGTTTTCTTCCATCCAAGCAAGTAACTCATTCATTTGCTCATTAGTAAGTGCTCGCTGTTGTAAATACTTGAGAGCATCACCAGCTTTATTAGCAAAAGACTCCGTAATAACCGTATCAACTTGTGAGGTTGGGTACATAGATGGCTTTGGATCTAAACACGTATCTTGAGTTAAACACGATTTAAAATATTCAGGATCGGTACCAGAATCGAAATCGACTTTAACCATTTTATATTTACCTAAAACCGCTGTTGGTGCCCAATAGTAACCAAACCAAGGTTGTTGGCGCTCGTAAGCTTTGGCAATAGAACCTGCAAGTCCCGCACCTGAACCGGGATCAACTAATTCAAATCCAGCCTGCTTTAACTTAAGAGCTCGAAAAATATTACCCGCAGAAATCTGACAATTCCAACCTGATGGACAAGTATAAAATGCTGATTTACTTTGATCTTCTGGATGAGCAAATAGTTTAGCGTGTTTCTTAATGCCCGCAATAGTTGCTAAAGAAGGATCTTTTTCTACCATATAGGCTGGAACCCAAAACCCTTCAACACCACCATCGGCAAAAGGCCCACCAATTAAACGTAAGCGCTTATCTTCGACACCACGATCTAACGCAGCTTTCATCGAATTACTCCAAAATTCTGGCGCTATATCGGGCTCCCCTTTTTCAATCATAGATGTACCTGTAGGCATCGTATCGCCTGGCACCAATTCAGCACTACAACCAAATGCATTATTGAGGACAAATTGATCTAAGTTGGCGAGAAATGAGGCTGAGTTCCAATTCATATCAGCAATCGTTACTTTGCCGCATTCGTTGGCTTGAGCTTGAAGAGAAAAGCCGAGGCTTGAGAGTAATAAAACAGCTAATGTTTTACGCATTGTATCGTCCCTATTTATATCTAACTAAATAAAAACTCGTCATCAATTCTGAGTTTCTACTGATTTATATCCATACAAAATCCTTTGTATACTAAACAATTATAGAGCCTAAATCAAAATTTAAACCTAAATATTTCGGGATACATAGAACTTAAAAAAACATAATTTAGTTAGAGCAATAAACATAAACACTATAGAACTCTCTTAGATCCCCCATTTTTACTTACATCAAAATTTCACTTTACCCTCTCTTACACAGGGCTAATTCAACTCTATGATTCTCCTGAGATACTCGCATCAGAGGCTACTTTAGGTATAAAATCTTTACTAATTTTTATTAATGGGATGAAACGATGTATAAACTTGTTGCCTTAGATATGGATGGCACCCTACTTAACTCTGAACATAAAATTACTGAACGTAATAAACAAGCCATTAGCGCAGCTCGTGCTAAAGGTGTTCATGTGGTTTTGGCATCTGGTCGTCCATTAGAGGGAATGCAAACCGCCCTTCAAGAATTAAATATGACCAGTGATGACGATTTCGTACTGAGTTACAACGCATCTCTGGTACAACGCATTGCAAGCCAAGCGGTTGTACGCAGTAATATTTTAACGGGAGCTGATGCTAAACGTATTGCCCGTAAAGCCAAAGAACTGGGTGTACATGTTCATGCTTTTTCTCGAACTGAAGGCCTTATCACACCAGAGCACAACTATTACACTGATCATGAAGCAAAGATCAATGAACTCTCCATCACATTAAAAGACTTTGAAACATTAGAAGATGATGAAGAGATCATGAAAGTAATGATCATTGATGTACCGGAAAAATTGAGCGCCGCTCATGAGCAACTTCCCGAAGCATTTTTTAAAGACTACACCATAGTAAAGAGTGCACCATTCTTCCTTGAGTTCATGAACCCAAATAGTAATAAAGGTACAGGCGTTAAAGCATTAGCTGATTATCTTGGTATTGATGCAAGTGAAGTAATTTGCATGGGTGATGCAGGTAATGATCATCACATGATCAAATATGCAGGATTAGGCGTTGCAATGGAAAATGCGTCAGAAGATACCAAAGCGATTGCTAACTATATTACAGATACTAACGATAATAGTGGCGTGGCCCAAGTTATTGAGAAATTTATTCTTAACGCTGAATAATTATCCCTTGATTTATAAAATATAATATAAATAAACGGATAAATAAAAACCCAGAATATCTACATACTCTGGGTTTTCTTTTTTACTCATTAAATGCGTTAAATTTGATAACGCTGAGCAAGTACCGACGCGTTATAAGCCAACTGTTGATAATATTTTCGTTCAAACAAATGTTCGCTATCGGCTAAGCGAGCCAGCATACTACTGTCTATCCGCTGACGATTTTTATTAAATAGTGCTGCATCAAGTTTTCTACGGACTTCGTCATCCGATGTCATTTCGAAATGTTGATACAATCTCTCATATAAATATTGCGTATGCTGTATATCCATAATTTTATTTCGTCGCTAAACGTACTGTATTTACATCAATAATTCGAGTTGACCAATCTTTATCAACTTCACCAGTAATTACAATATTCGTTTCTGGTGTCACATTGATACCATTCCATTTGTGATGGTCGATTTCAATCACAATTTGACCAGTATTATCTTTAAAAGTGTAATCTTCATCACCTAAAGAATTAACAATATGACCTGTCAGTTCGACTTGTGCATCATCATTAGCTTGTAGTGCACCATCTACTGTTTTAATAATATTTGCAGCTACAGGGCCTGCAAAACCGCCTTGAGCAGGAACTGCTTGATTTGCAGCAAAAGTTGCGCCTGAAGCAAGAAGAAGAGCAGATGCTAAAATAATTTTTTTCATAGTCCAATGTCCTAGCAATAATTTATTATAATTACATGAAGCTGGTTGAGTGCTTCTCTCTAAGTTGTAGTTATAGTAACGCTAACGAAATTAATTGAAGATGAACAAATTCGTTAATTAAGATTTTTTTTTCGATGTGTTGATATTGGCAGGATAAATGTGAAGAGATCGTGAAGTATGAGAAAATTAAAAATAAAATGGCATCTTTTTACAGAACTCTGACAAAGATACCATGCATAAAATTACGACTCTAATGAATATGATGCTAAGAAGATTGATACAACAGTCTCAACCTTATCAGTTAGCTCTTTCCCTTCCGCATTTGGGGCTAATGTCATCACTTGAGGCCAAAATAACAACCCTTGAAACAAACTAACATAAATATTAGTGATTAAATTTAGGTTAGTCTCTTTTAATTTTCCAGCCATCATTGCGTCATGAAACCACTGCGTAATCGCCTTATTACTATAAATCGTTTTAACAAGGTTATGAGCCATTTCAGGTTGGCGCATAAACTCCATAACAATAGTTTTAGATAGAGGAATACCATAAGTATTATAGAGAATATCAACTTCTTTATAGGTGATTTCAGTTAATTGCTCTTTTAATGTTTTTCCCTCAATATAAGGATATTGAATCGCTTGATTCACTTCATCTTGAATAATGGTCAAAACAGATTCAAACAACACCTCTTTACTTTCAAAGTGTCGATACAATGTCCGCTTTGAAACTTCTGCTGCTGCACTAATTCTATCCATATTTGCCGCTAAGAAGCCATGCTGAATGAATTCTTCTTTTGCTGCATCAATAATCGCAAGATGTTTCTGTTCGGAGCGTGTCATTTTTGTTTTCATTTGCTCTCCTTCTATTGCGATAAGTCTATCAATTTCGCATTAACAAGTACACCAACTAGTTTACTTTTCCCATATTCACTATAAAATAAACTCAAAAGTCTACTTTACAGCGTTCGATTAAAATCGAGACGCAGTAAGCTGACAAATACAATCATAAATGGCGGGTCGCACCTGACCCTATCTGTTACGGAGAAAATAGGTGAAAACAACAACTCATATTTCAGCACTAACAAACCTAAAAGTAAGTACTCTTGCTGTTAGCTTAGCACTGTCTTCTTTAGTTATTACAGGCTGTGGCAGTGAAGAAAGCACAGCAGTACTGCCTCCTGCAGTAAAACCTGCGTTATCAGAAGTAGTCAAAGCTCATGCTGATGATGAACTGAGCTTTAATGGTGTCGTTCGCTCAGCTCAACGCGCAGATCTAGCTTTTCGTATTGGTGGACGTTTAACTTATATTTTCGTTAAAGAAGGTGATCAAGTTAAACAAGGACAATTATTAGCAAAGCTCGATGATCGTGACGCACAAACTGCGTTTGAATCGGCACAGCTAGAACTTAAAAATGCTCGTGCTGAATATCAGCGTGGTAAAGCTATCTTTGAGAAGAGCCAAGCGATTGCTAAAAGCAATCTGGACACATTAACGACTCGCTTTAACCTAGCACAAAACCGCTTAGAAGAAGCCAAACGTCAACTTGAATATACCCAGCTCAAGGCGCCATTTGATGGCATTGTTGGTCGAAAAATGGTCGACAATCATGTTCAAGTACAGGCAAACATGCCAATTATTGCAATACATGATGTACAGAACCTTGAAGTTGTCATCAATATTCCTGACACCGTTATGCTTTATGGCCTAAAAGAGACCAAGGCAAAAGCGGAACTATCAAGCATTCCGGGTAAAGACTTTGCTTTAAAACTGCGCACTTTTGCTACGCAGGCAGACCCTGTGACTCAAACTTATGCCGTTGTATTAGGTTTTGAAGATCTAAAAGGCTTTCGGGTACTACCTGGTATGGCAGTAAAGGTAAGTCCTGCCGATCCTGAGATTAAACTGCCTCTTGAAACAACCATTACCGTACCATTAACAGCCGTTGTTCCTGATAATCAAGGAAAGCAGTTCGTATGGGTCGTTAATGATAAAAACCATGTTGAAAAACGTTACGTAAAGGTTGGTGCACTTAGCAGTAGCCGTATTGAAATTACTGAGTGCCTTGTCCCAGGGGAACGTATCATCATTGCCGGTGTTGCTAGTTTAAAAGATGGTATGCAAGTTCGCCCTTATACTGATGATAATAGCGGAGCATAATCGATGGATATTGCTCGTTACACCATAGCAAAGCGTACTAGTGTATGGGTTTTGATTGCTCTAACCCTCATTGGTGGTTATATCAGCTACCTCAAACTAGGACGCTTTGAAGATCCCGAATTTGTTATTCGCCAAGCGGTCATTAATACCCCTTATTCAGGAGCGACTGCACAAGAAGTTTCTGACGAAGTAACAGATGTTATTGAAGGGGCCGTACAATCTCTACAAGAATTAAAAGAGGTTAAATCGGTTTCCAAACAGGGGATGTCGGAAGTTACCGTTGAAATCAAGCTAGAGTTTGCAAAAAGCTCTGCCGATTTACAACAAGTCTGGGATAAATTGCGCCGTAAAGTTAATGATGCTCAGCGCCAGTTACCGCCAGGGGCTGGACCATCTATTGTTAACGATGATTTCTCAGATGTTTATGCATTATTTTTTGCGGTAACCGGGGATGGGTTTACCGATAAACAGCTACAAGACTATGTCGATAGCCTACGCAGAGAATTAGTTCTTGTCCCAGGTGTTGCTAAAACAGCCACACTTGCAGAACAACAAGAGACCATTTTTGTTGAGATCTCTAGCGAGCGTTTAGCACAATTTGGGTTATCGGCGGAGAAAGTCTTCCAAGTTCTTCAAAAACAAAACTTGGTAACGGTTGCTGGCAGTATCGAAACCGACTCAATGCGTATTCCAGTTATTCCAAGTTCTAGTATTCGTTCATTTAACGATCTGAAGAACTTACAAGTAGGCGTAGGTGAAAACAACACCGTATTAAGACTGGGTGATATTGCAACCGTAAAACGAGGGTATAAAGAGCCTTCGTCTATGTTGATGCGATACAACGGAGAGCGGGCGATTGGCTTTGGTATCTCCAATGTAACAGGTGGTAATGTGGTCGATATGGGTGATGCGGTTAAAGCTCGTATCGCCGAATTAGAGGGTCAGCGTCCTTTGGGGATGGAATTGCATGTCATCTCCATGCAGTCTGATTCAGTTCGTGATTCTGTTACCAATTTTATCGATAACTTAATTGCAGCCGTTGTTATTGTATTTATTGTACTCCTAGTTTTCATGGGCCTACGCTCAGGGATCATTATCGGTTTTGTCCTACTGCTAACCGTTGCTGGAACCCTGTGCATCATGCTCATTGAAGATATTGCGATGCAGCGTATCTCTCTTGGTGCTCTGATCATTGCATTGGGTATGCTGGTTGATAACGCCATTGTAGTTACAGATGGTGTCTTAGTTCGTTTGCAAAATAACCCCGAAGAAGATCGTGCAACCATTGTTTCAGATATAGTGAACTCGACCAAATGGCCACTGCTTGGTGGTACTGTCGTTGGTATCTGTGCTTTTAGTGCTATCGGCTTATCACCATCTGATATGGGCGAATATGCGGGCTCACTATTTTGGGTGATCTTATACTCTATGTTCTTAAGTTGGGTATTTGCAGTCACTGTCACCCCAATGCTCTGCTATGACTTCTTAAAAGTTAAGCCAAAGGTACCAGGTAGTAAGCCAAGTAAAATGGTAACGGGCTATAAGACAGTATTAACTTGGGTGCTAGCGCATCGAGCTATGAGTACTACACTGTTACTAGTGATGCTTGGCGTTGCTGTTTATGCTGTGCGCTTTGTACCACCTGGTTTTATGCCAGAGTCCCAGCGCCCACAGTTTGTGGTTGATGTTTATCTTCCTCAAGGTTCTGATATTAAGCGAACCGAAAAACTGGTTGCACAAATTGAACAAGATGTAAAAGTCAAAGAAGGCATTACGAATATCACCAGCTTCATCGGTGGTGGCGGTTTACGCTTTATGCTGACTTATGCACCAGAGGCTCGTAACCCAAGCTATGGTCAGTTATTGATCGATATTGATGACTACACCAAAATCGCTCCGCTGCTTGGTAAATTACAAAGCGAGCTTGATGCAAAATATCCAGATGCTTCAATTAAAGTATGGAAGTTTATGTTAGGCCGTGGGGGTGGCAAAAAGATTGAAGCCGGCTTTAAGGGCCCTGACAGTAAAGTACTACGACAATTAGCAGAGCAAGCAAAAGCAATCATGCTAAACGATCCTCAACTGATTGCGGTACAAGACGACTGGCGACAACAAGTACCAGTCCTTCGTCCTGTCTATTCAGCAGAAGAGGCTCAGCGCTTTGGTTTAACTACGCAAGAAATAAACCAAGCGATTGCTCAAACCTTATCTGGACGAAATGTGGGTGTATATCGTGAAGGTGATGATCTGATCCCAATTGTTGTACGAGCACCACAAAGTGAGCGCGATCATCAACGAGCGATTGAAAATACAGAAGTATACAGTCATACCGTTGGTGGATTTATTCCTGTTAGTCAGTTGGTTGAATCTGTAGATGTGGTTTGGGAAGATGCGATATTACGTCGTATTGACCGTATGCCAACTCTGCTAGTTCAGGCCGATCCTGCGCCAGGAGTACTAACCGCAGATGCATTTAATAATGTTAAAGATAAAATTGAAGCAATTGAGCTACCACCAGGCTATCAATTAACTTGGTATGGTGAATATAAAGCTTCAAAAGATGCTAACGAAGGTCTTGCTATTTCAGCGCCTTACGGATTTGCAGCAATGATTTTGTCGGTAATCTTTATGTTTAATGCCATTCGCCAACCTCTGGTGATTTGGCTAACAGCTCCGCTGGCATTAATTGGTGTAACAATAGGCCTAATTATCTTCCAGACTCCATTTGAATTTATGGCGATTTTGGGATTCTTAAGCTTAATCGGTATGATGGTTAAAAATGCCATTGTATTGGTTGATCAGGCCGACGCTGAAATTTTAGAAGGCAAAGCGCCTTATCAGGCAATTATTGATGCGGCAATTAGTCGTGCAAGACCAGTATTGTTGGGTGCATTTACCACCATATTAGGGGTAGCGCCACTTCTTATTGACCCGTTCTTTAAGAGCATGGCAGTAACCATTATGTTTGGTTTACTCTTTGCTACTTTATTAACCCTACTGGTTATTCCTCTATTTTATGCCATGTTTTTCCGTGTCAAAGTAGAGACAGCATAAATAACAGTGAAAAAAATAGCGGGAGTATGATGCTCCCGCTATTTTTATTCCAAAAGTTGGTTACAGCTATTTTACCGTTGAAGAGTTCAACAATGGCTCTAATGATTGCGCCAACTGATCTTTGTAACCATCAAGCCATTCATATCGTTCACGATACATTTTTCGCTTAGGACGCTTAATATCTTCCATTGCACGACGTTTAGACTCTAATGGCAATTGATAAAACCATTCATCATAAACCTCTCCATCATGCTCTTCCCATAACTGATCATAATTTAAATTGATCGTTTGAGCTTTTTTGCCATAACGCTTGGCATTATAGATATGGCCTGAATTCTTCACCGCATAAAGGTGTGGGATATGTAATAACTGAGCCAGTAACTGCATGGTTTCAACCATAAAAGACTTTGGACGCAAACCGTAAAATGCTTTTGTAAACTTACGACTAAACCCATTATCATTCGCCCCACCTTGCATACAGCCAATATAAAAGTCACCAGCAATATAGGTAAATGCAATAACGTAGTATTTATTATGCTGTTCATCACAAAGAGATAGGGTCAATTCACCTTCTTTTCGTGAATTACGCTCAAAACTTAGTGTTACAAAATAACGTTCTTCATCAATCGACAATTCACAAAGAACCACATTATCTTGATAGATTGCGCATTGGGCTTGAGCTGTAAATACTTGTTCAAACCATTGATAATGATTAATTAAAATATCAACACGCTGGTCTTTAGTAAAACCGTCTCTGAGATAAGGAGTAATACACTTAGTCACGAAATTAGGTTGCTTTTCAAACAGTTTCAAGCGGTTACCTTGATGAAAATACGCACTCATTCTTTTAAACTGAGCGGCATGAATCAGTGCTCTCACCATGTACTTTACAACCGCCTTGTTCTTTCCCGATTTTTTATGACGGTTCGCCAATTGTGCCTGTTCGTATAAATTCATAACCAAATAATTTCGACTTAATATTCCCAAGTAGCATTATACATAATAAGAATAAATAACAACAAACCCATAGAGCTTGGTTTTGTATGTTTTTGTCAAACAATCTATGCCTACCATGCTATCTATGATACCAAAATGACATCAAGGTGTTGAAATAGCTGTATTATTAGTTAAATTTAGAAAGTAACTTAAAGTAACAAAGCTCTCTGGACTGCTAGCACACTACCTCTATGCAGAAACATGATCTTAAATGAGTTAATTGACTTAAATATAATGTTGACGCAATGCACAAAATATTCATTACATCAAAAGCAAACGTTTACACTAATAAATAACCTCTCTATTCTTTCGTCCTCTTTTCCTATCCATAAATTAATTTACCAATGAAATTAACGGCAGTATCTCTTATCTCTATACTCTTTTTTAGTAGTTCATCTCTCGCGAGCCAGGCCCAACAGCCATATCATGCCAGTCTGATCATTAAAAACGGTCAGATCTTAACCATGGATAAAAATAAAAAAGTTATTGAAGATGGCATCATCGTCATTGATCACGATAAAATTATTGCAATTGGAGAGGAATCACTTCTGTCTAAGTATCAATCAGAGCATACGATTGATGCTAAAGATGGGATTGTCATGCCAGGAATGATAAATACTCACAATCACTTACCTATGATTGCCTTTCGAGGATTAGGCGAAGAAGGCATTGAAAATCGACTATTTGCATATTTTTTCCCTCTGGAAAAAGAAAAGCTCAGTCGAAATGTTATTTATCAAGCAACCCGCCTTGGGACGCTTGACTTAGCACAAAGTGGCGTCACTACATATGCAGATATGTACTATCATATGGATGAAATGGCTAAAGCAACAAAGGAAATAGGCCTGCGAGCGGTATTAGGTGAAACAGTCATTAAGTTCCCCGTTGTCGATGCCCCAAAACCTTATGGTGGAATTGAATATGCCAAAAACTTTATTGAACAATATAAAAACGACCCGTTGATTACCCCAGCTTTTGCACCTCACGCGGTATATACAGTTTCAGAACAAAAACTAAAAGAAATTAATATCTTATCTGAAAAACTTAATGTGCCTATTTTGATCCATACCAGTGAGTTTAATAACGAAGCTGAACGTATCAGTGATAACACAGAAAAATTGAGTCCAATTGCTTGGCTAGAAAAAATAGGAGTTCTGAATAATCGAATGGTATTAGCTCATGCTATTCATTTAGAGCCAAATGATATTAATCTAATTAAACAATCGGGTGCTGGCGTTGCTTATAACCCAATGGCAAATGCAAAAGGTGCAACCGGTATTGCACCTGCTTGGCCTATGTATCAGCAAGATATTGCAATAGGGCTAGGCACTGATGGACCAATGAGTTCAAATCAAGTCGATTTATGGCGTACATTAAGTTATGCAGCGAATATGCAACGATTAAAATATCAAGATCGAACGATTATGATTCCAGAGCAAGTCATTGAAATGGCAACAATTGGAGGAGCAAGAGCACTTCATATGGACAAGCAAATAGGTTCGCTAGAAGTAGGGAAAAAAGCCGATATTATTATTGTCGAAACACAATCTGCAAACATGCATCCTAATTATAATCCGTACGCAACTCTAGTTTACCAAGCCAACCCCAGCAACGTAGATACCACAATCGTCAATGGTAAAATCATTATGCACAACCGCCAAATAATGACGGTAGAGCCAAGTGATATTTATCAGAATATGTCACTTATCGAGCAAGACATTACAGCATTTGCTAAAGAGTTAGCTAAAAAAGCCATTAAGTCTCCAAGTTTGATGAAGTAATTCGACTATATCCAAGCCAGATAACACAGTCAGTTATAGAGAGAATAGATGAAGCTATAAATAAGGTTTAGGAAAACAAAAAGAAGGGAGCAAGTACAATGCAACTTGCTCCCTGATTATGACTAGCATAAGGGAAATAAAATAAGACCAGAGCATACAACTTACTGATTTAACCAGTTAAATGGGTCGGTTAACCAGATAAAATCAATAAGTTTGTATCTATTTACACTATAAATTTCGAGCAATCGCATGAACAAGCTTACCTGCTAACTTAGCGGTACGATGCTCATAATCAAATTCAGGGTTTAACTCAGCTAAGTCAACTAACTTCACTTTGCCACTTTCCATAATGTACTTGAGAGCCCACTCTACAACAGAGAGACTGACTCCCCCCATATTCGTCATATTGGCAGCAGGGGCAACAGTAGAAGAAAACACATCCATATCCACGCTCAAATGAATATGATCAACACTGTCAATAAATCCATCTAAAACTGCTTGAACTTTCTTCTTATTGCGTGTTGTCATCTGATTATCTAATAACCAGCGACATCCCAATTCATCGGCTAATTTAAACATGGCCTGAGAGTTAGCATGCTCACAAATACCAAGACCTAAATAATTAAATTCACGACCTTTTTCTCGGCTGTAATTTGCAGCCATATGAAAAGCAGAACCCGGTTTCATCGACAATGCAGGTCTAAGTTCAAAGTGGGCATCAAAGTTAATGACCCCGACACGAACACACTGAGCAATATCAGTCTCTGTTGTCGTCTTATCTATATGATGCAACTGAGCCATAACATCGGACACAGCCTGATAACTAGCAACCGAAATTTCATGTCCACCACCAAGAACGACAGGCAATTGTCCTTGTTGTAATAATTCACATAAAGTCAAATATTGCTGTTGAGCAACGGCAGTAAAATGACTTTGTTCGAGTTCAATATTACCTGCATCATAAACAGGTAAATGTCCGTGAGTATGAATTTTTGGTAATACTTGGCGAATACTTTCAGGACCATCTTTGGCTTCATCTCGGCTGCGATGAAAACCAAGGCTTAAGTCCGATACTACCCCCAAAAGTACAATGCCACGCTCTCGCTGTTGAGCATAAGGAGTAATGAACATGCGTGATGATGCCGTTTTATGTTCTATCTGTTCAGACATAAATAGACGCTTTAAATGATCAACAAACATCGATACTTCCTTAAACTCAATATGTTATAACAAATACCACGCAGCTTAGTGCTGAGGTGGTAAAGCGCGAGCAGCTTGTAGTACACACATGACTATTTTGTTTTTACGACTATTAATTCGCTCAGCAGGAGCCATCACACTCACAGCACCAGCGACTTTATTTCCGATAAATACAGGAGCACTTACACCTGAAACACCAGGGTCAATTTCGGAGGTACTAAGGGCAAAACCATCTTGCTTGATAAGTTCTAACTCTGTCATCCACCGATCAATTTCAAACTGATCAGTAATGCCGTAATGCGCTAAGATCATCAGCTGACGAGATAAAGACAAATGAGCCAAGATCACTTTTGCTGATGCACCACGAATCAATGGCTGGCTTTGGCCTTTTTCATAGCTACAACGTAGGGCATACGGGCTATCAATACTATCGACACACAATGCATTAAAACCAACAGGCACCATATAAGCTGACATTTCACCAGTTTGCTGCTGTAAACGCTTAAGAACAGGTCGAACACCATCAGGTAATGGCGAATGGGTATGAAAATTGCGCTGTAGTTGAAGAGCTGCAGGGCCTGCACTGTAAGTATTTTGACTATGATTCTCTTCTACTAAGTTCCAGCCACGTAACAGTGCTAAATAACGATATAAACTGCTGATTGGCATTCCCGTTTCATTACTTAACTGCTGAGCATGTAACGGTTTATTGGATGCTGCAATATGAATTAAAACTTGCAGCAACTTCTCATTGGCGCTTAGGGAATAAGTCACAATCATTTCTCGGTATTTAAGTGATAATGAAGTTATAACCACCCTAAGTCATAGAGACAAGTCAAATTCTTACAATATAAGAATTAAATAAAAAATTTATCGCTTAATTCTCGCATATTGAGAAAAAAGAGAATTAAAATAATTAATCAATATTTTCACCTGATGAAAATACAAAAATATTACCCGATTGCTACATTCCCAGAACATAGAGCTACAAAGATAAAATTTTGCGCGATCATCTTATGCACACTATTTAAGAAACTATTTAAATTTGCCTGACAAATGTCTTTTTTGTTGGTTTATATAGGTAAATACTAGCCTTATAGGGACTCTAGCTGATAAAATTGGGTGGTTAATATACCCAAACCCGAACAAAGAGAGTTATTCCTCATGGGAAGAAAATTCGAAGTACGTAAGCTGTCCATGGCTAAAACACAGGGCGCTAAAATCAAGGTTTACTCTAAATATGGTAAAGAGATCTACGTTTGTGCAAAAAACGGTAGTCCTGATCCAGAAAGTAACCTAGCACTTCGTCGCCTAATCGAAAAAGCGAAAAAAGACCAAGTACCTAGTCACGTAATCGAAAAAGCGATCGACAAAGCGAAAGGTGGTGCTGGTGAAGATTACGCAACAGCTCGCTATGAAGGCTTTGGTCCTGGTAACTGCATGGTTATCGTTGACTGTCTAACTGATAACAACAACCGTACTTTTATGGATGTTCGTCAGTGCTTCGTGAAGAACAACGCGAAAATTGGTAGCCCAGGTACTTGTGGCCACATGTTTGAACACCAAGCTGTGTTTGAATTCAAAGGCGAAGATGAAGAAGTGGTTCTTGAGAACCTTATGATGGAAGACGCTGACGTGACTGACATCACTTGTGAAGATGGCGTGATCACTGTTTACGCACCACACACAGAATTCTTCAAAGTTAAAAATGCTTTAGCAGCAACTATGCCTGAAGTGACTCTAGATGTTGAGGAAATCTCATTTGTTCCTCAAACAATGGTTGAGCTTGCTGGTGACGATGTAGCATCTTTCGAGAAATTCCTTGATATGCTAAACGATTGTGATGACGTTCAGAACGTTTACCACAACGCAGAAATTGCAGACTAATACCAATCTGAGTCGTTAGTTGTTCCATTCTCCTGTTATAAGTACTATAACGGAGAGATGAATAAGTAATTAGTTAGACTGATATTACTCTGTAAAGAGATTAAAAAAACCGAACTTCATTGTTCGGTTTTTTTATATTCTTTTCTATTTAGTTAAAAGAGATAACTAAACTGTACACCCATTAAGAACGCATTTGCGCGAGTAACAGCGCTGATTGCACCCAGTTCAGGCATTTCAGGCGATAAGTATTCCGTTACATTTACATCCTCACCACGAACATAAGCGGCACCAAAATCAAAGCTCGCATTTGGCGTATAATGATAGGTCACACCTGCAGAATACCATTGACGATCTGAATCAGGAATCGAAATGGATTTAAGCTCATCGACAGGACTCTTATCAAACATATAACCAGCACGTAGTGTCCATGTATCATTTAGATAGTAAGTACCACCTAAAGCGTAATGCCATGAATTCTTCCATTCATATTCTTTGATCGCTAAATCTTTTGATGATACTTGGTCAAAATCACGCCACCCAATCCACTGAACACTGTAGTGCATAGCAAATTTATCAGTTAAAAGATGATAACCAGAGAACTCAGCAATATCAGGCAATGGAACAGTAATCTCATCATGATCTTTACCTGCAATCATTACATCGCCCTTAGCTTTAAGATCTGGACTATGTCGGTAGCTAACACCAAAACGATGGTTAGCGTTTAACTCGTATACCGCACCAACGTTCCAACCAAATGCAACACCCGAAGCATCAATATCAATCACATTTGCGCCAAAGTGATGCTTGCCTAAATTATAGTGTTTATCATTATATGATGCGGATAATGAAGCATCGAAACCGGCATCACGATAGAGTTCACCTACCCCATAAATGATGTCTAAACCCGCACCTAAACTTAAATATTGATTAATACGATAAGAAGCGCTTAAACCTAAATTCATGCTCTTAACTTGAGTTTTACCACCAAAGATAGAAGCCGGATAATTGCTCTTAAACTCAGTACCTGTTCCAAAGTTTGAAAATGCAGCAATACCTACAGCCCATTTATCATTAATTGGTCGAATATAATAAAAGTTCGGTACAATTTCTGTTGGTCCGATTTCAGATACATCAGCAATTGGCGTAAAAGTTGTATTAGGTAATATATCGACCGAATCGTATTTAGGTACATAAATATCAAATTCAGGAATAGCAGGCAGTTTTGGAACAGAAATATGATCTGGAATATCTTGCCAAGCTATTTTAGTTTCTAATCCATGCTTTTCTAAAAAACCATTGATTGCAGTCGCAGCCATTCGTTTACATAACTGACCTTTACAATCTTGATCAACCCCAGGAAAGCCTGCAAAACCATCAAAGTGAAAAATAGACTCTTTATCAAAGTTAGCATTGATATTAGCACCTGGCGCTTGATACTGAGCATTTTTAACCGTGACATCAGTATCGATAATCGTCATACCAACAGACATCGCAGGACGCTTAAACATCGCCATAGCAGCAGGGTTTCGAGCAAGCACTGAGGCGTTATCAGCAATAACAGCTTCACCTGCAAATGCACGGCCTAAACCGGTTGCAGAATGTTCATTAACTTGAAATCCACCAGCAGTTGCAGTACCACTTACGATAAATGAAATAACAGACGGAAGTAATAATAGCTTCTTATTCATTGTGTTTATATTTAATTATTTATTGATTTATTAGAGTTAACTTTTATATGAAATTAATTTATTCATATATATTAAAAGCTAAATGAATCGGGATTATAAAGAAACGATTAAACAATAAGTCATTAGACCAGTAACAATATACAAAATAAAAATATATGGCTTGTTCAATTACAAATATTTAAATATAAAAAAGCCGATAGAAATAACTATCGGCTATGTGTAATGGCGAAATATTACAAAGGCCAATGTTCAAAATAAATATGATTAGCCTGCCAATCTACTTTCTCCTGATTATCAGAGAGTAAATACTTAGCTACAGTAAAAGCAAACTCAAAACTGACGCCTAAACCACGACCTGTAATAAAGTTATCTGCCACAACTACTTTCTGGATACGAAAATCACCATCATCAAACTTATCTGCAAGTTTATCACCAGTAGTATAAGGACGACCTTGAAATAAATGATGAGCGGCTAATACTTTTGCTCCAGATGAACATAAAGCACAGATGTATTTGTTAGCATCAATATGACGCTTCAAAAATGCAATCACACTGGTATTTGCAGTGAGATTATCGGTACCTTGAGGGCCTCCCGGCATCATTACTGCGTCATAGGTCTCATCAAACTTCTCAATAAGTGTGTAGTCAGCAGTGATCTTAGTTTTAAAATAAGTATTTAATGCTGTTGTTTCCATGCATGATAAGACATCTACTTCAATATCAAGTCGACGCATAATATCAATAAAAACAACCGCCTCCCCTTCTTCAAAACCATCAGCAAGTAAGACTGCAACGCGTTTAGTCTCAGACATTATCCTCTCCTATTGTTGAGTCAGTTTTACAGCTTCACGCACATTATGCGCAATCAAATCCCAATCATGGGCATTAATCGCAGCGGTTGGTGCAATCCAAGTTCCACCACAAGCAATGACTTGAGAGATAGCCAAATAATCTAATAAATTCTTTGGATTTACTCCACCTGTAGGCATTAACTGAATCTGACTGTATGGTCCAGTTAATGATTTCAGCATATTAATACCGCCAGATGCTTCTGCTGGGAAAAATTTTAGGGCTGTAACTCCCAACTCAAGAGCTTGTTCAACAAGGCTTGGGTTATTAACGCCAGGGATCATCTTAATATTATTTTCAATGCAATATTTTACTGTAGTTGGGTTAAACCCAGGACTAATAACAAAGTCGGCCCCTGCAGCAGTAGCTTCATCAGCTTGTTCCTTGGTTAACACCGTTCCGGCACAAAGAACAATATCAGGAAACTCGGCACGAATACGACGAATTGACTCCGCCGCTGCGGCTGTTCTAAACGTAATTTCAGCAGCAGGGAGACCATTATCAATAAGAACTTTAGCTAATGGTACTGCATCATCTGCATTATCAATCTGAATTACAGGCATCACTTTTAAGTCACGTAACTTCATTAGCCATTCTTTAGTCATCATAATTAACGTCCATCAATTCTGTTAAATAACGAGTGTAAGCTGTTGGAATAACAGCACCTTTATGCTGAATTACTTGCGCTGCTAGCTGATTACCCCAATGGCAGCTTTCGCTCATTGACATGCCCAAGGCCCACGAAGCTAAATAAGCAGCATTAAACGAATCACCGGCAGCCGTGGTATCAATAACGTTATCAACTTGGTTACCAGCAACAACACCTGACTGACCTAGTTCAAACCATTGAGCGCCCTCTTTACCCATTTTAACGACAACTTGCTCGACACCTTGTCCTTGTAGACGTTTGGCAATGATTGAAGGTAAACTATTGACCGAACCATGCAGTAGATCTTCATCTTCTGCGGTTACTAAAGCCAGATCAGCCAAACTATAAAGCTGCATCATCCACTCTTTAGCATTCATTCTGCTGCGCCATAAACGAGGACGATAATTAGAATCGATAGCAATTTTAACGCCGCAAGAACGGATTTCTGCTAAAGCTTCTAATAATTTAATTTTGCCGTGATCAGGTAAAATAGCTAAAGAAATCCCAGATAAATAAACAAGATCGCAGCTTTTCATGTAGTCGATAGCGGTACAAAACTGAGGATGATCACACATTTGACGAGCAGCAGAATCATTACGCCAGTAGTGGAAACTTCTTTCGCCATTAGGATCAATTTCGATGGCATACATACCTGGCAATTTACGAGTTTCTCGCAATACATAATCGCAATTAATGCCTTCTTTTTGCCATGCATCAACCATGTAATGGCTATAGTTATCAAGACCCAAAGCGGTAATATAAGCAGGAGCCAAACGCGGTAATAAACGAGATAAATAAATCGCCGTATTTAACGTATCACCACCAAAATTTTGCTCTTGTTGTACAAATGGTTGGCCACTGAGCTCAATCATGCACTCACCAATGATGGCGATTTTTTTAGATAATGACGGGAGTTGTTCCATCAATCTCTCCAATACGAAAATAAAAAAAGCTATGTTTAACCGTTATGGGAAACGCCAAACATAGCTAATAACGGACTCAAAAGAGCATCAATGAATATGAGTACCTTTGGTTTAGAACCAATTAGGGGGAGAGATACTCAAAAATTTATAATCGACCTTCGCTACCACAAACTCGGATCTTATCCATAACAACTTGCTTCATCGCATTTTTGCCAGGAATAATGTAATGACGAGGATCATTAGCATTAGGGTTTTCAATAAAGTATTGTTTTACCGCATCAGAAAACGCAATTTTAAGTTCTGTCGCGACATTAACTTTGGTGATACCTAACTCAATACAACGTCGAACATCAGCATCAGGCACACCAGATGCACCATGCAGTACCAACGGAGTGTCAGTTTTACTGCGGATAATGCCTAAGCGGTCAAAGTCTAAACGCGGCTCTTCTTTATACATGCCGTGAGCTGTACCAATTGCAATTGCTAGAGAATCAATCCCAGTTGAACGGATGAACTCCACTGCTGCATCAGGATCGGTATACAAAGCATCTTTTGCATCAACAATCAAATCATCTTCTTGACCACCGAGGCGGCCTAATTCAGCTTCAACTGAACAGTCCCAACGGTGACAAAATTCAACAACTTGACGAGTTAGAGCTATATTTTCTTCAAAACTGTGGTGAGACCCATCAATCATGGCTGACTTAATGCCAGCTTCCACTTTTTGGCGAATATCAGTAAAAGATTCATGGTGGTCAAGATGAAGCGCAATAGGCATTTCATAACGCTTCGCCGCTTCCTTACAAATTCCAACCAGATAATCAGTCCCAGCATAAGTAAAAGTGCCAGGCGTACCCGCTAAGATCACAGGAGAGCGCATCTCGGCAGCAGTCTCTACCACTACCTGCACTGTCTCTAAATTATGAATATTGAACGCAGGAACAGCATAGCCACCCATTTGCGCCTTGTGCAGCATTTCGCGAGATGAAACCAAAAACATAGAAAACCTCAAATCCTTCGTTAACTTTCGATAAAGATACTATTCGAAAACAAAGATAAATAAAAAGATCTTGATCACAGATACACTTTCAAATCAAAAATAAACAAGAAAAGAAAAAGAAAAGTACTTTCGAATAATTTCGACTAATGCGCTTTCACAATAAATTATTGGTTATACCGATGAATAAACAAAAAAGAGGAATAAAAACACTGTGAATAAAGCCGAAACGCCTATCTTGATAGTTATGAGCTTCGGCTATTAATCAGACAATCTTTAAAATTTAAAAGAAATGGGACATTTTCGAACTATAACTGGTGATCCCTTTGCGTAATAAATTATTTTTTGGTCGTTCGGCTCGCCCCAAGACCAATTCAAGAGCTTTATTGAGATATGATTGTGATTCTAAGCGGCGAGAAAGAGGAGTTTGCTGCTCGGTATATTCATGTCGGAATGTCACTACAATCTCTTTCGTTTCGAAAACTCCTTTAATATTGGCTTGAATGGCAGGAATATCAAAATCATATCCTTGTTGTTCTATCATCAATGGGGTTTCTTTCGCGTGCCATAAGTCACAACGATTCCCTATAAATAGAGCAATATTTAGAGCTCGTAAAGACCAAAAGCTGCTTGCAGGTCCACTGTAATTATCGACCAAACGGCCGTCATCTTGGAACAAACCTTGTGTTGGTGCACCGTATTGCATCGCGCCATTACCCACAAAATACGTTAGGTTAAGCCTAAATGCTCGTTTCGCCTCGCCCACAGAAAGAGCAGAACTATTTTGATCAATCGCCATTAATAACGGGGCAGCTGCAGCTAAACGGTAACACGCACTGCGACCAAAAAAAGGCAGTCCTTGCGGCGTAAAGAAATAGCGGTATCCAGAAACAAAATCACTTAATGATTGGCGAATAAAGTCGGGGTCAAAGCTCGGGTCTATCTGATCTAGCCAATATAAAGAGTAATGGAACCCCCAAGCATTGTAGTAATCATAATTGCCTTTTGCGCCATCACGGAACCAGCCATCTCCAACGTAAAAAACTTTGATCCGCTCATACTTATCATGATCAACCAGCTCTTCGCCCGTTAAAGCTTTTAAAACCACCTGTACCGTTAATGGAAATAAGTGCCAATTATTATCAACTGTAATTAACGAATTAACCTGCTTAAACCACTGTACTATCTGCTGCTGCTCAGGCGCGCTATAGTGTTGCCATACCCACTCTTTTGATAACCATAAAGCCAACGCCAAATCAGCTGATTCACAAATACGTTGATCACAGTTATGTAACGTCCCCCAATAACCCGGATGGGTTGGATTTGTGCCCGCTAAAAAAGCTTGAGATAGCAACGATGCAATATCAATCGATTGACCATCTAAAGTTGTCATCTGAGTTTGATTGCTAAAATGAAGCCAAGCGGCAAGAGTTGGTAACACACGACTTACCCCTTCTACAGCATCGGTACGAGCACTTTGCTGACTAGGACGGCCAGGGTAATAAGCGTGAGAGTGGTCCCATACACTGTAATGACAAAACGCTTCGGTCACATATTGGCTTAAACTGTCGCATAATACGCGTAGATCTTGTTCTTGCTGGAAAAGCTGCTGAATATGGTGGTCATGCTTTGCGTAACGTGGCTTTTTCACTTTTAACCGAACTAAACGCTGCTTAAACAGATGCCAATACATCTTTGCATCCGGGTGCTCATATGGAACTACGGGTCGTTCTGTTGCAGTAATATGCTTAATCGAATCAATATGTGATTTAGTCTCAGCTTTTGGGGCTGAGGTTGGCGTCTGAGGTGTTTTCGTTGTCATTTTTCTTCCCTATCATGACGTTTAAACCAACCAAGGAACTGATTGGTATTATCAAAGCAACTCGTTAATTCATATAATAAAAAATCGATTTGATAATTCGAAAATAAAAATAAACGAAGCCACGTAGCTGAAATGTTCACTATTTGCGGTCACTTCATACGTGGCTTACAATCTTAAAAATAGGATTATCAGTTTTGGGCTAATTTAGGTGCTGGTTTTGCCGACTCAGTAAGAACATGATAGCGGTCTTGACCCCATGCCACAGGTTTTGGCTTATCTTTGATCCAGTCATAAAAAGCATTTTTCATTTCAACTACTTTTTCTGGGTATTTCTGAGCTAAGTCTTTAGATTCAGAAGGATCTAATTTATCGTTAAATAATTTCACTTTATTAGAACCATCATCATAAAAATACAGAGCCCAATCTTGATCTCGAATTGCCCATGAGCCTTTAGAAAGCTTTTCTAAATTAGGATTAGATGGAATAGTATCGCTTTCGTATGTAATCCATTTCCAATAGCCATACCAGAATGGGTCATTTTCTTCACTGTAATGCTTAGCGCCAGGGCCTGCCCAGTAAATATATTTATGTGGTGACTGCTCTGCTTTACCTGCAAGGACAGGCATAATATCTTGGCCATCGACCTTCATATCTTGAGGAATCGAAATACCAGCGGCCTTTAATGCAGTTGGTAAGATATCAAGAGCCGAGATTAGCGTATCACTCTTACCACCAGCAGGAATGTGATTTGGCCAAGCAGCGACAAATGGTACACGCACTCCACCATTATACATTTGGCCTTTAAAGCCTCTGTCCATACCGTTCATTGGCATTGGTGACTCATGAACAGCACCATTATCAGATAGGAAGAAAATCAGCGTATTATCAAGCTCACCTTTTTGCTTCAACAGTGCCATGATCTGACCAAGGCCTTCATCGGCTGCGTTAATTGCCGCAAAATATTTATCGGCTTCTACATTTCCTGTATTAAAACGATCCATGTACTTAGCAGGTGATGCTTGCTCTAGTGGAATGTGTGGCACACTATAAGCTAAGTTAATGAAAAATGGTTTATCGCCACTATCTTCAATAAATTTAAGCGCTTCATTGGTGAGATTATGAGTTAGATAACCTGGCGCTGGAATGTTCTTGCCATTTTGATAAATCGCAGGGGAATTCCATAACGCAGCACCAGAAGCATAGAAACTGTATGAATAATCAAATCCACGCTCTTCAGGACCAAATCCTTTACCGATCACCGGAATCTGAATATCGTGGTAATCGCGGGTACGGGCATCTTCTGCTACTTTATCTTTGCTTGCGATCTTCGCATTGTGCCACTTACCAATATTGGCGGTACGGTAACCATTTTCTTGGAACAATGCAGGCAGTAATTTGATATCAAGAGGCACGCCTTGCAACGCATCGTCATTACTGTAAGTACCAAAACTGGTTGGATAACGGCCTGTAAAGATACCAGCACGAGATGGACCACACACAGGATGAGCCACAAATGCATTGGTCATCTTAACGCCATTTTGTGCTAATTTAGCCACATTAGGCATTGCTCGATGTGCCGCATCAATCATTTTATCCAGATCGCCTTGATAACGAGCCGGTACTGGGCGTTTTGCTAATTCTGTTTTATCTAAGCTGTCTAAAGCAAAATCGAGCTGACCCGTACCTAGGTCATCCATGATCACCAATAATACATTTGGTTGTTCAGCTTGTTTTGCCGCATAGGTGGTAACCGGTGCTGCAACACATGCTGCGGCAACTAAACTGGCAACCACTGTCTTCTTAGTCGAGGACAGATTCATTGTTAACTCCTTGTCTCAATCGTTATTCATAGTTGTACTAATATCGTTTTTATTTATTGCCTAAATGGGTATTACGCAAAAGCATGTTGACCGCGAGCATGAGCAATCATAGGTAAGGCGTCGGCGGCCGTGCCCCCTTGACGAATGGCTTGACTCATTAAATGCATGGCAGGCGCGGTATGACGGAAAATTTTTTGATATGACGGGCACAAATAGTTTTGTTTATGTTTTTGCCCTTCTTGATGAACAATGCGATGCTTAGGACACCCGCCATAACACAAGCCGTGTACTTCGCAAGATTGGCATTGATCCGTTAATTTGGTCGATTTAGCATTACCAAAGCGTTGTTGCTGTTTGCTCGTTGCCATTTTAGTTAACGACAGTTCAGCAACATTGCCTAATCGGTTCGCTAGATAAACATAGTGATCGCAAGAATACACATCACCATTTGCTTCAATTACCATGGCTTGACCACAGTTTTTGGATTGAACACAAACAGAGGCGGGATAACCAAGCCAAGTAGCTAAAATGCTATCGAACATACGCACATATACGGTGCCAACATCTTCTTTTAACCACTCTTCAAACACTTCAGTCATAAACTGACCGTAGCCATAAGCAGGAACCGAAAAATGCGTGACGTTATTATTTTTTTCTGGAGCGTAATGACGAGTCGAGGTCGTAGCTGAACCTTCCACTTCAACAATTGGAATAAATTGCAGGTGGCGAGCCCCTAGTGATTTTAAGAACTGGTAGGTTTGCGCACCTTTATCCCAATTCTGATCATTAATAACAGTAAGAACATTAAACTCTACTTGGTATTCAAGCAGCAATTCAATAGCACGTTTCACTCGTTCGAAAGTTGGTTTACCGTTAACAGATATGCGGTATTTATCATGAATATCGGGGGTACCATCAATAGATACACCAATCAGAAATTGATGTTCAGCAAAAAATTGCGCCCATTGTTTATTGATAGCAACCGCGTTAGTTTGAAAACTGTTGGTGATGGTTTTACCGTTGGCATACTGACGTTGGTACTTCACCACTTGACGATAGAAATCCAAGCCAGCGAGTGTTGGCTCCCCACCTTGCCATGAAAAATCTATTTGATCTGCATCTTGAGAAGCAATGTAATCTCGAACGTAACGCTTTAGCACAGGATTAGGCATTACATCTGGTTGCTTTGATGTCGCACTAACACATTCAGATGACTGTGAATCTCCTAATATTTCCTCTTTTTCAAGATAGAAGCAGTATTCACATTTTAAATTACAGCGATAGCTCGTTGGTTTTGCCATCATGTGAAAGCGTGCTGTTGCCATGCTCATTCCTTGCATATTTCGTTATTAAGACCGGCACATAATACGAAAACAAACGAAACAACAAAGAGATTGAGATCACAAGAACAAAAACAAATGAAAGATTAGACGCCATTTTCTTTTGTGATCTTGCTTCAACCACTAAAAACAAAACAAACCGAAAGTAAGAATGAGCTAAACAATTCGATCTAGATCATTTTTTAATCAACACACTTTCATTAACCTTTCGCACTCAAATAATATAACAAAAGGTTAAACGACAATGAAACATCCCCTTCTCCCTTCAATCTTAACAATCAGTCTTTCTTTAGCGCTGGCTGGATGTAATAACGAAAGTATTCAAAACGCTCCAAATGTAGATGGAAAAGGAGCACAACTAGAGCCTGGTGGTTACATGTACTTCTTTGAACAAGATGTACCACAAGCAATTACAACTACAGCTACTCAGTCATTAGCTGTAACCAATCGACACTATAAAGACGGCGCTCAATCTCTGCGTTGGCAGTTTGACCCAACAACTATGCTGACTTTTCATCAAGCCATTGGATATAGCCCTGAAAAAGAAGATGCAATTACCCCTCAAACATTCACTGCATGGATTTACAATGAAAAACCAATTGATGATAGTTTGCTTTTTGAATTTGGAACGGATGACTCCACTCAAGTCAAATTCCATTACCGATTAAACTTCAAAGGTTGGCGAGGAATTGCCGTACCATATAGAAACATGCAAGGACAAGCGAACGCCAATATGGATCGACTCCGTATTATCGCACCGCAAGCAAGTGGAACGATTTACTTTGACCAAATGATGATGTCAGTCCCCGTAGATAACCGTTGGCCAACCGCTGATTATCAACAGCCTTTTGTAAATCCAACCGTTGTTGATATGGCGAGTAAAAACTGGACAGCGTTGATGATGTATGACGAGATGTTAAAAGAACATCATGCAACATTTGATTTTACTGTCCCATTTGATGATACATCTGGCGATACTGCCAACTTGTATCAGCAATTTGATCAATATCTTGCCGTTAACCCACATGCAACCATTACCCAGCAGCAAATCGATAAAAATCTCGCAAGCTATCAAAAATTCGCATTAACCCAAAATACAGATGGCAGCTGGCAAGGGAAACCGCTCGACCATCCTAAACGTCAAAATTATCTAAAAACAGGCATTTTAGATGATGCTACTTTGGCCATGGTAACCGATACCGCTAATATTCGAGACCTTGGTAAAATATTGTTAGAAAGCGCCAAACTCCTTCGCAGTGAATCCCTTTCCAATGCCAATCGAGCCGCTTTAGAAAAAGCATTTATCAATGCAGTCTCTTATTCTTTTGATCAAGGATGGCAAGGTGGATCCGGTTTGCAAGTTATTACTCATGTTGGCTACCAAACTCGCGAATATTTCGATGCCCTATTTATTGCTCGACAATTGTTGGCACAACATCACCTATTACAATCCGCTCAACAATCTATGATGTGGTTTAATGCCACTGGTCGAATTTATGAAACAGACCAAGATATTACAGCTTCAAATGTTGATATTTTAAATACTCAGCTACAATGGATGATAAAAAGCTTTCTCTTACTTCCTAACTCGTCCGAACGTCATGACATGCTTCAACAACTGCAAACGTGGTTGAGTAAAACACTACTCGCATCAGATGGACTTGGTGGTGGTTTTAAGCCTGACGGCAGTATATTTCACCACTCTCAGCATTACCCTGCATATGGCAAAGATGCTTTCAGTGGCTTAGCCGGAGCCGTTTTTGGACTCAGTAACAGCCCTTATCAGATCACACCACAAGCTCATAGCAGAATTAAAGATGCATTACTTAAGATGCGTATCTACACCAAAGAGACCAATACCCCAATTGTTTTGAGTGGACGCCACCCAGATGGTAAACAAAAGATTACTGCAACCCCATTTAAGTGGCTGGCTTTAGCTGGCTCCCCCGATCAAACCCATCTAATTGATCCAGAGCTTGCAGCTGCATTTGCTAACCTGACAAATAAAACTGAATTTGAAGGAATTAAAGCTGAAAATGAGCCTGTCGGCAGCTGGGCAATGAATTATGCCTCAATGGCTGTAGTTCGAGGCTCGAGTCACAGTGATACACAAAAGTCTTGGCTCGCCACAGCAAGAGGATTTAGCCGTTATTTAGTCGGAAATGAAACCTATGCAGCAAATAATCTATACGGCCGTTATCTCCAATATGGTCAGTTAGAAATTACTCCTGCCGATTATTCTCTGCGTGCATTTAGTCACGACGGTTGGGACTGGAATCGCTATCCAGGTACCACAACGATTCATTTACCTAACAACAAACTGAAAGCCGTATTAAACCAATTATCAGGAGCCGGTATTGAAGAAATGTTGCTCTCCACTGAAGCTTATTCGGGAGCAAATCGTCTTGACGATCACATGGCAATGTTTGCAATGAAACTACAAGGGCATAAGAAATATCAACAACAAGGTTTTACTGCTAATAAATCCTACTTCATTTTTGATAATAATGTGATTGCCCTGGGATCTAATATCAACAGTGATGATCCCCTATATCCTGTAGAAACAACCTTATTCCAACACTCAGTTTCATCGCTAGAACCAATCGAAGTGAATGGTACTCCTATTAGCAATCTTGACTATGCTGACTCTTTATCTGGAGAAATTACTCTGCAAGATCCTGCTCATAACTACTATTTTATTTCAGCAACCAATGAGCAACCACTTAACATTAGCTATCAAACTCAAACCTCCAATGATGAGGATGATGGTAAAGTCACAACGGGTAATTTTGCTTCTGCTGTGATCGAGCATGGCATTCAAGCAAAAAATCGAAGTTATGAATACGCGATTACTATAGATGGTACTGAGGCGGTAAAACCAAAATATCACGTATTACAGCAAGATATTAATCTTCATGCCGTTGAAAAAGATGGAATCGAAGCCTATGCATTCTTTGCTCCTACTCAAGTTACCAGCAATACTCACGTTGTATCGGCAGAAACACCAATGCAAATTATCGCCAAGCCTAATCAGCAAGGAGATGAATTGGCTTTAAGTATCGTTAATCCTGATTTTGCTTTTTACAAAGGACAAGACCCCGATCAAATTGATGAAAATGGCGATCAAGTTGAAGTGAGTATCTACAGCAGACCATGGCGTTATGATTTATCACAGCCTGTCACGAGTATTTTTACCGTAAAAGGGCATTGGCAACTAGCCGCCCCATCAGACAAGGTACAAACCAGTATCGATGGTGAAAATACCAAAGTCACAACGACAACAACGGATGCTGAAGTGTTACAGTTCGGTTTAATCGCAAAATAATACATCTTTAATTGTGATACTAAGATAGCCAGTTGCTTGCTGGCTATCTTCAATAAATGAAATATAATCCTGCAATAAAACCACTCGTAACTTATTGATAAAAAATCTATAAAGCAATTTTTAGGCTTTATATTATGACCTTTCTACTTGCTTTACTTTTTAGCTTATCATCTAATTTAGATAACTTTGTTATTGGTTTCTCTTATGGAGTTAAACATAAACAAATATCTTTACTATCTAATACCATTATTGCCACTATTATCGCCGTTGTTACTTATCTTTCTATGATTTTAGGTCAATGGTTAACGCACCTCATATCACATCAAGAATCTTCGGATATCGGCTCAATCATTTTTATTGGACTTGGAATATGGTCTATTGGAAATAGCTTCTCAAATAAAAAAAAGACTCAAAAAAACGATACCAAAGAATTAGGGATTAAAGGCGCTATTATTCTGGGAATATTGCTCTCTATCAATAATATTGGTGTTGGGATTTTAGGCAGTGTTTCTCGTTTAAATATTACCTTAATTACTGTCCTGACCTTCATAACCAGTATTCTACTCATCTACTTAGGTAATCATCTGGGTAATCACATAATCGGTCGACTTCTAGGCAGATATAACGATTTAGTATCAGGACTATTACTTGTAATTTTAGGGCTTCTATCTTTTATCTACGCATTATAAAAAGGAGCGAAAGATTCATTTCGCTCCATAACACACCGACTACTTAACGATGAATTGGTAACTATTCCCTTTTAAATTAGTTACATCTATCGTAAGGATCTTCTGTCCACTTATTTGCAGTCTTTGATCTGGGTCTGACATAATCTTGATAGGCTTTTTAAATTCTAGCTCTACTGTAGTTTGATTTTGTAATGGGTCACTTACCGAGATACGTTTAGTGCCCTCTTCTTTTTGCACAAGTATCGCCATCTTACCTATCGCAGATATATGTCGAGTAAGCTCAACTTTCTGCTGTTGCCAAATATTAGCCGCAATCACATTATCATCTTTATAACGAATAATATGGGCAATATCATCTTGTCTTATGATCTTTATAGGCTTCTCATCACGATATTCAGAAATATCATCTAAGTCACTTGCTGGCAGCACAACGTATGCGTAAGAATCATGCTCGACTGAATGTCGGATTGTTGCAGTAATGAACTCAGCACTTACCTCCCCAGATTTTGTTCCTATCTCATTCCAATTTCCGATCCGAGTATCTTGTTTAACCGAAAGTTCTGGTGGACTTAAAAAAATATACCCCATACCAGATTCATCCATTTGATCATTGCTAATAAATAGACTCTTTATCTTATTCGGGTATTGACCTGCCCAAGGATATTCATTGATGAATACATTAATATTGCCATTATCTAATTGCTTTCGGTTAGCAACGGTTGTTGTAATATTTGCGCCAATTTGGGATGAAATATTAGAGCCTAACATGACAACTTCATCATCAAACATGAACCACGATTTTTTAGCGGTTAATGTTTCATTCCAATTGATGAAATCCATTCCAGCAACTGCTATATCATCCAACTTAGCAGAACCAACCCAATCCATTTGCAGTTTTCGTCCACCTTTAATTTGATTTCGTTGCCCTTGACACTCAAGCATTAGCTGATCGTCGACGGTCGTACCAGGAAGGCGATAACTATCTACTACAGGCCAATAATCATGGAAATGATCTAATTGATTGGTATAGAAATAACTCATACCATCTCCCGTAAACCACCCTTTACGATTTTCATTATTCATACACTCGAAATTACCTAATCGACTTGAGTGCATGGCTAAACTAAATGCCCAATCATCGGTTCTGTATACAACTCGATCCATTGCAGGAAAAGTAAAGACTCCTTGGACATTATCTTTCACGTCAATTTGTGGATTTTGGAGCAACTGCTGCGCTTTTTGATAATTACCTATATGGTTAATAGAATCAAAAAAGTCTAAATACGTATCTTGGCTAATTTGAGTTTTAATCAGTTGTTGCAACGGATAGAGATACTGTGCAGAGGCGCCATCGAGATAATGGATAAGAGAGGCAATAACATTATGTCCAACATGATGACCTTGTTCTTGAGGGCGAGAAATCGCTCGACCATTAACAAACTCCATCATAGTACCGCGATACAATAGCGGGGCATAACTCTTAAAGATAAGCGGATAAATTTCTTGCAGCTTAGGATCGGTTACTTGCCAAGGAGAATTTGCAACCAAACTCATCTGAGCCCCTAATCCACCTAGTAGTACATTGCCATACGTACCGTTATAAGCGATATCATAATGCTGTAGAAAACTGCCATCTTGGTAAAATCCATCACTGGCTTGTACGTAATCAACAACAGGAGATAATGCCTGTATAGCCGAAAAAATTTCATCACTATCATTAGCTAAAATACCACGTAATAAAACTACTTGAGTATTATCCGTTCTATTACCCCCTGTTGATTCTCGATAGTGAGGATTACTTGAAACATCCGCACCAGAGCCAGCACCTAAATGAGTTGGCAAAGGGGTAAAATAACGAGTTGCATCAAGATAATTGGTAATTAATTGAGCGGGCAACTGATCGTAGAGAACAACCAAGATATTATGGATATCTTTCGGGGTTCCCAGTTCCCAATGCCACCAATTCCCCCACTCTTTAGCACCAACCTTATAATAGTGTTGATTTAAAAATTGAAGGCCATCAATAATTGCCGCTAACAATTGTGGATTATGTTGTAAAACACCACCTCGCAATTGATAAGCTTTTGCCATAATAAATAAGCGTTGGTAGGAGCTTCTAAGTTTAGCTCCAAGTACTTTTTTTCCAGCTTCGCTTTGATCATCTAAAACAAGATCATTCCATAAAGACAATCGAGTCGAAGCTGTATTCATTGAGCTCCAATGTTTTTGCGCACCATTATTTGCGGTTATAACCATTTGCTTTAATTTCTGGTCAAAAGCAATATCAGAAGCCCCAAGAAATCCTTCAGCCCATTTTTGTCGAAGTTGAGAAAAAGCCTGTTCGTTAACTTCTAACTGTGACGTTAAAGCTATATTTGCACTCTCATTATCATTAGCTTGTACTGGTATAGATGAAAACGCACAGATAATAGATAGAGTTAGTAGTGATAGTTGTTTCATTTTAAGTCCTTTTGTTTTTTATTGTTCTAAAACATAACAAAAGAAACAAAATGAAAGTAAATGAACTTCAAATTTTGATTATAACAAGAAAAATAATCGCAATATTCTGCTAGAGAATCACATTCGAAAATGTCTACGAATATAAATCGAAAAGAGGCCATTAGACCCCTTATCTAAAAATTCAGCAAACTTGTAGCGCGTTGTAGATGAGATTTAATAAAAAAAGCTGCCAGTTTTCAGGCTAGCAGCTTATAAGATGGAGAAATTAAACCGTTGCTTGATGGACTGTTGGCTTCTTCTTAAATTTGTCACCAACCGTATAAATACATAGTGCAATCACAACTGTAACTACACCTGCTAATTTCTGCAGTGTCATCACTTCTCCCAATAAGAAGTAAGCAACAATCATTGCGAACAAAGGCAATACGTTTAGTGCCATTGTTGTAATAACCGCATCTTGAGTTTTTAGTGTTGCTAACTCCCATAGTGCGTAAGCAAAACCAGAACACAACAAACCTAATGCTAAAATACTGCCTAAATTCTTACCGTTTTCCACTAACACAGCAGCAGAACTGAAATCTGCGCCAGTGACAATAGCCAAAATAAACAGGGCTACTGTTGCTGAAGCAAACTGGTAGAAGCTACTCGAATACAGATCGTAACGAGAATTTAAATCTGAACCAAATTTACCCAAAATATAGTTATAAGTAACAAAACCTAAAACACCACAGAGAGCAAATAAATGACCCAAATTTAGACCTTGAATCTTATTAGATGGGTCATAAGCGATAACAGCAGCACCCACTAAAGATAAAACAACCGCAAATACTTTCGGTGCTGATGGTTTAATTTTATCGATAACAAATACAGCAGCCATTGTTAAAAATGGAGCCATACCATTTATCACACCGATCTCTCCCGATGAAGTATATTCATAGGCGAGAATTGTAAAATAGAAGAATACTGCTTGGGCGGAAATCCCAGCCGCCATCAACAAAATGGCATCTTTCTTACTTTGAATTTTCTTTAAGGTGTGTTTTTTAGAAAAAATAAATACGGCAACAAAACATAAAGTGGCAATTGCATAACGAGCAATAGCTAAAACAACAGGATCAAGTTTACCAGCCAATACTCCACCTAGAGGGAACGATGCTCCCCACAAAGCGGCACAAATAAGCGCAAGAGTCAGACCTAATGATTTATTTGGAGCTGTTTTACTCATTTTTGTAGTCTCACGTTAGGAGTATCTTACCCCTTTTAAAAGGAATAGGATTATTGAGGACAGATACCGATAACATGTTCTAAACGCTGATCTTTTTGATATAAAGAGGCATAAGCAAAACCGATCCCTTCTAAATTAGTTGGCAAACCATCAGCAACAGCAAAAACTTTATCAATGATTTTATTAGATACATTATCAATGGTGTCTGTTGCATCCATAATTCCGCAAGCATTGATATCCATATCAGCAGTGATCAAAGCACTATTACCAGAAACTCGAATCACTGGCACAATGGAGTTATTAAAACCAGCAGCGCCTGCAGTCCACAAAATTAACTGGCAACCTAAAGATGCAAAATGCATAGCAGCACCACCACATAGCATTGTTGTTTCCGTTAGATAAAATCCTGGTTTTGTTGGTTTTTCACGATGAATATGATTAATGCGAAGGCAATCTTGAATCGGTTGAGTACCTGTTTTATGCATTGCGCCTTGTGATTTTTCATCGATCGTGGTTAACCCGCCAACGCTGTTACCAATAGACATAGTTTCGGTGCCTTCAATAACATGCCAGCGCTTAAGATCTTCAGCAATAAGGCGCTCAATTTTGCTACCAACTTCCGGTGTTACTGAACGCGCTTTTAAAATCTCTTCACAACCTAGCAGTTCTAATAACTCACCCGCCATTGTTGTTGCACCCATATCCACTAATTTATCGGATGCTGCACCCACAGATGGATTAGATGCTAAGCCACTTGATGTATCTGAACCGCCGCATTTAATACCGATGCGTAGAGCAGAAATTGGGGCATCTATACGTTCAACGCTATCAGCGTAAGCTTTTAACTCTTTAGCTAACACAAGGCCATCTTTAATAGTTTCGATCGTGCCCTTATTTTTAATCACGGTTAACGTATGAACAGGAAGCCCTTCTTTACGTATAGGCTCTGCGACCATTTCAGGATCAATTGAGCCACATCCCATTGCAATTACTAATACGCCAGCAATATTGGGATTAGTTGCAGTATGAATAATGGTATCGATCATTTCTTCGTTACCGCCATACATACAGGTGTAGTGATTTGTAACCACAACAGAGTCATCAATCTCTTTACTGATATTACGAGCGATGCCCTCACAACACTCGTCAATAGCAACAATCATGACATTATTACGAATACCAAATGTACCGTTTGGACGTGGAAAGCCTTTGAAAGTCATAGTCATTATTGCTCAATCCCCATTTGTTTAATGATTTCTTCGATAATGGATTCCGGAATATCTAAACGTTCACTACGAACATTTTGCACATGAACAAGCTGTCCTAATGGAATCTCAATAATTGACTTACCAATCGAATGACCACACTTGTTAATATGTTCTGCATGAGCGATATCACACAATGCAATCTTGTTACCGAAGGGGATTTTTTGCAGAGCTTTAATCTCAGCAATAACTTCATTATCAGCGGAAATAATTTCCACCCACTCATTTTTTGCCACGTCGCCAAGCAGTGTTGCCACATTATCGGCAGGAGAAAGTTTTATTGCTTTCATTGTTATATTCTCGGTTTATCGTTACTAGTTAATTGTCTATTGTCCGACAATCGGCAGTATACAGATCTACAGAATACAAAATATGACAAGCTTCACAAGTTTGTGTTATATTTTTCAACAACTTAAAAACTTGCACTAAAGCGAGTCAGGGAAATGAAGATCAATAAGCAGAGTTTAGAAGAGCAAGCGACTGAATTTATTAGAAATATGATCGTTTCTGGTCAGTTAGCGATGGGCGAAAAGATTGTCGAAAGTACGCTATCAAAAGATCTTGAGCTGTCACGCAGTACGGTTCGCATGGCATTAAACTCATTGTCACATGAAGGGTTAGTGGTTCAGAAACCTTATGTAGGCTGGCATGTCTTTACCCTATCGCAAGATGATTTATGGGAACTGTACAATTTACGAGTTGCTATTGAATCACAAGCCGCGGTTATGGCTGCGGAGCGAGCAACAGAAGAAGATAAGAAAGAATTAAGCCGTATCTATCAGGATTTCTGCCAATTCTGTCTCAATGATTCATTAGATATTATTGCGGTATGTGAAAAGGATTTTGAGTTTCATCGTAAGGTCGTTGAAATCAGTAAAAGCAATAAATTCATTAAGATATATGAACAAATTTCAAATCAGCTAAAGAGTTACATTAAGCTAACTCACCATGATTATGATCTCTCACAAAGTGGCATCAGTCATAATGGTATTGTTGATGCCATTATTGCAGGTGATGCGAACCGAGCATGGCTTGAGTCTAAAGAAAATATTACGACGTTTACTGATTTGAATAGAAATAACACCGAGTCAAATTGAGTTGAATTAATTTGTACGCAATCTGCCACTTTCAATGCAATGTTGGATAATAGTTGGCAGGTTGCTTTTGGTTTATATCCATTATTCCCCAAACTATGATCTGCCTCTCTTTGAATAGGACATATGTCCTCCCCTTGACGTTATATGCCTTTTACAATATTGCGTATGACCTTCTGCACCACAAAGATAATACTCAAATGCTAGGTCGTTTTAATCGAATCGATCAAGAAGCCGAGCGCTTTGGTACATCAAGTAGAGTTTATCGTCGTACCTTAAAAAGGCTAATTGAACAAGGGCTTGTAACCAAGCAAAAAAATGGAGAATTAGTCATTATTAACAGAGAGGGATTAAAACAATATCTCGATGAGCTCGAATCTTAAGTGTGAAATTATTTTCTAACTAAGCGGTTATTACTTAGATAGAGTATTTAACCAATGGAAAATAATTTATGATAAAACGCATTACCCTCGCTTTAGGAGCTGGATTTGTAGGAAGCGTGGCCAATGCTATCGCTATTTATCTCATAAACCCACTACAAGGATTACCATCACCAGACCATATATTCATTTATAAACAAGTATTTTGGGGTGGCCTATGGGCTTTACTTTATCTCCTACCTTGGTTTAAACAGACATGGTATATCAAAGGAACCTTTGTTGGACTGCTCGCTAGTCTATGTACATTCTCTGTCTTTCAATCTATACCAATAACAGAAATTAACCTTATAAAGGCCTTTGTGGTGAATGTTGTTCTATGGGGTTGGATTTCGGCTTATTTGTATGCCAAGACCATTATAACTATTCAGCATCATGATGGTTAAAAAAACCAGACAATGCCATTATTGTTCTCTGAAATATTAGATACACTTAGTTCTTTAATACGAGGTATCTATAACAATGAAAAGAACATCTATTGCATTTATTCTCGCGATTATTTCGCAATCAGCTTTTAGTGCTAATGGTATTACAGAGCAAGATTTTGACATTCTAAACTATGGCAATGTTGAACAAGTTCGAATGACCAAAGCTGCGGGCCGAGACCATTGGGATGTTAATTATGAGTATGCAAGACAATCAGGTGAACAATATGAAGTGAAGCTACACGTTAAGCCAATTGTAAATTCACAGTTTTCGACACAACAGGTTGAGCCAAAGACAGCAACATTAACTGTTGGCCCATTTAAGATGCCTATTAGTCTTGAAGCATTTAATCGCTTTGCTGAACAACCATCAGAATTAACCGATTACTTAGCTCATACCTTGCCAATGGTACCTATGGATATTTTGGGTCACACCATAAAAGCAAATATTGATGATGTTAGTTTTGATGGGAAATCAGCAGAAACCATCGTTAGTTTCAGCTTTGAGAGTCAAGAAAAGATAGATTATTTACCAGTAACTGCAGGACTTGCCGGTATTTGGACCGATGGTGTTCCATACCCAACGATGATGGCCTCTATTGCCGCAGGCGAAATGGATGCAGATTTTGTTTGCAACAACGCAACGAAGAAATGTTCGACAAAACTCTTTGGAACAGATGACCCTTCATCTCAATTATTTAAGATAACAAACTAAATAGTAAAAAGGCTTACTTATTTATCAGTACGATAAACAAGTAAGCCATATCATTATTTCACTAGCTTACAAGAACCAAATGTCTGTGGGTTATGGAAATTTGGTTTTGGTGTCTTAGGATCCACCCATGTCATCCATCCCATATCTAATTGGCCATCTTGTTGAGTAAACTCAGCGCGCATTAATGCACATAGTAGTTCACTTTGAGATTTATCTTGCCACAATTCAAGTTGGGATAGCGTAGCCAACGGTAACTTACCCTCAACTTGGTAGCCCATATCAGTCAATACTGCTTTTGTTTCAAGTCCAGGCCAGCGCCACTGACTATCTAAAGATGCTCGCTTTTGGGTTTTCATATCAAAGCTCGCTTTTGCACTAAAAACACGCCCTTTCGGATCAATTTCCATCGTGTAATAGTGTGATAACGCGGTATCTTTGGCTAAGAAGATCTCAACACGGTCCGAGTCTAAAATGGCACGCTCAGGATCTGTTCCTATTGCGACATTTTTATCTGTGACTGTATAGATAAAATACAGCGCATCTTGATCCCATAATGCTTTAAATTCAGTTTTCGGTGGTACCACTTTACGCCAAGGGAAAGTGAAATCTGTTAAGTTTTCTGCCTTATCCCAAATATTGGTATCAAGCTGCCCATCAATAACTGGCGCTTTATCGGTAAAGTTCACGCTATAGGTTTTATTATTATCAGATGCGTATGTTGCTGCAGAAAATAAGGTCGCAGCAGCCAGTGTCGTTAGTAGAGCCAATTTCATTGTTATGTCCTTATATGAAAAACGTAAAGCAAAAAAATAGCTGACCGAAGCCAGCTATTCATATCTATTTATTTTGCAAGATGGAGCACTTCGGTACCGGCTAATAAGAACGCACCAGCGCCATAATCGATATTGTGTTCAAACTGCACATCACGCGGATTAAATGCAGGTAGCTGAACCCAACCAATCATGCCATTATCATGAATACACTCACCCAATGCTGCCCACGCTTTTTCGACAACAGGTAAGTAAGTCGCTTCATCTAACAAGCCAGTACGAACTCCCCATGCTAAACCGTAACAAAATAGGGCCGTTGCGCTACTCTCTTTTGCTGGATAGTTTTGTGGATCCAATAAGCTGGTACGCCAGAAACCATCTTCTTGTTGATACTTAATGACTTCTGCTGCAAGCTCGGTAAATAAGGTTAAATAACGTGGTTTATCAGCAAAGTCTTCTGGCATACGAGCCATTAAACGAGGAACTGCTGCTAATACCCAACCAATTCCACGACTCCAGAATACTTTTTCTCCATTGGCTTCACGCAATTCACTGCCATTACCATCAGGGATATAGCGATGGTCACGGTAGAACAGACCCGTTTCAGGATCTTTTAAATGCTCAACCGCATCCCAAAATGCTGTATTCATATATGTTAAATATTTACTGTCACCTGTTGCTTGCGACAGAGCGGCAAAACTTGGAGGAGCCATAAATAAAGAGTCGCACCACCACCAATCTTGACGGCCAGGTTGTGGCTCATTCACCATAAGATCTAGAGCCTTAATGGTCGGCTCAAGCGCTTCTTCTTTATTAATCAGTGGATAAACATCTAAATAGGCCTGACAGCAAATATGATCATCGGCAAAACGACCATTTGGGCCTGGTCGAAAACCAGTATGTAAGGTGTAGTTCATCACCCCATCTAAATAGTCATTATCGTCAGTTGCCTGCCAAGCTGCGGCTACGCATGACCAAAAAACGCCGCGTTCCCAGTCGGTATCTTTAATAAAACGGGTTTTACCACTACGGCGCACCACACTGCGAGTCTGATTTTGCGCTTGATATTGGTAGACTTGCTTCATTACAGTGAGAATATTTGCTTTTGCTTCCATGACACATTCTCCTTAAATTAGCGGGCTAACCAACCACCATCAACGGCAATTGTGTAACCATTTACATAATCACTGGCGCTAGAAGCTAAAAAGACAGCTGGACCTTCAAGATCAGACGGCAAGCCCCAACGATTAGCTGGAATACGCTCTAAAATAGCAGCATTACGAGCTTCATCAGCACGAAGCGCTGCGGTGTTATCGGTTGCCATATATCCAGGAGCAATCGCATTCACATTGATATTATGCTCAGCAAGCTCTGTAGCAAGAGCTCGTGTCAGACCCATGACAGCCGATTTACTTGCAGTATAAGATGGCACTCGGATACCACCTTGATAAGAGAGCATAGAAGCAATATTGATGATCTTGCCACCGTTACCTTGCTTAACAAACTGCTTAGCCACCGCTTGAGAAAGGAAAAATAGGGTCTTTTGGTTAATGTTGATCACATCATCCCAATCTTGCTCAGAAAACTCTAAAATATCTTGGCGACGGATAATGCCTGCGTTATTAACCAGTACATCCACATGTCCCATGACTTCAACGGCTTCAGCGACAATTTGCTCTAAATGATCTTGGGCCATTAGATTGGCGGTAATGTAATGAAATTTACGACCCATTGCTTCCACTTGCTGTTGCGTTTCCGGTGCGGCTTGATGACCTACACCAACAATATCTGCACCCGCTTTTGCAAGTCCTAAAGCCATACCTTGACCTAAACCCGTATTACACCCAGTAACGATGGCAACTTTTCCTGTTAAATCAAATAGATTATTCATATTTTGTCCTTAATAGAGATAGCCAAGCCCGTCCAAGTCACCGTAATCACTTGGCTATCTAAAAATGAGTTAATAAAAAGAAGAGTGGCGAAGCTGAATTTATTTCAGATCGCTCATCGCTACGTGGTCCATGTCGTGGAACGTTTGATTTTCACCAACCATGCCCCAGATAAAGGTATAAGCAGCAGTACCTACACCTGAGTGAATTGACCAACTAGGACTGATCACAGCTTGTTCATTGCGCACAACTAAGTGACGAGTCTCTTGTGGTTCACCCATATAGTGGAACACCACATTATCTTGGTTCATATCAAAATAAAGGTACACTTCCATACGGCGTTCATGGGTATGACACGGCATCGTATTCCATAAACTACCAGGGGCAAGTTCCGTCATCCCCATTAGCAGCTGACAAGTTGGAAGTACTGCTGGATGAAGATATTTGTAGATGGTGCGAACGTTACAGTTCTCTTGATTACCTAAGGTTTCAGGAGCAGCATCTTCACGGGTAATTTTACGAGTTGGATAAGCGTGATGAGCTGGGGCACAGTTCAAGTAAAAGCGCGCAGGTTGTTCTGCACTCACACTTTCAAAACGAATATCTTGTGCGCCCATTCCGACATAAATGGCTTCTCGTGCACCAATTTCATAAGTTTGGCCATCAACAACCACTAAACCTGGCTCACCAATATTGATTATGCCCAACTCACGACGCTGAAGAAAGAAATCCACCCCGATCTCTTTGCCACCTTCGAAGGCAATAGCAGTCTCTGTTGGTACCGCAGCGCCCACAATAATACGGTCAATATGGCTGTAGGTTAAATTGATCTGACCTGCTTGAAACAGATCTTCAATCAAAAATTGTTCACGCAAACCAGCAGTATCAAGTTGCTTTGCATGTGCACTATGTATTGGTTGACGAATTTCCATGTTTAACCTCTAAAATACGTTTTTCAGGCACATTAGTAAGCATTACGCTTAAATGCCCATTGACCATCAATCATGGTACTTTGAATAACAAAATCACTATCTACGACTGCAAATGAAGCACGTTTACCCACTGCAATCGAACCTAATTCCGACGCTTTATTGATATATTGAGCAGGGACAAGACTGGCCATTTGAACCGCTTCCCACTCATTGACACCAACGCTAAAGATCATGTTACGCAATGCTTGATCTAAACTGCATGTACTGCCTGCAAGTGACCCATCTTGAGTGCGCGCTTCACCTTGTTTGACTTGAATCATTTGTGCACCAAGTAAGTATTCACCATCACTTAATCCACCAGCACGCATACAATCGGTTATTAACGCCAGCTTTTGGTACCCTTTCATCCGATAGGCTAATTGCATCATCACAGGATGAACATGAATACCGTCTGCAATCAGTTCTGCTAACATGTCGTGATATAACACCGCACCACAGCAACCCGGTTCACGATGGTGCAATCCCAACATGCCATTAAACAGATGAACACCGCAGTCAGCACCGGCTTGATAAGCTTGTGTTACTTGCTCAAAGTTAGCACTAGTATGCGCAACAGAAGTTTTGATGCCTCGTTCGGTTAACCAATCAATGGCAGACATCGCGCCGTCATATTCAGGAGCAAGGGCAACACGAAGCAAAGATTGACCCGCAACCTGCTGCAGTTCGGTTAACTCAGCAATAGTTGGTGCTTTTAAATAGGTTGTTGGATGAGAGCCTCGATACGCTTCTGTAAAATATGGCCCTTCTAAAAAGCTACCAAGCAACTGTGCCCCAGAATGAGAACCTGTGGTAAAATCTCGAACTTGTTCTAACGCGGCTAAAATATCTTGCCAAGGTGCAGTTACCGTTGTTCCAACCCATGCAACAACCCCAGTTTGAGGTAGTGCGTCACTAATGGTTTGCAAAGCCGCTTCTGTTGCATCCATTACATCAGAACCTGCTCGTCCGTGAATATGAATATCAATCAATCCTGGCAGTAAGGTCTGATTATCAAGCTCTATCACATCACAATCGACTGGACGCTCTACGGTGATCTGTTCAATCTCACCGCCAGCAACAATCACATAACGATCTGTTTCAATACCTGTTGCTGTAAAAATTCGTTGGGGATGAAGAGCAAAACGCATATTACAAACCATCTTCACATTCAACTTCAGGCTCTGGAGCCATCATCATTTCAAGTTGCTTACGCATGTCTTGCATACAAGAGCCGCCAATTTCTAGCAATATTTCAACTAACTCTTTCAGCTCAACCCCATCACGTTCAAACGCAGCATTCGCAATCATCGGTAAGTTAGCTCCACCAATAAGCTCAACATTAGGTGTATCCATCAATATAGCTAGAGCGCGATTAGCAGGAGAGCCTCCAGGGATATCCGTTAAAAACAGCACACCATCACCAGAATCTACTTCTTGAGCCGCTTGTCTTAAGGCAAGTTCTAACTCATCGGTTGACATGGTTTCTACAAAGTCGACATAACACATTTGCTCTTGCTCTCCAGCGATAGCACGCACAGCAGAAGCAACGCCAGAAGCAAAATGAATATGGCCAGATACGACGATTCCAATCATGATTTCAATCCTTGTATTGCAGAAAGTTAGGGAGCAAGTACTCCCTAACTTGATGAGAGCTTATAAAATACCGAGTAGGTGACCGACAACACCTGCAGCAAGTGTTGAGAAGATAAGTACAGGTGGCTTAGCCCAGAACCCTGTTCCTTTCACCATCTTGAACATAAAGAACACAAGCGCCAGTGGTAAAAGGTTTGGCATAATCTTGTCAAACAGAGCACTTTGTAGTTCTACCACCTTGCCCCCCAATTCAATGGAGGCGGTTGTCTGCACCTTAATAAAGGTGGCCGAGAGCGCACCGATAACAAAGATACCCATAATGTTGGCAGCTTTTGCTAACTTCTCCGTAGCTTCGCTCATGTTAACCATGGCTGCGGTACCCGCTTTATAGCCCATGAACATCAAACCGAAATAAACAGCAAAGTGAACAATTTGGTATAAGAAGAAGAACACAAACGGGCCGGCAATTGAGCCTTCCATCGCAATAGAAGCACCCAAAGCAAGTGTTAATGGCATTAGCGTCATGTGGTCGATAGCATCACCGATACCACCCGTTGGTCCCATACCCGCAACTTTCATTACGTTAACAGTTGATGGCTTCTCTTTGTTCTCTTCCATCGCAATGGCCGTACCAAGCAAGAAAGTAAACAGCTTTGGACTTGCATTAAAAAACTGAAGATGGTTCTTAAGAGACTTTGCAAAATCACGCTTATTATCACCGTGAATTTTCTTTAACGCCGGAACGATAGAGTAAGCAAAACCACCAGCCTGCATACGTTCAAAGTTAAAGTTACCTTCCATAAATAGGCCGCGAATAGCACAGATCCAAAGATCTTTTTTCGTGATCACTTTACGTGGTGTAGTATCTTCGTACGCATCGACATCATCGACTAGATTTACGTGAGTTTTGGTATTTTTATCGGCTAGAGTGCCTGCTGTGATATCAGATGCCATCTTCAAATTCCTCTGCTTGCTTATTGCTGTTTCCATTGCCACTAAAGAAGAAGTACAGTGCTGCGGCTGATGCGCCCAAAATTGCCACTGCCATAATTGGAAGTTTTAGGTAAGTAGTCATTACAAAACCGATGAAGAACACACCTGCCACTTCTTTTGACCACATGATTTTTAGCAACATGGCAAAACCGATTGCAGGAACCATCTTCGCGCCGATACCTAAGCCTTCAAGTAACGCTTTTGGTGCATTTTCATCAATCCAAGTTGCCGCATGCTCACCAAAGTAAACGGTAATAAAGGCAATCACAGCGTATAACACAGCACGCAATGAAATAGTGGTAATCAATAAGCGATCGATACCATCAGAATCACCTTGCTCAGCAAAACGGTCAGCTTTACCCATTGTAAATGCTGTCATAGCAAAGAAGCCGATCACCAACATTTGCATCATAACGGCGATAGGCATACCAACCCCCATCGCAACCGCAGGAGACTGTCCCGTCATTACCGCAAATGCTACTGCTGCGATAGTACCCATGGTTACATCTGGTGGCTGAGCACCGGCATTAGGCACCAAACCAAGCCAAGCTAGCTCAAGTGTTGCACCAGCAATCAAACCTATTTGTAAATCACCCATGATCAAACCAACCACAGGTCCTGTAATCAATGGACGGTGAATATTCAGCGCAACATCGTACTTATCGATACCGCAGAAGAATGCCCACACCGCCACAAGTGCAGCTTCAAAAAACATAATTCAATCCTTGTGTATGTAGGGTAGAGACGGCTTATGCCACCGTCTTCGCAAGTTCAAGAACAGGTACTGGATTTTGGTCTGGTGTATTTTGCACAGTACAAGTCACACCGCGAGCAACCATACGTTCAAATGCATCAATATCTTTTTCATCAACCGAAACTGTTTTTGCAATTTGGCGCTTACCTTCATGGAAATGCATATTGCCTACATTACAGTGAGTAATTGGCACTCCACCTTCAACCAAACGAGCAACATCTGTTGGGTTATTGCACAGAATAAAAATCTTCTGTTGCGGTGATGCTTTATGAATTACATCAATAGTTTTTTGGATAGAGAAAAAGCGTACCGCATATTCACCGCCAGCAGATGCTTTCATCCCCGCTTGCATAAATGCAGCATTAGGGCCGTCAGCAGCGTCATCATTCGCAACTAAAATAAGGTTAGCTTCAGAATGCTTACCCCAAGTAATACGAATTTGGCCGTGTAATAGACGTTCATCAATGCGAGTCCATACGATATTTGGTGCCGTCATGAGTTCTACCTCTAATAGTTATTTTAAATTGCCAGATAAATCGTGAATTACTACTCCTTGTACTACACGGTTAACTTCACCAGTAGGACACGGATTATCAGGTGTATTGCCAAGCGCTAGAGAGCAATGGAATGCGTAACTCTGAGCAAATAGCATGTAAGGAAATAACAACCCTGCATCAGTAGCGCCAGCCATCTTATCTACATAAAAATGGGTTCCGCTTTCGATACGAGGGTCTGGTTGAGCTGCAATCGCGATGACATCAAATGCAATATTGTCACGACGCAATTCATTTAATAGGTCGAGATCGTACTTTCGGGTGTATTCATCATTAGAAACGAAAACAACAACTAAGGTTTTTTCGTTTACGATAGATTTCGGTCCATGACGAAAGCCCAGTGGAGAATCATAACAAGCGACCACTTTTCCGGCCGTTAACTCTAATAACTTTAGCGATGACTCCTGAGCAAGCCCTTGTAAACCGCCACTTCCTAGATAGATCACCCTATCGACTTCATGGTTTATAGTATTACGTATTTTCGAATCGAAATCTTTGAGCGACTGCACAGAATCTCGACAAACACTTTCGAAACCTTTCGTATAATCGTTTCCATACAACATAACCGAAAGACAGGCTAGCATCATAGATGAAAAACTTGAGGTCATCGCAAAAGATTTATCATTCGTTTGCTCTGGCATTAATAGTGGCAATGCATTTTCGTTATTTATGCTATTTTTATATAATTCACCTTCATTATTGCAGGTAAGAACTAGATGATAACACTGAGATAAGCATTGATTTGCCAACTCAACAGCAGCCACACTTTCTGGACTATTTCCTGAACGAGCGAAAGAAACTAAAAGAGTTGGAATATCTTCTGCAAAATATTGTTTTGGATTGGAAACGATATCAGTTGTAGCAATAGCTTCAACACGACAACTCAACTGTTCCGTTAGTGTTGGCGCAAGAGATTTACCGGCAAAGGCAGATGTACCCGCTCCAGTTAACACAATACGAATGTTTTGATGAGCAAACACTTTATCCATAAATGCTTTAATTGCAGGACGACATTCCTGAACAATTTGCAGTGTTTGTAACCAACATTCAGGTTGCTGTGTAATTTCTTTTGCTGTCCAGTAACCTTTCAAACGGTTTAACTCTTGCTCGGTATAACCTAAATATGAATTCATGCTGACCTCATTAAATATTTGGATGACAAGCTTTACTGTAACTACGCAAAACTTGACGGATCTTATCGATAACCAACGCCTTAGGTTCGGCTGAGATCAGCCCCTCTCGGACATGGTGAAATTGCTCAGGAAGATATTGGCTCAATAACGGCAAAGGAATGCTATAACGAGACAAGTTTGAAAAAAGTGTGGCTTGAGCCTGTAAAATTGTTTCATCAGGCCAGTAATAACGGATACGGTCACTAAAACTATAGCAACGAGAAAAACGCTGCTGCGACTCATTACCGTGATAATACTTTTGCCAATATTGAGGATGCTCACGCATTTGATTTTCAATGCGCTGTTTAAAATGGGAGCTGTGAGCCGACGCGACTAACTCATCTTCAATGGCCGCTAAATTAAATAACGCTTCACGCATTGCAAAAGTTAAAGCAGGACCAACCTTTAAAATGGCAAAATGATCGGCAACAAGTTGGCAATAAGCTTTATCGGTTTGATAATCAGTAGAATGAGCTTCAAACACCATTTGAGGATATTGATCAACAACTTGACTTAACCCAATGGCTTTTTCTGGTTGATAATCAATAACACCTGTATGGTCAAATTCCACGCCAGGTTGAACCACAAGACCAATCACTCGCTCCCAACAATTAAGGCCTAAAGCTGCAAAAGCACTTCGATGACATTCAATTGTTTTTGTCGCCGCTTGTGCTGAAGTAACTTCCAATTCATCAAGCTCTTCTGCCGCACCCCCAGGAACAGGAACTTCGGTGCCAATCACATAAACGACATCACTTGAACCGAATGTTGCGACCGCAGTTTGCTCAGCAATTCTTGCAAGGCGAGCGGCACGTTCAGCTACAATTTCATCGCTTAACGGAACAGGATCACCAGCACAAGACATGCTGCAATCTAAATGAATTTTTTTAAATCCAGCGGCAACATAAGCAGCGATCAAATCATCGGCTTTACTCATCGCTTCAGAAGCTGGGAGATCTTGCCAACGATTAGGACCTAAATGATCACCACCTAAAATTAATTTTTCAGTAGGAAATTGATATTGCTCAGCTTTATCTAAAACGAAATCACGAAAATCACTGGGAGTCATACCGGTATAACCACCAAATTGATCCACTTGATTGGATGTCGCTTCAATTAATAATGCAGAGTTATCATCTAGGGCTTGAAGTAATGAAGCTTCAATTACCAAAGGATGGGCAGAGCAGACGGAATAAATACCATTTTTTGCGCCTGCTTTATGAGATTGAACAATTTCTTGAAGGGTGTTCATTAACTAACTCCACAAACAACACCTAGGATGCCGCTATGGAGTCAGTTAATCAGTTCTCTTTTTCGACAATAATAACGTCAACTTTCATATCTCGAAGACCTTGTAAATAGTCTTCTGGAATATCAGAATCGGTTACTACCGTATCAATATGACCAAACTCGCGAATCATATGGCAGCTACGTTTCCCAAACTTAGTTGAGTCCACAACCGCAATCACGCGTTCAGAAATTTCACACATTAAACGGTTAAGACTGGCTTCCTGCTCATTGTGTGTTGTGATACCTGCTCGTAAGTCAAAACCATCTACTCCTAAAAAAACTTTATCGAAACGATAGTTTTTCAGGCCGGTTTCAGCTTGAGAGCCAGAAAAAGAGAGTGCGTTCTTTCTAAGCACACCACCTGACATTAACACTTCAACACCAGGGGCTGACGCTAACTCCATTGCTACATCCAGACCATTGGTCATGACAACAACGTCTTCAACTGTTTTTAAGTTCGAAGCGATCTCTCGTGTTGTTGTCCCCGAATCTAGAATAACGGTGTCACCATTGTGAATCAGTTTCGCCGCAGCCTGTCCAATCGCGGTTTTAATTCCCGCATTTTGACGACGCTTTTCATGTACGGTTAATTCTGCAATCACACCTGAGTTAGGAATAGCTGCGCCATGAGAGCGAACAACATAACCATTTTTTTCGAGAAAACTCAGATCACTACGAATGGTGACGCTTGAGACATTAAACTGTGACGCAAGGTCTTCAACGCGTGCTTTACCATCACGGTTCACAACGTTGACAATTTCCATGCGTCTTTCAACAGCACTTTTCACTTCTGTTGTCTCCTATTGAAATCAAATGAAATTACTTTCGAATGATTTCGTTTGTAGATTACACCTAAAAAACACCCAAACAATACGTAAAAATAAAACTTATGATCTCTTTCACAAACTTTCGTTAATCTTCGAATTTGCTTGCGCTATATTACGTATTACGAATCAATAATATATCTCGAAAATAGGAACCACAAACAATATTCGAGTTTTTTCGAGCAATTCGCCATTTTTTGAACGAAAAACAGTAAGAAAGTCAACTTTCGAAAACCTTCTTATTCTTTCATTTTACTTTTTGTGATCATAAACACAGCACAAAAACTGTCGATACCTTACGATCCGCAACAAATCGCAACACAAAAGACTTTTATTTACTTTTATTGTTTTATTATAAATAACTTCAACTAGGAGTTGATGGTATGTCTATTACTCGACGTGGACTGTTAAAAGGAATGGCGGCCTCTAGTGCGCTAGTTTCAGCAGGTTTAACGCCTCATGCGGTATCTGCTTCCGAACAAAAATACGCAAACGAAAATGTTCAAAAGAAACCCAATCTATTGATCATTTTTCCTGATGAGTTTCGAGCGCAAGCTCTAGGCTTTATGAAACAAGATAATAGCTTAACGCCAAATCTTGATAAGTTTGCCAAACAAAGCGTTGTACTACGCCAAGCGGTTTCAAACTTTCCTTTATGTACCCCTTTTCGCGGTATGTTAATGACAGGGCAGTACCCTTACCGTAATGGTATTCAAGGTAATAGCCATACGGGAACCCCTGGTTTCTTTGGTGGTAAAGACTTTGGAATCGAACTTAAGAAAAATACAGTGACCTGGTCTGATATCCTTAAAGAACAAGGGTACAGCATGGGATATATCGGTAAATGGCATCTCGATGCCCCAGAGACCCCATTTGTTCCTAGCTATAATAATCCTATGGAAGGTCGCTATTGGAATGATTGGACTGCACCAGATCGTCGCCATGGCTTTGATTTCTGGTATTCCTACGGTACTTATGACTTACATCTAAATCCAATTTACTGGACTAATGACACTCCACGTGATCAGCCGCTTCATATAAATCAATGGAGTCCTGAGCATGAGGCTGATGTTGCTATTAATTATTTACGAAACGAAAATGGAAAATATCGTGATGCGGAGAAACCATTTACACTCGTAGTTTCGATGAACCCACCACACTCCCCTTACGATCAGGTGCCACAAAAATACCTTGACCGTTTTAAAGGCCAAAGTTCAAAGAGTTTAAATACACGTCCAAACGTACAATGGGATAAAGAGTATTTAGAGGGTTACGGTCCTAACTATTTCAAAGAATACATGGCGATGGTCAATGGTGTTGATGAACAATTTGGTCGTATTGTGGATGAATTAGATCGCCTTAATTTAGCTAATGATACCTTGGTTGTGTTCTTCTCCGATCATGGATGTTGCATGGGCTCAAACGGTCAACCAACCAAAAACGTTCATTATGAAGAAGCTATGCGCATTCCGATGATTTTCCGTTGGCCTGGAAAACTGCAACCACAACAAAACGATTTACTCTTCTCTGCCCCAGATATCTATCCAACCTTATTTGGCTTAATGGGGATGGAGCAGTTGATTCCAGATACGGTTGAAGGAACCAACTTTGCTCGAACTTTACAAGGTATGAAAGGCGATAAAACCCCAACCTCTCAATTTTATACTTTCATGCCTTATGGCGGCCAATCTTACGGTCGTCGGGGCGTACGAACCGATCATTATACTTTAGTGATTGATCGTAAGATCGGAAAGCCTCTCACGGTTACTCTGCATGATAACCAAGCCGATCCGTATCAAATGAAAAATATCGCAGCGGATCACCAAGCAATCGTTGAGAAACTAGTACAACAAGAGCTACTACCTTGGCTTGAACATACAGGTGACCCTTGGCGACCAACCGAGGTTCCAGCAAATAGTGCAAAAGCGTACACCTAGCAGTTATCGATAAATCAACTATCTCTGCCACGAATCTGCTGAATTAGAAAAGATATGTGGTTGATAAAAACTTAACTATAAATATTAGGGACAATCCATGAACACATTAACCAAAGTTGTTATTGCATCAACTCTTGTAACTGCAGGCGGCCAAGCTCTTGCCAATGATTACAAAACCACTATTGAATATCGCCACCAGTATGTTGATGGTGCAAATAAACACAGTGACCGTATTAAAGCATTTTTAGACACAGGAAAAGGTGTTGGTTTCGAACTTGATGCTCGTTATAACAACGACGAAAAAGACAAAATGTTCGACTCAATGTCTATGAATGGTTCTGAGTTCTCCGCATTTTATTATAAGCGTCTAAATCCAAATACCGTTGGCCTTGTCGGTATGTCTCTTGATTTTGTTCCAGATGGCTTAGTCTATGTACCTTATGTTCGTTTAAACTATAAGTTCGATAACAACATTCGTGTTCAAGGCCGTTATAAGTGGAAACTGTGGGACTATTCAATGACAGGTCCAAGTGGTGATAGCTATCATTCAAAAATTCAAGAATTTGATGCGTGGCTAGGCTACAACACTCAAAACTGGGACTTCCAGTATGAATTCCAAATTTGGAAAGAGATGGAAAGTAACGCCCTACCTCAGTTTGATAATGACGATATTAACTATTTACATAATTTCCGTTTGATGTACACCTACAAAACAAAAGATGATACGTCTTGGCGTCCATTTATTGAAATCGGTAATGTGAGCCAAAGCCGCTATACTGATAACCGCCAAACTCGCTACCGCATGGGTATTAAGTACACTTGGTAAACGAATATCAGCTATAAATTGAGATAAACTTGTAAGCCCGATAAAAATAGATTCTAACGATCATTCTTTGTCGGGCTTTTACTTTAACTGGTGATTAATTTAATACCTAAAAGAGTAAACAATCCGCCTGTTAAAGCATCAATATAACGCTGTAGCCGAAAATAGGTTTTCTGAGCCCTTGAATGGGAAAAAACAAGCGCTAACAAGCAATGCCAAACAAACGTAATCAACATCATCGTTGCTATAACCAAGATAGCAATACGGTAATCATGCTCACGAGGGATCGCAAGACTAAATAAGCTGATCACAAACAATCCTGTCTTAATATTCAATATACTGGTGGTAAATGATCGAATAGCAGAGGCACCCCATGAGTGTTTATCCTCTACCTGTCCCGCTAATTGATACCCTCGGCGTACGGTCTTAAAACGACTAAGCCCTAAATAAATAAGATAAGTCCCACCCAAAATCTTCATGACAGTAAATAACCAAGGGTAAAGGGATAGCATAATGACAATCCCTGAAATACCAGCCAATCCCCATAGGCCAACGGCAAGAGTAACCCCAAAAGCGCAAGCCAAGCCATTTGCCTTTCCAGATGCCAAACTGGTATTAATCGTCAAAAAAACATTGGCTCCAGGCGTAATAGCAGCTAAAGACCAGACCACTAACACGTGCAAAAAGACATCAAAATACGCAATTCCGTGCATTTAAATACCACATCCATATCAAGAAAAATTCAATTAATTATAAAATAATCAATAAGTTTATTCACAATAACTTTATTTGTATGCCTTAAAGAAATGCCTCATAATAGCGCCCCTATAATCGTCGATGAAACTGTCTTTAGGTTAAAATGAATGGAACATAAAATCTTGGTGGTGGAAGACAGCCGTCCTTTTCGCCGTGTACTAGAAGTGGAATTACGTAAAGCAGGCTACACACCAATTTTTGCAGAGTCTATCGCTGATGCGGAAAAAATCTTAGATCAAGACCTCGATTTCTTATGTGCAATTCTCGATTACTGCTTACCTGATGGTCAAGACGGTGAAGTGATAGATGTCTGCCTATCGGTTGGGATCAAAGTGATTGTCCTTACCGCTTTAATGGATGAAATGACCCGGGAAAGAGTTCTCGCAAAAACCGTTATCGACTATGTACCTAAAGATAGCCCAAGTTGTATAGCCTCCATTATTCCGATCCTTAATCGACTGGGAAATAATAGCCAGCACAAAGTACTGGTTGTTGATGATTCTATCACCTCTCGAAAATATGTTCGTAGCTTACTTGAACGTCAATACTTAAATGTCGTAGAGGCGTGTAATGGAGAACAAGCATTAGATATCTTTCGTAAAGAAAAAGACATCAGCCTGATTATTACAGATTACACTATGCCCGAACGTGATGGTGTTAGTTTAATCAAAGAAATTCGAAAAACACATAGCCCAAGTGAAGTGGCTGCGATTGGCCTTTCTGCCAGTGATGAGCATGCGTTAACAGCAAAATTTTTAAAAGCCGGAGCCAATGATTTTCTAAGTAAGCCGTTTAACCAAGAAGAATTTTATTGCCGTCTTCATTCTACATTGAATATTCTTGATGCTGAACGAAAGCTATTTAATATGGCAAATACCGACTACCTCACCCAATCTTGGAACCGCCGTTACTTTTTCAATCATCCTGCGACAAAGAAAACATCAGGCCCCAAATGCCTTGCTCTTATTGATATTGATAAGTTTAAACTGGTTAATGATACGTATGGCCATCATGTTGGTGATATGGTCCTTATCAACTTTGCGAAACTACTGAGAACCTATTTCTCGGATTCTCTTGTCGCTCGTCTGGGAGGAGAAGAATTCTGCATTGTATTTGGTAACTCTCAATCAATTTTTTTACAACGCTTAGAAGCTCTGCAAAAAGAACTCAATACTATCCCAACTGTGATTCTCAACAACGATATTGAGTACACCGTTAGTATTGGCGTTACACACGGCGATCAAGACATTCATACTTTGATTTCAAATGCCGATAAATGTCTATATCAAGCAAAAGAACAGGGTAGAAATCAGATTGTAGTCTGTTAAGCCCGATGGATATTAAATCGATTAATCTATAAGAAAACGCTAAATCAAGCAGTTAAAAAGCAAAAAAGCAGAGCACTTAATATGCTCTGCTTCTAATCAGAATACTGTTATATATTCTTTTATCTATAAAATTAAAATCAAACCCCAAGTTACAACGACAAGTCCCATTGCAACAAATACAGCAGCAGAACCGATGTCTTTTGCTCGACCACTTAACTCGTGATATTCCGAGCCAATTCGATCAACTACCGCTTCAATAGCAGAATTCAGTAGCTCTGTAATGACTATAATAAACAGCGTACCTATCATTAGCACTTGCTCTACAACACTGACTGGTAGAAAAAAAGTGATAATGGTTAGTATTGGCAGTAACACCATCTCTTGACGAAATGCCGCTTCATTTTCCCATGCAGCCTTTAGCCCCTGTGCAGAGTAACCCGCCGCGTCAACAATACGCTTTAAACCTGTTGCTCCTGGTTTCATTTGATTCTCTTAGTTGTTTTAGTAAGTCAGGATTATTCCTATTTAGCTTATTATAAACATTTGCAAAGAATTCAAAAACAGATTTGTTTGAGATGAATTTGAGCGAATCAAAAACGACTAATTGTGAATGCTCTATACCAGTCTCTTTCATCTCTTCCGTTTGATAAGTACAAACCACTTCGGCACCCAACCGTAACATCAAATTTAAGTACATTTGATCATGAATACAAATATAAAGTTGTTTATATTGAGGATTGGCGAGCAATAACAAAAACAGCCGTAAATTTGATAGTTCAAAGCATTCTTGAGTTAAGTTGATTTGATCAAATAAAAAAAGAGCATCACATTGCGATGGTGGAGATGATTCAAATTTTACTTGGTTCATCATATCATCAATATGGCCAGACAGTATTGATAACATTTCAGTTTTAATTGGCGCATGAATAAAAAAACCAAAAATTTGATTGTTATCTTCCCAATACCCCAACTGTGCATTAATTTGATCACATATTTGACCTGCAAAACGATTACGGTTAGAAAAGTATCCTAGCACTTCCTTGGGAGTATCGTTAAATGTACTAAAATTAAGTTGATAATCCTGTTGAACCTGCTCGGTTTTAAACATTGCGGCTAAACTGATAACTTTACTGTAACGTTTATTGAGTATCTTGTTGACCAAACCAGATTCATATTCCCCTTGTACAGCCTCAAGACAAAAATACTCTTCTACTTTATTGATGAGAGATAAAACAAACAATCGTTTTTCCATTGGAGGAACTGTTTTACCCCGCTCCCAACGACTCAAGGTTACCGCATCTAGAGAAGAAAACACTTCATTCTGTTGATACAGAAAATCCAGCATTTCTTTTTGCGTTAGGCCTTGTGCTTTACGGTGCTTCGTAAATATTTGTGCAAAACAGTTACTCATTTAGCATAGTCTCCTAAATTCAACTTTAAATGATATTAGCACAAATTTGACAAAGTAATAATTTTCTACAATTACCCTTAATAATTAGAAAAAAAAACTAAAATAATGTTATTTAACAGTATCTAGAGAAAAAAATACTCAAAAAGATAGCACATAGCAAATAAGAAAATAACATAAAAAATTATGCCATGTCAGACATATACATAAAGCAGCACAATAAGCATTCAACCAAAACAATAAAGAGGAATGCTATGTTTAATCATTTTTTATCTCAATATAGAGAAGAAAATAACCTAACTCAACAAGATATGGTTGATCAATTGGCAAGTTATCACCCAAGTTTTAATAAACTTGATACTGTAACCTTAAGCAGATGGGAAAACGAGAAAACACTACCACCACTTAAAAAACAATTTTTAGTATTTGACTATATAAATAAATTATGCGAATTCACAACAGCATACATTCCATCAATAAAAGATCAATATCCTTTATTGGAGAGCTATATAAATAACAAATTCGAGAATAGCAATATAATTATATCCGATATATTAAATACAAATAATTGCTATTTTACCAAAACAAATAATGACCCATATCTTAATATTGAACAATTTGTGATCGATTATTTCCAAAACGAATTTGTATCTGACTTTGTACTTAGAGAAAATATTGAAACTATATCTTGGAATAAAAACAATCAATTAGAAGCCTGCCTTATATATACATCACCAATAAAAGAACATAATAATGACAATATGATTTTCATGGGCGTTTTTGCAAAGAACAGAACAAGTTTTGAACTAATCTATAGGGAATTATATGAATTGATATTAGAGTCTAATGTGGAAAATATAATAATGTATAGTTTCGACGATAATGGCTATAAATTATTCAAAAAATTAGGAGGGGAAATAATAAAAATAACAAGAATTTCAAAAGACATTATTAAATATATTTTTAAATTCAATAGAATTGATTTCTTATCCAATAAAGACATATTTTTTTATTATAAATCATTGAAATAAAAGTAGATGAGTGAATCTGTACAGCCCCTTAGTAGATCGTTTAAAGCTTATAGGACAATTCTATCCCGAACACTCGGGATGCCAAACAATCTTACACCTCCGCTATCTTTGAGGGGTTATCTTTCTGAATGTGTGTAACTTATGTTGTTTAGTTTTAAGTTCAAGAAGAAGTTATTAGGTTATCACTAAAATTTAAGGCAAAGTCACTTAGGTTCTGCCTTTCTGTTCTGACCACGTTTTGCTTTCCTCACTTATTTCAATCCTATGTAAAATCGCTGTTTACTCAGTAGGTGGCCATACAAACCGTAATAAACTATCACTCTCTTTCTTTGAGTTATATTGGGACATGGGCATCTCCTTTTAATGTCGGCCTATTTCTCTCAGTTGTTGAGCTTTCCAGTACATTAGTAATCTACAAAAGTGTGCCTAAGCTACTCCCTTGTATAGTTTCTCATTATAGACCTCTTGCTCCCAAGAGATCCATTTCGGAAGACCCCGATAGCGAATAGATTTGTGTATCATTAAAAACACCAGCTCATCACAGATTTAAAAATATACTTCCTCCCTTCGCAGTGCCTCACGGTTTTGGCTAATGTACTCCAACAGAGGCTTTGCTGTCGATCAGTTTGGTTTTACCCCACACCAACACCAGACTAATATTATATAGAACTAGACCTTTCACAGTTACTGCATTTATTCCCAGTCCCCTCTTTCAAACACAACATAGGTCTGACTGAGTATTAGGATTAGCGATATTTCGAACGCTTGCGTTATGGTTTTACCCTACCATTGACCAGTAACAGCCTTACGATTCAGACTTCTTCAACCTCATGGTGTTGCTAGCTTCGCAGGACAAACATCAAGTAGGGTGAGGCGTCACCGCCTCATCCCTCTTACAGAACCGTACGTACGGACCTCGTATACGGCTCATGTATACTTCCATTCAGCATAATTGCTGAACACATACCCTGTCTTTATATGCCCTAAATTTACCAGTCCTAGGTCGACGAACCACTGGTTTGGCATCGCATAACTCGCAAGTGGACTCGCTGCATTTTTCCAACTATTCATCTTGATGAATTGGAACGGTGGTTTGTACCCAAGCTGCTTTAGCCTGCGGTGCAACTTCATCGGCTTTTTCCATAATTTTAGTTGGATGCTGCGTAGTCTGCGTCTTAGCCATGCTACTAGGCTCTTAAACTCTCTGCTGGTATTGGCGATTTTAAAATACTGACCAAACCCGCGTAATACTGGGTTCAGGGCATCGATGATCATTGTTAGTGGCTTACCACTATTTCGCCGTGTCATCTGCTTCAACTTTCTTTTGAACCCTTTGATTTTCTTCGGTTGAATACGGGTATAATTACTCCCTATTTCAACGCCTAGAAATTTTACCCCTTCCGCACTGTGTGCGATATGAGACTTCTCTTGGTTCACTTTCAGTTTCAGATCATGCTCTAGTATTTTTCTGGCTTGCTTGAGCGCGTTCTCTGCACCTCGCCGACTTCGACAGAAGATTAAAATATCATCTGCGTAGCGCACGATTCGGTGATTTCGTTTACGCATCTCTTGATCAAAGGCATCAAGGTAGATATTTGCTATCAGCGGACTAATAACTCCTCCTTGAGGACTGCCGATCTCTGTTACATGCCATTCTCCATTCGCTATCACCCCACTTTGTAAGAACTGTTTAATCAGTTCTAGTATGCTGCTATCTGTGATCCGCTTTTTGATACTTGTCAGGATAAGCTCGTGGTCGAGCTTATCAAAGCACTTCGACAGATCCATATCGACTACATGTCGCATGCCATATCGACGGATGAACATTGTGGCCTTATTGATAGCATCATGGCAGCTTCTTCGAGGCCGATACCCAAAGCTAGATGGGTGGAACTGCTCCTCGAAAATTGGGGTGAGTAGATCGTTTAAGGTTTGTTGGACAACTCTATCCCGAACACTCGGGATGCCAAGCAATCTTACACCTCCGCCATCTTTGGGGATTTCAACCCTTCTGACTGCTTGTGGTTTGTATTGCTTAGTTTTGAGTTCAAGAAGAAGTTGATCGAGGTTATCACTCAGATTTGAGGCGAAGTCACTCAGGCTCTGCCTATCAATTCCGGCCGCGCCTTTTGCTTTCTACACCTGTTTAAATCCTTTGTAGAGTCGCTGCTTACTCAGCAGGTGACCATACAAACTGTAGTAAACTCTCACTCTCTTCCTTTGGGTTGTGTGCTATGTGGGGACAGGGTATCTTCTTTTAATGTTGGTCTATTTCACTCTGCTATTTAGCCTTCTAGCACATTGGCAATCTACTAAATTGAGCCTGAGCTACTCCCTTGTACAGTTTCTCGTTTTAGACCTCTTGTTCCCAAGAGCTCCATTTCGGAAGACCCCGATAGCGAGTCGGTTTGTGTACCACTAAAAAAAAAATACCTGCTCATCACAGACTTAAAAGTATACTTCCTCCCTTCGCAATGCCTCATCGATTTTGGCTAATGGACATCCCAACAGACGCGATGCTGTTGGTCAGCTTAGTTTTCCCCTCCACACCATTACTGGGCTTCACAGGCCAAGCCTTATTCACTACTACGGATTCATCTGCCACCTCACACCAACACCAGTCTTGGCACTCACCTTGAGCTAGTGCTTCTGGTCTTATCCAGATGTGATGTCAGGCTTCCCCAGTTACTGCACTGGCTCCCTGTTAACAATGCCACCCTCAAGCACAGCATAGGTCTGACTGAGTATAGGGCTTCGCGATATTTCGGACGCTTACCCACCTACACTGCCGAAGCAGGTTTACTTGTGTTGTGTACTGTTAATTTCCTATCGCTTCCTTCAGACCCCACCGTTGGCCAGTGACGCCCTTGCGACTCGGATTATCTTCCCCTCAGTCGGGGTGATTCAGATTTCTTTCAATCTGACGGGTTTGCCAGCTTCGCTGGGCAAACGAAAAAGGGGGAGCTTAGCCCCCCTATTGGTTTATATCAATCATTTAATGAGAACAACATTTCTAACCATTTGCTTATAATTTTCAAATCGTTTTTTAGTTGATTCAGATGGGTTGACATGTATATCTTCGTACATACAAGTTGGTGCTATCTTTTCACTTGGTGTACCGGCACCACCCCATCGCCACCTTTCCCAATGCCAAGGACCAATACCACTCCATTCCATTTTTCTTCCTGGCTTATCTTGACCTTCTTCGTAGTTTTCTTTGACAACCCTATGTATATAAATGTTCTCATCAGATAATCCAAATATCCAGCCATCTAATGGATAGGCTTTTCCATAGTCATGAGGAATAAGATATTCATTTCCACCAATTAAACGACAATATTCTTTTTGATTTGTATATAGAACTCGAGGATTATTATTGGCAAACCAACGTCTTGATAGAATTAAATCTTCTAACCCTGGAACCTCAAAAAAACGTCCTTCATCATATGCCAAACAAAATTTTCTCCCATGTATTCTATCAAAGTAGGCAAATTGTAAACAAACATCTACATTTTTTGCAAAAACTCTAACATCATGGGGCTTTATGTATTGATCAATTTCTGAATGATTTGTATGAGCCGTTAATGTTACAAGTCCTTCTTGAACACCTGTTAGATTAAATTGATTCGAACCATCTTTAGTGATTACTGCGGGACCTTCTGGTTCCATAGAAACACTTTGAACAACAATATCTTCTGGCAATGGCTGCCAAGACTTACCGCTATTATATGAGATTTCGAATGTCACAGGAATCGTTTCTTTAACAGAAACGAAAGGTCTCACCCTCATTTCAATAATAGGATAATCAATTACTTCGACTTGCTTTGAGTCACTAACCGGGGAATCAATAAGTGTTCCTGTTATATTAGTTAAACCAGACTTTAAGGCAGTTATATCACCATTATTAACGTCAATATTTAGAATATTATCATTACCAACAGAATAATTTACATATTCATCCGGAATAACAATTTCTTCTCCTGAATCTAATTTTGTCGTTAAATAAGCATCATCATTTTGTCCAACATAGAGCTTATCTTTTGAATGAATCGTAACTTGATCTGATTCTACCTGCATAACACAAGTAAAATAACCTGTTGTAGTAGATGTTTCTTCAATCCATTGATGAGTTTTAAAATCAAATGCCCCTTTATTCTCTAACCCCCAAAAAATATGACTCTGAGGCCAATTGTACTTATCAAAAAGGGTAGATCCAGAAGCGCTTCTATCGAGTTGCTCTAACTGAATCCCAGTGGCTAGTGTCATCCCAATATCTGAACAATATTGCTGAGCATCAGTTTGAGAAAATAAAGCGATATCTAAACCATTAGGACCATTTGACCCATCTTCTGTATAAATATGAGAAGGATCTGGTCTTTCATATCTAGTATCAAGAACATCATAAGCCGTTAATGGAGCAGTAAAAATACCTACATTGGGCAAGAAGATAAGATCGTATGCAGGTTTTACATTGATTTCAACAATGCCAATATCGCTATTGCCTAAATGATCAGATATATAATCTGACACATAATATTTACCTTGATATTGAGATTGAAAAGAGAATTCAACATTACGTAAATCGTCTTGATTATCAATCTTCACAGATGCTGCATCATAAGTATCTAACATATATACATCTGTTAATTGGACTTCACTAAGAGGTACAGATCCCTCTTTTATAGCATCTAAGTCATTAAGATTGACTGTTATTGTCTCACCTGCAACAACATCTTTTTCTAAAGCTATATCATTAGCTTGTGGTGGAATGATATCATCACTAGAAATATTAACATTAATATAACCATAAACAGATTTATTCTCTGGATTATCACTCTCTAGAGAGTAATAAACACGATCCGAACCAATCATATCGGTAGAAAAAGATAATGTATCATTTGTAATATCATTATCAACCTGACCATTCCCGACTACTGATGAACTAACCAAATGATAATCAAAAGGATAATCACTTCCTAGAGAAGATTTAAGGTCTATCACCAAGGGCGCATTTGCCTGTTCTATGCTTTTATCTAAATTAAGAATAGGTAGAATATCACCCTGTTCTCCAGCTGATACAATATAGGTTACATTTGACGACTTCTGTATATTATTATCAGATACATATTCAACATTTACCTTACATAGGTTGGATTTATTATCAGTGATAACCAATGATAAATCATCAATAATAGGAGCTGAACAATCACCAGATAATATAGTAACATTTTTTATTGATACAGAGCCACTTCCTTGCTTATGGATATTATCTGAAAGGTCTATATGCTTACTTTTATCATTGGATAAAATTACATGATGAAAACTATTTTCAACATTAAAATAAAAATCATCTTTTATAGTTCCTTCTCCACCATCAGAGCCATTGCAGCCAAATAGCAAAGAAGAAACTATAACAAACACTATAGTTTTTATCTTTTCCATTATTAAATCACCTATTTATTATTTTAAACATGTGAGATAACCAATTCCATCTGAATAAGTCACTTCACCAGTTTTAAAATCAAAAAGAAAACCTTCACTGGTTATATATTTCTTAGTGATTGGCCAATAATATTGTTCAAATAGGTTTTCTTCAGCATTATTATAAAGTTTTTTTAACTCATCTATACTAGGAACAAAAGATCGCATTTTATTACATACTTGGACAGACCCAGTAACATCAAATAATGGCATTATTACACCTTTCGGACCAAATTCCCCAGTTTCTTTATATTTAGCAACAACACTTTTTTTTTCGTCTTCAGATAGAGAATTTATTTCTTTTGGCGCAACAAAAGTTGTATCTATACCATCAATATCTATCGTAATATCCTGGTAAGGAGCACCACCAACATTAACCTGAATAATCCCTACAGCTAATCCTCCAAGTTCGTTAGTCACATAATAAGTTACATAATGAATTCCAGGTTGTTCAGATACAAAACTAAATTCATATTGATTGATAATAGATACATCAGCGTTAAATGCTGATACATCAGCTAATTGTAGTTTTTGCCCTTTATCATCAAAATGCCCCTGAATATTAATATTATTTTCTTCACCAGGCGTAACTACAGCCTCTGCAATAAAGTTATCTGCTTCTGGCTGCTCTATTCCGATATCTGACACTGCAATATCAATGAAACCCGGAGTAATTGTCTTGCCATCAGTAAGAGAATAATAAATGCGATTCCTGCCAACAATTGAGCTTGAGAATGTTATTATAGATGACTCTTTATCGATATCATCTATATGTCCTTCACCGTTATTACTAGCACTTAGAATTACAAAACCATCAGGATATCGATCAGCTAATTCTTTTTTTAGATCAATCTCGATAGGATCTGTATTTATTGTAGTTGTCAAACTAATAGCTAATAAATCTATATCATCGTTTGAATCTGAAATTAAAAGATATTGATTACCATTTCCTGATGATGATTGAATATCACTACTAATGGGTATATTTCTCACCGTATAATCAAGATTACATGCTGTTTTACCATTTGTCGTTAATTCAAGCGACAATGAATCTTTATCAAAAGAGATAATAGAGCAATCTTCAGATGATGAATTTATTGATTCTAAATACAGAGGAAAACCAGCAGGATCGACTACCGAATGAGATAAATCGATATGATATATCTCATCATTATTATACTCAATTTTATCAAAGATATCAGTGATAATAGGTTTATCTGCGCTTTTTACAACTGACGAGTTATCGTTATCTCCATCACAACCACTTAATAATGAAGAGATAATACAGGCAACTGCAATTATATTTATCTTGTTCATATTCCCTCTACATTTCAGATTCAAACATAACAGTAAAACTATCTTGATATTTTCCAGTATCAACTTTATTCATTGGAATATCTTTATAGCCCACAAGAAATCTAAAAGAAATTTCTTTACTATCATCTGTAGATTCTAAATAACTTTTCTTATCATCTAAAATCATTTGCCCATGATAATCTACAATTTCTTTATCGTGACAAGACTTACCATGGCAATAAATTCCATAAGGTATTTTATTTTTATCTTCAGAAATTGAAGAGTCAGTAGCTTTTAAATTATAAATTCCAGCTTCCGGCTCTAAGAATCTCATATTAATTCTAGTACCTTTAGGAAAAACACCATTAAATTTAACCTGAAAATCGGTAAAACCTGTAACAGTTTTTTGTTCTCTATTATATCTAGGAGTAATAATTCCATCGCCAATGACTTCAACATTAAACATTTGACTACCACTATATTTAATAGCTATATCAATAGCTATAGGCGTTGTGGTTCGGTAAGTCCAAGTACCTGTCGGAGATTTAAATACATACATTGGGATAATATTGACCGTTCCTTTATAGATCCCTTTAGTCAGTGATGGATCATTAAACTGATCAATAATATCAGAATCTTTTAATGAAATTAGCGGTCTAGCAAAATGAAATGGTGTAAACTGTAAACCATTTTTACCTTTATATGATTCTTTTGATGCACACTTTTTCCCTATAATACTAGCTTTAGCAGAAGATATACTTCTAGTATCACATGCCGAAAAAGATGCACTACCAGAACTCACTATATCAAATTTTCCGCCACTATCACCAAGGCCATATTGAACTCCTGAGATATCGAAAGGTATAGTAATTTCCTTACTTCCATTTGATAAGATTAAATTACTATCTTTGATCCCAGTAACTGACATTAAACCGCCAGGTTTCCACTCTTCTGTTGGTTGTAATCCTGATATTATTTGCCAGTTAGACATCGATAAAAAACCATCAACTCGAATAGCATTATTCCACCTCATGGCTCCATCTTTTATCGTACCATTAATAGTCATAGAGTAACCGGAAAAAGAACTAATTAACACTACAACAAAAAAGATATTATAGATGGTTTTTCTTAAGAAATGATTCATCATGATTTGCAACTCTTAATATTGTACTATGACTAATTAAATGTTCTGGTATTTGTATTTTTCTTTCTCTATTGGCTATTAAATGGTAGTTAACAGAACAATCTTTTCCTTCTGGAATATTTTTATCTTTACAATTATCCACATTGAAATTTAAATAACTATTACCACTATTTTTAATAGTTAATTCGTTATTTCCCTTGGAAAAGCTGTATGAATAATCATATTTTGGATTTTTAGCAGGTATAATATAATATGGAGCCATACCAAATAACATATTAACTTTTTGTTTCTTATTTTTTTTATTTGGATCATTAACAGGTATAAAATTAACTTGATAAACTAAATCTGAATTTTCATTTCTACAATTTTTTTGACATAAAAATTTAACAGCAATATCTTTTGCCTCGCCAGGATGGAGAACCAGTTTTCCTGGAGAAGTAGCTAAATCCCACAGAGGAAAATTTTCTCTGGTATAAGGTATTTTTTCTATCTTATTTTCGTTAGCAAGAACTTTACTAATTTCAATATTTATAAATTCAGTTCTAGTCAAATCACTCGTTACCGTAAATATACCATTCCCACTATTGTTTTGCGGAAACTTAACCATACTATCAACATAAAATGCTTGAACTGAAATTGATATCGAAGCTAATCCAATAGTCAACAAAAATTTATTTAGATTCATATAACCCCATTATAATTTTACATAGTCAGATTTCGCTTTAGTATCATCTAAAGCATAACTTTGAAGAGTATTAATATTTTCTTTATCTAATTTAGAAAGTTTATTATCTGAACTAAAGAAAACCATTGTTTTATTACCAGCGTTCTTAAATACAAACTTCTCATTGAAATTACTGGATAATGTATTTGCCGTATTCATAAATATGTCTTTATCATTATATAATCCAACATAATAATAATACTTATCATTAATTTTAGCCATTTGTATACCATCAATATTTTCAGTCGTCGGCATACAAAAATTCTCACCTAAATTATTACTTTCAATAGAATCAGAACTAGGAATAAAGCACCTTTCATTATTTGTTACTAACTTAAATGGTTGGCCTTTAGCAACTCTAATTTTATAGACGCCATCTTGTATTTCTTGAACACCGTAACAACCATCACCTATACATTTAATATTTGATACAGGTGAACCACTTAAGTCATTAAAAATAGAAATATAAGAATCCACATTATATAAGCGAAGATCCATATCTATTACAGTCCCTGGTGCGGTTGTTGCTTTTATAAAGTCATCTCCTTGATTATAAAAATCACTAGCCTCTGTATCGATAGATACCTGATATTCTTTATAATTATCAATAGGAACAAGTTCAGACCTTTCATTAATATGAATACGTTTTGATAGCTCATTGTTCATTTTAATATTAGCAACAGAAGAAAAAACATCATCTTTTTCAGTATCAATATATGAATGATTATTTAATGATAAATAAGATTCTGAACTATGAGACGTAGCAAAAATATTATCAGATGTTATTACTGTATTTGTACTTAAATTCATCGATAATGATGCATAACCTTCAGAATCAGCATATCCATAGAGGCTACTATTATAGTAATAGTTATTATTATTTAGAGATATAGATGCATCAGAGACAAGATCTTTATCAGAATAATCTCCACTATCATATCTTATTCCAGCTTCAACACTTCCATCGACATTATCCATCAATTCCACATGATGATTATATGCAATACGATTTGATTGTGAAGAGTCATCAAAGTCGCCAGAATACCTAACGGAGTCAAAGTTTCCAATTGGAATATCCAAACCAACTGATATCACCCAGCTATCATCTCGAATAAAGTTTGATTTACTATTCACTTTAGAAAAGTTAATAGATAAATTACTATCTGTAAATATCAATCTTGAGTAACCAATATTATAAATATCATAATCACTATAGTAATTATTTTTTTCTGATCTTTGATTGATATAACTTATATATGCGTTACCTGATAATATTTCTTGGTTATATGAAATAGCTAGTTCTTGATTATCACCGATCCCATAAAAATAGTTATCTATCTTAGGTTCTTCATTCAAATCGTGACTATCATCGTAGTCATTAAATTGAACAGCTAAATTTTTATAAATAGCGTTTATTTGATAATAGTTACTACCATTAGAGAATAGGTTTATTACTGAATTTATATTCAAGTCATTTGTTATCTGATAATCAATACCGGCCTTATAAAAAGAATCGGATTCTAATATTGCAGCTTCTGCACCAACAATAATACTTTCATTCAATTTATACGTAATTTTTCCATTAATCATTGCACGATCTTCATACTCAACTTGATCGTTTCTGCCATAATCTAGATTATCATAAACATCATTCTTCTCGTAGTTACCTACAGAAACGGAATAATCAACTTCTCCTTTATTGAGATTATATTTAGATTTGTTATATATCGTTCAATTTTCTTTGAAGACCGTACGTTCACCATTTTTGATCACAAGCTCAATATCATAGATACCTTGAGGTAACTCAGATAATCGTAAATAATTCTGGCCTGAATTTACATTTTTTTGTAAAATTGGCTTATTATTTCTATAAACAAATAATCTTCCGCTAGATGGTGAATTAAAAAATATTCTTTGTGATGTATCTTTATTTTCAAACTCAAGTTGTTTGGTTGAACCAATTGTTAAACCAAAGAAGTTTTTACTCGCATTTGTATCTAGCAAGCTAGTACTGTTCCAATCTTGATTAACAAAATCAGATAAATAGCCAAATCTTACACGAGTTGACTCACTCAAGAAATTATACGCTAACTCGTTTAGCTCTAAATCATCATCATCTGATTTTTCACTTAGATCAAAATCACCTGATATATAACCAGGTCCCAACCCTAAAAAAGAAGTATTACGATAATAATATGTTGAATCTGTATCATCATACATATCAAAACTTAGATTATGTTTTGATACTAATGCTTTATTTTTATTTGTAATTGGAACATATTTTTTTTGAATTTTTTGACTATTTAAGTATGTTGGAGGTGTTAAGACTCTAACAATTTTTTGATTTTTAATGATTATATATGAGATACCCTCACTGAAATTAGGTATACATATGTCTCTTTTTCCTTTACAACTTAATGAAGATTTAACACCTCGAGATAAATCATTAACAATCTTTTTTATGCCATCAGAATTTACATAAGTTTCTTTTAAATTATTTTCTAAGCTTTTAATTTCTGTTGGTTCTAAAGACACGCTTTCATCGCTATATTTAGCATTTAACTCTATGACATAATCATCATTAATAATAAATTTTATTTTACCTGCATTTTCTTTATATAGTTCTTCAAAACCATGAGGAATACTAAACGCCGAATTAGAAACTAATGCAGCAATTGACATGGCTAATATTTTTCTTTTATAAGTCACGATTAATAACCCTTCATGGTTCTATTTTAAAGGACTGGCTCTAAAAATACAGTAAGATTAATTGTTATATTTTGTTCAGCATGGACATCAAGTTTTTCGTTATTTGCAACGAGTAGTAAAACAGTACTATCTATATCTTTATATTTATCATTCAATTTAAATTCTTTATTATCGATTGTAATATCTAATGATAAATCTTTTTTTTCAAGATCAATATATGTTTCTATGTTTTTTAAGCTCCAATATGTTTCTCCTGTATATTTTTCAATATCAATAATACCTTCAGAACTCATATGAGCTTCTAAAATAATTGGAGATGATTTAAATACTCCATCATCATTAATAAATAAATCTCCATCATCAATTAAAAGACTTGCATCCTTACCAGTTATAACGAGATGATCATCATAAAATAAACTGGTATCTATAATAGTAGAAACATCGAAAACATGAGAGAGCATTTTTGTAAATCCATTTACAGAAAATGCTAATAACATTATATATAAACACAGTTTTTTCATAGCAGATCCAAAAAGGGGGGAGTTATCTCCTCCCCAAAATTAATTTTATTTGAAATTACGCAACTTCAACAGAAGCCACTGCAATTGTTGTAACTTGAACAGATTGACTTGGTGTAACTTGATCGTTTGCAACATCATTTCGAACATCTACAGAAATCGTGTCAGTCAAATCGCCTAAATCAGTACCCACTGCAATCTCGCTATTATTAAATGATACTTTTACGTCTTCTTTATGATAAGATGCAGGTGATACAGAAACAGCTTTTAGTTTCCATGTTGCCTGAATTAGATCACCAGTTCGCTCAGATTCTGGTTTAGTCTCATCGTACGAACGTGATTCTAGAATAACAGACTCTGCAGATGCGAATGTACCATCCTCTAAAACATTAAGTTGACCAGCAGGAATATCACCACCACCCAAACCAGTAACTGTAATAGTGTTACCAGGTAGAACGCCAGGTACAGTACCCTTCCAAGTAACTACTGCATTAGCCGAATCTGTTGCTGCAAATGCGCCAGCTGACATTGCACATAGGCCTGCGATTGCTAGAGTTGTCATTGTCTTTTTCATTTTAATTTCCTTTACTTTACGTATTTTACTTAAAATTTATTACCAAGATGCTTTGTCTTGATGTGATGTATAATAGATATAAAACACCGAACAATTAATAGCATATAAAATCAATCGAATATTAAATATGCCTTATAATATTTAATAAAATTATTATAGATATAAAAAAGAGCAGCCAATGCTACTCTTTTTATCATTTAAGAATTTTACTTACTTATTTAAAGAATCTTGCTAACTTCATACTGTGGATTAAATAATGTTCCCCAACTTTGTAAACGGAAGTGTTCGCCAGGTTTAGTATCAACCCATTTACTATATGTACTAGCTCCAGCATAAAGCCCAATACCAGATATTTTAACTGTTTTCGAGGTTCCAGGCATATATACCGTTCTATCTTGCCCTAGCATCATCTTTTTAGGAGAGTAGAATGTTCTTAGACCTTTATCTTCTACTCGACCTAACATATTGAATCCTGCTCCATCATAAAAATCGACTCTTATCATTTTTTTAGGGTTTACAGCATCAAATAATTGAGTGTTATCTTCTAAATCACAAGCTCTTACTTCAGCACCATTTTCACTAATACTTAGACAATTCTTTGCATTAGTTTTAAATACAACTTGATCTTTATTGGTAGTGTATGGTGTGAATTTTTGTGCCTTAGATCCATTACATTCAAAGAGTTGTACTTTATTTCCTGGTACGTCAATTCCATTATCAACATCAATACAATAATCATGAGAAACATACGTGCTTGGAAATGTATTAATAACAGCCTTTATCTCACCATTAATATATGAATAAAATTGGGTGTCCTTCTCTTCTTCGCTGCATTTATGAGCGACAACATCTTGACCATTAAAATATGGATTACCGAGTTCTGAACCGCCAGCAATTGTTACACAATTAAATTTACCTGGTTTATTTTCTTTACCAACTTTAAATTTAAATGTTGTTTTGTCTAAATTTGAAGCATACTCACTTAAACCTGCCATTGCATTGGCACTCATCATAACACATGAGACTAATATTATATTTTTTATCATATTAACACCTAACTGTTGACTTCATTTACTTTCAATCTTCAGTGTAGTTATATTTAATAGCAATTTGAATAGCAAAAAAACACTATATAATATAATAATTGCTAAATAAAAAAGGCACCAACAACTTCATATTGGTGCCTTTTTAATTTTATGATTCCTATGCAATCTTTTTTATTTCCTGCACCAACGGTTCAATAGAATACTTTCGAGGGAAATAATACTGAGACTCAACAATTGTTGCTAATGATAATTTACCTTTCTTTTTTACAGCCCGATCAAACGTTCGTTGCACTCGTTGATCCAACAGTTCCCATTTTTTTGACATGTGACTTTACTCCGCAAAATTTATTATGAAACCATTTTGTCATAGTCAAACGTAAAGAAAATAGCATTTCAAATTGTCAAATTCGTAAGATGATAATTGTGACCATAACCGCAAAGAGACTCCCTTGTTTTTTAATAACTTAGGATATTTCCGAGTTCTTCTTGAGGCAATAAATTTCAAACAACGTTCAAAAACATTATTGACAGGATTTATGTTTTCTAATTAATCGATAAATCAATACGGAAAATTTCGTTATCTTTTTTTTGTTTTATGATTATTCTAATTAAGGATAAGAAAGCTTATTCGTCATCTAAAGGAACTATAGATATGTATAAAAAAGTATTACTAGGAGCGTTAACACTAGCCCTATCTCAACAAGTTTTTGCTCAAGACCTTGTCGTTAACATGACTGATTTACAAACAGGTAAAACGGTAGGTCATATTACTCTCTCACAAAATGAATATGGTGTCGTGTTTACTCCAGACCTTGCCGATCTAACACCGGGAATGCATGGTTTCCACGTTCATCAAAATGGCAGCTGTGGCTCTATCGAAAAAGATGGGAAGACAATTTTAGGTGGAGCAGCAGGCGGACATTACGACCCAGAGAAAACAGGTAAGCATGGATATCCTTGGAGTACAGACAATCATAAAGGCGACCTACCCGCTCTATTTGTTAGTGCCAATGGCCTAGCAACGAATCCCGTTTTAGCCCCTCGCCTAACTTTAAAAGAGTTAAAGGGCCACGCCATTATGATTCATGCTGGCGGTGATAATTACTCTGATATGCCAAAGCCACTTGGTGGTGGCGGGGCTCGAATGGCATGTGGCGTAGTAAAATAATAACTAGCCAAATATATTGATAAAAACGCTAGATTGAGCACTCAATCTAGCGTTTTTTTAAATCCCTGACGTAACCGCAAGCAATGGAAAACCTATCCATAAAACAGTGGCAAACATAAACCAAAAGATATAAATTTTTGAAAAAGACATAATACTTACCTTCCTTTGCCTTATACAAATCTATTTATACTCAAATAATCTGAGTATGTAGCTTCAGATTACGCTTTTTATGGCTTTATCATAGTCAGTTTTTATCAAACAAAGTTAAGCAAAACTAAACTTCTATGGACAAACCAATGAAACACCATGTTGTTGGTTCCAGTAATCGTTTTTCCTCAGATAGAAAAAAGCCTCGATATCGCTACATATCGAGGCAAATGGAGATAGTAATTTATTAAAATGATTATTCGTTTAACGACGCACTTGCTGGGTTAATTCCACCGCTCGAAGTTGCGCCATAGCTTTCGCGAGCTCCATTTGAGCTTGAGCAAAGTTAACATCATCAGCATGCTTATTGATGTTCTCTTCCGCTGCTCGGCGAGCTTCATCCGCTCTTGCTTTATCAATGTCTTTACCATGCATTGCCGTATCTGCTAACACAGTTACAATACTGGGTTGAACCTCAACAATACCGCCTGAAATATAAAGCACTTCTTCTGGCAACTGAAGGTCAACGACAAAACTTGCAACACCAGGTTTTAGTTTTGTTAGTAATGGAGAATGTCCAGGTCGAATACCCAACTCTCCATCAATTCCAGATACAGCTAGAGCATGAGCCGGGCCTGAAAATAGAGGACCTTCAGCACTGACAATACTCAGTTGAAAGGTATTTTCTGAAACACCAATAGCCATACTTTACCCCTTACATTGATTTCGCTTTTTCGATCACTTCGTCGATGCCGCCACAATACAAGAATGCTTGCTCAGGAATATCGTCGTATTCACCACTTAACAGTCCTTTAAATCCAGAAATCGTATCTTTAAGTGAAACAAAAATACCTGGCTGGCCGGTAAAGACTTCTGCTACATGGTAAGGCTGTGTTAAGAAACGCTCAATTTTACGCGCACGAGATACAGTTTGTTTATCTTCTTCAGATAATTCATCCATACCAAGAATCGCAATAATATCTTTTAGCTCTTTATAGCGTTGTAATACTGTCTGTACACCACGAGCCACTTCGTAGTGCTCTGTACCAACCACTAATGGATCAAGTTGTCGAGACGTTGAATCTAATGGATCAATGGCTGGATATAGACCAAGTGCTGCGATGTTACGAGACAATACAACGGTTGCATCCAAGTGAGCAAATGTTGTCGCTGGTGATGGGTCAGTTAAGTCATCAGCAGGAACATATACGGCTTGAATAGAGGTAATAGAGCCTTTCTTAGTTGAAGTAATGCGCTCTTGGAGTACACCCATTTCTTCAGCTAAGGTTGGCTGATAACCTACCGCAGATGGCATACGACCAAGTAAGGCTGATACTTCGGTACCCGCTAAGGTATAACGATAAATGTTATCGATAAACAGAAGTACATCACGGCCTTCATCACGGAAGCGCTCTGCAATAGTTAAACCAGTTAGAGCAACACGAAGACGGTTACCCGGTGGCTCGTTCATCTGACCATAAACCATGGACACCTTATCGAGAACACCAGCTTCTTTCATCTCGTAATAAAAGTCATTACCTTCACGAGTACGTTCACCCACACCGGTAAATACGGATAAACCTGAGTGTGCTTTTGCAATGTTGTTGATAAGTTCCATCATGTTTACGGTTTTACCAACACCGGCACCACCAAATAAACCGATTTTACCGCCTTTTGCAAATGGGCAAATAAGGTCAATAACTTTAACGCCCGTTTCAAGTAGAGCGGTTGAATTTGCTTGCTCCTCATAAGATGGCGCAGAACGGTGAATCGCATACCGAGTCTCTTCACCTATTTCACCGCACTCATCAATAGGTTCGCCAAGCACGTTCATGATTCGACCAAGCGTTTCTTTACCAACGGGAACTGAAATTGGATTTTGTGTATTTTCTACGACTAATCCTCGACGTAAACCGTCTGATGACCCCATTGCAATACACCGAACAACACCACTACCAATTTGTTGTTGTACTTCCAGCACTAAGGATGCATGTTCAGTGCCTAAAACAGTTAGTGCATCGTAGACTCGAGGCACACTATTTTGGTCAAACTCAACGTCAACGACAGCACCGATGACTTTGACTATTTTGCCAGTACTCATTCTCTATCCTCTGAATTCGGTTAAACAGCTTGTGCCCCTGCTACGATTTCACTTAATTCTTGAGTGATCGCAGCTTGACGCGCTTTGTTATACATAAGTTGCAAGTCATTAATTAGCTGGCCTGCATTATCGGTAGCTGCTTTCATAGCAACCATTCGCGCTGCCTGTTCACAAGCAATACTCTCAACGGTGCCTTGATAAACCTGAGACTCAATGTAACGGAGCATCAATTCGTTGAGGATTTGTTTAGGATCGGGTTCATAAATATAGTCCCAGCGACTAGAAGCAGATATTTCATCATTTGCTTCTTTTTCAATCTCAGGACTAGGAAGTAATTGAACTATTTGTGGTTTTTGAACCATAGTATTTACAAATTCATTAAACACTAAAAACAAACGATCAATTTTTCCCTGATCAAAATGCTCAAGCATCGCATTAACAGGACCAAGAATATCTTCCAGTTTTGGCTTATCCCCTAAGCCTGATGTTTGTGCGATAACATTGCCAAAACGGTGAAAAAACGAAATTGCTTTTGAACCTATTAAAGTTGTATCCACCTCGACACCACTTTCTTGCCATTGGCGCATATCTGCTAGCGCCTTTTTAAATAGGTTGTTGTTTAAGCCACCACATAACCCCCTGTCGGAGGAAATAATAATGTAAGCAACACGTTTAACTTCACGTTCTTCAAGATAGGGATGCTGATACTCTAGAGAGCCAGAAGCAACATGACTGATTACCTTACGCATATTGGCAGCATAAGGACGAGTCAACGCCATGTTTTCTTCTACTTTACGCATCTTACTTGCGGCAACCATCTGCATCGCACTGGTGATTTTCTGCGTATTTTGTACGCTCGCAATCTTAGTACGTATCTCTTTTGCGTTTGCCATCGTTAGCTCCTATCCACATTCATAACAACATGTTGAAAAAGTCTTAATACGACTGTGTTTGTACAAATGCTTTTAGTAACTCATGAAGGCTCGCTTCAATTTCATCGTTATAGTCGCCAGTTTGATTAATACGATCTAACAACTCACTGTAAGCACTCTTAGCAAAAGCAATAAGCTCAGCTTCGAATTCACCAATTTTTGCTAGAGGTACATCATTTAGATAACCTTTTTCTGCAGAGAAAACCGCAAGAGCTTGAAGTGCTACCGACATTGGTGAATATTGCTTTTGCTTCATGAGTTCAGTTACTTTTTCACCGTGATCCAACTGCTTACGAGTTGCATCATCAAGGTCTGATGAAAACTGAGCAAACGCAGCTAATTCACGATACTGAGCAAGAGCGGTACGAATACCACCAGATAACTTTTTAATGATCTTAGTTTGAGCAGCGCCACCAACACGAGAGACCGAGATACCTGGGTCAACCGCAGGTCTTAAACCCGCATTAAATAAGTGAGTCTGTAGGAAAATCTGACCATCAGTAATCGAAATTACGTTAGTTGGAACAAATGCTGAAACGTCACCAGCTTGAGTTTCAATAATAGGAAGAGCTGTTAGTGACCCTGTTTGGCCTTTTACTTCACCCTTAGTAAAACGTTCTACATAATCGCTATTTACGCGAGCAGCACGTTCTAGTAAACGAGAATGTAAGTAGAAAACATCACCAGGGAATGCTTCTCGACCTGGTGGGCGTTTAAGAAGTAGAGATATTTGACGATAAGCAACGGCTTGTTTAGACAAATCATCATAGATAATAAGAGCATCTTCACCGCGATCACGGAAGTACTCACCCATTGCACAACCAGAATATGGTGCTAAATATTGCAGTGCCGCCGCTTCTGACGCTGATGCTACAACGACTATAGTATTTTGTAGTGCGCCATTTTCTTCTAATTTACGCACAACGTTTGCAATGGTTGAGGCTTTTTGACCAATAGCTACGTAAATAGAATAAATACCGGTGTCTCTTTGATTGATAATGGCATCAATAGCCATTGCGGTTTTACCTGTTTGGCGGTCACCGATAATCAACTCACGTTGACCTCGACCAATAGGAACCATAGAGTCTACCGCTTTATAGCCAGTCTGAATCGGCTGATCTACAGATTTACGGTCAATAACACCCGGAGCAATTACTTCAACTGGCGAAAATCCATCGTGTTCGAGAGGCCCTTTACCATCAATAGGTTGGCCAAGAGTATTAACTACACGGCCTAATAGACCTTTACCAACAGGTACTTCTAAAATACGGCCAGTACCCTTAACTTTCATCCCTTCAGCAAGGTCTGCATAAGGTCCCATCACAACAGCACCCACTGAGTGACGCTCTAGGTTTAATGCTAAAGCAAAACGATTATCAGGTAACTCAATCATTTCACCTTGCATAACATCAGCAAGACCGTTAATAGTAATAATACCGTCACTAACAGAAACGATAGTTCCTTCATTGCGAGCTTGAGTCGCCACATTGAAGTCTGCGATTCTTTGCTTTATAAGATCGCTAATTTCATTTGAATTCAGTTGCATACATACTACCTATTACGCTTGTAAACGAGACGCTAAGCGATCCATTGAGGTTTTCAACGTTCCATCTATGACCAACTCACCAGCATGAATTAACATGCCCCCAACAAGCGATTTATCTATTTGGCAATCTAACTCAACATGTCGATCGAGTTTTTTCTCAAGAGCAGCAATCAAATTAACTTTCTGATCTGCAGTTAATTCATCAGCACTAACCACATGAGCTTGGACAGTTCGCTCATAGTCGGCTTTTAACTCTAAAAACAACTCGGTAACACTAGATAACACAGCCAATCGACTATTTTCTGCCATTACACGAATTAGGTTTTTAACGTGCTCATCTAATAACCCATCACAAATCGCCAAGAACATGTCGACAAACTGTTCTCTCTGCTCATTACCCAATTGCTCAAGATCTTCTAGCTGCTCAGATATCACAGGTTGTGTTACTACATCGGAGACAATCGTCAACATCTGCGCCCATTGCTCTAAAGCTTGCTGTTCTTTGGCAAACTCGAAAGCAGCTTTAGCATAAGGATGAGCGATTGTTTGAGGATCTGACATCACACACTCCCTAACTAAATATCTTTAATAAGTTTGTTGACCAATTCGCGGTTCGCTGCCGAATCTAAATTTTGATTAATCAGTTTCTCTGCAGTTTCAATGACAAGGTCTGACATTTCACGACGTAATTCTTGTCGAATACGGTTACGTTCACTTTCTAACTCTGCTTGGCCTTGAGCAATAATTCGAGCTTTCTCTGCTTCTGCTTCTGCTTTTGCATCATCAATAATTTGTGAACGACGTTTATTTCCTTGTTCAACTAATTCACTCGCACTTTTTTTTGCATCATTTAGAAGCTTGTCGCCATTAGCACGAGCAAGTTCTAATTCTTTCGCTGCATTTTCAGAATGAATTAAGCCTTCTGCAATTTCTCGTTGACGCTTATCTAATAATTCGGTCAATGGTGGCCAAATATATTTCATGCATAGCCATACAAAAATCACAAAGGAAATTGCCTGACCAAGCATGGTTGCATTTAAGTTCATACATCCTCACTTGATACGCTATTAAATAACGAATAAAACTCTGCGTAATTACGCTACTGCGAAGATAATATATAGACCAATACCTACACCGATCATTGGTACCGCATCAACTAAACCCATCATAATAAAGAATTGAGTACGAAGCATTGGAGTTAAATCAGGCTGACGAGCAACACCTTCTAAATATTTACCTGCCAAGTTACCGATACCTGTTGCAGCACCAGCAGCCCCTAAACCAATTAGCAGTGCACCTGCAACATAAAGAACTGCACTTACGATATCCATAAATAACTCCAAAATTTTTAAACAACTAATATATAAAACTGATTTAATTAATGTTCTTCTACTGCCATTGCTAAATAAACAATTGTTAGCACCATAAATATAAATGCCTGTAAGAACACAATTAGAATATGGAATAGAGCCCAAGGTACACTTAAAGCCCATTGCATCCACCATGGCATTAATGCAATAAGAATAAAGATCATCTCACCTGCATACATATTGCCAAATAGTCGTAAACCGAGAGAAATTGGTTTTGAAATTAATGTCACTAACTCCAAAACAAAGTTCACCGGATATAACAATGGATTTTCAAACGGTTGAGTAGTTAACTCTTTAATAAAACCGACAAATCCTTTGTTCTTAAATGTATATCCAATAATAAGAATAAAGACACCTATCGCCATTGACATTGGTACGTTAACATCGGCTGAAGGTAAATCTCTAAAATGTCCAAAGCCTAAAAGGCCCATAACGTGAGGAATAAAATCGACAGGAAGTAGATCGATTGTATTCATTAAGAAAACCCAGACAAAAATAGTTAATGATAATGGTCCAATTAACTTATCATCGGTCTTAAAGATTTCTTTAACTAAATTGTTTACAAATTCAAATGTTACCTCAACAAAACACTGTAAACGACCAGGAACACCACTGGTGCCTCGAGTTACAACATATCGAAATAAGCCAATGAACAGTAAACCTAACACCCAAACCATTAGCATAGAATCAAGGTTTATACTCCAAAACCCCTTACCAACAGTTAAGAATGTCATATGGTGCTCAATATAATCATGAGCGGTAGTTACAGTATCCACCTTACGTCATCCTAATTTGAGGTTTATTCAACATTGGAGCAATAAAACAACCTAAGAATGTAAAACTGTAAGACAACAGTAAAACATTACTATTAAATGATAAAAATTTAACAGTAACTAAGACAAATAATGCGGTATAAACCCATTGTGTCATTTCAACTGTTCGAGCTAACACTTTAATATCTACATTAGGATTGATACGAGCTTTTACTGATGCAAACCAAATACCTAATGCATTCGGTATAATGGCAATCGCACCCCCCAGACATAAAGAGTAAATTTCTTTAGACAAGCCAAAAGAAATTAAACCAACAATTAAGACTAGACTCGTAATTATTTTACCAAAGATTATAAACTTAGAAGCAGACAGAATATCCTGCTGATACGTTTTATCCATATAAGAATCACTCTACAATAAAAATATAGTTACTCCTTTTCTAGTCAAAGCTTAGCGTCCTTTTTATTGTTAACCCGTTATAACAATAAATTCAATATGAATCGTTATTTAATTTTTTTAACTTTTCTTAATCCAACAAAAATCACGATTACATTTTTTGTTATGTTAATAGTATGCATAAGCAAGCAGGCTATTAAATAAACATCAAATATAACATCAAGATATATCACGGGATTATATCGGCCTAAAAAATCTACGATAGGATATCTATTGAAGCCACAAAAAATTTTGCAATCAATGATTTTCATTTTTGTATATTGCATGTTTTTTCATTAAATACGACCATAATAAACATAAATAGGCATAAGTATTCTTAATCAACTTTTAATGAAAACTCGATTTGTAAGTTGGTAATATTTGTGGAGAGCCACATACATAAATATTAGATTATTTCGTAACTTAATATAATAAGTTCATATTAAATATGATGAAAAGCCATGAAGAAAACACAAGAGCAGTTTGTTGAAAAAGCAACTATCGTCCACAACGGTAAATACATTTACAACCACTTCATTTATGTAAATGCAAAAACAAAAAGTATGATTACTTGTCCTGTTCATGGTGATTTTGAACAACGTCCAGACGCACACTTAGCAGGGCGAGGTTGTCCAAAATGTGCAGGAAAAGAAAAGAAAACAAAAGAAGAGTTTGTTATTAATGCTCGTAAAATTCATGGTACAAAATACGATTATTCAAAATTTGAATACTTAGGTTCATTAAATAAAAGTACTATTATTTGTCCTCAACATGGCGAATTTGAACAACGACCAAACGCACATCTTTCAGGTAAAGGTTGCCCAAAATGTTCAAAGTCTTATCCAAAATCCCAATCCATGTTTATCGAAAAAGCAAATGAAACCCATCAAAACAAATATAGCTACGGCCACTTTATTTACTCAGGAGCTTTAGAAAAAGGAATTATTACGTGCCCCGAACATGGTGATTTTGAACAAAGAGCGGATGCGCATTTAAGAGGAGTGGGTTGTCCTCAATGTGCAAAAAATGGGCGTAAAAAAACAACAGCGCAATTTATCAAAGAAGCTCAGCAGGTGCATGGAAAGCTCTATGATTATAGTCAGTTTATTTATACTAATGTAAGAACGAAAGGCGTTATTATTTGCGCTCAACATGGCAAATTTGAACAATTGCCCTCCAATCACTTATCTGGCAACGGTTGCCCAAAATGTGCAGCCGAGAAAAAATGCTCGACTAGACGAAGTCATTGTAAATCAAAACATTATTCAGCATCCATTTCATTGTTATAACAAATTTACTCAATGCCCAGTATATGATTGGGCTGTTGAGCTACGTTTTAAAATGACTGACTTATAATGCAAGATAATATTTCACATGCTACATATTGCATTGAGCATGGTATAAAAAAGTATCAAAATTCGGAAAGAGTATAGACAATGGAGCTTAAGTGTCATACCTCATCAAAAAACAGCCCGCTTATTCATACTGGATGGATTGCTCTGCTCAGTGATAGTGAACAAACAACTCTAGTGACTAATAGTGCCACGCATTCAGAAGAGTGGGATGTTCATCAGTTTCGTACTTTCTATCGCCAGAAGGCTCTGACTCAATCATTAAATGAGTTTCCATTTGACCTAACCAATCAAATTAGCCCACTTTCTTTCGGTGAGTATAGTTTAAGAATCTGGACAGCACCTACGCTGTTAACCGCAATAAAAGATGCTTGTCACTATAGTCCACTATTAGGGCTTCCTATCCGCTGCTTGTTCCATGAAACAAAAAATGATGTTATTGATATTTGGTTTATCAACCATGAAACCAGCAGCAAAGAATCTGACATGAGTCATAATGAAACAATGTTGGTCATATCCGCTTTTATCTCGATGCTGGATGCCAATGCGAGTACAAACATTGATTTTGACTTATTTATTCCAAAATGGCAGAGCTCTTTAGATATAAAGAAACAAACAGAAAAATATGCTCATTGCCGAATTCATGAAGGCTACCCTATTCATCGTCTTGTTATTAAAAAGCAGCAGCTAGATGTTGGTAGCTCTTATGCAAACAATGCTATTTATCAGCAAATGGGGCAACTACTTGATACCGAACTTGCTGGATTAAAGAAAACGAACATAACCCAGCAAGTTTACAGCACGCTAGACACACTCCCTTCGCTTTATGAAGCCTCAGGTGAGCATATTGCAAAAGTGATGAATATTAGCTTTAGGACGTTAAATAGACGATTAGCTGAAGTGGAAACAAGTTACCGAGGCGTACTAGAAAAATATAAACTTGAAAAAGCGTTAGTTTGGCTAGAAAACAGTAATATCAGCATGACAGAAGTTGCTTCGCGCTTAGGGTTTTCCGACTTAAGTACTTTTTCTCGCGCATTTAAACGCTGGACAGGAGTATGCCCATCGCAACTATCCAATCACCCTTATTTAATCAACTAATACAATATATAGAGTGATCTTCAACAGTTATCGAGGATCACTCAGCTATCATTAGATATCTATACCCAAGTGACTTCAAGATGCTAGGTTACTTGGGTATATATAGCACCTTCATTCTTTTGCTTTTTCATCTGCTATTTTCTTACCTTTAGACGCCGCTAGAATGTGAACTCTGTTCAATAATTTTTATGCATGTGTTCATATGAAAAATATACTTATCATTGAAAACAATCATTTTCAGGCCAATATGCTCAAACATATGCTCGAGCGTATTGGATTTGAATCAATCTATTCATCAGACTCGATTCAAACCGGACTTAGTATTTGCCAATCTCAAGCTATTGATATTATTTTATGTGATATAGAATTAACCTCAATCGATTCTGTCTCTTTTCTCAATAAATTAGTTGCGATTGGATTTGAAGGACAAATCAATTTTATTTCAGCTTTAGATTCTAAAATATCATCAACCATTCAGAGAATGAATGATTTTCTTTCTGTCTTTATTGGAGAGTTTATCCAAAAACCCATAACAGAAAAAAAAATCATCAATGCCATCTTTGCACCGGGTCCTCATCAATCTCATATAGAAAAAAAAGAGCCTATTTCTATCTCACAACGAGATATTGCTAATGGTATTAAAAATCATGAGTTAATTAATTTCTATCAACCTATTTATGAAACTCGTAGCCAAAAGCTATATGGTGTTGAAGTATTAGTTCGTTGGCAACATCCAGAATATGGTTTACTTTCCCCTTATTATTTTATTGAAGAAGCGGAAACTAGCTTATTAATCAGTGATATATTTTATTTAACAGCCTTTAACGCAATTCAAGACCTCAGCTCAATACCAGAAATTGGCAAAATATCAATAAATGTATCGCAAAAAACCCTAAGTGAAGAGCCTATTTGTGATTGGTTAATTGCAACCTGTAAACAATTTAACCTACCACATCATAAAGTTTGTATTGAGCTTACAGAAGGGATTGTATTTGTTGAAAACCAAACCGTATTAGAGAATATATCTCGACTCAGGCTCAATGGTTTTGGTTTATCAATTGATGACTTTGGTACTGGTTACTCGTCACTCTCAAAGCTAGCATCTTTACCCTTTACAGAATTGAAGCTAGACAAAAGTTTTATTGATCAAATTGAAATTAATGAATCAATAGAGAGTATCATTCAGCATACAATTCAGCTTGCGCACAGTCTTGATTTGAATGTTGTTGCAGAAGGCGTTGAAACACAACGTACTTTTGGGAAATTACGCGAATTTAATGTGGATTTCTGTCAGGGCTACTTATTAGGTAAACCGATGGCATTAGAGCAACTCTATCTTCATCTCTCCAACGAATTAACTCAAAGTGTTGTTTAAGTAACTTCTAGGTAACGTTCAACAAGAAAAGGCCATACAAACAATATGTATGGCCTTTGTGTTTTTTGCTTGCAAGCATGTGTACCTTCACCACTCATTACGTTGAGTATGCCGTGGGAGCCAAACGTATTCTTAGACTGCCCAGATAGTTTTTGGTGAAGAAGTATCAAATATCTTTGTACTAAACCAAATTGTTAAGTATCTAATTTCTAAGCAACGGCTTAGTTGAAGCTATTCCAAATTGTCTTTGCTGCATCTTGTCTGGAGACAGCAACGTCAGCCTAACTAGATTGAAAGAATTCTTGCTTGATTCCTCCTAAACCTTCGCATAATGGATAACAGTTAGTAGGCTTATATTTAATATGGTCTCTGTTTGGCTTTTTTGCAAATTTTTCTAATATTTTTTAAGTGATCTAAATTCCAAAATAGAGATAGTAAAATTTAATTCTTAATATACAACCACTTGAAATATGATGATTGTTTATATCCGCATCTGCATTATTACAAATATAAACAATTAAGAGTAAGCAAGAATAAAATTTACCTCATATAACGAAAAACGGCTCTGAGTGATCTCAGAGCCGTTTTCCCGTTCCGTACAATATCTCGTGTTCCAAGCGAGATATTAGTCTATTAAGCGTGTAGTAGCGCCATAGACTCGTTCGCAATTACCCATTCTTCGTTGGTTGGAATTACCATTGCAAGAGGAGTATTTGCTTGCGTGATCACGCCTGAATTACCAAAGCGTGCATCTGCGTTTGCTTGTTCATCTTCACGGTAGCCAAAGATCTTCAATAAACGAAGGATCTCGCTACGAACAGGCATTGAGTTTTCGCCAATACCACCTGTGAAGATAATACCGTCAAGTTCATCTAGAGCTACCATGTAAGATGCGATGTATTTCGCGGCACGGTAAGTAAACACCTCAAATGCAAGCTTAGCATCGTGGTTACCTTGCTCCATTGCTTCAATGATTCCACGGCAGTCACTTGTAATGCCAGAAATACCAAGGAAGCCAGACTTCTTAACTAGAAGATCGTGAAGTTGCTCAGGAGTCCAACCTTTCTTAAGAAGGTACTCAAGAACACTTGGGTCGATATCACCACAACGAGTGCCCATCATAAGGCCAGCAAGTGGTGTAAAGCCCATTGAGGTATCAATACTTTCGCCGTTCTTAACCACACAAACTGATGCACCATTACCTAGGTGAACAGAAATAAAGCTTGATGCTTCTACTGGTTTATTAACCACTTTTGCAGCTTCACGAGTTACATAATAGTGGCTTGTACCATGTGCGCCATAACGACGAATGTCATATTCTTTACTAACTTCTTTAGAAATTGCGTAAGTAAACGCTTTTTCTGGCATAGTTTGATGGAAAGCAGTATCAAACACAGCGTATTGAGATAGCGTAGGGAAAGCTTTAGCTGCAGCACGCATACCAATAACGTGAGCTGGGTTATGAAGAGGAGCTAAATCGCTCAACGCTTCGATATCCGCCATAACTTGCTCATCAACTTTCACGGTATGTGAGAACTTAGTTCCACCATGAACAACACGGTGACCAATAGCTACGATGTCTTCTTTCAGACCTAATTCGTCAACCAGAGCAACGATACGATCAATCGCTTGCTGGTGGTGGTTTTCTAGGCCACTGAGTTTGTACTCGTGTTTTTCACCGTTAACTTTCCAGCTAACTACTGCCTCAGGTAAGAAGAAACACTCACCAAGACCATTTAACATCGCATCACCGGTAACAGTGTCGATTAGGGCAAATTTAAGTGAAGAACTACCAGAATTGATTACTAGAACTAAAGAGTTGCTCATGGTTATCTCATCAACGTTTCAAGGACTAAAAGGATACAAAGTTCCCATTTATTATCACTCAGCAAAATATGTGGAGCATTATTCACTAAGTTATCGCTTTCTAACGACCATCTTACTCAATTTTTTTTGAAAGTCTCAACTTTTGTTTTAAAAAATATTAAAAAATTGGAATTTAACTGGTTTAGATCAAATTTTTATCAAGAAATCGATTTCATCAGTTTAAAAATTCAGCAAACACTCAACTTTTGTTGAAAATAAATGGAATACATTGTTATTTGTAACACAAAAAAAAAGGACTTATCTATGATCATTACGCCAATCATTGATTCTAATGTCGCCCGTTCGTGTCATCCCTTAGGTTGCCATGAAATGATTAAACAGCAAGTTAAAACCATTAAAAATTCACTTGGAGCATCGAGAAATAAGCAAAATGTTCTGATTCTCGGCGCTTCATCAGGATTTGGTCTTGCTGCGCGGATATGTTTAACGTTTGGAGGAGGCCAAGCCAATACTCTTGGTGTCTCATATGAGCGAGGACCATCCGATAAAAACATAGGTACAGCTGGGTGGTATAACAATATTTACTTTAAGCAAGAAGCTGAGCGTCATGGCTATCAAGCAATCAATATTGTGGGTGATGCCTTTGCAAAATCAACACGACAACAAGTGGCCGAAGCTATTCAACAAAAGTTTAATGGTAAAGTTGATCTCGTTATCTACTCATTAGCAACGGGAGCAAGGCCCAACCCTATTGATGGAACGCTGTGGCGCTCTACTATCAAACCGATAAAAGAAGTTCAAACAGGCTATAACCTTAACTTAGAACATGAAACATTAGACTTGGTCGACATTCCACCAGCAACAACCAAAGAAATAGAAGATACCGTTAAAGTCATGGGGGGTGAAGACTGGCAAGAATGGGTTGATTTTCTACAGTCAAAAGATTTACTTGCATCAGGATGCCAAACCTTGGCATTTTCCTATATAGGTTCTCCTCTAACTCACAATATATATCATCGCGGAACATTAGGTGCTGCAAAAGAGCATTTACATCAAAGTGTCACGACACTCAATCAGCAGTTAGCACCGATTCAAGGAAGTGCTCATGTTGTTGTCTGTAAGGCCTTAGTTACCAAAGCGAGCGCATTTATTCCTACTTTTTCACCTTATATGTTGGCTTTATACCAAGTGATGAAACAACAGGGTCTTCATGAAGGGTGCTTAAAACAAATGCAGCGTCTGTTTAAAGAGAAGTTATCGACAAACAAAGATGAAATACAGTCGGATGCAAATGGTTTAATTCGTCTGGATGATTGGGAATTACGACCAGAAGTTCAACAACAAACGGCAGAGCTTATAAAAAAAATCACACCCGATAACTTTAAAGACATAAGTGACTATCAACAATATCGACAAGAGTTTATGCAACTTAATGGATTTGAAGTACCTAATATTAATTATGAACAATCGGTCGATGTGGCAGAATTACTTAAACTAAAGCCATAATAATTCGATTAAACCAACCTCAATCATAATGAGGTTGGTTTAATCGCAAAATCAAAAACTGAGAGTGTCCTGAATTCTGTGTAACTGTCTAAACTTAAACCTTAAAGGTTAAGGATGGACAATATGGATAAGAAAGCACTCGAAGCTTTTGCTCGTGAAGCCGCAAAGTCAATTAAGACAGAATCTGATCTTGATGACTTCCGAAAAATGTTAACCAAGGTGAC
>NZ_PYOG01000127.1 GCF_003026815.1 Photobacterium damselae | reverse complement strand
GAGAACTAGTTAACTTTCCCAGATTGCTATTTCAAGCACAGCTTGAAATAAACGAATTTGCTTGGCGACCTTAGCGCTGTGGTCCCACCTGAATCCATGCCGAACTCAGAAGTGAAACGCAGCAGCGCCGATGGTAGTGTGGGGTCTCCCCATGTGAGAGTAGGACATCGCCAAGCGCCCATTTTGAAAGCCCGCTTTGCTGAGCGGGCTTTTATTTCGCTCCCGCTGATTGGAATGTGAGCGCCGTCAATATAAGGTTTTTATTTTTTAACCACTTGGTGAAAAAGTTGAAAATTTTATCTTGACTGAATATCAGAAAAGCGTATTATACGCCACCTGACTTGCTGAAGCGTAACGCGCTAAGGCATTGAATAGTCAATGTTCTTTAACAATTTGACCATGCAATCTGTGTGGGCACTCGTGAAATGATTTAGTCTAAAAGATTTAATCAATGAAACTGAGTGACCAAGTGATACGTAAGTATCAGCACAGTCAATTCATTCATC
>NZ_PYOG01000126.1 GCF_003026815.1 Photobacterium damselae | reverse complement strand
CAATAACATTTGAGGGCGTTGCGGCCCAAGTTGTTGCTGATGCCGTAAATAGCGACGAGATAATACAAAGACGAAGGAGATTTGACATGCGATATCCTTATAGTATGTAGTGATATCGCATGGTATAACGTAGAGTTGGGCGACTCTATCGGATATTTGTCGTGACTGTGTCAGAAGTTACTCAATAAGCTCATACACAAATGAAATGGAACACTTTGCTTCTACTTCATTGCTTCTTTTACACGCTTAACGGTAGAACGTCCCTTGCCCGTAATTTCTGCGGTCTGATTGAGAACAGTAGCCAGCCTTCGGCTGGAGCCAGATATCTCAACCTAAAATAGAAAACTGCGGCCTACAGCCTCACTTTTAGCCCCTAATGCTCGCTAATTTAGCGGGCATTCTTATTTTATGACAGTACAAATCACCATTACTGTATTGACTACATCCTATGAGTAACAAACCTAGAAAAAAGAAGAAGAAACCAACAAAAAAATGTCGTCCGGTTCAGGC
>NZ_PYOG01000125.1 GCF_003026815.1 Photobacterium damselae | reverse complement strand
GTTGTATGAAACAACATAAAGAAAGATGGTGCGGAAGGAGAGACTTGAACTCTCACACCTTGCGGCGCTAGAACCTAAATCTAGTGCGTCTACCAATTTCGCCACTTCCGCAATGTTTACCGAGATAACTCGTTAAACATAAATAATGGCAGGTCTACCTGGATTCGAACCAGGGGATGACGGGATCAAAACCCGTTGCCTTACCGCTTGGCGATAGACCTGCAGAGTACTTAGTTATTACTAAGATTTAAGACAAACTGAAGAATGGTGCGGAAGGAGAGACTTGAACTCTCACACCTTGCGGCGCCAGAACCTAAATCTGGTGCGTCTACCAATTTCGCCACTTCCGCGTATTCAGATTGTCACTTTAAGTTGTATGAAACAACATAAAGAGAGATGGTGCGGAAGGAGAGACTTGAACTCTCACACCTTGCGGCGCTAGAACCTAAATCTAGTGCGTCTACCAATTTCGCCACTTCCGCAATGTTTACCGAGATAACTCGTTAAACATAAATAATGGC
>NZ_PYOG01000124.1 GCF_003026815.1 Photobacterium damselae | reverse complement strand
CCAATTGTTTTAATGGTCGTGTTTGTCGTCTAACCATGATGTAAGTAAACAGCAGTAATAAAACGGTACTAAAGGTGAGAAATATAATTTGCTGACGCGTAATAATCTCATCTTTTAACATCATATAAGGGGCAGGCAATAGCGCTGCAATATATAACCACTGATCTTTATCAAGCTCTATTTGCACCACTAAAATGGGGGGATTAAGCGGCTCTAAACTTAACGTATTATGTACCCAAGAACGCGGTAGATCTGACAGCAAAATATCATTTTTTAATACATGCAGCGTTTCTGGACGTGAAAACTCAACATGAATATTACTAAGGGTAGGTAATTTTTCATGTAACACCGTTTTAAAAACTGACACTGCCATTTCTTTTTGTTCAGTATTTTTTATTGGCTTAATATTGATTTCTTGATCATTAAACGACACAAAAAAACGTGTCCCACCCATATTGCGCAACTGCTCTAATACAATATGGCGATATTCTAGCGGCAATGATTGGAAGAAATTCACTGTCGATGCAAACATGG
>NZ_PYOG01000123.1 GCF_003026815.1 Photobacterium damselae | reverse complement strand
GTAAGGAGGTGATCCAGCCCCAGGTTCCCCTAGGGCTACCTTGTTACGACTTCACCCCAGTCATGAACCACACCGTGGTAAACGCCCTCCCGAAGGTTAAGCTATCTACTTCTGGTGCAGCCCACTCCCATGGTGTGACGGGCGGTGTGTACAAGGCCCGGGAACGTATTCACCGTGGCATTCTGATCCACGATTACTAGCGATTCCGACTTCACGGAGTCGAGTTGCAGACTCCGATCCGGACTACGACATACTTTCTGGGATTCGCTCCACCTCGCGGTCTTGCTGCCCTCTGTATATGCCATTGTAGCACGTGTGTAGCCCTACTCGTAAGGGCCATGATGACTTGACGTCGTCCCCACCTTCCTCCGGTTTATCACCGGCAGTCTCCCTGGAGTTCCCACCCGAAGTGCTGGCAAACAAGGATAAGGGTTGCGCTCGTTGCGGGACTTAACCCAACATTTCACAACACGAGCTGACGACAGCCATGCAGCACCTGTCTCAGAGTTCCCGAAGGCACACTCGAATCTCTTCAAG
>NZ_PYOG01000122.1 GCF_003026815.1 Photobacterium damselae | reverse complement strand
CAGGTATATATTTATGAGCAATATAAATGTAATGCGCGCTCTTATCGTAGAGCACCAAAATATTGAAGCGAACAGCTACGCAGACCGTACTACTCAGTCTCTAGCTCAAGAATTAAAAGATCGCTCAATTGAAATCATCACTGCAACCTCTTATGACGATGCGAAAGCTATTATTATGGCGAATCAAATCGACAGCTTGGTGCTAGCGCTTGATAAAACTGAAGAACAATTAACAAATTCAACTGAAGAACTAGAACTTCTTGCTGTACTTAAAGAGCGTCAAGCTGAAGTGCCTGTATTTGTTCTAGCTGAACGTGCTCGTACTTCTGTTCTTGCTAACCGCAAGCTAATGGAACGTATCGACGAGTGTTACTCAGTACTTGAAGACACTGCAGATTTCGTTGCTGGCCGTATCGTTGCTGCAATGAAGCGTTACCGTGATGTTGTTATTCCTCCATTTATGAAAGCGATGATGGAATACAACGACGTTCACGAGTACTCATGGTCTGCTCCTGGTCACCAAGGCGGTATCGGTTTCACTAAGACTCCAGCCGGTAA
>NZ_PYOG01000121.1 GCF_003026815.1 Photobacterium damselae | reverse complement strand
CTTGAACAGCATGGAAAACCCACCGCTTTTTACAGTGATCGTCATGCCGTATTTCATGTCAGCAAGCGTGATGCAAAGACCGAACGATTGACTCAGTTTGGTCGTGTATTGCATGATTTAAATATTGAATTGATTTGTGCAAACAGCTCACAAGCTAAGGGCCGTGTAGAGCGTGCCAACAAAACGTTGCAAGATCGTTTAGTTAAAGAAATGCGATTACAAGGAATCGATACTATCGAGCAAGCAAATGTGTGGCTCCCCGACTTTATCGCTGATTTTAACCGGCGCTTTGCTAAACCTGCGAAATACCCCAAAGATATGCATCGACCAGTGCGGGAAATGACGGATGAGCTTAATGATATCTTTGCCTGGCAAGAACTACGAAAACTCTCTAAATCGCTAACATTTCAATATGATAAAGTTGTTTATCTTATTGATCCAACGGAAGAAAATCAGCGACTAATCAATCAAGTCGTCAAGGTGCTTGACCGACCAGATGGGACCATTGCTATCCAATACGGCCAGCGAAAACTCACGTTCAAAGTGTTCGATAAACTG
>NZ_PYOG01000120.1 GCF_003026815.1 Photobacterium damselae | reverse complement strand
GAGTGGGCTGCACCAGAAGTAGATAGCTTAACCTTCGGGAGGGCGTTTACCACGGTGTGGTTCATGACTGGGGTGAAGTCGTAACAAGGTAGCCCTAGGGGAACCTGGGGCTGGATCACCTCCTTACAAAAAAGACTGCGTTTTACGCAGTGTCCACACAGATTGCTTGGTGAAATGGTTTTAGAAATAGCAAAAGTGCTAATGAATAACATAAGTTATTGATTAACGCTTTTGCGTTATGCTCTTTAACAATCTGGAAAGCTGACTAGTAAATTCAATCGAATGATTGATTTATTTTAAGTTTTTATCGAAAGATAAAAACGAGTTCTCAAAACAAACACATTCAAGTGTCTTGTATTTTTTGTCTTCACTTTTTAAAAGTGAAAGCAAATAGTGAGTCCGGCGAAACAACGTCTATCACAACTCAGATAGACAACCTTGGTTGTTTGAACATACGAAACCTCTTGGGGTTGTATGGTTAAGTGACTAAGCGTACACGGTGGATGCCTGGGCAGTCAGAGGCGATGAAGGACGTACTAACTTGCGATAAGCGTAGATGAGGCAGTAAGAGCCACTTGAGTCT
>NZ_PYOG01000012.1 GCF_003026815.1 Photobacterium damselae | reverse complement strand
CCCTAGCCCCTAGCCCCTAAAGTTTTTCCCCTTCCTGCCGACAAAATAAAACAAAATAATGACAACAATGACTTAAGGGCTGTTAGAATGGAACTAGTCGTCGTCAATCTCTGCCAGAGAGGATAGCAGGCAGTGTCCGAATTATCGCAAGCACTTAAACGAATTTTACTTCCCGTTGCATTAGCTACCGCATTTGGTGGTATTGCACCAGCATACGCGAATACTGTACGTATCGTTGGTCCAGAAAACGAAGATCCTAATGCGTGGGTACAACACAGCGAACAGATGCGATCGTCATCGTTCGATTATGTGAAAACACCGAATAAACCGTATACCAATATGCGCCGTTATGGACCGACAAGCGCAAAGGAAACGTTATGGTCAATTGCCTCGCGCCACCGACCAAATAACTCAGTTTCGGTGTATCAGGTGATTGGTGCCATTAAACATATCAACCCCCAAGCGTTTGAAAATAATAATATTCATGGTTTGATACCTGGCAGTTACTTAGTGATGCCAACGCTTGCTCAAGTTAAGCGCGAAGATACTCAGCTTGTTAGGCGCGTGCTTGAACAAGATAAATTACGCGAACCTTACGCCTCTAAAAATAGAAAAACGACTAGTAAGCCAAGCGCTAAAAAAACTGTGGTAAAAAAAGCCCCTGTAAAACACGCTGTGCCTGCATCTCAAACCCGCTCGCAAACAAAAGCGCAACCCAAACCGCAAATTAAGCCGGCTGTAAATCCTGCTAAATCAACATCGACGACTGTTGAAAGTGCTGACCATTTTACAATTCCGGCAAAACCTACAGTACCGGCCAATAAGGTCTCTCCATCTGCAACCAAAGCCGCGCTTGCAACTGTTGCTACTGCGACCGTATTAGGGCCAATGGCGGTCGATACTGGCGAACCGATTACGGAACAATCTTCTGCAACTAAGGTAAATACTGAGCAGTCTAAAGCTATTACGTCTGCTCCTGCCCAGGTGACATCTTCGGCAACAGAGGGCGATAACACTGGAGCTAATACGGTATCGAGTCAATCTAATACGGCCTCGGTGCAACGTGATGGTGCGATTCCACCTAAACCACAAGATGTCAGTGCTAATGCAGCAGCATCATTACCGCAAGATGTTTCCAATCCTCTTAATGCCTCTGATGAACAACTGACTCAGCTGATTGAAAGTAATCATATGCTGAAAGTTCGTTTGGCTGAGATGCAACAAGAGATGGCATCTTTACGTGAGCAAGTGGGCGATGATGATGAATTTCGCAATGAAGTGATTAATTTTATCCGTCAACAGCGCCAACAAGAACAAGCAGTACCAGAAGAAGATAAAACCTCTTGGCTCAATCAATTAGCTGATAATCCTACTGCTTTGATTGCCGCAGGTTTGATTCCTGGCGGATTGTTAGCGGGTTTATTGGCGTTCTTCTTATATCGACGCGGCAAGAAAGAAGAGCAAGAAGAACAAGCGGAAAAGAACTCGCAACTACCGCTTATTGATGATGCGTCATCTTCTGAACCTAATTTGGACTCTGAAGATAAGCTAGACGAATTAGATGATCTTCTGTTTGACGACGATCTGTTTGCTGATAGTAATGACAAGCTAGAGCAAAGTTTAGATCGTGATTTAAAACAGAGTGAAAAGACAGGACTATCTGAATCGGAGCTATCGGAAGCAAAGCTCTCTGAGTCAAAGCCATCTGAATCTGAAACATCACAATCAGATCCAGCACCTGGGCCGAATTTCTTTTTGGATGATTTTGATATTAACGATGATTTCGATGTGGATATGTCGTCTAAATCGGTTTCCGTTAATGGTGAAGAAGCGGCACTAGGTCTAGAAGAGATGGAGCGTGCTATTGATCAAATGGATACGTCTCATTCTGATGAAGATTTGGCTGCTCAATGGGAACGTTCGTTACAGCAAGAAAAAGTTGATGTTGATAGCGATGATTTTGATTTAGCGGAAGGTCTTGATGAAAGCTTTGAACCGTTAGAGCCAAAATCAGAACAAGAGCTTCTTGATCAATCTATGTTAGATGATCTGCTGGTTGATATTGATAGCCAACTAGAAGAACCAGTAACTTCTGAAGCAGCATCTGATGTTATATCTAATGAGAAGGCTTCTTTAGAACCACAATTAGAGCAAGAACCGTTTACATCACCGACTGTTGAAGATTCAGTTCAAAAAACAATAGACGAGTTGGATATCAGCAGCAAAGAGTTGGTTGAAGAGAGTGCTAATCCTACATCGAATATTAGTGCAGAATCACAAACAATACCTGAAGTTGAGACCGAAATCTCAGAGAGTAGCACTCAATTATTGGATGAACTCGTAACAGACGAAGACGATCTTTTAGGTGCGGATCTCGATATCGACTTGGATGAAAATTCCGTTCAACTGCTTGATGAGTTGATCCCCGATGAGGACGATGAGATTGTTTTAGAACAACCATTAGATCTCGAAGAAAACAGTACGGCTCTACTTGATGAACTAGTGGATGACTGGGGTGAAAAGCCAACTAAGGCAATCGATGCTACAGTAGAACAGTCTCAGGAGATTGAGCCGTTACAGACTCAAGTCGCTGAAGAAGATATTGATGATATTTTAGACCAATTTCTAGACCAAGAATTAGAGCAACATACCTTAGCGGATGAGGCTCAGGAATCATCACCGCACGATTATTTGGCACCAGAAGCTAAGCCTTTAACCGTTGAAGAGTTAGAGCGCGAACTTGATCGTCAAGAAGCGGAAGAAAAGCAAAGTTTAGCGCAAGCTATCGATGAATTTCCTATTTTTGATGAGCAGGCAGCGTTAGATGAATTTGATGAGAGAGAGCCTAATAGTCATGCAATGCCGGAGACAAAAGCGCAGTCAGAATCACATATTGAAGCGTTTGAGCTTGATGATCTGCCTGAGTTTGATGAGCAAAGCGCGCTAAATGATCCTGAAGCAGAAAGCTTACTTGATGAAGAGCTAGCGCTGTCAGACGAAGATCAACAACGAGCACTGGATAATGTTGTTCGTCAATTACAAGAAGCGGTTGAAGCCTCGGAGCGTTATCAGCAGGCTCCTGAGTTACTTGATACGATTGATACTAAGCTCTCTGAATCTAAAGAGACACCACCTCAAGAGTTGACATCTAGTGAAGAGATAACCAAAGAGAGTATCTCCGAGCCTTCAATGACCGATGTTTCATCTGAGCCTTCATCTGAACCGTCAGCATTTGATGAGCATAAGAAAAAAGATTACGACTTTGCCCATTATGATCCGGCCTCATTGCCTGAGTTTAATGAAGATGAAGCGCTACAGGCCTCATTTGAAGAGCAGTATGAATTAGAGCAATACGAGCGTGAAAAGGGCTTTTCGACTCAGCGTCCTCCACATCCAATTCAAGATGATTATGTAGCAAACTCAGCACAACCGCTACCATCAGAATTTGATCATGAGCTTGTTGAGTCCGCCGGATTGGACATGGCGGCATTACTGACCGATCCCGATTTAGGGTTAGCAGATGCTGAACGGGATGGTTTATTAGCTCATGTACATAACGATACTCAAGATGATGACGATCTTGATTCTGATGAGCAAGCGTTATGGCACCAAGTCTCTCAAGACCCTAGCTTAGAAAATGAAGATTGGAGCCAGCAGCCAAGTCTAGCTAAAGATGATATTGATTCTGTTATTGAGTCGATTGAACATGAATTAGAACCTGCTCAGGAAAAAGGGGCGTATAAAGCTTTTCAGCAAGCAGAAGAGTTAACTTTGCCTGAGGCTGGCAGTGAATTAATTTCTGTTGCACAGGACTCTAAGCCGCACTCTTTTATTAGCATTGATGAGTTAATGAAAGAAACACAAGGTGATGGTAGTGCCTTAGCTCAAGAGTTAGATGCTCAACCCTTAAAATTGGATGTGGGCTTAGATGAATTTCCCGACGTGTTAACCAATATTGCTCATACCGACGTGGATGATCATTCAGAGCTAGCAAGTAAATTGGATCTCGCCAAAGCTTATCTTGAAATGAATGATAAGGAAGGGGCGATTGAATTACTTGAAGAGGTAACGGCAAAAGCGGATGGGGCTGTGAAAGCGGAAGCTGAGAAGTTATTGAATAACTAATTTTTCAAATGTTCTGTTTTAAGGCGTAAACGATTGAGTCTCTTAAAGCGTGCTATGTCATCATAAGGCTGGTGTGGCATAGTACGCACTTTTAATGATCTTCATTATTTATTACTTATTGGTATAACAGTTTGTAAATAATAATTTTTCAATTGATATTTTTATGCTGGTATTGAACCTGAAATCAAATGAGATATATCTCACAAAAAGCAAATGTAAACATCATCTTAAATAGATGAGGCAATATACTACTAAGAATTTTTTATGTGAATGTGCTTAATATGAAGAAAATACTGACAGTTCTATCTATTTTTATTCTTTCAGCGTGTAATAGTGACAATACCAGCTTGAAAGAAACGGTAAGCTCTAATTCTGCAGATGTAGTAGAAACAGAAACTTACCAACTGACACCGATTGATGCTCCTAGCTCTTTTTTATCTCATTCTTGGGAGCAAACATGTGGCACACCTATCTTGAATGAAAGTGACAAGCAAGCGATATCTTTTGATTTTGTTGCTCCAGAGTTAAAGCAAGATGAAAAGTATTGTTTTACTTTTAAAGGTATTACAGGCGATCATAGGTATATCACAAATACAACATTAACTGTTGTTGCACCTACGCTAGAAGTTTACATCGATCATGCATCCTTACCATCGCTACAGCAGCTTATCCACATTATTCAAGCAAAAGATGAATACCCAAGTAATCAACGTTTTGTCTCTTGGAAGCGTGTAACTGTTGATGCTGATAATGCCAATAAGTTAAACATTCATACTTATCCATTAAAAGGCAATAATACCTCACCAGAAATGGTGGCAGCGATTGATGAGTATGCTCAGAGCAAAAATCGATTGAATATAGAGTTCTATACAAATACAGCTCATGTTTTTAATAATTTACCACCTATTATTCAACCTTTATATAATAACGAGAAGGTGAAAATTTCTCATATTAGTTTGTATGATGATGGTTCTTCTGAATATGTAAGTTTATATCAATGGAAAGATACACCAAATAAGATAGAAACATTAGAAGGTGAAGTATCGCTTCTTGCTAATTATTTAGCAGGAACATCTCCGGATGCACCAAAAGGAATGGGAAATCGTTATAACTGGCATAAATTATATGACACTGATTATTACTTTTTGCGCGAAGATTACCTTGACGTTGAAGCAAACCTACATGATTTACGTGATTATTTAGGCTCTTCCGCAAAGCAAATGCCATGGGATGAATTTGCTAAATTATCTGATTCTCAGCAAACACTATTTTTAGATATTGTGGGTTTTGATAAAGAGCAATTGCAACAACAATATTCACAATCCCCACTACCAAACTTTATTTTTACCGGCACAACAACTTGGGCTGGGGGGGAAACGAAAGAGTATTATGCTCAGCAACAAGTAAATGTGATTAATAATGCGATCAATGAAACTAGCCCTTATTATTTAGGTAAAGACTACGATCTATTTTTCAAGGGGCATCCTGCTGGTGGCGTTATTAACGACATCATTCTTGGAAGCTTCCCTGATATGATCAATATTCCAGCCAAGATTTCATTTGAGGTCTTGATGATGACGGATATGTTGCCTGATACAGTAGCTGGTATTGCGAGCTCTCTGTACTTCACAATTCCTGCCGATAAAGTTAATTTTATTGTATTTACTTCATCTGACACTATTACTGATCGTGAAGAGGCTCTTAAATCACCATTAGTACAAGTGATGCTAACGTTGGGTATTGTTAAAGAAAAAGATGTTCTGTTCTGGGCTGATCTACCAGATTGTTCCAGTGGTGTGTGTATTGATAAGTAACTTATTATTATTTAAATCAAAGACACATTTCTTAGATTGACTGAAATAGGCCCTTAGCTTCCTGATAAGGGCCTAATACCCCTCTAGCCCCTAATCTTCAATTCCCCTATAATCTCACCCATTAAGCGAAGATTTCGCCCATTTTTTGTTAGAAAAGAGTGTAAGTGTCATTATGCGTATTGCGTTAGGTATCGAGTACGATGGTGCTAAATATTTCGGTTGGCAGCGTCAACGTGAAGTAGATAGTGTTCAAGAACGTTTAGAAAAAGCCTTGGCTAAAATTGCCAATGAACCAGTAGATGTGTTTTGTGCTGGTCGTACTGATGCGGGCGTTCATGGTACTGGGCAAGTTGTGCATTTTGATGTCAATGTAAATCGCAAAATGGCAGCTTGGACCATGGGTGTTAATGCACATCTACCTAGTGATATTGCTGTGCGTTGGGCGGCAGAAGTTAGTGATGATTTCCATGCTCGTTTTACCGCTACTGCTCGTCGTTATCGTTATGTTATTTACAATCACGCTTTACGTCCTGCCATTTTAAGCTCGGGGGTGAGTCACTATCACGGTGATCTCGATGAGAAAAAAATGCACGAAGCTGGACAATACCTGCTTGGTGAAAATGACTTTACCTCTTTTCGTGCGGTACATTGTCAATCACGTAGCCCATGGCGTAATTTGATGCATCTGAATGTTTCGCGCCAAGGTAACTATGTCATCATTGATATTAAAGCAAATGCTTTTGTTCACCATATGGTACGAAATATCACGGGTAGCTTAATTAAAGTTGGTCGAGGCGAAGAAAAACCTGAATGGATTAAGTGGTTGTTGGAGCAAAAAGATCGCACATTAGCAGGAGCGACTGCCAAAGCTGAAGGCCTCTATTTGGTTGATGTTGATTACCCGCAAGAATTTAATTTACCTCGAGTGCCGCTGGGACCTTTATTTTTAGCGGATTGAAATAGTTAGGAACAAGGAAGGACAGGCAAAGAAGGTAAATAGGGAAGAGTGGGGAAATAGGGAAAAGAAGGAAAATAGGGAAGAGCAGGAAAATAAGGATTTTAGGAAGAGCAGAAACAGACGGTTTTAGGAAGTGCGGGAAGAAAAGAGAAAGAGGGCAATAGGAAGAGCCGGAAAAGAATGAAGAGAAGGTAAATGGGAAAGAGCGGGAAAAAAGGGGGACTAGGAAGAGCTAGAACCAACTTTACTGGCTAAAATCCAGTACTTTATTTTCCTGATCTTTTAGCCCTTCCCCTTTTTTCCCGCTCTTCCTTGTTTCTTTGCCTTGCGAAGGTAATACCAGTTTTTTATCTACACAGCTGCAACTTTATGTTTTAATCTAACTCCAATAAATGCGTAATTTATCTCTCCGGCTTGAATGAGCGGGGGAAACCAGAGAAAAGGTCATTCATGAGCTGGCTTGAAAAAATTCTAACGAAAAGCAACATAGTTACATCACGCAAAGCTTCAATTCCTGAAGGCGTCTGGACGAAATGTACCTCTTGTGAGCAAGTACTGTATCACGCGGATCTAGAGCGTAACCTAGAAGTATGTCCTAAATGTAACCACCATATGCGTATGAAAGCGCGTCGTCGTCTAGAAACATTTTTAGACGCAGAAAGTCAAGTTGAGATCGCCGCTGAACTTGAGCCTATGGATAAGCTAAAATTCCGTGATTCAAAAAAATACAAGGATCGTCTATCTGCAGCCCAAAAGAACAGTGGTGAGAAAGACGCTCTGATTGTTATGAAAGGTACAGTTCACAATTTGCCGATTGTTGCGAGTGCATTTGAATTCTCTTTTATGGGCGGTTCAATGGGTTCGGTTGTAGGCGCTAAATTTGTACGTGCGGTCGATGAAGCCATTGCTAATAACTGCGCACTAATTTGTTTCTCTGCAAGTGGCGGTGCCCGTATGCAAGAGGCGTTAATGTCTCTAATGCAAATGGCGAAAACCAGCGCAGCTCTTGAGCGTTTATCTGCAAAAGGTTTGCCGTTCATTTCGGTTCTAACAGATCCAACCATGGGTGGCGTATCGGCTTCTTTGGCTATGCTAGGTGATATCAATATTGGTGAGCCTAAGGCATTAATTGGTTTTGCCGGTCAGCGCGTTATTGAGCAAACGGTACGTGAAAAGCTGCCTGAAGGGTTCCAACGCAGTGAATTTCTGCTTGAGCACGGCGCAATTGATATGATCGTTGATCGTCGTGAAATGCGTGAGCGTGTGGCTGGTCTAGTAGCAAAACTGACAAATCAGCCTGCCCTTGATTCGCAGAACCATCAACCTGAATTAACTGCTGAAGAAGAGGCGGTTATTAAGGAAGATGAGCAGACTGCATATTAATAATGTGTCATCCCCTACAGTGAGTGCAACGAACGAGATAGGGGATCTCATGAAGCCTAACGCAATGGTGAATAAACCTTATGCTTGTGTGCTTACTTGTCGAGATCCCGGATAGTTCGTTCCTCACTTCCGGGATGACAATGACATTCAACCGTTACTCGCCCCACATCCCCACTTATGCTAAATTAACCCATATTTAGTACTTACAAGTGATTGATACTTCCATGTCAGGATTGACTGCTCCATCAGCCATGGCACCACTTGCCACTTGGTTGACTTACCTTGAACAACTTCATACCAGTGCCATAGATTTAGGGCTAGATCGCGTCCAAGCCGTCGCACAAAAAGCAAAACTCACTAAACCCGCTCCCACGGTTATCACGGTAGCAGGTACCAACGGTAAAGGTTCTACTTGTGCCATGTTGGAATCCATTCTGATGCAAGCGGGTTATTCGGTTGGTGTTTACAGCTCTCCCCATTTGATTCGTTACAATGAACGTGTGCGAATTAACGGTAAAGAGCTCGATGATAGTGAACATAGCCAAGCATTTGCTTCTGTTGAGCAGCAGCGTGGTGAGATCAGTTTAAGTTTATTTGAATTTGGTACCTTATCGGCTCTTACATTATTTAAACAGCATCAGGTGGATGTGGTTGTACTTGAAGTGGGATTAGGTGGCCGATTGGATGCAACGAATATTGTGGATCACGATGTAACGGTTATTACCAGTTTAGCTATCGATCATGTTGATTGGCTCGGTGATGACATTAATGTGATTGGTTATGAGAAAGCGGGGATTTTCCGAACCAACAAACCGGCTATTTGTGGACAACCACATCCACCGGCAACCGTTGCTGCTCATGCTGATGATATTGGTGCTGAGCTGTTTCAAGTGGGTTATCAATTCGATTATAAAGTTGATGAAGAGGTTCAAACTTGGAGTTGGCATAGTGGGGCATTTGATTTAGTCGATCTGCCAATCCCATCGTTGCCTTTGCCAAATGCTGCAACTGCTTTGATGGCTCTAGGTGCTTCTGAATTAAAGATCACCGATGAGCATATTGTCGTAGGTCTAAAGGTTGCATCTTTGCCTGGACGTATGGAGCGAGTACAAGAGCAACCGCTAATTATTATGGATGTGGCTCATAACCCGCATTCAGCGAATTATTTTGCTAATCAGTTGACTAAGCTAAAGCAGCGAGAAGGGATAAATAAAGTTCATGCGGTTGTTGCTATGCTGCATGACAAAGACATTGCTTCAACTATCGCTGAAATGCAAGATGTGGTCGATTGTTGGTATCCTGCGTCATTAGAAGGCCCTCGTGCCGCTAAAGCCGATGAAATTGTGGCTCACCTTAGCGTGCCTTGTCAGATGTTTAATAAGCCAATAGAAGCATTTAACCAAGCTCTTACACAAGTTGATGTTGATGAGATGGTAATCGTATTTGGCTCGTTTTACACTGTAGGGCAGATATCAGATTACTTAAAAAATTAAAGTTTAGGGCTCGATTGATTTGAGCCCTGTTGCGTTGATAAATAGGAGTGTACGTGGCGAGTAAGTTTCAAAATCGCCTGATCGGAACCGTAATTTTAGTCTCCGTAGGGGTTGTTGTTCTGCCTGATATTTTTGATGGGCAGAAAGAGCATTATAAAGAAGAGTTCGCAAGTATACCGTTGCAGCCAAAAGCGGGCGAAGATGAAAAGTATACGACAGTTCCAGATCCTACGGAGGAGCAAGTCGCGTTGCCTGAAGATCCGGCTGAGGTGACAATAGATCATTCGCAATCTGAGCATAAGCAAAATGCAGATTTAAGCACTACGGATACGACTCCAGTTGTTGCGGTTAAGCCTCAATCTAAACCTGAGCCAAAACCAGTAGTGAAGCCTGAACCAAAACCACAACCCAAGCCTGAGCCAAAGCCTGTTGTGAAACCGCAGCCTAAGCCAGAAAAACCGGCAGCAACAACCAGTGGTTCATGGGCTATTCAGTTAGGCGTGTTTAGTAATGTTTCTAATGCTCAAGCCTTAGTTGAAAAACTTCAAGCGGTTGGTTATCAAGCTCACTTGTCACCAAAAAATCCAAAATCTGGTCAATATGTTCGAGTTATTGTTGGTCCTGAAACGTCAAAAGATAAGCTGACAGGGCAAATTGGACAGTTACAAAAGATTACGGGATTAAAAGGTCGAGTGTTCAAATTTAACCCACTAAATCCTTAGGAAAACGTTTGCGTTCTCATTTTTTCTGTTAGAATACGCATCAACAAGACGAAAAGTATCAAAAATGATCTGGATTGATTATGTAATTATTGGCGTGATTGGCTTATCGGCTCTGATAAGTTTAGTCCGTGGTTTTGTTAAAGAAGCACTGTCGTTAGTGATCTGGTTTGGCGCGTTTTTTGTGGCGAGTCACTTCTACCCACAGTTAGCGAGTCATTTCACTAATATTCACGATACGATATTGCGAAATGGTAGTGCGATTGCCGCATTATTTATTGCCACTCTCATTGTGGGGGCAATAGTAAACTATGTGATTGGGCAGCTTGTTCAGAAAACTGGGCTGTCTGGCACAGATAGGGTGTTAGGGATTGTCTTTGGTGGTATTCGAGGCGTGCTGATTGTGTCAGCGGTTCTCTTCTTTCTTGACGCCTTTACCAGCTTTTCGAGCTCTGAGTGGTGGAAACAATCTCAGTTGATCCCTCAGTTTGGCGTTGTGATTGAATGGTTCTTCTCATACCTCAAGGAAACTTCGAGCTTTTTACCTAATATCAAATGATGTTAGTTCATATCAAGGACTTAGGTGTAAGTTCTTGATATTTAATGCACGACGAGGAATTTAAACAAAATGTGTGGTATTGTCGGAATCGTGGGGGAAACTCCTGTAAACCAGTCTATTTATGATGCGCTAACTGTGTTACAGCACCGTGGCCAAGATGCAGCTGGTATTGTTACCTTAGAAAGCAATCGTTTCCGTCTGAGGAAGGCTAATGGCTTAGTACGAGATGTGTTCCAAGTTAAGCACATGCAGCGCTTACAAGGAATGGTCGGAATTGGCCATGTGCGCTATCCAACTGCTGGCAGTTCTAATGCTTCAGAAGCTCAGCCGTTTTATGTTAACTCTCCCTATGGTATCTCTTTAGCTCATAACGGCAATTTAACTAACGCCGATGCCATTACCGCCTCTTTGTTTGAACAAGCTAAACGTCACGTCAATACCAACTCCGATTCTGAAATTCTTCTTAATGTTCTTGCTTATGAATTGGAAAATGCCACTTCTTATCCATTAACACCAAATGATATCTTTACCGCAGTAAGTAATGTTCATCGTACGGTTAAAGGTGCTTACGCCGTTGTGGCTATGGTGATTGGCCATGGTCTGATTGCTTTTCGTGATCCAAATGGCATTCGTCCTTTGTGTATCGGCCAACGCGAAATTAATGGCATTACCGAATATATGGTGGCATCAGAATCCGTTGCGTTAGATGCAGTTGGTTTTACCTTTATGCGCGATGTCGCCCCAGGTGAGGCCATCTACATTACGTTTGATAAACGAGAGCTGTTTACTCAACAATGTGCTGAAAATCCAGCATTAAACCCATGTGTGTTTGAGTTTGTTTATTTTGCTCGTCCAGATTCGTTTATTGATAAAGTCTCTGTTTATGCCGCCCGTGTATTAATGGGGACGAAACTTGGTGAAAAAATCAAACGTGAATGGGACGATATTGATATCGATGTTGTGATTCCTATTCCGGAAACATCGTGTGATTCAGCATTAGAAATTGCCCGTACATTGGATAAACCGTATCGCCAAGGCTTTGTTAAAAACCGCTATGTTGGTCGTACTTTTATCATGCCAGGGCAACAAATGCGCCGTAAATCTGTGCGTCGTAAACTCAATGCAATTAACTCTGAGTTTAAAGATAAAAGTGTATTGCTGGTAGATGATTCTATTGTACGAGGTACTACTTCTGAGCAGATTATAGAAATGGCTCGTGAAGCTGGGGCTCGTAAGGTTTATCTCGCATCAGCGGCTCCTGAAGTTCGCTTCCCGAATGTGTATGGTATTGATATGCCATCTGCTCATGAGTTGATTGCTCATGGTCGTGATGTGGACGAAATTTGCAAAATGATCGGAGCTGATGGTCTAATCTTCCAAGATCTGAGCGATCTTGTTGATGCAGTCGCGCAAGGTAATCCAGATATCAAACTGTTTGAGACTTCTGTTTTTGATGGTAATTATGTGACAGGGGATGTCGATTTAGCATACCTAGAACATCTTGAAGCACTTCGTTCTGAAACGGCAAAACGTAAGCAAGAGAAGATGCAAGATCTCGCTAACCTTGAGTTGTATAACGAAGGGTAGTTTCGAAGATTACGAGACTAATAGATTGCGAGTTTAGAGAAAAAGCGGGTAGAATGAATGTATTGACATAAAAATGAATATGTCTAAGAATTTCGCTACTCGCTACTCGCTACTCGCTACTCGCTACTCGCTACTCGCTACTCGCTACTCGCTTAATGCTCAAACACCGGCCCCATTCCATAACTCCATAAAATCACCGAACTCGCAATAATACTCACCAACAGCACAAGACCTGACGTTACAATAGAACTGGCGTAAATAAAGCCTTGTTCTTTAGGGATGTGCATCAAAATTGGGACGCCGATGTAAAGTAGGTACACCGAGTAAGCAACGGCACATAACCCAACTAACATCAAAAACCAAACATGTGGAATTAATGCTGCAAAGCTGGCCATAAAAATAGGGGTTGCTGTATATGCTGCTAACTCAAGGGCTTGGGCGTAAGTTGGGTTGGAACCAAAAGTATGACTCATCCAATAGGTCAAATAGGCGAGGGCGATAACTCCCATAATCAATGTGCAATACATTGCCAAAGACATATTTAAAGCGCTAGTTGCGGTTAAATATATTGGCTCGCCAATTCCAACATCCCATCCAATATAGACACTTGATAAATAAGCCATCACAGGGGGCATTAAAGCGAAAATAGCAATATGCAGTAAGCTGACAAATATGCTTTGATGATGTTTATCTACTCTATGCCACTCTTGGATGGGGTTGCGATAAAAACCCACGACATGTTCCCAAATCATAAGCAGAATCCCTATTAAAAAGGTAAATACGAATGGAGATGCTTATATTAAGGTGTAGTTAGATTTGTGATGAAGCGCAAGGAAATTAGGGAAGAATCGGTGACGAGATTACGAGATTACGAGATTACGAGATTACGAGATTACGAGATTACGAGATTAAGAGATTAAGAGATTAAGAGATTAAGAGATTAAGAGATTGCGAGTTTCGAGGTTTAGAGATTTTGAGTTTTCGGGTAAGCGAGCTTCGAGAATGAATATATTGACATCAAACTAAGTATGTCGAAAATCTCGCTACTCGCTACTCGCTACTCGCTACTCGCTACTCGCTACTCGCTACTCGCTACTCGCTACTCGCTACTCGCTACTCGCTACTCGTCTTTACAAATCAAAGTAATGACTGGCAAAGTCGATAAACAGACGTAGTTTCTCTGGTTGATAATCACGGTGGTTATAAATCAGATACACATCACGAGGGTTTGCAGACCAGTTCTCTAGAATACGAACAACTTCACCTGATTCGATGTAGTTTTCTAACATCACATCCGGCATCAAAGTGATACCAAGGCCAGCACAACAAGCTCGGCGAACGACATTTAATTCACTCGCTTCAAAACGACCGCGCTCAGTAATTGTAACTGTTTCGCCATTGTGATTAGTTAAACGCCAGCGCAGTAGAGGGTTACCTTTAAGCAATGAGTGCTCGTGCAGATCTTGAGCGTGCTTCGGTGCTGGGTTTTTCTTTAAGTACTCAGGACTTGCAACCAGAATATCTTTTACTTCATTGATACGACGAGCGATCAGTGTTGAGTCACGTTGAGGACCAACGCGGAAGATAACATCCCAATCAGTTGGATCGAGTTGATCGGGTTCGTTGCTCATATAAAGTTGAATGCTAATTGCCGGATGCTCGACCATAAATTGGTTTAGCATAGGTTGTAACATCACTTTAGTAACGTTACTTGGCGCTGCAATGCGAAGTTTACCAGCGGCACCTTTACACTCTTCACTGATATGCTCAGTAGTATCAACTAGCTGCTGCAATAAAGGAGCACAGTCATCATAAAACTTATGACCTGCTTCAGTAAGTGAAAGCTTACGGGCGTGACGATTCAATAGACGAATGTTCAGGCATTCTTCCAGTGCTTGAATTCGACGCGTCAGTGTGGCAACTGGCACCTGGGTTTTGCGTGAGGCAGCGGTATAACTGCCATTTTCCACAACCATGCGGAATAAGTTTAGATCGTCAAGTTTCATATAAACGTCAATACTGAAAACTGATAATGGGGAATTGTATAACAAAACGGGTCAAATATATCCCAAAAAAACAAAAGTTTTGCTAAAAAAGACAAAAAGTCTAATAAATAGCCATTATTTCTGATTTTGTTTGGCTTTTAAGGAAATATATTTTGAACCTGTTAGCAAATTTAGCAACTATTAAACGCTTTTAACAAATAAAAATCATATTAAAAGCATTTTATACTATGCTTATACCTATATAGATGCCTAATAAATCAGCATGATAATTGTGATTTATTATATTCATCTTTTTTTTATCTAGAGTTGGAAGTAGAAGTACATGTCATTGCTTGAAGGAAAAGACATTCTGATTGTGGAAGATGATCCTATTTTTCGCAATATGGTTTCAGCTTTTCTCCAGCATCAAGGTTGTTCTGTTCGGTATGCTGAAGATGGGGTGCAGGGACTAAAAGCGCTACAAAACGCAATTCCTGATTTGATGTTGTGTGATTTATCGATGCCGATAATGTCGGGAATGGAGTTTGTTGAAGAAGCGGTAGTTCAATATCCAATGCTGCCTATCATTGTAGTATCGGGGACAGGGGCAATGGCTGATGTTGCGGCAGCTCTACGATTGGGAGTCAAAGATTATTTAGTTAAGCCTTTGGATAACTTTCTGGTGCTTAAGTCAGCAATGATGACGGTATTTAAAGCTGCTGATATCCAGCAAGGTAATACTGGTGATGCCTCTACTACTTGGCCGCAACGCAATGAGATGGTAGATGAAGAGCTTGCGTGGCATTTCGAAGAGTTGGATAACGATCCTACTGCTGCTAGAGAGCTATTAACGGGTTTGATGCCAGATATCCAATCCAGTTGCGGTAGTTGGCAACTAAACTACTATGTACTTCAAAACGCTGATAAGGCCCCTGTACTTTTAGACTATACATGGTTGATGGATGGTCGATTGGCTTTTTATGTTATCGATTGTAGCTCCTGTCCAAGCCATGGTACGGCGACAGCTCTGCTTATACGCGCTTTTTTCAATGACTATTTACGCCAACAGCGAGTACATGAAAGTCATATTGTTGAACTACTACAAGAAATTGAAAAACATCTGAAAAGCTCTCGTTACACCTCTAATATTAAGTGTATTTTTGGTCTGTTTGATGTAGTCAACCATCAATTAAATTTGATGCCCGCAGGAATTGGCGGAAGTGTTCAAACCAGCGAAGAAAATCATACTATTTCAGGACAAGCATGGTTAGGGCAGAAAGCCTTTTTTAACCAAGGTTCTCGACTAAAAATTGCACCATCAGGGGTTAGATTATCTTTGAGTGAAATTGATTGTGCTAATTTTAGTATTACTTTACAGCGCATACCAACACATTGATTTATACAAAAAAGGCGATCTAATGATCGCCTTTTTATTTGAATAAGAAATGATTAAGCGTTTGCTGTTTTCACTTCAACTTCTTCTTCCTTCTTATGACCTTCAGCACCGTGCATCCAATCAATCAGTTTATTTGATAGAAGAAGTAGTAAAACACCTGCCACGATTGCCGTAATCGCAATACCAGAGAAAATAGCCAGAGGGCCTGTTTCACCTAAGCGAGAACCGATAATACCAGCGACATAGTTCGCAATGGCATTGGCACCAAACCAAGCACCCATCATAAGAGAAGCTAGACGTAGTGGCGCTAGTTTTGTTACTAGTGATAAACCGATAGGAGATAGGCATAGCTCACCAATAGTATGGAAGAAATATGCACCCACTAACCACATCATAGAAGTCTTAACAGTTAGATCGCCACCTTGCTCTAGTGCTGCACCGATCATACAAGCAAAACCTAGCGCAAGAGAGAACATAGCTAATGCAAATTTCACTGGTGATGCTGGTTCATTTTTACCCATTTTCACCCAAATTGACGCCAAGATAGGGGCACAGATAATAATGAAGAATGGGTTTAGTGACTGGAACCATGCCGCAGGTACTTCAAAACTACCAATCATACGGTTTGTGTACTCTTGAGAGTAAATATTCATAAGACCGCCCGCTTGTTCAAAGCCAGCCCAGAATACGATTACAAAGGTACACATCACTAAGATAACTTTTAGGCGATCGCGCTCTACTTTTGTTAGAGGCTCTTGCTTACCGCTCTTGTTCATTGCCGCTGCACGATGCGCCGCTGGAACTTTACCGATATTACCTAATAGACGCTCTGCAAATAGGAGCTGAATAATAAGGCTCATTGTCATACCGATACCAGCACATAGGAAGCCCGCTTTCCAGCCATATACTGTAGAAGCAGTACCTGCAATAACACCTGCAAGTAGAGAACCGATGTTAATCCCCATGTAGAAGATAGTGAATGCACCGTCACGGCGATGATCACCTTCTTTATAGAGGTCACCAACCATAGTTGAGATATTTGGCTTAAATAGACCGTTACCAACAACTAAGAATCCTAAACCGATATAAAAGAATGTCACGGCATGAGGGTCAACCATACTGTGTGGTAGTGCCAAAGTGAATTGACCAATTGCCATTAATATACCACCAATAATGATAGAACGGCGTTGGCCTAAAATGTTGTCGGCAATCCAACCACCAATAAGAGGCGTGAAATAGACAAGACCTGTGTATGTTCCGTATAGCTGTAATGCGTCTTGAGTCGACCAGCCTAAGCCGCCATTAATGGTTTTATCTGTCAAATATAAAACCAAGATTGCGCGCATGGCGTAGTAGGAGAAACGTTCCCAAAGCTCTGTACTAAACAGGAGGAACAAGCCTTTTGGGTGGCCCATAAAAGTGCCACTACTTTGATTGCTCATGATGATTCTCTGTATTTTAATTATTTGTGTGTTTGCTAATGCTGCTAGCTTTATAAAGCACAAAGCAATATACCGCAAGTTTTAACAAATGCAGAACAAATGAAAAACATTGTAACTGTATGAAATATAATGTTTTGTGGTTTTTTTGAGCTTGTTTTTAATTTGCTATATCTCTAAGTGTTTTTTCTAAATAGTCTGTTAATGGCTAAATTTGTGGTTGTTTATTGTTATTTTTTAAGTTTCTTTGGTTTTTTATTCTGCAAAATTGATTTTTTAATGGATGTTACATTTTTAACCTGAGTTATTTTCTCTTATTCTCTTTAGTTAAGAATGGATAATATTCCAGCATCTAATAGGAGATGTGAGATCGATGATGGTAACTTAGTAAGGGATCGGTATAATTTTAGAGATACATTAATAGTTGATGGGCTCATGATGAAAGGTTGGTATTTACTTTATTGCAAGCGAAGTGAACAAGAGCGAGCAGTGATCAATCTTGATCGTCAAGGGGTTGAGTGTTACTACCCACAAGTTCGCATCGATAAAATTGTTCGAGGCAAAAAGCAGGAAGTTTTAGAACCATTATTTCCAAGCTATGTGTTTGTTTATTTTGATCCAGAACAAGTGAGTTATACCTCGATCCGCTCAACTCGAGGTGTAGCAGATTTTATTCGTCGGGGATCAACACCTCAATTAGTACAACAAGAACTCATTTATCAATTAATGATGAATGAAGACTGCGACGAACACAAAGAAGCGTTATGCGAGTTACCTAAACCTGGTGATTCATTAACCTTGTCGCAGGGTCAATTTAAAGGGATTGATGCCATTTATCAGGAAGCTGATGGTGAGAAGCGTTCTTTTATGTTGATCAATTTACTTGGACGTGCTGTGACTGTGAGTGTTGATAATAAAGATTTGATTAAACGCTAACAAAAAGAATAGGGCTCTTTTGCTAGTATAGAAATCAGCTCATAAAAATGGGTATTTATTTCTAATTATTATATGAATGGATAATCAATGAACAATTCAGTACGTAAAGCCGTTATACCAGTTGCGGGCTTAGGCACTCGCATGCTACCTGCAACAAAAGCCATTCCAAAAGAGATGTTGCCTATTGTTGATAAGCCGCTAATTCAATATGTTGTGAATGAATGTGTTGCTGCGGGTATTAAAGAGATTGTGCTTGTAACACATTCATCAAAGAACTCGATTGAGAACCATTTTGATACATCATTTGAGCTAGAAGCCACATTAGAGCAGCGTGTTAAACGTCAGTTATTGGCAGAAGTTCAAGCAATTTGTCCTCCTGACGTCACGATTATGCATGTTCGTCAAGGACAAGCAAAAGGCTTAGGTCATGCTATTTTGTGTGCACAACCACTAGTTGGTGATGCTCCTTTTGCGGTTGTGCTTCCTGATGTTATTTTGGATGACGCTGCAAGTAATCTAGAAACTGATAATCTAGCTAAAATGGTTCAACGCTTTAATGAGACTAAAGTCAGTCAGGTAATGGTTGAGCCTGTTCCTATGAACGATGTATCAAGCTATGGTGTTGCTGATATCGGTGGTGTGGAGTTAGGTGCAGGTGAAAGTTCACCAATGACAAAAGTGGTTGAAAAACCGCCAGTAGAAGAAGCGCCTTCAAACCTTGCTATTGTAGGCCGTTACGTGCTTCCGGCTGAAATTTGGTCTCTACTTGAGAAAACGCCAGTGGGTGCTGGTGGTGAAATTCAGCTAACTGATGCCATTGATATGCTGATGAAGCAGCAAGAGGTCGACGCGTTCCATATGTCTGGTAAGAGCCATGACTGTGGTAATAAGCTAGGTTATATGGCTGCATTTGTTGAATACGGCTTACGCCACTCAGATCTTGGCGAAGACTTTAAAGCGTATCTACAAGATGTAGTTAAGGGACTTTAAAGTTAGCTCGTTAAAGAAAAGTTGGAATAAAAACTAGGAATAGGGCGTTAGATTCTCGATCTCGCTAAAGTAAAATTCCAAGTTTTCCAATTTGAGTACAGCGAGTAGGAAAATACATTGACATCAAACTAAGTATGTTGACAATTTCGCTACTCGCTACTCGCTACTCGCTACTCGCTACTCGCTACTCGCTACTCGCTACTCGCTACTCGCTACTCGCTACTCGCTACTCGCTACTCGCTACTCGCTACTCGCTACTCGCTACTCGTCAGAATGATACTGTTCACACGCCAGTAGGGTATTTTCAATTAAGGTGGCAACAGTCATCGGACCCACACCTCCTGGTACGGGGGTAATGTATTTTGCACGAGTTTTAGCAACATTAAATTCTACATCACCGCACAATTTTCCCGTATCTAAACGGTTAATGCCCACATCAATTACCGTAGCTCCCTCTTTAATCCATTCGCCCGGAATAAAGTTTGGTTTACCTACTGCAACAACCAAGATATCTGCTTGACGCACATGACCTTCTAAGTCTTGAGTAAAACGGTGACAGGTTGTGGTTGTCGCTCCAGCCAGTAGCAATTCAAATGTCATTGGTCGACCAACAATATTTGAAGCACCAACGATAACAGCATGTTTGCCACGTACTGGAATATTATAACGCTCAAGTAGGGTAATGATCCCTTTAGGAGTGCAAGAACGCAGTTTTGGAATACGCTGGCTTAAGCGACCAACGTTATAAGGGTGAAAACCATCAACATCTTTATCTGGAACAATTGATTCTAAGATAGTCGTGGTATCAATACCTGCTGGTAGTGGTAGTTGAACTAAAATCCCGTCGATTATTGGGTCGTTATTTAATTCAGCGATTAAATTGAGTAACTCAGACTCAGTTGTTGTGATTGGCAAATCAAATGATTTTGAGACAAAGCCAACTTCTTCACACGCCTTACGTTTACTATTTACATAAACCTGTGATGCAGGATCTTGACCAACTAAAATTACCGCAAGGCCAGGAGCGCGTAGCCCTGCTTGGGTTCGTGCTGCTACTCTTGCGGCAACTTCCTGTCGAACTGTTTGAGAAATTAATTTCCCGTCAATAATTTGAGCCGTCATGATGTTCCTTTCGATAAATACCGATTGGTTATAAGTAGATAAAAGCATTGTCGCAGATTCTGTGATTAAGATCTATAACGCAATCGTTTGCGTTAGGGCTGGAAAGTATCTAATTGGAGCTACATATTAAGTAGAAGAATGATTTTTTCTTTTTTTGTTGGAACTTTAACCGCTTGAAAGCAAAAAAAGAAAAAAATATTGACCTTATAAGTCGGCAACGTATAATCCAAACCCGTAACGTAATGTTACACAATGATGCGCCCTTAGCTCAGCTGGATAGAGCACGTCCCTTCTAAGGATGTGGTCGCAGGTTCGAATCCTGCAGGGCGTGCCATTTCCTCTTCTTTTCTATTCTACATTTTCTGTTTCAAATTCCCTGTTTTGTGATCTATTTTTCATTTTAAATAAAAAATTCTTATTCTATTTATTTAAATTTGGCTTTTTCAGTCAAGCGATCTGATCTTCGTAATATTCCTTAATTGCTGATTAAATTGTTAACTTGTTCGTTTTTCCAGCTCTTAATGTCTCTAGAGTGTTAAAAAAGCCACTTTTTTTATAGTTAAGGGTTGAAATGCCCGTAAATGCCCCTATTTTGTAAAACAGTTTAAGAACTATTTGTGTCTTAGGGCGGTTCTCGACTGTTTGTCACTCTGCCGTTATAATGACGCGCTTTAATTTCTTACCTATGGTTTTCTACGATATCTCGTTGTAGAGGGTTAGGTAAGAGGTTAATCAGAATTAAGGCGTTATGGTTTAAAACCGTAACACGAAAAGGATGCCACCATCAGTGATTGACTGATCGGCAACATCACTCAGAATACTGAGTAAGTTTGAGGTTAAATAAAATGCAAGTTACCGTTGAAACCACTGAAGGTCTAGAACGCCAACTAACTATCACAGTTCCTGCAGCTAACATTGAAGATGCAGTAACTGCAGAGCTTAAGAAAATCGCTAAGAATCGTCGTTTCGATGGTTTCCGTCCAGGTAAAGCACCACTTAAGATGGTTGCTAAAATGTTTGGCGCATCTGTTCGTCAAGACATCCTAGGCGAAGTAATGCAGCGTCACTTTATCGAAGCTATCGTTAAAGAGCAGATCAACCCAGCTGGCGCTCCTACTTTCACTCCAGTAGAAATGGCTGAAGGTCAAGATCTAGTATTCAAAGCAACTTTTGAAGTATTCCCTGAAATCGCTCTTCAAGGTCTAGATAAAGTTGTTGTTGAGAAGCCAGTTGTTGAAGTAACTGAAGCTGACGTTGATAACATGATCGAAACTCTACGTAAGCAGCAAGCTACTTGGACTGAAGTTGATGCTCCAGCTGTAGCTGACAGCCGCGTAACTATCGATTTCGAAGGTACTATCGACGGTGAAGCATTTGACGGCGGCAAAGCTGAAGGTTTCGCTCTAGCTATGGGTCAAGGTCGTATGATCCCTGGTTTCGAAGACGGTATCGTTGGTAAGAAAGCGGGTGAAGAGTTCAACATCGAAGTAACTTTCCCAGAAGAATACCACGCTGAAAACCTAAAAGGTAAAGCTGCAGTATTTGCTATCAAACTATCTAAAGTTGAAGCTCAAGAGCTTCCAGAACTAACTGAAGAGTTCGTAGCTAAGTTTGGTATCGAAAACGGTTCTGTAGATGCACTTAAAGCTGAAGTTCGTAAGAACATGGAACGCGAACTTAAGCAAGCTGTTAAAGGTCGCATCAAAGAGCAAGCAATCAACGGTCTTATCGAGCAAAACGATATCGCAGTTCCTGCAGCTCTTATCGATCAAGAAATCAATGTTCTACGTCAGCAAGCTGCACAACGTTTTGGCGGCAACGCACAGAACATGCCAGAGCTTCCACGTGAACTATTTGAAGAGCAAGCTAAGCGTCGCGTAGTTGTTGGTCTTCTTCTTGGTGAAGTGATCAAGTCTGAAGAGCTAAAAGCTGATGAAGAGCGTGTTAAAGCTATCATCGCTGAAATGGCTTCTGCATACGAAGATCCAACAGAAGTTGTTGCTTACTACGAAGGTAACGAGCAGCTAATGAACAACATGCGTAACATTGCTCTAGAAGAGCAAGCAATCGACGCAATCGTTGCTAAAGCTCAGGTTTCTGATAAAGAAGTTGGCTTCAACGATCTAATGAATCCTGCGGCTTAATTCGCTGAATTTATTGTAGAGATTTGACTTTACTGCGAATCTTCTGCTAACAATGGTCCGTATGAGTCATTTCATTCGGACCATTTATTTTAGGGATAATAAAGTATGAGCTACCAAGAAAAAAATGCCATGTCGCCAATCTTAGATGCGCTGGTTCCTATGGTGGTCGAGCAGACTTCACGTGGTGAGCGTTCTTACGACATCTACTCCCGACTACTAAAAGAGCGTGTGATTTTCCTTACCGGTCAGGTTGAAGATCATATGGCAAACTTAGTTGTTGCCCAGTTGCTATTCTTAGAATCTGAAAACCCAGATAAAGACATCTACCTATACATCAATTCACCAGGCGGTAGCGTAACAGCGGGTATGTCTATTTATGACACCATGCAGTTTATTAAGCCAAATGTGAGCACAGTATGTATGGGCCAAGCGTGTTCAATGGGTGCCTTCTTACTCGCTGGTGGTGCTAAAGGTAAACGTTACTGTCTACCTAACTCTCGCGTGATGATTCACCAACCATTGGGCGGCTTCCAAGGTCAAGCATCGGATATTCAAATCCATGCGCAAGAAATTCTTACTATCAAGCAGAAACTAAACAACCTACTTGCAGAGCACACAGGTCAACCTCTAGAAGTGATCGAGCGTGATACTGATCGTGATAACTTCATGTCTGCAGACCAAGCGGTTGAGTATGGTTTAGTGGATGCTGTTTTGAGTCACCGTAGCTAATTCTGACTGTGCGTTGTAAAGGAAATATGTATTTTGCAGCGCAAATGAAGTTGGAATGTTGTACACTCAAAACAAGGTAAATAGGGATTATTCCCGATTAAGAGGTTAGCGAATGACAGATAAGCGAAAAGAGAGTGGTAGTAGTAAACTACTGTATTGCTCTTTCTGCGGTAAAAGTCAGCATGAAGTTCGCAAGCTAATTGCAGGCCCTTCTGTGTATATCTGTGACGAGTGTGTCGATCTATGTAACGACATTATTCGCGAAGAAATCAAGGAAGTTTTGCCTAAACGCGATGGCAGTGAATTGCCGACTCCGCAGGAGATTCGCCACAATCTTGATGATTATGTAATTGGTCAAGAGCATGCGAAAAAGGTACTTGCGGTAGCCGTATACAACCACTACAAGCGTCTTCGTAATGGCGATACCAACAGTGATGGTGTTGAGCTAGGTAAAAGTAATATCTTACTGATCGGTCCTACCGGTAGTGGTAAGACACTTCTAGCTGAAACTCTAGCGCGCATGTTGGATGTTCCATTTACTATGGCCGACGCAACAACGCTAACTGAAGCGGGTTATGTTGGTGAAGATGTAGAGAACATCATTCAGAAATTGCTGCAGAAGTGTGATTATGACGTAGCAAAAGCTGAGCGTGGTATTGTTTATATCGATGAGATCGATAAGATTTCTCGTAAGTCTGATAACCCATCAATCACACGAGATGTGTCTGGTGAAGGTGTTCAGCAAGCTCTGCTAAAACTGATTGAAGGCACAGTCGCTTCTGTTCCGCCTCAAGGTGGTCGTAAGCATCCACAGCAAGAGTTCTTACAAGTTGATACTTCTAAGATTCTATTTATTTGTGGTGGTGCATTCGCAGGCCTTGATAAGGTGATTGAGCAGCGTGTTGCAACAAATACAGGTATCGGTTTTGGTGCTGAGGTTCGTTCTAAAGATGAATCACGAACTCTAACTGATCTGTTCTTACAGGTTGAACCAGAAGATTTGGTGAAATTTGGTCTAATTCCAGAGTTTATTGGTCGTCTACCTGTTACTGCAACATTAACTGAGCTGGATGAAGATGCGCTTGTTCAAATTCTTCGTGAGCCTAAAAATGCCCTAACTAAACAGTATGGTGCGCTTTTTGAGCTTGAAGGTGCTGAGCTTGAGTTCCGCGATGATGCCCTAGTTGCTATTGCTCGTAAGGCAATGGAACGTAAAACAGGTGCTCGTGGTCTTCGTTCTATCGTTGAAGCAGTACTACTTGATACCATGTACGAACTGCCATCAACCAAAGGCGTTAGCAAAGTTGTGATTGATGAATCAGTGATTAAAGGTGAATCTGAGCCTCTACTGATTTATGAAAACACAGAAAACCAAGCAGCTGGTGCTGAATAATTGGTTAATTACTGTTCGTTTGGAACAAAAAAAGGAGGCATCAGCCTCCTTTTTTATTTTCTATGATTTATTCCGTTGAATCTTGCCAACTTACCCCCATATACTCATTAGAGAAAAGATTTTCAGTCATTTTAAGTATTTTGTTATACCAATCAGTGAATTGATTTGATTGGGATGAGTTTAGATACTTAAATTGAATTCGTATCGGACGAAAGAGAGAAGAATATGAACCTGGAGCGTTCTGAGCGCCTTGAGATCCCGGTTCTACCACTACGTGATGTAGTGGTATACCCGCATATGGTTATTCCATTGTTTGTGGGTCGGGAGAAGTCTATTCGTTGTCTTGAAGCAGCGATGGATAACAATAAACAGATTCTGTTGGTGGCACAGAAAGAAGCTGCCACGGACGAACCTTCGATTAGTGATTTGTACGATGTGGGTACAGTCGCCACTATTTTGCAGCTACTGAAACTTCCTGACGGCACTGTGAAAGTGTTAGTTGAGGGTCAGCAGCGTGCCAAAGTAGAGCATCTGATGGATGATGATTTCTTCGTTGCAGAAGCGGAGTATCTCGTTACACCTGAAATGGATGAGCGCGAGCAAGAAGTGCTGGTTCGTACTGCAATTAATCAGTTTGATGGCTTTGTTAAACTTAATAAAAAAATTCCACCAGAAGTTCTAACATCGTTAAATGGTATTGATGAAGCGGCACGTTTGGCTGATACCATTGCCGCTCATATGCCTCTTAAGCTGGCTGATAAACAAAAAGTACTTGAAATTGTTGATATTACAGAACGTCTTGAGTTCTTAATGGCAATGATGGAATCGGAAATCGATCTGCTACAAGTTGAAAAACGCATTCGTGGTCGCGTTAAAAAGCAGATGGAAAAGAGCCAGCGCGAGTACTACCTAAATGAGCAGATGAAGGCTATCCAAAAAGAATTGGGTGATCTTGATGATGCTCCAGATGAGTTTGAAGCTCTGAAGGCTAAGATTGATGAATCTAAAATGCCGGCAGAAGCCAAAGAAAAAACTGAGCAAGAACTGCAAAAGTTAAAAATGATGTCGCCGATGTCTGCTGAAGCAACAGTGGTTCGTGGCTACATTGATTGGATGCTTAATGTGCCTTGGCATAAGCGTTCAAAAGTGAAGAAAGACCTTGCAAAAGCAGAAGAGATCTTAAATTCAGATCACTATGGTTTAGAGCGTGTTAAAGAACGAATTCTTGAGTATTTAGCTGTTCAAAGCCGTGTGAATAAGCTAAAAGGCCCAATTTTATGTCTAGTGGGTCCTCCTGGCGTTGGTAAGACATCTCTAGGTCAATCGATTGCAGCCGCTACAGGCCGTAAGTATGTGCGAATGGCTTTAGGTGGTGTACGCGATGAAGCTGAAATTCGAGGTCACCGCCGTACTTATATCGGTTCTATGCCGGGTAAATTGATCCAGAAAATGGCAAAAGTAGGGGTGAAAAATCCACTATTCTTGCTTGATGAGATCGATAAGATGTCTTCTGATATGCGTGGTGATCCTGCATCAGCATTGCTTGAAGTATTAGACCCTGAGCAAAATAACGCCTTTAACGATCACTATCTAGAAGTGGATTACGATCTATCGGATGTTATGTTCGTTGCAACGTCTAACTCAATGAATATCCCAGGTCCTTTGCTTGACCGTATGGAAGTTATTCGTTTATCAGGCTACACCGAAGATGAGAAACTAAACATCGCTAAGCGCCATTTACTTGATAAACAGATCAAACGAAATGGATTAAAACCAGGTGAAGTCGATGTCGATGATTCCGCGTTAATCGGTATTATCCGTTACTACACTCGTGAAGCGGGCGTTCGTGGTCTTGAGCGTGAAATTTCAAAACTATGCCGTAAAGCAGTAAAAGAAATTTTATTGAACAAAGATGTGAAGACTGTGTCTATTAGCCAAGATAATCTAAAAGACTATCTAGGTGTTCAACGCTTTGATTACGGTAAAGCAGACGATAGCAACCGTGTAGGTCAGGTAGTTGGCCTTGCTTGGACTGAAGTGGGTGGTGATTTACTGACCATTGAAACAGAATCTATGCCAGGTAAAGGAAAGCTAACCTATACTGGTTCCTTGGGCGATGTGATGCAAGAGTCGATTCAAGCTGCGATGACAGTGGTTCGTACTCGAGCAGAGCGACTTGGTATTGCTTCTGACTTCTATGAAAAACGTGATATCCATGTTCACGTTCCTGAAGGTGCAACACCAAAAGATGGCCCAAGTGCGGGTATTGCGATGTGTACAGCATTGGTTTCTAGCTTAACGGGTAATCCTGTTCGTGCTGATGTTGCTATGACAGGTGAGATTACCCTGCGTGGCGAAGTACTACCAATTGGTGGTTTAAAAGAGAAACTACTGGCTGCACACCGTGGTGGAATTAAGACCGTTCTGATTCCAAAAGAGAACGAACGCGATCTTGAAGAAATCCCAGCGAATGTTATTGCTGATTTAGATGTACGACCTGTACGCTGGATTGATGAAGTTCTGACAATTGCATTGCAAAATCATCCTGAAGGCATCGAACTTGTTCGTGCGCAAAACAGTGATGCGTAGCAAAGTTAAGTAAAGAAAGAACGCTTTCAAGAATAAAACCCTTGTCAGCGTTTTTTTGTGCCGCTATAAGTGGATCCAATAACAGCGCGGTGCTGAACTGGTTTCGAATCATAAAAGATTAATTTGTTTTTTACCTACAATACAGTGACGTTTAGAAAAGGATGTGACTTGTAGGACTTGTTCATTAAGGGGATGAAACTGTGAACAAAACTCAATTAGTAGATAAAATCGCAGAAAACGCAGACATTTCAAAAGCATCAGCTGGTCGCGCTTTAGACGCATTTATTGAAGCTGTGTCTGATACTTTAAAATCAGGTGATCAAGTGGCGCTTGTTGGCTTTGGTACTTTCTCTGTACGTGAACGTGCAGCTCGTACTGGCCGTAACCCACAAACTGGTGCTGAGATTCAAATCGCAGCAGCAAAAGTACCTGGCTTTAAAGCAGGTAAAGCGCTTAAAGATTCTGTAAACTAATACCTTGAGCTCATTATGATGATTCCACGTGTTGAGAATCTTCAATAATCGAGCAAGAGCGTTTATACTCTTATTTTAATGAGCGCATCATCATGGTGCGCTTTTTTAATATTAAAACAGCTGGTTATACCAATTAGCATAAAGAGATAGTGTCATTTATTTCGTTATCCCGATTGGTATTGAGTAGATTTACCGTTGTAAATAGTATCCTTGGATTTATTGGCCTAAAATTTGATTAATAATGACTTAGGGATGAACACTTTTTACATGGGTTTAGCTAAAAAAATACCAGTAAACGTAAATCTACCTGGTTGATAGCCAACTCGATATAGTAGGGGATACGGCGAGTTATGATGGAGCGATTGCGCGACGGCGCCAATAGCATTTGGTTTAAGATTATTCTTAGCCTAATTATTTTATCTTTTGTCTTTGCAGGCGTAGGCAGCTACTTAGCAAGTAATAACGAGCAAGTTGCAGCAAAAGTCGATGGACAAGAAATCAGTCAACGTGAGTTTGAGCAAGCGTATCAAAACGAACGTAATCGTATGCAAGCACAGCTTGGTGAAAACTTCTCAAATCTATTGGGTAATCCTCAATATGTGCAGCAGTTCCGCCGTAGTGTTCTTGAGCGTATGATCAACGATGTTCTGATCCAAAAACGAGCTCATGAATTAGGTCTACGTGTTAGTGACCAGCAGATTCGTGATGCGATTTTTGCGATGCCAGAGTTTAAAGTTGACGGTAAGTTTAATAACGAGCAATACAACCAATTGCTTCGTCGTTCTGGTATCACACCTGAACAATTTGCTGAGTCTCTACGTACCGATCTTCTTCGTCAGCAGTTCCTAGGCGCTATCGAAGGCAGTGACTTTGCTCTAAGTGGCGAAGTGAATGAGCTTCGTATGCTTGAGTCTCAAGAGCGTGTTATTCGTACTCTGACCTTGAACCTTGCTGATTTTACTAAGAAAGCAGAAGCTTCTATTACAGAAGAGCAAGAAAAAGCATTCTATGAGCAAAATCCGCAGCAATTTACTCGTCCAGCTCAAGTTAAAGTATCTTACGTTGAGATTACAGGCGATAAGCTAAAAGATTCTATTGAAGTTTCTGATGCACAAGCGTATTACAATGAGCACAAAGACAAATTCAGCACACCTGAAAAGCGTCAAGTGAGCCACATCTTAATTACAGGTGACTCAGCTGCATCAAAAGAGAAAGCTGAAGCAATTTTAGCCCAACTTAAAGATGGCGCTAATTTCGCTGAGCTTGCAAAGAAAGATTCTGATGACAAATTCAGCGCTAAAGATGGCGGTAAGCTAGAGTGGTTTGAAAAAGGCGTGATGGATCCGGCATTTGAAGATGCAGCATTTGCTCTTGCTAAACCAGGCGATCTATCTGGTGTTGTGAAGTCATCTTTTGGCTACCACATCATCCTTCTAGATGGTATTGAACCTGCAAAAGCAAAACCATTTGCAGATGTGAAAGCTGAAATTATCGCTGATATCAAATCGCAAAAAGCTGGTGATGAATTTTATGCGATGCAAACTAAGCTAGCTGAAACAGCATTTGAATCACCAGATTCATTAGATGAAGCAGCTGAAGCGGTTAAAGCAAAAGTTCACGCAACAGACTTCTTCTCAGAGCAAACAGCACCGGGTGTGTTGAACAATCCTAAAGTTCTACAGGCGCTACAAAGCCCTGAAGTTCGTGAAGATGGTATGAACTCTGATGCGATTGAAGTGGGTCCAGAACACGTTGTAGTCGTTCGCGTTGATGATGCTCGTGATGAAACGGTTCTACCATTTAAAGATGTTGAAGCTAAAGTGAAATCACTGTTGGCTCAACGTGATGGTGAGCAACAAGCTCAGAAGAAAGCCGATGAGCTAGTCGCACAGTTACGTGATGGTAAGTCAGAGCAACTAACCAAAGAAGGTTATAGTTTCTCTGGTGAGCAAACAATCACTCGTTCTGGTCCTGATTACCAAGTATCTCAAGTAGCGTTTCGTCTTGCTAAGCCTCAAGCTGGCAAAGCAACTTACGGTGTGACTCGTGATGCGAAAGGTAACGTGCTCATTGTTCAGCTTGATAAAGTAATTGATCAAGACGTTGCTAAAGAAGCGGCAGATCCTCAATTTGCTCAGCAAGTTGAGCAGATGAACGCACAACAAGATATGGCGACAACGATTCAAACACTTCGTGAAACCGCTGATATCTCAACTCCAGTATTGGAGCAATCTACCAATTAATTGAAATTGATAGATCTATTAACGGGCTGCCATTGTGCAGCCCGTTTTGTTTTTTGGCCTATAACCTACAAAATAATAAGGCTCTTCTTCTACACTGCTCGTGCACGGTATGTTGTGTATTAATTTTTTCTTAATAAGAGATAGAGCAGAGAAGGTAGAGATATGAAACAAGGATTTGTTGCTGTAGTAATGGCATTAGCAATGCTACTTACCCCGTTAGCTTATGCAGCGAAAGATAAGTACGAAGATATTGAAATTGTTGTCAATATTAATAAAGCAAATGCAGAAGAGTTAGATAAGTTACTAGTTGGAATCGGCCCAGATAAGGCTGAAAATATTATCCAATATCGTAAGCAGAATGGCAAATTTGCGACCGCGGATGATCTTGCTAAGGTAAAAGGCATTGGCCCCTCAACCGTAGAAAAAAACCGCGATCGCATTGAACTGTAGGATATGTTTTTAGTTATTAGTTAGCTAATTTGCTAGTACCAATCTGCCCGTTAATCAGATTGGTACTTTTATATTATGTACTATTTATTTTTTTGCTGAAAACATTGGTTGATTTCTCTTATCTTTATTTGACCAGAAATTAATATTGAACTGTGCATCATCAGACATTTCAATACGGTGCCAATACTGTGGAGGGCTAGTAGCGAATTGACCTGCATTGATCACCACTTTAACCTCTGGTTCTGTAGCATCTGCATCTGCAAAACCATAATAGGTAACTTGTCCTTCCATAACACAAAGCTGTCCAAAAACACCTTCTGCAGTATTATGATGAGTTAGCAGTGCTGCAGGTACATTATCTTTAGTAAAGAATGGGGTAGAGCGCTGAACTGTCCAATCTGCAGGAATACGTAGGTGACTCATAGGAACCTCTCTCAAGCTGTTCTTCAAAACATGTATAAACAATACCACTTTTGATATTTGATGCAAGAACTTTTTGAGAATTATTCTCAATATGAGTTTTCATTTTTTTGTATATAAGAGCTAAGACCAATAAAGGTACCCGTAATTGCGCCAATTAAGTGAGCTTGAACGGCAACATGGGCCCCGATAAGTGATGCTGATTCTGTTGAACCGCCACTAAAGCAATCCCAACCAACCTTGGCCGCAAGCGCCAGTAATAAGAGATATCCTTCTTTATTTTTACTTTGAATATCTTTAACTGCTCCCCAAGCAAATAATCCGTGAAGTACCCCCGAGAATCCCGCGTACCACAGAATAGAAGTTGCGAATAACCCAATACCAATGGCCATACTCAGGGTGAAAATAACTAAAGTGTAGATTTTAGGTTGGAAATGTCGGCGGAAAATAAAAGTGATGATAATAAAACCAATTGAGTTCATGATTAAGTGAGGCCAATTGGTATGAGTGATATTTCCTGTTACGATTCGCCAGACCTCACCATCTAAAATGGCGTTTCGATCCCAATTAAGATATGGTGAAAGGCTTGGAAATTGGGCGATAACACCAATAATAATGGCTAACAACAAATACGTACGAATAGACAAGATAACCTCATGAGCCGATACTGTAAGCAGTGTGGAAAGGCAATTAAAGCCTGTATTTGCCACTGGATTCAAACTATTGATGCTAAAACTGAACTGTGGATATTACAACATCCAAGTGAAACTAAGCGTGCAATTGGTACCGCTCGTATACTGACATTATCATTACCTAATAGTCGCTTATTTGTGGGCGAAGATTTTTCTGATCATCAAGAACTTAATCAGTTACTGGCCGATCCTTGTCGTCAAGCTTATGTGATTTATCCCGGAGAAGGCGCATTACCTATTTCTCAGGTAGCACAGTCAGCGGCAGATGCTAGCGCCATTCAAACATTGATTTTGCTTGATGGTACTTGGAAGAAAGCCTTTAAAATGTGGCAACTTTCATCAAACTTACAGCAGTTACCCGCAGTGATGCTCGATAATGCCGATAACGGAAATTATCGAATTCGTAAGTCTCCCAAAGAAAATGGGGTTTCAACGGTTGAAGCGGGATTTTTAGCGCTGTCTGCAATGGAACCACCCCAGTCGCGCTATATCCCACTACTTGAAACCTTTGAACGTATGATTGATTTTCAGATAAAGCAGATGCCAGAAGGCGTATTTGAGCGAAATTATGGCGATGAAAAGTAAATAAAATCCAAGCATTGAGATGATGAGAGTGTTAATAAAGAGCTTTAACACTCTATTGCTCTATGCTTAAATTTCTCGCTTCTCGCTTCTCGCTTCTCGCTTCTCGCTTCTCGCTTCTCGCTTCTCGCTTCTCGCTTCTCGCTTCTCGCTTCTCGCTTCTCGCTTCTCGCTTCTCGCTTCTCGCTTCTCGCTTCTCGCTACCCGAGTAATCTCTCATATAACCTTTGCGTATACCCATCAGTCATACCAGAAATGTAATCTGCAATAACACGCATCGGATTACTTTCGTTCGTGTAGGCTTCGAGCCATCGTTGACGAGTCTCTTCTGGCAGTAAACGCTCAGGATCTGAGGCAAAGACTTCAAACAGTTCCATCACCAACTGCTGGCCTTTGTATTCAAACAGTTGGATCTCTGGTTTTTTCACCACATAGATGCTGACAAATTGTTTTAGCGTATTAAGAACCAGTTCCATGGTCTCAGACAGATAAGCGTTCCATTGTAGTAGTGGTTCATCAAAGCGATGGATTCCGTCTTGAATGCTAGGGGCGATATTAATTGAGGTCAAAAGTGCGTTAACAAGTGCGCCAATCGCATCTTTCCGCTCATGATGAGAGCCAAACATTTGATCACTGATTTTAGATATTTGCTCTTCAATCCAAGGATCACCACATTCAGCAAGTTTACTGGCTACCGCTTCTTGCCACTGTTCTCGGGTAACAATACCCATAACGATAGCATCTTCTAAATCGTGAACCCCGTAAGCGATATCATCGGCCAATTCCATAATCGAGCAATCAAGAGATTTAAAGCGAGTCTTCAGTGGTGTGACATCATCAATTCGACTACAGCGCATCTGATTAAACAGACTGCGGTCATTATCACTGAGCAGAGCGAGTACCCAATCAAAAGTGGTTTTGTCATCATCATAGATCCCTTTTGCCGGATGCCATTCACTGGCTTTCATACGGCGAAAGTTCGGTACTTCAGCAGGAAAAACAAGTGGTTGAGTTTGGCTTAGTAATGCAGGGTATTTAATTAATCCTAACAAGGTGCGTCGAGCCAGATTCATTCCTAAATTTTCAGTATAAGGTTCTAAATGCGTAACAATACGAAATGTTTGAGCATTACCTTCAAAACCACCATGTTTGTGCATCATATAGTTAAGCGCGACTTCACCCCCATGGCCAAAAGGAGGGTGACCAATATCATGAGCTAGGCACAAACTTTCCATTAAGCTAGTTGACGGCAGTAAGGCGCGAAAATTTGGTTGTTTTAGCTTAAGTTGTGCCACGATTCCCGTACCAATTTGTGATACTTCTAGGGAGTGGGTTAAACGAGTTCGGTAGAAATCATCTAACCCAGTGCTGTGGACTTGGGTTTTGGCCTGAAGCCGACGAAATGCGGCAGAGTGTAAGATACGGGCACGATCTCGTTGAAAAGCTGAACGGTGATCATTGCGTCTCATTTTTTGTTCGTTACTGTAGCGCTCTTGCCATAGTTCACTTAAATCAAACTCGCTAGTCATTAACTGATCTCATCTAACGTTAAAGTAAAACTCTGAGCAAAGGTCTCTAGAAAATAACGCATTTCAGGGGTTTCGCGTGCAGCTAGTGTCTCTTCCAAACGCTTTTTCGCTTGGGCAAATTCGTGGTTTCCGGCATTAAGTTCTTCTAAACATTTTAAATAAGCACACAAAGAATCCGCCTGTTTAACTATATGGTAGTCATCTGGGTCGATATAGTGGCTATCTAATAGTGGGGCGTAATCTTGGTGAAACTCTTCCGGTAGCATGGAGAGTAGCTTTTGCTCTGCCGCTAATTCTATTTTTTTATACTCTTCGGCAATGGCTGGGTTGTAGTATTTGATGGGGGTTGGCATATCACCGGTCAGCACTTCACTACAATCATGAAATAGACCTAAAAGTGCTATTTTTTCAGGGTTGGTTGTTCCGTTAAATTTTCGGTTTTTGATTAAAGCAAGCGCATGAGCAACAAAAGCGACCTGAAGACTGTGCTCTGAAATATTTTCGCTAGATACGCAGCGCATTAAGGGCCAGCGTTGAATTAATTTCATTCTCGCTAGATGGGCAAAAAAGTGACTTTGTTTCATGAGGCTTCCTTGTTACTGCAACGGTTATACCCAAGTCACTGGGGATATAACATCTATCCTAATAGAAAAAAGCCCCAGTATGAACTGAGGCTTAAGATATATCTTTAATTTATTGACGGTAACCACTTAAGAAGCGCTCTAGACGGCCTATCGCAATCTCTAGGTCATCAATGCGTGGTAGGGTCACAATTCGGAAGTGATCTGGCTGTTTCCAGTTAAAACCTGTGCCATGAACCACTAATACTTTTTCTTGCTGGAGGAAATCCAGAGCCATTCTCTGGTCATCCACAATATTAAATTTCTTTTGATCCAATTTCGGGAACATGTATAACGCACCTTTCGGTTTCACACATGACACACCTGGGATCTGAGTGAGTAACTCATAGGCTTTATTGCGCTGCTCAAGTAGACGGCCACCCGGTAGAATTAACTCATTGATACTTTGATAGCCACCCAGCGCTGTTTGAATCGCATGTTGCATTGGCACGTTGGCACATAAACGCATAGATGCCAGCATATCTAAGCCTTCAATGTAACCTTTGGCTTTTTGTCGAGGACCAGATAGCACCATCCAACCGGCACGAAAACCACATACACGATAAGACTTTGATAGTCCGTTAAAGGTAATGCAGAAAACATCTTCAGCTAGAGGTGCAATCGAAGTGTGTTGTGCACCGTCATATAAGATCTTGTCGTAGATCTCATCGGCAAAAATGATCAAATTATGCTGGCGAGCAATCTCAACGACTTCTAGTAAAAAATCTCGGCTATATACGGCACCGGTTGGGTTGTTTGGGTTAATTAAGACGATACCCTTAGTTTGTGGGGTAATTTTCTTCTTAATATCATCCAAGTCAGGATACCAATCGGATTCTTCATCACAGATATAATGAACTGGTGTGCCCCCAGATAAGGAAACGGCAGCGGTCCATAACGGATAATCCGGTGAAGGGACGAGAATTTCATCTTGATGATCAAGTAGAGCTTGCATCGCCATTACGATCAATTCAGAAACACCGTTACCAATGTAGACATCTTCAACATCAAGGTCGAGCATGCCACGTTTTTGGTAGTGCTGCACAATTGCTTTACGGGCAGGGTAGATCCCTTTTGAATCACAGTACCCTTGTGAGGTCGGTAAATTACGAATCACATCAACAAGAATTTCATCCGGTGCGTCAAAACCAAATGGCGCAGGATTTCCAATGTTGAGTTTAATGATTTTTTGCCCTTCTTCTTCCATGCGTTTGGCATGCTTTAGAACGGGACCTCGTATGTCGTAACAAACGTTATTCAGTTTGGAAGACATCCCGAAATTTTGCATTTGTGTATTCCTGCTAAGAAAAGATGATATTCGACACATTACACTAAAAAACAAACTGAGAGGAATACCTTGTTAGTAAAAATGATGTCAAACAGAATTATATTTCGTGATAAGGTTCTTAATTAGGTGTAATAAACTAGTGTTTTATTAATGAGTTGGGAAGATGTGCCAAAATGAGCTTAAAAACAAGATACTCACTTCATTAGTCATTATGGTTTTGATGATGTAAAATTACCAATTCTTAAAAAATGGTGAATGATTAAGTAATATTTTGCTTTATTTTACTTATTTGCCTGAAAGTTATGACTATCACTATATCAATTTGAATAAATTGTAGACTTTGATGATTTCAGTTTTATTCAAATGGGTATTTATAAAAAATAAAGATAGCATCGATTAATGATGTTTGAGCAATGATCAGCCAGGGATGAGCCGTTATTGGTGCAATGTGAGCTGAGTGAGGTTACCTTGACTGCGTTACAACAAGCTGTTGAGCATTTAATTGCTAAAATCCAACAAGCCAAGCAAACAACTCATCGTGTAATGGTGCAGTTAGATTTGCCTATCCAAGCAGAACTGATTGATTGGATGGAAAACCAACCTGTATTTCCTAAATTTTATTGGCAATCTCGTGACGGCCAAGAAGAGGTTGTCGCTTTAGGTCAAGTAAAAACCTTTACTGACCCATTAGCGGCAGAAAAAATGATTCATGACGATCAACGAGTCTGGGGCGGTCGCTCTTTTGATGGCCGTACCGATCGTAATCGACGCTGTCTATCGGCTTTTTTCTTTCTGCCCCAACTTGAGATTATGCGCCACGGCCAAACATGGTCAGTTGCGATTAACTTAGGGGACGATTACCAAAAAGTGCTCGATGGTTTAGCTAAATTACGCTTTTCTTCTGTTGTGGTTGATGAGATCTCAAGCCGTATTGTCAATCGTACTTATGCTCCGGATTTTTCAGGTTGGGCATCTATGATAGGCCAAGCGTTAGATGCAATTTCTCATAAAGTTTTTGAGAAAGTTGTATTGGCTCGACGCACGACGTTACAACTGGATACCCCCGTAACTCCTGCGCAGATGATGAAAGCGAGCCGAGCTAATAACAGCAACAGTTTTCATTTTATGATGGCGCTTGATGCACAGCACTGCTTTATTGGTTCAACGCCAGAGCGCCTATTTCAGCGCCACGATCATGCGCTACAAACAGAGGCTTTAGCCGGTACTATTGGTCGTGGTAAAACCGCTCGTGAAGATGATGAGTTAGCCAGTTGGTTGATGAATGACAACAAAAATGGCTATGAAAATCAGCTTGTTGTCGATGATATTGTAAGCCGTCTTAATTCGTGTAGCCACTCTCTTCATGTTGCTCATCAACCCGAGTTAGTACGTCTTCGTAAAGTACAGCATATCAAACGTCATATTGAAGCAGAGCTTAACCCTCAAGTTTTCAATACAGAATTACTCCATAATCTACAGCCAACAGCTGCTATTGCAGGACTTCCTCGAGAAAAGGCGATGGAATTTATTTCTGAACACGAACCGTTTTCTCGTGGTTGGTATAGTGGCGCAGTTGGGTATTTAAGTCGTCAGCATAGCGAGTTTTGTGTTGCAATTCGCAGTGCCTTGATTGCTGGTGAAGAACTGCATCTGTTTGCGGGAGCTGGTATTGTTCCAGGCTCAGATCCAAGTAGTGAATGGAAAGAACTTAATCGTAAAACCTCAACTCTTTGCAGTTTATTTGAGTCTCTACCATCGGATATTGAAGCAAAAAAGGCTTCAATTATGCAGTTAGAGACTTGGGAGCAAAATGAAAAATGGCAGCAAACGGCGTAACATCCACTGTCTTAGCTAACTCAAACACCTACCGTGCCTCGCTCAATAAACTTTGGGCGAGCCTTATGTTGGAAGAGTTAACTCGTCTTGGCGTTGAACATATCTGTATCGCGCCTGGGTCTCGTTCGACACCTTTAACCTTAGCCGCTTCAAATAACCCTAAATTAACGATTCATACTCACTTTGATGAACGTGGTTTAGGGTTTATGGCCTTAGGTATTGCAAAGGCGAGTCAAAAGCCGGTTGCCGTTGTAGTTACATCGGGAACGGCGGTTGCAAACTTGCTGCCAGCAGTTGCAGAATCGGGGTTAACTGGTGAAAAGCTGGTTATGCTAACTTCTGACCGTCCCGCTGAATTGATTCAATGTGGTGCTAATCAGGCTATCCGTCAACACGGGATCTTCTCTAGCCATGCAACCGCATTTATTGATATTCCATCACCAACCTTAGATATCTCACCAAGTTGGTTATTGGCGGCAATTGATGACTTAATGCAACAGCAAACCCAACGCGGTGGTACAGTGCATTTTAATTGTCATTATCCAGAACCGCTTTATGGACAAGATTTCGATTTCACAGAATATTTATCGCCTGTTGCCTATTGGCAAAATCATGAGTTGGCCTATTGTCAGCACTTAAGTTCTATCCATGCGGATTTTGTTCAATCTCAGACCGAGTGGCCGCGATTTACCTCGAAAAAAGGGGTGATTGTAGTAGGGCGTGTGTTACCTGATGAATTGACTTCAATTAAAGCTCTTGCGACGACACTTGGTTGGCCTATTTTGGTTGATCCGCAAGCTGGCGGTAGCAGTGAATGGGCAGGATTTGATGTGTGGATGCAAAACCCTGCTGCATTAGATGCCTTATCACAAGCTCAAGTTCTACTGCAATTTGGCGGTCGAATTGTCTCTAAACGTCTGCTGCAATGGATTGGTCAACAGCAATGGCAAGCTTATTGGTTGTTAGATCCCCTTGCTGGGCGATTAGATCAGTGGCATTTATCTGCCCAACGTATTCAAACCAATTGTGGTCAATGGGCACAAGATGCTAAGCAAATGGTGCAATCATCACCTCAAGCAGATTGGGCGCTATCGTTACAAACTGCGGCAAGTAATACTGCGCAGCTGGTGGCCTCCGAGACGACCGAACTCTCCGAGCTCGCTTTAGCTACTCATCTCCATCATTGGCTGCCAACAGGTACTGAACTGTTTTTAGGCAATAGCTTAATTGTTCGTTTGCTGGATATGGTAGGGACTTTGCCTGAGACTGCAACATTTGCCAATCGTGGTGCTTCTGGTATTGATGGTTTGATTGCCACAGCCGCTGGAGTACAGAAAGCGCGTCAAACCCCGATGGTCTGCTTAATTGGTGATACTTCTCTGCTGTATGATCTCAATTCATTAGCATTATTGACTCAAGCGCAGCAGCCCATGGTTGTGATTGTCACCAATAATAACGGCGGCGGAATTTTTGATTTATTGCCTGTTCCCGACCAGCAAAAAGATGATTTCTATCGTATGCCTCACGGACTTTCCTTTGCTCATGCCGCTGCGATGTTTGGTCTGAACTATCAGTGCCCTTCATCTATCGAGGAGTTAGCAAGTGCTGTTCGTGACGGACTCACCCCACAAGAGGCCCATCAAGCAACCAGTCAAACGACTGTGATTGAAGTGGTAACACCATCTGGTGAAGCGGGTGATATGCTAAAGGCCTTATTTACGAAGGTAAAAAATGCGTCTTTATTCTGAGATCTTTTTGCCTAAACAATCACTATCAGACTCATCCTGTCCAACACTTGTTTTTCTACACGGATTACTGGGAAATGGACGGGATTGGCGACATGTGATTGATGAGCTAAGCCATGACTATCCTTGTATAACACTGGATCTGCCCGGTCATGGTTTTAGTGTTGAGGCCATTCCAACCTCATTTGAGCAGGTGACTCAAGCCATTTTGGAGACTCTGGCGGCTCGAAATATAGAACGTTATATTTTGATCGGTTATTCAATGGGGGGGCGTTTAGCAATGCATACTGTGTGTCAGCCTCTGTTAACCCCAAACGCTACCTCGCAGATTTCACAACCATCATTGTTAGGTGCTTTGCTCGGTGTCGTTATTGAGGGGGGCAACCCTGGGATCGAGCCTGAATTGCAAGCTGCTCGATGGAATAATGATACTCACTGGGCTCGACGATTTGACTCTGAGCCATTACCGCAAGTTTTAGCTGACTGGTATCAGCAAAGTGTTTTTTCTTCTTTAAATTATGACCAAAGACAAAGTCTTATAGTTAAACGCAGTCATAATTCAGGTTCTGGTGTAGCACGTATGCTACTGGCAACATCTTTAGCAAAGCAGCCCCAACTTGCGGCTGTTTTACCGCAAGTGACGGCACCTATGCTGTATATTTGCGGCAAAAAAGATCAAAAATTCTGTGAACTCGCCACCCAACTCGACCTTGATTACACCATCATTGAGCAAGCGGGTCACAATGTGCATGTAGAAGCGCCACACGCATTTGCAGCACAAATAAGGACATTCATTCAATCTGTGTCGTAGCGCATTAATACGATGATTTTACTACGACAACTGACATAAAAGGCTATCGATCATGCGAAGCGCTAAGTTATATCAATACCAACTGCCTATGGATTCTGGTGTCATTTTACGTAATCAACGATTGGTTACCCGAGATGGTTTTATTGTTGAGCTTAAAGAGGGCGAACGCTGTGGTTTTGGTGAGATTGCGCCTCTTCCTGAATTCAGTCATGAGACACTAGAACAAGCACAGCAGCAAGCTGAGGCATTGATCGAGCAATGGGTTGAAACTGGTGACGTGGATTTAAATGCGGTGTCGCCATCTGTTGCTTTTGGTTTTAGCATGGCTCAGTTGGAATTATCTCAAGCACTGCCAGTCGAAGGTAACTATCAAGTTGCTCCACTATGTTCAGGCGATCCAGATGATTTGGTGGTACGTTTAAACCAAATGTCTGGTGATAAAGTTGCGAAAATTAAAGTAGGCTTATATGAAGCTGTGCGTGATGGCATTGTCGCAAATATGTTTTTGGAGTCGATCCCTGAGCTTAAGTTGCGATTGGATGCAAACCGTCAATGGACGCCATTAAAAGCACAACAGTTTGCTAAATACGTCAAACCAGAACTTCGTGCAGGTATTGCCTTTTTAGAAGAGCCATGTCGAAATCCAGCAGATAGTTTGGCTTTTGCGCAAGAGACTGGTATTAATATCGCTTGGGATGAAACCGTACGTGATGACGGTTTTGAAGTTAAAGCGGAGCCAGGTGTTGCTGCTATTATTATTAAGCCGACATTAGTGGGTTCGATCGATAAGTGCCGTCAGCTGGTTGAGCAAGCGCATCAACAGGGCTTAACCGCGGTGATCAGTTCGAGCTTAGAATCAAGCTTAGGTCTGAATCAATTAGCGCGTGTGGCACAATGGTTAACACCGGGTGTGATTCCAGGGCTAGATACCATGCAGTTGTTTGCTGAGCAGTTAGAAACCCCGTGGCCAGAATCGAACTTACCTGTAAAGGCATTATCGGAGTTAGAGATTATATGCCAGAAATAAATCATGATTTCGTGACTTGGCCTTGGCAATATTGGGCGACAGAACGTGGCGATGATATTGCACTTCGGTTAGGTGGCGATCAGCAACAAGCTAATATGACTTGGTCTCAAGTCTCACACTATATTGATCTTTATGCTCAAAGCTTATTAGCTCAAGGGGTTAAGCGAGATCAGTTGGTTGCGGTTATTGCACCTAATAGTGAACAGACATTATGGATGCTGTTGGCTATTTGGCGTGTAGGGGCTCGTTATGTCGGATTAAACCCCAAGCTGACGAAAGCTGAAGTTTCAACCCAGTTAGCTCAGTTGCAACATGATTTTATCTGGTCTGTAGATTACGATCTAACGGGATTATCAGGCCAGACATTAACTCTTGAATTGGCTCAAACCCAACAGATGATTCCGGTGATGTGGCAAGCGCATCGAGCGGTAACCTTGACTTTAACATCGGGATCAACCGGAACGCCAAAAGCTGCGGTACACTCACCTGAATCTCATCTTGCTAATGCATCGGGTTTACTGGCTCGATTTGGTTATTTAGCAGCTGACACTTGGCTTTTATCTCTGCCGCTATTTCATATTTCTGGAATGGCTATCATTTGGCGTTGGTTATCTCAAGGGGCTTGTTTAGCTATCAATGATAAACAACCTTTAAATGAGGCGCTAGATTCTGTTACTCACGCATCATTAGTACCAACGCAATTACAACGTTATTTGGATTATCTAGGCCAAAATCAGCGCACTGCACAATTAAAACGTGTTTTGTTAGGGGGAGCCATTATTCCTGTCACCTTAACCCAACAAGCAACGAGTCTTGGCATTGAGTGCTGGTGCGGCTATGGCATGACAGAAATGGGCTCAACGGTAACAGCAAAATTGGCTGACGACAGCGCTGGTGTTGGGCAAGTCTTACCGAATCGAGAGCTATTTCTGCGTGATGGCGAGATACTTGTTAAAGGTAAAGCTTTATGCCTTGGGTATTATCGTAATAAAACCATTTTTCCTGTGGTAGGAAATAATGAATTAGAGCCCGAGTGGTTTGCTACTAAAGATCTTGGTATTTGGCACAATGATGAGCTATTTATTCAAGGTCGAGTCGATAATATGTTTATTTCTGGAGGTGAAAATGTGCAGCCAGAAGATATCGAAAAGGTTCTATTAGCTCATCCAAGTGTTCATCAGGCCTTTATCTTACCGATAGCGGATGATGAGTTTGGTCAACGTCCTGTGGCTATTTTGGTTACCAGCCATGCTCTTGATGATGGGTTAGTTGCTCAGTTACAAAGCTACATGGCAGAACATGTGACCAGCTTTAAACGACCAATTCATTATGTGGCATTGCCTGAAATTTTCATGGAATCGGGCATTAAGATTTCTCGTAAACAACTTGCTGATTGGGTAAGCCATTACAGTTTTTAGAACTCATTATTAAAATGGCTTAACAATAAATAAGCCCTCACATTCAGTTAATGAAGTGAGGGCTTTCTTATTAAATCGTATCGATCATCTTTCAGAGCCGCGAAGCTCAATGACTTGAGCGCGTAACTCTTCTTTTGAAACCTCGGGCGGGTAAATCGGGTCACCCACTATAATATTGATTTTCGACCAGAACCGTTTTGGGCGTTTTAGTACTGCTCGTCCTCGTTCTCGACTAAAGAAGCTGCCCCATAAACCCTGTAGTGCCATTGGAATAATCGGCACTTTATTGCGTTTTGTTATGACCTCTACCCCGCGCATAAAAGGACCAATTTCACCGTCATAAGTTAATTGTCCCTCAGGAAATAGGCAGACAATATCGCCAGCTTTTAATAGCGTATCAATTTGATTAAACGCTTTTTGAATAGAGCGACGATCTTGGCTATCGACAGGGATCACCTTACAAGCACGGCAAAAGGCGTTGATCATCGGTAATTTGTATAGGCGAATATCCATTAAAAAGCGAATCGGTCTTGGGCAAGCTCCTGCTAGCAATAGGGCATCCATATAGGTTACATGGTTACACACCAACAGTGCCGCACCTTGTTGAGGGATATTTTTTACATTCTTATGACGAACACGATACATAGTATGGCTGACTAACCAGACAATAAAACGCCAGAAAAAATCAGGGGCTTGTCGGTAAATATAGATCACTACCAACGCATTCATTATTGCAAGAACTAAGAAAAACTCAGGAATAGAAAGCTTCAAAACAGAGATAAAGATGATTGCTGCCAATGAGCTAAATACCATAAAAATGGCATTCCAAATATTATTAGCGGCAACGATTTGTGCTCGCTCATCTTCAGGAGAGCGTTCTTGCATTAAGGCGTAAAGAGGCACAATAAAAAGACCACCAGAAACGCCCAACATCACCAAAGAGACAAAAACGCGAATAAGCTCTGGTTGAGTTAAAAAGTCAAAAACAGATTGGGTAACTGGGGCAATATTGGGTGTTGCAAAATACAAATCAGCCCCAAAGAGTGTCATGCCAATACAACCTAATGTCACAATACCGGGTTCTACTCGCTGATGAGACAATTTATTACAAAGCATGGACCCAATAGCGATACCAATAGAAAACAGGGCCAGTAATAATGAAACTGAAGCTGCACTACCACCTAAGCTCTCTCGGGTAAAGTTGGGAAATTGTGTTAAATAGCAAGCTCCTAAAAACCAAAACCAACTGATCCCCATAACACATTGGAAGATGGTTTTGTCTTTTTTAGCGATAGCCAGTGTCGTTTTTGTTTGCTCAATAGGGCGCCATTGAAATTGAACACCATGAAGACTCGGTTTTGCTTCAGGGATCTTTCTTGAGGTTAGATAACCTAAAATGGCGAAAGTGACCACTGAAATACCGGCAAAAAGGTGGGCATGTTGTGAACTGTCTGCGATAACACCAGCAAAGAGTGTTCCTAGTAGTATGGCTAAGAATGTGCCCATTTCAACTAAAGCATTACCTGCAATTAGCTCTTCTTTTTTTAGATGTTGTGGCAACAAAGCGTATTTAGCCGGGCCAAAGAAGGCTGATTGTGTTCCCATCAAAAAGAGTAAGAAAAGCAAGATAAGATAGCTTTGGGTAATAAAAGCGATGGCTGCACACGCCATAATGATGATTTCAGCAAATTTTACGATTCGCATAATCTGTGCTTTATCATAGATATCTGATAAAACACCCGCAGATGCTGAAAACAGAAAAAAGGGGAGAATAAAAAGCCCTGCCGCGATATTAATAGCGAGATCGCTACTAAAAGGTAAAGCACCGGGTGCGGCAAAGGCGATTAATATTAATAGAACATTCTTGTAGACATTATCATTAAATGCCCCAAGCGCCTGAGTTAAAAAGTATGGTAGAAAACGTTGTTTTCTCAAAAGGCTAGAGTGGGGCGATAGTGCCATAGATAAATGTCCGTTTAGCTATGCCAAGCGTTTAAGTAAGTGTTCAGCAGGTTATCAATAAGCGCTTTGCCATCAACAGGTGTTGAGGTAAATAGCTTGTCATCAACCGTTAGTAGTGTAATACCGTGAACACCAGCCCAAAGAACACGGCTAGCTTCAAGAATTTCATCTTCTGATTTATTTGGTGTGATCTGACGGATTAATGCTTCTAGCATACCTGTCATATTATCAATACGCTCAGATTGCCATTCAGGTAGATCTTCACCATTCATCGTATGTTGGAAAATCAACTGCCAACGATAAGGATGCTGAGTTGCAAACTCTAAGTAACAATATGCCAGTCTGCGAAGCGCATCTTCTGCTGAGGTTGCTTCTTTCATACTAGCTTCAGCTTCCTTCGACATTTCGTCTAGTGTCTGAGCAACAGCATGCAGTAACAATAAATTGTAATTACCAAAAACATTTACTAACGTACTAGGAACATAGCCGATCATTGCCGCTACTTTACGTAAGCTAAGTTCATGGTGTGGATGTTCGTTAAGAAAATTCTTAACCTGCTCCAAAGTCATATTTACCAACTCTTCACGAGTGTGGTCGTTTCTTCTTGCCATTGAATACTACTCTTAAGTAAAAGATTCTATTATGTTGTAATTATTGTTATTCGTTGTGCCGCAATCCCTAACTATCGGGGATATAGAATGACGTTCGATATTTTAAGTTTAATTGCCTATAAGGGTCAACATCACAGAGTGCGATTATTCTGCTGATGTATATTCTGATGGCTTTTAATATCCATATTGGCATTTATCTCTGGGTAAATATCGAACATACACTCACTTTGACTATAAATTTAATCTTTAGTGCCCTAAAGATCGATTTCTGCCAACCGAATCTATACTCAACGCATTTTTATCAAAAAATAATTGAGTTCTTTTTTTGTTTACCTCTCAATTTTAATTGTTCAACCGTTCGATTAATAGTGAATTTTACGATTTCATACGGTTAAATCGCGAAAAAGAGACGGATTGATGAAAATTGCAAGAATTTTGATAAGCAGCGATAATTATTGGTAACAATTTCATTCTTTGGCTTCATTGACTTTCTGTTAGATGTCGCTAGGATGCAAAGAATTGCTCATATTTCTAATAGGTTATCTTTTAGGTATAAGGGTAAATCACAATCGAAAAAGGTATTGGATATCATTATGAAACGTTTCTTTACCCTCTTTGCTCTCATTATTGCGGTGTCGTTTGCTGCTCCGCATGTAGAAGCAAAGAAATTTGGTGGCGGTAAGTCTTTTGGCAAAAGCTATAAGACCGCGCCTATGAAACAGCAGCAAAAACCACAGCAAACCGATACGATTGGAAAGAAAGCAACCAATACTCAATCAGGTAAGAAAGGTCTGATGGGGGGCTTATTAGGTGGCTTACTCGCTGGTGGTTTGATTGCTGCATTCTTTGGTGGTGCTTTTGATGGCATCAACTTTATGGATATTTTGATCATTGGTGTGATCGCATTTGTTATCTTCAAGCTACTAAAAGGCATGAGAGCAAACAAAGGTACGCCAATGGGTCATCGTGAAGCGTATGCAGGGAATTCCCCTCAACAGCGTAATCAACAACAAGCTCAGTTTCGTCAAGCGGCAAATGGTGCTTCAACGGGTTTCTCTCCTGACAGCGATGTGCCATTTAATTTACCGCCGAACTTTAACTTAAATGCATTCTTGAACGGTTCTCGTGAACATTATCGTACGATTCAGGAAGCATGGAATAAAAACGATCTGGCTAAGATTCGTGAATATGTCTCTCCTGCGTTGCTTAACGATCTAATGGCTGAGCGTGCGAAACTCAATGGTGAGCAACATACTGAAGTGATGTATGTCGATGCTGAAGTCGTACGTGCAGATTACGATGCGAACATGGCTCAGTTAAGTATCCAGTTCTCTGGTCGCTATAAAGATAGCCATGAAGGTGTTGAGGAAGATATTACCGATGTGTGGCACCTAGAGCGTGATCTTCGTACGCCAAATGCACCTTGGTTAATTGTAGGTATTCAAGCTTAAGCTTAGTTATATAGACCTAGTTATTGAGAAAGCCGCGTTAATATTATGTTGATGCGGCTTTTTTTGTTGAAAATTTATGCAGTTTAAAATGAGATAAAATGCGTGATATTTCATTTGTTTGAGCTAGATCTCGCTTATCTAAGTAAAGATTGCAAGAACATGATCTCTACACCTATTTTTATTCTTTGCTAGGGTTAGTATGAACACAGATAAGTTAATTCCGCTCGCGGAGCATTTGTAACGAGGTGACTATGCCATATACCGCTGATATCGTTAATGAAATGAATCTTCTGGTTAAATTTCCAATGCACTCAAATCTTGAGGGGATCAAGGTTCACAGTAATGCAACACCAGAGATGGTTGAGGCTGCTAAACGTCTTTATGCAAAAGGTTTGGTAACTCAAGAAGATGGGGGCTACTTAACTTATGCCGGCCATCAAGCGGTTGAGCATGCAAAAGCGGCTTTACGCATTTTAACCGGCAAAGTGTCGGAGTAAGGAATTATCTCTTGCGAGTTTAGCTCACGGTGATATTTTCTAATTCAGTAATAGTTTGTAGGGCAATTTCATTACTTGTACCACAAACATCACTACATGCTTTAAATTGATGACAAACCTCTGGTCTTTCTGGCTTGCCAAAGAGTTTACAGAGGTTTTGTTCGTTTAGTTGAATACAGCGTACACCCGCAGGTTTACCTTGTGGCATTCCTGGGATCGGTGATGAAATACTTGGCGCAATACAGCATGCTCCACAGCCTAGTCTGCATTCCATTTTTTACCTCTTTATATGTAATTAACTCAACTTATAAGCGATAAGTCCGATGACTCTACTCCATAAGGGGGGCGAAAGTTACCACTCATTTGCTGTTGGGTCAAAATTCTGTATCAATAATAATTAGCCGAACGATAATTAAGAATGCCTCTTATTTCTAACCTATAGTGATATTAATAGGTAGGATGATCTTGCACTTTGCTTGATGGATCGATATAAACCGCATTCTTTAATTGAATGATCGAATAAAATTGGTGTAGCTATCATGACGCAGTTTTGGCAAGAAAAAAACTTAACAGAGATGACAGAGCAAGAGTGGGAGTCACTTTGTGATGGTTGTGGTAAATGCTGCCTACATAAACTGATTGATGATGATACTGATGCTATTTATTACACCAATGTAGGTTGTAGTCTGCTTGATAATAAAACATGCTCTTGTAAAGATTACGCAAACCGCTTCGAATCTGGCGAAGAGTGTTTGAAACTAACTCGTGAACGTATTGATGAGTTTGTTTGGTTACCTGAAACTTGTGCTTATCGTCTATTGGCTGAAGGTAAATCACTACCGGAATGGCACCCATTATTGACGGGCTCTAAAGATGCAATGCATGATGCTGGCGAATCAGTTCGCGATCAATTTGTGTATGAAATTGATGTGATCGATTGGGAAGATCATATTTTGAATCATCCTCATCGTAATTAATACTTCACTCGCTCTTATTAAAAGCTCGCTACTACGCGAGCTTTTTTGTATCTTCTGTTTGTGTGTTTATACTTATATTGAGTTGCTTTTTTATCAAAACCATAAGTATGAATGCTTTATAAATTTTACCAATGGTTTGGTATCGTGATGATTTAACGGTTAAGGAGAATTTTTAAATGGGAACGATAATAGGCTTAATTATTTTAGCTGCGCTAGATTGGTATTTGGTTCGTAAAACCGGGCTTCATATGCCTCAATTAATTTCTAAAAAGTATGCTGAGTATTTACAAGACAAAGAGAATCGCAAGTAGGGCGTTGGGATAATAGTCCAATTTACCGATTTTAATCAGTCGTTACCTAATTCGTTTTTGCTTCCTAATCTCTTACGCGAGCTTTTTGTCTGTTTTTGTCATCAAGAGCCGCAAAATATTACCTAATAGCATTTCTCTTAATATCATTATTCCTCATATAATAAGCTCTTCATTTTCTTACGGATAAGAATCTTTCCTCTATGTTTATCTTTCCATCAACTCCCGAACTTATTGTTTGGCTACTGCTCGCGGTGTCGATTGTGACCGCGATATCATCGTCTAAGCCATGGTGGTCATTACCGCTTGGGATGACGCTAATCTCCGCATTATGGGTTGGAGTGCTGACTCCAATTGGTGCATTCGTGGTCATAATAGGTTTAGCCGTTGCTTATATGACTCAGAAGTTTAGTCGGGGTTATTGGTACATTGCGGGGCATATTTTTGTGCTGGGGTGGGCTATTGCGCTAACTATTCACGCTCTACCTGGGTTTCATAATCTATTGGTATTAGATAAAGTCATCACCAGCCCTGATAGTGTGCCTTTTACTCTATATTTCAATTTAGATAAACCCATGATCGTGTTTGGTTTGCTTTTGCTATTACCAAATATGATGGGAGATAAACCTATTGTGTGGCAATTAACGGCCAAACAATGGCTGGGTATTGGCGTTGGCCTAGTTGTCCTGCCATTGGTTGCGATGGGAGTGGGGATTGTAAAACCTGACTTTATCGTACCGAGCTGGATTGGCTGGTTTATCTTTAATAACTTACTCTTTACCTGTGTTGCAGAAGAAGTGTTATTTCGAGGCTATATTCAAACCCAGTTAGCGCGTAAATTGCCTATCGTATGGGCAATAATTTTTGCGAGCTTATTGTTTGGTATTGCACACATTGCTGGTGGGGTAATGCTGGTTATAGTCGCGGCACTGGCAGGTGGATTGTATGGCCTGAGCTATTATTGGAGTAAAAAGCTGACGTTAGCTATTGCCGTACATTTTTGCTTTAATCTGATTCACTTACTCTTTTTTACTTATCCATTATTAAAAGCATGATTTATTCAAAACATGGTGCTTGGAGATAAATCAGGGGATTGGAGTATAGAATAATAGTAAGTAGACACTCTCTTTTTGAAGTATCTACTTACCATCAATACAGATTTATCTTTGACTTGTCTTTAAGTTAGAGCTTGATGCGATCCCCTTGCTCTGTGAAGATAAAATTAATACCTAATGGATTGTTTTCATTAAGCTCTCGTTGAATAACAAACTTAGGATCTGGGCCTTGTTTTAAACTGTATTTTATATGTGTAATCACAACATTTAACCCTGCTATGGCCTGGGGATTATCCGTGTATGACGCCAATTTATTTAGCTCGGCCTGTATCCAGTTAGGAGTTAAGTGGCCAAAGAGGGCTTTATCTGGCGTGCTATTACTAAATGATGACTCAATAAAGATCCCTCTTAGCTGCCTTGCATTGATATAAGGGGCTAATTGCTTCCAAATAGTATCTAATGACTGGCTGTTTTCAACACTATCAGGCCCAGTATCACCAAGATAAATCACCGCTTCTTTGGCTGAGTTTTCAAATAAAAAAGCACTAGACTCAATACCAGAATGACTTAGAGGAAAGGTCTTAACTTTTAGCTCTGTTCCTTTAACTTGCTGCCAGCCTGAGGTTGATAATGGGGTAAGTACATACTTATTAAGTTTGTAGCCTTCGCCTTGATTGGTAAAGTTAGGCCAAGCTTTCCAGTTAAAGTAGTGTTGGCTAATTGTTTGGTGAACCGATGGTAGAGCATAGATAGTTTTAGAGCTGTCATCGGGTGATGAAATGATAAGGCCTGCAATATGATCAAGATGGCCGTGACTGATAAAGTAGCCTTTGATTTTTTTGTTAAGCAGATAACCGACTTCGTTATAATCGCAAGTAGGAGGTACAGTAAGGTCGTTAAAAGCTTCTTTTTGTACCGCAGCTCTTAATCCATTTACTAAGCTTCCTGCGTCTAATGTAATGTAGTTATCATCACTGTTAGATTTGAGCATAAAGGCAGTTAGGTTACCATCTTGGATGCCTCCTTTAGCACCTAGCGTAACCACATCAAAGCCACTGTAACTTAATGTTGAGTAGCAGCACAGCATAGCAGCAATCAGTTTTCTTACCATAAGATCCTTCTTGAATCGATATTCCACAAAATTTTGAGGCTATATACAAAAAGATACTCAGATCACAAAGTTATTTTTACTGAGAATGGGATCTCGATGAAGTTATTTAGAGATTTATGGTGTGATGTGTTTTAGGCGCTCTGATTGTGCTAAAGCTACTGGTTGCACTGTAGGGCTATGGATTTGGGAGAGAAATCGCCGAAAAATTAAGGCTCAATAAGAGATGACCTTACTGAGCCTATTGGGTTACCAATGATATGTACTATTGTACTGAGCTAAAGGTATCACAAACCCGAGGATCGCCTGATTCAAAGCCTTTTTTAAACCATGCAATACGTTGAGCAGAAGAACCATGGGTAAATGCATCTGGCTGCACGGCTTGACCTGCCATTTGCTGTAAGCGGTCATCACCAACGGCATCGGCAGCTTTAATACCTTCTTCGATATCACCAGGCTCTAGCATGTTCATCTGTTTGTTTACATCGTGTCCCCAAACACCAGCGTAACAGTCAGCTTGTAACTCTAACATCACACTCAGTTTATTGGCTTCAACTTTACTGCTACGTTGTTGAAGTTGGTGTACTTTGGTACTGGTACCCAATAGATTTTGAACATGGTGACCGACTTCATGAGCAATCACATAAGCAAAGGCAAAATCTCCAGGTGCACCGAGCTGTTTTAGCTCTTTCATAAAGCTAAGATCAAGGTAAATCTTTTGATCTGCTGGGCAGTAAAATGGGCCTGTTTGTGCTTGCCCAACGCCGCAGCCTGTACGAGTGACTTTGTTGTACAGAACTAAAGTTGGCTCTTGATAACGATTACCTAAATGATTTTTCCAAACGGTTTCTGTCGTACCAAGAACGGCTGCGACAAATTGTTTATTTTCATCGTTAGCAACGTGAGAGCTTGCTTTGGATGGACTTTGTGAGCCAGATAATGAGCCGCCGGTAAAATGTTGAACAGCGAAAAATGCAGCACCGACCAATAAAATAATACGACCGACTTTGGTTCGGATCAGAAATGGAATCAAACGGATAAGGCCCGCGCCACCCATACCTGCTTGAGCGGGTTCTTGGCCTCGTCTGTCTTCGATATTGTCACTTTGTTTGGAATCGCGCCAACGCATACTGTTACCTTTGATTATCTATTTAATTTTTAGTCGAGGATAAACCAATCGATCTGGCTGTGACAAAAAAATGGCGGCAAATAATAGCTGTTAGCAGAAAATTTTACAAAGTGCAGACAAAAGTGGTATGGAGTGAGTAGGGAACATTACAAAATAGGATGACTGAACTTAGATCAACAGGGCCATCATAAGACCCTGTATATGATCTGTTATTTGAAAAGAGCTAGGAGCGTGTTTGACTTAAAGCGCAGCGCGAGCTTGAGTTAGAATATCAACAATAGGTTGAGCTTTATTATGACGACGAATATCGGCAAAAAGTGCTTTTGCTTGAGGATATTCATGACGTAAATAGGCAAACCACTGCTTGATTCGGTTAGGGTAGTACAAGCCCTTATCACCTTTAATTTCAAACGTAGAGTAGTGCAGCAATAGGTCTAATACTTCGGTCCATGGCATATGGTCAGCGTTATATTTTATGACATTACCTAAATTTGGCAGGTTAATTGCGCCGCGACAAACCATCAAAGATTGGGTGCCTGTAGTGGCAATACACTGTTGGCCGTCTTGATAATTCCATACTTCACCATTGGCAACAATTGAGATAGGACTGTGTTGTTGTAATTGATGAATGTAATCCCACTTAATCTCTTCTGCGCGATAGCCATCTTCTTTAGTTCGACCATGAACGGTAATTTCATCCGCGCCAGCTTGAGCAATGGCATCGGCAATCTCAAAGCAGTGATTAGGGTCGTCCCAGCCAAGGCGAATCTTTGCTGTAACCGGTTTGGTGGGATCAACAGCCTGACGAACAGATTTCACGATCTGGTGGATGAGCTCTGGTTCTTTAAGTAATACTGCGCCACCTTTACTTTTGTTTACCAGTTTAGCTGGACAACCAAAGTTAATATCGACACCAGGGGAGCCAAGTTCTACAGCTCGACGGCCATTTTCTGCCATCCAATTTGGATCTTGTCCTAAAATTTGCACGCGAACTGGGGTTCCTGCACGAGTTTTTCCCCCATTGTGTAATTCAGGGCAAAGACGATAGAAGACACTGTTAGGAAAAAGGCGATCAACAACTCGAACAAATTCAGTAACACAGAGATCATAGTCATTAATATCGGTCAAGATCTCTCGCATTAAATGGTCGAGCACTCCTTCCATCGGACCTAAAATTACGCGCATGGGTTAGCTAACTCTTAATAAAGGATGAATTCACAGTAAGGGGCGTGATTTTAGAGGTTGAGAGTTAGCTTGTCACCTCTGTTTTAATGTTGATGTTTTTATGGTTGGATTTTTCTCGGGTTCGCATATTCTCGACCATTGGGTATAATTATTTTCTTTTGCTCATTTTAATTGAGATAAGTAATGACCGATTTAATCAAACTTCCTGACCATTGGCAGGGCATGTCAGCAACATTTATTGAAGGTGCACTGTTTGCTGCTAATTCAAACCCAAAACCAATGGAGCCAGAAGTTTGGTTGCCAGAACTGCTTGGGAGTGATGTAGCCCTTAGTGATGATGATAAAACGCTTATTCTTAATCACTTTGAATTGCAATATCGTACCGTTAAAGCTGGCGAGTATCAGTTAGATCCAACGTTAGTATGGGCTGAAGAGAACCGTGCAAATTTAGCACAATTTGCCCAAGGTTTTTTGTCTGTTTGGCAACACATTGAACCAAACTGGGCAGAACAACCAATTAATGATGGCACTATGCGTATGCTATCTGCTTTACTCACAACTTTAATGCTACTAGTTGATGAAGAAGAGACTCGTGCTCAGATGCAAGAAGCTGGCATTGATGCGATGCCAGAGCTTGAGATTTTATGCCAGCAACTCTCTTTGATGTTAACTGAAGTGATGATGGCCGGTGATGAGCTACAAATTGGAGCGGGGGCACAAGCGGTTAATCCATTTAAAGATGTCGGTCGTAATGACGCGTGTCCGTGCGGCAGTGGCAAAAAATTCAAGCAGTGTTGCGGTAAGTAATCACTGCAGATAACAAAAAAGCGAAGTTATGGTTAAACTTCGCTTTTTTTACTTATGGGCTTATTTAATTGGTTCTATTTAAGCTTTCTTATTAAAAAACTGCGCCAAAATCATCACAGCACATGCCAGTAGGTTCACAGCAAAGATGATCACTAGCCATTGTGGCATTGATTGGCCTAAGAAACTCCACACCACTTTTGAGCAATCCCCATAAGCTTCAAACATCCAAGGAGCCCAATGGTTTAGAGGTGCCCAATCAGGGAATTTTACGAAGAGGTCACAAGTTGCAAATGGTGATGGATTAAACTGATAACCAACATGCTCTTGAGCTAACTCAAATCCTCGAAACGCACTGTATGCCCATCCAGCTAAACCTAACCAGCGGAAATAAGGGTACTGCGGTGCAATTAAACCAATTAGAGCTGCAACGACAATCCCCATCATTGCTACACGCTCATAAATACACATAACGCAAGGTGCAAGTCCCATGACATGTTCAAAAAATAGGGCACAGCCTTCAAAAAAGATGATACAGAACAATAGGGTCAGCCAAGCTTTACGGCTTTTTGAATAGGCGTTAAAAAATTGCATCAGTTGCATTATGTCATTCTCTGATATTGGAACACCAATGCTTCCTGTTTAGGTAGAGCATCATTGGTTGGGTAATCATATATAACTAATTAATTGAAGCTACAAGGTTTTTGCTCTTAGGTAACTACTTATCTATGACCTTTGAAATTGGCAAAGATTCAATCATAAGGCCAGTAATAAGTAAACTGGCCTTATGATATTTTGTTACCTAGTCTAAAACTCTTGCTTCTTAATGAGCCGCAGGGACAACAGCTTGAATGGCTTCTGCTGCAGGAGCGGTTAACCAACCAGTAGCTTCGAACCAATGGGTCATTGGTACAAGAAGTAACTCAATACCAGCAAGACCTACTAATGTCAGTACAATCGTATACGGCAGCGCCATATAGACCATACGACCGTAAGAAAGACGAATCAGTGGTGCAATTGCCGAAGTTAGAGCAAATAAGAATGCTGCTTGACCATTTGGTGTTGCAACCGATGGTAGGTTCGTTCCGGTATTGATTGCTACGGCTAGCATGTCGAATTGATCGCGAGTAATGACACCATCAAGCAGAGCTGCTTTAACTTCGTTGATGTATACCGTACCAACAAAGACGTTATCTGACACCATCGACAAAATACCATTTGCGACATAGAACATAGTGAGCTGAGCGCTGCCTTCCATACTCAGTACCCATTGAATAATAGGTGCAAACAGATGTTGGTCGATAATAACGGCAACGATAGAGAAAAATACCGCTAATAGTGCCGTAAAAGGTAGCGCTTCTTCAAACGCTTTACCCAGTGCATGCTCTTCGGTGATCCCGGTAAATGATGTTGCCAGAATAATCACAGTAAGACCAATTAAGCCAACCGCGGCAAGGTGCAGAGCCAAACCTACAATTAACCATACAGCAATCACAACTTGAATGATTAACTTGGCATAGTCGAGGTTAGTGCGACTTTTACGCTCTTCATTATCAAAATCAACTAAGATCTTACGTACATTTTCTGGTAACCGAGCGCCATATCCGAATAAGTGGAACTTTTCGACCAAAATACAGGTGAGTAGACCACAGATAAATACAGGCACTGTCACTGGAGCCATGCGGATAATAAACTCACCAAACTGCCAGCCAGCTTGATCGGCAATAATCAAGTTCTGTGGCTCACCAACCATGGTTGTTACGCCACCTAAAGCGGTACCGATACCAGCATGCATTAATAAGCTACGTAAAAAAGCACGATAGTTTTCTAGGTCATCACGACTCACTTCCTGCACATTTTCATCAGAGGTGTGGTCATGCTGGCTATTTGGATCTTGTTCGGAAGCTACCTTGTGATAGATGCTGTAAAAACCAACTGTTACGCTAATAACAACCGCAATAACAGTTAAAGCATCTAAGAAAGCGGAAAGAAATGCGGCCATGACACAAAATGCCAACGACAATAAAACTTTTGAGCGAATACCAATTAAGATCTTGGTGAAGATAAACAGTAGCAGCTGCTTCATGAAGTAGATACCTGCCACCATAAACACAAGTAGCAGTAGAACTTCAATATTGGCAACCAATTCGTGTTTTACTTGCTCTGGGCTAGTCATCCCAATAGCAACGGCTTCAATAGCCAGTAAGCCACCAGGTTGGAGCGGGTAACACTTCAGTGCCATGGCTAGGGTGAAGATAAATTCAACCACCAAAAGCCAACCAGCAACAAAAGGATCAACAAGGAAGAAAACAATAGGGTTAATAATTAAAAATGCAATAATTGCAACTTTGTACCAATCGGGCGCCTTACCGAGGAAATTTTTGATAAAGGCGTTCCCTAGAGATATAGCCATGTAAACGGTCTCTTATAATTATGTGTTAATACAGAGAACTGGCTGCAGTACCTTAAGTAATCAATAGGCCGAGTTACTTACATTGCTCCGTGCAATAGTAGGTAACGATGAATTATTGAGACCTCTAAGCTAAAAACCATAAGTTGTGATGCTTTAACTGCTTCAATAGTAAGGTTATTACTTGAATTAAGCGGTAAATATGGTGTTTAACTTAAAGCAGGCAGTCACATCCATTTCACTCCCAAAGTTCATGTCTTGTTACTCTACCTTTTGATCTAGATCAGTCAAGAGAATAACTTGAACTTAATTCTTTTCTTAAAATTACATCACAAAAATGGGAGCAATAATGTGCCAGACACTCAGCTGATTAATATAACGGCAAAAGTGTAAGGGAATGTTGCGTAACATCAAACTAAGTTCACTAATTTGCGTTATTAGTTGCGCAAATATTATGCTTTATAGTTTACATTTTGTAGATATTCATCTTGGCCAATTGCGACAAAAAGGATAATGGAAGTAGTTTGGGGATATGGCAAAACTAGTGGTATGATGAGTCAATATAAATATAAGCAAGAAGCAAATTGGATAATAGTTAAATGGTTATAAAGGCAGATAGCCCAGCAACATTTGCAGAAAAATATATTATCGAAAGCATCTGGAATAATCACTTTCCTCAGGGATCTATCTTACCTGCGGAGCGAGAGCTTTCTGAATTGATTGGTGTAACCCGTACGACTTTACGTGAAGTATTGCAGCGTCTTGCTCGTGATGGGTGGTTGACCATTCAGCATGGTAAGCCAACCCGCGTAAATAATTATATGGATACGTCGGGTCTTAATATTTTAGATACGCTGATTACTCTAGATGGACAGGATGTACAACGAGTATTAACGGATCTGCTGGCAGCTCGTACTGATATCAGTAGCATTTTTATGCGTTATGCCGTTAAAGGTAATGCAGAAGAGTCAAGCAAGTTAATTCAGCATGTGATCGAATCATGTGAAAAACTGCTTGCAGCAGAGAGCTTTGCGGAATTTATTGAAGAGAACGAAGATAAAGTTGAGTTGCTACAAGAAGTGAAGAAAATTGTCGATAAATACGGTAAGGATGATCCTGAACTGTGTGAAGCAATTTGTCGCGCTCGTGCATTTAACTTTTATGATTACCGCATGTTCCAAGGCATGGCGAAGTGTTCAAACAATACCTTATATGTTCTGACCATTAATGGCCTTCGCAAAATCTACACTCGTGTTGGTGGCTACTACTTTATGAAGCCAGAAGCGTGCCAGTTGGCGTTAAGTTACTATCGTGATATGCAGGCATATTGTGATAATCAGCAGCCTGAATTAGTTGCTGAGCGTATTCGTACCTATGGTCGCGATAGTGGTGCAATTTGGTTTATGCACCGAGACGAGATCATGCGTTATATGCACGAAGAAGAGCAGTAATAACGATTTGTTCGTTGGAGCTACAGATTATATAAGTAAAGGGAGAGCCTATATTAAGCTCTCCCTTTTCTTTTGTGTGCAGTTTATATTTCCGTATTGTAATTGGTTTTAGGAGGACAGGTTTCTAAGATCTTTGCGCGGCCATCGGGCTCTTCTTGCTCTAAGATAACGTCAAACCCCCAAATACGATGTAGATGTTTAATGACTTCTTTGTGTGAATCAGCCAGTGGAATTCGGTTGTGCGGAATGTAGCGTAAGGTGAGTGAACGATCACCTCGAAGATCGACATTCCACACCTGAATATTGGGTTCATTATTGCTAAGGTTATATTGTGAAGAGAGTTTTTCTCGAATCATACGATAGCCTTCTTCATTGTGAATAGCACTGATCTCAACATAGTTATGACGGTCATTATCATCAACCGCAAACAGCTTAAAATCTCGCATCACTTTCGGCGATAAGAACTGGCTAATGAAACTCTCATCTTTAAAGTTTTCCATCGCAAAATGGACTGTGTCCAACCAATTAGAGCCTGCAATATCAGGGAACCAATATTTATCCTCTTCCGTTGGGTTTTCACAAATACGGCGAATATCTTGGAACATAGCAAACCCCAAAGCATAAGGGTTAATACCATTGTAATAGGGGCTGTTATAACTTGGCTGCGCGACAACATTGGTATGGCTATGAAGGAACTCCATGATAAAGCGCTCAGAAACTAGTCCTTCATCATATAAGTGATTCATAATGGTGTAATGCCAAAAGGTAGCCCAGCCTTCGTTCATCACTTGGGTCTGTTTTTGAGGGTAAAAGTACTGACTGACTTTTCGCACAATACGCACAACTTCTCGTTGCCATGGCTCTAATAGCGGTGCGTGTTTTTCAAAAAAATACAATATGTTTTCTTGTGGTTCTGATGGAAAACGCTCTTTAGGTTTTTCTTGTTCTAGTTCTTTATGGACAGGAATGGTTCGCCACAAAGCGTTGACTTGGGTCTGTAAATAATCTTCTCGTGCTTTCTGTCTGGCAGTTTCTTCAACTAAAGAGATTTTTTGTGGGCGTTTATAACGATCAACCCCATAATTCATCAAGGCATGACAGGAATCGAGAAGTTTTTCGACCTCATCTACGCCATATTTTTCTTCGCAATCGGTAATATAGTTACGAGCAAAAAGGAGGTAGTCAATAATGGAGCTGGCATCGGTCCAGGTTTTAAATAGGTAGTTGCCTTTAAAGAATGAGTTGTGGCCGTAACAAGCATGCGCCATAACAAGAGCCTGCATTGTAATGGTGTTCTCTTCCATTAAATAAGCAATACAAGGGTCTGAGTTAATAACAATCTCATAAGCAAGCCCCATTTGACCATGCTTATAACCACGCTCGGTTTCAATAAATCGTTTACCGAAAGACCAGTGGTGATAGTTGATAGGCATACCGATACTGGAATAAGCATCCATCATCTGTTCGGCTGTAATAACTTCAATTTGGTTAGGGTAAGTATCTAACCGGTAGTGCTTAGCGATACGTTTAATTTCTTGATGGTATTGCTCAAGCAGATTGAAAGTCCAGTCTGGTCCATCACTGAGCATTTTTGATTTAGTGCTGGTGGCCATAATACATTCCCCTTAACGTAAAGTGACATCCATGTGTTTGGGTGTATTGGTAATACCAATCTATTTTGCAAGATTGGTATTTGTCATTAACTTACCTGTTTTTTGAAAAGTTCTCGGAAGACAGGGAAGATATCATCAACACCACGAATGTTTTGCATCGTAAAGTTGTCGTGACTTGCTTGTAGTGCTTCATATTCGCGCCACAAGGTTTGATGTGCACGACGAGTAATTTCAATGTATGAGTAATATCGAGTCACAGGCAAAATTTCTTTATTAAGTAGCTCTCGGCATCCTGGTGAGTCATCTGCCCAGTTATCACCATCTGAAGCTTGTGCTGCGTAAATATTCCATTCATCCGGTGAGTAACGTTTTTTGACAATTTCATCCATCAAACGTAATGCACTTGAGACTATGGTTCCCCCCGTTTCTTGCGAGTAGAAAAATTCATGTTCGTCGACTTCTTTTGCTTGGGTGTGGTGACGAATAAACACAACATCAACGTTTTTATAGGTTCGATTTAAAAAGAGGTAGAGCAAGATATAAAAACGTTTAGCGATATCTTTGGTTGCCTGATCCATTGAACCTGATACATCCATCAAGCAAAACATAACAGCTTGACTGGACGGTTGAGGTCGACGTTCATAGTTTTTGTAACGTAAATCAAACGTATCAATAAAAGGCACACTACGAATTTTTTTACGCAGCACTTCTATCTCTTCTTTGATTCGAGCCTCTTCTAATGGCTGAGCCGGTTCTGTGGTAAAGAGAAGATCCAGTGCTTGTTCTAATTCTCGCAGCTGACGTCGTTTTCCTGCACTCATTGCGGTTCGACGAGCCAGTGAGTTTTGTAAGGATTTTACAATGGCGATATTAGATGGAACCCCTTGTGACTTATAGCCTGAACGGAATGTTTTCCATTCTACGATTTGGTTCATTTGGTTCTTTTGTAAATTTGGTAGTTCGAGATCTTCAAAAAGCAGGTCAAGATATTCATCTTTGGAGATCTGGAATACAAATTCGTCTTGTCCTTCACCGTCTGGACTGGCTTGCCCTTCGCCTGAGCCACCTTGCCCAGCGCCTCCCTGTGGGCGATCGATACGATCGCCAGGGATAAATTGGTCGTTACCTGGGTGGACAACATCACGTTGCCCACCACGTCCTTGGTGAAAGCTTGGTTCACTAATATCGCGTGATGGGATACTAATATCTTCACCACTATCGACATCAGTAATCGAGCGCTTATTTACAGCGTCTGCAATAGACTCTTTTATCTGTTGCTTGTGACGACGTAGAAAGCGTTGTCGATTGACGGTGCTTTTATTCTTACCGTTTAATCGGCGGTCAATAAAATGCGCCATAAGCTTCCCCCTTATTTCATCCTGAAAACCATCTACCTATCTGTTGTTACTTATGAAGACTTACGAACTCGTAAATACCATTCAGATAGGAGGCGGACTTGTTTGCGGGTATAGCCTTTTTCCATCATACGAGCGACAAAATCATCGTGTTTTTTCTGCTCTTCTGATGAGGTTTTCGCATTAAACGAAATAACCGGTAGTAACTCTTCTGTATTTGAGAACATTTTCTTCTCAATCACAGTACGGAGCTTCTCATAGCTGGTCCAGTTTGGATTCTTTCCTGAATGATTGGCTCGTGCACGAAGCACAAAGTTCACAATTTCATTTCGGAAGTCTTTTGGATTGCTAATGCCCGCTGGTTTTTCGATTTTTTCCAGTTCGTTATTAAGAGCTGCGCGGTCAAATAGTTGGCCTGTTTCTGGATCTCGATACTCCTGATCTTGAATCCAGAAATCGGCATAACTGACATAGCGGTCAAAAATATTCTGGCCATACTCTGAGTACGACTCAAGATAAGCGGTTTGAATCTCTTTACCGATAAATTCAACATATTTCGGAATGAGATACCCTTTTAAGTGCTCCAGATATTTATCTGCCAAATCTTGCGGGAACTGCTCTCGTTCAATTTGTTGTTCAAGTACGTAGAAGAGGTGTACTGGGTTTGCCGCAACTTCTGAGTGATCAAAGTTAAAGACACGGGATAAAATCTTGAAGGCAAATCGTGTGGATAGGCCATTCATTCCTTCATCAACCCCAGCATAGTCACGATACTCTTGATACGATTTTGCTTTTGGATCGGTATCTTTTAACGTTTCACCATCGTAGACGCGCATCTTTGAATAAACACTTGAGTTCTCAGGTTCTTTTAAGCGAGAGAGAACAGAGAATCGGGCGAGAATATCTAAGGTGCTTGGTGAACACGGTGCCGTTGATAGCTGACTGTTTTGCAGTAATTTTTCGTAAATCTTCATCTCTTCCGAAATACGTAAACAGTAAGGAACTTTAACAATATAGACTCGGTCTAGGAATGCCTCATTGGTTTTGTTATTACGGAAAGATTGCCACTCGGATTCGTTTGAGTGAGCGAGGATCATCCCATCAAACGGTAGGGCGGAGAGTCCTTCAGTACCGTTATAGTTACCTTCCTGAGTCGCAGTCAGTAAAGGATGCAGAACTTTAAGTGGCGCTTTAAACATCTCAACAAACTCCATAAGGCCTTGGTTGGCTTTACAGAGGGCACCACTATAACTGTATGCGTCAGGGTCATCTTGTGAGAAATGTTCAAGTTGGCGGATATCAACCTTACCAACAAGGGATGAAATATCTTGGTTATTTTCATCTCCAGGTTCTGTTTTTGCCACCCCAACTTGATCAAGAATCGATGGGCGAACTTTGACTACCTTAAACTTAGTAATATCACCACCAAACTCGTGCAGACGTTTTGCTGCCCATGGTGACATAATGGAGTTAAGATAACGTTTAGGAATACCGTATTCATTTTTTAGCAAATCACCGTCTTCATTTTTATCAAATAAACAAAAAGGGTGATCATTAACTGGGCTTCGCTCGCCATTTGCTGTCAAAATATAAATGGGTACTTTCTGCATTAGACTTTTGAGTTTTTCCGCAAGTGATGACTTACCACCACCAACAGGCCCCAATAAGTAAAGAATCTGTTTGCGCTCTTCAAGCCCTTGTGCGGCGTGTTTAAGGTAAGAGACAATTTGCTCGATGGCTTCTTCCATGCCATAAAATTCTTCAAACGTCTTATATCGAGCGATAACTCGGTTAGAAAAGAGTCGACTTAAGCGTGGATCTAGTGCCGTATCAATCATTTCTGGCTCACCAATTGCCATTAATAGGCGCTCAGCTGCGTTCACATAGGCACTTCTATCTTCTCGACAAATATCAAGAAATTCTTGCAATGACAGTTCTTCATCCTTGGCTTCTTCATAGCGCTGACGATAGTGGTCAAAAATACTCATGGCTGCCCCCTGAATCGTTTCATTGATCAATGAATAAGTGCGAAGTCGATAGTTATTTCATCCTTTATCTCTAAGCCTAAACTGTTCGGATCAATGTGATTTACTAAGTGAAAGATCGTTTAATTCATTGTTCGTATCTCTTTGTGACATTTACTGTTGTGCAAAATTTATACACAAACCTACTATCCTCTTAAAAAATGCCTTATGCAAGTTGATTGTTAAAAAAATGTAGGTACTTTTTAGTGTAGATAATTTTAATTTTTTTGTTATTAGATAAATGGTCAAAAATCACAGTGATAAGCATTAAAATGGATGATTTGCTAAATTAGTTGGTTATTTTCTAGCATTATCTCTCTATGCTTTATGGTTTTAATAGATAGATCATGTTTTTTTATTTTTTTGTCATTGAGCTGAAAACAAAAAAATTTAAGTCATATTAATGGAAGGTAAAAATATTGGGTTACAAGAATGTAAATGGTGTTGATTTTATAATAACAATTCAGATAAATAGAAAATGGCTTAATTTCATCACAGATTATTTTGTTTAATCAAATTTAAGACTGGCCTTATTTTGTGAGAAAAATCACATTAAGTGTCTTAAGCTAATTAGGTAATTACGCATTTTTATTGGCGCGATATTGAATGTGCAAGGAGAGTGTAATGGCCATTTCTCGAGTAGATACTGTCTCAATTCCTGTTACTGATCAGAGTATTGCTTTGGCTTTTTATCGTGATGCTCTTGGGTTTGAATTAATTCGAGATCATCAATCTAACGTACATAAACGCTGGGTTCAGTTGGCGCCTAAAGGTGCTGAAACCACAATCAGTTTGGTTCCTCCTTTTGGTGGTATGGCAGCAGGCTCTGTACAAGGCCTGGTTGTGCAAACAGATGATTTACTGTCTACTCACAAAGAATTGAGTCAGCGAGGCGTTGCATTATCAGAAATTATTACGATTATGGGAGGGCGGTTTGCGACCTTTTCAGATCCTGATGGTAATGGTTGGGTTCTTATTGAACCGCTGTCGACTATGATGGCTTAAGACCATGAATATTAATATGGCTCAGTTAGTGATAATAAGCCCCTAAAAATAATAAATATTCTTAGGGGCTTACTCTTTTCTGAAGTAATTATTTTACAACAGAGATGATCGTACTTAGGGTATGAGCTTGATTAGGCTCTAGGGTTACACCTTGTCCATGAATAGCGGATTCAACACAGACCATAGTCTCATAGCTATCGTCAGCCATATCGCCCATACTGATGGACAATTCTTGCCAAGGATTCCAAATTACAGCAGCATTATGACCTTGGTTTTCAACGTTAATCTGGCGTTGGTTAGCTTTATCATCAATGGTAATAATGTTATTTGGTTGTGTGTAAACGCGGTCAGTTTCTGCGTGGAAGGTTAGTTCACTTTCACCATGGCAGATAGCGCCACCTTGAGTGCTATCTTGATATTCTTCCCCCATACCAGTAATTGCAATTTGCTTAATATTCGCAATATCAAAATAGGTATGAAGCGCGCCACCGTATGACCAAGTTTGATTGTCTGTATTTGTGGTGGTTAGGTGAACTTTTAGCTCACTGCCCATTTCAAAGATCAAACGGTTATGGAACTTATGAGGCCAAATCGCTTGAGTTTGTTCGTTGTCTTCTAGAGTTAAGCTAACGATAACACCCTGATCATTTTCACGGTGTTGCTCTAACGTCCACTGGCTATTACGGGCAAAACCATGAGAAGGTGTACCTGCTTTGCCAAACCAAGGCCAACAAACTGGAATACCACCACGAATTGCTTTTGCTGGATCAAACTCTGCTTTTTCGCTTAGCCAAATAACATCTTTTTCAGCGGCAGGTTTAAACCAAATTAGGTGACCGCCATGCAGTGAGATACCAGCTTCTACCATTGGATGGTTAATTCGTACAATATGAATGCCTTGGTAATCGCAGATGGTTACAGCATCTGATAGGGCATTGATAACAGGTAAATTTCGCAGATTCATTGGTTTATTCCCTAATAAACAAATATTGGATTTATGTTTATCTCTTTAAGACCTTAGATTAAATAAAAATGGACTCTTTCGTAGAAAAACATCAATACAATAATTACTTATTTTTTGTTGAAAATTATATCTTAATATTAAGATTTATTTGTTAAATATGTGAAGGAAGCGTTCTTGCTTTCTCGTTAGTCTCTTACATGATTTGTCTAAAGCTTGATGATTTTGGGGGTATTAGCCACGGTTAAAATATTAAACCTAAAACTTACATACAAAAAAGGCGACACCGAAGCGTCGCCTTAACTCTAGTCTAATGACTTCACAAATTACTTAGAGATGTGAGCGATTAGGTCTAGAACTTTGTTTGAGTAACCGATTTCGTTGTCGTACCAAGATACAACTTTAACGAAGTTGTCAGATAGTGCGATACCTGCAGCTGCGTCGAAGATAGAAGTACGAGTGTCACCGTTGAAGTCAGTAGAAACTACTGCATCTTCAGTGTAACCTAGGATACCTTTTAGAGAACCTTCTGAAGCATCTTTCATTGCTTTACAGATAGTTTCGTAAGAAGCACCGTTCTTAAGGTTAACAGTTAGGTCAACTACAGAAACGTTAGCAGTTGGTACGCGGAAAGCCATACCAGTTAGTTTGCCGTTTACTTCTGGAAGTACAACGCCTACAGCTTTAGCAGCACCAGTTGATGATGGGATGATGTTCTGAGAAGCACCACGACCACCACGCCAGTCTTTAGCAGAAGGACCATCTACAGTTTTTTGAGTTGCTGTAGTTGCGTGAACTGTAGTCATAAGACCAGATTCGATGCCGAAGTTATCGTTAAGAACTTTAGCGATAGGTGCTAGACAGTTAGTAGTACAAGAAGCGTTAGAAACGATGTCTTGACCAGTGTAAGTCTCGTGGTTTACACCCATAACGAACATTGGAGTTGCGTCTTTAGATGGACCAGTAAGAACAACTTTCTTAGCACCAGCTTCGATGTGCTTACGTGCCGTCTCGTCAGTTAGGAATAGACCAGTTGCTTCAGCTACTACGTCAACGTTGATAGCATCCCACTTAAGGTCAGCAGGGTTACGCTCTGCAGTTACACGTACAGTTTTGCCGTTAACGATTAGGTTACCGCCTTCAACTTCAACAGTACCGTTGAAACGGCCGTGAGTTGAATCGTACTTAAGCATGTATGCCATGTACTCAACATCGATAAGGTCGTTGATACCAACAACTTCAATGTCGTTGCGCTCTTGCGCTGCACGGAAAACAAAACGACCGATACGGCCGAAACCGTTAATACCTACTTTAATTGTCATTACAGTTGCTCCACAACTTAATTTCTAATGAAAGATAACTGGTAGTAAAATTACAGAATCATTCGTGAGCCTGCAAGCAAAAAAACAATTTAAATTGCTTGAGGTCAAAAAAATATTCGGATTTTTTTTACATTCCTACTACAACGACGTTAATTTATACAAATATTGTGTAAATATCCATCGCAACCGTTGCTATCTTTTAATATCAAGATCAAAAACAGTAAACTGTGTTTGACACTAAGAAAAATCCTTCGAGCAGAAAGTATGTGCTACATAATGATGAAATGCCAACTTTATTTACTGCTTAATAAGAAATGGTCATGCAGAAGGTTACTATATGAACAATAAAAGTCAGGCTGAATGGAAAACAATTCTCAGTGATGAGGAGTATCGAGTTTGTCGAGAACAAGGTACCGAAACTCCTTTTAGTGGAGCTCTTCTTCATAATAGAGAAAGCGGTATCTATTTTTGTACATGCTGCCGTAGCCCACTGTTTTCGTCGGTAAATAAGTACGACTCTGGTTGTGGATGGCCGAGCTTTGATGCTCCCGTTGATGCTCAAGCGATTCGCTATTTAGACGATTTTAGCCATGGAATGCAGCGGATTGAAATTCGATGTGCTAGTTGTGATAGTCATTTAGGCCATGTATTTCCTGATGGACCTAATACAACAGGGGAGCGCTACTGTGTTAATTCTGTTTCCCTAAAATTCAATACTCAATCTGATGAATAAAAATAGTTAGTGTTCTAACTATTTTTATTTGTGTTGATAATTAAAAAAATTACGTAAATATTCAAAAAAAGTGTCTATGAGTTTTTAAACGTAGGCACTATCAATAATGCAGGTTCAAAGTTTCCATCTAATAAGCTATTAACAACTTTATCTACAACTTTATCTAATGTTGATATTTCCTTAGAGCTAAAAGAGAAGTGTTGTTCCATTCGCTGATCAGACACATCAAATAATTTAAGTTGCTGTCCTGTTCGGGTCCAAATATAAGCTTGAATCAGATTATTTTCTTGAAATGCATAAGTGGCTAAGCCTTGAATCAGTTGTGGTTGAATGGCTTCGTTTGGCTCTAAATAGCTCAGTGCTGCGAGTAAGTGTTGTTTGGCTTTGTTTGAATTTTTTTGCTGTGAATAGTACGCAGCGTAGCCAAATTGTAGGGTTGTGGTTTTTACTTGTTCACTGTCTTCTTGTTTTAAAAATTGCTCTAGCGCATCTTGGCTTCCTTGGGTCCAGCGATAGTAAAGAACATTAGGATCATAGGAGTTTAAGAGTTGCTCCATGAGTTTTTGTTCTGATTGGTAAACTTGGTGCAATTTATCAATACGGTATGTTTTCCGCTCTTTCATATCAATTGGCTCTATTTGAGCTGCAAACTCCAAACAAAGCTGATATTTCTTCATATCTTTGAGTTCTTGTAAGCGTTCAATATCAGTGGGTGCTGATAGTATGCGATTTCGTTGCCAAATAAGATTGGTTCGCTGGATCCGGCACTGTCCATCATCAATATTGAGATCGTGACAGAGTTGCGGCTTTTCCTGACAGAGTCGATCGGTTGTTTTATGGCGTTCAAAACAGCCTTGTAGTGGAAGAATGCATAAACAAATAGCGGTAATTTGATAGAGTGAATAACGATCAATTGAGAGGCGCATAGGATAAAACGTATTTATAAGATAATCAGTAATACTATGCCGTTATTTTTCATCAATGCCTAATAGTGATTGGTGTAAAACAAATTTTTTTTAGATCTTGATACCAGAGTTGTGAGTTAAGTGGCAGTTTAGGTGGTGAGCATTGATCTTTTATAAAGGTGGGATAGGCTGCAACAAGGATCACAATAGAGAATGACTAAAATATGAATATGGACAGTTTACTTGATGCGATGACCCCTGCTATTTATGAGCAGCTTAGCCGTGCGGTTGAAACTGGAAAGTGGGCGAATGGGGTTCAACTTACCGATGAACAACGATCTAATGCGATGCAGGCCATGATGATTTATCAATCTCGATTTAATCAAGAAGCTCAACATATGACAGTTGCCCAAGGTGGCGAACTTAACATAAAAACCAAAACTGACTTTCAACAAGAGATAAAAGAATTAGCTAGATCTAATGAGATTTTCAGAACGAAGCTTAAGTGATAATGAGGTTATATTTCTGGTAGAAAAAAGCCGAGTGTGTTGACTCGGCTCAATTTTGAAATTGCTAATTGATCAATTAGTGCGTTAACTCACCACGTAGATCTTGTTGCATTAACGTTCGCATGCTTTCGACCGGAAGATCTTGGCTAAGTAAAAAATGTAATTTAGCAAGAGCGGCTTCAGGAGTCATATCATAGCCACTGAGTACACCTGCATCGGCAAGAGCACAGCCCGTTGCGTATCCACCCATATTCACTTTACCCGATAGACATTGGGTTAAGTTCATTACAATGACACCGCGATCGCTGGCTTCTTTTAGTTGCTCAAGAAGTTCTGGGTTTTGTGGTGCATTACCAACACCGAAGGTTAATAAAATCATCGCATTGACTGGCTGACGCAGTGTGTTTTTGATCACCTCAGGTGAGATCCCTGGATACATAGTAATTACACCGATAGGTTGGGGAATAATATTATGTACTTTAAATGGACCTTCTGGTTTTTTATTGATCTCTGCAATATTACTAACAGAAATGTTAATACCAGCCTCAAGTAATGGCGGTAGATTAGGGGAAATAAATGCCCCAAAACCGTCTGCGTGAGCTTTGGTACTGCGGTTACCGCGAATTAACTTGTTGTTAAAGAATACAGTAACTTCATTAATTGGGTAGTTTGCCGCAATATGCAGTGCATTGAGCAAGTTACTTTGACCATCAGAGCGTAGTTCAGCAAGAGGAATTTGAGAGCCTGTAACAATAACGGGCTTATCTAGGTTCTCAAACATAAATGACAGAGCTGATGCCGTATACGCCATGGTATCGGTACCGTGAAGAATGACAAAACCGTCATACTTGTCATAATTTGCTTTGATATCGTCAGCAATGCGTTGCCAATCAGAAGGCGTCATATCAGATGAATCGATCAATGGCGCGTATTCATGAATCGTAAATTCTGGCATTTCTGCACGATGGAATTCTGGCATGCTGGCAAGCTGTTTTTCCATAAAACCAGCCACAGGGATATAGCCGTGATCTGACTTTTGCATGCCGATGGTGCCACCAGTGTAAGCAATGTAGATATGTTTTCTTTCCATTATCGTGTACAGAATTATTGAGATTAGATGGGCGCATTATACTGAAACAGAATGAAGATGCGAGGGAAGTTGTTTGCGCTAGCTCAATAGAAGATGGGAAATGTGATCGAAGATGACAACGCTGTATTTGTGTTCAAATACGATATTTATCTTTGATCTGAAGCGAAAGAACCCAGACATAATGCTGGGTTCTTAGTGATGTGTATTTCCTAAGTGTGGTTCTAATTCAAGCTAACGCTTTGATGTTACTTAGGGTTAGGGATAACGCATCATTAATTGAACGTGCCACAGTTTAAGCAGAACGCATATTGACCTTTTGGATCGTTAAAGTTTGCTAACGAGGTTAGATCGGCACTGATTTTTTCAGTAACGGGAGTAATCGCTTTTGGCATATCACCCAAAACCATGGTCAATAGCTGTGTTCTTGCTTCAGTAGTAAATTGCTGCAAGAACATTTCCATTGGGCTTAATGGTTGTTGCATCCATTCAATTTGATAGTCATTGATTTTAGCAAGATCGACTGCCGCACTGATTGCTGTGTCAAAATCACCTAACTCATCAACGAGCCCTAAGCGCTTCGCATCGGCACCAGTCCAAACTCGACCTTGAGCAATCTTATCCACTTGAGCCAGTGACATATGACGGTATTTGCTAACCAGACCGATAAAGCGTTGGTAACCGTGATCAACCCCTAATTGGAAGATCTCTCCAACACCTTGAGGTAGTGCGCGAGTCACACCGACACCAGCAAACGGTGTAGTACCCACACCATCATTATAAATCCCTAGCTTATTGAGGCCTTTTTCAAATGTCGTCATCACGGCAAAGATACCAATAGAACCTGTTATTGTGGTTGGGTTGGCAATGATTTTATCGGCACTTGATGAGATCCAATAACCACCAGAAGCGGCGACACTCGACATAGAGACCACAACAGGTTTTCCTGCTTTTTGTAATGCGTCTACTTCATTACGAATTAACTCTGAAGCAAATGCACTGCCTCCTGGACTATCTACGCGAAGAATTACTGCTTTTACATTGTTATCAAATCGAGCTTCTCGTAATAATTCTGCGGTTGTATCACCGCCTGTGGTGCCCGGACGTTGAGGGCCATCAATGATTGCGCCACTTGCGATTACTACAGCAATTTTGTTTTTCGACGGTACGTTAATGTCGGTCAAACTTGCTAAGTAATCGTAGTAACTAATTTGATTAAAGTTATGGTCTTGGTCAGTACCAAATGTTTTTTCAAATTCTTGTGTCATTTCAGGATGAGTCATTAAGCTATCGACTAATCCCAGCTTAACGCTCAATTTGGCAAAATCACCATCAACTGATTTTAATGCAGCAATAAATTCAGGCAGTTTTGGTGTAAGCTCAGCGGCATCAATATTACGGTTTTTAGCGACATCACTGGTATAAGCTTGCCATAACTGGTTAAGCCATACTGTGTTTGCTTCTTTTGCCGCATCCGACATGTTGTCACGAATATAAGGCTCAATTGCTGATTTATAAGTACCCACTCGGAAGACATGAGTTGTGACGTCTAACTTCTCAAGAAGGCTCTTATAGTACAAGGTATAGCTACCATAACCGGTTAAGAGAATTGCCCCATCTGGAGACATAAAGACTTTATCTGCATAACTGGCTAGATAATATTGGCTTTGAGAAAAGTTATCGCCGTATGCATAAACCGGTTTGCCTGATTGTTTAAAGTCTGTGATGGCTTTTGCGATGTAACGAAGTTTTGTGAGGCTGGTCTCTGGCATATTTTGCAGGTTCAGCACTAACCCTTTAATGTCGTTATCACCGGAAGCTGCACGAATCGCTTCAACAATATCAAATAGAACATTTTCTTGTTGTGGCTCTTTACCCATCGCTTCACTTAATAAGCTATCGACCGGATTGACTGGATCTTTTTGCTCCACAATAGGGCCTGACAAGTCAAGAACAAGAGCGCCAGGTTGTGGCTGTGTCTCTGTGTCTTTATCACCTTGGTAAAACGCAAAAAATAGTGCGCCAACCAGAATTAAAAAGATCAGGTTTAGAACAAGCTGACGAGTAAAGCTCAGAAGATTCCATATCGCTTTACAAACTCGACCAATTCCTTTGAAGATGGTTTTCATGAATGATCCCAATACTGATGTTAACTCTATTACTCTAATATTTTGTTATATCCTAACTTACTCCCTAGCGAATTACAGTTTTTTTAAGTATTACAAATCAATTGCAATTTATTGATGGTTTGATTGAACACTTGCTAAGTTGTGAGCTCGATATAAGTCTCTCTTCATAGATTACTTTAAAATGTTTCTTAAATGTAAACAAATGTTTGAAATTTGTTCTTATTTTGGTCTACACTGGTCAGACCAATGCTATAAAGAGAAGCGGAAGCCATGGACGATAAAGCATACCCTCATCTATTAGCACCGTTGGATCTTGGTTTTACGGTACTAAAAAACAGAGTCTTAATGGGCTCAATGCACACCGGGCTGGAAGAGGCTCATGATGGATTTAAAAAATTGGCTGCTTTTTATGCTGCTCGCGCTAAGGGGGGAGTAGGATTAATTGTTACAGGAGGTTTTTCTCCTAATTTTCGAGGCCGATTACACCCATTAAGTGCCGAGTTTAGTTCTGCTCGGGCGGCTCGTGCTCATAAGACAATAACCGATGCAGTACATGAAAATGGCGGTAAGATTGCGCTTCAATTATTGCATGCTGGACGTTATGCAATGCATCCTTTTGCGCAAAGTGCATCGGCTATTCGAGCGCCTATTTCTAAATTTACTCCTTCAAAAATGAGTGAGCGTCAGATTCTGAAAACCATTGATGCTTTTGCCAAGAGCTCGGAGTTGGCACGAGAAGCTGGTTATGATGGTGTCGAATTGATGGGATCTGAAGGGTATCTCATTAATCAGTTTATTTGTGCGCGTTCCAATACTCGTTATGATAATTGGGGGGGCGAATTTACTAACCGTATTCGTTTTCCTATCGAGTTAGTGAAAGCAGTAAGAGAGCGGGTTGGCCCTGACTTTATTATTATTTTTCGTCTGTCGATGTTGGATTTGGTTGAGCAAGGCAGCACCCATCAAGAAGTTATCGAGTTAGCTCAAGCTTTGGAGCAAGCGGGCGTGACAATTATCAATACGGGAATTGGTTGGCATGAAGCGCGAATTCCCACCATCGCAACTCAAGTTCCTCGTGCCGCTTTTGCTTGGGTCACCGAAAAACTCAAACAGTATGTTTCGATTCCTCTGGTGACTTGTAACCGAATCAATACACCACAAGTGGCTGAAAATATTCTCAGTCACGGTCAAGCTGATATGGTGTCTATGGCGAGACCTTTTCTTGCCGATCCTGACTTTGTTAATAAAGCCGAGCAAAACCAAGCTGAAGATATCAATACCTGCATTGCCTGTAATCAAGCATGTCTTGACCATGTGTTTGCGGGGAAACGCGCCAGCTGCTTAGTGAATCCTCAAGCGTGTTATGAGACTGAATTAATCCTATCGCCAACAGAGAAAAAGCGAAATGTTGCCATTGTTGGGGCAGGTCCTGCTGGTATGGCATGTGCGATCGCTTTGGCTGAGAGGGGATTTTCTGTCGATTTACTTGAGAAAAATGAGTTTGTTGGTGGGCAATTTAATCTTGCTATGCAGATCCCTGGTAAAGAAGAGTTTAAAGAAACCATTCGATATTTTTCTCGTCGATTAGAACAAATGGGCGTGAAGGTAAAACTGGGTCAGGAAGCCACTCTGGATGGATTAAAAGCGTATGACGAAGTGATTATTGCAACAGGAGTACAGCCTCGAATGCCTCCTATCCCTGGAATTGATCATTCGAGCGTGATTGATTATCAAAGTTTCATTCGAGATAAGGTCTCTGTTGGGCAAAGAGTTGCGGTGATTGGTGCGGGTGGTATTGGGGTCGATGTTGCAACGTTTTTAACTGAGCCAGAAAATCAAACCTTAGAAGCATGGTTAAAAGATTGGGGCATTGAGCAGAGTATTGAGCACCCAGGTGGTTTATTTCCCTATGATGATTATGTCAGTCAGCGCCAAGTTTGGTTAATGCAGCGGAAAAAGGGCAAGGTAGGCAAAGGCCCTGGGCGAACAACAGGCTGGATTCATCGTCGGACATTAGAAAAGCGCGGGGTTGAGCTATTAGGTGGTGTTAGTTATGACCTTATTGATGATCAAGGTTTGCATATTACTGTTGAGGGCCAGCAACGAATTTTAGCTGTCGATAATATTATTATTTGTGCCGGGCAGCGCTCTGTCGATGGTTTAGTTCAACCTTTGCAGGAGCTTGGGGTGAATGTGCATGTGATAGGCGGGGCTGATCATGCCGGTGAGGTTGATGCCAAACGTGTGATTCGCCAAGGGGTTGAGTTAGCGGCTAAGTTGTAGTGCATCTTAGTGAGCTTGTGATATCTTAAGCAAGATAAATAGAATCATTTTCATTCGAGGTTGTTATGGATGCGCTAACACTACTTTTAAATCGTCGTTCGTTGCCACGTTTGGCTGAACCAGCACCATCTGGTGAGGCGTTGGAGAATATCCTTCGAGCAGGTTTGCGCGCCCCCGATCATGGCGGTTTAACTCCATGGCGCTTTATTGTCTCTCAAGGGGATGGACTGCAAAAATTGGCGGATATTTTGGTTTCTGCTGCTAAGGCCGATGAATTAGACGATTTTGTCGTTGAAAAAGCGTCAAATGCACCGTTTAGAGCTCCAATGGTGATTACTGTGGTCGCAAAAGTTACCTCGGGTCATAAAGTACCAGTCTTTGAACAGCATCTATCTGCTGGGTGTGCTACTCAAGCGATGCAAATGGCGGCAGTGGCGCAAGGTTTTTCTGGTTTTTGGCGTACTGGCTCTTGGGCTTATCATCCAGTGGTGCGTGAAGCATTAGGTGTTCAAGGTGAAGATATGATCGTGGGCTTTTTGTATCTAGGTACCCCTTCATGCCGAGAAGCCAAAGTGCATGAACAAGACTTAGCTAAGTTTGTTGAATACCTATAACGTCTGTCGAAGTGAGTCTTATCGCCAATTTTCGGGTAAATTTGTCCTGAAAATTGGCGGTTTTATTATTTATGCCGCGTAATTTATCTCTCTTTGAGATTTATCAAACTATTCAACTTACTTGATTCCCATGTAAAGGTGACAGATCTTGTTGGCAGGAGTAGAATCTTCCGCTCTGTAAAATTTATCTGGAGCGCTGCATGGAAAATGTTCGCCTAACCCAATACAGCCACGGTGCTGGATGTGGTTGTAAAATTTCTCCTCAGGTACTTGATACCATCCTTCGTACTCAAATTGCCCCATTTGCTGATCCAAATCTACTTGTTGGCAATGAAAGCAAAGATGACGCAGCCGTTTACGATCTTGGTAACGGTACTGCAGTGATCAGTACGACTGACTTCTTTATGCCGATTGTTGATGACCCATATGATTTTGGTCGTATCGCGGCAACAAACGCAATCAGCGATATCTATGCGATGGGTGGCAAGCCGATTATGGCAATTGCAATCTTGGGTTGGCCTGTCAATGTTCTTGCTCCTGAAATTGCACAAAAAGTGATTGAAGGTGGCCGTGCCGTTTGCCGTGATGCTGGTATCTCTCTTGCTGGTGGTCACTCAATTGATGCTCCAGAGCCTATTTTCGGTTTAGCTGTAACAGGTATTGTTGATACCGATCGCATTAAGCGTAATGACAAGGCTGAAGCGGGCTGTAAATTGTTCTTAACCAAACCTCTTGGCATTGGTGTATTAACTACGGCTGAGAAAAAGTCTAAGTTAGCAGAAGAGCATAAAGGTCTGGCTCGTGACTGGATGTGTAAGCTGAATAAACCAGGTGCTGATTTTGCTGATGTTTCTGGTGTGAAAGCACTAACTGATGTCACAGGTTTTGGTCTGCTTGGTCACTTAAGTGAGATCTGTGAAGGCAGTGGCGTAAAAGCAAAAGTATGGTTTGATCAAGTACCTCATCTTCCTGGTGTATTTGATTATATCGAACAAGGCTGTGTTCCTGGTGGTACTGAGCGTAATTTCGCAAGTTATGGCGATAAAATTGCACCAATGACCGCAGAGCAAAAAGCGCTACTTTGCGATCCTCAAACATCAGGCGGTTTACTACTAGCGGTTGCACCTGGCTCTGAAGATGAAATTGCGGAAATCGCAAAACATCACAATATTGAGCTTCAAGCGATTGGTGAACTGTTTGAGCAAGATGGCTCTGCACTAATTGAGGTTTGCTAATGTCACGTCCAAACTGTGAAGATTTTCGTCAACTATTTGTCAACGATGTACCTTTAATGGACATGCGAGCTCCGATTGAGTTTGAACAAGGGGCATTCCCGATGTCAACCAATCTTCCATTAATGACAAACAGTGAGCGAGAAGCGGTAGGGACTTGTTATAAAGAGCAAGGACAAGACGCTGCAATTGCATTAGGCCATGAATTAGTTTGTGGTGATGTTAAAGCGCAGCGTGTTGCTCAATGGAAAGCATTTTGTGAAGCTAATCCAAATGGTTATCTATACTGTTTCCGCGGTGGCCAACGTTCGCAAATCACGCAACTTTGGTTAAAAGAAGCTGGCATTGATTACCCTTATGTTGTTGGTGGTTACAAAGCGTTGCGCCGTTTTCTGATTGACACTATTGATCAAGTGGCTGAAATGCCAATGTTGATTGTTGGTGGTAATACAGGTAGCGGTAAAACGATTATGGTTAATGAGCTGGCAAATGGTATTGATCTTGAGGGTGCAGCTCATCACCGAGGTTCATCGTTTGGTCGTTTTGCTACTGAGCAACATACTCAAATTGCGTTTGAGAACAATCTTGCGGTGCAGATGCTCAAGAAGTTAGACCACGGCATGACCAGTTTTGTGTATGAAGATGAAGGTCGTCATATTGGTTCAGTAAATCTTCCTGTTTCACTGCACGAACAGATGAAACAAGCGAAAGTTGCGGTGGTCCAAGATCCTATGGATGTCCGTTTAGAGCGCTTGATGGATGATTATGTCATTCGCATGCAACGTGATTTTGTCGCATTACATGGCGAAGAAGAAGGATGGTTTGAATTCTCTGAATACTTATCACATAGCATGATGGGAATTCATCGTCGCCTTGGTCATGAGCGCTATGAACAACTGGTTGAAGCACAAAAACAAGCAGTGGCTCAGATGCGAGCAACGGGTTCTGTTGATGGGCACTATGCATGGTTACAACCGCTACTTGAGCAGTACTACGACCCAATGTATACCTATCAATTAGAGAAAAAAGCGGAGCGTATTGTGTTCCGTGGTGATTACCAAACCGTGAAAGAGTGGTTAGCAGCGCAAGCTAAGTAATCGTAATCGCGTTTTATAGTTGAAATACTAAAGACCTTGTTACTCATTTTTATTGTTATGAGTAACGAGGTCTTTTTGTTTTTAAGGGTTATTCTATGGCGTAGGCTCTTTTTTCGGCACTTCAGGAATTAACATAAAATGACCATCTTGGTGTAATATCGTATTAATTTCTTCGATATAGCGCTGGCCAATTTGTGAGTAATGAATTAACTCTGGTGCTAGAGCTGTAGCTGTTAATGGCAGCCCCTCAGCTCGAAGTTGCGCTCGTTTGTCGCGTAGCGGTTGGAATTCTGGGTTGGTATTCATATTTAAGAAATAGGCATCAACCGCGTGTTGCAATGAATTAAATCGAGCCACTTCATGATAATTTTTACTGTCTTTCTCTTCTAATGGTGCAAGGCCACAACCTGGGCTGTAACACCACAGACCAAAGTAGTTATCACCCTCAACAGCAAAGCGAGATGTTCCCCAACCCGATTCAATAGCGGCCTGGCTCAATACCAATGGTACGGGTAAAATATCAACCCTGTCGAGTAACCCGGTTAACCATTGTTGTGAAATTGGCTCCGATGTCTTTTCATCATGAGCTGGCATTGGCCATGCATAATGATTGGAAAGTCGGATCAGAAAAGCATTTTTCTCAGTCATCTTCTCTGGTTTTTTCATTAGAGCTAATAAATTCTCACGGTCTTTAAGAATCGCGTTGTTCTCTCTAACGATATCTGGGGTGAGGTACTGGAAAAAGGCTTTTTTCTTATCAGCTTCACTATCAATAACGGCAAAGTTGGGTTTGTTATTGAGAATCTGTTCCATCATGATAGGTGAAGGTGCGAGATCCACTTGATGATCGTTGCGCACCTTGGCTTTATAAATAGCGGCGGCACTGACTGCTGCCACTAATGTAATAACGCCTACTGTCGTGATTCTTGTCATATGAAAAAGGGTTTCTAATACAATTTTCGCGATACCTTACGCTTATCGGTAACAAGCTGCAAGTTCTTGTGTTGAATATACTGTGTTTTCATCCAGTGTTTTATTGCTCTCATTTAGATATTTCGCTACAGTACACAAATATTAGTTTAGCTCTCATTATCTTATGTCACGTTTATATATCGCAGAAAAACCCAGTTTAGGTCGCGCTATTGCTACTGTTTTACCTAAGCCTCATAAAAACAATAATGGCTATATTGAGGTCGGAAATGGCGATATTGTGACTTGGTGTATTGGTCATTTACTAGAGCAAGTAGAACCTGATGCTTACGATGAACGTTACAAAAAATGGAATCTGGCTGATTTACCTATAGTCCCTGAAAAATGGCAGTTGATTCCTCGTAAGGCGGCAAAACAACAGCTTGCCGTGATCAAGAAATTAGCTAAAAGTGCTACTGAGATTGTCCACGCTGGCGACCCAGATCGTGAAGGGCAGCTGTTAGTCGATGAAGTGATTGACTATGTTAAGGTTTCACAAAGTAAAAAAAATGCAGCACAACGTCTGCTTATTTCTGATTTAAACCCCGCCGCAGTTAAAAAAGCGCTGGCATCTATGCGGAGTAATAAAGAGTTTATACCATTGTCTGTATCGGCCTTAGCGCGCTCTCGTGCTGATTGGCTTTATGGTATGAACATGACTCGTGCGTATACGCTATTGGGGCAGAAAGGAGGCTATCGTGGCGTATTGTCGGTAGGGCGGGTACAAACACCTGTTTTAGGCTTAGTGACGCGACGAGATGATGAGATTGCAAATTTTATCCCTAAACCTTTTTTTGAGGTATTTGCTCTGATCCCTTATCAAGAGCAAGAGATTCGAGCTAAGTGGCAACCAAGTAAAGCTTGTGAGCCATATCAAGATGAAGATGGCCGAATACTGAGTCGTCCTTTGTGCGAAAATGTGGTGAAACGCATTAAGGGCCAACCAGCAACGGTAATAGAATCTGAGCGTAAAGAAACCAAACAAGCGCCGCCGTTACCGTATTCATTGTCAGCGCTTCAAATTGATGCGGCAAAACGTTACAACATGAGTGCGGCAGATGTATTATCAACCTGCCAATCTTTATATGAAAAACATAAAGCGATCACTTACCCTCGTTCTGATTGTCGTCATCTACCGTTAGATCACTACAAGCAAGCCAGCAGTGTCACTCAAGCGATAGGAACTACGTGTCCTGCATTAGCGAATGGCGTTGCACAGGCTAATCTGAGCTTAAAATCAAAAGCGTGGAATGATAAAAAAGTCGATGCTCACCATGCGATTATTCCGACCCCAAAATCTGTGAATCCTCAAAGCTTAAACGGTTATGAGGAGAAGATTTATCAATTGATTGCGCGACAATATTTGATGCAGTTTTACCCTGCGGCTATTTATGCAGAAGCTAAGCTGGTGTTTGATATCGCCAATGGTCACTTTATTGCTAAAGGACGTCAGTTAATGTCTGGTGGATGGCGAACTTTGTTAGGACGCGATGATGCCACAGACAGCGACGATGCTGGGTTAGCAGATAAAGTTCCGCCGTTGGATAAAGGCACCGTTTTAACTTGTCGTGATGGGGAAATAAAAGACAAGATGACAGAGCCTCCTAAAGCGTTTACCGAAGCGACCTTACTGCAAGCGATGACGGGAATTGCTCGTTTTGTTTCTGATGCCTCATTAAAGAAAATTTTACGTGATACTGATGGGTTAGGAACTGAAGCAACCCGAGCCGGCATTTTGGATATTTTGTTTAAAAGGCAGTTATTACATCGTCAGGGTAAGGCTATTCATGCAACCGATGCCGGTAGAGGGTTAATTTATGCTTTACCAGATGAGTCTACGTATCCAGATATGACTGCCCATTGGGAGCACCAGTTACAAGATATGGCAGAGAGAAACTATGCTTATCAGCCCTTTATGGCAGCATTGACCACTCAAGTGACGCAGCTTATGGAGAAAGTCAAAACCTGCGAGGTGCCAGAGAGTTTACGTTCGTTAACTTCGCCTGAGCCCAAAAAAGGGGTTGGTAAAAAGCGTAACTACTCGCGTAAATCAGGCGCGCAAACCAGTAAGAGTGGTGTAACTAAACAGCGTTCAACGCGCCGTGCTTCAAAGTAAAAAGAAAGGTCTCGACGCAATTGAGATTTTTTCTTTCTGCGTTAAATAACAAAGTACTGATCTCGTCCTCTTGATTTAGCTTCATAGAGGGCGATATCTGTCTGGCGGAAAAACTCTTCCATCGATGTAGCGGCATGAGGGATCTGACAATGAACTCCAATACTCACGGTAACCACGTCTTTAATATCACCATATTCAGCTGTTTTATTTGTAGGTAAGGCCAATTTATGAACCTCATGTATTACGCGTTTTGCGGTATAAGTTGCTGCTGATAATTCTTGTCCAGGTAGTAACAAAACGAACTCTTCACCGCCATAACGGGCAAACAGAGCCCCAGCTCGTCGTTCGATCGTATTTAATGCCTTAGCGATTTTTCGAAGACACGCATCACCTGCTGCATGACCAAAACAGTCGTTATAATGCTTGAAATGGTCAACATCAATAATCAATAACGAAATAGGTAACTGATGGCGCTCAGCTCGTCGCCACTCTTCATCAAATGTGTTATCAAAAACACGACGGTTGGCTACTTGAGTCAATGGATCTTGACGTGACATTTTTTCGAGCTGCTGATTCACTTGTTCTAATTCAGTGGTTCTCTCATGTACCCGTTGTTCAAGCTCTTTGTTGAGTTTCATTAACTCTTCTTCTGCTTGGCGTCTGACGATATGTTGCGAAATAATAAAACCAAGTTGTTGAAAAATATGATTATGATATTGGCGAAGGGGACTACCTGTAACCAGATTATCACAAGCTATCCAACCTACTGGGGTGTCATCATCCCAAAGTGCAATATAGCCACTCCAACCATAACCAACTTGTTTAAGATCGTGATACAACTCAGTATGTTCTTGGATGGCCGTGTATTCACGCTTTGCTAATGTGTGGCTGGCAAACCATAGGTCTGGTATTTCTGACTCAAAATAGTGTTCATCGACAGTTTTTCCCTGTAAATCAGAACCATAAGTACCATGCATGCGGTAATTATCATCGAAGAGAAAAATAGCCAGCCGATCAATATGCAGCAGTTTTTTTGATTGTTCAACAGCGGTAAATAGCATGGCGTCCATACTTTCTGCTCGCCATAACATGTAAGAGAGATCATGAAGCGCTTGAAGTTGCTCCATCAGCTCTTTTTGCTCATCTTGAGTAATTTGTAACTCTCGTTCGGCCGTTCTTCTCCCCCAAAGTTCATCAATCATACTTTCACTAACAAAACTGGCATGAACTTCTGCCGATAGTAGTGCAGCAAGAGGGGCAAAGGAGCTGGCTTCTAGAGCTGATGACTTTGCTAAATCAAATTTCATAATAAAGCAGCCAATGATACGAGAACGGCGTTCTAGCGGTAAAGAAATATACAGTTCGTTATCTTGAACATGACGTACAGGCGTATTTTGGCGTAGTGATTTGTTAATTCTGTAAAAAGGGATGGCACCATCATTTTGGAGATCTTGTGGTGGAAAATGATAGTGAATGCCAGTTTCGTCCATAACAACTAAGGAGGTCCAACTGTTTTTATATGACACCACTAACTCACATGCTAATACTCCAAAACTTTGTTCTAAGTTTCGGCAAGTTAATTCACATAAGGTGCGAAGACTGTGAGCATGTCCCCATTGCTTAATGATCTCGGCATAAAAAGTTTCAGGATGTTCCATATTCTTTAATTTTATAACTCCAGATTGTACTAACTATAAAACTAATCAAGACCTTAAACTCATATTCTTGGCACAAAAATCGCTTAATGATAGCGTTCTGATGTGAAATTCATTACATATTTATCAGGTTGTGATAGTGCTCTCATCCACTTAGAAATTCATGCATAGATATGAAATTAGAAAGTGCGCTAAAGATGATGGTTAAGTACTGATTTCGCTTAGATAAATGGCAGTAGCAGGAAGCAATACCATGAAAAGATTTATCATAATGACATGCTTGATTTTGACTGGATGTACCGCAACACGCCATGAGCAGTTGTCCAATTTGGGATTCACTCGCCATTATTTAGATGGATATCAAGATGGTTGTCACAGCCAAAGGACAAATGGCCAAACATATCATGATGGATATCGCCAAGATCCTGAAAGAATGTATCGAAAGTTACGGTATGCGCAAGGTTGGAATGACGGTTTTGAACAGTGTGATGATGCTGATGTAAGCTATTATTAATCAAGGCAGCAATAGGATGATTGCTGCCTTGATGTATAGATTAATTGTTATTTGGCTGGTAGAAGCGTTTTAGTTCATGCATTACTTGCATTAGCGTAGAAAGCTTAGGTTTACCTTCTTCTTTTAGCTGGTAGTTAGGGTCATATACCCGGTAATTGCCATATTTATCTACCACTGTTGTATTATTTTGTCGAACTACAACGATATTCTTATCATCGCCAGCAAGAATCCAGCGTCGACTCGGATCGCTTTCAAATAAGCTTACTCCACTGCTGTAGTTACTTGGTGTTGAAGCAACATGCAGTACCGACTCCATAATCGTTGGTACAATATCTAAATGGCTCGTAATACGGGAGATCTGCTGAGCACTATGTTCTGGCCAATGTATGATCAAAGGTACTTTGATCTGATATTGACTGAAGTTAGTATCTGCTCCCCAAGTATTACTACCTGTTTCATTAAACTCAGTACCATGGTTAGCAGTGATAATAACGATGGTATTATTGAGCAACTCTTTCTCTTTGAGCTGAGTTAGAATCTTTTCAAGCTGCTGATCAACATGAAATGCAGCATTACGATAGCTGTTACGCAAGAGTAATGTGGAATCTACATTTTGGTTATGCTTAAGTTTGCTACCAATAGATGGGCTAAATTTTGCAACATAGCTACCACCTTCTTCAAAATCTTGTACAGCAGTCAGTTCAATATAGCTAAACCATGGCTTATCTGTTTCGGTTGTTAGCCACTGATCCCATTCTGCAATAGCAAGATGATCACTAGGCTTTTCTGAGCGTTCTTTGGCTGTCGTACTTGCATCGATTTCTTGTGGCGTAAAGAGCAAGTCTTGATAGATTGGTGAATTAAAATCATCACCACTAAATAGACCAAAATCGTAACCGCGATCAGCGAGAGTATTTAGCAAAATGGGCTGCTTTTTCGCTAATTGCATACTGTTACTGTAGCTACCAGGTAAGCCATAAAATAAGCCGAAGATACCATTACGGTTATTGTTACCTGTGCTGTAGTGGTTAGTGTAATCTAGGTTATTTTGCGCAAAGCGAGATAAGTAAGGCATCGTTTCTGCGTTTACCATGTCGCTGCGCAAGCCATCGATCATGATAAATAGAATATTTTGATTCGTACCCTGATCGCTATAGTTAAGCTTTTCTATTGGATAACGAATTTGGTCGCTTTCATCAACGCCTTGTTTTTCTTGGCGTTTTTTATATTCTTGGCGATCGAGTAAGCCATGTTTCTCCATGAAGCTTTTTGCTGTCATAGGGTAAGAAAGTGGGAAATTCGAACGCTGCATTGTGATGGGATGGTACAAATTAGCATCAGCCCAAATATAGAGTAGGTGGCTTGATAAAAAGCTTAGGCCAAAAATCAGTGCAATAGGACCACCAACACGTTTTCGGCTGAGTTTGCGTAGTTTTCGCCAGATTGTTTCAGATAGAACAAGTTCAAATAAGAAGAAGACTGGAACAACGACAAATAGATACTGCCAACTGGTATTTAAATCGGTTTTTTCACCACTAAGCAATAAATCCCAAACTAAAGGACTTAAGTGGAGATCAACGGTTTGATAGGCGTGCGTATCCAACAGTAAAGCCGTAAAGCCTACTGTTGCGATCGATACTCCAAAAAAGCGCATTACCCGCTGAGAAGGGATAATAAAGCTTGCTGGAAATAAGATCAGAATATAAATAGCAAAAACAAGAAAACCAAAGTGACCAACCCAGCTTAATACTAGGTAAAGTTGACCCAAAATGGTTTCTGGCCATTCAGAATGAATAATATAGCGGGTACCAAGTAGCATTGCCGCGATAATATTAAAAAAGCTGAACCAGTGCCCCCAGCTAATTAGCTGTGAGACTTTGTCTTTGTATTGTGTTCCACTGGTGACCATAAATGTCAGTTCTTCTCAGTCTTCAGACGTTGTTATCACAACGTGAATTAGTCTTTCTTAATTGTTGATTGCAAAGCAAGTGCAAACTTTTCAGCGATGGCTTGGCGTTGGCCCGCTGGAACATTTGAATTGATAACGTTTGTTGCAACATCACCAACGATCATAAGAGCAAGCTCTGGTGATACCTGATTTTTTTCAAGTACATCGAATACTTCATCGATGATTTTTTCAACTTGTTTAGTGCTGTATTTTGAAGTAATTGGCATAGTGTGTCTTGTTTAATGTGAAAGAAAACGACTTATGATACCCTAGAGTTCGGTATTACTGAAAATCTTTTGCATTATGAGCCTAACTCTTTCTAACGTTATCCTGCATCAATTAGCGAAAAATGATCAAGATGAATTGGTTGTTCACCTTAGAGATCAAGCACTTGATGACACTCCTGCAACTCAAGATTTTGTTGCAGAATTACACCGTGTATACAGTAGCAAAGGGGCAAAAGGTTTTGCTCATTTTGCTGATGATAGTGAATTTTCCCATTGGCTAAAACAGTATCGCAATGGTGAGATGAACTTTCTTACATTTTCTAACCAATCTGCTGAGCGTCTTAAAAACGAATTAATCAAATACCCATTTGCTGAAGCGGGTACTTTGGTGATGACGCAATATCAATCATTGGCTACAGAATATCTGTTTATTGGTCTTCTACCGACAGTTCACAGTATGAAAGTCACAGAGCAATTAGATATTAGCTCGACCGATTATCTAGATGTGAGCAAGATGGATATTGTGGCACGTATTGACCTCTCTGCCTTAGCAAGTGACCCTGAATCTAAGCGTTACTTAACATTTATTAAAGGTCGTGTCGGACGTAAGATTGCCGATTTCTTTTTAGACTTTATGCAAGCTGAAGTGGGTTTGGATGTTAAAGAACAAAACCAAGTCTTAATGCAAGCGGTAGAAGATTTTTGTAACGATTCTCGCTTAGATAAAGAAGAGAAGCAGCAATATCGTAAACAAGTTTATGACTATTGTAATGGTCAACTCCAATCGGGCGATGAGGTCACGATTAAAGAACTTTCTGGTGAGCTACCAACAACAGATGAAGGAACTGATTTCTACTCGTTTACTTCACAACAAGGTTATGAGCTAGAAGAGAGCTTCCCAGCTGATCGTACTTCGATGCGTAAATTAACCAAGTTTGTTGGTTCTGGCGGTGGTTTAACCATTAACTTTGATGCGATGTTACTGGGTGAGCGTATTTTCTACGATCCAGAAACCGATACTTTAACGATTAAAGGTACGCCTCCAAACTTAAAAGATCAGCTAAATCGACGTCTAAATAACGACAACTAAGCTTTTCTTTTTGCTCTAACTTATTGAAGCCATTTGGTTTAACGCCAAGTGGCTTTTTTTGTATCGTTTATTTGCCACTAAGTTGGAGTTATATATTCAAAGTTAACTTGAAAATAGGCGTAAAATCGTATGTTAGATATAAAATTGGATTTTTAATCTGTTATTGCCGCTTTAATTTATTTTGACTGGTGTTTTCATTGGGTAGTGTTGGTTATTTATAGCACAAAGCTATATCGATTGGTGAAAATTGACTTTAATCAAGTTTTTTAAGCTTAAGCGGCGGATAATAGCCCGCACTATGATAGTTCTCAATAATCATTCAGTTCGTTCGCAACGTGAACTGAACACAGTGAAAGCGATGATTCGCCTATATTGTAAAACGTTGCATCGCGGGGCAATTGTTTGTCCTGAATGTGAAAGTCTTATCGAGTATGTAGAAAACCGAGTTGCTGGATGCCGGTTAGGAGGTGAAAAGCCAAGTTGTGCGCAGTGTATTAGTCCCTGCTATCAACCAGCTAAAAGGTTACAGATGCTGCATGTGATCAAATGGTCATATCCACGTTTTCTGTGGCGTCATCCGCTACGTGCTGTTCGTTATAAAATCGATTGTAGTCGTGGTTCGCATTTATGCGACGGCCGCAACGAAACAGCCAAAATAACTTAGCGCGTTTTATTAGACATTTTTTACTGAGTTATTTTGTTTAAGATTCAGAAAGGCACAAAGGCTACCTAGATTTAATGATTATTAAACCAGGTGGCCTTTTGTGTATTTAAAGTGTCGGTAATCTGAATCTGCTTTATACCGACCTTTTTTAATTGTTTATGCTAGCTGTAATTGCTTTAACCATGCATCAATACGCGCTTCTGTAAGCTCTGATTGGCGATCGGTATCAAGGGCTAACCCAACAAACTGCTCACCGCGTTGGGCGCGAGAATCATTGAACTGATAGCTTTCAGTTGAGGTAAAGCCAACTAACTCACCGCCTGCTTGTTCGATCAATTCGGCTAAATCGCCCATGGCATCTTGGAAACTGTCAGGATAATCCACTTGATCGCCTAGACCAAATAGTGCAACTTTCTTACCCGCTAAATCCATATCTTCTAGTGTTGGAACAAAGTAATCCCAATCGGGCTGCATTTCGCCATAGTTAACAGTAGGTGTACCTAGAATCAGTAGATCATAGTCATCGAAACTGGTGTCATCACAATCTTGGATATCTTGTGCGGTTAGGTTGAGTTTATTGGCAATAAGGTTTGCAACTGCTTCTGTTTGACCTGAATCACTACCAAAGAAAATACCGATATTCATATATTGTGTCCTTATTTCCACTCTAATAGTTGCTGTAACAAGGTGTGTTTATGACTCACCTGTTGACGAAGTTGTTCTAGATTTGCTTCATATTGCGCAGGATTTTTACGCTTAATTTGGGTAAAGCGGCTCTCTCTATCGATCAGTTCTCTCACATCACGTTTTGGTGCTTTGCTATCAAGTTGTAGCGCGGCTCGTCCTTTATCACAGCGGCGAGGGTCAAAACGAAATAGTGGCCACAATCCTGTTTCTACCATTAACTGTTGATGGGTTACCCCTTGAGACATATCAAAGCCATGAGTAATACAAGGTGAGTAAGCAATCACTAAAGATGGACCAGGATAGGCTTCTGCTTCTTGGATCGCTTTAAGTGCCTGGTTCATATTGGCGCCAAGTGCAATTTTGGCGACATACACATTACCCAGCATCATGATATTAATTGCGATATCTTTACTGTTTGCGCTTTTACCATTTGTGGCAAATTTGGCTACCGCTCCTGTTGGGGTTGCTTTGGATTGCTGACCACCCGTGTTGGAATAGCCTTGAGTGTCCATCACCAAGACATTGACATTGTTGTTGGTGGCAAGAACATGCTCTAATCCGCCAAAACCAATGTCATAAGCCCAGCCATCTCCGCCGACAATCCAAGTGCTTTTCGCGACTAAATCATCAGCACATTCAATTAAGGCTTGATGTGAGTAATCAAGACGAGAGCGGAGATCGGCAATATGTTCACGCTGACGAACAACTGAGTTTTCATCACCTAACATGGCGTTGGTTTGTAAAGCATCGACCAGATCGGTTGGTAACATGTCTTTGGCTTGTTCTAGGAGGTAAAGCGCATGATCTCGGCGACTGTTAACCGCAAGACGCATACCCAGACCAAATTCAGCATTATCTTCAAATAGAGAGTTTGCCCATGCAGGTCCTCGGCCATGTCCATCCGTGGTATATGGGGTTGTCGGTAAGTTACCACCATAGATGGATGAACAGCCAGTTGCGTTTGCTATTAGCATTCGATCGCCAAATAGCTGGGTTAGTAGCTTGATATAAGAGGTTTCTCCACAACCAGAACAAGCACCAGAATATTCAAATAGAGGCTGCAATAACTGACTGCTACGGGCATCAATACGTTTAATATCAATACGCTCAAGCTCTGGTAGCTGATTGAAGAACTCGTAATTTTCTGTTTGTGCTGCTAATACTTCTGCTTTTGCCATCATATTAATGGCTTTGCGTTCGCTGTTGTTGGGGTCAACGGCTGGACATGCTGTGGTGCAGAGATTACAACCCGTACAATCTTGAGGGGAGACTTGTAATGTGTATTGCTTACCTTTGAAGTCACGCTGTTTGTAATCAACTGTTTTAAAATCACAAGGTGCGTTAATCAGTTCAGCTTCATCCACAGCTTTAGCGCGAATGGCAGAGTGAGGGCACACTAAGGTACAGATATTACATTGAGTACAGAGGTCTTGCTCCCATACTGGAATTTCATGGGCAATATTACGTTTTTCCCATTGACTGGTTGCGGTAGGCCAATGTCCATCGACAGGAAATGCGCTAACTGGCAATTGATCCCCTTTACCTGCCAGCATAACGGCTGTTACTTTTTGAACTAAGTCAGGAGCATGCTCAGAGACAATCGCTGGACGCGTTGTCGTACTGGTTACCTGATCTGGAATACATACCTGCTGTAAGTTCGCTAAAGTTGCATCAACCGCATTATGGTTAGCTGCAACAATACTTGGACCTCGTTTGCTGTAGCTCTTTTCTATTGCTTGTTTAAGGTGTTCAATGGCGTCATTAACAGGCATCAATTGGCTAAGGGCAAAAAAGGCGGTTTGCATTACCGTATTAAGACGATTATTCAATCCCGCTTGACGTGCAATAGTGACGGCATTAATTACATAAAGTTTAAGTTGTCGTTCTATGATGATCTGTTGAACTTCTTGTGGGAGATGATCCCAAATCTGTTCATTATCATAAGGGCTATTGATCAGCACTGTTGCCCCATGTGCAGCCTGTTCAACCATATCCAACTTCTGAATAAATTCGAACTGATGGCAGGCAATAAATTCAGCTTGATCAATTAAATACGGTGCTTCAATCGGCTGGTGATCAAAGCGCAGGTGCGAAATCGTTACTCCGCCAGATTTTTTTGAATCGTAGACAAAGTAGCCTTGAGAATGTAACTCTGTATTTTCACCAATAATCTTTAAAGTATTTTTATTAGCACTAACGGTTCCATCTGAGCCTAAACCATAAAATAGAGCACGAATACGTGTCTTGGGTTCTGAAATCGCTTGGCTTGGATAGGAAATAGAACGATGAGTCACATCATCACAAATACCAATGGTAAAGGATGGTATAAGCTGATTTTCTGCAAGAGCTTGATAAATCCCTTTGGCATGATTTGGGGTAAATTCTTTAGATGATAAGCCGTAACGACCACCCACAATCATCGGCATTTGTGCGATTTTTTGTTGTTGCAAGGCTTGTTGTAAGGTTGCGACCACATCAAGATAAAGCGGATCACCAATTGCTCCAGGCTCTTTTGTTCGATCTAATACCGCAATACGCGTAACACTTTGTGGTAATACATCGACAAAATGTTCAAGAGAGAATGGGCGATAAAGATGGACGGAAATCACACCAACTTTTTTTCCAAGAGCTAGCAGTTCATCAACCGCTTGGGTCAAGGTTGCATTTGCCGATCCCATCACAACGGTAATATCTGTTGCATCTGGATGACCGTAATAATCAAACAGTTTGTAGCTACGGCCCGTTAATTGAGCAAATTGAGCCATTGTATCTGCCACAATATTAGGGCACGCATCATAAAAGAGATTACTGGCTTCTCGTGCTTGGAAAAAGGTGTCAGGATTTTGTGCCGTTCCTCGAATGGTTGGATTATCAGGAGTTAATCCTCTCTGGTGGAACGCATCGACCTCTTGTTGATCAATCATCTGGTCGATGATCGCATCATCAATCGTTACGATCTTATTGATCTCGTGAGAGGTGCGGAAACCATCAAAAAAGTGGACAAAAGGAATTCGACTTTTCAAGGTAGCGGCTTGGCTAATTAGGGCAAAGTCGTGCGCTTGTTGTACCGACTCTGAGCTCAACATAGCAAAGCCAGTTTGTCGAACGGCCATCACATCAGAGTGATCGCCAAAGATCGAAAGGGCATGAGTAGCAAGGGTTCGGGCAGCAACATGCATAACAAAAGGTGTTAGCTCACCTGCAATTTTGTACATGTTAGGAATTTTAAGTAATAACCCTTGTGATGAAGTAAACGTTGTCGCAAGTGAGCCTGCCATCAATGCGCCATGAACGGCACCTGCTGCGCCGGCTTCAGACTGCATTTCAATAACGGTGGGTACTTGTCCCCAAAGATTGGTTTTTCCTTGGCTTTCCCATACTTCACACTGTTCCGACATTGGTGAAGATGGGGTAATTGGATAGATCCCAATCACTTCATTACAGCGGTAAGCCACATGAGCAACCGCTTCATTTCCGTCCATGGTGTGATATTGAGTAGAGGTGTGTTGTTGGATTTGTATAGACATAATCAACCCCAGCGAACATGCACTGTTGAAGAGAAAAAAGGATATGGCTCAAACGATTTAACCCTGTTGATTAGATTGAACCGTTTGAGTCGATTAGGCAGTATTGAGTCATACTGCCTATTTATGATCTAGATTCAGACTAGATTGATGATTAGCGCGATTAAACTGCCGCGGTCTCGATTTGGCCGTTTAGCATGGTTGCCAGATCTGTTTTCGCATCACCGGTTAGATGAAGATTGAAGTTCTGTTGTAAAAACTCAAAAATAGCTTCATTAACAAATTCTGGTGGGTTTGGACCTAGGTAGATATTTTGAATACCTAAGTTAAACAGAGCCAACAGAATCAATACTGCTTTTTGTTCCATCCAAGACAGCACAATATTCACAGGCAGTTCATTTACAGGTACACCCATAGCATCACCTAAAGCAAGAGCAATCATGACTGCACCATAACTGTCATTACACTGGCCAAGGTCGAGATAACGTGGAATTTCAGTTCCTGGAACAACACCAAAGTCGTGGTCATTAAAGCGGAACTTGCCGCATGACGACGTTAAAATAATGCAATCTTCTGGAATTGAAAGCGCTAATTCGCGGAAGTAATCATTCGGTTTACCTGGTTTGTCACAGCCAGCAACAACAAAGAACTGCTTGATTTTACCTGCGTTAACCGCTTCTAAAATCTGCGGAGCTAAACCTAAAATGGTCTTATAGTTGTGACCTGTCATTAAGGTTTCAGTGCTCTCAAAACCATCAATATCAGGCAAACTTAAGGTATGCTCGATCAATGGCGCAAAGTCGTCAGCAAGTTCACGACATCCGTCAATACCGACAATACCGTAGCTATAAAGGCGATCAGCATAATCAGCACGACCTGTTGGTGGGACAATACAGTTTGTCGTTACAATAATGGTGCCATTCCACTTTTGGAAAAGTTGCTTTTGATCGAACCAAGCTTTACCTACGTTACCTTTTAAATGGCTGTATTTACGCAGTTCTGGGTAACCGTGAGCGGGTAGCATCTCTGAGTGCGTGTACACATTAATGCCAGTACCTTCGGTTGCGATAAGTAGACGTTCTAGTAGATCCAGATCATGACCTGTCACCAGAATACCTTTACCTTCGGCTTGGTTTTGTGGCACACAAACCGGCGTTGGCACACCCAGACGAGCATGATGCGCTTCACCTAAGATCGACATCATTTCGCTACCTGCACCACCAATTTTCATTAACTGAGCAATGTGTTGGTCAAAGCTGAAGTTAACATTAGTTAGGGTAAAGTACAGAGTTTCTGCAATTACATCATCGACAGATTTTGTATTAGCACCCAGATCATTGGCATGAGTACGGTAAGCAGACAGTCCTTTTAGGCCGAAGATCATAATATCTTGTAAGCGAGATAGGTTTTCATCTTTACCACAAGTACCTTGAGTTTTTCCGGTACTACCACAACCACCTGTTTGTGCCATTGAGCACTGATGGCAGAACATTGCTAGGTTCGACATTGCTTGCATTCCTTAACTTGTATTTATAATGCATATTAATATTCGTTAAGGATAACGACACTGTATGGTCAAACACATTGATCCCGATCAATTTCGAGAAATTAAAGTGGTATTTTATCTGCAATTTAATCTTTTAGGAGTAGAAGTGCTGTTTTTGATAACAATGAGGGAAAGGAAAGTCATAGGCTAGATAAAGAAAAACGAGCTGACACTGTGTATCAACTCGCTTTTTTTATGACATGTTAATCAGTATTTGTTAACACTCATTACTGCTTGGCAATCTTACCAAGAACATTCTGTAGTAGGCGAATACGAGGCTCAATAGAATCTAAAACTAGGTACTCATCAGCACTGTGGAAGCCTGCACCAATTGGGCCTAGGCCATCCAGAGTTGGGATACCAAGAACTGCTGTTAGGTTAGCGTCTGAGCCACCACCAACAGCTTGCCATGTAATATTAATGCCTTCTTCCTGACCTGATTGCTCAACCAATGTCATAAGAGCTTCTGTTTGAGTTGATGGCACCATTGACGGTTTGTGCGCTTCACGATCTAAAGTAATGCTAACGCCATCAACAAATGGTGTATCCGCTAAAGCGCGAATATGGCTATCAGCTTGTGCGTATTCTTCGTTATCCCAGAAACGGACATCAACAACTGCTTCAGCAAGGTCAGGCACGATGTTCGCACCAGCACCGCCTTTTACGATACCCACGTTGAATGTAGTACCAGTTTCAAAGTTTGTTAGCTGGTTGATCGCTAAAATCCAGTTTGCCATTTCAGTAATTGCACTGCGGCCTTTTTCTGGCTCATTACCTGCGTGTGCGGCTTTACCATTGAACGTTAAACGGTAGCGCGCCATACCTTTACGGGCTTTAACCAGTGATCCATCAGCGCGAGCGGCTTCAGCAACCAAAACATGTTTTGCAGAGGCGGCAACACTTTTTAGCCACGTCTCTGAATGCAAAGAACCGATCTCTTCATCTGGGTTCATGCACACACAGATAGACAGCTTCTCTAGCACTGTTGGATCTAAAGTACGAATAGCGTAAACAATATTAAGTAGGCCAGATTTCATATCAGAAACACCAGGACCATACGCTTTTTCTGCATCTGTAGTCATTGGACGCGCTGCTGCTGTACCAACAGGGAAAACAGTATCCATGTGACCTATGAGCATTACATCAATGTGATCGGCTTCTGGCTTGTTACGAACTTCCAAACCTGTACCTGCGGCACCACAATCTACACGTTTTACGTTCCAACCAAGGGTTTGGTATTTCTCTGCCATTTGATTGGCAATGACTTCAATACCTTCTTTCGTTAATGTTCCGCAATCAACATTGATAAGAGGGCGTAGTTCTTCTAAATATTGTTCAAGAGAAAAGCTCATTGAAAGCTCCATTAAATCAGAAATTGTGAACCAATGAGCAGGCTATATTTGCTGCTATAGCCTGCAAGGGGGAAAGCTTGGTTTTAAACCAGAATGTTCATTACAAACATGGCGGCAAAGGCGTTTAGAACAGAGATTGCAATCATCACTGGAATATAACGACCTTCTGTTCCAATTGGACCCATGATTCGACCCATGTACTGCACCTGAGAGCCCATTAGGTAGATAGCAGGAGCCAAGATAGCAATGTGTTGACCGTTGAGGATCCCTTGGTCAAATAGGGTAATAACCACACCTACAGCACCACCCATTGACATCCAGGCACCGATAAGAACAGCGGCGGCTTCACCTGGTAGGCCAAAAATTGCCATTACAGGTGAGAAAATTGCGCCCATTGCATCAAGAGCTCCGGTAATTTGTAGCGCTTTGATGATAACGAAGGCCATAAGAACGTTTGGCACCGTTGAGGTTGTTGCGATAACCCAGCCTTTTTTTGCACCTTCAACAAAAATGTCGGTAACCATAGGTTTTTTAGCAGTAGTCATTATGCAGTCTCCTCTTTTGGTGCTGGTGTGTTGCTGTTTGATTTATCTTCTTTGCCTTCTGTGATGTTTAGGTAGATGCGGAAAAGGTTGGCACCAACAAACTTAAACACAAACATAACGGCAACCGCTAGGCCAATCGAAGAGGTTACGGCTAACTCACCAGAGGCGTAAGTCAGAGTAAATAGCACAGCACCTGAAGAGAAGAAGTTTACGATAGTGGCACCGGCTGAGAACTGGAACATAGTAAAGACATCGGTTTCACGTTTGGTTAGGTGACCTTCATCTTTAAGCTGACGCGTCATTGCAGCACCTGCATCGGTACTTTGAAGCGAGGCGATAAGAGCCAGACCTGAGTTACCTGGGATTCCCATTAGAGGACGAAGCAGTGGTGTAAGCAGTTTACGAGCAGCATCCAATGCGCCGTAGTGCTCTAGAACGTTAATCATACCAAGAGCAAACATTACGGTAGGGATAAGCGTTAGGGCAAATAGGAAGCCATCACGAGCACCGCTACCACCTTTACCACGCAGTGATGTTGTGGCTGTTTGAATACCATCAGCGGTTTCATTTACTGAGTAAACAACACTGCCGAAAGAACCATTTAGCGTAGTGAAGTCAAATACACCGTACCATTGGTTTGATTGCATAAAGCCAGAAAAGAAAATCACAGCAAAGGCGAGGGCAATGTAGCTGCCAATCGTCACTTTGCGTCCTTGCTCCGTGGTATTGCTCATAGGAATAACTCCTTGGGAATCAAAAAATAAAATAGTAAAAACGGTGCCGATGCCATATGAAATGTTGTTAACAGCCAGAGATGGAAAGTTTTATCGGCTTTGGGAAATAAATGCATTGTCATTAAAAATGGCGGGAAAAAATTGACTGGGGTCAAAGTGTGCTACTTGAGAGTGGCAAAAATGGAATTTATATTTTTATTTGTGAACCAGATCTTTCTTTGTTGTTCATATTTGAATAAAAAACTAAATATTTAACCGATTTTATCTGCTTGGTTTTAGTTATTAAAAATCAATGGCTTATTTATTTGTTACGGGCTGATTTGCTAACTGTTGAGGAATTGTTTTTTCCCGTTCAAGGGTGGGGTGCAATGATACTGCGGATATCTAGCAGTAAATTATTTTAATTTGGAATAAATCAAAATATGGAGTGTTACGGTTAGAGGATGGATAACGTAATAAGTCATACGATGGGAAAAGTAAATTCCAGATAAAAAAAGAGCACTCACAGGAGTGCTCTTACTATATTGGGATATCAGATCGTCACCATTAAGAAGTTAGCTTTTCAACTGCTAGCATTTCTTCTTCATCGTCTTTTGCTAGTTGCTCTGCTGAGGCTGGTGGACAGCGATCAACAAACCAGCCCATATAAGATGAGACAATGGTCACAATGATACAAACAAAGCTTAACCACATAAATGGTGCGTACGAGAAGGTTGCGACACCTAAAATACTCGCCATGTAGATACCGTTATCACTCCAAGGCACCATACCTGAAGTTAGTGTGCCACCAAATTCAGCGTTACGAGATAGGTTCTTACGTTGATAACCTAAGCGGTCGTAGTTTTTCGCACAGATTTTTGGGGTAAGAATTAGAGACACATACATAGCAGAGCCAAATACGTTACCTAAAAATGCGGTTGCAATGGTTGATACGGATAGGCTACCTGCTGAGTTAACACGTTTCTCAAACAAATGAGCGATAGTTTGCAGTACGCCCACTTTATCAAGCAAACCACCAAAGCCAAGACCAAATACGATAACCGCGACTGAGCCTAGCATAGATTCCATACCACCGCGGTTTAGAATCGAATCAATAAACTCAACACCTGACTGGATAGAGAATGGGGCCCAAGCGGTATTGAATGCTGCCAATGGATCCATATCTTGCACCATGATTGCCCATACGATACCCAATAGTGAGCCCAATGAGATCACAGGAAAAGATGGCAAACGCATCGCAAGCAGTACAAGAACGATCACTACAGGAACAAAGGACAATGGGGTAATAACAAATTGCTTATCCATTGCTTCAATAACAGATTGTACTTGTGACATATCAACATTACCTGAGTAGTGATAGCCCACTAAGGTAAATAAAACACCGGTAATGATGTAACTGATAAGCGCAATAGGTAGCATGCCTTTAATGTGTTCAACGATTTCAACATTGGACATAGAAGAGGCCAGAATAACAGAGTCAGACAGTGGAGACATCTTATCGCCAAAGTAACAACCTGAAAGAACCGCACCTGCAGTCATCGCTGGTGGAATACCTAAGCCTTGACCAATACCCATCATTGCAATACCAGCTGTACCTGCTGCACCCCAAGATGTGCCGGTTGCCAATGCAGTTAGCGAACAGATAATCATAGTCGCTAATAGGAAAATTGACGGGTGAATTGCTTTTAAGCCGTAGTAGATAATGGTTGGAACGATACCACCAGCAATCCAAGTGCCCACAAGTGCACCCACTGCCAGTAGAATAAGTACGGCCCCTAAACCATTTGAGATACCTTTTGTTGCTGCTTTTTCTAATGATTTGTAGTCATGACCTAGCTTTAAGCCCAGCGCCATGATGACAAACCAACCGATATAAAGGGCGAGCTGAATCGGTAGGTTTAACTTTGCAGTAAAAGAAAATGCCAGCGCTAGGAAGATACCCAGAGCAATGGTCACTTGTAACAGTGATGGTAGCCTTACTTGTTTTTTATCCATGCGTATTACCTTGTTCTTCAAACCTGTTTACAAGGGAGATGTCCCAAAGTGTGTCTAATCAAAAATAAATCGATTATGTAAAAAAGTGTGAGCAATTCTTAATGTGGCGCTACTGTATCAAATGAAACTGTTCATGAAATAAAGAGTGTCACTTTCTGTGAGCTTAATCTGCTCCGCGATCAAATTGCTTATAAAAGCCAAACTTAATGGCTAATTTATCGGCATAAATGGCTTTTTTATTGGTCATTTATACTTTTTATATAAAGGTTTTTTTCTGTTACAAATCCTGAATAGGAACCCATTTTTAGAGAGTAAAACCATACAGGGTAGTAAAGAAAAATATATCCGCTACATTTGAGCGGCAGGGGAGATTAACAGGGTCAAAGTTATTTTTCAAAATTCACTATTTGTTTAATAGAACATTACTTAAGTAATTACTTTGATCTTGTATGTTAAATTTAATGGTTTGTTGTGGTTTTTTGGCTGTTTTTGGTTGTAAATATTTTGCTATAGCACGTAACTTGTGTATTTGTCACACAAGGCATTAAAAAGAGAAATGTTAATTAAAATTGTGTTTTTTGGTGTAATTGATGTGCTACTGTGTTGCACTACTGGTGAATGTTAATAAAAAAATTCTTGTTTTTCTTCTATTAAATCTCTATAGATGGACAATATTTGTGTAAAAAGCAGGGAGAGCCAAAAGAATGATGAAAGTAGGTTTAGTGGGTTGGCGTGGCATGGTGGGATCTGTGCTGATGCAACGTATGGTTGAAGAAGGCGATTTTGCTCATATTGAGCCCGTTTTCTATTCGACTTCACAAGTGGGTATTCCCGCTCCCAATTTGGGCAAAGAGGCTGGACTTCTACAAGATGCTTTCAATATAGATAGTTTAAAACAGCTTGATGCGATTATTACTTGTCAAGGTGGTAGCTACACTGAAAAAGTATACCCAGCATTGCGCCAAGCTGGGTGGAAAGGGTATTGGATTGATGCAGCCTCTACGCTTCGAATGCAATCTGATTCAATTATCAGTTTAGATCCTGTGAACTTTGAACAGATTAAGCAAGGAATTCATTCTGGCACTAATACCTTTGTTGGTGGTAACTGTACTGTTAGCTTAATGTTGATGGCTGTTGGTGGTTTATATCAAGCAGGCCTTGTTGAGTGGATGACATCACAAACGTACCAAGCGGCATCAGGTGCTGGTGCGAAAAATATGAGAGAGCTCATTGCTCAAATGGGGGTTGTGAATGATTCAGTTCTTAGTGAGTTAGCTAATCCTGCTTCGTCTATTTTAGATATTGACCGTAAAGTTGCAGATACATTGCGCTCTAATAATTTCCCAACCCAAGAGTTTGGTGCGCCGTTGGCTGGATCTTTGATTCCTTGGATTGATGTTAAGCGAGATAACGGACAGAGCAAAGAAGAGTGGAAAGGCTCGGTTGAGACCAATAAGATTTTAGGTCTGGATAGTAACCCTATTCCAATTGATGGTACATGTGTTCGTATCGGGGCAATGCGCTGCCATAGCCAAGCTCTTACCATCAAGTTAAAGCAAAATGTACCGTTGGATGAAATTGAGCAAATTATTGCTTCTCATAATGACTGGGTTAAAGTCATACCAAATGAGCGTGAGGCTACCGTTCAAGAGTTAAGCCCAGCAAAAGTGACGGGTACACTGTCTGTTCCTGTTGGCCGTTTGCGTAAGCTTGCCATGGGGGATGATTTTTTAAATGCATTCACTGTGGGGGATCAATTGTTATGGGGCGCTGCCGAACCACTTCGTCGTACGTTGCGAATTATCTTGGCTGAGAAAGCTTAGTTTTGAAAATACTTAGGTTAAAGCCGTTTCGTTCAAAAAACTTAGTCAAAACGACCTAGCCAACAGCTAGTGATACTAGAGTTATTAATGCCGAATAGTAAATGAAACAAAAAAACGCCAGAGCATAAACTCTGGCGTTATTTTTTCGTTTGAGCCAATTATTTTAACTCATTATTCGGCAGTACTGGGTAATTATGCTGCTAGGTTTTTAGCAACGAAATCCCAGTTAACTAGTGCCCAGAACGCATCCATGTATGTTGGACGTAGGTTGCGGTAGTCGATGTAGTACGCGTGTTCCCATACATCAACAGTAAGAAGTGGTGTGATACCTTCTTCTACAATTGGGCAACCTGCATTTGACGTGTTCATGATAGCTAGTGTGCCATCTGTATTTTTTACTAGCCAAGTCCAACCAGAACCGAAGTTATTAACTGCAGAATCTGTAAACTGAGCTTTAAATGCTTCGAAAGAGCCGAATGCTTTGTTGATTGCTTCAGCAACTTCACCTGTTGGTTCACCGCCAGCATTAGGGCTTAGACAGTGCCAGTAGAAAGTGTGGTTCCATACTTGAGCTGCGTTGTTGAATACGCCACCAGCTGAAGATTTGATGATCTCTTCTAGAGATTTGTCAGCAAGGTCAGTGCCTTCAACTAGACCGTTTAGCTTAACCACATAAGTGTTGTGGTGCTTACCGTAGTGATACTCAATAGTTTCTGCTGAGATGTGTGGTTCTAGTGCGTCTTTAGCGTACGGTAGAGCTGGTAGTTCGAATGCCATTGCTCAATTCTCCATTTTATAAGAGGGTAGTCCCTCGGACATTGCTGTACATGAGCATCAAGGCTCACGTTATTCTTTTGATACTGACTTGCGATACCTATTTAAACAATAAAATACACTAATAACAAAATAGGGTATCGATGTTTAGATAGGCACAACACTCAAGTTTTTGTACATCCAAGTATTCAGTCAGATGACCTCACTACTTGTAGTACTATTTCACCAAATAAGCAACTCTTTCTCAGTTCCTTATGTTGATAACAACCTGACTGTAATCGATGTTTTTATTTTAGCAAGTTTTTTCTTTATTAAAAGGGGTGAGAACAAATTTCTTTAAATTAGTATGATGCATTGAGCATAATGCTTCGTACAAGGTTGTCTGTGGTGAGGCTTTAAATAGATAGAGATCGCTTAAATAAAAACCATAAAAATAATAAGCGTTTTTTTCTATCTAAATAGCAAGTAGAATGGATGTTTAAAAAGAAATAAACGTCGTAAGAGGAAGCTATGGAAACCATCGACAAAATTAAGCAGCAAATCGCAGAAAACTCAATCCTGCTATACATGAAAGGTTCACCTAAGCTACCAAGCTGTGGTTTTTCATCTCAAGCGGCACAAGCTCTAATGTCATGCGGTGAAAAATTCGCTTACGTAGATATTCTACAAAACCCAGACATTCGTGCTGAGCTACCAATTTATGCACAATGGCCTACATTCCCTCAACTATGGGTTGAAGGTGAATTAATCGGTGGTTGTGACATCATCATTGAGATGTTCCAAAAAGGCGAACTTCAGCCATTAATTAAAGAAGCTGCTGCTCGTCGTGATGCAGAATAAGTAGCATCTAGCTAGAAGAATCGATGCCGCTAAACTTTGCTGTTTAGCGGCATTTTTTATTGGGGATAAGATAGAACTTAGCAGTATTTACTCTTTTTAAGCGTGCTTTCTTTACTCATTCTTTTCCACAATAGTGACATGAGTAAACTGAGGGTTAGGTGTTGTCACTGTTAATTGATGGATGTGATCCAATCGTACTTGTATGATGGAATCTTCTTTTTTTGATGACACATCAAGTAATAAAAATTCTTGTTTATTCTCTATTTTTGTATCGATTGCCTGCCCTTGTATAACCGTCCCATCGAGTAATTCAACCGTGAGTTGATAGTGATGCATACAAGCAATTTCAATGTAATCGTAACGTTGACAAGCAATCGGCTGATACTCTTTCATACGTTCAATAACCCTTAATGATGCTCTATCTTTATTATCATGCGCTTAAATAATCCTTCCAGCAAGAGAGGGGATAATAAAAAACCGCAACAAAAATGGTGCGGTTTAGCAAGGGTAAATGGATGGATTTTTTGATGATTATAGGATCATCGAAGCAATCCAGCCGGCAGCAATCAGTGGTAGATTGTAGTGAATAAAGGTTGGCACTACGGTTTCCCAAATATGCTCGTGTTGACCATCAGCATTAAGACCTGATGTTGGACCTAATGTGGAATCAGAGGCTGGAGAGCCTGCATCACCAAGAGCGGCAGCAGTACCTACGATCGCAATTGTTGCCATTGGTGAGAAACCGAAAGACAAGCATAAAGGCACATAAATGGTTGCTAGAATTGGAATCGTAGAAAATGAAGAACCAATTCCCATAGTGACCAGTAAGCCAACAACAAGCATAAGTAGAGATGCTAACGGCTTGTTATTACCAATAATCGCTTCCAGTGAGTTTACTAGGCTTTCCACACCTCCGGTTGCTTTCATTACAGAAGCAAAGCCTGCCGCGGCAATCATAATAAAGCCAATCATTGCCATCATATGTACACCTTTAGTGAACACATCATGGGTCTCTTTGTATTTAATTACGCCGGTTACCGTAAAGACCATAAAGCCAACTAGACCACCAATAATCATTGATGAGCTGTAAATTTGTGCGCCAAGTGCAGCCAAAATAGCGGCTATAGCAACATAAACGTGCTTCATATTGATCGTTTTATGTTCTGGCTCATTGGCTAAAATTTTGGCCTCAGAGTATTCACGAGGTTTGCGGTAACTGAAAAAGACCGCAATCAGTAAACCGGTGACCATACCCATAGCTGGAAGTAGCATCGCGATAGGCACTTGGTTTGCTGCCACATCAAGGCCGTTATCATGCAGGTTTTTTAGCAGAATATTATTTAGAAAAATACCACCAAAGCCGATTGGCAGCACCATATATGGAGTTACTAAGCCAAACGTTAATACACAAGCAATTAAGCGGCGATCCAATTTTAGTTTCGCAAATACGTGTAGTAGCGGCGGGATAACAATTGGAATAAAGGCGATATGTACCGGAATAGCATTCTGCGAAGAAATGGCTAAAAGAAGCAAAATGGTTAAAACGCTGTATTTTACTCCGGTAGCAGCAGCGGCATTCTCATGACCACTGATACGTTTGATAACTTTTTGCGCAAGAACATCGGTAATACCAGAATGTGAAATAGCAACAGCAAAAGTACCAAGCATGGCATAACTAAGTGCTGTTGTTGCACCGCCACCAAGTCCATTTTGGAAAGCAGTAACCGCATCAGTGAGGGACAAGCCGCCAATCAGGCCTCCCACAATGGCACTGAATGTAAGCGCTACTACGACATTGACTCGCAATAATGCAAGCACCAGCATGACGCAGACCGCAATAACTACTGGGTTCATAAGTATTCGATCCATCCGTTGTGTTGGGTCATTTGTGATATATACCCGATTGACTATGCCAAATTGCGGCAATAATCACGGTATTTTTTATTTTATGGCAGTCAAAATGCAGCCAATGAATCCAGTTTGCTTAAATTTTTTCTGATGTCGAGGAAAAATTATGTTTTGAACTGAGTTTTATTGACTTTGTTTATTTGTAATCGTGATTTCTTTGTACTATTTTGAAGTGGTATTGTTTTTTATAACAATAAGTTAGTTGTAAATATCATCAATTCAGTTAATGGAGTTAACTATGGGTGTTTTAGTAGGTCGTCCTGCCCCTGACTTTACCGCTGCTGCTGTTTTAGGCAATGGCGAAATCGTTGATAGTTTTAATCTTGCTCAACATATTCAGGGTAAACCTGCTGTTGTGTTCTTCTATCCACTCGATTTCACTTTTGTTTGTCCATCCGAACTTATTGCTTTTGATAAGCGTTATAACGATTTTAAAGAAAAAGGCGTTGAAGTTATTGGCGTATCGATCGACTCTCAATTTTCTCATAACGCTTGGCGTAATACAGCAGTAGAAGATGGTGGTATTGGCCCAGTACAGTACCCGTTAATTGCTGATACTAAACATGAAATTTGCCAAGCTTATGATGTTGAGCATCCAGAAGCGGGTGTGGCGTTCCGCGGTTCTTTCTTGATCGATAAAGAAGGTGTGGTACGTCATCAGGTAATTAATGACCTGCCTCTTGGTCGTAACATTGATGAAATGCTACGTATGGTGGATGCGCTTCAATTCCATGAAAAACATGGTGAAGTATGCCCAGCTCAATGGGAGAAGGGGAAAGAAGGTATGAACGCATCTCCTGAAGGGGTAGCGAAGTATCTGTCGGAACATACCGAAGATCTATAATATTTCGGTTATTGTTTGATATTGAGATAAAACAAAGGCTAGCGAGTGCTAGCCTTTTTGTTTGATGCTTTATCTAGAGCTCTTTATGGTTGACTCTCTAGAACAGAGTTATCGCTGATAGTGAGTTCTTTACCATTGCTGCTGATAAAGGAATGTACCTCTGATTGCATTTCTGCAGTAACTGCTTCACTCGGCTTAGGGTCTAGGAGTGAAGAGTGGACTCCTGCATTAAATAGAGCAGCATTTCTTACAATCGAGTCCTTAATGGATACCGTGGTTGGAGTGAGTGCCAATGTTTTTAATAGCGGAGTGGTGCCTGTAAATGGTGAGTATGGTACTGGGATATCTGTGCCTGCCACCGTTTGTCCTAACGGTGTGTAGTTAGGGATAACCAGATCATTTTTCACCTGTGCTAAATAAACCGGCAGCTCTTTAGGTACAAATGCAGAGTGATTGATTGGGTCAACCGTATCCATTACCGTCTGTGCCGCAAAGGCAAACTGATTAAATGAAGCATAAAGTGCTTGTAGTGTTGCTAGTGATTCTGGAGTCCCGTCATTGATGAGTTTATTTTGATACACCGCATAGCAAATGCCTAAATTAGTGTTACCACATTGCGCAGCAAACTGTTTATCGACACTTGCAACAATGCTGCCTTTGATCAGAGGACTAAAGCCTTGTGAGTTCAGTAGCAGATAAGGAATTTCAGCACCTGGGTTTGCAAGAGCCACGGCATCGATATTAAAGAAAGTTTGATCTGCAACTTCATTGCCAATAGAGCGGTTTGCAATATTAGCTACATCAACACCAGTAATCGCCCCTAATGAGTGACCAACAAAATTAACGCCTACAGTAGGGTTTAATCGCTTTAACACCCCTAAACTTGCAATGGACTCTGGAGCTTGGGCCATTTGAGCAAAGATTTTACCAATGGATGCTCTAAGGTTTATCACATCCGTTACACTTTGGCGCAAGTTGTCGCGAGCAACGGTTAGGGATGCAAGGTTTAGATACATGGATGGATTTGTTGCTGCGTTTTGACCAGCAACACCACGGTCGCCATGCAGAGGGTGATTGATGGCAAAAATTGCTCGACATTGGTCACCAATTAATTGATCTGCAAGAGCGGATTTGGTCAACGTTTCTTTGCTGCTTGTTACACCATGTTGATAAATAGTAACTGCATTTGTGAGCGGTTGTTGGCATTCCGCTTTGGTTGGTAGTACCAGAGTATACTCAAATGTTTGCACAGATTTAAGCTCTGGTACTGGGCTGTAACGAGTAATGATTCGTTGTGGATCCAGTTGTTTTCCGTCTGCCAGTGTTATTTTTGCTCCAGTTAAGGCGCTTAACACACGAACTTGTGCTTTTGGATCGGTTGCAACAACTGCCAGATCTTGAGGATCGACACCAAGATCATTTAATTGTTGTTGAACGGCCTGTTTATCAGCATCGTTACCATGAGTCAGTACATATTGGATTTTAGCCAAGCTTGGCATACCACTTTGCCAAGGTGTGGTTAAAAAATGATCCGGACGAATATCAAGATAGTAAGGTAGGGTTATATTACCTTTATAAATTTCACCTTTACCTTCAACAGTTTTTCCAGCTTTAGTTGGTGAACCTATTTTAAACAGAGAGCTAAGCTGTGATGGCGTGATATCTTCTGCTTTTGCAGTACCTTTCCAAACACTCTCCGCACCATTTTGTATTGCAAGAGCGGTAGCTGATTTTGCTGCAAACAATACATCACCAACCGATGCAGTTGTAAACCATGACGAAAATATGATCTTAGATTTATCAACACCAACTTGAGCAAATTCATTTTCAGTGGCATGAGTAATCGCTTGTGCTGGCAGCAAGGCACTTGATGGCGGTGGTGTTGTTGCCTTTATTGCGGCATAAGAGTTACTCATACCTACAGGATTACCTTTACTATCAAGTAGATCGTTAGTAACTGCAAACATATAGTTACTTGCAGGATCTAACGGCTTAAGTAAGATTGCTGTTAAAGTATCACCTGAAATCATTACCTTATAATCAACATCTGCAACCAGCTCTGTTGGTTGTGTTGTATCGGCTAGATTGGTTGGATCGCCTGATTTGATAAGATGGAAGCTGTCACTGCCCGTTGTTGGGTCAAGTGGGTTACCAGTAAAGCTAATTTGAATTGGTTGACTGGTACTCCAACCGTCGGTTTCACCCATAGCAACGAGAGGATCTCCTAAGTTAGTGGGATCGACTGCACTACTTTCAACACTTAAGGTACCATCTTGTTGATCCATTGCCAGATAAGTTGGCATGACAATGATAGGAGCTGTTGGGTTAGATATAATATCAAAATTAACTTTGGTTTCAGCTTTTAAGCTATCAGCAATGTCCGGATTTACTGTTGGTGTTCCTGTAGTTTTACTGTCACCACCACACGCTGTCAGTCCTAAGCTTGCTGCGATAATTAAGGCTAAATAGTGTTTTTTCATTGTAGTATTCCTCATTAATTCACTTAGAACTTATAGTTAGCTTGAACGGCAGCAAGGTAAGCTTTACCTTTAGACGTGAAAGTACTGCTATCTTCGGTAAAGGTTGCTTTAGAGCTGTAAATAAATGAGAAACCAGCATCAAATGACAGATGTTGATTGTAGTGGTAAGTCGCACCCGCTGAGTACCAGTAGCGATCAGTATCAGGAATACTCAGTGTTGGTTTACCTGCCTGCTCATCAAAAGCAAAGCCAGCACGTAAAGTCCATAATGGATTTAGTGTATAAGTTGTACCAATTGCCCAACGATATGTATCGTCGTAGTCTTCTTCTTTTAATAAACAGACGCCTGATTGGCCATTATAGCCAGGTTTACATTCAGAACTGGTTGCACGCAACTCTTTAAATTTACTGTACTGAGTCCATTGTAAGCTGTAATGAATAGCCCACTGTTTATTCAGTTGATGGAAGCCTGAGAATTCAGCTATAGCTGGAAGTGGAACAGATAAGCTACCGGTAATGGTATTATTAGGTTTACCTGTAATGGCGCCTAGATAATCGGTGAAATCACCGTCAAAATCTAAATCTACTTGAGAACGATAGCTTAGGCCAAAACGGTTATTCTCATTAAGTTCGTAGAAAGCACCGATGTTCCAACCCCAAGCCCATGTATCACCTTCCATACTAATTGTCTTATCACTTGGATTAGAATCTGGAACGGCGATAGATAAACTACCTAGATGGCGATTGAGTTCCGCTTTGCCATAAACAAGGCTAACACCACCACCAATACTTAATTGTGGAGTGAGTTTATAGGCAACACTAGGGTTTAGATTAACAGTGAGAAGAGAAGTTTTTCCCGCTAGTGAGCCAGCATTAAAGTCAGTTGGGTAGTCTGTTGTTACGCCGTAGTTTGAGAACATGGCTAAACCTACAGCGAGTTGATCATTCACTGGATGAACATAATAACCGGCAGGGACAAAAGCGATAGGTGCAACATCTTCTGCGCCTTGATCCCAAGTATGGTCATAAATATCAATTGAAGGATTAATAACACTGAGTGCGCCAGAAAATTCAGCTTGCTTAAAGTGAGTCATGGCAGCTGGGTTTCGGCCGATCACTGAAGCATCGTCAGCGATAGCGGCTTCACCAGCAAATGCACGCCCTAATCCTGATGCCGAGTGCTCTGATACCTGAAAACCTGCGGCATAGGATTGCGATGATAATAAACTGGCAATCGCTAAGCTGATATAGCGTTTTTTTATAGACATGAAACTGCCTCTCTTATATTTATTTAGCTTCTTGTTTAGATCTTCCATGAAGAGATCATTATTGTTTTTTTTAGCCAGAATTTTAGTTATCTGCCTAATCTACTTAGTATAAGTATTGCGAGAGGGAATGTTAACTTGTTGTAACCTTATATTGATAAAGCTCATGTTATTCGCACAAGCTTTATTCGTTTTTATGTTTAAAACGTGTGTTTGATGGGAGTTTTCTAATATTTTGACGAAAAAAAAGCCCGATAAATTCGAGCCTTAGAAATAGAAATAGAATTAGATTCTAGATTGTTGATATTTTAATCGTTTTGATTTTCTTCTGTTTCATCATCAACAAGAGGCCAGCCGCCTAACGCCTTCCATTTGTTAACAATTTTGCAAAATAGTTCAGCAGTACGTTCTGTGTCATATAATGCTGAATGAGCCTCTTTATTATCAAAAGGAATATTGGCTGTCTGGCATGCTTTCGCTAATACGGTTTGACCTAGGGCTAAGCCGCTTAACGCTGCGGTATCAAAAGTGGCAAATGGATGAAACGGATTGCGTTTTAATTTTGCCCGTTCTGCGGCGGCCATCACAAAGCTGTGATCGAAATTCGCATTATGTGCAACCATGATGGCACGAGAACAGTCAGCATTTTTCTGCTCTTTACGAATTTGTTTAAAGATTTCTTTTAACGCAGTGTCTTCTGAGACAGCGCCACGAAGAGGACTAAAAGGGTCACGGATACCATTAAATTCAAGCGCTTCTTTATGCAGAATTGCCCCTTCAAATGGCGTTACATGAAAATGGAGTGTGGTTGCTGGATGTAGCCAGCCATCGTCATCCATTTTTAGTGTGACAGCACAAATCTCTAATAAGGCATCGGTTTGAGCATTAAATCCTGCTGTTTCAACATCGATAACAACAGGGAAATACCCACGAAAGCGGCTTTTAAGGCTATTGAATTCGTTATTTTGGCTCATGACACAATTTATGTAGATAAATGGATCCCTGATTATACCCAAACTACTCTAAGATGCGAATTGGCGGCATGAAATCAATGGTAAGTATGAGTGTATATTAATCATTAAAGTTCTTATTTGTTTGGCCGATAAGAGTAGGGAATTCTCGGTAAATAAATACAGTGAGCGTTATGGCTTGGCATCAAAAACAGTTAACAATAATAAGTCGTTGTCTCTTATGCTGCGGCTTGTTTTTACCATTACCAAGTTTTGCCGTAACTCAGTATTTGGCTAAACCGTCCCAGTCTCAGTGGCAGTTAAAAACCAATACCCAACTTGAATGCCAGTTAGTTCATCAAATTCCAGGCTATGGCTTGGCGCAATTTGTCTCTAAAGCGGGGAAAAAAATTAATCTGGATTTTGAGATCGATTTGTTTCGCTCAACGGGTAAAACAGCCAATGTGAATTTGGTTTCAATGCCTGCTCGTTGGATGCCTGGCGATGCTGCTCAACGAATGTTAAAGCTGAAATTCTTTAAGCAATTTAATGGTTATGTTGGCGGAAAAACAGCGTGGACTATGCTATCTGAATTGGAACGAGGGCGAAATCCTACTTTCAGTTATCGAGATTGGTATCATAGTAATCGTTATATCGATGTCGGTTTATCTGCAGTTGCATTTCAAAAGCCTTATCAAGAGTTTAATCAGTGTTTAAATCAACTCCTTCCTTATAGTTTTGATGACATATCCTTCACTATTTTGCACTATGACAATGATAGTGAAGAACTGAATGAACTATCACGAAAGCGATTGATGCAAATTGCTGATTTTGTCCGTGCTGCAAAAGATGTTGATTTGGTGCTGGTGGCAACATATACCGACTCTTTTGGGACCAAAAATGAAAACCAAGACTTATCTGAACGTCGTGCGAATAAGCTTCATGAATACTTTATTTCTTTAGGATTACCACCAGATCGAATTAAAGTACAAGCCTTTGGTGAGAGACGAGAAATAGCCGACAACAATACACCTATTGGCCGTAATTTAAATCGCCGAGTCGTGATCTCTTTAGGACGCAGTTTGTAAAAAAGCCCTTACTTTTTGATTTATAAATAAGGGCTTACTTAAGTGTTGCGTGATATTGTCTAGCATTGAAACGTTTTGAGTATCAAGGATTATTTACCTTCATCGGGATAAACTTTCTCTTTATATTCACAAAGATCTTCGATAATACAGCTGCCACAGCGTGGTTTACGGGCGATACAAGTGTAACGGCCGTGGAGAATCAGCCAGTGGTGGACATCCACTTTAAATTCGGCAGGCACCACTTTTAAGAGTTTTTGTTCTACCTGATCAACATTTTTACCTTCGGCAAACTTTGTCCGATTACAAACTCGAAAAATATGCGTATCAACGGCAATGGTTGGCCAACCGAAAGCGGTATTAAGGACAACGTTAGCTGTTTTTCGCCCGACACCAGGAAGTGCCTCTAAAGCTTGGCGATCTTCGGGTACTTCACCATTGTGTTGATCTAATAAAATGCGACATGTTTTTATCACATTCTCGGCTTTCGTATTAAAGAGCCCAATAGTCTTAATGTAGGTTTTTAGGCCATCAACACCCAAATCAAAGATAGCTTGCGGAGTATTCGCAATAGGATAAAGCTTATCGATTGCTTTATTGACACTCACATCGGTTGCTTGTGCCGAGAGCAATACGGCAATGAGTAACTCGAAAGGTGTTGACCAGTTAAGTTCGGTTTGTGGATGTGGATTTTCAGCGCGAAGACGCTCGAGAATTTGAACTCTCTTTTGATTATTCATGACTTTGCTTCCAAGCGAAATGGTGGTGTCGCTATTACGGGTTATTATTAGCCGTAATGCGACACCTTTATCTTTATTCTGGTGTTGATACGGCTTTAGCTTGTTGCTCTACCGCATTTTTTTTATCTTGCTGCTTTTTATCTATGACGTTCTTCAGCGCGATCATTAAGCCAACACCAAAGAAAGCCCCTGGTGGTAGCATCGCAAGTAAAAAGCCATTGTCGTAGTGAAACACTTCAATTCGTAGCGATGATGCCCAACTGCCCAGTAGACGATCTGCGCCATCAAATAATGTACCTTTACTGAGCAATTCTCGCATGGCACCTAGAATGACAAGAGCAGATGTCATACCTAAACCCATCCATAGGCCATCGAGTACTGCAGGTAGAGGCTTATTCTTAGATGCAAAAGATTCTGCACGACCAATAATGATACAGTTGGTAACGATAAGAGCGATGAAAATACCTAATGATTTATACAATCCGTAGGTATAGGCATTCATAAGAAGCTGAACACACGTTACTAATGCGGCAATGATCATCACAAAGACAGGAATACGGATCTCGGAAGGAACCACGTTACGAATCAAAGAGACAATAAGGTTGGATCCGACTAATACCATAGTGGTTGCTAGGCCTAAACCAAGCGCGTTAGTTACGGTTGCAGAAACGGCTAATAATGGACACAACCCCAGCAGTTGAACAACAGTTGGGTTGTTATACCATAGGCCATTTTTCATCAGTTCAGTATTCGTTGACATTATTACTCTCCTGAACAATTTAGTGGCTGGTTAAGGATCTTTTCTTTATTTTGATCCCAAAACAGCGACACATTCTTCACCGATTTAACCACAGCTCGTGGGGTGATGGTTGCTCCTGTAAACTGATCAAACTCGCCACCATCTTTACGAACGTGCCAAGCAGGGTCATTTTCACCTTTTACTTTTTTGCCGTTAAAACTGTAGATCCAATTACTGACTGACGTTTCGATTTTATCGCCTAATCCAGGTGTTTCATTTTGCTGTAGAACACGGACACCTGTAACGACGCCATCCATATTTAAACCTACAATCAGTTTAATTGCGCCACTATAACCATCAGGTGCGATCGCTTGGATAGCAATACCCACAGGTTTCCCATCCTTAGTTGCAATATAAGCAGGCTCTGCATCATTCGTACCTAATCGAGGCAAATCTTTGACCAAAGTACAGCTTTTATAAAGAACATTATCATGGCTTTGAGCTGGAACAACTTGGTTCAAGATATCCATGAGTTCGATTTCTTGTTGTTTAGCGATACGCCCTTCAGTGAGAAGGTGAGTAATGGCCACTAAACCTGTAGCAAGCAGGGCAAAGAGTGCCAAGATGCCACCATTTTTCTTCATTGCTTGAAACATATTACTTCCTATCGAGTGTGGCCGTAAGTACGAGGTCGAGTGTAATAGTCGATCAGAGGAACACACATATTTGCGAGCAGTACACTGAATGCGACACCATCAGGGAAACCACCATGAGTTCGAATGAGGTATGTCATAACACCAATGAATGCACCAAAAATTAAGCGGCCTTTGACTGTTGTCGATGCTGTGATAGGGTCAGTCGCAATAAAGAAAGCTCCTAACATGGTTGCACCAGAGAACATATGAATCAGTGGTGAAGCATGTTGGGCTGGATCAACCACATAGCCAATGCTACTTGCAATAAAAAGACCTAGCAGCATGCTAACCGGGATATACCATTGAATTATTCGCATCTTAAGTAGAATAAGACCACCTAATAAGAATCCAAGGTTTACCCACTCCCAACCAATACCTGCAAAAGAGTCATAAACAGGTTTAGCCATAATATCGACAGCATGCATACCTGTCGTGAGTGAAGTTTTAAAAGTATCAAGAGGTGTTGCCATCGTTACGCCATCGATCGATAGACGAAGTTGTTGAACACTGTAACCATCTTGTGTAAACCCAGTAAAGATGGCCATGATACTATCTAGCATTGAGGTCGGATTCGCACTCAGAGATGAGGGCGGCAACCAAGTCGTCATTTGTACTGGGAACGAAATTAGCAGTACCACATAAGCAACCATGGCTGGGTTAAATAGGTTTTGACCTAAACCGCCATAAAGATGCTTAGCGATGACAATAGCAAAAATCACCCCAATAACCGTTAACCACCATGGTGCAAGTGGTGGAATCGAAATACCAATTAATACGCCAGTAAGTAGTGCCGAATTATCTCTTAGATAAGGAACAATAGGGCGCTTACGAAGTTTGAGTACACAAGCTTCAGCAAGTACTGAAACCGTTGAGGCCAGCAGTACTTGAATGAGCGTTCCGATACCAAAGAAGTAGGTTTGTGCTGCAATACCAAAAGCAGCACAAAGAATTACGGTTCGCATGATAGCACTTGTGCTTTTTCGACTATGCGCGTGTGGTGAGCTAGCAATATTAAACACGGCTAACATTCCTCATTTTGTTGTTCTTTTGCTGTTTGTTGAGCAGCTTTACGAGCTTTAGCGCGAGCCACAGCTGCGGCAACCGCGGCTTTTTTAGGATCGCTTTCAGTACTAGCTGTGTGAGTATCTACTTCAGTTGTCTCATTTTGCGCCTGTTGCTGAGCAGCTTTTCGTGCTTTAGCGCGAGCTACTGCTGCGGCAACTGCGGCTTTTTTCGGTTCGCTTTCAGTACTAGCTGTGTGAGTATCTACTTCAGTTGTCTCATTTTGAGCCTGTTGCTGAGCGGCTTTCCGAGCTTTAGCGCGAGCTACTGCTGCGGCAACCGCGGCTTTTTTGGGATCGCTTTCAGTACTAGTTGCGTGAGTATCTACTTCCGTTTTCTCATTTTGCGTCTGTTGCTGGGCTGCTTTCCGAGCTTTAGCTCGAGCTACTGCTGCGGCAACCGCGGCTTTTTTGGGATCGCTTTCAGTACTAGTTGCGTGAGTATCTACTTCAGTTTTCTCATTTTGCGCCTGTTGCTGAGCGGCTTTCCGAGCTTTAGCGCGAGCTACTGCTGCGGCAACCGCAGCTTTTTTCGGATCGCTTTCAGTACTAGTTGCGTGAGTATCTACTTCCGTTTTCTCATTTTGCGTCTGTTGCTGGGCTGCTTTCCGAGCTTTAGCTCGAGCTACAGCTGCGGCAACTGCAGATTGTTTTTCATCTACAGTGGAAGCATCTGTCTGCTTATTTTCAGCCTGCGCAGCTTTACGCTCTCTTGCCTGACGTTTGCGTTCTTCACGAAGTTTTGCCATTTCGCTATTATCAGGAGTCTCGTTTCCTGCTTGTGCTGATGCCGTTTGCTTCGCTTTTGCTCGAGCAATTGCGGCAGCGACTGCTGGTTTTGGTTCATTAACCTCACTCTTAGCCGCTTGTTTCGCTTTAACTCGGGCTATAGCCGCGGCTACTGCATCATTACCACCGGTTGATGCCATCTCCTGGCGGCGATCGTCCGCTGCTTTCTTAAAGCGATTTTCCCGTTCTGCTTTATCTCGTTCCATGCGAGCTTGTTTGGCTTCAAAACGTTGGCGTGCACGTTCTGCATTGATTTCGTCTTGTTTTCGAGCCCAAATCTCAGCTTTTGCTTGGCGATAATATTGAACCAGAGGGATCTCACTAGGACAGACATAAGCACAAGCACCACATTCAATACAATCAGATAGGTTGTACTCTCCACACTTGTCGTAGTCTTTATCTTTTGCATACCACTGTAGTTGTTGAGGTAGCAATGATGAAGGGCAGACATCGGAACATGATGAGCAGCGAATACATGCCATTTCATGAGTATGAAGTGGCAGTTCTTTACGGCTAGGAGTTAAAATACAGTTCGTGATTTTAGTTATTGGCACTTCAGGGTGAGGCAATGTAAAGCCCATTAAAGAACCACCAATAATGACACGAGGATATTTCTTATCTGCTTTATAACCATAAGTATCAAGTAAGTAGGAAACAGGGGTACCTAAGCGGGTAAAATAGTTACCACGTTGACTAAAAGCATCGCCAGTGAGTGTGACTACACGTTCAATCAAGGGTTCTCCATTGACAATCGCGCGCTTAATAGCAAAGGCTGTACCGATATTCTGCATAATAACGCCAACAGACGTTGAACGAGAACCCGATGGTACTTCGCGGCCAGTTAAAATTTTAACTAATTGCTTAGAGCTGCCTGATGGATATTTAGTTGGGACAACACGAATAAGAATATTATCATCATCATGAACGTGTTGTTCGAGCGCTTTGATCGCGTCAGGTTTATTATCTTCAATTCCGATAATGGTCAATTGTGGTTTAACAATATGGCGAAGAATGCGAACGCCTTCGATAACCTCTTCCGCATAATCCTGCATCAAGCGATCATCTGCAGTAATATAAGGCTCACATTCGGCCGCATTAATAATTAGAATATCAACTTGGCCTAAACCACCTTGTAACTTACGAGCGGTAGGGAAGCCTGCGCCACCTAAACCTGCAATACCATTTAAGCGAATGATATTTATCAGATCTTCACTGTTTTCTAATTCATAATCCGCAACAGGGTGTAAATCAAACCACGTATCTTTACCATCAGGTTTGATTACAATGCAGAGATCACTCAGACCTGATGGGTGTGCTGTTGTGCGCTCTTCAATGGCAGTAATTGTGCCTGAAGTTGAAGCATGAATTGGCACACACATTGCGATATCGCCTTGTGTGAGTGGTTGACCTTTATAGACATAATCACCAACATTGACGATGATATCGCCTTTAGTGCCAATATGTTGTTTTAATGGCAGAACAATCTCGTGGGGAATTCCAGCAAAGGCGATTGGAGCTTGGCTTGATTGCGCTTTATTTTCTGCAGGATGGATACCACCATGAAAATCCCAAAGCTTGCCATGTTTTATTTGTTCGATAATTGATTGCATGATCAGTTAGCCTTGTCTGCCTCGGATTCGACGGGAATATTCACCACAGGGATCTGATTTAAGTTCCATTTCCAAGTATCGGGTGTTTCTTCAACGGTAATCATCTCAATACAGTCAGTAGGGCAAGGTGCGACACAAAGTTTACAGCCTGTACACTCATCTTTAATAACCGTATGAATAGCTTTAGTTCCACCTACGATAGCGTCAACAGGACAGGCTTGAATGCACTTAGTACAGCCGATACACATATCTTCATGGATAAAAGCAACTGATTTTAGAGGTTCTTCCTCTTGTGCAGGAGCATCAGCTTCAACTCCCATTAAGTCAGCCAGTTTTTCAACGGTTGCTTGACCACCAGGAGTACACTTATTAATAGCTTCACCGTTAGCTACGGCTTCTGCGTAAGGGCGACAACCTGGATAACCACATTGACCACATTGTGTTTGCGGTAAAATCGCATCAATCTGTTCTACGATAGGATCGGCTTCTACTTTAAAGCGGATAGAAGCAAAGCCTAATATGAGGCCGAAGATGGCAGCAAGAATAGCAATAGCGATAACGGCAATTAAAATTCCACTCATCTTACAATTTCACCAATCCGGTAAAGCCCATAAAGGCAAGAGACATCAAACCTGCGGTAATCATAGCAATTGATGCACCCTTGAAAGGCATAGGAACATCAGCCGCGGCAATACGTTCACGCATAGAAGCAAACAGAACCAGCACAAGAGAGAAGCCAACTGCAGCACCAAAACCATAAATAACAGACTCAATGAAGTTGTGGTGTTCATTTACATTCAGCAATGCAACGCCAAGAACGGCACAGTTTGTCGTAATTAATGGTAAGAAAATGCCAAGCAGACGATAGAGAGTAGGGCTAGTTTTGTGTACCACCATTTCAGTGAACTGAACCACCACCGCAATCACTAAAATAAAGCTTAGTGTTCGAAGGTATTCTAAACCTAATGGTTCTAGTAGATAAGTTTCCACTAAATATGCACACACTGAAGCAAGAGTTAGTACAAATGTTGTCGCTAACCCCATACCGATTGCTGTTTCTAATTTCTTAGATACGCCCATAAATGGACATAAGCCTAAGAATTTTACGAGTACAAAGTTGTTAACCAACACAGTACCCACGAGTAATAAAAGGTATTCAGTCATACCGGCTTATACACATATTAAAATCAAGATCTGAATATTATCTGATTTTGTGGCCGTTATAACAACTCCTCTCGGGTAGGGTTTTTTATGATTCAGAGTCATTTGCTCATATCCTTACGCTTATTTTGTCTGTTTTTTACATAATTCAAACAACAATGATAAGTTGTTAACGATATCTTCTTGGGTAAGGTTACTCTTAAGCGCAGTTTATAAGAGGCGATTGCAGAAATTTCAGTCAAAATATCTGATAAAAAAGCGAGAGGTAAGAATTTGTGACCTAAGATGCAGTAATTTCTCAAAATATCATGATGATGGTTCACGTTATGACTATATGTTGTTGAGCATATAGTGAAATTACCGTAGCAAAATGGGAATTATAGATGGATATTTTATTGTTAAGTAACGGCAAAATTGCTGGCAATACAAACATTATGGAATTTGCTCAATCTGCAGTTATTGAACAAATCAAACGTACCGGGGCAAAAAAATTAGTGCTTATCCCATACGCGGTGATTCGTTCTAGTCACGATGATCGTGTAGCAGCAGTTCAAGATAGTTTTAATAGCTTTGGCCTTGATTGTGAAGTGATTGGTTTACACCAAGCGCAAGATCCTGTGAAAGCCATTGAAGAGGCTGATGGTATTTTAGTCAGTGGCGGAAACACTTGGGTTTTAAACAAAACATTGCATGATTTGGGGCTTGTAGGTCCTTTACGTAAAGCGGTCTTGCTTGATGGTAAGCCGTATATCGGTTGGAGTGCTGGAACCAATATTTGTTGTCCAACAATTCGCACCACTAATGACATGCCAATTGTGACAGCCGCTGTACTCTCTTCTCTAAACTTTGTCCCATTCCAGATTAACCCTCACTATCTAGAAGCGAGTGTTGAAGGTCATATGGGTGAAACGCGTGATGAGCGTATTCAAGAGTTTCTAGAAATTAACCAACATGAGCCAGTTATTGGTATTCCAGAAGGAACTTGGCTGCATTTGCTTGATGGTAAATTGAGCTATCATGCGGCAAATGGTAAGAAACTTAAGCTGTTTAGTTATGATAATGAGCCTGTGTATTATGAACAGGGTCAAGATATTCAATTCTTAATGTCACACAGCTGCTAATTTATGTTCTCTCTAACTGAGTACTATCAGTTAGAGAGAATCCTTTCTCATTTGTATAGCGCATTCTAATTTCGTATTTGTTTTTCTTTCCAATCGAACATTGATTGAACACTCAATCCCCATCTTTTTTTTGATGTATTAAATTGCAGCTAACTTTCTTATTAAAGATACTTGACTTGTGTTTAAGTTATTGATTTTTATGTATTATATTTGATTTGACTTGGTGTTATCCACAGATTCTGTGGATAAGTTTGTGAGAGAATAGTTGATTTTTAGTGTTCAGAATTATCTGATTTTTTTGAATAAGATGATTTGTTTAAGTTAATAGAAATAATTCAGAAAAAAATACCATATAACCCATCAATGAAATTGACAAAGTATATATTTAGTAATTATTTAACCTTCCATTGTAAAATTAAAATTATCAACAATTATCGTTATAACTATCAATTTAATTAATTGATTTTAAATATTAAATTTCTTGT
>NZ_PYOG01000119.1 GCF_003026815.1 Photobacterium damselae | reverse complement strand
CAAAATGATCGGTTGAATGATCCTATAGATGTGTAAAAATCCAAGTGTATTTAATGCACTTGGATTTTTTTATGGACGTTTCTCAAGCTCTAAACGTAATTAATAATTGGAAGTCAGACAACATTGAAACGTTGTCTGATTTACTTCCCATCGAGCTTATTGATGAAGCTTATTCTCTCACTGATACCGTCACGATGAGAAAGAGAAAATTGACGCTTGAATCCATGGTTTGGTTACTTGTTGGTATGGCTATTTATAACAATAAATCAATGAAAGACTTAGTTAACCAACTTGATATTGTTGACCGTACGGGTAAAGCTTTTGTTGCTCCAAGTGCATTAACCCAACGTCGTAAGACGTTAGGTGAAGATGCAATTAAAGCCGTTTTTGAGCGTATGACGAACTCATGGTTAAAAAGTGCCAATCTACCTCATTGGAATGGACTAACACTTCTTAGTGTTGATGGCGTTGTTTGGCGAACCCCTGATAATCAAGAAAATGAAGAAGCATTTTCACGTCAAAAAGGTACGCAATACCCTCAAGTTAGAATGGTTTGCCAGATGGAATTAAGTAGTCACCTTATTACTGCTAGTGCCTTTGATAATTACAATACCAA
>NZ_PYOG01000118.1 GCF_003026815.1 Photobacterium damselae | reverse complement strand
CGGATACCGTATTAAATAGCATGCTTAAATTATTGAAAGAGCATGAAGTTAAAAATGATCAACAAGAGATCGCGCAATGGTGGCAATCAATTGAATCGTGGCGTGAACGTGAATGTTTAAGTTATGACACTGATAGCGATCGAATTAAACCACAGCAAGTCATTGAAGTGCTTCACCGCTTAACGAATGGCGAAGCTTATGTCTCTTCTGATGTTGGTCAGCATCAAATGTTTGCCGCACTGTATTATCCATTTGATAAGCCACGTCGTTGGATTAATTCTGGTGGTTTAGGCACGATGGGCTTTGGTTTACCTGCTGCGATGGGAGTGAAGTTTGCTTTACCTGATGCAGAAGTGGTGTGCGTAACCGGTGATGGCAGTATTCAGATGAATATCCAAGAGCTATCTACGGCGCTGCAATACGATATTCCTGTTAAGATCATTAACTTAAATAACCGATTCTTAGGTATGGTGAAACAGTGGCAAGATATGATCTATCAAGGTCGCCATTCACATTCATACAT
>NZ_PYOG01000117.1 GCF_003026815.1 Photobacterium damselae | reverse complement strand
CCCAAGTATAGCCACCATGATCTGTCAACCAGCTACCAACTAACATACCAATCACAGGGCTCAGGCCAATACTTGTTGACGCGATTGAGAAGATTCTTGCTAAACTCGCGCCTTCAAAGCTATCTCGTAAAATGGTTTGGGTACATACAGAGCCTACAGCGGCAACAAAAGCACAGGCACCAAAACCGTAAAGTAAACCCTGAAATGTTGGTGCAAAGTAACAAAATAGTGCGGCAGCAATACAAATTGCAATACCTAATAGGGTTGATAAACGACGTCCAATGACGTCACACATGGTTCCCCAGAATACGACACCAACGGCAAAGACCATAAAGAAGATCGATAGCGGTTGAGCTGGTTCTGAGGTGGTTACTGAAAAGTGATTCATAATTGATGTTAGCGCAGGGCTATACATCGTTTCTATGAGCTGTGGAAACATTAACAGCGAAATTGCTAATAATGTTGATATTGTTTTTTTATTCATGACTTCCTTTTTGACGCTTGATCATCCACCGATGAAAGACTGGCAAACGATATAAATCATTAAAGGTATGTATTACAGCTATTGATTTAGATGAAATACGAGAAGGTATGTATTACAACTATTGTTTTAGGTGAAATACGAGAAGGTTATTTCAATAATGC
>NZ_PYOG01000116.1 GCF_003026815.1 Photobacterium damselae | reverse complement strand
CTTTGATTTTGATGTAAGTCTCGTCCATCCGCCATGAACTTGATACATAGTGTTTGATCGTTCGTGCAATTTGCTCAATTAAGGGAGCAAAACGAATGACCCAACGATTAATGGTGGCATGATCGACACGAATTCCTCTTCAGCAAAGATTTCTTCGATATCACGGAAACTGAGTTTGTACGCTACATAGTAGCGTATGGCTTGAAGGATGATGTCAGATGGAAAATGATAACCAGTAAATTGCATAAAAGTTTAAAGTCAGTAATTAGAGTTCTCAACTGCTCTCTGGTTCCCTAACTTTGCGACAGAACCCAATTTACTTGGATAGTAGCCATTGAAATATATCTAGAAATTGAGAGTAGATTCTATTATGCAATCAACAGGTTGGAGTCACAACCCGAAATTCGACACGCTTACACCTTACATAAACTTTGCGACAGAACCCCAAATTTAGCCATAAACAACCAAAAGTATAAAAATTCAAACTAAAAGTGATGAAATACCTGCATAGAAAAAAATATGACGTTGTTAACATTATTGCTTGACCAAGGAATACCCTATGCCCGTTAATAACCAGATCCAAAATAATCTCAATATACAGACTTTAACTAGCTATATTGATAAGGCTTCAGCATCTCAATCAGCCGCAAA
>NZ_PYOG01000115.1 GCF_003026815.1 Photobacterium damselae | reverse complement strand
TGTAAGTCCCATTTAGAAATGTCATGTTTGAGCCAGATTGAAATGTCATGTTGAACTAACTTCAAAAGACGCTTTTTCTTTGCTGTTTTGGAGCCTGTGGATGTTGTTAACCATGACTGATAATGAATTACTGCGAATCAAAGTTATCCAAGATATCTGTGATAAACGACTGACTGGTGTTGAAGCTGCACACTTACTTAACTTAAGCCCTCGTCAAGTTTACCGATTGGTTAAACGCTTTATTGAGTTTGGCGCTTCTGGTTTGGTCTCATTACAACGCGGTCGACCTGGCAATCATCGCTATGATGAAAATGTAAAACTACAAACCTTAGCGATCCTCTATGAGCATTACACAGACTTTGGTCCAACTCTTGCCCATGAAAAACTGACTGAACGCCATAATATTCATGTGTCTGTTGAAACGATCCGTCAATGGATGATCGCAGATGGACTCTGGGTTCCTCATACCAAACGAAAGCCTCGTGTTTACCAACCTCGTTACCGCCGTGATTGTCTTGGTGAGTTAATTCAGATAGATGGTTCACATCATGATTGGTTTGAAGGCCGCAGTAACAAATGTTGTTTGTTGGTTTTCATTGATGATGCCACTGGCAAACTGATGAACTTACGCTTTAGCGAAACAGAATCTGCATTTG
>NZ_PYOG01000114.1 GCF_003026815.1 Photobacterium damselae | reverse complement strand
TATCTTTTTGTTGGGTAATAATTGCTTGTTCAAATAGCTGTAGTAGCATTTTATTGAGTTCAGCTACTCGACGAAGCGTGCGGTAGAACTCTTTCATCATCATTTCGACATGACGATTCCCTTCACCTTGATAACCTAAGTTGTTAGCCACTGATGCCTGATGATCAAAAGTAAGGCGATTATCATAACGACGAAGTTCGATATGTAATGCAAAGCGAATTCGCCACAGCTCATTTTGACATTCAACCAATTCACGATACTCAGCATCAGTTAAAAAACCATGGCGACTCATTTCAAATAAGCTGGTGGCGCCAAAGTGTCGGCGTGCAACCCAACTTAAGGTATGAATATCTCGCAGTCCGCCAGGGCTTGATTTTATATCAGGTTCTAAATTGTAGGTGGTATCATGATAACGAGCGTGGCGTTTTTTTTGTTCTTCTAACTTGGCTTTATAAAACGTATGACTTGGCCAGAATGCGCCATCATTAATGGATTCAATAAGATGGTTATAGGTGCCTTTATTGCCACATAAATAACGGGCTTCGGTTAAGTTTGTTGCAACGGTTAGGTCATCTTTGCCAACATCAACGCATTCAGCAAC
>NZ_PYOG01000113.1 GCF_003026815.1 Photobacterium damselae | reverse complement strand
AGATAGGGTTAAAGCGAGCGTAACCAAACCAAGCTTCATCCATGTGGATACGGCTTGCAGATTCAGCAAGAAGTGCTTCAGTCACTTCTGAGTGGTAACACATACCGTCATAAGTACAGTTAGTTACCACAGAGTAGCTTGCTTTATCTTTGTTTAGGTCAAATTCAGGTGCTTTCTCAGCAATTTTCTTCGCTAGAGACTCTTTGCTCATTTGCGCTTTGCTGATTGGACCGATGATACCGTAGCAGTTACGGCTAGGTGTCATATAAACAGGGCGAGCACCAGTTAGGATCAGACCTTGTTCAATTGATTTGTGACAGTTACGGTCACAGATAGCAACGTCGTCATCTTTTAGACACGCTTGCATGATAGTACGGTTAGAACCAGAAGTACCTACGATACCTGAGTAAGATTCGTGAGCACCGAAGATTTTCGCTGCTTCTACTTCTGAGTCTTTGAATGCGCCAGTGTGGTCTAGTAGAGAACCTAGAGAAGCACGTTCGATACCCATATCAGTACGGAATAGGTTTTCACCGTAGAATTGGTAGAACTGGTTACCGGCTGGAGTCTTAGTGAAACCGATACCGCCTTGGTGACCAGGAGCAGACCATGAGTACTCGTGAACGTCGTTGTATTCCATCATCGCTTTCATAAATGGAGGAATAACAACATCACGGTAAC
>NZ_PYOG01000111.1 GCF_003026815.1 Photobacterium damselae | reverse complement strand
GGAACACCTTTATCTAGGAATTGACCTTTGTCATCAAGTCCTGGAGTTAGTAGGCTCACCTTGATTGGGTCAAGCATACACCAGTCATCATCGATGTCATCGAAACCGTGCCATTGATCGCCTGGGTGTAGTTTCCAGTTATCTTGAACTGTCATTAACGCTTCAACAGATGCGTCTTCAAACTTCACTTTGTCACCGTTAGTTTCAGTAACAGTTTCTGCGTTCCAAGGCTTGAAGAACCAATCGTTTTCAGAAGTGTAATCGTTGAATAGACGACGTACGTTTTGACGGAAGATAACCGCTTCACGAACCACTTCGTTAGTTAGAGACAGACCACTTTCACCTTTCATCATGTTCGCAGCAACATCGTTAGATGCGCAGATTGCGTATAGTGGTGAAGTTGAAGTGTGCATCATGTACGCTTGGTTGAAACGATCAAAGTCGATAGCGTTTTCACCGTTACGAACGTGAATGTAAGATGCTTGAGACAGCGCATTCAACAACTTGTGAGTTGAGTGAGTTGCAAATACTGTTGGACCTTTGTGGTCTTTTGCATCGCCACGCATCGCAAAGTGACCCTTGTAGATAGGGTTAAAGCGAGCGTAACCAAACCAAGCTTCATCCATGTGGATACGGCTTGCAGATTCAGCAAGAAGTGCTTCAGTCACTTCTGAGTGGTAACACATACCGTCATAAGTACAGTTAGTTAC
>NZ_PYOG01000110.1 GCF_003026815.1 Photobacterium damselae | reverse complement strand
TCTCAAACTTACATTCAAGTGTTTGTGGAGTCCGATAAAACCCCTTGGGTGTTGTATGGTTAAGCCTCACGGGCAATTAGTACAGGTTAGCTCAACGCCTCACAGCGCTTACACACCCTGCCTATCTACGTCGTAGTCTCCAACAACCCTTTAGGATACTTAAAGTATCAGGGATGACTCATCTTGAGGCTCGCTTCCCGCTTAGATGCTTTCAGCGGTTATCGATTCCGAACTTAGCTACCGGGCAATGCGTCTGGCGACACAACCCGAACACCAGAGGTTCGTCCACTCCGGTCCTCTCGTACTAGGAGCAGCCCCTCTCAATCATCCAACGCCCACGGCAGATAGGGACCGAACTGTCTCACGACGTTCTAAACCCAGCTCGCGTACCACTTTAAATGGCGAACAGCCATACCCTTGGGACCGACTTCAGCCCCAGGATGTGATGAGCCGACATCGAGGTGCCAAACACCGCCGTCGATATGAACTCTTGGGCGGTATCAGCCTGTTATCCCCGGAGTACCTTTTATCCGTTGAGCGATGGCCCTTCCATACAGAACCACCGGATCACTATGACCTGCTTTCGCACCTGCTCGAACCGTCATTCTCGCAGTTAAGCGGGCTTATGCCATTGCACTAACCTCACGATGTCCGACCGTGATTAGCCCACCTTCGTGCTCCTCCGTTACTCTTTGGGAGGAGACCGCCCCAGTCAAACTACCCACCAGGCACTGTCCTCACCCCAGAT
>NZ_PYOG01000011.1 GCF_003026815.1 Photobacterium damselae | reverse complement strand
TTAAGAAGCGCAAGCTGTTCCCAACGGATGAATCAGCTCGAAAGGTGATCTACCTAGCTATCCGAGATGCATCTAAGAAGTGGACGATGCCGATTAGAAACTGGCGACAAGCTCTAAACCGCTTTATGATTATGTTCGAAGACCGACTCTCTGAGTACATGTAATCTCGACAGTTACACAGAATTATTTACAGGGTCTCAAAACTGTAAAAAGCGTTGATATAACTCAGAGATATTAGAACTGCACATGAGATCCATATTGTCTTTCAACTGATTTTCAGTCCAATCCCACCACTGCATTTTAAGTAACATCTCAATTTCTTGCTCAGTAAAACGCTTTTTAATTGCCGTACCCGGATTACCCACTACGATAGAATAAGGCTCAACATCTTTAGTCACAACTGCACGAGCACCAATAACAGCACCATCACCAATGGTTACGCCAGGCATAATCACACATTCAGTTCCTATCCAAACATCATTGCCAATTCTCGTATCACCCGCACGCTGAAAACCAGATTTAACTTTATCGCCGAATTGTTCAACATCGAACGGAAATGTAGAAATCCAGTCATGGCGGTGACCTTGATTCCCAGCAAGCATAAAAGTAGCTCCGGTTGCGATAGAACAAAACTTACCAATAATTAACTGATCTATTTCGCCAAAGATACCAGACTCCCAAACACTTGCACTTGGCTTGTCACCCAAAAGATATCGAACACACTGATCTTCAAAGTGTTTTTCATGATAATAGCCAGAATAATAAGTATACTCTCCGACTTTAATATTCGGGTTTGTAATGTGTTCTCTAATTTCATACCCACCAAGCCATGATGGGAAAATGGTTGAAGGCATAAAATACTCCTATCTTTTGTCTGTGTTTCTTTCTATTTTTTACTTGTATGATTAAAAGAATAGTAAAGAAATGGACAAACACATGCCAGCACAACTTCATAACGCATATTTAGGCGAGCTCTATGGTATCGCTTTTTTCCAGTATTTTGCCAACAACTATCATGATTCTCATTATCAAGAACATTGGCAACTGTTAACCGAAATTGAACAATTAACCGCTCAATTATTAGAGCAAGGACTGAAACCATTAGGTATTGACTGCTCTCCTAACAACGCTGAAATGGAGCAAAAAGGGATCTCTGACGCTAAAAAATGGCAAACTTTAACTTGGCCAGATCTCATAAAAACCATGGTGGATTGGGTCGCCCCTTATCAAATCCGCTATCAGCAACAATCCGATTTAGCAACCGAGCATAAAGAACTCTATAAACTCGTGGCCGATCATGAAAATGCCATCTACAACTACTTAGTTGCTGAGCATCAAGGTAGTGGCGAGAGCTTGACTATTTTGCGTCAATTTCTTGCAGCATATCGCTAAACAAAGCGCGAGCTTTATCTCAACTTTATTGGTGAAAGGCATCAAGTTAGAGAGCCATACGACAAAATATTAACTTTCGCGTTGTACTCACCTCTTCTCTGTATTACCCATATATATACCCAAGTGATTGCAGAATGACTTGGGTATACTCCGAATAAAAGAAATAATAGGTATGGCTATGGGTAATAAATCTAATATTCAATGTATTATATTTGATTGTGAAGGTACGCTGGTAGACAGTGAACGCCTTGTTTGCCAAGCTATCGTCAATGCCTTTGCTATTTTTAATGTACCACTTCAGTTAAAAGACTGTGTCCAACATTTCGAAGGCGGTAAAATTACAGAACAGTTGGCTAAAGTACAGCATCGAAGTGGGACAAGTATCGACATTGATAAACTTGAACCCATTTATCGACAACAGTATGCCTTACTATCGGAAACTCACCTACAACCGATACCGGGAGTAGTTGACCTACTCACTCGATTGAAAGCACGCAATATCGAGCTTTGTGTGATTTCTAATTCATCAAAAGTAAAACTCAAAGCGATTTTGTCTCAAACTCAATTAAGCCACTTCTTTGGTAATAATTTGTTTTGTGGTGATGATGTTGGCAACTGGAAACCAGCTCCAGATATCTTGTTATATTCTGCGATGTATCTCGGTTTTTCTAAAGATGAATGCCTTTATGTTGATGATACGGTTCAGGGCGTACAGACAGGCATTGCGGCAGGTATTCGTACTTATCAGTATCAAGATATTATCCACTCTTATCGAGCGGTCAGCGATCAAGCCCCAGTCATAAGATCAAGTATCGAACTATTAAGTATTATTGACAGCTCCTTTACCTCACAACCACATATAGCTTAATAAGAACCATAGGGGCATCATACTAACGTGACGCTCCTGCACTACTATAACAATCCCACCATTGCCCTCCGAGCTGTAACACTAGAGTCAGAACTCGCGTTTTTCAGGATCTTGTAGCTATTCATACATCAACGGTATAGATCTAGATCGATGTGGCATTTAGTCAAAAAAGATAAGTAAAAGTAGTTTCATCCCTCTATTATTAATTTAGTTGTTAAATTAGATAACGTTTTCAAAACAACTTTTAAACTTAGGAGCAAGGATGTTTCTTGATTATTTTGCCTTAGGGCTTTTATTTTTTGTCGCATTAGTGCTGTTTTACGGCATTATCGTGATTCATGACATTCCATATGAAATCGCAAAAACGCGCAATCACCCTCATCAAGACGCCATTCACTATGCTGGATGGGTAAGCTTATTTACGTTACATGTGTTATGGCCTTTTCTATGGATATGGGCAACACTCTGGCGCGATGATCGTGGTTGGGGGTTTAATAAAATTCAGTCGGAACAAAACGAATTACACCATGAACTGACCCACCTTACGGAACAATTAGAAAAACTGACCGAAAAAGTTACGGCGATAGAGTTGGCTCAAACTCAGCTTGAATCAGCGACAAAACAAAAATCATCGCCAGAGGAGAAACAATAAATGGATTTATTACTTATCCTCACTTACACCGCCTTATGTATTGCCATTTTTAAAATATTCAGAATACCGTTAAATAAATGGACGGTGCCAACCGCTGTTCTTGGTGGTGTAGTATTGATTGGCACATTAATTCTATTGATGAACTATAACCACCCTTACAGTAATTTAGGCGGCCAGTACTTTGTCACAACACCGGTGATTCCAGCAGTAAGAGGCAAAGTGATTGAAGTACCCGTTGAAGCAAACCGTCCCCTACATAAAGGTGATGTGCTTTTTAAGCTTGATCCAACCCCATTTCAAGCAGAGGTCAACTTACAACAAGCCGCCTTAGCAGAGGCACAACAATATGTATTAGGATTAGAAGCTGCATATCGAGCCGCTCAAGCAACCACCCATAAAGCACAAGCAGAACGAGATCGTACTTATACTCAATATCAACGTTATAAAAAAGGTCATCAAAAAGGAGCATTTACTCAATCCGATGTTGATAACCGCCGTCAGTTCTATTTAAGTGCAGAATCATCTTTAGAAGCAGCAAAAGCTGAAGAGCGACGAGCAAAGTTAGCCTTTGAGTCAGAAATAGCAGGAGAAAATACCAATATAGCTAAGATACGGGCACAATTACAAAAAGCTCAATTCAATCTAGATGAAACGGTTGTTCATGCACCAACAGATGGTTATGTTACTCAATTAGCTCTACGTCCAGGAATGATGGCAGTGCCTATGCCACTAAGACCTGTCATGACATTTGTTAATAAAGATGCTGAAAATCTTTTTGTCGCTGCGTTTCGCCAAAATTCATTACTACGATTAGAAAAAGGATTTAAAGCTGACTTTATATTTAAAGCTCTGCCCGGAAAAACATTTGCTGGAGAAGTAGTAGAAGTATTACCCGCAATTGGTGAAAGTCAAATTCAAGCCCAAGGCACACTGTATGGAACCGAAGCTCTGCAACGACAAGGACGCCCGCTGGTTGTGCTGAAAATTACAGACGATATTGGACAATATCAACTTCCCCAAGGTACCAATGTGGAAGTCGCTATTTATTCAGACAGTTTTGAGCATGTTGCTGTTATGCGTAAGGTTTTAATTCGAATGAAGAGTTGGCAAAACTATCTCTATCTTGATCACTGATCGGGAGTACTTCCTTAAATAACAAGAATTAAAAAAGGGGCAAAAACAAGCCCCTTTAATTCTCAGTTCAAATTGACTAGTTCCCAGTAGCCAATCTCTTTCCCTATCGACTAGCGATAAGATTCGTATAAGAACCAAACTCGACGCTCTGTTTGATCAATCCAATCATCAATCATACTTACTGATGAAAAATCATTAAATCCATCACACAATGTATGAGCCATACGAAGCTCAGAAGCTAAATGCTTATTATCTTCGCAAAGTTCAGCTAACATATCTTGTGGATCAACATAATCGGCATCATTATCTTCAATACGCTGAAGACGAGCGATATGACCGATAGAGTGAATAGTACGACCACCAATTTTACGGACACGTTCAGCAATATCGTCAGTCATCGCAAAAATTTGCGCACTTTGCTCATCTAAAAGTAAATGATAGTCACGGAAGTGAGAACCTGTCATATGCCAATGGAAATTTTTGGTCTTTAGATATAAAGCAAAAACATCCGCTAGAATAGTGGTCATTACAGCGCTAATTTCTTTGGTCGCCTCAGGGCTAAGATCAGTCGGGGTGGCCAGAAGACGAGTTTGATGCTGTTTCGCATCGACAATTTCTTGTTCAGTTAATTCTTTACTGCTCATCATTCTCTCCTTTGGAATTCATCAATATCAATTCCGTACCCGCTCACTATATGCCTCTACATGGTTATAACAACTTAAATATCCCATTGAAAATGAAAGATAATATTTATAGAACAAAATATGCATTATCGAGCCACATTACTCGGATTAATATCCTGAGATCACCATAAATATGCACCAAAATGAGTATACCTCGAAAAAAGACTAAAGCTAAGAACAACTATTCGATTATTCCTCCTTGTTTTTCTATTTATATCGACGGAGAGAAATAAAAGATAAAAGTCGTTTGCTATCTCTACCACTCATGATTACCCTTGCTCTGTAAATATAACCACATAAAGGGATCCGTAATGGAACAATCATCTGCATATCCAATTGGTGTTCATGGACAAAAATGGGGCGAAGCCGAAGTGGCTGCATGGCGAGCTCAAACCAGCATCAAACGTTCTTACCTTGATGAGGTTGTTAGTAAAATAGCCATTTTAGAAGAAGACTTTGATGTAGAGCCATATGGTGAACTCACTTATATTCCAGGCCAATATCCATTGTTTGTCATCCGTTCTCGCAATTTTGATAGCAACAAACCAACGGTATTAATCACTGGTGGTGTTCATGGCTATGAGACCAGCGGGGTACATGGCGCACTCGAATTTTTAGCGACTCAAGCTTTTAATTATGAACCTCATTTTAATTTCATTGTGATCCCATGTGTCAGCCCTTGGGGCTATGAAACGATCAATCGATGGAACCCAAATGCGATCGATCCAAACCGTTCATTTTTTACAAATACTCCAGCAGAAGAGTCCGCTTGGGTAATGGATGTAGTGAATAAATGTGAATATCCAATTCTTGTTCATATCGATCTTCACGAAACAACAGATACCGATGAATCAGAATTCCGCCCAGCATTAGCGGCTCGTGATGGTAAAGACTACATTGAAGATTCTGTTCCAGATGGTTTTTATGTGGTAGGTGACAGTGAAAATCCGCAAGATAGTTTTCAAAAAGCCATTATTGATTCTGTCCGCCATGTCACCCATATTGCTCCACCCGATCAAGATGGTAATATCATTGGTGAGCCAATCACTCAAGAAGGTGTTATTAATTACCCCCTAAAAGCACTTTCACTTTGTGCCAGCATTACGGGTGCGCTTTATACAACGACAACAGAAGTTTATCCCGATAGTCCAAAAGTTACCGATGAAGAGTGTAACCAAGCACAAGTCGCTGCGATTACTGGGGCTTTAGATTATGTATTAAACCAACATAACTAAAACTCTTTTTTAAGCGCATCCCGTTTAGATGCGCTTTTTGGCTTTAAAATTGCTTAATGAATAGAATACGAATTCGTTGAGTATATTTATGGCTAATCTCAAACATCAGTCTGTAAACCTTGTTGATCTATACAAAAAAACAGCACAAGGTAAATACACTACAGCAGAGCATTACAAAGATATCCCTATTCATGCGATGAAGGGGCTTCACGAATACGCCGTTTCTATTGTTACTCAATATCAAAATCTTGATCAACAATCCGCCATAGATCTTGGTGCAGGGGCTGGCGCGTTATCTCAGAGACTAGCCGACTCTGGCTATCAAGTAACATCATTAGATTTAGTGCCCGATAATTTCCGTCTATCGACACAATCCTTTTCCTTTCTTCCTGTTGATCTCAATTTACCATTTTGTCAGTGTATTCAAGAACGCTACGATCTCGTTACCGCAGTCGAAATCATTGAACATTTGGAAAATCCTCGTGCTTTTTTCCGTGAATGCCAAGCACTACTGCAAGATAATGGGATATTACTTTTAACCACACCTAACATCACTTCCGCATTCTCAGTAACAGAGAGCCTCATTAAAGACAACTTTACATATTTTGATGATGGGCAGTATCTTAATGGCGGGCATATTTCACCAATCAGTCATTGGCAAATTATTAAAATGGCGGAAGAAAATCAGTTAGAGATTATTCATCATTCAACATTTGGTAAGCACCATATTCATTTTCGTGAATGGCCGAGATTCTGGTTACTTTATCATATCAATCGCCTACTAAGGCCAGATCTCAAACACCGTAATGGCTGTATTAATGTCTATTTAATGAAAAAGAAGCAAGAGATCGTCAATTAATCTCTTGCTTACCTCACATATTAATTAAACAAAATAACCCGAGATTCATAAGGTCTAACGAGCATAGATGACTGAACCGTTTGGGTTTGCCAATCATCGTAATTACCTAATAAGACTTTCCCCTTAGACACATCGATATTCTCAGGCAGTTCAAATTCGACCTGTTTGTCGTAAAAGTTATTAATACATAATAAATGTTGCCCATTTGCTTGGCGTAAATAACAAAATAGTTGAGGATGCTCAGGGCATAGATCAAGAAAGTCACCGTCAGTAATAATAGAAACTGTTTTACGCAGCTCGATTAGTCTTTGATAAAAATAGAAAACAGAATTTGGATCCTTGATTGCTTGCTCAGCATTGATTAATAGGTAATTATCAGCAACATCAATCCATGGCTGCTCTTTACTAAAACCAGCATGTAAAGCATCACTCCACTGCATTGGCGTTCGGGAATTATCTCGTGATTTTTCGGCCAATATATTGAGCATTGTTGTTGGCTCAATACCTTGCTGATGAACCATAATCTTGTACATATTAAGACTTTCAACATCACGATATTGCGATAAGTTTTGATAATGAGGATTCGTCATTGCAAGTTCTTCACCTTGATAAATATAAGGAGTGCCTTGCATCATATGTAACGAGGTAGCAAGCATCTTGGCTGATAGTTCCCTATAAGCGCCATCATTACCTAACCGACTAACAATACGCGGCTGATCATGGTTACACCAAAACAGAGCTCCCCAGCCTTTACAATGTAAACCGCGCTGCCAATGGGAAAAAATTTGTTTGAGACCAACAAAATCAAACGGCGCTAATGCCCACTTCTCACCTTGCGGATAATCAACCTTTAAATGATGAAAATTAAACACCATCGAAAGTTCAGATCCATCTAGCGCAGAGTACTGTTGACAGCGTTCGAGTGTCGTTGATGACATCTCCCCCACAGTAACCGACCCATAGTACTGAAACACATCACGGCTAATCTCTTGTAAATACTCATGAACTCTTGGTCCATCGGTATAAAATCGACGTCCATCACCTTGATCATCGTTCGGGAAATCCTGCTGCTTAGAAATCAAATTAATCACATCTAAACGAAATCCATCGACACCCTTCTCTGCCCAGAAGCTTATGATTTTCTTAACTTCTTCCCTAACTTGCGGATTTTCCCAATTAAGATCTGCCTGCTCTTTCGCAAACAGATGTAAATAATATTGTTCCGAGGACTCATCCCACTGCCAAGCGCTGCCTCCAAACTTAGATAACCAATTATTAGGCGCTTCTCCACTCTCATTTAGCCTATGTATAACAGAATTTAAATCCCATCTTCCACTGACTCAACTTGATGATGAGTATTCAGTTGTAACGTTAAACAGGTGATCCCACGGCGTCCTGCCGCCAAAGCTTGCTCAGTAAATTCGTTAAAACCAATAACATCACGCTCAAGTAACATTTCAGCAGCCATTTGCATATTGGTTCCTGTCAACACTTCTGCAACCGTCTTTTCCTGACATAACAACGAAGCAACTCTAAATGGCGTTCCACCTAATAGATCTGTCATAAAAATAACGCCATCCCCACTATCAACTTCTACTATCGCATGCATCAATTGCTGCGTTAATTGCTCAGTTGTCATTGCAACAGGAAAATCGACAGCTACACACTGTGGCTGGCTGCCAATGACTTGAATTAGTGCTTGTTCCAGGCCCGATGCAAACTGCCCATGCCCAGTAATAATTATCCCAATCATCGTTTATATCCTTGGCAAGTAAGGAGCTGTTATCAGTTCGATCTCACTCCTTACTTTAATCAGTCAATTATAAAAATCCCATGAAACGGCCCACAATTCCAAGTGTCATAGTTATTGCAATAAGTTTAAGAGGACTCCATCCTCGCTTAACGAGCGCATACATACATAAGGTGTAGGTTAAAGGTAAAAACGCTGGCATTAATTTATCAATTACATCAGCTTGAAGTTTAACAACTGCATCCCCTGCGGTGATCTCTGCGGTAGTAGAAAGACGAACATACGTTGCCACCAAAGCACCAATAACTGTCATACCGACAATTGATGCGGCATGCCCAACCTTTTTAGTATTGGCCTTAATCATAGGAATTGCCGAAACTCCCATACGATAAGCGTAATGTGCTAATCCAAAACGTAAACCAAAATGCACTATATTAAACAGAACAAAGAAAAAAACTGCGCCCATAATAGAACCTTGCAGTGCAAGATCGGCACCTATACCGCCACAAATTGGTAATAACGTTAGCCAAAACATCGCATCGCCAATGCCTCCCATCGGAGCACCAACAGCAATTTTAGTACTTTGAATACTGTTGATATTCTGCTTTGAGCGTTCCATAGCAAGAATAATTCCCATAACAAAAGTCACTAGAAATGGGTGAGTATTAAAAAAGCCCATATGCCCCTGCATAGCTTTACTCAAGTCAGCTTTATTTGTGTGAATTTTTTTTAAAGCAGGAAGCAAACCATATAGCCAACCAGATGCTTGCATACGCTCATAGTTAAAAGATGCTTGTAATAATAAAGAACGCCAAGCCATGCGATTAATATCTGCTTTTGTTAGTTCTGCGCCAATCTCTTTATTTTCATATTCATCAGCGGCAATGCCAGGGGCTGGTTGTACTTCAGAATTGTACTGATTTAACTTCATGTCATGAGTGATATTAGATTCCATCTTCATAATCCTCTTGTGCAGGAGCCGTTGTCATCGGAGTGGGTTCAGATTTGCGCATAAAATCAATGACAGCCATCGCCGTTGCAGCTGTTGCTATCGCCAATATAGGTAATTGAAGCCACGCTGCAGCAACAAAACCTAAAATGAAATAAGGAATGTAGACATTTTTCATCATGATCTTCATTAGCACAGCAAAACCAATAGCAGGCATAATTCCACCGGCAACGCCAAGACCATCAATTAACTCTTTTGGCATTGCGTTTACAATATTTTCAGCATGTTCTGCACCTAAATAAATAGGTAGAAAAGCACATAAGAAATAGAATGTTCCCAATACAGCCAATGCCATATAATTGACTTTTTCTATACCTTTATCATCGGCATTCTGAGCAAATTGATCACACTTAGACATCACGGCTGACATAGCAGAAAACAACAGAGTAATGCCCATTTGCACCGCGACGGCAAAAGGAACGGCAACTCCGACAGCCACATTGGGTTCCACTTTTGTTGTAATAGCAAATGAAGTACCAACAATAGTCCCGATTATCACATTCGGTGGTTGGGCTCCTGCTAACGGCGCTAATCCCATCCAAATAAGTTCTAAGGTACCGCCAACTAAAATACCAGTAGGCAAGTCCCCTAATATCAAGCCAACTAATGGGCCTAATACGACTGGGCGATGAAAATGCGTTAAACCGTTAAAAAGATCTAAGCCAGCAAAAAAGGCAAGCACCCCTAGCATTACTGCTTGTATAAAACTAATTTCCATAATGACATCCCTTATTCAATTACAACAAAGTGAATAGATCTGTTGCACTTTCAGTAGGAACACCTTGTACATAACAAGTGACTCCTAATTCCTTTAATCGTTTAAATTGTTCTATATCATTTAGATCAACAGAAACGGTTTTCGCTATTTGATTCTTACCGTCGCTATAGTGCATATTACCAACATTGATCCTTTCAATCGGAACCCCACCTTCAACTAATAAACGAAAATCTTGTGGTGTTTTACATACAAGTAATATTTTTTGTCGATCTGCTGCTTTATGAATTGTCTCGATTGTTTTTTGTATTGACCAAAAACGAATTGCAATACCATCTGCAAGTACCATTTCCATTAAATTCTGTTGCATTTCATCTTGGGCAACTTCATCATTGGCAACAATAACAATATTTGCATTAGCAAAACCAACCCATTGCACCCCGACTTGACCATGCACTAAACGTTCATCTATACGACTTAATACAATATTAGGCATAACACATTCCTTTTTATCAATGATATAAATCCATCTGTTTTTTTATTAAATAATTCCCTAAAAAAATAAAATTAATGCTGTTTATTATCAGCAATAATAACTTCAACACCTAGGCTTAATAGCTTGTCATGATAATGATGAGAAATATTACTATCAGTTATTAATGTATTAATTTGATGACTTTCTCTTATCATACAAAAACTCTTACGACCAAATTTAGAAGAGTCTGCAACAGCAATTATCTCATTAGCAACTGAGCACATTGCTCGATTAATACAAGCTTCATTTGCATCTGGAGTTGTGATCCCAGCAGTTAAATCAAATCCATCGACGCCTAAAAATAACTTATCAAAGCGATGGCCAAGAATTTGGTCCTCCCCTTGATGTCCAATTAAAGAACATGAAGATCGGCGTAACTGCCCACCTACAACATGAAGATCGATATTTTCATAACCACTTAATTGAGTAAGCAGTATTAAGAGAATTTGTCATAATAACCAACTGTTTTTTGTTGGCTAAATATGGAGTCATTCTAGCAATGGTTGAACCAGAATCTAAAATAACAGTATCACCATCATGAATCAGATTCGCAGCCGTAGAAGCAATTAGATCTTTAATAGAACGATTAACTTGTCTTTTATGATATAGCGGTAATTCAAATGCAAAGTGCGGATTTAAGGTTGCACCACCATAACAACGAAAAATACATCCTTGTTTTTCGAGTAAATTTAAATCATGTCGAATGGTAACCGTTGATACATTAAATTCAGATGCAAAGTCATCTACTTTACCAGAACCATGTTCTCGTATTGCTTGCATTATTTTTTGTCTGCGTTCCGTGCTGGTCATATCTAACTCCAAAATTTTAGTTAGAAACTTAATAAAGATAAGTAATCTTATAAATTCATTTCAGCACTTAAATAAAATTAAAAATGAAATCCTGATCACAATCATTGTTCTATTTAATTTTGGAATAAAACCTTTCATTGTAGTGAAAGTGAAAACCGCTAAAAAAGAATATATTTACACCTATCCAGTGAAATCAATAAGAAAAATAATGATATTAATCACCATCGAAAGGTTTTAATAAATATATTTTTTATTATTTATTTCAATCTTTCAGTTGATAAAGATCACAAATATAGAATATTAACAAATACAACAATGACAATTGCTTACATCAATAAGACAGAACTTTGAAAGTCATTTTTTTAAGATGGGATGTTCTATCGTAAATAGCCAAGGATATCCAGTGAGCACTACTTTACCATCCCAAGATAACAATAGTCGGCTACAGCAAGCAATTAGCCTTGCAAACTTAGTGTATCCACATACAGCAGGGATTCAAAAAATACGTAAAAATGCTCGCTTTGTTTTTTGGTGCTTAACCTCGCCAAAAACGGTTCAAACCATGCTAGATTTGTTGACCACACCTCTGCTAGCACCATTAAAAACGCAATTTCCTTGTCTTCTCGAAAAGCCTTTAAAGCCCTATGGCAATCTTGGATGGTCACAAGCAAGAAGAACCCAACTTATTGTTGAGCATTTCACTTTTATGCTTAAACATTTTCCTTATCATATAGATGCTATCTATAAAAATAGAGGCATCGTGTTATATCAGTTTCAAGATAAAGACAAAAGATCCTACAGTATTAATCTCAACTCAGGCGAACGCAGAGAAGGATCGCTAGGGCTCCAACTTATCGATGAATACGGTCAACGGCTTTATTCAATCAGCTTTACGATATCAACAACTGAAAATACTCTTTACATTGGTTCTCTACAAGGGCCTACGGAGAGTATCTATAATCGAAATGAAACGATAAAAAGTCTTACCAAAGCATTACATGGCCTGCGAACCAAAGCCTTAATGGTTGAAATCGTAATGATGTTTGCACAGCTCTTTGAGATAGAGAACATATGTGCCATATCTAACCAAGGCCATATTTATCAAGCGTTGCGTTATATAGGTTCGAAACGAAATGCAGTGAGTTTTGATTACGATAAGCTATGGCAGGAATACCATGGTAAGCGTATTGATAAGTATACCTATCAGCTACCCACTCAACCAGAACGAAAAGATGTAGATCAACTAAATAGAACCAAGCGAAAACTCTATACTAAACGTTATCAATGGCTTGATGAATGTAAAATAGCGTTAGCAAACAGTATTATGCTTTATAAATGAAAGATAAAAAAATAGGGAAAGCATCCGGCTTTCCCCGCTTAACCCAAGTATCTATAAGCAATACTTGTAATCTTCCCAAAATGAAAAAAACTGTGAATAAAAAAGGTTTCATTTAGGAAACTAAGTTATGTAGAGAATGAGCACATCCATTGTGATACATAACTTAGTTAATTCTAATTCTGTACTAAATTAAGAAATTACATTATTTCTCAATTCGGATCTCACCATCTTTATCCATACAGACAACCGCTTTGCGCTGTTGGATTAACTGCGCGGCATAAGAAGGTGTTACTGCGTGTAGTTGACCTTTTGAGCAAAGAAATGAACCTTCCCATGCTTGATCACGATATTTACCGGTTTCTGTAAACTCAATAACAACTTTCATATTACGCTCCTAGATGTCTCTGTACTTATGATAATGAAGCATGTCAGTATTCTTGTGGCGACTTCGATACTAAACATACCAGAAGATTTAAAAATTATTAGCGACATAGTTGCAACGTTAGATTCGTATAATGTAAAAGTCGTATTGTCCTAAATTGCATGTAATACGATTGAGCTTTGGACGACTATTAAAAATAATAATAAAAATGAAAAGATATAAATAATTCTATTTTTCTAAGCTTATGAATAATCAAGCATCAACTTAAAGTCATTCATAACTCATCAAACAACAAATCAAAAAATAAACATAAAAAGCAAGCTAGGAATATTCACCGAATTAAATCCTTTCATTATTGGAAATAATACATTGCAAATATATAGAGTATTAGCTCTACACCAAAATAGTATCTAGATAGGGATATAAAACACAAAAAAAGCACAGTACCTTAAAAAATACTGTGCTTCTAACTTAACAATGACGTACTTTACTTAAAGAGATGGCGTCACGTCTTCAACCGAAAACTTACCATTATCTAAAGGACGAACTTCTTCTTTCTTACCAGTAAAGCTTAGCTTACTTAAATCTACCTTCTTGATGGTGCTATCACGCATAGTTTTGTAGAACAACAACCCACGAGTCTGATCGATAACTGATGTCCATTGTGTCGCACTTGGTAAATCTGCTGGGATGTATTCCTTTGCATTAAACTCACTGCCGATTGGAATATCGAAGTTATTTAAAATATGAAATGCTTGAGAAACAGCTTCATCACCCGTTTTCATAACAGGTGCCGAGTTTACATAAAATGCCGCACGAACAAATCGTGACGGTGGTGTAATATCGCCAGGTAAGCCTAAAGCACCAGAGCCAACGCCAAATGAGAAAGCATTAACGCCATTAATCTGCTGAGCCTGACTCACTCCCGGATGTAAATTTATGTAGTTATTTAAATTTGTTACCTGCCAATTATAGTCAGGAGCATTAGTCAGGACTTTAGCGGTATTTTTATGAATATGGATCTGCCCATGATCCATAATCTCAATCACGATGCTGTTACCTTGCTTATCAGAAACACGCCAGTGGGCAGTTGGTGATGGATTACCTTTTGCATCCATATAAACAGGAACAATCTTAATCTGATTAAGCGCCTGCTCGACTTCTGCTACCGTTTTAAATTGACTTAACATCCAACGAACAAAATCCATATCTGTAATATTATTCGCAACAGAGTTTGGATCGTACTTAGCTAAAGAGCCGTAATTCTTAAAATAGAATAATCCTGCGGTTAAGCCTTCTTCGTTTACCCCTTCGGCAATAAAACGGTCATCACTTACTGAGATACCAGCAAAACCATATTTGCTCTGCCAAGTTAAGCCTTTCTTTTGATCTGGTAAGATAGAGGTATACGAATGCTCTCGAGGAGAAACAACCAGCTTGCTATTTAGATCGCTTTCGCCCCACTCAATAGTACGAGCTTGAACATAATCGTGGTTAGTAGATGAAAGAGAGATACCTGTACACGCATTAGCTGAGTATGCGACAACAGAGGCCAGTAACGCACTTAATAATTTTAGTTTCATGTTTCACATCACCATGTATCAATATTGGCGACGATATTACATGTTTTTATCTCATCGTCAAAAACAATGTTTTATTGGCATGTAAAAAAATATTTCTTAATCACAAAAAAACCCTTGAGATCATACTAACTCAAGGGCTTTTATAACGTTCTAATGATTAAATCTTAAATAGCCCAACCACCAGCATAAAAAGCAACAAGAACAATCGCAATCAGTACAGTTCCGATGTTAAGGCGACGCCACTCACCAGAAATGACGCGTCCAATAACAAGTGCGGCAAAACCTAACATGATGCCTGTAACAATATTGCTAGTTAATACAATAAAGACAGCACACAGTAATCCTGAAAGACCATCAACCAGATCGTCCATATTTAATTTGCTAACATTACTGAGCATAAGTAGACCGACATACATAAGAGCTGGTGCGGTCGCGTAAGCAGGAACTAAGTAACTTAATGGAGAGAGAAATAGCATAAGTAGAAACAGAGCACCAACAACGGTTGCTGTTAAGCCAGTTTTACCACCAGCTGCAGTTCCAGCGGCTGATTCAATATAAACAGCAGCAGGAGCACCACCAACAAAACCAGCAAAAATACTGCTTACTGAGTCTGCAGTAAGAGCTTTACCACCACTAATAATATGACCACGTTCATTGAGCAAATTAGCCTGTCCTGCAACAGCACGAATCGTACCTGTAGCATCAAAAATAGCCGTCATCACAAGGGCTAGAACACTTGGCAAAACAACTGGGTTTAGTGCCCCCATAATGTCCATAGTGCCAAGCAAAGATTCCCCTTCACTGCCAAAAGTTGGCATTGCAAAGAAGCCATGGAATGTTACTTTCGGGTCGAAAATTAAACCAAAAACAGAAATAGCAATAATAACTAATAAAATACCACCAGGAACGCGACGTTTTTCAAGACCAAATATCGCAGCTAAACCAATAAGAGACATAAGTACAGGTAGAGAAGTGAAATCCCCCATTGCAACAGGGAGACCTTCATGAGGGTTTTTAACTACTAAACCAACACCATTGGCTGCAATTAACAATAGAAATAGACCAATACCAATGCCTGTACCATGAGCAATTCCAAAAGGCATATTAGATAAAATCCACTTCCGTACCCCTGTTACGGTAATCGCAGTAAAGATTAAACCCATTAAAAATACGGCACCCAACGCAACAGGAATACTGATCCCTTGCCCTAGCACTAAACTAAATGCGGTAAAAGCAGTTAAAGAAATGGCACACCCAATAGCCATCGGAAGATTAGCCCAAAGACCCATAAGTAAAGAACCAAAGGCCGCAACTAAACACGTTGCAATAAATACAGCACCTTGGTTAAAACCTGCCGCACCTAACATGCTTGGAACAACGATAACAGAATATACCATTGCTAAAAATGTCGTTAATCCAGCAACGACTTCTTGGCGCACGGAGCTACCACGTTCAGAGATTTGAAAAAAACGATCTAACCCAGTATGACCAGTTGCATGAGAAGCAATGGAGCGATTATCTGACATGAGAGTTATCCTTCATGATTGTCGTCAGGCTTAAAGGAAGTAAAAAAACGCAACGCAAACGTTTGGCTTTTTAATTTTTGCCGCGATTTTAAGAAGCTTTAACACAAAAAGCAAAAATTTGATGATGATCTCATTGGTATTTGGTGAAGAAAACAGCAGACAATTAATTGCAAACGAAAACGATTGCTACAGATTAAGAAAATATGTGAAATTTACGTTTAAAGCTTACAGATAATTAACAATTTAAATTCTATTAATTATGTGATCCAGTCAACAAACAACCTATTCACAGCAACAATCATAGAAAACATTTCTATATATCAATAAAAAATGAGGATAAAAAGGGAAAACATTTCTTCATTTCTAGCGTTAATATAATCCAAAATCATACAGAGCACTTTATTTCTTCTATATCGCTAACAAGCTCTGTATCTCTAGCAGTGGATTTAAGGTGAATATAATGAAAAAGCATCTATGGAATGGGTTTATTTCTGTTGTTAAACGCGATGTGGTTCCAGCTCTTGGCTGTACCGAGCCAGTCTCAGTTGCTCTTGCTGCTGCCATTGCGATGGAGAAACTAAAGCAACGAGGAGTTACTCAGATAGATGCAATTCGTGCTCAAGTATCACCAAACCTAATGAAAAACGGAATGGGTGTTGGAGTACCAGGAACAGGTATGGTTGGCTTACCCATTGCTGCTGCAGTTGGAGCTATCGCAGGTGATTCACAAGCACAACTTGAAGTATTAAAAAATATCACCGAGCAAGACGTTAAGTTAGGTAAAGCGCTTATTGATAATGGTAATGTTGCAGTAACCGTTGCCGATGTTACCAATATTCTTTATGCCAAAGCAACGTTATACAGCGGAGAGCATTTTGTTAGTGTTACCATTGCCGATAGTCACACACAAGTAATTGCAATTGAAGAAGACGGCATCACGACGTTTACGGCACAAAAAGATGCATCAGCACAAAAAGCGAGCGCCGCTGAAAATCCATTTATAGAAGCCATTGCAGAAGATATCTATGATTTTGCAATGAATGCCCCTCTTGAAGATATTCGTTTTATTGAACAAGCTTATGAGCTTAATGACGCATTATCTATTGAAGGCCTAACAGGTAAATACGGCTTACAAATTGGTGCTACATTCCAGCGTAATGTCGACCGTGGACTCTTATCTGGCGGTCTTTTAACTGAGGTACTCTGCCGAACCTCTGCTGCATCTGATGCGCGAATGGATGGAGCTATGAAGCCTGCAATGAGTAACTCAGGTTCTGGTAACCAGGGGATTGCAGCCACAATGCCAGTTGTTGCTGTGGCCGATTTTATTAAAGCCAATAAAGAGCAACAAATTCGAGCTCTTATGCTTTCCCATTTAATGGCCATTTATATTAAAAGTCATCAAAATAAGCTCTCAGCACTTTGTGGAGCAACAACAGCTTCAATGGGAGCGGTAGCGGGGATGACTTGGTTACTGGGTGGTAACTTTCCACAAATCAGCTCTGCTATTTGCAGCATGATTGGGGATATTGCCGGTATTATTTGTGATGGTGCAAAAACCAGTTGTGCAATGAAAGTTTCATCTTCTGCTAGCGCTGCCGTTAAAGCCGCATTAATGGCCCTTGATGGTATTCGTGTAACAGGTAACGAAGGTATTGTGGCAGATGATGTAGATACATCTATTCGCAACTTATCCGCTCTAGCCAATGGCGCAATGACTCAAACCGATGTGCAAATTCTAGATATCATGGTGAACAAGTCGTAATACCACTTCGGATCATCATTTACTCTCCGTACAACTAAGCCCATTGTGTAAATGCAATGGGTTTATCCTTACCTCTCAATTGATTTTTAATTCTATTTATTCCCTTCTTAATAAGCATTAGTGATAACTTATAACCTTTAGTTATTTCTAATTATATTCTCTAGCGAGATAATCCTATCCAATCTGTAATACCAGATAAAATTACTCAAGATTGTTCCCTTTTTAGAATAAGTCTCCACCTAACAGCTTATTTTAGAAAAAATGACTAAACTTGCGATTTATCTCTCAGTAACAGATGAAAACACAAGGCCATTACAGAGCCAAATAAATATAAAAATATTGAAGTAATTCAAACTATTAGACACAAAAAAGATCATTTAAACTGATCAAAATCAAGGGTGAAAATTCATTTTATGCTTAACCCAATGGCAGAGAATGGATTTCTTTTTATGCTAGTTACATGCGTTTTTTTGCAAAATAATTCTCTTCATATCTGCGTATGCTCATCTTGAAGAGAATTGATGCTCTGTATCTAAAATAAAAATAACAACCCTACTAAATGGAAACCACTATGAGTGATATCACCCCAGCAGTAAAATCTGCGTGCAATACCAAAGTCTCACCCCACATTAGAGCCAATATGTCAGAGCAAGAGTGGAAGCAAGCGATAAAATTTGACAGCGTTGATATTGGATGGATTGTAATGAGTATCGGCATGGCAATTGGTGCCGGTATTGTTTTCCTTCCTGTGCAAGTTGGCGTGATGGGACTTTGGGTCTTTCTACTCTCTTCGATCATTGGCTACCCAGCAATGTATCTCTTCCAAAAGCTATTTATTAATACGTTAGCAGAATCAAAAGAATGTACAGATTACCCTGGCGTTATTTCTGGCTACTTAGGCAAAAACTGGGGTGTAGCTCTTGGTATTCTCTATTTTTTGATGTTAGTTATTTGGGTACTGGTATATTCACTTGCCGTTACCAATGATAGCTCATCTTATCTGCATACCTTTGGCATTACCGAAGGCCATTTAAACCAAAATGCTTTTTATGGCTTAGCACTTATCTGTATTTTGGCCTTTATCGGTTCTAAAGGTGAAAAGTTGCTGTTTAAACTGTCAGGATTTATGGCAGTAACGGTATTAACTTTGGTTGGTGTTATGGGAGTACTGCTTATTTCTCGCTGGGATTTCAATAATATTCCAGCAATGGGAAATATGGGAACAATGATCAAGGATGCGATCATTACCTTACCGTTTACGCTAACCTCGATCCTATTTATCCAATCACTTAGCCCAATGGTGATCTCATACCGCTCCCATGAAAAATCGATTGAAGTTGCACGTTATAAAGCCTCTCGTGCCATGACTATCGCATTTTCTATCTTATTTGTTGTCGTGTTCTTCTTCGCAATATCGTTTACCTTTGCAATAAATCAAGAGCAAGCTCATGAAGCTATGCAACAAAATATCTCTGCTCTTGCCATTATTGCTCATTACTTTCCTGGAAGTTGGGCGACAATTACCGGAATTGTTATCAATATCTTTGCGGTCGTAACCTCCTTCTTTGGAGTATTCCTTGCGTTCCAAGAAGCATGTCGTGGTTTAGCAATGAATCTGCTGCTACGAAAATTTGAAGAGTCCCAAATTAACCGTCAATTGGTTAATAAATTGGTAACCGTATTTATTATTTTGCTGGCATGGTCTGCGGTTGCACTTAATGCACCAATCTTGTCGTTCACTTCTATCTGTAGTCCGATCTTTGGTTTAGTTGGCTGTTTGATCCCAGCATACTTGGTATATAAAGTGCCTAGCTTACATAAATACAAAGGTGTAGCGACCAATCTAATTATTATTACTGGTATCTTGCTTTGTATTTCTCCACTACTTGCTTTTATGTAATTTGACAGTAAAAGATACGAAAAAGGGCTATGGTCGAAAAATCGATCATAGCCCTTTTACTATCCAAATCTTTATCTTATTAGCGAGAACCTAGCTTATGACGCTCTTCCATTTTAGACATCAAAAAATCAATCAATAGCCGCAATCTCTTTGGCATTAAATTTCGCTGAGAGTAAACCAAACTGATTGGAACTTCCGGCATTTTCCACTCTGGCAATAAATGAACAAGTCGCCCAGTTTCAAGGTGAGGAAGACAAATAAACTCAGGCAATAGAGCAATACCCAAACTATCAACACACGCATCAGCTGCAGCTGAAATAGTATTAACCTGAATACGATGAGGAAGTTCGATATGAAACTCTTGCTCATTTTGTGATATTTGCCAAGCTGAGTTCACCCTTGCGGCATTATCAATTCGAATCTGGTAATGAGGATCTTTTAAATCAGTCGGAGCGTTAATCTCACCATATTGTTTCAAATATTCAGGGCTAGCAACCAAAATACGATGCGAAGAGTGAAATTGACGAGCAATAAGACTTGAATCTTCAATTGGCCCAATTTGAACGTAAAGATCAATACCTTCACTGATTAGCTCAACAGGTTTATTGGTTAGATCAAGATGGATAACCACATTTGGATATTGACGCAGATATTCATTGATATACGGAATTAAGACCTGTTGTCCTACTTCTACCGGCATCGCAATATTAATCCTTCCACGGACTTGATCCTGATTTGCAGTCACTTCCAATTCGGCTTGTGAAATGATGTCCATCATCTGAGCGCAAGATTGATAAAACAGCTCCCCTTCTTGAGTTAGAGTAATATGTCGCGTTGATCGCGTTAATAACCTAACCCCTAAGTGGCTTTCTAATTCAGCAACTTTTCGACTCACTGTAGATTTGGTTAACTCTAGAGCCTCTGCTGCCTGGGTAAAACTGCCACATTCGACAACTTGTGCAAAAATCGCAACGGTATTGAGATCCATAGCTTACCTTTATCTATCTAATGTCTTTTGTTGGGTAATGGTGCCAGTCATAATCAAGACAATCAACTATTTAGCTCTCTTCAATCAATCGACCAAAGATCAAAACAATAACTAAAAGAAAAAAGCATAAAAAAACGGCTTATTATCAAGCCGTTTTTTCTCATTACTAAATCAATTAAGCAATTGCCATATCTTTTGCTGGTGGCTGTTTGGGTTTTCGCTGTGCTAATGCAACACCTGCCAACACCATCATTCCTCCAATATAGTGGTAATAAGCCAGTTGCTCGTGCAGAACAATACTGGCAACAATTGCAGCAATTACAGGCATTAAATTCATAAACATCGCCGTACGATCAGCACCTAATCGTTCAATAGCTTGTAGCCAGCACCATGGTGCAATCACCGAAGCCGGGATAGCAGCATACATAATAAGTGGTAAAGAATCGGCGGTAATACCCGAACGATGACTTGTAATCAAAAGAGGAGTTAGCATGATCACCGCAAATAATGTCTGAACATACACAGACTGCCAATTGCTTATCGGCATTTTCCAACGTTTCAGTAACACGCTATAAAGAGCATATACAAACGCGGCAATCAGTAATAAGCCATCTCCTTGAGTGATCCCTTGTGCTAATAAATAAGAAATATCACCATGCCCTAACATAAAGATGAGGCCAGCTAGGGACAGAACAGCCCCGACTAACGCCATTGGAGCTAATCGTTGGCCGAGTAAAGGGACACTTAAAAACATGCTGATAAGCGGCACCAATGAGATAATTAAAGCCATATTAGTTGCAGAAGTGGTAGCTGCTGCAAAATAACCAAGAGATTGGTTTAATACCATACCAAGTAGAGCTAAAAACGCTAATTTGGATAGATAGGGCTTAATAATATGACGCTTGCGCCAAGCACCAATTGCGACAAAAGGTGTTAACGTCACCATGGCAAAAAACCAGCGATAAAAAGAGATCGCACCAGGATCAATAACACTAAATGAAAGTTTATTTACGATGGCATTTATGGCCCAGATCGTAACGGTTAACAGGGGAAATAGGTAGAACATAACACGCCTTAATGCAGAATTTGCAGGAGACTACTCGAATATACAAGTCTCAATAAGGCTATTGTGTCACGTCATTTACCGAACACATATTCGTAATCGGACATGTTGAGTTATTTATCAGACATAATCAGAAAAAGAATGGTATTGGCGATAAATGCAAAAAAGCGAAGCACTTGCTCCGCTTAAATTAATTAAGAATTAACGTCACAAAACATGGTTCTTGCCAATCGCGCTAGATTGTACGCATCGACATAACCAGAATGCTGACGACCTTCCCACTCAAGACCTGCAACATCCATTGCAGCTCGATGACCTAATCGCTTATTCTCAACATGGCGTTGTAACTTAAACAAAGTAGCTAAATTTAGGTATTCACGAAATGGAACCTTAAGACCTTTAGCTTCACATTCTCGTTTAAGAATTAAGTCATCTTGGCCCCAAGCGGCATAAATTTTATGTCGGCCACCAAATTTTTGCTCAATTGAACGCAGAATAACAGCTAAAGGCTTACCATTCTTTTCAACTTGCTCAGGTTTGATGCCTGTGAGTTCGGTACAAAACGGAGAAACTTGATCGTGTTCGGGCAGCACATAATGTTGAGCTCGACGAACAATCTCCCCAGTATTTAAATCCAGTTCCGCGACTCCAATTTCGATAATTTCACCAGTTCTTGGTCTTCGTCCATCATTCCAGCAGCACATTTCGAGGTCAAAACAGACTAAGCGGTCAAAATTCATTCTTCATCCAAGGATCACGGGGTAAACAGACGCGAATAATACCATTATCGTTTACTTGGGTGAACTTTGAGATGAACACTATATCCAGAGTTCTATATCAAAAAGACTTTACGATCATTATTTAGTGAGAGTGGATCTTACAGTTGTTGGGTATCGCTTTACTGCTTAAACGCACTTTGTAAGCATTAATGACACCATCATATTCGCCGTCAAAACCATCACCATCAGATTTACCTTCATTCACACCGTCAAACTCAAGATACACACTTAAATACGGCTCATCGCCCTTACCATTTGCAATTTGATCCAATAAATCTGCGTCAATATCAGCTAAAGCATCATTCTCTGAGTATAACCAATAATCTTTAGTACCATTGCATGGTGTAAAAGCATTCACTTCAAAACCAACGGTGTACACGCCTTTATACAATATTGGAGGAGTATCTTTTGCCATTACAGATAAACTTGTGCCCAAAAGAGCAACGAGCAATACAGGAATACGCCATAATTTCATCATTCTGTTTCCAATCTAGTTTTCCAACTGCAACAATGCCAAGTCAATTCAGCCATATCTATCCTTTCTATGTACAGATTTGTCAGGGTATTGATTGAACTCTTATCTCGAAGCCCGTATCTTTACGCAGAGAAAAGAGTCATATAGATGATCTACATATGAAAAATGTCTATCGCCCAATTTTTGATGATAACAACCCTCCAGCTGAAATATTTTTCGGTCATGAAGTCTTTTTGCCAAATACAGGAACCATTCCGCATTGGCATTCATGGGGACAGTTACAATTAATCAGTGGCGGTATAATGGAGTTGAAAACCCAAAACAAACGCTTTCTCTCTCCTCCTCAGTATGCGGTTTGGGTACCACCAACTGTCACTCATGAGAGTTACATTCGTCGCAGTTTAGATTATTGCTCGATGAATATTATTGCGCCTTTAGCATCGACGTTACCGAGTTATCCCTGTCTTTTAGAAATCTCTCCCATTATTGAGGCGATTGTAAATGACTTCCGTCGGCGAAAGCTGATCTATCCTCAAACCCCAGAAGACGAACGACTGGTTAAAGTACTTCTCGATCAGGTTTTACAATGCCCTATACATCAACAGTTTTTACCAACCAGCGATGATAAGTTGTTAAATCCTATTTTGGTCGAGTTAGAAAAGAATCCGACAAACGCTAAATCATTAGCACAATGGGCAAGCGAGCTTCATACAACAGAGAGAACATTAGCAAGACACTGCCAAGATAAGTTAGGAATGAGTTTTACAGAGTGGCGACAGAGAAGAAAATATATCTACTCACTGCACTTATTGCGCAAAGGAATGACAGTAAAAGAAGTTGCTCTAACTTTAGGTTATCACCAAGCCTCTCCTTTTATTACATTATTCAAAAAACATTCAGGAAGTACACCAGAGCAATATCGCCAACGTATTGGGATGGATATTCAAAGTTAGAAGGCTAAATCAAATTTTGGGTAAAAAAAAGCGAGCCGGTCGAAGGCTCGCCAAAAACTCATATATTGCTTTTCGAGAGTTTAGCTACTGTCTTATTACTATCCTTAGTAACGCCACAATACACTCATCGAAAGGGACAAAGGTTATATCCGAGATAAATAATAGCTCAATCCGTCAATATTTTGTCATGCCAATGTCAAAATATGTCTCTTAGTTTTGAATACCGCCGCCAACAGATAGATAAATGGAATTATCACCGTGAGATGATTGGCCATAACCAAAGTACACAGGCCCTAAAAATGAATCGATGGCAATAAATACACTTCCTGCACTGATAGCACTATTCCAGCTCATATCAGACATATGGTTCCATACACCACCACGTTCAATAGAACCGCCGAGATATACCGGAGATGAGAAAGCACCAAAATCATTATCAAATAAACGGTAGCGGTACACTAAGCCAGCAAAAGCACTGTAACGACCATTTAACTCATAGCGGTGATAACCTGATAAATTAAATAGACCACCGAGATCTTGAACATTAATCGGTAAGATTTCTTCAGAATCAGAACCACCACTCTTTAAGATGCTAACAACTGAATGACGACCTAAATTCCATGGTTGAATTAATGAAACGTCATAGTATGAGCCATAACCAGATTCACTTTCACCTAAGAATGCTGTTTTTGCGTCGATAAGGCCAAACTCAGAGGAGAAATAGGTTCCTTTTGATGGGAAATAAAAATTATCCAAGTCATCATAGGTAAAGCTCCAGTATGGGCCATAGGTTCGGTAATCTTCTTTCGTACCATTAACAAGTAGACGAATTTTACCATCTTGAATTCGATAACCCATATTAAAGACAGCCCAAGGGCGAACATTCCAACCAAGTTCCGCAAAACCAGTATAGTTTGCATATTCAGCACGAAGATTTAAGGATGAGGCATCAGCATCAATATTGCTAAATTGACGAATTTCATTGTTCCAACTCGCTCCAAAAGCACTAAAGAATTTTTGGTCATAATCAAAAGGCAAATAGAGTTCTGTATTCACCTTTTTCCAGCTACCAAGCTGTGCTTCCACCGTCCATTCACCACCTTTATCGGTCACATCGGTATAAATATATTGTGCCCCAAAGGTAAAATCTGAACGTTCAGAAAAATCATCTTCAAAGGTTAATTTAAAATTAAGATACCCCGGTCCCCAAGGCTTTTCATCTACTTTCATCACTAACACGTTTTTACCCGATCGGTGTTCAATTTCGTAACCGACTTTAGCAAAAATATCTTGAGACTGTAGGCGGTTAACCGCTTCTTCAAGCTCTTCATTAGAAATGATACGTTTCGTTTTCAAATCTAATAAAGCCAGTAATGCCGTGTCAGATAAACGGGTATGGTTATCAATATCGATCGTATCAATATAATAGGCACTATGAGCCGCCAATTGACTACGTCGGTTCTGCTTTTCTTTTAAATATTGTTCATATTGGGCAGGAGAAACTTGAAATTTAAGTAAAGCAGGCAACATCTTATTCGCGATATTTCGGCCAGCGCGATACGCTAGATCCATTTTATCGAAATCCGGTGCAAGCATGAAACTCACATCGGGTTGCATATAAATATCACCAGGATGAAGTAAACTTTTTTGGTGATCCGCACTGGCATTCGTCATGTATGTTGTTAGCTGAGAGATGATATTAAGTGCGCTTTCCAGATCTTTTTGAGGAAGTAAACTGTCTCGCAAATCGACCGCGATAATAACATCTGCTCCCAGTTTCTGGGCTATATCAACAGGCATATTATTAACAACGCCACCATCGACCAATAGCTTGCCATTTAATTTTACAGGCTTAAGGGCCCCGGGAACCGTCATAGACGCTTGCATTGCTGTTGCTAAATGACCAGAACTAATTACATAAGGCGCAACATTTGCAATATCGGTTGCAACGCTACGATAAGGTATTGGTAATTGATCAAATGATGATACAGCAGGTAGGTTATTGGTTAAATTACGCAGTAAAACGGCCATCCCCTGCCCTTGAAAAGCACTGGGTCTCGCTTTAAATTCCCCATTAAGATCTAAACCTAGATCGGTATGTAGCTGAAAATCATCGTTCTGCTGTTTACGACGTAATGTTAGATCATTTCGTTTTGCTCGATCATTGTAACCTTGATCCCAATTTGCATTTAACGTGCGATCTTTCACCTCTTTAGCCGTTAATCCCATTGCATACATGCCACCAACATAGGCTCCCATACTGGTACCAGTAATGACATCAACAGGAATTCGGTTCTCTTCCAAAACTTCTAAAACACCAATGTGAGCTGCGCCCTTTGCGCCTCCCCCACTTAGTACTAAACCAACTTTTTTACGATCTATCTGTGGACGATCTATCGCATCAGCAAAGATATTAGAGCTAAAACATAATGCAACTATCAATAACCCTTTTCTGACATGCATTCGATCTAAACGCGACATACTACCCTCTATAAAGATCATTTCGGTAAATAGTTATCAGAAGATAAAAAAGAAAAAAGGATTCTACCACGAGAATCCTTTTTCGGACGAGTAATCTAAATTTTATATACCCTTTGCAACATCATCTAATGCAGCCATGACTTGATCATTAATATGTCCAGTATGAACTAATTTACATACCTTACGACGAACCGCTAGACCAGAGATTAAACGTTCAATCGACAAATGTCGGGCATCTTGCTGACTATTGTATAATTCAACTGTTTTACTTAAGGTCTCATAAGATACCACTTCATCACCGACACGTAGCCAATCTAGCTTCTCTAAATACCCCTGGCACTCATCAGTGATAGCACTAGAGGGATGACCAGTCATAGCCGACAGAGCCGTTATACTGCGTTGTAGAGCTTCTGGAGATGTATATTTAGATAAAATAATCGTTAATTCATCGGCATTAATTTCTACCAAATGCTTACGCAGCTTAATTCGACGGCCAAGGCGTCCTTTCGGTCGATGTTCTTTGCGCTGAATGGGTTCAAATTCACCATCAATAATTTCGGAAAGCTGATCAAGGTGTTGCCTTGGCATAATCTCATTTCGAAGCGGATTTGGCATGGTAGGTGCCATATTTCGCTTACCTTCATTGATTGTTTTTGCACGAGAAAAACGGATCACTTCATCAGCATTACATTTAATATCAATTTGGTAATCGGTATAGCGCTTATCCGGATCCTCTGGAGAGATCGTTAAATGATAGCCCCATAAATTAACGGCAAAAATAGACTCAGAGATCTTATCTTTTGCTAATTTTCGCAATTCCCGAATTAAATCAACAGAGAAACGTCTCCACTCAATGTTTCTTGCAAGCTTTTGATTTAACTCACTAAGAAGCATAGTATCAGTGCCTTTACGCGACATTCGACTACGGAAAAACGTATACAACTGAAACACAAGTGTATGCTGACGCAATATCTCTGGTGGGAATAAAAAGAAATAGTCACGGGTTAATAATTCATCAAAAAAAGACGGTTCCCAAACCATAATATACAAATTAGGTTTGATACGGATCTCACCATCTTCGCCTTCTTGTGGTGCTTCTTCAGAAGCTGTGATCGTACGAGCAATAAAACGAAAACGATCACTTTTGAAACCTTCAGGCATATTTTCACTTAACCAACGACCGGTTAATTCATGTAACTGAAAGTCAGTAAATTCAATACGATCAATACTTTCACGAATAGAATCTCGCGCAGGTCCACTGTCTTTTTTACCGCGCAGCGCTAGAATATCGGTAATATAAACAGGTGTTTTATTCCCCATAACTCGAGATTGAAGTTCGTAATCAGAGATATGATGATCATGGTATTGCACGGTTAATGTAAACAGCGCAAATAGTGTCATCAGATCATCAACCGTCATGATCGACTTTGAAGATCGAGTTTCAATGATCGCTTTTGTACCACTAATCGCTACCATTGATTTTTGATAGCTCTTTTTTGTTCGAGGAGGGGCTAACGCTTGATCAATGATCCCAGCCCAACTTGTCGGTGAAACTACAATTTGATCGGCCTCATCGGGCATGCTTGGTGGAGTACCTAAACCATGTTCCGTCAGTAAACGACGGTTAACATGAGTTTGAGCTAAAGCCTTCGAGCGTTTTTTCTTTTCTTTTTCCTGACTTGTTTCAGAAATAAGACTTCCAGTACCTAACTGTGAAATTAAATGTGCTGGATTAACAAAATGATGCAGCATTGTTTTCCCTGCAAGCCCTTCTTCAAATCGCACGGGTTGCTGGGTAAATAAACCAAGATTAACTGCTGCTCGTAACCGTTGCTGAATGGCTGCACGAGTTAACTGCCCTTCTGTTGCTTCAACAAGCTCTGTTGTTGAAACCATGCCATCAACCGTTGATAAACCTCGAAGTGAAATTAGATTTAACAATTCAATGATGCTTTTTGTCACACCTTTAAAATGTTGATATTGACCAAGCCAATCAACAATCGCCGAATGGATTGCAAAAAGATGCCCATCTTTGTGGGATCTTGGAGCTAAGATCAATATCTTTTCCGTGGTTGTAGTATCAGTCTTCTGGGTGGTTTTCATCTGTCAAAGGCCGTAGATGCATCATTTTTCCGTAAGAGATTAATAGAAAAAGATCAATAAATAAAGATTTTTTTATTATTTTTTCTTTAACTGATCTTTTTGATTTTTATGATCTATATGATTATCTGATCTTATGATCTGGTCATTAAATACGCACTTAAGTCATTGATAAGTAATATTTTTATTTTTTTGAGATTAGGAAGAATGATCAACGCCTGCACAGAAGCATGATCAATAAGTATGAGAAAGCATGATCAACAAAGCCCCTAAAGCATGATCATCAAGGAGATGAAACGATGATCAATAACTATTCGAATCAATGATCATGATTTGATCATTGGTTACACACAGACTTATCCACAGAAGACTTCAAGAGGGTCTCTTTTTTTGAGATTTTCACCCTAGAACAATGATCAAGTAATCGTTTTTTGAACTCTATTTGCCCAAATTATGCTGTAGTTTACTCTAAAATCCAAAATTGAAATGACAATTCCAGTAAAGAAATCGGATTATATCATGTGTCCGATGGAAAAGATGATCATGGAAGAGCTTTTGTATTTCAATTTTATCTATCTATAGCTATTAGCGAGTTTTTATTATTGTAAAAATAGCGTCTAATCCCTTGTTGAATCTACGTTCCCCGTAAATTTCTCCTGATTTTATATGCTTCCGAGATCAAATATATTTTTAAAGCTTTACTTGATCATTTTTCCGATCATGAGACTGAAATATGGCATGATCTTGGTGTGTAAAACATCCTTGATCATCGTTCGGCTATTTATTAAAAATTATGGATCAATGATCAAGGTTATCGCCTTTCGTAGCTCGTTTAACTAAGACAATTGACAGTTTTGGCTATGAAATTGAGTAATTTCATTAGTGTGTTTAATTTTGCATCAAATACTGAAGATATAATTGATTCTACATCATCCGTAATTTAGCTCTTTTTTTTCACGCTTCCGAGATATGTTCATTTACATTGTAAATAAGTGACGCTGTAACACTTTCTTTGTATCCCTCTTTCTTGGTCAATTACCCTATAAAATTTCAGAGCTCATCACAAAAAACGATCTAAAAATTTGAATTATCCTGCAAAAAGCAATTATATATACTTATCTTTTTTGTTCAGCTATTTATTGTTTTTGTGTGAATGTGCTGTACAATATCGCTAAGTCTTTTATCATGGTGAAAAATAGAATGAATAGGGAACAGACCATAACGAATTTGCTCAATATTGCTGAGCAGACGAAACAAGTACAAGCTGACCGTATTGAGATTGTTTTAGAAGAAAGAAGAGAAGAACTTTTTCCTCCAATGTCTAAAGCATTAATGGAAACTCGTTCTGGTTTAACACGTCGTAAATTAGATGATGCAATTGCTCGAATGGAAGCAACTGGTCATCAATTTACTAAAAATAATGCTAATCACTACTCTATTACATTAGATGAAGCACACAAACTTATGGCTGCAGCTAAAAAACCTGCATTTCATGAGCGAGAAGGTGCGGGTCGAAAACCTTGGGTTGTTAATGTTCAGAACCAAAAAGGTGGTACTGGTAAGTCAATGACTGCTGTTCATCTTGCTGCATGTTTAGCTCTCGATTTGGATAAACGTTACCGTATTTGTCTTATTGACCTCGATCCACAGGGTTCTTTACGCCTATTCTTAAACCCTTTGATCAGTGTTGGTGAGCAAGAAACAATTTATTCAGCTGTTGATGTTATGCTCGATAATATTCCTGAAGGAGCACAGCTTAATAAGAAATTCTTGATGGATAACGTTGTTTTACCAACTCAATATCCAAATTTAAAGACAATTGCGGCGTTCCCTGAAGATGCAATGTTCAATGCTGATGCTTGGCAAGATCTCGCTGTAAATCAAGACCTTGATATTGTTCGCTTACTAAAAGATCGTGTGATAGACCCGATTGCTGATGAGTTTGACTTAATCATGATCGATACAGGTCCTCATATTGATCCACTTGTTTGGAACGCTATGTATGCTTCTAATGCGTTAATCATTCCATGTGCAGCAAAGCGATTGGACTGGGCATCGACCGTAAACTTCTTCCAGCATCTACCTACTGTATATGAGATGTTCCCTGAAGATTGGCATGGTTTGGAGTTTATTCGCCTGATGCCTACCATGTTTGAAGACGATAATAAGAAACAAGTTTCGGTTTTAACTGAAATGAACTACTTATTACGTGATCAAGTGATGATGGCGACAGTACCAAGAAGTCGAGCGTTTGAAACCTGTGCTGATACCTATAGTACAGTATTTGATTTAACTGCGGCTGAATTTGAAGGGGGTAAAAAAACCTTATCAACAGCGCAAGAAGCCATTCAGCGAGTATCATTAGAGCTTGAACGTGTAATGCATAGCCATTGGGCGAATTTAAATCGGGAGTAAACTATGGCAATTAAAACAAAAGATCTCAATGCTCGTTTATTTGGTAAAGCCGATAAGCGCCGTGCAACAACCCCGATTGAAGCTCAAACTGCGGCAAAAGATAAAGCTGCTGTTATCGAATTGGCCGTTGCGGGTGAAGAAACGGTAGCCTTTGAATTAGTTAAAATTCCAGCAGCTGAGGTTGCAACGAAAACGGTTGTGTTTACGGAAAATGCTCGTGAACAAGCGTTTTTAAATGAGCACGCTCTTGCTGATATTTTATCAACACTAAAAGATCGTGGTCAGCAATATCCGGCTGTTGGTCGTTGGATGGACGACGGTCGAATTGAAGTTTTAGATGGTAGCCGCCGTCGTATGTCATGTATTTTGGCACAAAAAGACTTCTTAATTTATGTTGCGAACGGTATTAATACCGAACATGCTAAGTTTCTTTCTGATGTCGCGAATGCGCATAAACCTTTGTCTCTTTATGAGCGAGGTAAAGAAATGCAGGCATTGTTAAATAATGGCAAAGTTGCCGATCAAAAAGAATTGGCTAAATACTGTCAATGCAGTGAAGCATTAGTTAGTGGAGCTCTTAAGGCGGCTAGTTTACCAATGGAATTACTGATGGCATACCCTAGTGTTGGTGAGTTAGGTCGCCCAACCATTGTAAAGCTACATCGTATTTTCTTTGGTTTAGATGATAATAAGCAGCATGAGTTAATTGATCAGCTATCACAAACTAATAAGCCATTGTGGAAACAGATCAATGCTCAGGGTATTTCTCGTATTACACGTGAAGTTACGATGAAGCTTGAAGAGATGGGAGAGAGCTTAAAACCACAACAACCAATTGAAAAGCCAAAAGCTCAAGAACTGGTTAAGGGTAAAGTTAGCTATACCCGTGATGGCGATAAATTACAGCTAAAACTTAAAAAAATGAGCGATCGTCAAGTGAGTGATATTCTTCAATATCTCACTGAATATCTCAAATAATCTTCTCTCTTATTTTTAAACCACATTAATCAATGTGGTTTTTTTCTATCTATTGTTTAGCAAAATAATTGACTCATCCATGCTATGATCGATACAGAATTTTTTTAGTATCGTTGACTTATGCATATCCAATTCTCTCATTATCTGACGCAGCTAATTCCTTTTTTACAGCAAACGAACAGCCGTCGACTCGTTGTGATTCAAGGAAGCTACGAATGGGCTCAACCTTATCTCAAATTGTGTACTAGCTATTATCAAGAACCGCTTTGGGTTGGAGAGCTTAGTTCCAATTTATATCAAGGCCGTCACATCAGTTATAAAAAAGCAAAAACGGTTTTAGGTCAGGAAACGGATTGTGTCATTTTTGATGGTAATTCAGATCTGAGTTACGAAGCTATTGGAGCCGTTGTCGGTACCATTAAAGGTGGCGGTTTAGCTATTTTATTCTTACCTAATGAGTGGGAAGAGGATAACTTAGCCTATCAACGTTTATTGAATTATATCGATATCAATACCGTCCTTTTTTTGTCTGAATCTCGCGCTTTATTCCCCAAATTGCCAGAGATAGATGATTCTATCGTACACACGGCTTCATCGGTTCTTGAGTATGGCGCTATTACTCTCGATCAACAAAAAGGCATTGAAGCTATTATTAAAGTGATGACTGGGCACCGCAAGCGACCTTTGGTTTTAACGGCAGATCGAGGTCGAGGTAAATCAGCTGCTCTTGGTTTAGCTGCAGCCCAATTATTATCTCAACGAAAAATAAAGATTGTCGTTACTGCACCGTCATTAAAAGCGGCGCAAAATATATTTTATCATGCTGCAGATAGGCTCGGGCTAGAGTGTCATTTAGGAAGAGAGTTATCTTGGCAGCAAAGTATGCTTGTATATGTAGCTCCTGATGAATTATTACAGCAGCACGTTGACTGTGATTTACTATTTGTTGATGAAGCCGCAGCTATTCCTACCTCCATTCTCGAACGAATTCTTAACCGATATAGCCGTATTGTCTTCTCATCAACAATTCACGGTTATGAAGGGACAGGGCGAGGATTTGCGATTAAATTTAAGCAGATCTTAGCCAATAAAATGCCTCAGTTTCGCTCGATTTCGCTACATCAACCCGTTCGTTGGGCTTCAAATGACCCTCTCGAAAAATGGTGTTTCGATGCTCTAATGCTTAATGCTGAGATGGCAGACTTAACTCAGCTGCCAAGTCATCACTCAGAGATTATTTATTCTCTAGTTAGCATTGACGTATTAGCAAAAGATGAAGAACGATTTAGGCAGTTTGTTGGATTGTTGATTAATGCTCACTACCAAACCTCGCCAAATGATATCCAATTATTATTAACTCACCCAGATGTACTTTGTTTTATCGCCTCCTATCAAGGTCGCATAATTGGTTGCTGTATTGTATTAAAGGAAGGTGGGTTTGATAGCGCTTTAGCTGAAGAAGTTAGACTGGGCCAACGTCGAATAAAAGGTCATTTACTTCCTCAATCCATAGCGGCTCATATTGGTTTGGATGCTGCTCTTACCCAAGGTTGTGGGCGAATCCAGCGTATTGCGATTCATCCAAATTGCCAGCAGCAAGGTCTTGGTTTGAAATTATTAGAGACAGTAACATCTCATGCAAAAACATTAGACCTCGATTATTTAGGAACAAGTTTTGGTGCTAGTAGCGACCTAACTCAGTTTTGGATAAAGGCTAATTATCAGTTCATTCGTTTAGGATTAACAAAAGATGCATCGAGTGGGGTACATTCTGCTTTAGCTGTATATCCTCTAACTACGAAAAGTGAGACCTGGTTAGAGTCGGCACAAACGCTCTTTGCTGCAAATTTGATGTATCAAAGAGTTGAGGTATTTTCTCAGTTGGAGCCTTCTTTATTGCTGCTATTGTGGCGATCCCTTAAGCAAGAAAATCAAGCTTCTTTTCTTTCTTTGGATTTGATGAATATGCAGCTCTCCGCATTTCTTCGCGGTGGAATGGGGTATGATCTTGTTGTTGCAAGTCTTGAGCAACTGATGATGTGGTATTTAAGTCAACCGCGTTTTTTATCTGAGCAAGATGAATCGTTCTTTTGCCGAAAAGTGCTTCAAAAGAGAAGCTGGTCTGAACTGGTTGTAGATTATGAATTAGTTGGACAAAAGCAGGCTGAGCAAAAATTACGATCTGTTGTTCAAGAGATATTTTTAAAATGGAGTACTGAACATGCAAATATTAGTTGATACACATACGCATACGGTTTCGAGTGGGCACGCATATAGTACGCTTCTTGAGAATGCTGAATTTGCGGCTAAAAATGGTCTCAAGATGTTTTGTACGACTGATCATGCCCCTTCAATGCCTGGTGCGCCTCATTTCTGGTTCTTTGCCAATCAACGAATTTTGCCTCGCTTTCTTCATAATGTTGCAATTATTCGTGGCGTCGAAGCAAATATCCTTAATCAAGAGGGCGACATTGATCTAGACCAACGTATTATTGATAGTCTTGATTGGGTTATTGGTAGTTTTCATGAACCAATATTTCAACCTGCTGATAAAGCGAGTCATACTCAAGCTTTAATCAATGCGATTAGTTCAGGTAATATCGATGCAGTTGGTCATCCAGGTAATCCGCATTTCGATTTCGACTTTGAAATGGTTCTTCGTCAAGCGGCAAATCATAACGTCGCGATTGAAGTAAATAACTCTTCGTTAGGAGGATCGAGAGTAGGGAGCGCACCTAGATGTTCTGACATTATTGCGATGGCTAAAGAATTGGATGTCTTCATTACAACGGGGTCAGATGCTCACTTCGCTGCAGATGTTGGTAATTTTACTCAAGTTAAAGCATTGCTTAAGCATCATAATTTTCCTCAAGAACGTGTAATAACGAATTCTCCTGATTCATTTCTATCATTTCTAGAGCTAAGAGGAAAAGAGCCAATATCAGAATTTTCAGTGAATTCGTTTTAATCTCTGTTTACAGTGTAAATCTTTATTATGGGTTTACACTGTAAATATCCTATTTTAGTCTTACCTTCTTACCTTCTTACCTTCTTACCTTCTTACCTTCTTACCTTCTTACCTTCTTACCGATATAGTCGTCTATAGCCTCATATTTAAGTCCAGGGATATCTCATCAAACACTCAGTTTAAAAATATTACCTTGCATTGTTTACCTTGAACTTGAATCAGCGACAGCACTCTGGATTCTGCATATTGAAGTCACTTGGGTATAAAAGACTAGAATTCTTCGAGGTTCTGAAATGAAGAATAGCGCTTGTTCATTGTGATGTAGATAAGTGCAAGTCTTGCTTAGGTGTGCTGCTGTAGCAATGTCTTTAGCTAATGAATAGGGGAGTATTCCTATTGACGGTATGATTATTCTAAAGCCTAAACCCATGACAAGATTCTGAGCCTTCTCCTTTAAAGTATTTGGTGTCTTTGATAATCGATTAAAGAAGATAATTTGAGTTTACAGTGTAAATATATAGTAAGTGTGTACTTACTTATGTTTTGGTTTACAATGTAAAGGAGACAATATGAAATATGTCTTTGCGACAGATAGAAATGAAAAATATCTGTACTGGCATTATATGTTGTCCTTAGCGTTAAAGGTCTTTAATTGATGCAATAATCAATCTTTGAATCTTGATCTGTCGAATAGTAGATTAATCTAATGTTCGACAGGCACCGTTTAATAGAATGATTTAAAGTGCATTAATCAGCACTATGATAAGAATTCTCTGGTTTGGGGGTGAATGATAGAGTTAATGTTAGATGAGATTTACAGTGTAAAAGAGATTAAAGTTTTACACTGTAAATTAATTATTATGCAATTATCTTTTCTTCCGTTATGCCCTTCTCGATGACAAAACCTTGGAATCCAGTGATAAATAGATCAGATAGACGTTCTTTTTGTGTTTCCGTTTCTACTCTTGTTGCTATCGTTTTGATATTCAAACTATGTGCAGTACGGCAGATTGATGATAAAACATTTGCTTTGGTTGGATCATTTAGTTGGTTAGTGTAAACAAAATCAATTTTGACATAATCTGGCCTTAGTTCTTGAAGGTAATTTAGTGATTGAAAATAACGTCCATAATTATCAATCCCTATACCGAAGTGATGAAATCTAATGGTTGAGCAAAGAATACTTGTGGCATCAAAATGTCGGACACAGCAAGATTCTGGAATTTCGAAATACAGTCGATGAGATAAGTTTTTATTGGTATCTAACGTTGTTGTTAGCCAACGTACAAACGCAGGATCATTGATACTATTGGTTGTTAAGTTAATTGCGATAGGGGGCATCTGTTTTTTTGCTAACAAGGTGTTGATCGCATGGATGATAACGTTGCGATCAAATAAGCTCCCTAACGATAAATCTTCTATTGCGTTAAGAAATTGGTTTGCACTATATCGTGATGTTGAATCATGGATTGCCGTAAAAATTTCGTAGTGATAGATCTGGTCAGCACCAATTTGAACTGATTGATATTGGTAGCTGAAGTTATCTTTTTCAATAGCATCTAATAGAATTTGCTTCCATTGTTGTTTGCCAAAAGCCGCTTTAGTTGTGATGTCTGTTGTAACATAAATCGGGTGTTCAGGCGTTGAAGCTGCCTGAGCTAAACTATTATCTAGCTGAGCCAATAAGTTGCTAGTTGTTGTTGGTTCTGAACATAAAACAATCCCGATACGAGTTTGATTTAAAGTTAATTCCTCATCCAATTTTAATTGCTCTGGCATGAGCAAAATATTTTCACCAATGAGTTTAAGATTTTCTAAGGTTTCTGATGGAATTAATATAGCAAATTCATCATAAGATAAACGTGCAACCGTTGCGTTGGTATTTCTAACCGCTTGCTCTAAATATGTGGCTATTTCTTTGATTAACTGGTCTCCTATTTGATAGCCTTCTTTTTGATAATAGTCATCAACAAATTGTAACTTAGAGAGGATAACGCCTCCTTTTGATGATTCTTGTAACCATGAATTAAGTTGATGAATAAAGAAACTACGATTACCTAATAATGAAATAGGATCTTTGTAAGCTTGTTCTTTTAGTTTTAGCGCCTCTTTTGCTTGAGCTTGAAAATTTAAGTTTAATTGAGTAATTAAGCTATTAAATGCTTTAGTGATAATTTTGAACTCTTCATTTTTTGCCATCGGAAGAGGGGATTGTGGATTCTTAGTTAAATGCTGAATAACTTGCTGTAATTCATTAAATTCTCGGCGTGTAAACCAATAAAGACTCCCTAACCCGAAGAGTAATATGGTGCCATTTGCGAAAAGTATTCTTATCAATGCGGAATTTTTTTCTTTGACCATATTGGATGATGAACTAACTAGTTTAATCGCGATCTGATTATTTAATGGTGTTACTAATTTTTCTGATATTGAATAATCGGTTTCAGGAAAAACAGCTGTCACAAATTGATATGATAAGGATTTTGGTTCAATAGGTGATAACCATTTTATTTGCTGATCGTCGATACTTATCTCTATATGTGAAAAATTCTCATGAGATATTAGTTGTCCGATATCCGATTCAATATGGGTTAGATTTTTTTCTGTTAAAGATGGTGTAGTCAGTAAATAATTACGTATTAATTGAAGTTCAGATTTTATTATTAGTTTTTCACTAATCGCAATTAAGTCTCTATCTGTTGCTACCTGGTTAATTGTTAATGCGCCAATCGTTAGAGTAAAAATACTCGCGATATTTATAATTTGTTTTTTATATAAACTCATAAGAAAGCCTAAGATGGGCAATGGTTGCGTAAATGAAAGATTTCTATGTGATGCGCCATTTATGAGATAGATGGTGAGTCCCTATTAATGTAGCAAATAGAGGTTTTAGGCTTGAATGATTTTAGGTTAGAAGAGATCAAAATCGTTAATTGACTCGAAGAAGTTTGTTTAATCTCTTCATTGTTACGTGTTAAATTTAGATCAAAGTTATGATGGAATAAGATTAAGCTTGAGAGGATATGAGATATGGATCTTTCTGATATTAGAAGAGATTACACTAAAGGTGGCTTAAGAAGAGAAGATTTGACTCAGAATCCTCTCGATTTATTTAATATATGGCTACAGCAAGCAATTGATGCTCAGCTTTCCGATCCAACGGCAATGACGGTGGCAACAGTAGATAGTGAAGGCCGTCCATACCAACGTATCGTTTTACTAAAAGATGTTGGGGATGATGGATTTGTTTTTTACACTAACTTAGGTAGTCGAAAAGCTCTGCATTTACAAGATAATGCAAATATAAGCCTGCACTTTCCATGGCACTCTCTGGAACGCCAAATTCACGTAACGGGCACTGCTGAAAAATTATCTTCTTTTGAAGTTGTTAAATACTTTTCATCTCGTCCTAAAGAGAGCCAAATAGCCGCTTGGGCAAGTAAGCAAAGCTCGCGTTTAAGTACTCGTCAATTATTAGAAAGTAAGTATTTTGAATTAAAGAAAAAGTTTTCTGAAGGCGATGTTCCGCTGCCATCTTTTTGGGGGGGGTATCGGGTGAGAATATCGAGTATCGAGTTTTGGCAAGGTGGCGATCACAGACTTCATGATCGATTTTTATATACTAAAGTCGATCATGAAAACTGGTCAATTGAACGTTTAGCGCCTTAGATTAGTCAGTATATTGAAATGTTATTCTTTTAATATAACGGATAATTGCTGTTTAAGCATACTTGGTGGAATGTGAGATCCATAGCCATGATCCAGCGCTAGATCGAGCAATTCACCTTTTGTATTGGCATTAAATTTCTCTCTTAGGCGAAGAACATAATTTTCTATTGTCTTGACCGAGAGGTTTAAAACTTTTGCGATATATTGAGGTTTTTTACCATATAAGAGTAGAAACAGAACTTCTGATTCTCTTGTATTTAGTTTAATCGGCGAGTTATGTAAATCAATATTAAAAGATGCTTGTTCTTTGGGATTTAACCCTGCAGCTCGACAGATCCAGTGGCCTGCTTCTAATAGTGCAGTATCTTTTAATTCAATACCTGAAAATATGGTGCCAATAATTTTATTGTCATCATTGCGCCATGGCATTTTAGTAAAGAGATGTGCACGCCATGTACCATCTGAATATGGATGAATGTCTAAAATTCTTAGACGCTGGCCAGACACAATAACTTGTTGGTCTTGCTCTTGAAAATGCTCAGCACATTCGATAGTTGGGCTTGGCATGTCAAAGTCTGTCCGTCCGACGCAATCTAGGTGATGTTCAACTCCAATAATGTTTCCATACTCTTTATTTGCATAGACGAAAGTGGAGTTCAAGTCCTTGCAGCCCCAGCAACCAGGAAGTTGGTTGAATATATGCATTAAACTTGGTGGTACCGACTCTTTCACACGTATAACCTTATTATTATGTTTTAGTAATTCTAGTGAATTTCATATGCTAGGTAAATGTTACTAGTCTCTAATGTCTTAATTATCGGCGTTTTCACTGATTTTAGATAAAAAAATGCCAGTCATAAGACTGGCAAAAGACAAGAGTTTTACTCCGAAGAGTTTTATCCTGTACGACGTGTAGAAGAGGTATCCATTAAATTTATCTTTAAAATGAGGGTTGTATTTAAAGAAAATTTAGTGGTATGTATCCAGTAGTGGATACGTAAACAAACACATAGTGCCTGTCTACGTATGAACTATAACTAACCGAGAAATAACAAAGTAGGGGGGAAATCACCTATTGACAACATTAGTTATATATGTATTTGGTGTTTAGGTTACTTTTATTATAAAAACTAATCCATAAGATAATTTCTTTTCATGATTTCGCAATGTTTTGGTTTATAAATTGACTGTTATTTCATCGGCTTACTGTCTGTTTTTTCGACATCGTTCGGAGGGGGGAGTTGCTGATGATAACAAGCATATAGATTTATAATAGATTCAAACCTAAACACTCTAAATGTTAGTTTCTCATTAGCAGCTAGTATTTTCTACCTTATTTACCTCTATTGATAATTGATAGTTATCTGGCTTCTGAAGTTGGCATTGTTAAATTGGATTTGGTTAATATATCGAAAGAATGATCAAGTAAATAGCCGTTATAGTATGGAACGATGATCATGGTGCTATTGTTTTTAACCTTTTAAATTCAATTGGTTAGTTTTGATATGATCGTGTTTATATATTTCAATATAGTATGAGTTGCTGTATTTATCATCATTTTTATAATCCAAATGACATTGGCCGTAAAATTGTCGACCTTGATCATCGTTTCAGAGAAGATCTTAGTAAATAATTTGAAAATAGGCTGGGTTCTCTGCGATAATCCGCAGGTCATTACTAAGCTATAACGTTTATGCAATCTTGCCTTCCTACTTGCTCTAAAATTGTTGCTCTTCCCGATGAAATGGATCACCACCACCATGATCATCACCAACTTGTTATTGGTGTCTCTGGTCGTTCTGAATTTGAAATTGAGGGGAAAGGTAATGTTATTTCAAAGGGCCAAGGCTGCATTGTATCTTCAGATGCAGAGCACGCTTTTTCAGGTTTAGGAACGAATGAGATTTTAGTTGTGAACTTGCCTTCTCATTTTGAGGGACTGCTTGCTGATCATCATCAATTAGAATCTCTTTTTGATCATTCTTATTATTTCTCTCTTGATCTACAAGCACAAACGTTGATTCAAGCTCTATCTACTGAGCTCTCATCGGCACCGAATGATCTACTGCTTAGCCAAAGTTGTTCTAATATGTTGTTGTGTTCTTTGCAGCGCCATATTCAAGATCCTCATAAACATGTAAACCATCGCTTAAATATGGATCACCTTGATCTGTATATAGAATCTCATCTTAGTACCAAAATTTCAGTTTCAGAGCTTGCTGGTTCTGCGTTTCTAAGTGATAGTCAGTTTTTTCTTTTGTTTAAACAACAAGTAGGAATGACTCCTCATCAGTATGTTTTACATAAGCGTCTTCATCGAGCGAAACATCTTCTGATTCATTCTCAGCTCTCTTTGATGGACATTTCACAGCATTGTGGTTTTGCTAGTCAAAGTAGTTTTACACAATCATTCAGTCGTCTCTTTTCAATCTCTCCTGCACGTTTTCGAAAAATGGCGTGATGCTTATTTTTTATAATACGAACTTGTCTAATTTGGTGCTCTATCTCTAATTCCATATCTTTCTGTTAATGAAAAGATAAAGATATGATGTTTTATTATGCTTGATATATGCATTTTAGGGATTTCTCAGTTCAAATTTTAGTTAAAACAAGACATTTACTAAAAATGATCGGAGAATAACGCAAGACTGCTGTTCGAACAAAAAATACCATCATCAGTAGTAACAATGGTGTAACATTTTAATTAACTCTGTTATCACCATCATTTTGTACTGAGTGAGGGATAATTCATGCTCGATGTTAATGCGGTTCTTGCTCCAACCTACCTGTCTCAATCTACACTTTTAGATCACTGGGAACGGATTTCTCCGCTGTACTGTATTGATGAAGATCTATGGTTAACTGAATTACTTAAGTTGGTCCGGCCGACTTCAACTGAAAATGATGAGATAACCACTCGTGCAAAGGATCTTGTTGGTCAAGTTAGAGCTGATCGACGTTCGGTGCAGATGATCGATGCATTACTTTTAGAATATAGCCTCGATACTGATGAAGGGATAACCTTGATGTGTCTAGCCGAGGCGCTAATGCGTATTCCTGATACTGTCACTGCCGATAAATTATTGCGTGATAAGTTGAGTGTGGCGAACTGGTACGCTCATTTACAACACTCTAATTCTGTCTTTGTGAATGCTTCTACTTGGGGCTTAATGCTGACTGGCAAAGTCGCAACTTGGCATAATATTGAAGGCGATTCACCAACTCAAGCGATGACTCGTTTGGTGAATAAGCTATCAGAGCCCGTTGTTCGCAAGGCTATGCAACAGGCAATGAAGATTATGGGACATCAGTTTGTTTTGGGTCGTACTATTGATGAAGCTCTTGATCATGCATCCGAAGATCATCGCCAAGGTTATCTTTTTTCGTTTGATATGTTAGGAGAGGCAGCGCTAACCAAGCTCGATGCAAATAAGTACTATCACGATTATTTGTCTGCTATTGAGCACGTTGCTCAGCAAAAAACAGACTCATCCCAACAGGATAAAGAAAGCTTTTCGGTTTCGATTAAATTATCGGCACTTCATCCACGCTATGAGATGGCACAGGCTGAGCGAGTATTGGATGAGATGTACCAGAGTGTATTAGATTTACTTATCCGTGCTCGTCAATTAGATGTGGCTATTACGATTGATGCCGAAGAATCTGATCGATTAGAACTCTCTTTATTGCTGTTTCAAAAGCTCTATCAAACTCCAGAGTTAATTGGTTGGGGGGGCTTTGGGTTAGTGGTTCAAGCCTATTCTAAACGTGCTCTTGCCGTGTTGGTATGGTTAGCCGCTTTAGCACAGCAGCAAGGGGATCAAATTCCGGTTCGCTTAGTTAAAGGTGCGTATTGGGATAGTGAGATTAAACTGGCTCAACAACGTGGTATTGCTGGATATCCTGTTTTTACACGTAAAGAAGCGACCGACTGTGCTTATTTAGCGTGTGCTCGTTTTCTATTGCAAGATCATATGTCACCTCTGATTTACCCTCAATTTGCTACTCACAATGCTCATACCATTGCTGCGATTGAGGTGCTGGCTAAAGATCGTCGTGACTATGAATTTCAGCGATTACATGGGATGGGAAAAACCTTATACCAAAAAGTGCGTGCCGCTCGTTCTCAACCCGTTCGTGTTTATGCCCCAGTTGGTAGCCATAAAGATCTATTACCTTATTTAGTGCGCCGCTTACTCGAAAATGGCGCTAACAGCTCGTTTGTTCATCGTTTAATTGATGCTCAATGTGATATCGAGCAGTTGGTGATTCATCCTTATGAGCAACTGATGTCTCGCCATTCTTTAGCCAATAATGCCATTGCTTTACCCCCTAATTTATTTGCCCCTTTACGCAAAAATTCACAAGGGGTGAGTCTAGATATTGCCTCAGAACAAACGCTTCTAATGGCAGAGGTCGCTTTATATTCAAAGGGGCTGTGGCAGGCCAATTCTATTATTGATGGTAAAAAAGCTCTTTCGACCCATCCTATAAATGTTACTAGCCCTTTTGATAATAAAGTCATCGTTGGGGAGCGCTACGATGCAACACCTCAAGAAATTGAATCTGCGATAAAGGCTGCCGCTCATGGTTTTTTATCATGGTCTGTTCGGCCTGTTGAGGAACGCTGTCAGTGTCTGTTAAAACTGGCTGATTTACTTGAAATACATCAAGCGGAACTGATCGCTTTGTGTCAAAAGGAAGCTGGAAAAACTTGGCAAGACAGTATTGATGAAATTAGAGAAGCGGTTGATTTTTGTCGTTATTATGCTGTTCAAGCTGAAACATTATTTCATGAACCGCAGTCGGCGAACGATTATTTAGGTAGAAGTTGTGAGCGTCAATATCAAGCTAAAGGCGTTTTTGTCTGTATCAGCCCTTGGAATTTCCCGCTAGCGATTTTTCTGGGCCAAATTACTGCAGCACTTGTCAGTGGAAATAGTGTGATTGCAAAACCTGCAGAGCAAACGTCGTTGATTGCAACTCGCACTATTGAATTAATGTTTGAAGCTGGAGTACCTAGTCATGCAATTCAGCTTCTGATTGGCAGTGGGCAATCAATCGGTCCCTACTTATTGTCACAATCAGCGATTGCAGGTGTTGCGTTTACGGGTTCAACCCAGACTGCACACCATATAACAAAGACCTTAGCCGAACGTGAGTGCTTACCCGCTACGTTAATTGCTGAAACGGGCGGTCTAAATGCCATGATTGTTGACAGTACAGCACTGCCAGAGCAAGTGGTTCGTGATGTTATTCGCTCAAGTTTTGCTTCTGCTGGGCAACGTTGTTCTGCGCTAAGAGTGCTTTATATTCAAGATGATATTAGCCAACGTCTTATTTCCCTATTGCAGGGAGCCATGGAAGAGTTGGTTATTGGCGATCCTCAATATTATCAAACCGACATTGGTCCTGTGATTGATCAGTTGGCTTACGATCGCTTAACTCATCATATTCAATCGCTACAAAGCAACCATCAATTGCTGTATCAATGTCAACTTAATGAAACCGCATCTAATGGTTTCTTTGTTCCCCCAACGCTGGCACAAATTGGTTCAATAACCGAGCTGACTCAAGAGCACTTTGGTCCCATTTTGCATGTTGTGAGTTATAAGGCCACTGAGCTCGACCAGATCATCACAGATATCAATAGTATGGGCTTTGGCTTAACGCTTGGTATCCATAGTCGCAATGAAGCCACCTACCACGCTATTGCTCAACAAGTTGAGGTTGGTAATTGTTATATCAATCGCGATCAAATTGGCGCTGTTGTTGGGGTTCAACCTTTTGGTGGTCATGGGTTATCTGGCACGGGCCCTAAAGCAGGGGGGCCTCATTATCTGTACCGTTTTGTTTATGAATCTTTAATTTATTCATCGGAAATGGAGGCGTAATGATGTCGGTATCTCTCAATGCTTGGCAACATTTATCTCTTAATGAAAAGTTGTCACAACTCGCACCATGGGTTGAAAGTCTTAATACTCAGCAGCAAGCGTTGATTCATTTTCATTGCCAAAATATTGAAAATCAGGTGATAAGCTCGGTGGTGTTAACTGGGGCTACGGGTGAGGAAAATACGTTAACGTTACAACCCAAAGGGCTTGTCTGCGCAGTTTGTGATAAGCGTGCAAATGAGTTAGGTGTACTTGCTCAAGTGATTGTGCCCCTATTAATGGGGTGTTCTGTCCACTTATTTACTTACCCTATGGAGAAAGAGCAGGTCAAGTCGTTGAATTTAACATTATTGATGGACTTGATTCCCTCTGTCTTTTCTCTCCACTTATTTGAAACTTTAATACCGTTTGTTTTTGCGCATGAAGTTCGAGTTATCTCCTATCAAGGTGATAGTGGGTACTTACTCGGTTTGCAGCGGGCGATATTAGAAAAAGAAGGACCTTTAATTTCTTTTATGGTTGAAACTCAGCCTCAAACAATACCGATACTAACAAGCTGTGACTTGTGGCGAGAATTTATTAGTGAGCGAGTACTAACTATTAATGTGACGGCTATTGGCGGTAATGCTCGTTTATTGGCTCAGACTCAAGATAGCGATCACTGAATGATTTCCGAGGCTTTTTGAGGGTAAAGATAAGAAGCCTCGGTTTGTATACAAGTAAGCTTTAGGTCTTCGATTATTTGCAAATTTGAAGAACGATTTATCGCGTTGCTTGGGTATAACAACAAAGCTTTTGCAATGACAAAAGTGAACTCAAACAAGGAAACTATGATGACAGTAGATAGCGTTGCTATTACCGGAACCTTTGTCGCTTATTTAATCGTAATGCTGGCAATTGGTTATTATGCTTATAAACGAACGGCCAACTCCTCAGATTATTTTCTGGGGGGGCGAACATTAGGTCCATGGCCTGCTGCATTGTCGGCTGGTGCGTCGGATATGAGTGGTTGGTTGCTATTGGGACTACCAGGTTATGCTTATGTTGCAGGTATTGAATCATTATGGCTTGCCGGTGGCCTTTTATTGGGAACCTGGCTTAACTGGTTAATTTGTGCCAAACGATTAAGAACTTACAGTATTACAACTGATAATGCTTTAACGTTACCTGAGTTTTTATCCCGTCGATTTGATGATAAATCTAAGCTAATTCAAACTATTTCAGCATTTTTTATTTTGCTGTTCTTCCTTTTTTATACCAGCTCAGGTTTAGTCGCAGGCGGTAAATTATTTGAAACGGTATTTGGGCTTGATTACAGCATTGCCGTTATTGTTGGTACCATTTGCGTGGTTTCCTATACCCTCTTTGGTGGTTTCTTAGCGGTATCTTGGACCGATTTAGTTCAAGGTTTGTTGATGTCGGCAGCGCTAGTCATTGTGCCTATTGCTGCGATGAATGGCGGTGTAAGTGATTTGACCGCCGCATTAGAAGCGAAAAATCCAGAGTTATTAACGCTATTTAATGATGTAAAAGGTCAGCCGCTTTCAGCCATTGCAATTATCTCGCTGCTTGCTTGGGGCTTGGGGTATTTTGGTCAGCCTCATATTTTGGCGCGTTTTAAAGCTACCCGTAGTAATGGCGATATTGCTACTGCTCGTCGTATTGCAGTGGTGTGGACTATGCTATCGATGGCGGGTGCTATTTTGGTTGGTTTAACTGGGATGCTGTATGTCGATGGGCAAATCGGTGGTTCTTTGGCCGATGGCGAAAAAGTCTTTATGCTATTGGTTAACTCACTTTTCCATCCTGTTGTGGCTGGTATTTTACTTGCAGCTATTCTAGCAGCCATTATGAGTACCGCAGATTCTCAATTATTAGTTTCCTCTTCTGCTCTTGCGGAAGATTTCTACAAGCAAGTGTTCCGTCCACAAGCCTCTAGTGATGAAATTGTTATGGTGGGTCGTATTGCTGTGATTGTGCTATCGATCATTGCACTACTGCTAGCAATGGATCCTGAAAGCTCTGTTTTGGGATTGGTTTCTTATGCTTGGGCTGGTTTCGGTGCAGCGTTTGGTCCTGTATTGCTACTTAGCCTATTTTGGGCTCGCATGAATCGAAATGGAGCATTAGCGGGTATTATCGTTGGTGCAGTTACCGTTGTGGTATGGAAACAGTTGACTGGTGGTATTTTTGATTTATACGAAATGGTACCAGGCTTTATTTTCGCTTCTATTGCAGCCATCGGTACCAGTTTATTAACGGGTGAACCGTCTGAGAAAGTGAAAAAACAATACCAAGCGTATCAACAGAATTTAATTGAATTTGATTAAGATTGATGTCGTAAGGTCGTAAATAAAAGAGCCCGCAATAAATTTGCGGGCTCTTTTTACATTAATTATCTAAGCTGGTTTGGATGAATTGCTCTTGTTTTGTATCGGATGTGGTTTGATGGCGGACAAAAACGCGATCGACACGATTACTTTGAATAGCGACAACTTCAAAACGCCAGCCTTGCCAGTAAATGCAATCTCCAGGTTTTGGCAATTCACCGCGTTGCCACATGATCATACCACTGAGCGTGTGATAACCATTTTCTTCTTCATCTGGTAGACTTTTTAACTCTAGTAACTCTTTGAGAACGGCAATGGGCAATAAACCGTCCATAGTCCAACTGTTATCTGCATTTTGAACCGACCAAACATCTTCTGGGTTACGAATATTAAATTCACCAGCAAGTGCTTCTAAGATATCTTTTGGCGTCACGATACCTTGTAGATCGCCATATTCATCAACCACAAAAACCATCGAATTGCCTGATTGTTTAAACAACTCAAGCAGCTTTGGTCCTGTCCAGTTTTCAGGCACAAACACAGGAGCCGAGATAAAGTCTGTGATCTCATGGTCTGGATGACTGATAAATTGTAGGTACTGTTTGGCGGTAATAAAGCCTTGGATATTCTCAATCCCCCCCTTACAGACTGGGAAGCTGGTAAATTTAGCGGCTAAGATTTTCTGTAAATTACTCTCTTGACCCTGTTCTAAATCGATATAGACCAAATCATTGCGTGGTGTTAATAGGGACGAAATCTTACGACGGTCAAAGTGAAGGACATTCTTCACCATGTCGTGTTCTTGTTTTTCTAATACACCACTTTCCGAACCTTCAGCGATCACCGCTTCAATGTCTTCTTCTGTTAATTGTTGTCCATCACCACCTCGTTTTCCCATAAGAGCCAAAAAGCCTTCTGTTGATAGTGATAACAACCAGACAAACGGTTTAGAGACACTGGCTAAGAACGATATTGGTTTAGCAATAACTTGTGCAATGGCTTCTGGGTAGTATTGACCTAAACGCTTAGGGACCAGTTCACCTAATACAATGGAGAGGTAGGTAATGCCCAATACCACAATCGCAGTCGATGCTATAGATGCGGTTTTGGCATGCATACCAAGTTCAATTAACCATTGCGCCATAGGGCCGGCTAATGCTGATTCACCGTAAATACCGTTTAATAGGCCAATTGCAGTAATACCGATTTGGATGGTGGAAAGAAAACGAGTTGGGTTAGTACCAAGATTAATGGCAGTTTGTGCGCCAGATTTCCCATCTTCTGCTAAACGTTGCAGTCGACTTCGTTTCGCGGTCACTAACGCAATTTCTGCCATAGCAAAGACACCATTAAGCAGAATTAAACCAATTAATATGGCGATTTCCATGAAATGCTCCTGATCCCTAGTTATAAAGGGGGTGATAAAACTGAAATAAACACTAGGTATAGTGAAAGCATAGAGTAGGAACGAAGAGCAGCCTATGATTTAGCTGCTCAGAAAGAGGTTTGACGATAAGTTATAGCGTCATACCATATTTTAAATCGTCGTCGAGAACCTCAATGGCATCATCAAGATACGACTCTACTTGCTCTTCGACTAAGCTATCAGGTTCATCAAAGAAAGCAATATGGAAAATAGCATCGCCTTCATTAACCAGTGGCAGTGTCTGCTGGCCAATCACAATTCCCCCTTGTGGTGCGATAACGGATATTTCACTGGCTCCTGATGGGTCATTAATTGAAGCGATAATTTGGTTCTTTTCCACTTTTTCGCCCAGTGCAACATGAGAGCGTAATAGACCGTCAGAATCGGCTCGAACCCAACGCGTTGCTTTAGGAACCATAGGAGTATGTTCTTTTTTACTGCGACTGCTTCTTAACATACCTAAATGCTTCATAACATTAAGTGTGCCTTGTACGCCAGACCCGATGGCATGGGGATCAAAACGCAGAGCTTCACCCGCTTCAAAAGTAATAACTGGAATATCATAAGCTTCTGCGGCCGCGCGTAGTGAACCATCACGCAAAGAAGCATCCACTACAACAGGAGAGCCAAATGCAACAGCCATCGCTTGTGCCGCTTCATTATCAAGATTGGCGCGAATTTGAGGCAGATTCGTGCGATGAATGGCTGCGGTATGCAGATCAACGACATGAGTTGCTCGACGAACCACTTGACTAAAATATTGGTAAGCCATTCTTCCTGCAATAGATCCACGCTCAGAACCTGGGAAGCAGCGGTTGAGATCGCGTCGGTCGGGCAGATAACGAGATTTATGAATAAAACCGAATACGTTCACCACGGGAACGGCAATGACTGTTCCGTGTAGTTTATTAAGATCGATTTTATCAATAACTTGGCGTACAACTTCGACGCCATTAAGTTCATCGCCATGAATTGCTGCATTAACTAAAAGCACGGGGCCCGGATGTTTGCCATGCAGAATGTCGACGGAGACCGAAAGCGGTGAGTGTGTATAGAGTCGAGCAATTTCCAGTTCGCAATTGGCTCGGGTACCTGCCGCGATGCTGATATTGGCAAACTCAAAAGGTGAAGATATATGTTTTGCTACCATATGTTGTTGTCGTGCTTATGTTATAAGCCACTTATCCCTGTGATTGATATGGAAATTGGCAGCAGAATAAGCAGATTTTTGTGAATAGAAAAGTAGGAACGATCACATATTGCTAACTTATGAGGGATGTTTTGTTTCTAATTGTATCTAAAGTGGTTGGTACCGAGGTTCTAAGTGATTTTTGTGCTGGATTTAGTAGGAATGTTTAGCGGGAGTGATTCGATTGACGGGTAAGATAACGATGTGAAGATTAGGTCATACGCAAAAAATACAGAGCAAGAGGCAAAGCTATCAAATACCAAATCGTATTGATAGCTTTGCTTTTATTATATTACAGCAGGTTTAACTGTCTTTAGTTTTGGGTTTAATACGAGCCAATTGAATGGTCTCAGCAGACATAGGATCTTTCATCATCTGATTATATTGCGCCACCATCTGCTCAAAGACTTTCTTTTCTTTGCCTGGTACTGATGAGGCCATTGGTATATTGGCTGTCATTGGGTTGACCGGCTTATTTCGAATCAAAAACTCATAATGGATATGTGGACCGGTAACTCGACCAGTACTTCCTGATAGCGCAATTTCTTGACCGCGGTGAACTCGCTGGCCTTTTTTCACTAAAATCTTAGTATTATGCAAGTAGCGTGTTTTGTAGTTTGTACCGTGTTGAATCACGATATAGCGACCTGCATAAGGGTGATTAGTTGTCAGCACAACAACACCATCACCAGTTGCTAGAACCGGTGTACCACGAGGCGCGGCAAAATCCACTCCGTTATGAGGCTGACGGCGACCCGTTACTGGATGCTTACGATTTGGATTGAAGTTTGAACTAATACGCCACTGTTTTGCTGATGGGTAACGTAAGAATGCGCGTTGCAAACTATTACCGTCTTCATCGTAGTAGTTCCCATCGGTATGTAAATAAGCTGAAATTATCTTGCCTTTATTGTGGATACGAATGGCTCGGACTTCGTGTTGTCCTGTTGGTTTTCCATCAATAAATTGGCGTTCGTGAACCACTTCAAAGGTATCACCGGCACGCAGATCTCGCGCAAAGTTAAGTTTATCTTTTAATAGGTTCGTAATTTCGAGGACTTCACTGTAATCCAAGCCCGCTTTTTGTGCCGACACTGAAAAACTGCCATGAATTGTGCCACTAGCAACCGCCGATTTCCATTGGCCTGGAAGAGTAGTCTCTTGATACTCAAAATCGCCACTTGGTGTTCGAACATAATCAAACTTTTGCGCAGGCGTTTGCTGTAATTCAAATTTAGTCAGTTTATGGTTATTTTCATCTAACCAAAAGCGCAGGGTATCTCCTGGTTTTAAGGTATCAATTTTTAAGCTGTCTAAATCTGATTCCATCACCTTTTGCATATCTTCACGAGAGACATTTAGTTTGGAAAATACGCCACTTAAGGTATCGCCTTTTTTAATGGTGTATTCAAATTGCGGTGGAAGAGGGACGGTTTTGATAATGGTTTCGGGCTTTAAAGTGTCAACAACAACTTGAGGTGCTGCTGTTTTTGGGGATAGCTCAATGCTTTTGGTCGCAGTAGATGGTGTCGTGTTAGTATTAAGTGAAATCACAACAGCAACCGTGACTAATGAGAGTCCAGCAATGCTTAGAAATTTGGTATTACTCAGTCGTTGTAATACCGAGGTTTGAAATATAGACATAAAATGGATAGTAACTCTTCGTTTTTATTTATTAATTGAGCGATGTTTTAAACGCACGATATACGCTTTATTAGTTAAGGTGCTATAAAACCACATTTATCATGAACATTAAATGAATAGCTTCAGAGAATGTGTGGTTTATTTGAAAAAATAGAGATAAAGCAGAGTGTGACTAGGCAAAAGTGAATAAAAATAGATACAAACACCGTAGTGAGTACACACTTATGAATGAACTATCTCATCAATAATTAAGAGAGAAAGAGACTATGAGTCAAAGTGCTGATATTGAATTTATGCAACAAGCACTCGCATTATCAAAGCAAGCTTTACCCGATTGTCGACCAAATCCTCCGGTAGGATGTGTATTGGTAAAAGATGGGAAAATAGTGAGCGAGGGGTTTACGCAAAAGCCGGGTTGTCATCATGCCGAAGCGATGGCTCTTGCAAATTACACTGACTCTCTAGCGGATGTTACCGCTTATGTCACTTTGGAGCCCTGCTCATTTGTCGGTCGTACTCCTTCTTGTGCTCATACTTTAGTTGAACGCGGTATCAAGCGAGTTGTTGTTGCCACTCTTGACCCAGATCCGCGCAATAATGGAAAAGGAATTAAGGTGCTAATTGATGCCGGTGTTGATGTAAGAATTGGTGTTGGAGAAGATGAGGTTAGTGCTTTTATTTCTCCGTATTTAGGCCAGTCGTAACTCGTCTTTTCGCTGAGTTTTAAATCTCTGATAGCAAAATGCCCAGTGTTGGTTTACCGATATTGAGTCGGATAATCACTGGGCATTTGGTTAAGAGAACCATCAGATTCTATTTATGGTGTTCTTGCTATTGTGGTAATCCTTGCCAAATCCGCTGACATTCACTACTTGCATTTGGCGCGATCGGTTTTTCAAACAGCCAACTTAGGGGCGCAATAACAGGGCTTGTTGTAAAACGTACTGAAGTTTCCAATATTGCCGACAATGGGATATTCAGATTAAAGTCGTTAAAATTGCCCGTAACCTCAACTGGTGTTTGTAAACCAAATATTTGCGCACGTTTTGCTTTCGGACTCAAATACATGGAAAAATCACGTTGCTTGAAATTGGCATCAAAAGTGCCGTGAACTTGAATACGAGTTGTATCGAGCAACAGATCTCGCTGCTTCATTGTACCGTGATTAATATTAAAGCCACCAGCGACACAGTTGATAACGGAAGGATCGTGCTTGGTTAAACTTGGCAGTACCGCATCAGCAAGACTGACCGCCCATAAGTCTACTACGTTGGCTTGAAACGCCTTTGGCCAAACTGCAAACCCAAGGAATCCTGAAGCGTTATTCATTAGCGATTCTGGTGTATTTGCCAAACTATGAAGGTTAAATTCAGTACTTAATAAACCATGCATGGTAGTTTTTGGGTCAATCCGACGAGCTAAGATGCCATAGTCAAAGTTTTCGACCTTACCTTTCAAACCGATATCAAATTTATCTCCTACCGCTTTTACCGAACCTGAAAGGTCAATTTCACCGCCAGGCAGTTTGATATGAAGAGGATTAACCGTCAGTAAGCCATTGTTTAGTGTCCAATCCAATTCTCCGGCGCCCAGCCAGTCATTGCCAGAACGTACCTCGCCAACATTTAGGCTGAACGTGGCATCAAACTTTTTCAATCCGTCAGGACTCATCAAAGCAACGGGTTTAGAGGCTTGAGGGGCTTTACTAGCTGAGGATTCTTGTTGCCATGCATGCCAGCCTTTTACTTTAAAATCATTAAGTTGAATAAACGGAGCCGATAAATCTAAATTGATCCGTGGTCGAATGCGTTGTGGTTTATGCGTTAGCAGCAGATCGCCTTTTCCTGTGAGTTCGCTACTACCTACTTGTAACAGCATATTATTTAAGTGATAGCCGTTAGGATCGGAGGTCAACTGTCCAGCAACTTTTATTGGTCCATAAGGTGGTAGCTCAACCCCCGTAAATTTATTAAAACGGTTTAAATTTGGAGTGGTCGCTTCAACGGCAAGATTCAGTTTTCGCATATCGAGCGGCATTTTTACTTGAGAACGGGCATTAAGTTTAATATCACCAATGTTTGCGATTAGTGATAATGGGATGGTTTTTCTGCCATCGTTGGCTTGCTTTAGTGAAACCGAATTGAGCGTGATATTTACCGGATCTTGCGCGGCCTGACCGACTAGAGACAGTGACGTTTCAGTATTAGGCCCGGTGATAAATTGCCCTTTATCGAGTTCAATATTAAAGGCTTTACCTGTGTATTGTTGTTTTACACCAAGATGCCCACCGATGAGTTGCGCATTGATATTCGCTTGCTCCATAAACTCAATCATGGAACGGCCCGATAAAGCTAAATGTAACTGAGCTCGGCGAAGAGAGAAGTCAAAATCATTACTAATATTAAACTGATTTAAGATTGCCCCAACATTGGGCTTATTGACCGACAAATTCAACGTTGAAGCAATTTTATTTTGATTAATTTTCAGCGCGATATTTCCACGATATTGGCTACCTAAGTAGTTGGCTGAAAAAGGTGCTGCGGGCATGATGCCATTTCGCATTTTTCCGGTAAAACTGAGTTGATGCAGCTGCTGTTTAGACCATTTCATTGTATCGACATTTACGCTGACATCTGCATTTTTGACGACCAACCCGTGAGCTAAAATTGGCACATCAAGGTTTACCCCCTGTGTTGGCACCGTTTGCTCCACATGAGGTAAGCGATCGCCATCGATAAATTGACTTAGTTGGGAGAGATCTAAGCGCGAAAAATGGCTGTTTAGGCCCACAAACATATCACCAGTGGGTTTCCACTTAAGATCAATGTTTCCCTGACTTCTAAGCAAATTGATATTTGAAGCCTCTAATGTGACCCAATCTTGCTTATAGGTGAGCTTGCCTTTTAATTGAATTGGACCATGTATCGTTGATTTCGTACCGAGCCATGGACTGAGTTTACCAGCATCTTTACTGTCTATATCTAGATCAAACCAGCTTCCTTGTTGCCATTGCGTACCAACTAATTGTCCCTTTGCCTTTAGCGTAATAGCAGGGCTAATAAATTGAAAATCTGTTTGCCAATCTCTTTGGTTAATAATATCGCTTAGACTACCTGCAGAGGCTTCAATTTTGGCAGGAATTCCCATCATTTGCCCTGAAATATGAGAGCTGAAAGGTATGTTCATTCCTGCGGTCAATTTTGCACTATTAATTGCAAAATCTGCTTTTGCTCCCCAGTCTAACTGAGCCTTATCAATAGTTAGTGCTAACTTACTGTTATCGATCCACTCTTGTAATTTAGTCCCTTGAGTATCGACATTCAGCTCGGCCAAATTAACATGGCCTGTTGCGTTAGGAATACCAGATATCCACCCAGCCATCTCACCTAACTGAGAGTCTTTTGCTCCTAACGAAATCGCCACTTTGGATAATCCCGTTGTTGCATCAATATTGGCGCTACCAGTAAAAGCAACATCTGCAATATTTGCCTGCATAGGTGCGGTTAGCTTTCCTTGTTTACCATCGACGGTTAAAGCAATGGAATGAACCGGGGTACCGAGGCCTTTAATTTCCCCCACTTTTAGCGCGAGATGAGTTTTGGTTTTAACTAACCACTGATCCAGAGCTTGTTGCAATGGTGATTGTTGAGGTGGCGCAGCAGCGTAACTCATCATCATGGGTTGAGGTTGTTCTGGTTGCAGCCAAGGACGAAGATCGATAAGCGGAATATCGAGTTTGCCATCAATATAGTTAAGTGGTTGTCCTTTTTTCGCAAGAGCAAAAACTAAATGCCCTGATGCTTGGGTAACCGGACTGTCGATTTTTAATTTAGTTAAGCCGATACCTTCATGAGAAGCACTTAATTTTGTTGTGATTTTTAATGGTGCAGCAGGACCAATATCCAGATCTAAAAAGCTTTTGATCGGAGCTGTATCATGCCAATCGAGATCAATATTGGCATGGGTTACACCTGTTCGCCATGGCTGGATATCAGCATCAATATTAAGTCGAGCACCAATAAACTCACCAGCAGCAACCAAGTGACCCTGTTGATGATTAATGATTGATTCTAAATCACCGGTCAGCGAAAAATCATAGCTCTGACCTTGAACAAAGCCTTGTGCTTTTAACAACCATTGATCGGGCTTGGTCAGTGACAGTTGCTCAACTGCCGCAGAAAAATATTGTCCTGTTTGCTGATCTAAATAAGAGACAGACACATCTTTAGCCGTAATGGTATCTGTTATTTTTAGCGTTAAAGGCTTACTGGTTTTATCGTCTGAAGTCGTAACCTTTGGTGATGAATTAAACACCCAATTAGGCTTACCTTGATAATCACGATTGAGTTCGACATGTGTATTATCGAGCTTGAGGTAGTCTATCTCTAGTGTATTTCGTAACAGTGGTAGCAGTGATACTTTTGCAGAAGCGTGGCCCGAAGAGAGCATAGGTTGCCACTTCATCGCTTCGGTATTTCCAATCGTTAACTTATTGATATCGATTTCAGGAGAAAAGGAGAGAGTTAGAGCAATATCCCCCTCAATTTTGGTTTCTCGGGCTAAATTTTTCGTTAACCATTGGCTGATTTTCTGTTTATGAGGGGTGAGATCCAGCGTTACCCCATAGCTCAGAACACCAATACCAATTGCTACAGGGGTCAATACGCTGAGTCCTACCCATTTCGCAATTTTTTTCATTTTTGGTTTTTTGCCTGATGGTTCAGGTGTCGTTGAGTGCTCTTGAGCTACTACAGAATCTTTTTTTGTCATAAGTCGGCTAAACTTCAGATTATTGTATGGTGTTTTATTACTAACTCTACCATGTTTAGCAATAAGTTTATATTCGTTATATCCAAGTTGGTATAGAAGAGCATTTTGGCATAGTTGATAATGATATTACATCGGTGAATAGTTAAATCGATGTAAAGGTCTGTGAGGAAATATTGGTTATCTACTTTGGGCTAAGTAATAAAAAAGATGGGGTGTGATGCGCTAACGTTACCATTAACGCATCAGTAAGAGTTGGAGACTTTAGCGGGAAGACTTATTGGTTATTGAACTCTTTTTGGAAATGAAGCACTTTTTGTAAATATCGACGCGCTTCTTCTTTTGGATGCTTATTTGTAAGAGCCCAGTAGACTTGATCTGGATTGAGTTGGTTGATTTGATTCATCGCGCGATCTCGATCAGGATCAAAGGTTGCCAATACGCCACCTGTGCCCCCGTTATAAGCCGAGATCATCGTGTAGTGTTTGGTGGTTGGGTGTTGAACATTCTTCAAATAACGGTTTTTTAGAATATAGAAGTATGCTGTACCTGTATCGATATTATTAGCTGGATCAAACAGATATTCTTTCGTTGGGATCCCTGGCTTATTCTTTACCAAATTAAAGACATCAGCTCCTGCAGTTTTTGGGATCACCTGCATCAAACCATAAGCCCCAGCATGACTTACAGCAAAAGGGTTAAAGCTACTTTCGGTTTTGACAATGGCATAAATTAAATCTTCATCAATACCGTACTGCTTTGATGCGCGTTTGATTAAATCAGCATATTGATATTCACGTTGTTCAAGGTGATCGCCTACCATATCTATTTGGACATAATAAGCGGTGCCGTATTTAAAGGGTTTTGATTGAAGTTTGTTCTCAATTAAGTAATCGGCAAAACGGTTAGCACGCCACTCCCACTGAATATCTTGACCATCATGATCTTTTACCTGACCCAGTAAGAAAGGCTTACCATTAAGGGGGATGGTTTTATCGCTAAACAGATCAACTTGAGCAGGATCAGCCGGCATCAGCAAAGTTGAAACAATGGCTTCTTTTAATGTCTCTTTAGGTGCGTATTTAGACACAGTTGAAACGTAGATTTTACCTGTATCAAAATCGATATGAGCTCGCGTTCGATACCCATCAAGATATTTTACATAACGGTGTTTACCGGCTTGTAAAAATTCATCATCCCCCCATTGTTTTTTAACTTGCTCATTTAAGTAAGCGAGCAGTTTCTTAAAGGCTTGTTCTTGTGCATTGGTATTGGTTGTTGGTGGAGGCGGAGGAATAACAACCGGTGGTTTTGATGGCTCCGCCGGACCATAAACATCGAGATCTGACGGGGCGCAAGCGGTTAAAGCTATTGAGCTGGCGACAGCAAACCAAAGGTGTTTCATGATGTTCCTTATCTAGCACAAGAAATTAAAGCAATAATTAAGGAACAAATTTTCATGAAAACAAAAGGAAATAGCAAGCTGAGTAAAATGATTAGTTTACTTATGTGACCTCCGCGCTGTTATAGCCCCCGTTCACCTTGTCCAAACCGATAAACTATTTGGCCTGTGAATAAATCATCATTGGTTGAGTATTTAGTGCCATAGTGATGACGCCAGTCTAGTTGGAAAGCCCAGTTTGGATGGAATTTATAGTGTAAACCTGCACCACCAACATATTGAAAGCTCTTAATATCTCTATCTTGATCTTTTAAGCTTTCACCAATCCCCGCTGATACATAAGGCCGTAATTGCCCATGAGGGTTAAAGTAATATTGAACATCAAGGTTGTAGCTCTCATAGGTATTAGTTTGTTGAGTGGTTGTACTTTTGAGATCGGCTCGGGTGTAGTTTAAACGTGATGAAAACTGCTTAGTAAAATACAGACCCAATGACATCGTTGGTGCCCAATCGTTTTGTAGTCCCCATTTGGGATCTAAATTAAGGTAACTGGCCCCGGCGGTAATTCCTACAATACCATAGGTCACAGGATCATTAGTTAATTGGGTATAACCTCGCTCGCGGTAATGGCGATCACTTCTTTGGTTTGGATCATTGAGCTGATAGCTAACGTTAAGTGCAATTTGATTATCGGTTTTGCCGTTGCGATGTTGTTGCTGATTATATGAGATATAGCCAGTGCCTGCTTTGACCAAGTTGCGTCCGGTTAGTTGATTGATACCTCGGCCAATACTATCGACTGGATCTAACAAAAATAGAGCGGTATCACCTAGAGTTTGCGATCCCAGAACTTTACCGCCAGAAGCTCTAATGTGACGTTCTTGCTGGAAGGCCCACTCACCGTAAACCCAACCTAAAACAGGGGTGACGACCAAATCTTGAATTGATGGTACTTCGGCAAAGGCTTCAACACCGTATTCCCAATACACCGTCGACATGAGTGCTGAATAAAGAAAGGAATCCCACTGACGATACCCAGATTTTCTAGCGACTTGATAGTAAACGCCACCAAAGTATGGGTGACCAATATAATTGATATACCAAACATCTCGGTCCCAAACTGGGCCTTCAGTAACATTGTCATACCATTTTTCAAGTAATCGATCGTCACTTTTATCCCAATTAGTAAAGTCACTAGGCAGCAAAGCTAAAAAGCCTGCAACACCTAAACCATAACCAATAATGGATTGGGTTTGTGACCACAGTCTTGCTTTATCTTCACCGTTATGAGCAGAAAATAGGGCGATTTCATAAGGATTTGAAGCGCTATAAGGCAGCGAAGAATTATTCTCCCACTGTGAATTACTGATAGTTGAAGAGGCATAACTTAATGAGGGAGAAAACGCTAAGGTACTACAAATACAGAGTGCGAGACTTGAATATTTTTTTGTCACTGAGGCTCCTGTCATATCGATAAATAATTCTTTGTTTACTAACAAGTTGAGCTTATTAAGTGTTAGCTTACCTTATTACTATGTTAGACAAGTGCTTGGATTAATCGAATTTTTGTAAGGAAATATAGAAAACAGGACATACTTAGTTACAACTTCTCTGTTGAGTGGATAACTCTCTCATGGTCAACTAGCGCCATCGAAATTGATGAGGTAAATATACTTACTATGGACGACCCCTCGAGTTGCTTGTTAACTCTAAGCTCCTTATTTAAGGAGACTGCACAATGCTAGAACTTTTCTTACAACCAGAATCCTGGATGATCTTAGCAACCCTATTTACGTTAGAAGTTGTATTAGGTGTTGATAATATTGTATTTATATCGGTACTTTGCGAACGCTTACCTGTTCATCAGCAAAAGATGGCCCGTAATCTTGGTATTACTTTAGCGGTAGCTGCTCGTATTGTATTGGTTTTCTCTATCAGTTGGGTTATGTCACTCACTGAACCATTATTAACCATGGCAGAGACGGTATTTACTGGCCGAGATCTTATTATGATCGGTGGTGGTGCTTTCCTATTAGCGAAAAGCTTAAAAGAGCTATGGATGTGGTTAACTCATAACGAAGAACATAATGCGAGTACAGTTCGCGCTGGTATTACGTTGGTTCTTCTACAGATTGTTGCTGTAGATGCTGTGTTCTCAATGGACTCTGTTATTACCGCTGTTGGTATGACCGATGAAATTCCATTGATGGTTGCCGCGATTTTAGCCGCAGCCGTTGTGATGATGCTGTGTGCTGAGAAAATTAATACCTATGTTACGCGTTATCCTGGATTTAAAACTCTAGCTTTGTTGTTTCTAGTACTACTCGGTGGATTATTAATGGCAGAAGGCTTTGCTATCCACATCAACAAAGGTTACGTTTACTTTGCTATGGCGTTTGGCTTAACGATGGAAATGTGTCATATCCTACTTAAGAAAAAACGCAGTAAAGTGATTAAATCTATTCAGCCTCAACCAATGGGGTGGGCTATTAAGGCTCGATAATTTGTCTTAATTTCCTAAAATGCAAAGGCAGAGATTACGATCTCTGCCTTTTGTTTATCTGGCATTCTCTCATTTATATTATCGTGTTGAGTATTTATATTGATACTTTACTTAATATTTTTTGCTTGAAATGGCTGTTTTTGGGGATATTTTTAAATTGATTTAGAACAAGAATTGTGGCGATTGAAATTTAAGTTAAATTTAACATGTTATAAACATCATCTCTTATCCTTATGTTTATAGTGATTATTTTTTGTTTGTAATTTGTTTTATCGAATCTTTCTATTACTGCATCCGTTTTTTTCGTTTTGAACATTTTTATTTGGAAATTTATTTTGCACACAAATAAATATTCTAAATAGGAAGTTGTTGTGAAATTAATTAAATATGCAGTTGGTGCTGGCATTATAGGATATCTTGCCACCGTATATGCCGTTGACCACTTTGATCAAAACCTAAGTGAACAGAAAGAGCAAAATGCGACCCTATCTCATATGAACGCGCTGTCGTCAAAAGCCTTCAATGTATTTGCTGAAAATGGCTGTGAATACTGTCACACCAAAAACAGTGAAATGCCATTTTATGCTAATTTGCCGATTGCGAAGCAGCTAATGGAGCGAGATGTACGTAACGCTCAACGTCAGTTTAATATCTCTGGTATGTTAGAAAACATGCAGCAGGGTAAACCCATTTCAGACGTAGATCTTGCTAAACTTGAATCGGTTCTTGAAGACGGTTCAATGCCTCCTAAACTGTATCTAACTATGCACTGGCGTTCTGACTTATCTGATGATGAGAAGAATACTCTACTCGATTGGGTTCGCCAGCAGCGCGCTGAGCAACATGCCAATACAGGGGTAACGGCAGAATTCAAATATGCTGCTGTTCAACCAATCACAACAACCTTTAAAGTTAACCAAGCTAAAGTGAAGCTCGGTGACGAACTGTATCACGATACTCGCCTATCTTCTGATAACTCTGTTTCTTGTGCGACCTGTCATGATCTTAACCGTGGTGGTGTTGATAGATTAAATACGTCTACTGGTGTGGGTGGTGCGAAAGGCCCAATTAACGCGCCGACTGTGTTTAATGCGGTATTTAATATTCACCAGTTCTGGGATGGTCGTGCCTTTGATTTACAAGCGCAAGCTGGTGGTCCACCTCTAAACCCGAAAGAGATGGCATCAACGTCTTGGAATCAAATTATTACTAAGTTGGATAAGGATCCTGTTCTTAAAGCACAATTTGATGCGCTGTATAAGCAAGGTATTACTGAAGAAACCATTACAGATGCTATTGCTGAATTTGAGAAAACTTTAGTGACGCCAAACAGCCGCTTTGATAAGTATATGCGTGGTGATAAATCAGCGTTAAATGCAGAAGAAATTGCAGGCTACAAGTTATTTAATAAGTACAAGTGTCAAACCTGTCACGCTGGTGAAGCAATGGGTGGCCAGACATTTGAAATTCTCGGTGTGAAGAAAGATTACTTTGCCGATCGAGGCACTCCGTTAACAGACGCTGACAAAGGTCGTATTGGTGTGACTAACGATCCGAATGATTTACACCGCTTTAAAGTACCAACGTTGCGTAACGTAGCTCAAACAGCGCCATACTTCCATGATGCCAATGCTAAAACGTTGGATGATGCGGTAAATAAAATGGCACTGTATCAAGTTGGTGTAACGCTACAACCTCAAGAGACAAAAGAGATTGTTGCTTACTTAAAAACACTAACGGGTGAGTATAACGGTAAGCTGGTTCAGTAACGTTATTACCTTTATCGTTAATAAAAATCCAAGTGCAGAGATGTACTTGGATTTTTTTGTTTAAGGCTTAATATAACTAAATCCTTCCGTTTGCTTTTTAATTAGCTCATAGGCTCCCGCTGGTACAACGGTGACAGCTGTACTTAATTGCTCTTGAGATAGCTGAAACTTATCAAGGGAGTGATGACAAAGCGCAAAGGTCACGCCTTGATGAGACAGGGCTTCGATTGTGCTTAAATTTGTATTCCCTTCTACTAAAAATCCTTGTACTGCGTTGCCGTGAGCAAGTAGCTCTATCTCCATTTTAGGTTCAATTTCTAATACATGAATGATGTTATTAAGGGCAAGATCTAAGCGCTCAATTTGATCAACATGGAAGATGGCTTTCATGTTCGAATTCCTTTGCTGCGGTGACGAAGTGTCATCAGTACTTATTGTGAAACGAACTGGTGTGAAGATCACTAGGAGCAAAATGAGTTATTGGATATGGAATGAGGTGCAATGGTTTATTTACTTTAAATCTCAACTGCGATAGCTAAATATGATGATTTTATCTGCTTATTTTGTGTTAAATAAGAGTTATTTAACATGTATTTAATGCATATTTAACTATTTATATCCTTGAAAAGTTATCGAAAGACGAAAATTGCTACCAACTTCATGATAATTATGAATTAAATTGAGTATTATATTTATGTTTTATGAGTGTATTTTGAGTCAAGGCTATTTCTCATATTGTTAGCTTTAACTCAAATAAAGGTAGTTCGCATGCAATCTAAAAAATCATTAAATCAATTATTAAAAGAAGCCCGTTCAGAATCTATGAATAAATGGATTGGTATTATTCAAGATGAAACTGAAATATTATCTGCTGGTGAAACCCCTACAGAAAAAATGACAGATTTAATTAAGCAGATCAAACTTGTGATAGATTTAGGTGGTAATCCAGATGAAAGTATAAACGACTTAATACAAAGTACCTTTAATCAAGGTATTCAAAGTGGTTTTGCTAAAGCTCTTTCTAAATTTCATAATGGATCCATCACTACACGTAAAAAGCCTAATGAGGATTTCTGGATATTGCATTCATATTAAAATCAATATCAAATCACGGCCAAACTCCCAACAGTAGATGGTAATACACAGAAAATAACTACATTTATTAAGATGAGTGAGCATGGTTTTGAATAAATTCAGTGCTTATTTTCTATGCATGAATTTTATCTTTAACCCATTTATATATAATAATATTGAGATTTAGTGGCTTATTGTATGGATGTAGAGTTGTATCAGGATTAATAGTATGGAATTAAGAGATAAGCTGTCTAAGTTGACGGCTGCATTATCGGAAGGTTTGATTGAGCGAGATACAGAAGTAAAACTAGCTGTATTAGGCTTGTTATCCCAAGAAAACGTGTTGTTTGTTGGCCCGCCAGGGACGGCAAAGAGTGAAATTTCAAGACGACTTGTAGAAGTTGTAAAAGATGCCTCGTATTTTGAATACTTGTTGACTAAGTTCACTACACCAGAAGAGGTATTTGGTCCGCTCTCTATTTCAAAATTGAAATCTGATGTTTATAGCCGAAATACGCAGGGATACATGCCGACATCAGATGTTGTCTTCTTGGATGAAGTCTTTAAAGCTAATTCAGCGATCCTTAATTCACTCCTCACAATTATGAATGAACGGATATTCCATAATGGTGTGAATAAAGAACAAACTCCACTACTTTCAATGGTCGCTGCATCTAATGAACTGCCAATTGGTCACGATGAACTTAGTGCTCTTTATGATAGATTCTTGATTAAGAAGTTTGTCTCACACGTAAGCGACAAAAACGTATCAAAATTATTGCAATTAAGCCCAAGCCCATTTTCATTATCTGATGAGTTAAAGCTCACTAGAGATGAGATCAAAGCTATTAGCAATGAAAGTAAAAAAGTTGAGATACCAAAAGATATCGAAAAGTTGATTATAGTTATCAAGAAAGAGTATGACTCTGAATTTGTAGAAAACTCTGATGAAGTATTGTCAGATCGCAAGTTAGTTAAAGCAATAAAAATAATGAAAGTATCTGCTTATACATGTGGAAGAGATGTTTTAGATTTATCTGATGTTAGTTTGTTGAGGTTTATTCTATGGTCAGATAGTAAAAACATTAACAGCGTAAATAACATCATAAATAAAAATCTTAGTGGGAGATTATAGGGATGAGTTTTTTTATGGGGGGAATGCCTTTGGCGAATGGATTAAATAATATATACCCAGAAAAGATTAAAGAATTATTAGGTCAAGATAGTCATGAATATATGGCTAATGTGAGTTATAAGTCTCTCACAGAAATACATATATCTTTGATTATCGAAGAGTTAAAAATTAAGGGACTTTTAGGTCATTTAAATGAAGTAGCAAATGATTTTGATGTGAGTAAGTCAGAGGGTAAAGCCAAAGCTGGTTGTCGATTCTTTGAACAGGTAAATGAAAGAATTAAACAGTACAACGCCAGTACAAAATGGAAAGATGAAAGGATTGAGTTATTTTCACTCCCTCAAAGCAGTTTTTATATCCATACACCAACACAAAGTAAACTAAAGGAAACGGTTAAAGAAAGCTCTAAATTAGAAGAACAACTTAAAGCGAATATTTGGTTATGATTCCTATACTTGGAATGCTATCAGAAGTTGCCACATCTGCTTTTACTAGGTTTGTATTAGTTAAGTTAGCAACGAAAGCAACTAAATACTTTATTGATGATAATTTTCGTTCAAAAGTCACGCCAGTTGAGGGCAGCGTTGTTTATAGTGATCTTTTTACTGGCGTTGAGCACTCAGGTATTTATATTGGGGATGGTAAGATATCTAATATTGTAGTGACTGGTACATTTGAGTCTGAAGTCAAACTAGACTCAGCTTCAACTTTTGTCGATAGCAGTAAGCTTCATAGCAAAATCTACGTATCATGCAACTCTAATGGTGCTGTTGGTCATCAAATGGTTGCTGATGAAGCAGAATCAAGAATTGGTGATAAGGCATTCTATGGATTGATTATTCAAAATTGCCATGAATTCAGTCGAAAGTGTGTTGAAAAAGCGCCAGAAAATTTGAATTTAGGGCTTTGGGATAAGGTTACAAGTTCTTTTGAAATTGAAGATACTTGGGAATTTACCATTGGGGCTTTGAAACGTTCTGCCAAAAAACATATGCGGGCAACCAAGTGGCGTTTGTGGGAGCAGGGTCAAGGGAACTCAATTTCAGAGAGTGAGTTAAAACAGATATATCATCAGCTTGATAATACTCCTCTAGATTCTCAAACTCTAGACGCTATTATACATTCGCAATCCGAGTTAGAGCGTTATTCTAAAGAGATTGAAGATGAAAACCTACCAGCTTCCGCGCTAAAGAATATTGACCAATATAAGACGCAACTAGCAAAGTTGAAATATGCAGGGGAAAAAGCAACCAAATTAAGTAAGGGGTTAGGTTATAGTTTTACTTATAACGAATTAAAGGATATCAAAGATATCGATTTTTCTTCTTTGGCTCAAGAGCTAGCGTCTAATCAAGCGATTACAGATATAGTAACAACACTCGGACGAGCATATATTTCTGAAAAGACTAATCATAAACAAGTGAAACGGATTAATACCAATGAGGTTTATGGCACACATAAAAGTGCTGATATTTCACGAGTCTTACCCTCTGATCTTGCTCTACTTGAAAATGAAGATCTCGAATATCTCTTCTATGCCAAACTACTAGAATCTAATCTTTCAACCTATAAGCTGCTTGGCCATCACATTGATTTTGAAAAAGAAAATGATACCGAAGAAGATAAGGGCCCTATTGTCACTTGTTTGGACACTTCAGGTAGTATGTCTGGAATACCGATTTTAAAAGCAAGAGCCTTATTGCTAGCAATACACTCAATCATCACCAAAGAGAAGCGTGAGTTATATGTATTGCTGTTTGGTTCAAGAGGTCAAGTTAAGGAGCTTTATCTAAGTGAAACATCTTCCAGTGGTCTTCTACCATTCATTTGCAAAGAATTTTCTGGTGGCACAGACTTCGAAACACCGCTTAAGCGAGCTATTAATATCATTGAACATAAGGAAAAGTTTAATAAGGCTGATATTTTGATGATCACTGATGGTGAATGTAACGTAAGTGATAATTTTCAACGTATGCTGGTGGCGAAAAAGTCACAGTTAGACTTTTCTGTTCAAACAGTAATTTGTACTGGTTCATTTGCAAACACCCACCAAGTAACCGATGGATTCAGCGATCGGATTGTTGGTATCTAAAGTGTATTAACTCAGCCCGATCTGACAGTTACCCACTTTTCGACTTGGTGTAAGTCAGATTGTGGAAATCCTCCCTAGTACTTACGTTAAGGGAGGATAACTTATCCTATCTAGTTTATGAACAGGGGGAGCTGTAGGTTTTCTGGGATGGCTACTCCTGCTTGTTTTAAAAGAAACTTTAAAGTCTCATTCAAGCGATCAGAATCTTGTGATAAGCCAAGTTGAAGCCCCAACGCTTGTAACGATGGGGATACGGGCATACGACCTTCAATGCTATAGTCAAAAGTATGGAAACTTTGTAATGATTCATCAGCATCTCCTATTGGATGTACAATCGTCATGGAACAAACTAGGCTCTTGTTGTTAGACCGATTGTGTATGCCATGAACATATTTCATCGTACATTCTGGTAGGTACTTCGAAAAAGCTAGTGTCGGGTATGTATACTTAGCGTCTAGCACTATTAGTTTTGATGGTTTATTTTCCTTCCTGACTTCAATAACAACGTCAGGGCATCTATGTGAATATTTGTGTTGGCTAGAGCGAGGTTTCACCTTTCCTTTATTTAGTACTTTACCTTCAGAGTTGATATATGAGCTTTCATTTGAGTGAGAGTTTTTTGGCATCCAATAAGTTGGTTCCCTAACCAAACTAATCTCGTTTCCATCTATATCATGTATTAAAGCCCCAATCGGTTTATGACCTTTTTTAATAGGGTTTAGGATATTGTTTAACGATTCACTAATTCTATAGTAAGCGTAAGATTCAAAAAGTGTTGGAATACTTTTAATTGCTAAAAGATTTTGATACACAGACCAGTCTGGACAGCTTCTTTCAAACCAATTGATATACTCAATAAACACGCCTCTATAACTTAAGTGAGCCTCTGCTTTTTGAGTGAGAATAGGTCGTTCAAGTATATAATTGGTAACGGGAATCGACTTATCCAAACTATGTTTGAGAAATTCTACGCGCTCAATCGCGCGAACACACCGCTTTATTTGATTGCCAAGTAGCTCTTTTTTAAATCGATTTACTTGAGTAAAAAAAGAAGAATAGCCATCGGGCATATCTTCACAAAATGCTGATTTTAGACTGCCGGTTCTGTTGTAGTTTGTGAGCTGTTTATCTGCTTCATTCAGAAGAGTTACGATAAAACCGTGAATTACTTGATTCTCATATAAGTTAGAGCTTTCTTTGAGAATAGGAACTTGTACAGAATGAGCTTTGTACATTCTGTTATTGAACTCAAAGTGAGCACGATCAATATCATCAACTTCTTCTACAACAGATAAGTTGTCTAATAACCACCCTAATGCACTGTCATCCAAGTCCTCTTCCCCAGAGGCTTGGAGAACACGATGCTCGGGCAAAAGCTTAGTTATAGGTTTTGAAAATAAGCTCTGAAACAGAAAGGATAACTTATCTATTGTGTGCTCAAGCCTTTCTAGGCTTCCATTTGGAGAAGTTGAGCCTTCCTTAAAGCCTGCTCCATGCTTGGTTGTTTGAAATAGAGAGTGAAGTTGTTCGTCCCCAAGTGTAGCCAGATAAGAAAGCATATCTTCAACATTCTGAGCGTTGAGTTTTGATGCAAATATCTCAAGTGGAGCAAAGTTTTTGATTACTTTGCTCTCTTCTTCATCTTCAAGCTCAACAGAAAGTTCCGCTAAACCAAAATAGTTAATAAATAGGCATTCAAGTAAGCGATTTTTCTGTCGTTGAGGTTTCCAAATAAAATTCGTGTAGTTTTCATCACAATCAACATAAGTAGCTGCGACCCGATGATCGTAGAGGTTTAATATCGCACTTTGAAACTTTGCGGGTACTCTTAAAAGTAACTCAATAACTTCGTTTTCTTTTACCCATGAGGAAGGCTCCAGTTGAGAGCCGACCTCGTTTAGACGAATAACCTCTCCAGATCTACTACCTGATTTAATGTGTAGCTCTAAATGCATATTCGCCTAGTCCTAGAAGTATGAGTATGAACCTGTAAATTCATTACCGCTAGCAAGTATTCTCTCAATCTGAGCGGCTGAGCGAGGGTAGGTTTTGTTTACAATAGTCAGTAGTTGTTCTAGTCGTTTTCTGAAGGATGCACCGTAACCCTCAATATGAGGTAGGATATGTTGTTGGATAGCAAAGTCCATTGCTGCTTCTGACCCAATCATCTGACCTGCGACATCACAATAGTTTGTAATCGCATTTACTTTTCTTCTACTTATTGGAATAGACTTTCCAAAAATAGGATCTCTTGTGCTTAACGTATCGATTATTTTTGCCAAAATAGATTCATCAGCCTTAGATAATTCTGCATATTCCGGGATAAATAACTCTCTAAGCTTTGAGGCTCGCACTGATCCATCTAGAACTAGGCTTGTTGTCTCAACAATCTTGTCTGTCGGTGAGTCAAGTGTTATCACTGGTACTCGGTCTATCAAGCGAGGGGATAGCTTTTCTGTAGTTGCATCATTATTGATAGTTGCAATAAACCTCGTGCTGTCACCAACTTTTAGAAAACGATGGCTTTCGTGAGGGATACCAGTGTCGATTGGGCGGTTTAAGTTTTCTAAATCACACAACGCAAGAAAGTCTGACCAATAGTGTTCCATACTAGACAAGTTTGCCTCGTCCAAAAGAATTAATTTCAGAGCGTCACTATCTTTAGATTCTTGTCTTGAAAGGAAGCTATATAATCCTGTTCTAGACTCCTGATATACATCTTTTAAGGAGTTGTAAAAGCCGAGCGTATCTCTGCTCGATACCCAACCACGCCCTACGGGAACGTAAAGGAAGTTTTGGTCTCCACGACTACTACCCAAATGTAGAGCTTTAGCTAAACGTGTTACTGTGGACGTTTTACCTGTTCCTGGAGGTCCAGATAGAATTGTAAGAAATGACTGATTTACAGAAACAATCAGGTTTGTCATCTCTTCTTTACTGAACATTCGACCATTGTCCTGAGCAAAGTGAGCACCTATAGCATCTATTACTTGCTCTGCAGAATCTGGTTCAGACTCACTAAATGTAATAGGGTTATACCTTTGGACTGGTTTAGATACTGAAGCTGATTTACCGTTTAACACTCGGTTAATCGCCTCCATTTCTCCTATTTTCTTTGCTAATTCTTCAGTGTCATTATTCTTAAGAGTTGCCTCAAATCCTTTTACTGTAGACTCAAGCCTCTTTGAGTGTTTTTCGTAGTAATTACATTCATCTTTGAGTTTTTCAATTTCATTAACTAGCTCTAAATGTTGAACCTTTTCTTTAATTTGCTTCTCTAAAGAGTTTTGCTCATTTTCTAGTGTCGCGATGTTTTCGCTTAGCTCTTGCTGTTTTAACTTAAGGGTTTGTCTGACCTCATCTTCAGTTTCGGCTGCAATACGTTTAATTTCATCTTGCGCTTCTTTACGTTTCAGAGCTACATTTTCTATTATCTGTGTGATTTCTTGCTCTTTAGCTGTGATCTGAGCTTTTTGTTCTTGTAGCTTTTGCTGAATTTTTTTCTCTTCAGCTTTAGCATCAGCTTTAACCTTGTCTATGAAATCACTCAATAAAGTTGACTTGTTAACTTCTACATAATTATTGAGAAACGCTTGACCAGAATTACTATCAAGATAGTTCTTCACTAATTCAAAACCGATATCTGCTTCACTTAAATATCGGTCTAACAAACCTTTAAGACGTTCAAGTCTTTCATCCTGCTTTCCAAACTTGTTTGCTTTTTCACTATCAGCAATAATTTGCTGAAGTCGTTCTGCTTCTTTTTTGCCCAGCCCTTTAGTCTGCTTACCGAAACCAAGTTGATTTACAACTTTTATCAGTTGATCATCGGAAACATAATCAATACTAGTTTTATCTTTACGATGAGATGAGAGTTGTTTAAATGAAGATACATATAGAACTAACTCATCGTTAATTCTTGTCTCAACTAGGCAATTTGTAATGTCGGAAATTGGAAATCTACCAATATAACCTCTACCAAATGATAAGCTTGGGTGAACATAGGGCTCAACAATATATCTATCGTCATCTGTTTGACTACTGGTTAAAGGGCCGTAGAGATGGCCGTTATCTAATATGAAGAATGGGCGAGTTGGAGGAGTAACCCCCGTTGGTAAAATACCATTCTCTTTGCTTGGAAGAGATACGGATAAGATTGGTAGAAGAGTACTTGGTGTTAAATCCGAGAATGCTGACTCATCTCGAGTCCAATAACGAGGTGAACCACTTTGCAGAGTCTTTTCTTCATCTAAATTATGGGATTTAAGAATGAATAGTTCGTTTGATTCATAGTTAGTGTCAATGTATGGGTAGCCTTTTGATACCAGTATGTCTTGCGGATAATCGTGTACAGATATTGGTATGAACTCTTCATTGTCCGAAATGCTTAGTATTGGTGTGATAAAGCCTTGATTTTCATTTAATTGTCCAGACTTTATAACAACTAGCTTATTAAGAGCCTTCTTTTCCTGCATTATATGTACCTAACCAATCGTAGATTTGTTTGAACTAATTCAGGACATTATACACTTCAATGGAAGTGCGAAGCCTAAAATATCATGCATATAAGCTTGTTTTTACTTGTTATTTGACATTTATCATACTCCTCAATATATCATGTCCAATGAGCCTTCTAAGTGTCATTACTTCCAAAGTATGTGACCCATATTCGAAGGACGGAACACTTGACAGTGATCTTTTGATAGAAGAACTTATCCGTATTCATTTAATTTAAGTGATTATCCTAAGAAGATTTTGTCCCCAAATAACTTGTACACGCTAATTATCTTGTGTGCTTGTAAATCATCTGTCTACGAATAATCCCCCCCAAACCGTCCACTGCGGCGGTCTTCTATTAATAGTTTTACTTCCCCCAGCCCAAAAATAAAAAATCCCTCTGTTGGGGGAACAGAGGGAGGTTTTAATGCAGTATCACTCAGGAGCGATACTGCTAAAACAAATGGTAGTACCTACCATACGACGGACAAAGATGTAACTTTACAGCGCAAGCTCCTGCTCAAGAATTCGAATCACTTCGGCTTCATTATCTGCATCACGGAGCATGTCGCGGAAGCTTTGGTGGATCAGTTTACGTGCAAGGCTTGAGAAAATTCGCATGTGTTGATCGCCTTGGTCTTTATTAAGCGTCAGCATAATCACAAAGTCGACATCACCCGAATCTGACTGCCAATCAATCGGCGTTTCTAGATGCGCAATACTGATACTGGAATGACGAATATTTTCTGATTTGGTATGTGGAATCGCAAAACCATGGCCTAGACCGGTTGAGAACACCGCCTCACGAGCCCATACGTCTTCTTCTAGCTTATAAGCATTATCACAGCGACCTTGAACACCCAAGTTACCCACAAGAGCTTGAATCACTTCTTCTTTGCTAGAAAAATCAGCGTGCTTAAAGACACAATCTTGTGATAGCAAAGCTTTACCTGGTTGAGCACTGCTTGCTTGGTTTAATAACTGCTCAACATCAGAGATAGTGCAGCACTGACACGCATCGGCAAAAAGCTGCTGGCAATGGGCAAAATCCAGGGTTGCAAGCGTTGATTTAGTCGCTGCAATCTTAGGTGCGCCCATACTGATTTCATCTAGACCCGCACCAACTAGCAAGGGTAGAACCTTAGCATCGGCACCCAATTCACCACATAAACCAACCCATTTGTTGTGTTGGTGAGCCGTAGTGACCACTTGGTTTAGCATGCGTAAGAACGATGGCGCTAGGCTGTTGTAGAGTTTAGCCACTTGCGCATTATCACGATCGACTGCCAACAAATACTGGGTCATATCGTTTGAGCCGATGCTGAAGAAATCGACTTCTTGGCAGAACTGATCCACGATAAAGGCAACCGCAGGGATCTCTACCATGATACCTAGCTCAAGATGTTCTGAGTAACTCACCCCTTGTGAAGAGAGTTCTGCTTTAACCACTTCCAGTTGTTGTTTTACCCAACGGATCTCTTCAATACTTTGAATCATTGGGATCATCATTTTTGCTTTACCATATTGAGCAGCACGCAAAATCGCTTTGAGCTGAGTATGGAATAGCGTTAAAAATTGTGGATAGATACGAACCGCGCGGTAACCTAAGAACGGGTTATGTTCTTCTGGCAATTGCAGATAATCGATAGGTTTATCACCGCCAATATCCATAGTACGGATGATCACAGGTTTACCGTTAGCAGCTTCTAGCACTTGGCGATAGTGGTTAAACTGCTCTTCTTCATCCGGTGCTTGGCTGCGATCCATAAATAGCATTTCAGTTCTAAATAGGCCGATACCTTCAGCTCCTTGATTAAAGGCACCTTCTGCTTCAATAGAGCATGCGATGTTGGCTGCCACTTCAATGCAATGACCATCTTGTGTGGTGGCTTTTTGTTGAGCAAAACCGTTTTGTTTTTCTTGCTGAGTTTGAGCAAGTTTGATTGCACGATGGAAGTATTGTGCAACTTGTGGGGTGGCATCAACCGCCAATACACCTAAGTTTGCATCAAGATAAACCGTTTGATTAAGCGCTTTAGTACAATCGCTCAGTTCAATACCAGATAGAGTTGGGATACCAAAAGCACGCGCCAAAATTACGGTGTGAGATGTGCTACCAGCATGGGTTAAGACTAAACCTTGCAGATGTTCGCGGTCTAAACCAAGAAACTGACTCGGCGTTAGATCGTTCGCAATAACCACACTTGGCTTATTGAGAGTAAATTCCGTAATCAGATTTTTTTCTGGGTACGCAGCAGTAAGAAGCTGAATTGCCACATCTTTAATATCCAATACTCGTTCACGTAAATAGCTGCTCGATGCATTTCGTAGCTGAGCAGAGACTCGTTCAACTTCGGCTAAAATCGCATTAGCCGTAGAGTGATTAGCCAGATGTTGTTTAATACCAGCGACAAAGGCTGAATCGTTAACGATAGCGAGGTGAGATTCAATGATCTCTTTTTCTTGTGCTGTCGCATTTGCGATTTTTTGGCTAAGAGCATGACAAACTTGCTGGTGGGCTGTTGTAAAGCGAGTCTCTTCTTGCTCGTCTTTGTGCTCGGTTGCAAAGTGTTCTGGCTCTATTTGGCTAAACACACTCAGTTGACCTTGAGCAATACCCGTTGCTAGGCGTTTACCGGAAATCAATGTTGGATTTAAGCGCGTCAAAGACTGGGGCAAAATAATATCGCTCTCATCTGCCAGAGTTTCTAATGCTTCATCACAATGGGGAAATTCTTGCTCAATATAGTGTTGTAGTGCTGCGCAAGCTTGTTCACTATCAACGCCCTCAAAACGCATTTCACACTGATCGTTAAGTAAGGTATCAGTGCCCACTAACGAAAGAACACTTTTAGCATCGCCGCTCTGTTGTGTTCTTAAATTGGTTAGGATGATTTGACATTCAAATTGCTGGCACTGCTTTTCTAAATGCGTTGCTGGACGAGCATGAATACCATTTGGTAGTGGACATTGAAATTGAAATGATTGAATTGGGTGACTCATAGTTATACTGCCTTACTTAACTATTAATGATGAGCTAACAACAACTGTTGGCATTGAGATAAAACATGGCGAGGGTGCTTAAGTGCTTCTTCGATGGAGACTTCAAGACAGCGTCGATTGGCAAAGCGGTCGCTCTGTTCAATATTAATATCAGCGGCCAGTATGACGATATCTGCGCGTTCTACATCCTGCTCAGTAAGGCGGTTTTCGATACCCATTGCTCCTTGGGTTTCCACTTTTATCGTAATACCTAGCTTTTTTGCTGTCTCTGTGAGCTTGTCGGCTGCCATGTAGGTGTGTGCAATTCCAGTAGGGCAAGCGGTGATAGCGACAACTCTCATTGTGAGTCTCCTGTTGTTATTAGTAGTCCTTGTTTCGATAGACTCAATATAGAAAGAACAGACCAGATAAAATAGAAGAGAAAGGACTCTTTTATAGCATTTTTGTAACCATAATATCTAACCGTGATTATGATCCCAGAAACGTATAGCGGTAAAATAGAGCTTTGTTTATTAAAGAGTTACATTAAAGAGCAGTGGTGGTATTACTATCTCGCTGTCGATAAGTACGGTGATATTGTTGATTTTTATCTTAGCCAAACACGAAACGAAAAAGCCGCTCAACCTTTTTATGAAAGGCTATTGGAACTAATAGATTGTCAGGGACGTCGTTATTGATAAAAGCAAAGCCAATACTCAAGCACTTTATAATATAAATATTAAATTATGAAAGAATTATACTATTCACATATTAAATATTTTATTTTAATACCAAATTAGATTAAATGAGTTTACTTTGTGAATCGTATCACAAATTATAATTGAGTATTATGATTTTCTATCCGACACTATTTTGTTGGAACGTTAAAATGAGAAAATATATTAGCTATTTAGTTTTTTTAGTTGGTGTGTCATTTTTAATAACATGGTATGCAAGTAATTATTATTCTGAGCAGATTGAAAATATTTCTTATGAACAATTACAAGGTAAATGGCGGTGTAAACTTGCTATGGGATACCGAAATGGTTCGTTAACGATCGATTATAATTTTCACAAAAACAAGACGTTTGAAGCCATGTACAACATTGTAGTGTTCGGTGATTTAAGTAAAAGATATGAGATTGCTATTTCTGGTAACTATAAGATTTTACAAAATAAAGTTAATTTTGATTCTGAAAAATTCGATCTCATAAAAGATGATGGGACATTCTCAAAAATATTTTCACAATCAGATGAAAATAATGAATCGGATAACAACCAAACTGATTTAACCATTCTTAAATTAACTCATAATAAGCTTATTTACACAACGGATACTGTAGAGAAAAAACTTAAATATGTATGCGACAGAACCCTTTGACGTATGAGTAGAAAACAGAGTGATGCTTTGATACCCAAGTATCTTAACTAACGTTACTTGGGTATGTATTTGCTACTGTTATTTAGCTTATTCGTTTGACTGGAAATGCGGGAGAACATGCTCAATAAATTGCTCAAGAAAGACTTTTTTCGTCTCAAAACTCATGCCATTTGCAATCCAAAGCGCAAACTCATCAACACCTTGCGCTTCATATTGTTTTAATTGCGCTAATACTTCTTGCGCCGTACCAATGAGTAGGTTTTGCGCCAGAGTCTCAACAGTAAACATCTCTCCAATTTCAATATCACCTACTAAATTGCCGTTAGATACCGGGTTACTCTGATTAAACCATGCGGCAAATTCAGCATAAAACGTACTAAACTCAGCCAAAATACGCGCTTTTTCTTCTTCACTATTCACAATAAAGGCATGACGCAGCAACAGCATTTTTGTGTGGTCTGCTTGGTGTTTTTGTACCGCATGCTGATAGGTATTAATGCACTCTTGAACTTTATCTTCACCAAACCACAGCGGTGTCATTTGCACATTGCATCCATGTTCAATAGCGAAATCTATGGTGTAAGGGCTTTGCGCTGCAACCCAAAGTGGAGGATGCGGTAATTGACTTGGTTGCGGTGAGATTGAGGTTTCTGGGAACTGCCAATGTTTACCTTGATGGCTATAATTGCCCTGCCACAGTTTTTGAAGCGCTTGAATACTTTCACGCATCATTTCACCCGCATCATCATTGTTCATGCCTGGTTTTAAGCGATCGTATTCGTAATGAAAAGCACCTTTAGAAAATCCCACTTCAAGACGACCATGACAGATCATATCGGTATAGGCGATCTCGCCAGCTAAACGAATCGGGTGCCAAAAAGGGGCTATCAGTGTTGCCGTACCTAAACGGATAGATTGAGTTTGATGGGCTAAATCGGCAAGGCTTAAGAGAGGGTTAGGGGTGATAGCGAAATCCATTCCATGATGCTCACCTGTCCAAAGTGTATGAAAGCCTGCGCGATCAGCCATTTTACAGAGCGTAATAAATTCGTTATAGGCTTGCTGATAACTGTCGGTGTGTGCGTTTTTTTCAATATGTAAGCATAAGGATATTTTCATAATTCTTTATCACCAATAACACTGACTATGTTTAGAAGTTATTTATTATACCCAAGTGTTTTCAATATGCAGAGTTAAAATGTTAGTAAAAATATTTTTCAACTTGTTTATATATTAATGACTTAAATGAGACTCACCATTAAGCTATTATTGATTTACAAAGCGAATGAGCTGATATCTATATTTTAAGTGTTCTATATATTTTGCCTTTATATTGAAATTTAATATCTAACCTTATGTATTTTAATCTGAAATATGAATGATAAAAATAAATACTCCACCGTATTTGATAGGATTTAAAAAACTGATGTGATATTCCTGAATTATCTTTTCAACGAGGATTACATAATGATTTTAGTAACAGGTGCGAGTGGCCATATTGGTCAGGGTGTTGTAAAAGAGCTTTTAAACAATAATGTGGAATTTGTCGCGGGTGTAAGAAATCCTGAGACTTACCATGGTATTGAGTGTGCTTTAAGAGCTTTTGATTATGATGACACAAGCATGATGCAAGAGGCGTTTCGTGGTGTCGATACGGTTATTTTTATTTCTGGAAATGCAGAAACAGAACGTCGAATTGAACAACATCGTCAAATCATAGATGCAGCTAAACAAGAAAATATTCAGCATATTGTGTATTTGAGTTTTATTACTGTGACCGATCCCAATTCGGTGTTCCCTTTTACTCGTCAGCATATTGATACAGAAAATTATTTAAATCATTCCGGTATTAAACATACGGTTATTCGTAGCAGTTGGTACATGGAAAATCTAGAGTTTGCGGTAAAAGAAGCCCTAGATACCGATATCTTTATTGATGGATCTCAGCGTGGTGCATTGAGTTTTATCTCGCGCCAAGATGTTGCAAAAGGTTTAGCAATGTTAGCGATAAAACCGGAACTGCAAGGTGAGATTTACACGTTTACGGGCTCAAAAGCGTATGCCATGAGAGACGTTGCTGAGCTTATGAACTGTCATTGCGGTAAAGGCATTGAGTTTAAGTCTATTTCAATTGCCGATTATCAACAGTCGCTGATTGATGATGGATTACCTGAGTTTTTGGCCGAATCCATTGCTCTAAATAGTGATGATATTGATAACGGTGATTATGCGATTGTTAGTCAGGATGCCAAATTGGTTAATCAGCAGCAGCCTATAGCTTTAGTGGATTATTTAACCTCAATTTGTGCATTTCATTAATGATTAGTTGTTCATTGTGAGTCAAAAACGCCTCCGATTTAATATAATGGGAGGCGTTTTTGTTTAAATTAATTGCGCTACTTTCTGTTTTAGTTTTGGCAGAATATCTTGCTCAAATTGAGGGTGCTTAGCCAGCCAAATATTATTTCTTGGACTTGGGTGAGGTAGAACAAAAATATTGTCTTTGTGGTGATCTTGATTAAAAACGGCATCGGTTACAGATAATTTTTTCTGTTTAAGATAATACTCGATAGCGTAATTACCCATTAAAATCACCAGCTCTACTTGAGTAAGCTGCGGCAGTAAAATAGGATGCCATGTTGCTCGGCATTCTGGTCTAGGCGGCTTATCACCTGCTCGTTTGCCATTTCGAATAATGGTGCCTGGATAACAAAACCCCATCGGGACAATATTAAAAATATCTGGGTTATAGAAGGTTTCTCTGTCAACTCCTAGCCATGCTCGCAGTCTATCGCCACTGACATCATCAAAGACTCGACCTTTAAAATGGGTTTTCTCCCCTGGAGCCTGACCAATAATTAAAATTTTGGCTTTATCACTGGCTTGAATCAGTGGTTTTGGTGGATAAGGCAGTTTTCCTTTACAAATCTGACATTGACGGATTCGATGAACAAGATTTTCAACAGACATAACACGACCATGTATTGTTAACAGATAAGGATATATACCCAAGTAACTTCAAGCTGTGAGGTTCTACAAGAATAACTTGGGTATATGGAGTTTGTAGGGTAGTGGATTCCCCTTTATTCACAAAACGGTATTTATGATATTTCAACGAAACAGATTGATTACGCAATTTGATGGTTCATCAAAACGTAAAATGTGATCTTCTGTCCAAAAAGTGTCTTTTAAGAATATGTCTAATGTCACAGAGCATAATTCCTGTTACAAAAAGGCAGTGAATGCGAAGTTTATCCTATATATCCCAGATAATTTATTGCTAATAATTTGACCACTAGGTTAACTATTAATAATAAGGCTTGATGATAACTCATTGAGCTAAAGGGATTTTTATGCTTATTAAACGCTTACCTCTCGCCCTTGCTATCTCTTTTGCCCTTATTGGATGTAATTCTGATAATAATACGGTTATAGATAAAACCCATCCAGAAACAGAGCAATCTATTTTAGATTATGTTGATCCGTTAATTGGCACCGATGGATTGGGTAATGTCAATCCAAGCCCTGTAACGCCAGAGGGTATGATCCAACCAAGCCCAGATAATTGGAATCCGAAGAATTGGAATGGAAAAGGATCGCCATCGGATTATCACCATCATTTAACGATGCTCTCAGGTTTTAGTACCACTCATATTTCAGGGGCTGGAAAAGGGGATCTGAACGATTTTGCTTTTCTGCCTTATACCAAATTTAATACTAAGCCTGTCACCATGGATAAGCAGAGCGAAGTCTCAGAGGTGGGCTACTATTCTGTTGATCTGATTGAAACCAAAATCAAAGCGGAATTAACTGCAACTGATCGTGTTGCTTTCCACCGTTATACGTTTCCTCGTAATGAAGATCGTAAGATTCAAATCGATCTTCAACATGAATTATTAGAACAGTACGGTAACCACTCTCGCAGTATTTACTATAAAAAGATCAGTGATCATGCAATTGCTGGAGTTAGAACCAGTAATGAATGGGGCCAGTGGCAAACCGTATATTTTTATGCTGAGTTCTCAGAACCCTTTACCGGACATGGAGTATATGTGGATGGTGAACCTAGCTCGAAAAACGAAGTCGGCTTGGCTGATTATCAAGGTTATGGCGATAAACGTGAGCGGGTACGTGACATTATTACGCACCTGAACTTTGCTAAAGGTGAGCAGCCGATTACGGTTAAAATTGCGATCTCTGGAACGGGCATTGACGGGGCGATGGCAAACCTAAAAGCCGATAATAACGGTTATGATTTTGCGTCTGTGGTTGAGCAAAATAAGCAAAAATGGGCCAATGTTTTAAATAAATTTAGCGTAGAAGGCGGCACAGAAGCCGATAAGACCTTGTTCTATACCTCACTTTATCGCACTTATATCGCGCCATTTGTTTATCAAGATGTCGATGGTAAATACCGCGGTATGGATGGCAAAGTACACCAAGCTAAAGAGGGATTTACCAACTACTCGGTTTATTCCATGTGGGATACTTTCCGCGCTGCCCATCCCCTAAAAACCATTATTGACAAAGATCGCGCCATTGAATATGCCCGTGACTTATTAAATAAGTACCAAACAGGCGGCGTGCTACCTAAGTGGGAGCTGCATTCAGATTATACGGGTGAAATGGTGGGGTATCCTGCGGTTTCTGTGATTGCCGATATTATGGTTAAGCACCCAGAAGCATTTAGCCAGCAAGAGTTCCAGTTAGCACTAAAAGCGGCCGATGTTTCTGCTAATTTTGATTTAGAGCTTACTCATGATTGGGTTCCGTATCGCGACCCGTGGAATGGTGATAAACGCTTTACTGTGATGACGCGCCACGGTCAATATGCCGAGCAACACGGTTATGTACCTGCCGATGTGAAAAAGAAACCTCAGGATGGTGGCTATGCTCAAGATAAATATGATGAGTTAGTTAATGAGTCGGTATCCTATGGTGTTGAGAATGCGTATTACGATTGGTGTATTGCTCAAATCGCTAAATTGGCAGGAAACGAAGCTCAATATCAACGTTATCTAGAGCGCTCTCTCGCTTATAAGCCTTACTTTGATTTCAACCCAACTGAATACGGTAAGTATGGTGCAACGGGCTTTATGCGTCCGAAAAACTATGACGGTTCTTGGGTTAATAACTATCCTTCTTGCGCTATTGATGATGGTGGCAATCCGATCTCTACCTTGCCAGAAGGGTGCGATATTAATGATGCAACAAGTTTTGATATTTTCTGGCCGTATCGAGCTGAACATCGTGGACAAGACTTTACCGAAGGCAATACCTGGCAGTGGACATGGTTTGCACCGCACGATATCTCAGGGCTAAAAGCGGTCATGGGCGGTGAAGCGGGCTTCTTACAAAACTTGGATGCGCTCTTTAATGCCAATTCAGAAGCTGATACATCTCAAGGCGATATGACAGGTTATATCGGTCAATTTATTATGGGGAATGAGCCAGATCACCATGTGCCATATCTTTATAACTGGACTGCTGAACCTTGGAAAACCCAAGAGTATGTAACACAGGCTATGCGCTCTTTCTTCCATCCGACCACCGATGGCCTTATCGGTAATGAAGATGTTGGGCAAATGTCTGCTTGGTACATTATGAGTGCGCTTGGTTTCTATCAAGTTACGCCAGGTCTGCCATCTTATACAATCGGTAAACCATTATTCGATAAAGTGGTTATGGATATCGATGGTGGCCAATTCACCATAACGGCAGAAAATAACAGTCCTGAAAATATCTATGTCGAGTCGGTAACCATTAATGGCAAGCCGCTTGATGCTAACCTCAGTTTTGATCATCGCGAAATTCGCCCTGGGGGCCAATTACATTTCGTTATGACCGATCGCCCCGTTAAATCTTAATACTTCAACCCAAGTAACCTCAAAGCTTGATGTTGCTTGGGAAGATTGGGCTGGCAGAATCTTTTTGTCAGCCTCCATATTCTCTTTCTTTGTTAGCACATGAGGTGTTAGCAAAGGAGATGTGCGCCTTTAAATTGAACATGGAGTTCATTATGTTTAAACCTACGCTAGTTGCTATTTCTATTGCACTCTCACTTGGCCTTGTTGGTTGTAATTCAGATAACGATAATGTTGATGCATCGGGTAAACAACCAATTGTTAATCCTGATATTGATATGGGAGCAAACCCAGCCATCGCTTTTGAGGATATGGATCTAACTCGTTATGTGAACCCATTTATTGGTACAGGTGAGCTGGGTAATACCTATCCAGGTGCAACAACGCCACACGGTATGGTGCAGTTATCACCGAATAATGGTTCGAATGGATGGGAGTATATTTCGGGCTATTTCTATAAAGATGCTCGTATGGTTGGCTTTTCTCATACCCACCTATCAGGCGCAGGAGCAGGCGATCTTAATGACATTCTTGTGATGCCGATTAATACACGCTCAGATTACATGCTTAACGAAGGCTCTGCATCTCTCAATGTTGAAGCGTCGACATTCCAACATAAGAATGAGTCAGCAACGGCTGGTTATTATACGGTTTTACTTGATAGCTATGATATTAAAGCAGAATTGACCGCATCTGATCGCGTAGGGGTTCACCGTTATACGTTCCCGCAAGATGAAAAATCAGAGCTGATTGTAAACCTTGGCTTTAAACTCAATTGGGATTATACCGCCGATTCTTACTTTAAGTGGGATAAAGAAAATAATCGTCTATTAGGTCACCGCTTCTCTGATGGTTGGGCTCCGAGCCAAAAAGAATTCTTTATTATGGAGTTCGACCAGCCGATTAAGAACATTCGTTTTGCCTATTACGATAAAGACGGCAAAGAGTATGTCGACGCTCCTGCTGGTACAACCGAAATTGGCGGAGAAATTCGTGGTAAACACCAATATGCACGAGCCTATGTTGAGTTTGATACGGCACAATCTGAACTGGTTGTAGAGGCTAAATTGGCATTGTCTAATGTCGAAATTGGTGAAAATGGTGAGTCTGGTGCATCACTGAATATGACGGAGGTTGCGGGGAAAGACTTTGATCAAGTACGTAAAGATGCAACTGCCAAGTGGGAAAAAGAGTTAGCAAAAATCAAAGTGGAAGGTGATCATGAGTATAAGCAAACCTTCTATTCTGCGCTTTATCACTCACTATTAGGTCAAACTATTCACTCGGATCTAGATGGTCGTTATCGTGCGGTGACTCGTGGTCGTGGTGCCTATCCAAATGGCGAGTTTGATAACCCAATTCTTCATGATCCGGTTCTTATTGCGGATGCGAACAACGATGGTGTCGGTGATTACACTCGTTATGATACGTTCTCATTATGGGATACCTATCGTTCCGTTCAGCCATTGTCGAGCATTATCGAACCCGACCGCTTAGCAGATGTGGTGCTATCGTTCTTATCATTTGCAGAGTTAAAAGATGAGAGTGGGAATGTTGTCGGTCGTTTACCTGAGTGGACATTTAAAGGTAACGAGACTGGCATGATGATGGGTATGCATTCCACTCCAATTATTGCTGATGTACTGACCAAAGGTTCGTTAGAGAAACGCATGATTGATCTTGGGTTTAGTGAGCGTGAGCGCCAAGATATTAAAGAGCGCCTGATCGATGCCATGATTAAAGATGGTCGTGAAGACAGTGCGGTTGATTCAATCAAAGAGTATGTGACTAAGGGCTATAAATCAGCGAAGTTACGCGAGGGTGAAGGTGATTTATGGGCTCACTCACCATTTGAAAGCAGCTGGACTGCATCTTACTCATTAGAATATGCGTACAATGACTGGTGTATTGCACAAGCGATCAAAGCCGTTCGTGGTGATAAGGTGCCTGAATATCAAGAGTTTGCTGATAGATCCAATAACTGGAAAGCTCAGTTTGACTTTGGTGGGGCTAAATATCAAGGCTGGTTTAAGGCACGTGATACTGAAGGTAAATTCATAGATGCAGGCTGGGTCGATCCTAAAACAGGGAAAGCTGTCGGTAAAGATTGGCGTCCAGATATGTTTAACTACGCCTTTACAGAATCTAACGGTTGGCAGTACTCATTTAGTGTTCAGCACGATATTCATGGCTTGATCAATCATATGACAAAGTTCGATCAAGAGGTTCAAGATCCAAAAGCTCAACGTGGTGATCTCTTTGCAGCTCGTTTGGATGAGTACTTTAGCACCTATCCAGATCGTAATGCTGGTGATAACCAATATCCAATTTTTAATACGGGTAATTTAGGTCAGCACGTACAAGGTAATGAGCCAGATCACCATGTACCGTACTTGTATAACTATGTTGGTCAGCCATGGAAGACGCAAGCTGTTGTCGCTTCGGCTACGAACGTTTGTTACAACAATACTCCAGATGGTATCTGCGGCAATGACGATTTTGGTACCATGTCTTCTTGGTTTGTCTTCCGTGCCTTAGGTTTCTACCCAGTGAGTGCATCTGCCGGGATCTACGAAATTGGTACGCCAATGTTTGAGTCAGCAAACATTGATGTTGGTAATGGTAAAACATTTACAGTGACAACCGATGGTGTAAGTCGTGATGCAATCTTTATCCAATCTGCAACCTTAAACGGTAAAGCGTTTACTCGTACTTACTTGACTCATGATGAAATTATGGCTGGTGGAACATTACACTTTGTTATGGGTGAAAAACCAAACAAAGAGTGGGGTACAGGTAAAGATGATGTACCGCCAAACTTAGGTGTAGGTAGTTTCTTACACGCAAATGAAGTGCAACATACTCAGTAATACAAAAGCGTTTATTTAAACCGTAAAGCGGATGATGTCACCATCCGCTTTTTCTTTTTTAGGGTACATTATTCCGGCCATTAATGCATTACAAAAACTAATCCGAATCTTTATTTTATATCACTTCTCAACCATAAAAAAATACCTATAATTGCGCTCATAGATACAGAGGTGAACCCTGATGTAAAAAGGGTTTGTTTGAATAAAACGCAGGTTTAAATCCACTTAATTAATGAGGCAATAGAGATGACTCGTATCGTTAATAAAATTGTTGCACTATACGTTCCAGTATTCTCTTCTATGTATAAAAGCCAAAACACTGTTAAGTAAGATTTCGGCTGAAGGGATTATCCCGAATGATAAATAGTAAAAGCTCGTAAAGGCTCTGAATGATAAGATTCAGAGCCTTTTCTTTTTGTGCCAAGAATGACTCTGAGATAATGGTCATACAGTCATACTTAAAGGTGAAAGGTTGAATTTAGGCATAACCTAACCTCTATCATGAACGAGTAGGAAGCTCAGACACTTATGCAATATCAATTATCGCAATATCAAACATCACGACTGACGGTTTCTCAGATTCTAGATGCTGATTCATTTACCAATGATAAAGCGAATATTGAGGCCATTCTTGCGGTACTTACTCCCAGTGTTGTTGAACACTTGCCCTCTTATTTTCATCATATTACGACCGCTCAACAGGCAAAAGATTGGTTACAACAACTTACTCAAGAGTCTTTGGTTTTTGCTGTCTACGATAAACAGATGCAACTATTGATTGGCTTTGTTTTCATTTATGTGGATGAAGCAGAACAAGCACACATAGGATACCTATTAAGTGAAACGGTTTGGCGCAGAGGGTATGCTTTTGAATTACTCTCTGGGTTGATTCAACATGCAAAAGAACATACATCATGGAAGTCTTTGATTGCTGGGGTGGCAAGCGATAATCAAGCATCAGCTCACCTATTAGTAAAACTTGGCTTTGTGTTTCAAGTAAAAGAGCAGGATGTGATGTTTTTTAAGTTGGTTTGTTAATAGTCACTCTTTTTGAAAAATAAAGATAAAACACCATAGACGATAAGAGCGTGATCTTGAGTCCAGAATAGGTTGTATCAAGATCCTGCGCGTGGTCACAGAGGTTTTCTTTCGTTACAAAAAGGCAGTGAATGCGAATTATGTCCTATATCTCCCACTGATTTTATTCTCGATAATTTGTTTCTAGAGCAATAACCATAAAAAAGTTTTTAAGGCTAGAGGGAACAAATTATGTCACTAAAACTGCTACCATTAACGGCTGCGATCGCTTTGGTATTAAGCGGCTGTAATTCGGATAATTCGACGTTTGATGGTAAAGATAATATCGAAACTCCGATCGATCAGAGTGTATTGCAATATGTCGATCCGTTAATTGGAACTGCAGATGCAGGGCATACGTTCCCAGGGGCAGTTGTGCCTTCTGGTATGGTGCAATTATCACCAGATACTCAATTAACTGGTTGGCACTCTTCGTCGGGTTATCACGATCCAAGTGATTACACCAAAGGCACGATTATAGATAAGGATCTTCCCTTATATGGATTTAGTCATACCCATCTTTCTGGTACAGGGATTGGCGGTTTAGGTGATATTTCGTTTCTGCCATTTAGCCATGATAACCAAAGTGAAAAAGCTTCGTTTGCTAAAGTGAATGAGGTTGCTCAAGCTGGTTTTTATCAAGTAACACTCGATGAGTCAGACATTAAGGTTGAACTTACCGCTTCAGAACGTGTTGGTTTTCATCGCTACACATTTGCTCCAGACCAACCTCAGCAGCTTAAAGTTGATTTAAATACTACGCTCAATACCGACTGGGGTAGTAAGAGTATGCGTAATAAGATCACCATTATTGATGATTACACCATTATAGGTGAGCGAGATAGTCACGGTTTTGGTGGCTGGTCGATGAATCAGCGCGTGTATTTTTACGCAAAGTTTGACCGCAAAATTAAGTCTATTCAATTAACGGTTGAAGGCGAGCCCGTTAAAGGAAATAGCGCAGAAAGTATTTCCCGCATTGTAACCGATGATGCAGGTAAAAAACGCCGTATCCAAGCCGATGTCACTGCCTTTATTGAGTTTGAACCAAGTAATGAACCTGTTGTTGCAAAAGTTGCACTCTCTCCGGTTAGCACTGAAGGCGCTGAGAAAAACTATCAGCAAGAAGCAAATATCACTTTTGATCAAGCCAAACAGCAAGCTAAGCAGAAGTGGGCTGAATCATTAAATGATATTAAAGTCACAGGTGGTAGTGCAGATCAAAAAGAGATCTTCTATACCGCATTGTATCACACCAAAATAGCACCCATGATTCACCAAGATGTTGATGGGCAATATCGAGGGATGGCCGATGGTACACAAGTTCAGAACTTTACCAATGGTGAAGGAGAGACAAACTATTCGGTCTATTCAATGTGGGATACGTTTCGTTCTTTACACCCATTAAAAACCATTACCGAGCCTGAACGTGCGGTCGAGTACGCTAAGAACTTAATTAAAAAGCAGCAAGAAGGTGGATTACTGCCTAAATGGGAATTACATGGTGATTACAGTGGCACTATGGTGGGATACCCTGCGGTTTCGATCATTGCCGATGCGATGATCAAATATCCAGAATCTTTCAGCGATCAAGAGCGTAAAGATGCACTTGCAGCGGCCCTTGCTAGTTCTAACTATCATCCAGAAGATTTTCAACACTGGCATCAAGGTTTGCTCAATAAGGTTCTAACTCCACATATTAAATATATTGCCGAGTTAGGATTTGCCCCGGCTGTAGAGCGCGATGGTGAAGGCAACTTGATCAATGGCACGACAGAGTCGGTCTCTTATGGTTTAGAAAATGCTTATTATGATTGGTGTATTGCTCAGATGGCTAAGCTGGCCGGAAGCGATGCTATTTATCTTGAATATATGAAGCGCTCAAAGGCTTATAAACGTTATTTTGATCATAATCCAGCACGTTATGCCGAACATAACAGTACTGGTTTTATGCGCCCAATTATGAGTGATGGCAGTTGGAGCACTCCTTTTGACCCTTATAACGCGGTTCATGAAACGGGAAATTATACTGAAGGTAATGCGTGGCAATGGACATGGTTTGTTCCTCATGACATCAATGGTCTGAAATACGTTATGGGGGGAGAAGCGGCGTTTTTAAGCAATCTAGACGCACTATTTAATGCAAAACCTCTAGAAGGTACTGCAGATATGACGGGCTTAATTGGTCAATATGTTCATGGTAATGAGCCTGACCATCACGTAGCGTATTTATATAACTACACATCTGAGCCGTGGAAAACCCAAGAGTATGTCGATTATATCTTAGATACCTTCTATACCACTTTGCCTAATGGCATTATTGGCAATGAAGATGTTGGAGCAATGTCGTCATGGTATGTAATGAGTGCTTTAGGTTTCTATCAAGTGTCACCAGGCAGTACGGTTTATACTATCGGCCGCCCACTGTTTGATGAAGCCGATATTCCTGTCAAAGGCGGCGTCTTTAAAGTGATTGCTGAAAATAATAGTGATGATAATTACTATGTTCAATCGGTTAGTATTAATGGCAAGCCGTTAACGGATGGTGTTTTCTTTAACCACAGTGACATTAAAGCTGGTGGTGAACTACGGTTTGTGATGACAGATCAAAAGCCTAACTAATCCTCTTACCCTATACCCAAGCGACGTTAAGATACACAGTATTGTGAGTGCAACTTAACTTAGTCGCTTGGGTATTACACCACTTTTCAGTTTAAGTGGGATGAGATAACTCACTTAGATTAATCTATATACCGTATTTAAATATCGTTAATTTTGTCATTTATATTTATAAAACAATAATGTCGATCGATTTATTTGTAAGTTAGTGTAAAGATTTAATTGTTATATTTATCATTAAATAATAGTTTATAGGATAATTAATGCATAATTTATAAACGCTGTTAAATATGAGTAAAAAATAGATAGTATAAAATTGACTAATAATATTATGAATTATAATTCCTGCGCAAAATAACAATAAGGTAGCAGTAGGTTATAATTTATGGCTAGAGTTAAAATTACTCCTCATAATTTCAAAGAAAAATTTTTACTTTCCTCAAATACAAAAATGAAGTTGACGAATATTACTATTTATCAACATCGAGTGAATGTTATCAATAATGATAGAACTGCTCTTTTTACGGTAGAAATGTCCAGTTACTATAAAAATTGGATTACGGCCTATGAGTGTTATGGCTTTGATTGTAGTGTTCTTGATTTTATTGATGATATTGCTAATAGTGTCGGGATTGATGAGAATTTGTTGAAAGCGATCATATATATGGAAACGCGAAATTGTCACTCAAACCCTTTTCATCGATCTCATCCAAACCCATTCCCTATTAATATTAATTATCAGCTTTGGGAACCCATCGTGCATCAATTAGGTTATTCGATGGAAGATATTAAATATTCTGAAATGGCGCGAGTTCATTTAGCGGCGGTAGTCTTAAAACGAATTGCGTTAAGACTTAATGAACCCTGTGTAGTAAGAGTAGCAACTTTATATAATTCTTTAAATAAACATGAAACCAGTAGTTATGGACATAGAGTCGGCGAAATTTACCTTGATAAGATATGGGAAAAATATCGTAATACATAATATTGATTAGATGTAAAATGATTTAATTATGTCCAAATCTTTATAACAAATCATTTGGACATAATTCTAAGCGGTAAGATATAACAAGACTGGCAATAGTGTTGCTTGAGGATATGATTAGCTTTAAGTAGAAACAAAGATATGGTTTGATAGCAAAAAAGTGTTTCGCTCTATAATGAAATATTCAATTCCATTATTTTTGTATGATAAATGCGTTAGATCAATAAAAAAGAGGCCAAATCCCTATATCTTTTGCGGGAATTTGGAATGAGATGAGGTCTGGTGGCCTTCTCGGTCTTCAAAACCGATGTGAGCAGTATATGCTTTGGCAGGTTCGATTCCTGCCTCTTCCGCCATTTCACGCGCGTATAAATGGTTTTATCAATGTCATTGAACAAGACATCTAAGCTGATTATTTGGCTTGGTTCGTGTTGTCTAAAACCAGCAAAGGATACGTGCCGTGACTCTCTATTCAGAGCCCGATGTAAAATCTCCCCCTATTACATCAAAGCCTAATTTTCGTTTACCCCAAGTAGAAAAACTGCTGCAACAAGCTGAGTTTCAGATATATATTGAGCAACTCAGTCGTCCTGTTGTTACCGATATCATTCGTACGCTATTTGCTAAACTTCGTCTCGACTCTCAATTTCAAGCTCAAGGCGTTGCGGCTTTTGATATTAACCAATTGGTTAGGCAACGTTGTCAGATCATAAGAGAACAACGTCAGCAGCGTGTGATTAATGCAACGGGTATTGCTGTGCATACCAACCTTGGCCGCTCACCGATACACCAACAATTATGGCAACAAGTTAGTGAACTCAATACCAGTTATTCGAATCTAGAATTGAAATTAAGTGATGGTAAGCGCGGAGAACGTAACGGTTTATTATCGAGTCTAGTTCACAGTTGGTTAGGTGCTGAAGAGTGTGTTGTGGTTAATAACAATGCGGCCTCTATTTATCTGGCGTTACATGGTTTAGCTGCAGGAAAAGAAGTGATTGTTTCCCGGGGTGAGCAAATTCAAATTGGCGGTGGTTTTCGTATTCCTGATATTTTAGCGTTATCTGGATGCACTTTGGTCGAAGTTGGAACAACCAATATTACGACCAGTGATGACTACATTAATGCGATTACTGAAAATACTGCCATGGTGTTGATGGTCCACCAATCTAATTTTTCTATGCAAGGTTTTACAGAATCTCCTGATATTTCTGATGTTGCTAAGCGTTTACCGGAACATATTGCTCTGGTGGTCGATCAAGGTTCCGGGCTTTCAAGTGAAAGTTATGCTCAAAGTGAAACCGCTCTGCAAACCTATCTAAAAATGGGCGCAGATCTGGTCTGTTTTTCGGGCGACAAAATACTGGGCGGCCCACAAGCTGGGATCATTGCAGGAGATAAAGCTCTGTGTCTGCGGCTAAGTAAAAATCCTATGATGCGAGCATTTAGAAGCAGCCGTATTGTTTTGTCGTTACTTGAACAATTATTGATCGATAAGCTAAATAAGAAAGAGAGTGGCAAAGGGATTGCTGAGCGCACACTGCAAGCATTAGCAGAGAAAAAGCACCTTGCCGAGCAATTAGCAAAACGCTGGAAACCATTTAGTTGTATAACAGAGTTGCAAATGCAAGTAGGGGGCGGCTCCATCCCAACTGAGACCTATCCTTGTCTGGGCTTAACTCTTACATTACCCGGAAAAGCACAACAACATCTTGAGGCGTTACGCTCTTTTGCTGTGCCTATTATTGGCTATCTTAACCGTAATCAATTGATCTTAAATGTCGCTACCTTATTACCACATGATATAGATATTTTTATCCAGCAGTTGGATAGCTATATCGCTCAATTTAATGTTCATAAAACAAAGACCCACAAGGAGACGTTGTAATGGTTGCGTCAAATTCATCGGTTCCTTACCAAGCCGTTATCGGATTAGCAGGCCATGTTGATCATGGTAAAACAGCACTGATTCAAGCATTAACGGGCATGATGACCGCGCGAGCTCATGAACAAGCCTTGGGTATGACACAAGATTTAGGCTTTGCTCACTTTCAAGATGACAGCGGTAATACCATTGGTGTGGTTGATGTGCCAGGACATGAGCGGTATTTGCGAAATATGGTTGCAGGGGTCTGGCACTTAAATGTGTTATTACTGGTTATTGCTGCAGATGAGGGGTGGATGCCAATGACCACTTCTCATGTTCAAGTTGCCCATGCGATGGGAATAGAGCACATTGTTGTTTGTATCAATAAAAAAGACAAAGTAGATGCCAGTCAATTGGCTGATATTGAGGATCAAGCTTTAGATAATGTGATGGATCTGACTGGATTGTTGCCAGAGATAGTGGCGGTTTCAGCACTTAATCATGATAATATTTCTACGTTACGTCAGTTATTAATTTCAACCGTCAATGAGAGTTTAGCGGCGCAATCGACAATTTCTTCGCAGCTACAACTGTATGTAGACCGAGCGTTTGTGGTTAATGGCATTGGCACTGTGATAACTGGCACGTTAGCTCACGGTACCATTAATCTAGGTGATAAAGTGCGTTGTTATCCATCAGGGATTGTTGGTACGGTTCGTTCCATCCAAGCATACCATCAAAGTTTACAGACGATCTCCGGGACCTGTCGCGTAGCACTTAATATAAAAGGCGTAAGTCGTAAAGATATTGGTCGAGGCCATCTTGTTGTCAGTGCAAATGATACGATGACTTTAGCTGATCAATGCATCATCCGGATTAATAAAAATGATGCAAAATTAAAAGAGAAAAAACAGCGGCAAGTTGAGGCCGCTATCGGGACATGGCATGGGGTAGCGAAAGTCAGCTACTTGCCACAGACTCAATTAGCTCGAGTGGTGTTTAACCATCCGATTCCTCTCTTTTTTGGTCAGCGTTTGGCTCTGATTCAAAAAGGTGGCAGTCGCTTAATGCATGGCGGTGAAGTTGTGTGGCATGACTTTATTGCAGGTCATCAAAAGCGAGCGTTATATCAGGCTCTAGATGCCTTGCCTGTAGATTTAAATATTGAGCATCAACGCCAGCTGCGACTCACTTTACAAGGCTATTTTGAACCGATTGTTGATAGCAGTGAGGGTGAATATATCCCAACCTGTGATCAAACTTATCTGGCGCCATACTGTTTTGCTTCCCATTGGCTAGATGCGTGGATACAAAATGTATTAACGCTATTGCAAGATGGTGATGCAATGGCGACCAATGAATTGAGTTCACGATTTAAGCTAGATGATGCGGTGGTTAATACCATTATGCAGCACCTTAAACAGCAACAGAAAGTACACCTTAGCTATGGGAAATGGCGCTTTGGCGCTGGAGATAATGAAGATGATCTTCCTGCTGAAGCTTTGGTGATTTTGCAGCAAATCCGTCAGTTTGGTAAGGCTGGCTTAGAGTTAAATAAAGTGACGGTCGCCGGAGGGAAAAAGTGGTTACGTCAGCTTAGTCATCAAAAATACATTACTGCTTTAGATGATACGATCTATTTTGATATGGGTTTGTATCATAATTTGGTTAAAGAGATTCTCGCTGGCCACCAAGTGTATGATCGGATCTCAATGGGGGAGATTAAAGATCGTACCGAACTTAGCCGTAAGTATTCCATTCCGCTTGCAAACCGCATGGAAAAAGATGGTTGGGTTCGCCGAGATGGTGATGAGCGAGTGATTTTAAAGATATGGCAGAGTTAACCATAAATTACTATTCGTATGAGCTGAAATTGACGTATGCTTAATGGGTATTTGCAAGGGACTTCACTGTGGAATATTCAGCTTCCAGTCATATTATACTGAGTAAGATACCCATTAAGTCGCCAAGTCGTTAAGGTACTGCTATTTAGGAGTAGTAAGAATGAAAGCACTGTTATTGGTCGCGTTATCCATTTTCGCTTTTCAGGCACAGGCTCAAGATAAGTACGTCTGTAAAAGTGGTAATAGTGAGCGTGTTATTGAAGTTGTATACACAAACCCTGATAGCTCTGTACCGTGTGAAGTACATTACACAAAGGCTTCAGGAACTGAGGTGCTGTGGCAAGCCAGTCATGAAAAGGGGTATTGTGAAACTAAAGCCCAAGCTTTTGCTGAAAAACTAACGAGCTTGGGAATACCGTGCACTGCAGCTAGCTCTGATGAGTCCATTTCTCATAAATCTATGACTCAAACAACAGCTGAACCAACTGCACAGCCACAAGCTGTAGAAGTTCAAGCTCCTGTGGAACCTTCAACCGCAGCTCCCGCTGTGAGTCAGTAAACACCATAAACCATAAGCTGGTGAAGTTATAACAAACTGGCTTATGGTTTTATTTTTTCCTTAAGCATCTGCCAATTCATGAGTCCAATACAATATCACTGTTGCTATTAGAGATAATACAATTGGCGTAATCAGCGCTATCGTTAAGGAGCCTGTCATTACTTTCGCTCCCGTAATCGCACCGAGAAAAATGGATAACCACAACAATAAGTGCCGAAAAAAAGCACTTTGTTCCCGATGCCCCATCAGTAGAAGCGCCAATGAACGTCCAGTATTAACAAGAAAGCCGGTAACATAGGTGAGAGCCGTGGCTTTATCTATAGTTGCTCGTAGCGCGATATTTTGAATGCCCATGGCAAAGCTTAAAACAAAATTGGTCACAATTGGGGCGGTATGATTGGTAATTAATGCTGTAATACTCAATAGTAGAGCGACGATTGCCATAATAATACAGCGATAGTAGCGAAAAGCACTTAGGGCCAACATTTCTCCTATCATGGCTCCAAAGACAAACAGTCCAATCACTCCTACATAGTGCCAAATGAGTGGATTACTTGGTTCATTAAGTAAGATCCCGACATGGGTTGTATTACCACTCATAAAAGAGACAAATAAGCCATTTTTTAGATGCAAAAAACCAATTACATCGACAATTCCTGCAATAAAGAGCAAATAAAACGGCATTAACGTTAATAGTTGTTTTTTTAGCATGGGATTCATTGTTGTTATTCGTACCATTAGAAAAAGTATTTAAGTTTATATTTTTTGTAAGCATAGAATAAGAGTTTAATTTATGTCGAAATGAGTGTCGAAATGAGTGTCGAAATGAGTGTCGAAAAATCTATCGACACTCTAATTACCTTGTTATTGACATGGGGTTAGACAAAGCAAGGAATAGATTTTATCTAATTAATTGAATAAAAACATAAAATACAGTTTATTCTTTGCTGGCATAGATGTTGCTTTATTGGGGCTTTTTACGATTAACTGGTAGAGCCATGAAAAGCTTTGTTATCGCCGATCCCGAAAAGTGCATAGGCTGCGGGACCTGCATGGCAGCATGTTCAACCGTTCATAAACAAGAGGGGTTACAGAGCCACCCTCGTTTAACGGTTGTCAAACAAAATGATGCCACCGCTCCTGTGATGTGTCGTCACTGTGAGGATGCCCCTTGTGCGGCCGTTTGTCCGGTACAAGCGATCACGAAACAAGATGATCGGGTTTTATTAAATGAAACTCTTTGTGTCGGTTGTACTTTGTGCGCTGTTGCTTGTCCATTTGGCGCGATTGCTTTTGATGGTAGTCGTCCGATTGCGATGGCAAATAGCTACGATATTTATATTCCTTCAACTCCTCGTTCTAGCAATCCATCAACATCAATACCAAGTACTTTTGGCCAAGACATTCTCGCTTGGGAACCGGGTGTTAAGAGCATCGCGGTAAAATGTGATTTGTGTGGTTTTCGTGATGAGGGGCCTGCTTGTGCTCAAGTTTGTCCAACGCAAGCCATTATGGTGGTTGATGAAGAGAAAATAGCTAAAGCTCGCCAAATAAAACGCGCTCAAGCTGCAGAAAGTTCAGCAGTTGTTCAAGGCGGAGAATTGTAATCATGAATCCATTAGTTTTAGTCCTGCTTGCTCTATTGGGGTATTTAGGCGCAAGTATTTTTTCTTTTTATGGCCGAGAGCACGAACAAGAGACATTGAAATTATCAGGCCTTGTCAGTGCCTTTTCTGCTTTTTTGGGGTTGCTTGCGGGTTTAACCACCATTACATCTGGCAATATCAGCTTAATGACCAACCATTGGGCGAGTATGGATATGCTTTCAGCCCTGATGGTGTGTGTTATTTCAATTGTCACCATCGCATCATCCATTTATTCCATTAATTATCTGCAGGAATACCTTGGTAAAGGCGGTTGGAAAATCAGTGTACTGTTTAACTTGTTTGCTGCTGCCATGACGGCCCTAGTTGTGGCTGCTAATGTAATGGTCTTTATGTTTTTTGTGGAGATCATTTCACTGGCATCAGTTCTGCTTGTTGTCAGTGGCGGTTCTGAAGCAAACAGAAAAGCTGGTCTGCAATATTTCGTGGTTGATCATCTTGCTAATTTATTCATTTTAGTCGCGTTTTTGATCTTAGTTTGCCATAGTCATAGTTTTGATTTTAGCGTTTTTGTTGCGACTCCAATTACCGGTACAACGGCTTCTTGGGCCTTTATTTTTGCGCTATTTGGCTTTGGTATTAAAGCCGCTGGTATTGGTTTACATGGCTGGATGCCAAAGATTTACCCGCTAGCGCCATCTCACAGTTCAACCTTAATCTCTTGTGTGATGGTTAAGCTTGGCATTTATGGCATCATCAAGTTTGGCATTATGTTCCTAGGGGCAAGCCAGCTCTGGTGGGGTATTGTCGTCTTAATTTTTGGCGCATTGTCATCGGTTCTTGGTGTGATGTACGCGCTTGCCGAACACAATATCAAGCGTCTATTGGCATATCACACCGTTGAAAATATTGGCATTATTTTAATTGGTGTGGGTGTTGCAATGATAGGTATTGCAACAGTTCATCCTGTTATTGCCTTGCTTGGTCTATTAGGGGCTCTATATCACTTACTAAATCATGCGGTATTTAAGGGACTCTTGTGCCTAGGCTCGGGATCAATTGTCTATCGCATGCATACTAAAGAGATGGATCAAATGGGCGGTTTGGGTAAAACCATGCCAAAGACAGCTCTCGCCTTTTTGATTGGTACGATGGCCATTTGTGCTTTGCCTCCCCTTAATGGTTTTGTTTCTGAATGGTTTATCTATCAGTCGCTATTTTCATTGGGTAAAGCTGGCAGTGTCACCAATTTAATCTTTGGTCCATTTGGCATGGTGATGTTGGCGCTAACCGGTGCTTTAGCCTGTATGTGTTTTGTTAAGGTTTATGGTGTGTGTTTTACTGGTGCGCCTAAATCAGAACAAGCGGCCAATACCAAAGAAGTAGGGCCTGCAATGACACTGGCAACATCAAGTCTTGCGATCGTTTGTATTATCTTAGGTGTTGGTTCGCCATGGATTGCTCCTTATTTCTCTGCGATTGCTTCATCTATGCTGAATTTAATGCCTGTTCCCGTTGCTTCTGGTGCCGCGTTATATCCTGTGATTCCAACGCAAGCCATCCTTTCTACCCCAGTTATTGCTATTGCTTTAGCGTTACTGACCTTAGTTCCTGCTTTATTGCTGATGATTTTTGGTGGTCATCGAGTGTCTCGTCGTCAACAAGGCGATCCTTGGGCTTGTGGTTATCAATATGAACAACGCATGACAGTCTCAACTGCTGGTATTACTGCACCAATGCGTCAGATGTTTGGTTTTATCTACAATAATCGACCTAAAACATCCCTAACAGAGCGTTATGTTTTGCCTTTCTTTGTCGATCTAAATGGTCAATTAAGCTGCCATAAAGTGAAAGTCTTCTGCGTAGTTCTGGCGTTATTTGTGATCGGTTTCTTCCCATTTATTTCAGGAGTAAGTTACTGATGTCTCCATTAGAAATGCCATCAGCGGGATGGATCATCTTGGCTGTGGTTCAAGCGCTATTGATGTTGCTTTTAACTCCATTAGTAACCGGTTTCTCTCGTGTTATACGGGCGAAAATTCACTCTCGTAAAGGCCCTGGTATCTTGCAAGATTACCGCGACATTATGAAGTTGCTGCGTCGTCAGTCAGTTGCACCAAGCAATGCTGGAATGATTTTTTGGCTGATGCCATGGGTATTGATTATCACTATGCTGTTGATCGCAATGGCATTACCTACTGTTACCCAAACATCACCATTTCCGATCTCTGGTGATTTGATCACAGATATCTATTTATTAGCCATATTCCGTTTTTTCTTTGCTCTTGCGGGCATTGACTCTAACAGTATGTTCGGTGGTTTAGGCAGTAGCCGTGAGCTCACGTTAGGAATTTTGGTTGAACCGATCCTTATTCTGGCTATTTTGCTGGTGGCGCTCGCGATGGGTACAACGGATCTTGGTTATATTAGTCGAGCCATGGCAACTCAAACTTGGCATCAGCCTTTAACCTTAATTTTAGCCGGCATCGTGTGTGCATTTGCTCTATTTATTGAGATGGGTAAGTTACCGTTTGATAGCGCAGAAGCCGAACAAGAACTGCAAGAGGGCCCTGTTACTGAATATTCTGGTTCTAATCTTGCGCTTGTTAAGCTGGGTCTTGGCTTAAAACAGCTTGTTGTTGCTCAGCTCTTTTTAGCGATTTTTATTCCATGGGGTAAAGCCAGCAGTTTGACATTCACTGGACTGTTCTCGGCAACGGTAATTTTGCTGATTAAGCTTTTTGTGATCTTCTTAATTGCTGGGATTGCAGAAAATACGATGGCACGTTTTCGTTTTATGAAAATTCATCGTGCTATTTTCCCGATGTTCTTAGTGGCAGTGATCGCACTGCTGTTCTTTATTCTTGGTTGGTAAGTCACGACAATGACAAGTTCTATATTTGAAACAGCTATAAATCCCCAACGTATTGGTAAAAACTATGTCGATGGCGTGAATCATTTTTTCCCATCAGCCATCATAGATGAAGAGTGGCAGACCGAAAACCAAGTTACGATTACGGTCAAAATGACAGCTTTAGTTGATGTAATGAAGTGGCTTTATTACGACCAAGGCGGTTGGCTTACTGTAACGTTTGGTAATGATGAACGCTCTCTTAATGGTCACTTTGCGGTTTATCACGCTTTGTCTATGGAAGGCGAAGTGAAAAGTTGGGTAACGGTAAAAGTTTTAGTCGATCCTGTAAGCCAAGAATTTATTTCAATTACGCCCACGATTCCGGCTGCGGTTTGGGGGGAGCGAGAAGTACGGGATATGTATGGTTTACATCCAGTAGGATTACCAGATGAACGTCGTTTGGTTCTCCCTGATGATTGGCCTGAAGATCTGCATCCATTACGTAAAGACGCTATGGATTATCGTCAGCGTCCTCAACCAACAACTGAGACAGAAACCTATCAGTTTGATAACCAATTAGGCAACGATAGCAACCGTATTGTGCCCGTGGGTCCTTTGCATATCACTTCCGATGAACCAGGTCATTTCCGCTTGTTTGTTGATGGCGAAGACATTGTTGATGCTGACTATCGCATGTTTTATGTCCACCGTGGTATGGAAAAATTAGCAGAAACACGAATGGGTTATCATGAGGTCGCTCAATTAACCGATCGCGTGTGCGGTATTTGCGGTTTTACCCATAGTGTGGGGTATAGCAATACGATTGAAAACGCACTTGATGTGGATGTGCCATTTCGTGCCAAGATGATTCGTACCGTACTGCTTGAAGTTGAACGTCTGCATAGCCATTTGCTCAACATTGGACTATCTAGCCACTTTGTCGGTTTTGATTCTGGCTTTATGCAGTTTTTCCGTATTCGTGAAAAAACCATGGAGTTAGCTGAACTGTTAACTGGCGCTCGTAAAACCTATGGTATGAACCTTATTGGTGGTGTTCGCCGAGATTTTCTTAAAGAGCAGCGTACGAAAGGTATTGCGATGGTGCGAGAGGTTCGTCAATCCTTTAGCGAACTGGTTGAAATGCTATTAGCAACGCCAAATATCGATAGCCGTATTTGTGGCGTGGGCATTTTAAGTAAAGAGATCGCTCGTAATTACAGCCCTGTAGGTCCTTTGATTCGTGGTACTGGATTTAAACGTGATGTTCGTGTCATCCATGGACAGCAGTTTGAAGCTTACAGTAAGGTGCCGATTGAGCTGCAAACCATGGAAAATGGCGATGTGCAGTCTCGTGTGATGGTTCGTATTCGTGAAGTGTTTGACGCTCTTAATATTGTGGAGTTTGGTTTAGATAACTTACCTGCTGGGGCGATTTTAACCGAAGGGTTTAACTATGTTCCGAATAAGTTTGCATTAGGCTTTACTGAAGCGCCTCGTGGGGAAAATGTGCACTGGAGTATGACCGGGGATAATCAAAAACTCTTCCGTTGGCGTTGCCGTGCTGCAACATACGCAAATTGGCCTACATTGCGCTATATGTTGCGTGGTAACACCGTTGCTGATGCCCCTTTAATTATCGGTAGTTTAGATCCTTGTTATTCATGCACAGACCGCGTCACTATTGTTGATACTAAGAAAAAACGCAGCCAAACCGTGCCGTATAAAGCGATTGAGCAATACAGTATCAATCGCAAAAATTCGCCATTTAAAATCTAAGGGGGCCTTGTGTTTAAGTTATTAAAAACGGTACTTAAAACAGGGGAGGCAACCACTAAGTACCCATTTGCCCCTCTTGAAGTGAGCCAAGATTTTCGTGGTAAACCTGAATTAAACGCTGATCAATGTCTATCTTGTGGTGCATGTACGCGAGCTTGTCCTGCAAATGCACTGATTATGGAAACCGATGAGCAAGCAGGTACTCGACGTTGGGAACTGTCGATGGCTCGTTGTATTTATTGTGGGCGCTGCGAAGAAGTGTGCCCAACAAAAGCCATTAAATTGTCGCAAAATTTTGAGTTAGCCGTGACTAATAAGGCGGATTTGTATGAATCGGCAACGTTTGATCTGGCCGATTGTAGCCAATGTGGCAGACCGTTTGTGGCCCGTAAACTGCTTGAGTATGTATTGGATACACTGGAGCTAAGTGGTGTGCCTACCGACCAATTGACACAGCGCCGTGAGCAGCTTGAAACTTGTCCTGAATGTCGGCGTCGAAATAATATGTTAGATAGTGAAAATATTAGCCACCTACGTTTTATTGAGGAGGACGTATGAAAGGTATTAAACAGTTAGTTGGTACTGCTCACACTCAAACGGTTCCAGTTGAGTTGCCTCCTCATAGCCAGAAATTAAAAGATGCATTGATTAAGCAGATCCGTCGTTCCGCCTATGTCTATCGTGTCGACTGTGGGGGGTGTAACGCTTGTGAAATTGAAATTTTTGCAGCAACGACTCCTGTTTTTGATGCGGAACGATTTGGTATCAAAGTGGTTGCATCTCCTCGTCATGCTGACATCTTGCTGTTTACGGGAGCTGTGACTCGTGCCATGCGAGCTCCCGCCTTACGAGCTTATGAAGCGGCTCCCGATCCAAAAATTGTGATCTCTTATGGTGCCTGCGGTTGCGATGGCGGTATTTTTCACGATCTCTACTGTGTGTGGGGCGGAACAGACAAAATTGTTCCAGTTGATGTCTATATTCCTGGTTGTCCTCCAACACCTGCAGCAACGATTTATGGCTTTGCGGTTGCTTTGGGGCTTCTTGATCAAAAGTTGAAGTCTAAAACGCATCAACCCGATCAAACTAAAGCTTCATTACGTCATACAGGTATTCCACTTGATCTTAAAGTGATGATCGAACGCGAAGCTCGCTTGCTAGCAGGATATGTTCAAGGTCAACGTATTGCTGATGAAGTAATAGAGATTTTAGCTAATAGCGACAGTGATACCGTAGATAGTAATATCCAGACCTATCTTGAGCAAAAGGACGACCCGCGACTTTGTGAAATTGTACATATTTTGTTTAATAAAACGATGGCGGCATTAACGGGTACAGGCCCTCAAGCATCAAGCATTTGTTCAAGTCAGTGCCAAAAAACGTGCTCTAGTTCTGCTCAAAATGACTTATTAGGGTAGAGGTGAGAGATGACTCGTAACACCCTTGAATCTCGCCATTTAGAAGGGCATGTGTATTTTTATAGCTTAAGTCGTAAGTTTGTTGATCAAAGCTATGATGTGCCTGAAGAAGCGAAACAGATCATGTATTACAGCTTGGCAATTGGTCATCATTTAGGTGTGGTCGATTGTCTTAAATCAGTACTAGATTGTGACGGCAGAGAATATCAAACATGGATTGATGCTTTACCTCATGAAGGTGAAGCGTATCGAAAAATGCAAGGCTTTCTCTTGTTTGGCGAAATTACGATTTATCCTGAACATATCAATATGCTGGCACTTGCTTTTGATAGATTAGAACCTTCAAAACAAGATAAAAAATCTCAACAATTAACCCAAGGTTTTATTGCGGCACTCGGCGCGATTTACCATGAGCCGACTATGTATCTTATGATCCGTGGAGGCGAGTCTAAAAAGCCAACCGCGGTTAGTAATAACGACACTAATGGGCAAGCCGTATGAGTGGTGGTTTACAACAAATTAATTTATCAGCTGCGTTATGGGGTGAAGCGGCGTGCAGTAATGATGATGTTGATTTAACCGTTGATAATATCGTACTGACCGTGGGTAACTCGATGATGGGTGATGATGGAGCGGGCCCTTTATTAGCCACAATGTTAAAAGCCAATCCGATTGATAATTGGAGTGTGCTTGAAGGTGGTTCAATGCCAGAAGATTGCTTACATTTGATTCGAAAAGCAAAGCCGAATCGTGTGCTGGTGGTCGATGCGGCTGATATTGGCGAAGAAGCGGGAACGACTCGAGTGATAGATCCTGAATCGATTGTTGATATGTATGTCGTCTCAACACACAGCTTACCGCTCAATTTTCTGATTGATGAACTTAAAACCTTTGTGCCAGAGGTTGTCTTTGTCGGTATTCAGCCTGCGATTGTCGCATTTTCAGCCCCCTTAACTGAGATGGTTCAAAATGCGGTATCAACCTTGTATCAGGTACTTCCTGTTTGGCAAGGTGATGGCGGGTTTGAACATGTGTAAGTATCGTTAATATCGACAGTGTCGAAGTGTTGTGACGAAATATGTCGACAGCAAAATATTGAATAAGATTGTCTTTTCTGACATTGCACTAAAAGCCCGAAGTGATTCGGGCTTTTATTTTTTCTGATTGTTTTCATGTAGTTGTATTTTATTTCTGTTGGTTTGATAAATTGGCACGCCTCATGCTTATATGGTATCGCAGTCAGTAAGCTCGGTGACAGTTGACTGATTGCGATGTATCGACATCAATAAAGGATCCACCATGAACCGGTTTGTTTTTGCAGATCCAAATCTGTGTATTGGGTGTCGAACCTGCGAAGTTGCGTGTGTTATTTCTCACCAAGCAGATAGCACAGTAGCAGGGTTAAATGCTGTAGATTTTTCGCCTCGTCTTACTTTGGTGAAAAATGCTCATGTGACCACCCCTGTTATGTGTCGGCAATGTGATGATGCGCCATGTGCTCAGGTTTGTCCTAATAACGCCATCGTTTTAGAAGATGGTTTTGTCAAAGTGATTCAGTCACGTTGTATTGGTTGTAAGACTTGCGTTATCGCTTGCCCTTACGGCGCAATGAATGTGGTGACAAAAATGGTTGAAGAGACAAAAGGGTCTGCGTTGTTTAAACGTCAAGTTCCTCAATCTCAAGCGCTAAAATGTGATTTATGTAACCACCGAGAAGAAGGTCCTGCTTGTGTGCAGGTGTGTCCGACCGGTGCAATTCGAATCATTGAGTCAGAAACTTTGACTGAAGACAGTAAACAAAAGCGTGAAGCTGCTGCGTTAAATGCCGTTGCAATTTGTCGCTGATATAAATTAATAACCGTTACTACCAAAGGTTAGTATGAAAAAGTCCATTGTTGTTTGTCCCTACTGTGGTACTGGGTGCAAACTAAAGTTGGTCGTTGAAAATAACAAAGTGATCGCAGCAGAGCCTGCTGATGGTCGTACAAATGAAGGTCAGTTGTGCCTAAAAGGTTACTATGGCTGGGATTTTCTTAACGATACCAATCTATTAACGCCACGCTTAAAACAGCCGATGATTCGTCGCACTCGTGATGCTCAACTTGAAGGGGTTTCTTGGCAAGAAGCAATTGATTTTGCAAGTGAAAAACTACTTGAAATCAAAAAGAAATATGGCCCAGAAGCCATTATGACAACAGGTTCAGCTCGTGGTCCAGGTAACGAAGCTAACTATGTGATGCAGAAATTTGCGCGAGCGGTCATAGGGACTAATAACGTCGATCACTGCGCTAGGGTGTGACACGCTCCATCAGTCTCCGGTCTGGAGACAACAGTAGGTAATGGCGCAATGAGTAACGCTATTCCCGAAATTCAACATACTAAATGTTTACTCATATTCGGTTACAACGCGGCAGATTCTCACCCGGTTGTAGCAAGACACATTTTAAAAGCTCGTGCTAATGGGGCGAAGATCATTGTTTGTGATCCTCGTAAGATTGAATCTGCTCGTATTGCAGATCAATGGTTAGCCCTAAATAATGGCTCGAATATGGCATTAGTTAATGCGTTAGCAAATGTCATTATTGAAGAGGGGCTCTACAACAAGGAATTTGTGCAAAACCATACTGAAGGCTTCGCCGAGTTTCGTGAAATAGCGTCTCACTATCCGCCAGAATCAGTTGAACAAGTAACAGGTTTAACTGCACAAGAAATTCGTTTAGCTGCACGTACTTATGCTGCTGCGCCTGAAGCGATGATTTTGTGGGGGATGGGTGTTACCCAATACGGTCAAGCAGTTGATGTTGTTCGTGGCTTAGCAGGGCTTGCATTGCTAACTGGTAATTTTGGTCGTCGTGGTGTGGGTTGTGGCCCAGTTCGAGGTCAAAATAACGTGCAGGGTACATGTGATATGGGCATGTTGCCGCATCAGTTCCCTGGTTATCAAGACGTTACCGATGATGCCGTACGTTCTAAGTTTGAACAAGCTTGGGGTGTTTCGTTATCAGGAACTCCTGGCTATCGCTTAACGGAAATGGGTCACAAGGTTGAAGAAGGTATCTGTAAAGCGTTCTACATCTTTGGTGAAGATCCTGCACAAACGGAAGCCGATCTTGCAGCAATGCGCGACACTATGCGTAAAATGGAGTTAGTGATTGTTCAAGATATCTTTATGACGCAAACGGCTGAATTTGCTGATGTGATTTTCCCTGCAACCAGTTGGGGAGAACACGAAGGTGTATACAGCAGTGCTGACCGTGGTTTCCAACGTTTCTATAAGGCGGTAAAACCAACGGGTGATGTGAAACCCGATTGGGAGATCTTCAGCTTATTAGCAACGCGCATGGGTTACCCTATGTCGTACAACAATACTGAAGAGATTTGGGATGAGCTACGTAGTCTATGTCCGCTCTATGCTGGTGTTACCTACGATAAGATGGCTGATTTGAAATCGGTTCAGTGGCCGTGTCCAACCGAGGATCATCCGGGTACATCGTATTTATTTGAAGGTAATCAGTTTAGTACGCCATCAGGTAAAGGGATCTTTATTGGTGCAGAATGGCGTGCTCCACTTGAACAACCTGATGCTGAGTATCCGCTAGTACTTTCAACGGTTCGTGAAGTTGGTCACTATTCATGTCGCTCTATGACAGGTAACTGTGCTGCTTTACAAACGTTGGCCGATGAACCTGGTTATGTCCAGATGCATCCTGATGATGCTAAAGCGTTAGGTATTGCCGATCAGCAGTTAGTTTGGGTATCTTCCCGCCGAGGTAAAGTTATCTCTAGAGCTAACTATAATGAGCGTGTCAATAAAGGCGTGGTTTACATGACTTACCAATGGTGGATTGGTGCTTGTAATGAGCTAACTATTGAGCATTTAGATCCCATATCAAAAACGCCAGAGTTTAAATATTGTGCAGTAAAAGTTGAGCATATTGATGATCAATCTTGGGCAGAAAATTATGTTCAAACCGAATACAGTAATTTAAAAGCGCGATTACGTAATCATGTAATTAATGCGTAGCTAATTATTTTACTTAAATAATGGCGCATTTATGGAAATAAGGTTTCCAAGATAAAATATTGCTATTTTTTATTTTGGAACCTTATTAATTATTATTAAGAGTAATTAATAGCTTTGCCTTATAAGTCAGAAGAAAATTAGTAAATATCATCATTTTTTATGTGGAATTGAATTGAGTTTTCCGCTTGGTTGATTCAGATCAATGCTTGGTTAGTAAAATGCTTGAGAATTGTATTACAAATGCTTGAATTTTTATTTGCTATTCGGGCCAATTTATCTGCAAGAGCTAATGGTACCATGGAACGCTTTGAAGCCGACTTGATGAGTTTTTCAAAAGCCTTATTATCCATCAACGATATTTCAGGCGTAATGACGTTTTTAAATAACGAAGATTTGCTATTTATTCAAGTTGATAGGGTTAATTTACTACTAAAAAATAATATTGATGATACGCCAACACTTTACTTTTTAGATAACGGCAATGAACAAAAAAATTATCAGTATAATCAACATTCTTTAGCGCTACATAAGATTGCTTCTTGTGAGTATTATCATGATATCTCTGGTCATGAACTGTACCAGACGTTTCCTCAATTAGTTGACCACCCTGCTTACTATGATGTAAACCGATACTGCAAAATACCGCTTTTAATTGCAGGTAAACCATTAGGTGCTATTGAGTATATTAATCATAAATTAGCAGACAGTATTGAATCTGAGAGACAATTTAAACTGTTTAATAATATGATCGCTGCCATGATAGAGCATATTATTGAACATCAACTTGCTTCTGATTTTACACAGCAATTAAGTAATGAAAAAAAGAACTTCCAAGTATTAGTCGATATTACCAATACGGTTATTAGTCAAAGTACAAAAAAAGAATTAATCAGTTCTTTATTACATTTTCTTTATCAACATTTTGCTATGACTGAGCTGTCAATTATTCAGCTACAAGATAATCATTATATGCAAATGTTTTGTGGGTTAAACAATAATAATACTGAATTTCATTGTCATTTTTTTAATGATGATAAAATGATTAAACATGCAATAGAGAATAATAAACCTGTATTACTTGATCACAACCAATTGGAACAAATTCGCCAAGATGAAAATGGTCCTTATTTTCCATCAAAAGTAAAAAGTGCTTGTATTGTTCCGATGGTTTTTCGTGGGTTAACTATTGGTTATATCTGCTATATGAAAAGAGAAACACTCAATTATCAGCAGTATGATATTGAGCTGGTTCAGCAAATAGCCTCTCGTGTCGCTTTGGCAATGCACAGTATTAAGGCCCATCAAGCTACACTACCAAGGACCGAAACAGAGCAGTATGTCAGTATTGAAGAAAGCTATGATGAACATGCGATTTTTGATGACATTATTAGCCAAAGTGAAGCAATGAATCAGGTACTGGAAAAAGTTGCAATGGTGGCCAGTTGTGACAGTACGGTATTGATTTTAGGTGAATCGGGGACAGGAAAAGAGTTAATTGCACGTGCGATTCACAAAATGAGTTTACGTAGCAAAACCCGAATGGTGAAAATGAATTGTGCCGCGATTCCTGCCGGTTTGTTTGAAAGCGAGCTGTTTGGTCATGAAAGAGGGGCATTTACAGGAGCAATCAGCCAACGGGTTGGTCGATTTGAGCAAGCCCATAAAGGGACTCTCTTTTTAGATGAAATTGGAGATATGCCCCTTGAATTACAGCCTAAGTTATTACGGGCGTTACAAGAAAACGAAATCGAGCGAGTAGGTAAAAATCAGCTTATCTCCGTTGATGTTCGTATTGTTGTTGCGACTAATGTTGATTTACTGGCAATGGTTGATGCCAAACAGTTTCGTAATGATCTTTATTATCGGTTAAATGTTTTTCCGATTGAAGTTCCTCCGCTTCGACAGCGGGCTGAAGATATCCCTTTATTAGTCAAACATTTTGCTCGTCAATTAGCCCAAAAAATGGGTAAGAAAATCACTGCAATTGCAGCGAGTGATCTTGAACTGATGCAACGTTTTTCTTGGCCTGGAAATGTCCGTGAATTGCATAATTTTGTTGAACGTTCCGTTATTTTAACGCGAGGCCATGTACTGAATATTCCGGTTGATGAGCTAATTTCGCTTCAACCTCATATCGTGCAAAATTCTAGAAAAATGGAATCCCAAGCATCACTATCTAAGACATCACTTAAACAGGCTCAAGAATTACCGCAGGTAGCATCAATTGATGATCTAACAAGCTCGGGCTCAGAGAGTGTCTGTTCTGTCGATACAGCGGCAAAAAATGAAGTAAAAAAGGTGAGACCTATTGTTGATCAATCCATGATCATCAACGCATTAAAACGGTGCCAAGGGGTCATTGCTGGGCCTAATGGTGCGGCTAATATGCTGGGCTTAAAGCGAACAACTCTACTATCTCGTATGCAAAAAATGGGTATCAGTAGTCAAGATTATCGTTAACCACATTCGAGTTTTTGAACCAAGGAATTATCATGAATACCTGTGAAGTATTGCCTGATATTGATTTTGCAAACAGCTGTGAACGCTCCATTGTTCGCTATCGAAAAGGACAAGATGAGCATCGAGAATGGGATTTTATTATAGAAGAAATGCCTGTTGCCGTTGCTTTTAATGGGGTGGCCTACACGGTCATGATGTGTACTCCTAATGACTTAGAGTATTTTGCTATTGGTTTTGCTCTATCTGAAGGGATTATTGATCACCATCGCGATATCCATGACATTGAAATCACCAAGCTGGAAAATGGTATCGATCTTAATGTGATTGTTGCCAATCGTTGCTTATTACGTTTAAAACAAAAACGCCGCTCTCTTGCCGGATTAACTGGGTGTGGAATTTGTGGAGAAGAGAAGCTTGATACCGTTTGTCGAGCATTGCTTCCTGTTACTTCCCACGCTGAATTTGATCTCTGCCATTTGGAACCGGCGTTAGCCCAACTATTGGCTAAGCAGCAACTAAATCAGTTAACAGGATCTGCTCATGCTGCGGTGTATTTAACACCTGAGGGTTGCATTGAAGCAATTTTTGAAGATGTGGGTCGTCATATCGCTCTGGATAAATTAGTTGGCTTTATTAGCCAACGTCAATTATCGGGTGGGGCAGTATTAGTTACTAGCCGTGCCAGTTTTGAAATGGTACAGAAAGTGGCATCAGCAGGTGTTGAGATCTTATTTGCGATCTCATCAGCAACCAAGATGGCAGTCGATTTAGCAGAGCGTTTAAATGTGACTCTAGTTGGGCATTGTCGTCATGGTCGTGCTGATGCTTATAGTCATAGTGAGCGAATCGTTGGCATGTTATAGGTGGTGATGACAAATGCACGAACTTTCTTTAAGTATCAATACGGTTGATGCCGTTGTGGCTCATGCTAAAGCCCAAGGATTTCAGAAGGTAACGCTGGTTGAGTTAGATATTGGCGCTTTGTCATGTATTGAGCCTCAGGCGTTAGCAACTGGATTTGAATTTGCTTGTCGAGAGACAATAGCTGAAGGGGCTAGGCTTAAAATTAATCATATTAAAGCCACTGCTTGGTGCTCCCACTGCAAAAAAAATATTGAGTTACAACAGCGAGATATGTGTTGCCCTTTGTGTGGTGGTTATCAATTAGCGATAGAAACTGGCGAAGAATTAAAAATTAAACAAATTGAGGTTGCGTAAATGTGCAGTGTTTGTGGCTGTGGAGATAGCCAAGTAGAAGGTCATACCCATCACCATCATCATGAGGATAAAACCTCAACACCAACCGTAATTGTTCATCACCATTATTACAATCAAGGGGATGTTCACTTACATATTTATGGTTCAAACGGTGATGTTAAATCATCTAATCCTGGACAGGGTCATCATCACAGTCATACTCATGACCACCATGACCACCATGACCACCATGACCACCATGACCACCATGACCACCATGACCACCATGACCACCATGACCACCATGACCACCATGACCACCATGACCACCATGACCACCATGACCACCATGACCACTATCCAGAACAACTTGAATCGGGTGATCTTCATTATGGTAAGGGTGAGGCACAAGTCCATGTCTCTGGTGTATCCCAGCGTCAACTATTGACTTTAGAGCAAGATATTCTGGGTAATAACAATCACCTTGCGGCTTATAATCGTCAACATTTTTCTGAACACCAACAGTGTGTATTAAATCTGGTTTCAAGCCCAGGTTCAGGTAAAACGACACTCTTAACAGAAACGTTAACTCTACTTTCGAAACAGTGGCCTTGTGCGGTCATTGAAGGCGATCAACAAACAACCAATGATGCAGATCGTATTCGTGCGACTGGGGTTGCTGCTATTCAGGTGAATACGGGCAAAGGGTGTCATCTTGATGCACAAATGGTACATGATGCTTATCATCAATTAGCCAGTAATGAACGTGGTTTTATCTTTATTGAAAACGTAGGTAATTTAGTCTGTCCTGCAAGTTTTGATTTGGGTGAAGATTGTAAAGTAGCCATTTTGTCTGTGACCGAAGGAGAAGATAAACCGCTTAAATATCCTAATATGTTTGCTGCGGCGAAGGTGATGGTCTTAAACAAAGTGGATCTACTGCCTTACCTTGATTTTGATATTGACACCTGTATTGCTAATGCTCGTCGAGTAAATCCTCAGATTCAGATCATCAAATTATCAGCAAAAACAGGTGAGGGTATGGCGGCTTGGCTTACATGGCTCAATGAGCAATTAGTACAAAAATAATATTATGGAGATAAATACATAGCCGTGACGAATAATTACATTAAAGCACATTAATGTGACTTACCTTTTTGCTTCCGTCATTTACACTGTGTTCAGTTAATAAAACAGTGTGTTTATTTTTTTATTTGTGATTCTGTCATAAAAATAAGTAAGAGATGATGAAGAGTATGAAAGGTCTATTGATTGTTGCTGGTGTACTAAGTTCTTTGGTGTGTGGTAGTGCTATGGCTAAAGCAGGTCCGTACATCGGCGTTAATATTGGTAGCGGTGGTATGGATACTCCAGATCTTGAGGTTAACCAAACCAGTTCTTATGAATTAAGAGGTTTAGCTGGTGGTATTGATGCTGGTTACCTTTGGCAGACACAGCAAGTGGAGTACGGTGTAGAACTTGGTTTCGACACTTATGCTAAAAATAAGTACCGAATTGGTGACTTTTTTCGCATGGATTATAAGGGCTACAATTTAGATCTTTTAGGTGTAGCGAAATATAATTTTTCTTCTCAATGGAATGTTTTTGGTAAGGCTGGCCTTGCATATGTGAACCAGAAGCTAACAGTTGATGGTCTTGGTCTGATTGGCAAAAATAAGAACGAAATTAAACCTAAGGTTGCTTTAGGATTTGGTTATGACTTCACGCCAGAACTGGGTATGAATGCTGAATATAGCCATGTATTTGCTGGGGATGCTAACAGCCTAAAATCAGATGGAACTAAAGTAGCTTCTGTAGATATGCTAACACTGGGTGTGCAATACCGATTTTAATTTATCTTTTTTACCCAAAAAAGCTTTTCTTGACCCGCTAAATTAGCGGGTCTTTTTATTTTTATCAGGCCATGTTACCTATATTGTTTAGAGTATTACTCTAACTCAAAATGTTCATCACATGTTGTTTGGCTGGGCTGATTACCTGAGTCATAAGCACAATGATCGGTTTCAAGAATTTGATACTCTTGACGGTATTGAGTTATGAGTTCGAAAAATTCTTCCTTAGTTACCTTACGTTCTCGATAGTAGCTGGCATAGGTTGGTGTGTTCATGAAAAAACCTTGAGCTGTTCTCACCCGAGTATCATTTGGTGGGAGGCTTGTCAGTTGATTTTGCATTAAACTGCCATCAGACATTCTAACTTGGTATAACACAGTATCATCACCAATAAGTGTCGTATGAGTATCCATCGTCATACCGAAGGCAATATATGGTCCAGTTAGGTTCCCGTCACAGTCACTAGCACTTTGATCTGCACTAAATATCTTTTCATTACCATTTATACCACAGACACCATTGCCAATAACTTGATTATCTGAGTCACATTCATCAACATTTTTAGGTGGATATAAGAAGACATTTCGTTGTTTGATACTATTGCCAATAACCTCTAAGTGTATAAATCCCATGTAATGATCATATTGATATGGCCAACTGTTTGATACTTGAGGGTTTCCATCTGCACCTAAGAGTGTATATTCACCAACCCACCATCCATCTTCTCTTTGCCATTGCTCAAAGTCGAGTAAATTAATATTCTCTAGGTCGCATTCAGGTTCTATAAATAACTCAGGTTCTGTATTACTTGATGGTGGAAATTCTGCCGATGGGGTTTCTTCTGTTGGTGTATTTTGTTCCGGAGCATTGGATGTCGTAAATAAGTTATCGTTATCGTCATTACAACCCATTAGAAGTAATGAACAAAAGCCTATGCTCATTAAGCGCCAGTTCATTATGTTTCCTCATATCTGATTGATTTCATCTCCTGTAATTTTAATGGCGTAATGATTAGGTATGTTGCTTAAAGTTGAGACTCAAGAAGAACAACTGATCGGCAGATGCTTTCCCCAGTATGGAGGCTGCTGAGCTAGATGTTCAAACTGTGGATGTTCAGAAAAAGGGTCGCGTAAAACATGAAGTAGAGCTTCAATTTTCTCATAGTGGCCTCTTTCTGCATGTTCTATTGCTTGTTGAGCAAGGTAGTTGCGTAGAATAAATTTAGGGTTAGCCTGTTTCATCTGTTCCAGACGCTTAAGATCGGTTTGCTGAGTCAGTTCTTGCTTTATTCGCTTTTTATAGGTGGTTAACCAAGGGGCTAATGCCATCGGATCATCCACTATGTCTTCAAATTTTGGCATAGCTTCGGCTAACGCCTCATAAGGAATGGAGGATAGCGTTCTAAAAAATAGCGTATAATCAGCCTCTTGTTCAGCTAGTATAGTGAAAAGTCGGTTACCTAATTCACTATCACTATCATCATTTAATGTAAGCCCTAACTTACTTTTTATCCGCTGTGAATACCGTTGTTGTAAATGGACTTGGTAGTGTTCAAGTGCTGATTCAATATGGTTTTTATCGACAAAAGCAGAGAAAGCATAGCCTAATGCCGTTAGGTTCCACAATCCAATGCCTGGCTGTTGATTAAAGGCGTATCGGCCTGAGTAATCTGAGTGATTACAGATAAAGTTAGGCATGTAATCGTCTAAAAATGCATAGGGGCCGTAATCAAAGGTTAACCCAAGAATAGACATGTTATCAGTATTCATTACACCGTGAGCGAACCCTACAGCTTGCCATGCTGCAATCATTTCTGCTGTCGTTTCACAGATTCGATCAAATAACGCTTGATAGGGGTTTTCTTGCTGTTTTAGATCTAGGTAGTGGTGATCAATAACGTAATCCATTAATCGCTTTAGGGCTGGATACTGGCGAGTAAAAAAGAGATATTCAAAGTGACCGAAGCGAATATGGCTTTCTGCAACTCGAATTAAAGTTGCTCCATATTCTTGCTGCTCTCGATAGACGGGAGTTTCACTGCCTATAATCGCAAGCGCATGAGTAGTTGGAATGCCTAAGCCAGACATAGCAGCACTGGCTAGATATTCTCGAATACTAGAACGAAGAACCGCTCGACCATCACCCATACGAGAATAGGGTGTTTTACCTGATCCTTTTAAGTGAAGATCCCATTTTTGCCCTCGATCTGTGACGACCTCTCCTAATAGTAGTCCTCTGCCATCACCTAAATCGGGATTGTATTGACCAAATTGATGTCCCGTATATTTCATCGCAATGGGGTTAAATTGCGCCAATTGTTGATTACCACTGAATATGCGAACAAACGAGGGTGTATATAGCTCTTCAGGATTAAGATCAAGTAAAGCCGCGACCTCAGGGTTGGCGCTGACTAAGAAAGCATTATCAAGGCCTATTGGCGTAACAGCTTGGCCAAATACATCAGGGAGTTGACGGTAGGTATTATTAAATACTAATTGATCTAAGCGCTTCATAGTTATCTCGTTTGGTCTGTACTCATCTTTAAGATGGCTTAAGATCGCTAAGAAAACAACCCAGAGAGAGTGAGGGTATTTAAGTTCGTTTACAAAAAAATCACAGTAAAATAGAGAGTTAGTGATTACAATTGGAAATGCTTATAACATTAATAGATGAGAATAATTACGTGATTTCAAACGGTCATAAAAGTAGTCTGATTGCGGTTTTAGGATGTTCGCTATTACTTAGTACAAGTGCATCTGCAGAGCCATTTACATCACAACAGCAAAAGGCTTTGGTTAATATCATAAAACAACAAGAAAAAGCATTAAATGGCACTATTGGCATGGCTGTTCTTGATACGGATTCAGGATCTGTTTGGAACTATAATGGTGAGATGCGTTTTCCAATGATGAGCACATTTAAAAGCTTAGCATGCGCAAAGTTATTGGCAGACTCAGATAAAGATAAGTCAGTACTTACTTATCCAGTGGTAATTAAAAAATCGGAGCTTGTAACGTATTCTCCCGTGACTGAAAAATGGGTTGGAAAGCGTTTTACACCTAAACAAGCGTGTGATGCGACCATGACCTTTAGCGATAATACTGCCGCAAACATCGTACTCCATGCCGTGGGTGGCCCGGAGCAGTTAACTGAGTTTTTACGCAGTCGAGTTGGGGATAGCACTACGCGGTTAGATAGAACAGAGCCGACCTTAAATGAAGCAAAACTCAATGATCCTCGTGATACGACAACGCCAATTGCCATCGCTGAAACCTTGAATAAGCTGATGCTAAGTGAGCATATTTTAACGAAACCATCTCAGCAGCAGTTAATTACCTGGATGGAAGGGAATCAGGTTGCTGCACCGTTATTACGTTCCGTTTTACCTAAGGGATGGAAGATTGCGGATCGCTCGGGTGCCGGTGGTTTTGGATCCCGAGGTATAACCGCAGTCGTTTGGCCAACGGAGCATGAGCCAATGGTTGTGAGTATTTATATTCAACAAAGTTCGGCATCAATGGATGAGAGAAATAAAGCAATTGCCACAATAGGTAAGCAAGTGTTTACTTACTTTTAACGAGAACCTGTAATTAAAAGTAGTTAGTCAATCTATTAAAATCTAGCGGTATACCCAAGTGACTTCACATTCTTCAATCACTTGGGTCCTTCTTAATTTATATCTATAGAGATGCAACTGTATTTTGAGTTAATATTCTTTCAATGTATACTTGATTACATATCGGAATAATTAAACTTAAACCTCTATGAAATTACTGTCTCGTATCAAACCTGTTGAGATACGAGGAGATCTGCGTTTATCTATCAAACTTACCGCAGCGGTTATGACTCTGCTGGCGATCTCTTCTCTACTGCTTGGGCGCTATGCCATTTCGTTTCATGATCTTGTTGCTGCTTTGCAAACCGCGCTTGGACATCCAGATCTGGAATCCAACCATTATGAAGTGATAAAAGCAGTTGTGTTTCATGCTCGATTACCTAGAGTCATCACTGCATTAATTGTTGGTGCAGGCTTAGCCATCGCTGGTAGTGCTTTCCAAGCCGTTTTTCGAAATCCACTCGTCTCCCCTGGATTATTAGGTGTTCTCAATGGGTGTGCATTTGGGGCTGCGCTAGGATTGGTGTTACAGGCGGGACTCTATGGCGTGCCATTGTTAGCTTGTTTATTTGGTTGTTTAGCCGTTGCGATCGGAGTCTTGATTGCTAAACGTATTGGGGGCGATTCTATTCTTCTTTTGATTTTAGGTGGCATTATCAGCAATGCGTTGTTTGCAGGCCTATTGTCATTAGTAAAATATATGGCAGATCCTGAAAATCAGCTCCCGGGTATTATCTATTGGTTACTAGGCAGTTTAAGCTCCGTATCTTTACCTTTGCTTGAAGTGACATTGCCTATTATGGTTATTGCAATGGCTCTGCTGCTGGTTTTAGGCCGAGTATTAGATGCTATGTCGCTGGGAGATGATGAAGCATTGAGTCTTGGGATCCCCGTATCAACAATGCGTTATGGTGTTATCTTTTTGGCAACGATTATTTCTGCTATTACTGTCTGTATTGCTGGTGTCGTTGGCTGGGTTGGCCTGCTGATCCCTCATCTTACTCGTTTGATCTGGGGGGCCAGTCATCGCTTTGTTCTACCTTTAAGCGCGTTGCTTGGCGCTATCTTTTTATTAATTGCTGATGATTTAGCGAGAATGTTGACAAGCAGTGAGATCCCTCTTGGTGTTGTCACTGAATTACTGGGTGCGGTGATATTCTTTTTTTTACTCACTCGAACGTGGCAAGCGAGATAAGACAATGTTATTTAACTGCCAACACCTCTCTTATTCTATTGATGAACGTCATATTTTACGTAATGTTTCCTTGCAACTAAGTGCTGGAGAATCGGTAGCATTATTAGGGACAAATGGCGCAGGGAAAAGTACCTTACTTAAATTGATGCTTGGAATACTCACGCCTCAATCAGGGAAAATTGAACTGCATAATAAGCCTCTTAATCAATGGCGTCGAAGAGATATCGCCAAACATATCGCTTACGTACCGCAGCAACATTCTCCTCACTTTCCCTATACTGTAGAGCAAGTTATTGAACAAGGTTGTTTGCCTCAAGCTGGATTATTTCGCGTTATAACCACAGAGCAAAAGCAATTAATAGAGCAAGCAATGATACAGATGGATGTAATGTCATTACGCGCTCGTAATTATACCCAACTATCTGGTGGTGAGCGGCAACGAACGTTACTGGCTCGTGCTCTGGTCCAACAAACACCTATTATTCTACTTGATGAGCCAACAAACGGTTTGGACTATGGCAGTCAACTTCGTTTATTAATGTTGTTAAAGGAGATTGCTCATTCAGGGCGAACCATTTTAACCATTACTCATAATCCAGAGCATGCCTTAATGTTTTCTGACCGGGCTATTGCTCTTCATCAGGGAGAAATTATTGCTGATGGCCGTCCACATCAGGTTATAGATACGCAGCTTATTCATCAACTATATGGTTTATCCGTCAATCAGCTAGATTTCACTGAGGGGCGTTTTTTTACTCCTTTTTATAGCCAAAATAATAATACTAAGGATTTTTTATGAAGCTAAAGGCGACAGTCGCATTGGTTTGCTCATTGATTTCAGTATCTGCAATGGCAACCTCAACAACACGAACGGTTATTGATGATACGGGAGCAAAAGTTGTGTTGCCAAATCATCCAATTGAACGCGTTGCAGATGCTTGGTATTCACACACAACAGAGCTTATGGCATTGGGTGAAGGTGATAAAATTGTTGCAACGATTAATCATCCTGAAAGTCGTCCTTGGATGTTTAAAATTCAACCATCACTTAATCATGCTCTTTTGGGCCAAGGGAAGATCTTTAATATTGAATCGCTACTTAATCGTGATGTTCAACTTGCTTTTGTGATGACTGGAAACCCTCAACGTATCGCAATGGAAAGTGTTAATATTCCAGTGGTTCAAGTGCATTTCACTACATTAGACGGTTTGCAGAAAACTATGTTGCTTACCGCCAAAGCAATGGGCAGTGAAAAAGCAATGGTAAGAGCGAAAGAATACAATCAATATTTGCAGCATCAACTTAAACGCATTAAGAAAAAAACAGAAAAATTAACCGAGCAACAGCGGCCAAAAGTTTTGCATATTTCATCTTTAAATCCGTTAAAAGTCGATGGGCAGGGAACCTTAATTTCTGATTGGATTTCTATTGCTGGTGGTCGTAACGTGGCTGAGGTAAAAGGGACTATGCAACCTGTATCTGCGGAGCAAATCCTAGCTTGGCAACCCGATATTGTGATTTTGCAAGGCGATGCGGGAGACATTAAACAGAGTTCTGAAGCATCTTTGCTTGAACAATTAAAAGCGGTTAAAGACGGTCATGTTTTACGAAATCCTTTGGGTGTCTTTACTTGGGATCGCTATGGTCCTGAAAGTGCGTTACAAATTCAGTGGGCGGCGAAAGCATTTCATCCTGAATTATTTAAACATGACAATTTAGCAAAAATCACTCAAGAGTTTTATCAGCACTTCTTTGATTATTCATTAACACCAGAGCAAGCATCTCGAATCTTACAGGCATTACCACCACGTTCTTAATGCTGGATATCGATGAGTATGCTTATCAATGATTAAAATAGAGTTGTTGCTTAATTGTTTGAAAAGGCATCATTTTACTTTTACCTCTAGTATTTGGTAAGAAAGAAGCATACTCTTTTGCGTATATCTCTTTTATAGGAATATTTCACAATGACTAACTTCCAATATTACTTCCACAAACTACCTTGTTATAACTGTAAGAAAACCAAAGTAGATACAGATCTAGGTTGGTTAACTGCTGGTATGAAAGATGAGATCCTAGAGCAAGTTAAGGTTCTTATGAATGAAGGTAATATCGAGCCTGATTTCTCTGTAAAAGTAACATGTACTGAAGATGAAGCTCGTGATTACTTGCTGCTTAATTACTACGGTTACTCTGATGATGAATTAAAACACGGTCATATTGAGTCGGAAGATGCTGAAGAAGTTGCTGATGAAGTTTCTGAGCATATGACTGCTGAAGGCGTGGCTGTATTTGACCATGAGATTGCACTTCAAAGCTGCATAGATTGTGGTGTACTAGACGATTAAGACTTCTAATTAGGTACAATTCAATGCTGTGGTCTCTTGCTGAGCATATCTCAGAGAAAGCATTGCAGGAGGGGGCTCTGTTCCCCCTTACTGATAATGATACTTTGGTTGAGCAAGATGGTATTACGTATGTCGGTAATATCATCACAGGTAATATGAAGAAAAAATATTCACCTGACGTTGCTAATCACGATCCATTTTTGCCGCCTTATAATCCTGAAACCTATTTAGGAAGTATGGGCCGCGAACATGTTTGCCTACTTAATAAATTTCCAATTATTGTTCCTCACCTACTTGTTTGCGCTAAACAGTATGTACCTCAAACTTCACCGCTAACAGAAAGTGATTTTTCCGCTTGGATTAAGGCTTTTACTCGAGATGATGTATTAGGATTTTTTAATTCAGGACATATAGCAGGTTCGAGTCAAATGCATCGGCATATGCAGTTAGTTCGAACTCATATTCCATTAGAATCTCGAATTGTGAATAAGCAATTACCATTTAAGCATGCTTTATTTCAGTTTGATAAACTTGATCCGGACTTTTTGTATCAATGCTATCAAAGCGCAATGGTTGAGTTAGATCTATACGTATTAAGTCATTCAAACGAGTATCAAGAGTGTAATCCTTATAATATCTTGTTGACTCAACATTGGATGCTTGTAATCCCTCGTAGTAAAAATCAGGTAGAAGACATTTCAGGGCATGGTATTAATTTTAGTGGGCGATTTTTAGTTGGATCAGATGAACAATTATCCTGGCTCAGAGAGTATGGTTTTATTCATTTTCTAACCGAATGCTGTCAAAAGACCTCAGTGAGCAATGATTGATATATTGGTTATTAAGCTGTGAACGGTTATACACTGCCACCAGATGTGATGGCAGTGTTGCTTTTTTGGATCTTGAATCACGTATAGAGTTCTGACTACTACATTTTGAAATCATTTTGGTATATCAATCTTCATACAAAAATATTTCGTTTTGTGCATCTACGTAATTAGCTGGATCACTTGGATTATTCGTTGTCGTGCACCCTGCAAGAATAAGTGCGGTTAAAATAAAAAGGAATTTTTTCATTAGCTATCTCCAATTTTCATGATGAACTTCTTATTAAAGTGTTAATGAATAATAGGCGAGTGCCAAATTTATTTTTAATATTTATCCTATCTTAAAATTTCGTTTTAATTAGATGGCTTTCAAATACTTTCTTTTGTATATATTTGAAAATCAACATTTTTTTGCATTTGTTCTTTTTTGAATGTTTTTTTTGTTAAATAAAAAATATTTTGAATTTATATTTTTATGTTTCTTTTGATATTCAATTTTTCGAATTAAAAAATAGAAAGATGCCCAAGTAATAATAAATTAAATTAGGCAGCCTATTATTTTAAGTGCGGTTGTAAATGTTTAGCCATAAATTTAGCTATGATAGGTTGAGCATTTGCGGTGGGATGTAATCTATCTTTCATCATTAAGTTATCTTGTTCAATGATCTCGACTAAGAAGAATGGCAGCAGAGGGATCTGATGTTTTTGACTCAGATCCGGATAGATCTGGCGGAACATTTGGTTGTAGCGTTTGCCGTAGTTAGGTGGGATCTCTATCTGCATTAGAAGTGGTTTTGCATCATGTTGCTGAATTTTTTCAATCATCTGAGACAAATTCGTCTTTAAAATTGAAGGGGCAAACCCTCTTAAACCATCATTGGCTCCGAGTTCGATTAACACCCAGTTAGGTTGATACTGCTGTAGAAGGGCGGGTAATCGAGTTAGACCATTTCCACTTGTATCTCCTGAAATACTGGCATTAATTACTGTGGTTGGTTGTTGCTGTTGTTCTAATATAGAAGGAAGAAGCGCGGGCCAACTTTGTTCGGGTTTCATTTGATAGCCAGCACTTAAACTATCACCTAAAACAAGCAGTGTCTGGCTATAGCTTAGGGTTGAGCTTACTAATAAAAAGAGTAGAGAAAGGATTCGTATCATGTCTGTATCTTCCGTGATAAAAGCGCATGCAATAACAAAAAGAGTAATAACGACGTCATCGTCTATGACCATTTTGCAGGATATTTCGCTTGAGGTCGAGCAAGGTGAGTCAATTGCATTGGTGGGAGTGTCAGGGGCTGGTAAGTCAACATTGATGACACTGCTTGCCGGATTGGATCTCCCATCAAGTGGTACTGTTGAGCTATTAGGGCACAATTTAACTGAATTAAACGATGAACAGCGTGCTGCTTTACGCAGTAAGAGTGTAGGGTTTGTTTTCCAAAGCTTTCTATTATTGCCGACATTGACAGCATTTGAGAATGTGACGTTGCCTTGCTTAATTCAAGATATCCCCGTAGATATTGAGCGCGCAAAACAGTTATTAGCGCAAGTTGGGCTAGATAAGAGAAGTGATCACTTACCCTCTCAACTCTCTGGTGGCGAACAGCAGCGAGTTGCTCTGGCCCGTGCCTTTATGAGTCAGCCGAAAATTTTATTTGCAGATGAACCAACAGGTAACCTGGACCAGCATACGGCAGCTAAGGTTATTGAATTATTGTTTGAGTTAAATCGTAGCAGTGGAACAACGTTAATATTAGTGACTCATGATAATCAATTAGCCCATCGCTGCGATAGAGTGCTTACACTTGATAACGGGAAGCTGAAGGAGACGTTATGAATAAATCCATGGTCTCTTCAAGTAACATTTTTTTTCTTTTGCGATGGAGCTTGCGAGAGATTCGTCAAGGGCAGCTTTGGCTCGTAACTTTAGCGCTTAGCTTAATTATTGCTTGTGTGTTTGCGTTGTCGGCTTTAGTTGCTCGGATTGAAGGAATTATTACAGAGCAAGGTCGTTCAGCTCTGACGGCGGATCTTGTTTTAGTGTCAGCAAATCCAATTGATGATTCGATAATTAAACTTGCTCATAATTATCAGTTAATCACGGCGCAACAGACTCGCTTTGGTACGATGGCATTTAGTGATTCCGCCATGCAACTAGTCAGTGTTAAAGCGGTTAGTGATAACTTTCCATTGAAAGGGAATTTAATACTTGGAGCGTCATCAGATACAACCCAATACCATCATGTAGTGCCCCATCAATTGTGGTTATCGGAACGCTTATTCTCTTTACTCGATGTAAACGTGGGGGATTCATTAGATATTGGTGATACGACATTAACGATCTCTGGACGTATTGTTGAAGATCCTGAATTATCCTTTAATCCGTTTAGTCAAATGCCTTCAGTATTAATAAGTCACAGTGATATTGAGGCTACAGGCGCGATCCAACCTGGTGGTAGAATCAGTTATCGTTGGTACTTTTCAGGAACTCAAGCAAACTTGGATCAGTTTAGATCGCAAGTCTCTTTAACAGCAAGCCAACGATGGCAAACAGAAAGAGAAGCGGGGAGAAGTGGTGATTTTATAACGCGCGCTGAGCAGTATTTATCGCTGACTTTGGTGCTGGTGATCTTAATGGCTGCGGCAACCTTAGTTCTCACTTGCCAATATTACTGTTCAAGTCGAAAAGCTTCGGTGGCCATGATGAAAAGCCTTGGTGCTCAAAAAGCTTTTTTATGGCGTTGGCTTCTGATCCAGATCGCTTTGTTATTTGTTTTTGCTGCATGTATTGGTTTATCCGTGGGGATTGCATTGGAATGGCTATTGCGTTATCCACTGCAATCGTTACTGCCCCATTCTATCCCTACAATCGGGTGGCAACCTGCCATATTAAGTTTAGTCGTTGCTTTTTGTATCTCTCTTCCTGCGCTGGGAATTCCTTTAATCCGATTGGTTAATATAAAAGCGTGTGCGGCGATAGACGGCAATGAAACTCAAATGATTCAATCTCATCGATTCACATTCTCTTGGTTATTACTTTTAGTACCTGTTATCACGGCTGTTGCTTGGATTAATACCAATATATTTGTTTGGTTAACCCTACTTGGACTGCTCTTACTATTGGGGTTACTTGCGTTATTTGGAATGGCTGCTCTACATATGATGGGAAGAGTCCGACTGAATTCTTCTTATCAATTGGCCGTAAGACGCATCAATCGCAGCAAAGTAAAGGCGGCAACTCAATTAGCAGCATTGACGAGTTCTCTGATGTTAGTTGCTGTTATTGCACTATTGCGTCAAGAATTACTGAGTGATTGGCAGCAGACGTTGCCAGAAAATGCTCCTAATGTTTTTGCTGTTAATATTGCACCATCTCAGCAGCAACAATATTTACAAGATCTAGATCAATTGGGTTTAGAACGCTCATCTGGCTATCCTGTGGTGAGAGGACGGTTAACAGCGATTAATGATCGTTTTTTTGGAAAAGAAGAGCCCGATAAGGACAATGCTGCACAATCGCCTGCTAACGATGATGAAGCACTAAATCGTGAACTCAATTTTACTTGGACCCAAGTATTGCCAACTCATAATCAGCTAGTACAAGGTGAATGGGGTAATCGAGTAGATGGCGTCTCTGTTGAATCAGGAATTGCGAAACGTTTAGGAATCCAGTTAGGTGATCATCTTACGTTCAGTGTTGGCAGTTTTCCTTTTACTGCGGTTGTGACCAGTATTCGAGATGTTGAGTGGCGCAATATGAAGCCAAATTTTTACTTTATTTTTTCTCCTGAACTTTTAGCCAGTTATCCTGCTGCTTGGCTTGTCAGTTTTCGTATCGAATCAGATCAAAATCAGCAACTTAACCAGCTTGCGGAACAGTATCCAACGGTGAGTTTGCTGGATTTACGGTTGATGGCAAATAGAATTCAAGGTTTACTCTCTCAAGTGAGTTGGTCTTTGTCTGTACTTGCCGGGTTAGGTGTGGTGAGCGGTTTAATGCTAATTATGACACTGCTGCGTTTAAGTCTTTCTGAGCGTCAACTAGAGGTTCAGTTGTATCGAACTTTGGGTGCAAGCCGAAAGCGAATATCAGATACGCTTTGGTATGAGTTTGGCACAATAGCTTTATTGGGTGGAGTGATAGCTGCGGGTTGTAGTGAGTTTGTTGTTGGTATTCTTTTAATTTATGGTTTTGAATTACCATTTTACCCTCATATTAGTATTTGGTTTATCTTACCTCTTTTTGCTCTGCTGCTTGTTTATTGCGTTACTCGAAGCCAAATAAACCAACTGCTAAAACCATTAAAATAGCTACTGTTTCTGTCCTGTGTAACGCTAAATTAAGAATCCCCAGATATGCTGGGGATTCTCTTAATACTTTCGTTTGTCACTTAATATCTTAGTGAGTGGTTCATCACTTATCATCTTATTATTCTTTTTATAGAAGGTAGATTCTCGACTATTAGCTTCTGCCACACTGAAAACCTTTTCTATTTCATAGGGCGTGCCTTCAATAACGTGATTTAGAAAAGTTGCAATACCTCGTTCAAAGCCAATGGTTTTAGTCGTAAGAATGGGATCGGAAAAGTGAAATTTGACTAAGGGTTTATGGTCGTTGCTGGTGATCTTTTCTTTATGGATAGTATTAAAGCCAAACTTTTGTGCCTGTAGAGGGATCCCTCCAGGAAGTAACTCTGCGGGTAAGGTTAATGCTGCTTTTATTAAAGTCATTCTATCCTCCTTGATAAGAACCTTTATATCTAACTTGGAATGAGCTTGCTATTGCACGATAGTGTTTTCTTTGAATCTGAATCAGTGGTAGCGTTCTAAATCCTGCATTTAGAAATCATTTGGCTTTACATTTAAGAATGGCATAGAAAATAGACTAAGTTCAAATTGTTTTATTTAACCCCAAGTAACCTATAGTCACTTGGGGTATCTTAAATAACTACAATTTCCAAAGCACTTGAATGCCTGCACTAAAGTTAATTATCTGTGCTTCAGGAAGTGTCGCATCCATTGCTTGTTTCTTCCCATTACTCTCGATAATAACTCCCGTAAATTTAGGACCATCTTCTTGGCGATATTCGTAGCTTAATGCAGTAAATAACCCTAAATGAATTCCTTTCATCAGTCGGTAGCTGATCCCGCCTGATAAAGATGAACGATAACCAAAGGTATTAAAAGTGACACCATTTAATTCTGTTGCCGTATTTTCTGTCTGGCTATAAAGAGGAATACCCGCTTTAGCCTGGACATAATAATGCCAATTGTTGTATAGGTTACCACTATCATATGCAATACCTACATTAGCATAAATATCTGTTGTTTTTTCTTCCCAGACTCCAGTGAAAATACTTTCAGTACTAGAATCACGTCCGTAGCGTTTATATGTTTGGTAACTTAGAGTCGGACCAGCCACAATACGCCATTGAGGAGTAAGCTTGTATTGTAACAAAACATCTGTCATGGCTTTAATATATTCAAATTGATTTTTTTGGCCATTGTTCCAGTGCTCATTACTATGATTTGGTGAAAATGTTCCCAATGCATCAATAGAGAAATCCCATTTATTATTAATGGAATAGAGTCCACCTGTATTGATTGTTGGGCTTGTAACACTTACTGATGAGTTAGATTTTGAATAAAACTCTTTATAACTAGTATTCTCCATACCAAGAGAAAAGTAGGAATAACCCTCGTTTTCTTGATTTTCTGCGTGAACAATACTTGGAATACAAGATGCAATTAATAATAGACTAAGTTTTTTTTTCATTGGTTATTTTTATATGATATTAGTAGTTAATCTTTGTTGATGTACTTTCAGCTGATATAAATCGAATATGTTTAGCTAACAACATGTTATCTTTTAACCTAAAATTTATTTCTTTAGCAGATATATTGTTATGTTCAATAGAGCCTGAAGTTTGTTCTAAAAATAAGCTCCCATTAAAGTAATAAGCTTGCTTGAAGTTGATAACAACATTTCTAGTACTAAAAACACCATCTGTAAAAAAATTATGTACTTTAGCTACATTTCGATCAAAATACTGAGTAAATATATTTTTTGAATTACTATATATTTCAGTTTTATGTTCTGCCTTGAGTTGATAGTAAAAAATAGGTTTTGAATTATATTTTATGTAGTAATCAGTCTTAATGTTTTCTAGGTATATTGAAGCACCATTAAGTGCAAATGCACGAAATGGTGCTAATAATGCAAAAACCAAGAGATATCGTAGACTTTGCATATCTATTTGTGATTATTTCTCACAGAATACCCAGTTGTTATTACTATCTTTTTCTCTACAAGATAGAATAATATTCGTATTTGTATAATCACTACTAAATAGATGCTTAGCCGGTTGTCCACTTACAAATAGCATCTTATTTGAAGATAGGTCTTCATATCCGTACCAAAAATTGGTATCACCTTTCTCATAACACATAGGTTGATTCATGTATTTTGAAAGATTTTTATCAATGGTACAGTTATACTTATTTTCTGTTATCGTAATATCGTTACGAGTAATTGGGTTTTGATAGAACTCTTGTAAATTAATTGTCAGTTCACCATCAACCTTACCATTTTGATCTAGTACTGTATAAGTAAACGGATTTTTTTGGCCATCAGACGATTGTAAATGATGATTTAGACTATCTATCATGGCCTTAAGGTTCTGTTTATCTGCACCAGTAAGATTACTAAATTCTTTATCATCAAGATTAATCTGTGTTGCTGCAATGCTTGCTGCTTGTTTTAATGCCGATAACGCAGTCCTTAAGTACTCAGGGCCGCTGTTACGCAGTGTCATAAAACTCTGATCGGCAATTAAAGAAACTGGATCTTCTTCTGCAGTAGCAAATTCACTATTAACAGTAGTCTTTTTTTCTCCGACTACAGTGAAATAGTCTTGAGCAATAGTTAGTGGTATCGTTACACGTTCTCTTTGTGGAATGAAGTATTTATCTGATCCAAGATCATAGGCTGCTGCTGTACTTAAACTATTCGCAATAGATAGTGCGATTACTCGTAAAGATTGTGCTCGCTGATAGTTTAGTTGAATTTTACCTTCTGTATCATAAGAAGCTACACGGTTAATGTTAGTGAAGCTTTGACCTAAGGTGTTACTTGCAGTCATTAAATTTTGAGCTAGTGAATATAATATTTTAGCTTCTGAGTCTGTTGAACCTTTTTCTAATTCATTTGGAACTAATAGTGGTCCATTTGCTTTAAGCAGAGAATCAAGAACTTGCGGTAATAGATCTTCTGTTTCGTTGGCTAGGTTCGTGTTTTCATAGTTAAATGAAATTCTTTCTTTTACTTCTGGCTCATTAACTATTTTTGCGATAGTTAGTACTGCTTTTAATACTTCAATATCAGCATTGTCTGAGGCACCAGAATCTAAAATATCTTGGTACTGTTGTACTTTATCGACGAAATTAATTTGTTGCATCTCTTCAGGAGTAGAAGTTGATAGTTTATTAATATCAGTCACTATTTCCTGAACTTGTGGGCTATGGTATCCCGCAAGTGCACCTGATGTGGTTAGGCTTTGGTGCAAATGAGCTAACGCTTGTTGCTCAGTTACAATTGTTTTTGGGTTTTTAACTAATGTCTGAAGCTGCTTTTGAAGTTCACTTGCTGACATTGTTAATAAGTTATGATCTTTTGTCGAAAGTGGTGCTTTAATGTTAGCATTTTCAAGGTTAATGCCGTTTTCAGAATTTCCATCATTATCTAAACTCTGCAAAAGAACGGCAATATTCTCATATCTTACGTTCTGTTGTTTCGTCATCGATATTGGATCTATGATAACAATACCATTTTGGTTTATTTGTGATTTTTTTATAATAGCTGAACCAATGTTCAAATCATTAATAAAGAAATTACATTGAGCATTATTTACTGTTGTAAATTCACCATTATTATTTGTCTTACCATCCTCTGTTTGATCACATTGATAGTTTAATCCAGTAACAGCGGAGTCAATATAGCGCACAGTAATAATTGCGCCACCAGCATCTGTTGGTGTCTCTTGTTTTTCATCATTGCCGCCACCACCACAGCCAGCTAAAGACAGAGAGCTAATAATAGCTAAGCTAATGAGTTTTTTATTGAAAATCATCACATATTCCATTTATAAATAATTTTCCTCTTATTGTATTCTTATTGTGAATTTCTATGTAGCGGAAAATTACCTTTGAGTGATTGGTTGCTTATACTTGACGCTATTAGGCTAGTTGCTATTCGCTTCGATGCTTATTTGGTGTGAATTATAATTTCTACAAGAGAGATTTTATACATCAATTACTTACAGCTGACCGTTTTTTGTCTATAAAGTAAGGTTGTTAATGAAAGCGATTAGTCAGCTGATAACACTTTAAAGTCTATTGAGAGGAATTATTTGAATACTAATTGCCTTAAAATCTAATGAACAAAAATAAAGTTCTAAAAAAATGTCCAAAAATGAAAAGATTTTTAATGAGTGTTTTTGCTTAAATAATGCATAACTATATCCGCAAAAAAAGGCTTTTGTATGACAAAATACAGTGTTGTAAATGGTTTTTTTGTGATGGATAGCGCATAAGTCGCTAAATAACTGAGGTTTTTTTACAGTTTTTCGTTCCTTAAACCTAGTTTTAGATAAATTTAACGTTGATTATGCAAAAAAGAATATTAATTTCTAAATTGTCATTTGTGTCTGAAACTGCAAAAACTCATTCCATTTTTAGTGTTTTTATTTATCAAATCTAGCGTAATAATAGCGTCATCTTCTGAGGCAAGCTAAGAAGTTATATTTTCTTACTTTCTAACATGAATCTAAAAGCTTATTTATATAATAGTAATTTGTTATATAGCGAAATTATTAAGAGTGTGACGCCTTAACAATCCTTTCAATAAGCATAACAATATTTAAGTTAAATCCAATTTAAATACCTTTTCACATCTATTTAATTTGGGTTTATCGAAGCGCGAAAAAACCAGGTATATATTTATGAGCAATATAAATGTAATGCGCGCTCTTATCGTAGAGCACCAAAATATTGAAGCGAACAGCTACGCAGACCGTACTACTCAGTCTCTAGCTCAAGAATTAAAAGATCGCTCA
>NZ_PYOG01000109.1 GCF_003026815.1 Photobacterium damselae | reverse complement strand
TGTAGGTCTATCGCCAAGCGGTAAGGCAACGGGTTTTGATCCCGTCATCCCCTGGTTCGAATCCAGGTAGACCTGCCATTATTTCTGATAACGATGTATTTCGGTATCACACAAGTTGGCTACGTAGCTCAGTTGGTTAGAGCACATCACTCATAATGATGGGGTCACAGGTTCGAATCCCGTCGTAGCCACCATCTTCTTTTGAAGATAACAAAATTTGCGGAAGTGGCGAAATTGGTAGACGCACTAGATTTAGGTTCTAGCGCCGCAAGGTGTGAGAGTTCAAGTCTCTCCTTCCGCACCATATTCTCTTTATGAGATTGTAGGTCTATCGCCAAGCGGTAAGGCAACGGGTTTTGATCCCGTCATCCCCTGGTTCGAATCCAGGTAGACCTGCCATTATTTCTGATAACGATGTATTTCGGTATCACACAAGTTGGCTACGTAGCTCAGTTGGTTAGAGCACATCACTCATAATGATGGGGTCACAGGTTCGAATCCCGTCGTAGCCACCATCTTCTTTTGAAGATAACAAAATTTGCGGAAGTGGCGAAATTGGTAGACGCACTAGATTTAGGTTCTAGCGCCGCAAGGTGTGAGAGTTCAAGTCTCTCCTTCCGCACCATATTCTCTTTATGAGATTGTAGGTCTATCGCCAAGCGGTAAGGCAACGGGTTTTGATCCCGTCATCCCCTGGTTCGAATCCAGGTAGACCTGCCATTATTTCTGATAACGATGTATTTCGGTATCA
>NZ_PYOG01000108.1 GCF_003026815.1 Photobacterium damselae | reverse complement strand
CATCTGCTTTTGATAGCTATGAGCAATATGAAACCACCATGGATAATGTCATTCAGTTGCTAAATACCCAATATAATATTGCTCCACCAAAAGATCATGACGAAGAAATTACATTAATTTATCAATACCTTATTGATAAGTTTGGTGACACATCGACTACTGCATTCAAATTACATGAAGTATTAATCTCGCTTGCTCATATCGCAGAGCGAGATGGTGCAACGCCTTACTAACAGCTGTATGCACGTTCCTAGAGCCTCCAAACTCATCTTTAATAAAGATGAGGCTTGGGAAAAATATCTCACGCATTGTGGTGATAGCATCACCACCAATCAAATAGAGTGTATAGAAAAAATGCTCGCTTGCGGTACCAGCAAAGTGGGCAGTAAGCACTACGAATGTGAAAAACCTGCTTGTGAGCACCACAAAGTCATCTATAACTATTGTAAGAGTAAGGCCTGTAGTTCTTGTGGAGTAATGCTGACAGAAAAATGGATAGCGAAGCAGCTATCCATCTTGCCAAAATGTGAATATCAACACATGACCTTAACGATGCCCGATAAGTTATGGCCCATATTTCGACTTAATCCTTGGTTAATCAATCTGTTATAACGCTGTGCGGTATCAGCATTCTTGAGTTTTGCAAAAAAACGGGGAATAGAGATTGGCCTATTCTGTGTAGTCCATACATTTGGTCGTCAACTTAATTGGAATGTCCATTTTCATCTATCAGTCACGCGTGGAGGCATAAATAACAAAACTAAG
>NZ_PYOG01000107.1 GCF_003026815.1 Photobacterium damselae | reverse complement strand
AAGTGCCACTATGTCAGGTCAAGAAGTTTGGACGCAAATCAAACGAGGTCAAGTTGGCGAGCTAAGCTTGCCTGTATGGGAGCGATTTTACGCGCTCATAGCATAATAGTGTCCGAAATTCGACACGTTTACGCCTTACATAAACTTTGCGACAGAACCAAATTAAAGCTGCTTTCCCCGGAAAGCAGCGATGAACCATAAAAAACCGCAAATATCACCTTAATTAGATGATGTATATGATGTTTGCGGCTATATCATATTACGTTCCAATGTATTAGCGAGCGCTTACTCGCGAATTACACTCTAAAACTAGTAGGACTGAATTCACTCTGGGATTGAGTCTCTGAACTCGCTTCTACGGCCAAAGCAGTATTTGCTGATTCAACGCCAGTTAAACGATCACATGCTTGGCTTAACAGCTCCAATTGTCGATATAAACTTTGCCCATAGGCATTAAGCAGTGGTTGTCTATTCCAAAGAATCACATTGCCAGAGGTTTCATCAATGGCAACCTCTGGCTTTTGTAGCTCTTGGCTAAACATATTATTGTTGAGCAAGAGTGACACATCAAAATCTGTTACTGCACCTAGGCTTGAAAACATTAATAGGCTATCGGCAGGATGCTCTGTTAAATGGCAAATCATCTCACCGACTTGTAGAGAGATGACCTCTTCAACTTCATTAGGCTGATCCAAACCTAATGCTTTATATAACTCGTTAATCGCTAATGTATATGCTTGACTCATCGCTTTATTCCAGTGGTAAATT
>NZ_PYOG01000106.1 GCF_003026815.1 Photobacterium damselae | reverse complement strand
TGCTTTCTAATAGCCGAGAAGTAAAGCTGTTAATGGATGTAATGCGTTTTGCTACCGGGCGTTATAACCAATTACAGCCGTTTGAAAAAGCGACATTAGTGTTTAACTTAATGTCGTTTCCTCACTGTTATGTGCCGAATGCAAATTTACGCCCATTGTGTGATGAGCTCGCTAACACACCTATAGATCAGTGGCTAAACGTGTTAAGTAAAACAGAGAAGGTACAACCCAATTTAAATCTTGATAACTTTACAGCACGAGTAGAATTATTGATGACACTACGCCGTAAAGGTAGTTTTAAAGCGCTGGATGTTTATCGACAGTATCGTCGTGATAGTGAGTTGGATAACTGGATTTGGAAAACCGAAGCGACAGCATCTGAGATTGAAGAAGCCGTCGAAAGGTTAGATAGTGTCGAGACTGTGCTAGCGTCTATGGATCAAGAGTGTGAAAAGGCATTGAATTACTTTGAGTATTATACCCAACGTTCAGATTCATTGCGCCAAACTGAACCCTCAATGTCACAAGTGCAATTAACCACAATCTTTAGGGCGAAAGGCTGTGAGTATAGCCAAGTCTATTTGCCTTATTGGGATAAAGACGCCTTTCCTTATGTTAATCGTTCGTCTGTTGGGATCTCTGCTGATACCGAAGAGGAGCGTCGCTTAGCGTATGTTGCCATCACACGTGCAAAACACAGTGCCAAGATCTACTACTCGGTAGAGAACAGTAAGAA
>NZ_PYOG01000104.1 GCF_003026815.1 Photobacterium damselae | reverse complement strand
TCACCGATATTAAATGGGGATTCAGGAGCCTCAGCAGGCATTGCCGAACTCAACAACTGGTTGATCTCGTCGTCACTAAATCCCTTTGCGCGAAGCGCATCTATCTTCGCCGTTAATGTGCCAAGTTTTTCTGTCATGTTACGGCATCCTTATCTTAATCATTGTGCAAAGTTTAATCTCAACGATCTGCCGTTTCAATCGAAACCGCTCATTTTTGCACCTTTTTTATGGAGAATACGCCTATGCTCATAAAACATAAGGCTCGACCAAAATCCAACACCAAAGCCTTCACTCGGGGCGGCCAAATCACCTTCCACAACCTGCGCATGTATTTCCAAATCCTTGCGGTTATCGGTTCGTGGAGTATGGTAATTGCGTTTATCTTTACCGCGCTGTTTGCGTATTTCTTGATTGATATCGATCAACTGCTCGCCCTGAAATACTACTTCCATGCCAAATACTTGGCATTGCCGGACACCAAGATCATGGTGATGTATCAGGGGCAAGAATACCCATACACCGCAGAGAAACTGCTTAGCAGTGAGCGCTTTAACGCCTCCGTTGATGATGTGTTCTTAGACATTCAATTGGCCTTCATCTTCTCGTTTTTTGCCGTCATGATAGCCTTTATGAAGGTCACAAAATACTTTGAGAAAAAAGGTGAAGAGCAAACCCAGGACTACTTAATTCGAGGTACAGAAATCGCCACACCTCAAGAGCTAGAGCGCCGCTTAAAGAAAGACAAAAACACCTCACCATTTAAGCTTGATGGTTTAAGCCTGTTACCCAACAACTTTGAGATACGACATCTCTCTTTTAGTGGTTCAACAGGTACAGGTAAATCGGTCGCAATTCGTAAGCTCTTACGTGAAATCCGCGCCCGTGGTGACAAGGCCATCATCTACGACAAAGGCTGCACCTTTGTTTCTCGCTTCTA
>NZ_PYOG01000103.1 GCF_003026815.1 Photobacterium damselae | reverse complement strand
TGTCTAAAGAAAAATTTGAACGTACGAAACCGCACGTTAACGTTGGTACAATCGGCCACGTTGACCACGGTAAAACAACTCTAACTGCAGCAATCTGTACTGTACTTTCTAAAGTATACGGCGGTTCTGCTCGTGACTTCGCATCAATCGATAACGCTCCAGAAGAGCGTGAGCGCGGTATCACAATCTCTACTTCTCACGTAGAGTACGATACTCCAACTCGTCACTACGCACACGTTGACTGTCCTGGACACGCCGATTATGTTAAAAACATGATCACTGGTGCTGCTCAGATGGACGGTGGTATCCTAGTTGTTGCTGCAACTGATGGTCCTATGCCACAGACTCGTGAGCACATCCTACTTGGTCGTCAGGTTGGTATCCCTTACATCATCGTATTCATGAACAAGTGTGACATGGTTGATGATGAAGAACTACTTGAGCTAGTAGAAATGGAAGTTCGTGAACTTCTATCTGAGTACGACTTCCCAGGTGATGATTGCCCAGTAATCATGGGTTCTGCACTTGGCGCACTAAACGGCGAAGAGCAGTGGGAAGCAAAAGTTGTTGAACTAGCAGAAGCTCTAGACAACTACATCCCAGAGCCAGAGCGTGCTATCGATAAGCCGTTCATTCTTCCAATCGAAGACGTATTCTCAATCCAAGGCCGTGGTACTGTTGTAACTGGTCGTGTTGAGCAAGGTATCATCACTGTTGGTGACGAAGTAGAAATCGTTGGTATCAAACCAACTACTAAGACTACTTGTACTGGCGTTGAGATGTTCCGTAAGCTTCTAGACGAAGGCCGTGCTGGTGAGAACGTTGGTGTTCTTCTACGTGGTACTAAGCGTGACGAAGTTGAGCGTGGTCAAGTTCTAGCTAAGCCTGGTTCAATCACTCCACACACTACTTTCACTTCAGAAATCTATGTTCTTTCTAAAGATGAAGG
>NZ_PYOG01000102.1 GCF_003026815.1 Photobacterium damselae | reverse complement strand
TAGGGGAGCCGTAGGGAAACCGAGTCTTAACTGGGCGTCATAGTTGCTAGGATTAGACCCGAAACCGAGTGATCTAGCCATGGGCAGGTTGAAGATTGAGTAACATCAATTGGAGGACCGAACCGACTAATGTTGAAAAATTAGCGGATGACTTGTGGCTAGGGGTGAAAGGCCAATCAAACTCGGAGATAGCTGGTTCTCCCCGAAAGCTATTTAGGTAGCGCCTCGGACGAATACTACTGGGGGTAGAGCACTGTTAAGGCTAGGGGGTCATCCCGACTTACCAACCCTTTGCAAACTCCGAATACCAGTAAGTACTATCCGGGAGACACACGGCGGGTGCTAACGTCCGTCGTGAAGAGGGAAACAACCCAGACCGCCAGCTAAGGTCCCAAAGTTATAGCTAAGTGGGAAACGATGTGGGAAGGCTCAGACAGCCAGGATGTTGGCTTAGAAGCAGCCATCATTTAAAGAAAGCGTAATAGCTCACTGGTCGAGTCGGCCTGCGCGGAAGATTTAACGGGGCTAAGCTATACACCGAAGCTGCGGCAATGTGCTATGCACATTGGGTAGGGGAGCGTTCTGTAAGCCGTTGAAGGTGCATTGTAAAGTGTGCTGGAGGTATCAGAAGTGCGAATGCTGACATGAGTAACGACAAAGGGAGTGAAAAACTCCCTCGCCGGAAGACCAAGGGTTCCTGTCCAACGTTAATCGGGGCAGGGTGAGTCGACCCCTAAGGCGAGGCCGAAAGGCGTAGTCGATGGGAAACGGGTTAATATTCCCGTACTTCTTACTATTGCGATGGGGGGACGGAGAAGGCTAGGTGAGCCTGGCGACGGTTGTCCAGGTCCAAGTACGTAGGTGGATGAATTAGGCAAATCCGGTTCATCACTAACACTGAGATACGATGTCGAGCTACTACGGTAGCGAAGTCATTGATGCCATGCTTCCGGGAAAAGCCTCTAAGCTTCAGATAGTAAGAAATCGTACCCCAAACCGACACAGGTGGTCGGGTAGAG
>NZ_PYOG01000101.1 GCF_003026815.1 Photobacterium damselae | reverse complement strand
CACCGACATTATGAGGACGACAAGCAATTTATCATTTGTGACGAAATCATTATTTACAACGTAGAGATAGACGAGGAGGGCAACTTTACAGGCTATTTCTTCGATGAAGATAGCCAAATTATAGAAAGCTACCAAAAAGATATTCAATTTCAATTTAAGCGCATGATAAGTGCGGAGGAATTTAGATGCATTACAACGCTATCCGATTTGAAGAGCGCGAAATAGTACCGCTAATGAGTCAGCAAGAACTAGACAAGTTAGTGATCCAATACCACATCAAAGATATTAAGGCGTATTTAAGGGGGGAAGAAACAAAAGAGAGCGCTAAGCGCTCATTCATTGAACTGCAATCCATAGGGATAACGCCTTTTGAGATTGCAAAACGTGCGAAATGCAAATTAAAAGATTTAATTTTCGCATAAAGAAAAGGCACAAAACGAAACCGGAAAATATCGTTTTGTGCCCCACTCAAACTTTAAGGAATATATAACTATGACGACATCAAGTCAAGACGAAATACAAAACATTGAGCCTATCGAATTTGATTTAGGCGTGATCGTGGTTACTCGTGGCGTAGATGCTTTTTTAGATGGTAATCACTTACCGCTGGTTATTCCCCTAAACCAACATAAAAAAGGGGATTGGGGTTTGTGTTGTGAAGACGACGCAATATCAAATAACTGGGCAACACACAAAGGCAATCGGATTCTTTCAAGTTATGAGCTTAACGGTGAAAAGATTTGGATTATTACCGAGTGGGATAGAAGCGTAACCACCATCCTATTTCCTAGCGAATATTAATTAATCGTGGAGGGGTGCCCCGAAAGGGGCACAAACGGAAATATGACAGATAAATATTTTGTTTCTGGTGTACTTGGTGAGTTTGCATTTTACGCCCTTCACTTGGGCAATCAATTAATCCTTGAGGATAAACTCATTATTAATAATGTAACCTTAATAAATGATGTGTTTAGCGGTTCAATTGAAATACCCCCGAATGATAAAAACACTCTTAACCGATA
>NZ_PYOG01000100.1 GCF_003026815.1 Photobacterium damselae | reverse complement strand
GAGTGCCCACACAGATTGCATGGTCAAATTGTTAAAGAACAATACTGACTTTCGGTAACCGCTTGCGCCGTTGTCCGTGTCAGTGAGGTCGCATTATAGGGAGAAAGTTTTATCTGACAAGCCTTTTCTTAGAAAAAAACACTAAAAACAATTCAATAGGTTAAATAAACAACCAAAACCAAAGAAAAGTTCAAAATAACCCCACATCATTAGTCTTTATTATAAGAGAGACAGACTCACCCACAGCGTTTTTTATAAGTTCTGAACAGCTTATCTATTAACTCTGCTCAATTATACAAAACAGAAAACACACATAAGGTCGATACAAATAGATATTCTTAAAATTGAAATGATATAAAAAGCAATGGGTAGTGAGAGTATAAGCTACATCCCCTATTTAGTTTCATTGCACATGATCACATTAGTTACGAGAGATGAGGCTAAGGGTGATAGTAGTGAACTTAAATTTCTTCTTTATGTTAACTCCAATTTCGGTAGCTATATAAAAGAAGTAATGTGTGCAAATGAAATAAAGATGGATATAGATTGGGGACTTAAACCCGCTTTCCATTGATTGATGACAAGGCGAAAAGCGAACTTAAGAATTTTGGGGATGTTAGAAACAACAAAGCCCCGACATGTGTCGAGGCTCTGTCTTAGAAACTGGTGCCCGGGGCCGGACTTGAACCGGCACAGTTATTCACCGGCGGATTTTGAATCCGCTGCGTCTACCAATTTCGCCACCCGGGCTGATGTGGTTCATTATACGCAGAAGTGATGTTGGCGCAAGAAGAAAAAACAAATTTTCTTTTAAAGATCACCTGTTTGCTGATTATTCAATCAAGATGAAACAAAAAACCAAATTTCGATGCAATAACTAGCAATAAAAAAGTCAGGGGGTGAGAGTGTCCTGAATTCTGTGTAACTGTCTAAACTTAAACCTCAAAGGTTAAGGATGGACAATATGGATAAGAAAGCACTCGAAGCTTTTGCTCGTGAAGCAGCAAAGTCAATTAAGACAGAATCT
>NZ_PYOG01000010.1 GCF_003026815.1 Photobacterium damselae | reverse complement strand
TTAACAACATCCACAGGCTCCAAAACAGCAAAGAAAAAGCGTCTTTTGAAGTTAGTTCAACATGACATTTCAATCTGGCTCAAACATGACATTTCTAAATGGGACTTACAACCTTAGTGCGCATTATATAGGTTATGTTAAATAAGATACCCAAGTTAATATAATCTAAGTCATATCTTCATAGATAACACCTTAGCTACTCTACTCTTTAATATGGATGATTTGAAAATAAGGGCTATTTAACAGTATTGGTAATTTACCATAAAATAGGTAATTTACACTTAAATTTAAGTTCTGCAGCAAATGTTCAGTTTGCTTAGTTCTTCAATTTATTTGTAAATTACACAATAAAAAACGCAGCATCTGACTGTAACAGATGCTGCGTTTTAGGTTTCAATTGCAACTGGAGTTTACACAACTAAACGTCTTATTTGCCAAAAACGATGTCGCCAATATTTGTGGTTTAAATTTGAAATAGCGACACCACGAGAGCTCGTTGCGTTGATGAACCGACCATGATCAAGGTAAATACCTACATGATGGTGCCAATCTCCTGTTTTAAAGAAAACCAAATCACCAAAATGAGCATTTTCTCTCTTTACTTTAAATCCCAATTTTACTTGCTGCATGGATGTTCTTGGTAAATGGATTTTAAATACCTCACGAAATACCTTTCCGACAAATGCAGAACAATCGATACCTCGATGAGTCGTTCCGCCATATCTATATGGTGTATGCTCCCAACGATGGTAAGAATGTAGTATTTTAGAACGTGTTTTTGATGATAAGTGATGATGCTTAACTGCAGGTTTTATATGTGAACGATGGATATAATTACCCGATGGTAAATAGTAACCATCAGATGATGTATGTGCTAAAACGGACGCAGATAAGGTCATAAAAAATAAAGGGAAAACCGTTATTAGTACCCTTTTAGATAGATTTTTAAGGCGATATAAAGACATTTGTTATGAACTATGTTTTGTTTTTATCGTCTCAGAAAATTTTACAGGCTCACTACCATAAAGTAACAAACAGCAGATTTTTTCTGTCGATGGTTAGAGTGGAATGTTGTAAGTCTATAAAATAGAAGTGATTCCTAAAATATCCATATATCGTTACTAATGTTGCTAAAATGGAAATTTTGATAATAGCTCAAAAACTTTGTTTTATTATTGGCGCATGATTTGTGCATTAGCTTTGTTATTTCTAGTTTAGCGAGCATCTCATGAAAAAAACGCTTCTTTTTACTTTTCTAGCCACAATGATTGCATGCGGCGGGGATTCAAATCCAGATAACACACCTCAAAATCCACCATCCGATGATTCCCCACAAGATCTTGCTATAAAAATATCTGATTTATCAAATGGATATTATGGTAAAATGTACACTGATAACGGCGATGAAGTCTCCATCAAAGCGAATGATATCCTTCCTATGCAGAGTCAGTTTATTGATGAGCTAAAGCAATATATTCCACAAGACTCCGTTGATAAATATCAACAATACCTCGAGGATTTTGCAAATTATGACCTCAAAACCGAAACCGAAAAAGTCTTGTTCCAAAATGCGTTGCTAAATGCAATGCTTGATGAAATCGATCAAAAAACTCGGCAAAGATACCAGCCCTCAGTTAGACTTTTTCAGCATCATACACACCTACTCTTTCCTATCTCTCGAATTGATGACTTTCCTGTTTTAACTGATTTTCTCTTTACCCGCTCTATCTTAGAGCATTTACCTTTATATATCCCTGATACTGAAGACGATTATATTCAAACTTGTAGAGAAAATAATGTTCCTATTCCTCCTGATTGGGGTTCAGGTGATTGGAATTACATGGGAGATGCCGAAGTTGATTTTTTAAAAAATGAGTTAACAGAAATCTGGGCCTATTCTGATCCAAATGTGGCAGGCACCTGTATCGCTTTACCTAGGAAAGAGTCTGGTGTTGTATCGTTATTAGGCATTATTTGCCAAAGTTCAACAACAGGGAAAGCATGTTTTTGGGATAATTTGAGTAAAGAAAATGGATTACGGATTACAGGTGGAGACGATTTAACATTCGCTATTGAAGATATTCACAACGGAGACATTCTTGCTGAAAACTGTACTGAATGTCATCGTGGAAGTAATGTTTTTTTAATCCATCCTGGTACTAATTTAGATATATCAGATCAATACACTTTAGAGCTAGCGGTTCGCTATACACCCGTTTCACAGCAAGAGCAATGGCAAAACCCACCGGCACATACAGAGTTTGGCACTGGAACTTGTGCATCCTGTCATGAAATAGCCGATTTATCATACGGTTATTGCACACTTGTACTAACTAACGCTGCAAATATGACAATGCCTAATTTAGAGAATCCTGCTGGGTGGAATAATTCTCACGATATTTATGGCCAACATTTAGCTCAAATTATCGAAGATTGTCGTGCTCCATAAGTCTATGAAATAACTAAAAGTTTTATATTAGATATTAAAATTAGATGTGTACTAGACTTAATTTTACAATGTTCATTCATTTTATTGTAAGGATTAATAATGTCTAAAAAAACCATTTTAGCTGTTGCGCTAGGCTTAACACTTGCACCTGTATTGACTCAAGCTTGTACTGGTATATTAGTTAAAAGTGAAGATGGCAAAGCTGTTGCCGCTCGTACTATGGAATTTGGCTTTGATGTTAAATCAAACATCGCAATTGTACCTGCTGGTACAGAGATTACGTCATTAGTTAATGATCCTAAGAATACAGGTCTTGTTTATACAGCAAAATATGGTTTCGGCGGAGCTAATGCATTAGACAAAAAAATGGTTGTTGATGGTGTCAATGAAAAAGGACTCTACTTTGGTGCGTTCTACTTTTCAGGATTAGCCAAATTTGCTGAACTTACAGACGAAAACAAATCAAAAGCAGTTTCTAGCGAAGAACTGGGTAATTATATTCTGGGTAATTTTGCCACTGTTGATGAAGTGATCGAAGAGCTTAAAAATATTGTTGTTGTTGGTTCTTATATTGATGAGATTAAAACCTTTGCACCATTCCATTACGCTGTAACGGATCCTTCTGGTCGTTCAATTGTTATTGAATACACAGAAGCTGGATTACAGATTCACGAAAATAAGATTGGAGTAGTAACAAACAACCCAACTTACGATTGGCATATTGCAAATCTTCGTAACTACATTGGCTTAACGCCATATAACAAAGAAGCTGTAGAAATTAACGGTGTTAAAATCACGCCAACAGGTGAAGGTTCAGGTTTGTTAGGCCTGCCTGGTGATTATACATCCCCTAGCCGCTTTGTGCGTGCAGCAACTTTTGTAAACGCAAGCTTACCAAGTAAGACTGTCGATGATGCAGTGTTTACCGCTTTTCATTTATTAAATGCGTTTGATATTCCTAAAGGTGCTATTCGTTCACCAAAGCATGAAGCTCTAACTGACTATACGGTATGGACATCTGTTGTAGACACTGCCAATAAAGATTATTACTTTAAGAGCTATCTAACACCAATGGAAATGAAAGTGAATATTCCACAAGCTCTTAAGCAAATTAAAGAGCCAACCGTTGTTAAGATGGAAAATTCATATACTTACAAAGACATTACTCCCCAGTTTGGTACGAAGTAATTTCTAAATAGAAAAGGGAACATTCGCGCTCCCTTTTCTTTCAAATACTATGCTAGAGAAAAATATCTCATTAACCGCCAGCCAGTTTAACTGTATAGCCTTTCTTCTCAAGAGCAGTTTTGATCACATCACGCTTATCGCCCTGAATTTCGATTGCGCCATCTTTAACAGAACCACCACAACCACACACTTTTTTTAGTTCAGCAGCAATAAGTTTTAATTGCGTATCTTCAACATCCAGACCTGTTACGACACAAACGCCTTTACCTTTACGACCTTTTGTTTGTCGTTGGATGCGAACAATACCATCACCCTTTGGACGTTCTGGTTGTGTTTTCTCTTCTTTGATTCGTCCACATTCTGTGGAATAGACTAAAGTCATGTTGTAACAATCTCTTAAATTTCATCGTATTGTATAAAAAGGTCACAGAAAGATTATCTGTATTAACCTAATCTTTATTTTATGCATACTATCAGTAAAAGGTCATAAAACGGAAATCACTTATGTTAAAAAATGTCATTTTTGATTTTGGTGCAGTTCTATTTGAGTGGAATCCAAACCAGATAGTAAAAACATTTACTCCGTCTGATGAAGAACAAAATTTACTCTTGCAACAAGTGCTCCAACATCCTGATTGGATATCACTCGACAGAGGCACCATGTTAATCGCAGAAGTGATCCCTAAATTTTCTGCCCGAACAGGGTTACCTGAAAACCAAATTGAAGATTTTATCCATCATGTGATTCAAAGTTTAACTCTCATTAATGCGACCCTTGATATCGTTGAATTGTCTCTATCATCATTCAAAACATTTTATTTAACCAACATGTCAGAGTCCTTTTTTGAATCATTGAATGAACAACACCCTATCATTTCTCAATTTGATGGAGGCATTGTCTCAGGCAAAGAATTAATGATAAAACCCGAGCCAGAAATCTTTCAACTACTTCTTGATAGATACGCTTTAAAGGCCGAAGAGAGCCTCTTTATTGATGACAATCTGGATAATATATTAGCGGCAAAACAACTTGGCTTTGATACTGTTCTTTTTGACAAGTCATCACAATGCTACAAACAACTTCTTGAAAAAATACGTTTATAGTGATGTTTTTTATCGTTATTTAACAAATATTCAGAAAAGAAGACTATACTAGATGCGATAAATCACAAAAAAATGCAAAAGATTATCTAGGAGACATTGTGAAGAAAGGCTTACTTAGCACGCTAATTCTACTATCTGCGGTTACCTTTGGAGCAAATGCGGCATCTAGTTGCGACGGAAAAGAAATTGTTGGTCAAGTTGAAACGATTCGAGTTAATAATCTAGATATGGATTATGAGGCTCGTATTGATACTGGTGCTGCTACTACATCAATAAATGCATATGATATTAAAGTGCTAGGCTCTGATAACTCAAATATGCGAGATAATCTTGGTGAACAGGTTGAATTTAAAACCAAAAATGAGAAAGGCCAAGTTGCTACTTATAAGGGCAAAATTATTCGTGTAAGTAAGATCCGCAACGCTCAAGGTGTCGAGCGTCGTTATGCAGTAGTTATGGATCTTGAACTCAATGGTAAGAACAAAGCAGTTGCAGTTAACCTACGCAATCGCAGCAAACTTGAATATAAATTGCTGATCGGACGCAATTGGCTAAATAATGATTATCTTGTTGATGTATCAATACACAGTAAAGACAAGCATTAATTAAGAGACATTACTGACAAACATCACAGCGAATGAAGCCCTTCTGACAGGGCTTTATTTTTTTTGCGCTGCAAGTTGTAACAGAACCTTATCTAAATATTGCTTGATAGCCGCCGTTGAGCCTTTTAATAACTGGCCTCGTAGCGTAATGTACCATTCATTTGGTTTTCCACTGTCATTGATCAACTTAAACCCACGGTACTCTTGTGTTTGATATTGAGCTTGCGGTTTTGCGACTGTATTAAATCGCTCTGGCGGCATAAACGTCTTCATATCACACCACCAATCAATACTTTTTTTGATATCCGATAGTCGACCAGAAATAGCATTTAAATTTATTGCCGCTTTCCAGTGATCTGGATCGCCATCGCTATTTTCAATTAGATAACCTCGATGAAATAATCGTTTCTTCATCCTAATTTGAACCTTTATAGTCACCTATCCTAAACCACTCTATTTTAGGAATTAACTAGAGTGAATTACAACAAAAAATCTATAAAATAAGAAGTTAAGGCTAAGTTTCACAAAAATTTGATTACCAAATATACCAAATGGACTTTTATAGCGGGGACATTGGTATTAATACGATATCGATTGAATACTTCATTGATAAGCTTTTTTGGTCTTTTCATCTAAATTTGCCCTTTTATTTTCGTGGTTAATTGTTATATTAAATAACAATAAATAAAGTTATAGTGCATTAGGTTTATGGCAAAGAAGATTCCTATCATCGAAGATGACCATATAAAACAACACAGTATTGAACAATTTAAGTCGATTGCAGACACCATTGAACTGTGGCAACAATTAACCCACCGGATGTATGCAGATAACACTTTAGTGGCGTTTAAGAATGATTGGAATATGTTTATTTCATTCTGCCATCAGTTAAATCAATGTTGTTTACCGGCATCTGCAGATGTAACTTGCCGCTTTATTGAAAAAATGGCACAAACAAGAAAGCTTTCCAGCTTAAAACGTTACATTGTCACTATAGGTTTAGTTCATAAGTGCCATGCTTTACCAAACCCCTGCACTAGCAGTGACGTGAAACTGGCCATGTTCCAACAACGCATGGATAAACATGATGATTATACTCAGGCCCAAGGTTTTTGTGATAATCATCTACAGCAGTTACACACCCTATTTTCAAGTGCAACTAAACCAAAAGATGTCCGCGATATGGCTATTTGGGCACTTACCTTTGAAGGAATGCTCAAACGCAGTGAAGTTGCAGCACTCACAGTGAACGATATTGAATTTATAGACAATAAAAGTCTTATTACAATCAATAGCCATCTTATTGAACTGAGTGAATTAGCGACAGAAGCTGTGAAAAAATGGCTTACCCTATCCCTTATTGAAACAGGCTTTATTTTTCGACGAATCGATCGCCATGACAATATTGGAGATAGCCCCCTAGACCACTCTTCTATTTATCGTGTATTCCGCCGTGCAAGCCAGGAGTTAGACTTACCGGTAGATGTTATTTTTTCAGGTCAATCGCCACGAGTAGGTGCCAGTCAAGACTTAGCACGATCAGGACTTTCAATACATCAAATTCAAACTCAGGGTCGTTGGAAAAGTCCTGCTATGCCCGCACAATACATAGGCGATCGAGGATATAGAGATCAGGAACTCAAACACTTTGCGAAGAAAAATCAAAAAGATATCGATTAGAGATATTCTCCGACCAATAAACTCTAATCAGAGAAACACAAAAGGCTTTAGATCACTCTAAAGCCTTCATCTAATCGATTACAGCACCAACATTATTTTGCTGCGCTTTTAATCGCTTGTTCAATAAACTTAGTGAAGCTATGGCCATGGTTCTCTAGCATTTTAGGGAACATAGAAATTGGCGTCATACCTGGGAATGTATTGATTTCATTTAATAAGATTTCATTATCTTCACTTAAGAAGAAATCAATACGAGATAGATCTTTTAGCTTCATATGAACGAAAGCTTTACGTGCACATTCACGTAGCGCTTCTACTTGCTCTTCAGACAGATTTGTCGCCTCAACGGCTGTTGTTGAGTGGCTATCAGAGCTGTACTTCTCTTCATAGCTGTAGAACTTATCATCAGGGCAAGACACCTCACCTGGCTTTGTGATAATCAGTTCATCGCCATATTGGTAAGCAGCAATTTCAAGCTCACGTGGCTTAATGCTCTTTTCAATCAAAACCTGATCTGAATAACCAAAGGCATCATTAACCACTGCAGCTAAGTTTGCCTTATCTGTGACGCTGTAACAACCAACAGATGAACCTTGAGATGCCGCCTTAACAAACACTTTACCCCATTTATCGAATGCTTCACTGGCTTTAGTGTGAGCATCTTCGTTATTTTCGCTTAAGAAAACATACGGGGTATTAGGGATATCTAACGCATCAAACCATAGTTTGGTTGTGATCTTATTGAAACAATTGCGACTCGCTTCTGCGCCACAGCCTAAATAAGGTAAACCAGCCATATCTAAGAAAGATTGCAGATCGCCAGTTTCACCAGGGAAACCATGAACACAAGGGATAACATAATTGATGATTTGTTTAGTATCACCCGTTTGTAAAGTACGATCTAAGTTAAGTTGGCACAGAGCATTGTTTGCATTAAACCAACCCTCTTTTTTCATTTCAACTCGGGTGTAATTAACACCATCAATATGCTTTAACTGCTCTTCAATGTAATTTGCAGAAACGAGTGAAACTTCGTGCTCTGAACTACCGCCACCGCACAATAATAAGACATGGATAGTACTCATGATCATCCCTTGTAATTATAAAAACAGCTCGCCAAACACGGGCCAAGCTTATGGCTTTGATTATCAAATCACTCTGGTTCAAAGCCTAATATCAAAAATTATTCTAATCTTAATCAAAAAAGGGCTTGCTGTGCACCTTATCTTATTGATTATGTATTAAATCGCACCATTTTTGACATGATGCTCGTTTTAGCGCACAAGTTTTAGTCATTATTTAGCGCTTTAATCACCTTTGCTGGTGTACCACCAACTAACGTATCAGGGGGAACATCAGAAGTTACAACGCTACCTGCTGCAACGACTGAGCGAGCACCAATGGTTACTCCCTGACAAATGCAAACATTGCCACCAATCCAAACATCATCTTCAATCGTAATAGGAAGACACCACGTTTCCCAATTACGGCGTGAGCGATAATCTAATGAGTGTGTTGGGGTGAAAAATTGTGAGTTAGGACCAATAAGGACATGAGCCCCGATTGTAATGGGTGCGTTATCGAGCCATACAGCCCCTGCATTAACAAACGTTTGATCACCAATGAAAATATTTTTTCCGTATTCACAGCTAAAAGGCATCCGAATAACCGAATCCGAACCAAATTTTCCCAAAAGGGACTCAAGCAAAGGTCGTTGCTCTCTGATTGTTGTTTGGTTAAGAGGAATCAATTGCTTCTCTACTTCAGTTCGAAGCGTATCAATTTCGGGATCCATACCATGGTAGATTTCACCCGATATCATTTTTTCAAATTCAGTCTTCATCTCAACTATGCTCAATCGGTCAATTAATTTGTCATGAATACTAACTGATGTTTCTCATGATTTTTGTGATGAATCTAGAATAAAAAGTCAGGTTTACATCATATTTACAGTACAAAACCATATATCAACCAGTGAAAACATAGATTTTTAAGGTTACACACGGATGATTTATTTACTTAGTTAAAAGATGAAACTTGAGTATTTTTTGATTCTTTCAATGACTGCAAGTTTTTGATAAACGCACCATTTTGCTGAACAGTTAGCGGTAAAGTCACAATAGCCTCATGAGCTGCATCACGAGAGTCATATTGACCATATAATAAAGCATACCAAGGCTGTCCATTACGATCAGTTTTACTTATCCATAAAGCCTCTCCTTTCGGAAGCTGTTTCGCATAAGAAGCCAACTGATCTTTACTTCCTGATGCGACTAATTGAATCGCATAAGCCGTTTTGTTTAACTCTGAATATTGATAGGTCGGCTTAGTTGTTGGTTCTACTTCTGGCTCAGTAACAGACGGCGAAAGTTTAACAACTTCTTTGACATGATTTGGAGCCTCAACAGGCTTTCCTGTTAATGATTCTTCATTAAATCCTAAGCCATCTGCACTAAATTGAGCAGGCTCAACGACAACAGTTTGAGGTTGAGGTTTCACTTCAGGTGTTGGAGGGGTGTTTAGCGCTTGAACAGGTGCTGAATGTTGTGGCGACGTTACACAGCCTGTTAACAACGAAGCTAAAATAACAAGAGCAATCTTTTTCATTATTTTTCAAATCAATAATTAAAACCAAAAGCATTTTGCTCTGATAATTAATTAGGATCAAGAGAAAGACCATACACAGCACTAGACGACTCAAAGTGCTTGATTTGTATCATTCTGTAGCGCAGAAAACTCGGGTATCATATTTGTAGTTTGCGTAATATTTATAATAGGAACTCATCATGGCCGATCCGCATATTCAATGTGAACTCGATGGATTAGATAAACTTACCGTTCTTCTTTACCGAAGTTCACTGACATTTGCAGCAGGCGTTATGTCTATTATCGCTTGGGAATTTAACTTCGGAACTGTAGCTATCATCATCGCTGCATTGTTAGCATCTACAACCGTTCATATCTATGACAAACGCTTTCGCTGGCTTATTCAGGGGGCGGGATTGTTTGCAAGTGTATGGTATATGACTGGACTATGGAGCCCACTGGCACAAGGTGCTGCTCTATTTGTTTTCAGTGCATTGGCGGTAAAAGAATACTTCTGCTTCCAACTAAAAGTCTTACTGGTAACCCCTTTGGCTTTAGCTGGTTTCTGGTTCTGCCAAGTATTTGGTCAAGCTCAAATCAGTATTCTATTTAGCATGGCAAGTGCTATTTTACTGGCTGTTGCCGCATTTTCTAAATGGCGAATGCCACTTCATTTTGATATTGGCGATAAAAGCCGCTACCAGATCTAATAGAGCTGGCTTAAAAATAAGGGGTTGATCACAGCCCCTATGATTGTATTTCCTTCCTGTTTTGTACCTGATTACTATAGTTATACCGAGCTAAATATAGCATGAAGTGATCAGGAGCTTATATGGCGACAACCCCTTTATCTGCCCTACTGAATCCCAAATCCATTGCCGTGATTGGAGCATCTAACCAAACCCACCGCACAGGTTTTGTGATCATAAATAATCTGCTTCAAAGTCACTTCAATGGTCCAATATTTCCCGTCACACCAAAATATGATTCGGTAGCGGGTATTCTTGCTTATCCCACTATCTCTGATTTACCTCGGACACCTGATATCGCGATTGTTTGTACCCACGCCAGTAAGACCGTCAAAATAATCAAAGAACTGGGCGAAAAAGGGGTTAAATCCGCAGTGATTCTTGCCGCAGGAACTTCTACATTAAAAGATGAAACAGGCACAACCGTTGCCGACTATCTGCAGCAACTAGCAAAACGGTATCAAATTCGATTACTCGGGCCAAATAGCATGGGGATCATTCTGCCTTGGCTTAACTTGAATGCATCTTTTGCCCCGACACCTGCAAATAAAGGAAACATTGCGTTTATCTCTCAATCTGCAGCCGTATGTACTACGATTTTGGACTGGGCGAGAAATAAAAACATTGGATTTTCAACATTTATCTCATTAGGTGATGGGCTGGATATCAACTTTGCAGAATTACTTGATGCGCTCAGCCAAGACGGAAAAACCGAAGCTATTTTGTTGTATCTGGATTCAGTGAATAATGCCCGAGAGTTCTTATCTGCTGCCAGAGCCGCCGCTCGTAATCGCCGAATACTAGTCGTAAAAGGTGGTCGCACATTGGCTGGAAGTGAGGCAGTAAAACATCATACCGGCAGTAATCTTGGAGCCGATATAGTTTATGAAGCGGCGATACGAAGAGCGGGACTATTAAGAGTAAAAAATACCCATGAGTTATTTGCAGCGGTGGAAACCTTAGCCCATTCAGTACCTTTAAGAGGCGAACGACTTGCTATTATTACCAATGGTGGTGGGCCTGCCATCATGGCTGTGGACTCACTTTCTGAGCGAGGAGGAAAACTGGCGCAATTGAGCTCCACCACACTCCACCAGCTTAAAAAACAACTTCCCAATTATTGGCCAGCATCTAATCCAATCGATTTACTTGGGGATGCCACAATTGAGCGCTATGAGCACACAATTAATACACTGTTAGATAGCGATGAGGCCGATGCTTTACTTATCATGCATACCCCTTCAGCCATTGCCCCTAGCCAACAAACAGCAGAACGTTTAGTCCAAACCCTAAAACAGCATCCTAATATCAAAAAATTTAACGTACTCAGCAACTGGACGGGAGAATACGAAGGACAAGTTGCTCGTGATATTTTCGCTCAAGCAGGATTTCCAGCCTATAGAACCCCGGAGAGTGCCGTTTCTGCCTTTATGTATCTCGTTGAATACCGCCGAAATCAAAAGCTGCTTCGAGAAACCCCAAAAACACTCGAGCCTATCTCCACCAGCAATGATAATTTTTCGCCACAGCAAGCCCAAGCAATCATTCAAGAATTACTTAATCACAACATCACTCAGCTAGAAACCCATGAAGTACAGCCAATTTTAAAAGGCTATGGATTTAAAACACTACCAACATGGTTAGCTAACGATGCCGTTGAAGCCATTCATATCGCAGAGCAAATTGGTTATCCCGTTGCGGTAAAACTTCGTTCGCCAGATATTGAATATAAATCGGAGGTTCATGGCGTTATGCTTCATCTGCGAGATGCTCAAGAAGTTGAGTCTGCAGCACAAGCGATGCTAGAACGAGTCAACATAGACTACCCTACAGCTCAAATTGACGGCCTATTAGTACAACGCATGGCAAATAGAGCTGGAGCTCAGGAATTAAGGGTTGCGGTTCGAAATGATCCTATTTTTGGCCCAGTTATTTTCTTGGGCGAAGAGTTAATGAATTGGAATTGTTATCAAGATAGCGCCGTTGGTTTGCCACCTCTTAATATGGCGTTAGCTCGGTATATGATTATCGATGCCCTTAAGAGCCAAAAGATAAAGCAACGCAGTACATTAGTACCCATTGATATTGATGCCCTATGCTCATTTTTAGTGACAGTGTCACAGATTATTATCGATTGTCCAAATATTGAGAGCTTAGATATCCATCCCTTACTCGCCAATGGCCCAGAGCTTACGATAATTGACGCTTCAATGACTCTCAATGCTGACACCAATCAGATCCCGCGTCTCGCTATTCGACCTTATCCTAAAGAATTGGAGCAGTGGGTCGAACTTAAATCAGGTAAGACCATTTTGCTGCGTCCTATCCTGCCAGAAGATGAACCTGAACATAAAAGCTTTATCTCTCATGTTACTCAAGAAGATCTCTATAAACGATTTTTCTCTGACGTTGGTGAGTTTAATCATGAGGCCATGTCGAATTTTACTCAAATAGATTATGACCGAGAAATGGCGTTTATTGCCGTTTTTGAAAACAAGGGCCATACCGAGATCTTAGGTGTTGTTCGAGCTCTCTCAGATCCTGATAACATGGATGCCGAATTTGCCATCTTGATCCGCTCTGATCTTAAAGGGCTTGGCTTAGGTCGAATAATGATGGAGAAGATCATTCACTACTGTCAGCATAAAGGACTACAACGCATTACTGGGATGACAATGCCAAATAATCGCTCAATGATCATGTTAGCGCAAAAGATGGGATTTCATGTCGATATTCAGATGGAAGATGGTGTTGTCGAAATGGAATTAAACCTTATTAAATAACACAAAAAATGAATATTTAGTCAAATATAAAAATAAATCGTCGGGAATTTTTTAACTTAGCTGAAAATTAATTCATTTTAACGCATAGCGATATCTATTGAATCGTATTGAAGTTTCAATAGTTAAGGTATCGACTAACTAGGTATATATAGCACGTAATCTGCCTAGTTATTTGTTCTCTTTGATCGATTAAATAATCTGCAAAACTCCATTTATCTTTCTGTTTTATTACGAAAATATGGTTAGTTTTGTTATTTGATCTCGGTTCCATTCCTAACCATCGTTCTTAGCTAAAGTATTCCTAAGTCACCAACTTCTGAACCAACAGGACAGTTATCACCACTTTAGGGAAAGGAAGAACCTTATGAAGTCAGCGCCCCACTCTTTAAATCAAACCATTCAAGCATTAAAAAGTGTTACTACCCAAATGATGGCAGCAGAATCCCTTACTGGTGAAGTGATGTCAGCTCATATGATTCAACAAATTACAGCTATTGAGCGGACAGAATTAGAGATCGCTTCGCAGCAAATCATGGTTATAGAAAAGGCACTTACTCAAGCATTGGTTGCTTTAGAGCGAGAAGATCTTGTTGCAACCCGTGAAGCAATCTTTAATGCTTTATATGAATTAAATCACCAATCACCATCTATCCCTAAACTCATGTATGAAAATGATCCTGTTTTGGCTGGTTGACCCCTTAGTTAATAGCATCTCTGACAAAATGTTATTAGAACTTGAAAGTAAACACGAAACACACGGTCTTATGTACTGGTTACCTTAATCTCCTTTAATACAAGATTATTATAATTATATGGTAAATAACCCAACATGGAATCGCTCATTACTGTGACATTGTCCTGTCTATACCACGCAGTAATGAGCATTTTTTTCGTCTATTTGATAATAATTAGCTAAGGTCTAAAGAAGACAGTAGACGAGTAAGTTATGACATTGGACTCCTATCCAAAGAAAATACCAGCATCTTCAAATTCAAGCCCTGACCAGGCAACTAACCATACCTCAAATCATAAAAAGAAATGGTTACGCCGATTAGGTTTTCTGCTTGCTGCTCTTTTGGGCTTAAGTTTAATCTCTGCCTATACGTTGTTGAAATTATTAGCACAACATGAAGTACAGATACACCGTATTTCAGGCATCCAACTGTTCTCTGCTCCCCATATAGAGAAACTCGCCGTTGTATATCAAGGTGTCCCAATTGAGATGAATCATATATCAATTAATACATCTCCATTAACCATCAAGATCCAACAAGTGCAGTCTCAGATCCCTAAAAAAGATCAAGAACCTTTACAGCCTTATCAATTTAGCTCTCTTCAATTAGAACAGTTGGAAATGCATTCCCCATCTTGGCGTCTTGATCAGATGTTTACCGCTAAGATCAACAAAGCAACTGTAGGTTTAACTATTAATCAAGAGCCTACTCACATATATCAGCAGCAAATCCACCAGCTACATATAGAGGTAGATCCAAACAACGATGGCGATTCGACCAATAACTATTCAAACAATAGCTATGCGATAGCGGCCAAAATCCATGATATTGATGTGACAGTACCCGTACAGACAAAAGTAGAAGATCAACCAGATGTAGAGATTATTCAATACCGTGCAAATCTAAAACAACTGAGTGCTAAATTACAAATAGCCAAAAATAATCCAATGCAACACCCCATTCCGCTCTCGGTCGCAATCGACGCCATAAAGCCTTCATGGCAATCTTTAGAAGAGATAGAACAGACAATCCAAAATATCCATATAGATACCGACTTAACACATTGGAAAAGCAATACCACGATTAAAATTAACCAAGCTCATTTGATTCAACCTCAATATCTACCACTCGATATAAAAAAGAGTGACAGTGAATATCAAGGTTTTCATATTGGGCAAGCCATTGCGAATCTAGCCCAGTTACCGGTTAACTTTTCTATTAATCAGTTAACCTATTTACCGCTTATTTATAACGCGGAAGTCTTTCTCCAACAGCCATCCTTAGATAATTTGGTAACAGACCAAGAGCAACCCCAACGCCCTCATTTTTATTTTTCAGGCCACGTCTTAAGTCAACAGCCCTATAAAATGGATTTATCTCTGTTCTATCAAGATCTTAAAAATATGACTGTCACAGCTGGATTAGTCGGCAAGAAAGGCAATTCGGTCTTTTGTGATAGTGTGATAAGCGCAGACTTACCTCTGCCAAAGCGACTTGATTGTCAGCTCAACCTTAAACAGACCAAAGATATTACTGATAATTGGCAAATGACAGACGCACCTAATGCCATTTTAAATAAACCAATAACGCTGCAAGCAAGGCAGATTAATCATTTGATACCCAATGAAGTAAAAAATGATGATATTAAATCTGCTCATTATCATGTTGACTTGACGCTGCCTCAAAAAATCAACATCCAGTTGCCTGAAGCATGGTCTTGGGATTTGCTAAACATTCCACGTCAAGTTCAAGTAACCAACGATGGAAAATTAAGTATTGAGTTACGTTACGCTGAGAAGTTTTTGCAGTTATCTCTTCGCGGCAAGCAGGAATCCTTAGGTGTCTCGGTACAAAATAAAAAGCAACATATAATAAAAACAAATTTAGATATCAATAAGTTAAAGTGCTTTCCAACCAAGTTACAATGTCACGGAAATGGCGTTATCAGCAATCACCTATCTTCTCTGATATTTTCATCCTTACCTCAACAAATTGACACTAGCTCCCCACTTATCTTACAAACCAAAAGTCACTGGCAGTTGACATACAAAGACCAGCAGTTTATTGGTCAGTTAACCGATAATCAGCTTTCATTACCTTCGTTTCGCCTCCAACAGCCAAGCTATAGTCTTGAGCTTAGCAACAATCAATTAGCTGTGCCACAATGGGTAATTTTAGCCAACACGCATCAATGGCAATGGTACGCCCCTAAAGATAAGGACATCACCTTTACCAGTAATGCAGAAGCAACGGTGACAATAGAAACGAATAGCCAAGCAAGTCATCCCGTTCAGAAAATAACTTCACCACTTAAAATGACTATGGGTTCTTTTTGGGTCGATAAGCAATCAAAACAATCCATTAAGATCAAAAGCCATATTCATTCACAGCTTTCTCCCATATTAAATGGACAAACGCTCCCTAAGCTCGATCTCAATACTCAATTACAGTTAGCCAAGGGAGAAATATCATTAGAAAACCGAATACATAGCCTTCTACCAAACCAACAATCAGTACCCTTGGCAGACATTAAGATTCGTCATAACATCAATCAATATAGTGGCCTACTAGATGTTCGACTCTCGCCTTGGCAATTTGACTCAAAGCGAAGACTTTCCCAATATTACCTACCAGAAATCCCAACAGGTATTGAATTGGTATCAGGTAAACTTGAAGGCCATTTAGTGACACGTTATCGTCAATTTCAGCCAATATCATCCCAAGTTTCCTTATATACTAAAGAGCTAAGTGGAATGTTCTTTAATATTCCGTTTCACAACGCCAACATTCAGTTGGAACTTCAACAAGATCAGCAAGGCATTCAAACCCGCTCTCCAGCCATTGTTGATATCGAAAAAATCAAGCTCGGTATTCCCCTTACTAACATACGGTTAAGCGGGCATTATCAAGATTACGCTTATAAACTTAATCATGGCTATATTGAGTTACTCGACGGCTTCATAACCACAACCCCAACTCAAAGCCGACAGCCCTGGCAACAATTGTCGTTACCTATTTCGATCCACGGCATCAATTTAGCGGCGCTTATGTCACAAATCGATCAACAAGATATTGAATTAACCGGTATTCTTGATGGAAAATTAACACTTGCTTTACATAAAGGACTCTTTGATATCCATAATGGCAAACTAATTGCAAGGTATCCTGGAGGGCTATTTCGTTACAAACAGGGATCGACTATCGATAATCAAGTAGAGGCTATGGACGATAACAACCCCATCGTTGTGAGTAAGCTTCTTAAAAATTATCACTATCGAACGCTGGTTGTTGATATAGACTATTCTAATAAAGGGATCCTAAAAGCAAAATCCCAGTTTAAAGGTTACAACCCAGATTTTCAGAATGGGCGGCCAATACACTTAAATTTAAACATTGAAGATAATGTTCCAGCACTTATAAAAACACTCAGTCTGTTAAATTCATCGGACGTAGAGCGTTATCTACAAGAGCAGTTTGGTAAGCAGGAATAACTGTAGCAGTGATACACCATTACTAGGAAACCATAACCTAGCAAACAGCAACTCACACAAAAGGTTACTCTGATTATGGAAATGCAACAGTCTGTCGTGATTCACAAACTTACGGTACTCGGTGCTGCCGTGCTCATAACTTTTGCACTTATCGGTTGTACTCCCACGGTACAAGTGGCAACATCTGATAAGCCAATTGAAGTCAATCTTAATGTGAAGATCGAACATGAGATCCGCATTAAAGTTGATAAAGAGATCGACAATCTCTTCAAGGATGAAGCGGTCTTTTAGTCTGTTAGGAGCTCAAGATGAAACGTATAACCCTTTTCCTCTGCGCACTGCTGTTTTCAGTTAATGCTTTTGCTATTTCACTACAGCAAGCAAAATCACAAGGCTTAGTCGGCGAAGCAAATAATGGCTATATCGCTATTGTAACAGGGTCTCCTTCAGCAGAGGTCAAGCGTCTTGTTCAGCAAGTCAACCAACAGCGTAAAAGCAAATATCAAAGCATTGGCTCTTCCCATGGTTTATCTGTCAATGAAGTCGCACGTTTGGCTTACAAGAAAGCTGTGAGTAAAACTCCCCGTGGTCAATATTATCAATCTACTACTGGGCAATGGGTGAAGAAATAACACCGGCTAATAGATCAAAGGTAATAGATTGTTCAAATTTACCAATTGGGGGTTAAATATTTCTTAACCCCTCTCTCAGAACTTTAAACTCAATGATATGCTTGAATGTCGATATACTGGTTTGACTATAACCACACTATTTATATCGCCATTATTCATTCTATGTCATTTAAAAAAATCTTTGCCCGACTGCAACCGTCAGACGCGCTGTTCTTTATTGCTGCTCTCTTTTGTTTACTTCCTTTTGTTAGCTCTCCAATCGCGCTGATTCTTGGCTTTAGTTTAGCAAGTCTTGGTCTGGTTCCCTCTCAGTTTAATATTGCAGCAGCCACTAAAAAATTACTGTCTTACTCCATCATCGGTTTGGGCTTTGGTATTCACTTAAATGAAGCAATCGAAGCAAGCAAACAAGGTTTAGGTCTAATTGTCTGCTCTATCTTCTTTACCTTAATTTTAGGTTGGGTTGTCACTCGACTCATGGGGTTAGATAAGAAAACAGGTCATCTAATTGCATCGGGTACGGCAATCTGTGGCGGAAGTGCAATCGCTGCAGTAGCACCGGCAATTAATGCAAAAGACGATGAAATATCTCTCGCGTTGGCAACTGTCTTTGTATTAAATGCGATTGCCCTCTTTATCTTCCCTGTTATTGGCCATTTATTGGATATGAGCCAGCACGCGTTTGGTACCTGGGCTGCAATTGCTATTCATGATACATCATCGGTGGTGGGTGCTGCGGGGTCTTATGGTGATGAAGCACTTAAAACGGCTACGACCTTAAAATTGGCTCGTGCGTTATGGATTATCCCAGTAGCCTTCATCAGTGCGTTACTGTTTAAAGGCAATAGCAAGAAGATTTCAGTACCTTTCTTTATCGCCTTTTACTGCCTAGCGATTGTCTTTGCTCATTTTGTTCCAAGCCTACAACCCGCTTACGATATGATCTTTGCGTTTTCAAAACGTCTATTGGTCATGTGTTTGTTCTTGATTGGCTCTGGTATTACTATCAATAAACTACGTAATGCGGGAGCGAAACCACTTTTATTAGGTGTCATATTATGGCTTGCTATCGGTGGAGCGTCATTGGCTTATATTGAAGCGACTATGGTGTAAGCTATTTAATCGTTGCATAGGTTAAAGCCGACTAGATTGAGTCGGCTTTTTGTTAATAATCAACCTTCTTTCTCATCGTTTTAGTCGTTCCCCTTTTGGTTTTTGACTCTAAACGACGCCGCTGGGAGTTTTTGGTTGGCTTAGTTGGACGGCGGGCTTTTTGTACAACCATCGCAGATAAAATCAATTCTTTTAATCGCTCAAGAGCAGCTTCTTTGTTTTGCAGTTGGGTTCGATATTGCTGCGATTTAATGATGATCACACCATCAGAAGAAATTCGACTGTCTGATAGCTTAAGTAATTTTTCTTTGTAAATAGCTGGCAGTGATGATTTCTTAATATCAAATCTAAGATGAATTGCTGTGGCTACTTTATTGACGTTTTGCCCACCATTTCCCGCAGAGCGAATAGCATTAAGTTCAATCTCCCAATCGGAAATCGTCACATTGTTTGAGATTGTGAGCATGTAGTACCTATGTTTATACTTTTGCTAATGATCTTAGCGATAAGCACTAAGGATACCAAAAGCAAAGAATAGGATCACATCCCTCTTTTAAATCTTCGTACCTTAGTTCTGACATTTTTCATTGGCGATGAGGTATTAAACTGAATCATTCGCCCTAACGTCCATTTTTCGTACCATGGTTCTTGATAGAGTTGATGATTAGATAATGATGCGACAATAACAAGAATCTGTTCCATATTACTTTCAAACTCAGAAAGCAGTTCTGAATAAGTCCAATCGCGATATTCTACATAAAAACTTTGTGCTAATAGACCCAACTGATTCCATTTGTACCCTGTTTCAGGGAAATCAACCGCCAGATTCTGACTCTTTCGGTAATACCATTTTAAAACCAATTTTTGCCAACCAATAAGATATGCCACACTGTCACAAACACTGATGAAGCACCCTTTGCTGTTTCCCTCTATTTCGCATCGGCGCGATTCAGATTCAGGTATTGCTTTTAAGTCTATGAGTAATTTAGAAAAAGAATCATTAATTGCTTTTTCCAATTCCTCTTTTGTTGTTGGTATTGAAGACATAATCACTCCTTAAACTTAACCGTCTACTTTTTGCTCCCTTTTGAATCTAGCTTAAAATAATCACAAAAAGAATCAAAATAAAGATTATTAGATGACATTTTGAGACTTTCAGATCTACACTACATTTAGCAAAGACGTATAGTTCTTAGCAACAAAGACGATAACAACAAAAGGTATATCACCATGTCTAATTTTACACTAACCAGTAACGATATCTTTGAAGGCCAACTAAAAGACAAACAATTTGCCTTTAATGGATTTGGTCATGATGGTGATAACATTTCACCTCAATTAGCTTGGGAAAATGCGCCAGAAGGTACTAAAAGCTTTGCTGTAACCTGTTTTGATCCAGATGCTCCTACAGGTTGTGGTTTCTGGCACTGGCAAGTTATCAATATCCCTGCGGAAACTACCGAGCTAGAACAAGGCGCATCAGGTAAATTAGCGGCGGGTTTAGAAATGCGTAACGATTACGGTTTCAATGGTTTTGGTGGCGCATGTCCTCCAGAAGGTCATGGTATGCACCGTTACCAATTTACTGTATGGGCACTACCTGTAGAAAAATTGGATGTGCCAGATGATGCATCATGTGCGCTAGTTAGCTTTATGCTACACGGTATGTCACTTGCAAAATCAACTATCACCACAACTTACGTTCGTTAATGGTATTTAAATACAGTTATTATTAAATACATTAATCTAAAGAGCCTTTATAACAATAATCCAAATTTGTTATAGAGGCTCGTTAAGTAAGGAAGCCTATGGCCACATCAGCAATCGTTATCACCCAATATCAAGGGCAGCAAGCACAAAACTTGCGAAATGTCCCTATCCTACTGCCCTCCATTGTGGCGGTAGAACAAGGTGAAAAACAATTTCAATGGCATGGTCGTTGGATTCGATTTCATAAGAAAAACTGGTTATTAATTCCAGCACATAGTCGAATTACTTTTGTTAATAACCCACATCAAACTCAATTTCGTTCAACGCAAATCAGCTTTTTAATTCCACCGACCGCCGAAATGATCCAACTTTCACAGCAAAATGCTGACACGGTATCTAATCATCTCGATAGTCCCGAATTTATTGTCGATGATGAAGGTCGGTATCTATGGCAACTATTGCTTTCGATGCCTAAAGAGTTAAGCCAAGCGATACAACAGCAATTGGTGAATGGGCTATATCAATATCTTGCAGAAAAAGGACAATTACATCTCTTGTATGCACCACAAGAGATCAGTTGGACCGAAAAGTTAACTCAGTTTTTCAGCCAAGACCCAAGCCAGAACTATACGATTGAACAAGTTTGCCAACAGTTTGGGTTGAGTAAAGCGACTTTAATGCGCCGTTTGAATGATGAATCGACTCAGTTTAGAGAGGTACTTGCTCAAGTCAGAATGGGACACGCATTATCGTTGTTACAAGAAAAGTCTCAGACGGTATTAGAACTAGCACAACAATGCGGCTATCAATCGGAAGTGCGTTTTACCCAACGTTTTCAAAAACAGTTTGGTCTATCCCCTAAGCAATACCAAAAAACGCTTCACCCGATGTAATGATTTATACTTGGTCAGATAAAATGTACGTTACTAATGGTTAACGAAGGCGATAAACCGCAAATAAAATCAAAGTAAAAGCGATAAGATCCAATAACGCGCCAGTTAGCCCTTTTACGAATAGTGACACGGTAACTAAAAGTAGAGCCGATATAATGAGTAACTTGCGACTATCTTTAGATTTTTCCATTCCTTAGATATCCTGTTTTATTATGTTCTGTTCTAAAGAATGGCGAAATTTATGCTAATTGACCAAGATCCTTTTTATCTAATACATAGAAAAAAACTATATATATTAGATAAAATTAACAACGCGCTATAGGTAACTCATCAAGCCGTGTGGTCCAACGATTTGAACGATGAGCCTGACGCATATGCCAGTTGGTTGAGCTAATAATTGAAGCGGGCTTAATCCCATTCTTATAACGCGCATTTACCCTATCGGCCACAGCCATCAGTTCTCGTCGTTTTGATTCATAAAGAGCGGAGCTGTCAAACATATCTAACTGAATCGCATCATCTGTCACATCTGTAAGCTGCTCTAAAATAACACCAACTTTGTAATACTCATATCCACCGCGATAGATCTCATTTAATAGTGCTTGGGCTACCTCTAAAATACGATAAGTATCTTGTGTAGCACTGATCAAAGGCATAACCGCACTACGATGATGTTGCGGTAAACTCTTATGTTTATTAGTACGTAAAAACACACCAACAACACCAGTTTGACTCTGTTGTTTACGCAGTTTTTCCCCCGCCCTTTGGCAGTGAAACGCTAGAGCTGCATTGAGTTCATCCAGTTGGTTGATGCCCTGACCAAAGGTTCGGCTTGATAAAATCTGTTTGCGTTTTTCTTCTACATCACCAGGACTTATACAGCTGATTTGTTGTAATTCTAAAACGGTTCTCGCTAACGTCACATTCCATAACCGTCGAATATCAATTGAGTCCTGTTGCGCTAATTGCCAACCATTTTGAATACCTGCAGTTCTTAATCGGGTTGCCGTTTTAGCTCCAATCCCCCAAATATCTTGTATTGGTGTTCTTTCAAGTAGCCACTGACGTCGATGCTCAGTATCGATTTGAATTACACCTCGAACCTGTTTTTCATAGACTTTCGCTGCGTGATTGCCCAATTTAGCTAATGTAGGGGTAGCACCGATACCTACTCGAACGGGTAAACCAATATTCTTTAAAATGGTTGTTCGAATTTCTCTTCCATAATCGGCGAGTTCATTAAGTTGAAAACCGTCTAATCGAATAAATGCCTCATCAATAGAATATTGCTCCACATGTGGTGAAAAACGGGAGAGTTCCTCAATAAAGCGACGACTCATATCAGCATATAAGGTGTAATTCGAACTGCGAACTTGCACCCCTTGCTGAATAGCTTCACGTTGAATTTTAAACCATGGCACACCTCGTACTATGCCAAGGGCTTTAGCTTGCTGGGAAATAGCGACACAACATCCATCATTATTTGATAGCACCACTAATGGCTTTCCGACTAATGAGGGATCAAATAGTTGCTCACAGGAACAATAAAAATTTTTCGCATCGACTAAAGCCCATACTTCTTTAGAACGAGTAATCATTGACGATGCCATAGGCTAATTAAGTAAATTATGAATATTGCGAGTCACTACACCGAAAATCTCTGAATCTTCTGGCATAGGAAAAGCTTGCAGGGTTGGGTTCTCTGGCTGTAACCACCACGATTCATCGTAACGAACCAGCCGTTTACAGGTGAATTCATCATAAATACGGGCGATAACAATACGACCAGGTTTGATCTCTTCGGCACGATCAACCACCAGTAAATCACCATCATAGATCCCAGCACCAACCATCGACTCACCACAAGCTCGTAGAAAAAACGTCGCATTAGGATGACGAATTAAATAATCCTCTAACTCTAAGGTTTCTTGATGACCTTCTGCTGGAGATGGAAATCCACAGGAGACAGATTCAGTATACAAAATTACTTTCAACAGACATTCGCTCACAATACTGTGTATTTATACAGTATAAGTGAAAATAGCGATTTGCGTCATCTTAGTTTCGTGATCACTACATTTATTCGAATAAATATTAAGCAAAGCAAAATTCTAATATCAGAGCCAAGTTAATTACGTCTAAAAAAACAGCAATCAATTCACCTAACTATGAGAAATACGTCAATGTTTTGTCTAATTTGTTTACAATAATATACAGAAAAATATTGCAGGGGATTTTCGGTATAGAGCTACCACCTAACTGCGATATCTCTATCCGAATACATTAATGGAGAATCATAACAATGAAATTGCTTTCTCGTAAGACAGTCCCTGCTCTTCTTGCATCTATCCTTCTTGCAGGCTGTTCTTCTGCAGATAACCCATGTGATACTGGTTACCTAATGCCATCAAAAATTAATGGTGAGAATTTCCAGTGTCAGCAACCTGAAACAACAGCTCCTGAAACGGATTACAACGATCAAACGACTGATAATACCGTAACTGAAGAACCAGCGATTACCGAAGATAATTCTGTATCTTCTGACGAGGCATATGGCTCTTTTGATCCAAGCCATTACACTGTTCAGGTTCTAGCACTTAAGCGTGAAAGCGATCTACACAACTACATTAGCCTACTACCAACCAATGAGCCTGTATGGGTTAACTGGAACCGTGTAGATGGTCAAAGCTGGTTTGTCGTGATTATGGGTGACTACCCAAGCCGTGAAGCAGCTCGCCAAGCTATTGGTTACCTACCATCTCAAGTACAAGCGCAAGGCCCATTTATTCGTAGCTTTGCCAATGTTCAAGCAGATAAAGAAACTAACGTAGTTCGTATGCGTTAATCATACTGGTTATATTTTATAGACCAGAATAAAAAGCCAGATCCAATGATCTGGCTTTATCTATTCTGTAGCGTTAAGTCACTGCCCTTTATGCCTTCTCCGCCACTATTGCCTTCTCTGCGACCGATTTTTCAAAGGCAGATAAATTCTTAAACAAGAGCACCACTAACATAACCCCTGTGGCAGCCAGTCCAATGGCAAGCCCACCCCAAATACCTTCAAGCCCGGCCCACTTCATCAAAAGATAAGCCGCGGGAAGACCCACAAACCAATAGCCAATCACTGTCGAAATTGTAGGTCCCACAACCACTTTCATACCTCGCAAAATACTAATGGCTGATAATTGCCATGCATCTACAACAAAGCAAAGAGCAACCATGATCATCACACCTGGTAGTTGAGCAACCAATTGTTCTGCCAAAGCATCGCCTTCAATACTAAATACGTGAGTTAAAAACTCAGGCCAAATACTTAACAAAATACCTATCACGGCACTCGTCGCTGTAACAAGCCCTAGTCCTAACTTGGCATATTGACGTACCATATCGGGTTCATCTTTACCAAAGTGCTGACTGACTAAAATTGAAGCCGCTTGTGACAAACCAAAAGCGAGGTTCCACGAAAAATTTAAACACTGCATAGCAATCTGATGAATCGCTAACGATACTGCGCCTAATGTTCCTGCTAGAAGTGCGGCACCAGAAAATAGAGCATGCTCTAACATGGTAGCAATCATAATCGGAATACCCAGTACCATCAGTGGCTTCATAATACCTAAACGATATTCATGAAAGTCACGAAATGGCATATAACGGCGATACTTTGGGCGAGAAAATACCCAATATCCGTAGCCAATCATAACAATGAAGGCTGCTAGAGAAGTCCCATATCCCAATCCTGCAATGCCCATCTTAAGTGTAAAAGCCAATAGATAACTAAGTGGAACATTGAGAATAACGGTAATGAGCGACATCACCATAATAGATCGTGTCTCACTAAAGGCGCTAACAAGACTTCTAAGCACCAACAAGATTAACGTTGGTAACATTGACCACTTCATTGCATGCAAATAAGTGATCGCTAAATCGACGGCTTCTGGATCTTGCCCAGCCTTAAGGAGCCATCCTTTCATTAGATAAAAAAGCGGTTGTAAAGAAAGCGTGAGCAATACGGCAAGTAAAATCCCGCCTTTAAGGGCTAAACGTACATCGTGTTCCCCTTTTTCGGGTTGACGTAGTTGCTTTCCGTACGCAATCGCAATTAAGTTTGCAACGCAGCCAACAGTACTGCTGGCAATAATAAATACAAAAGAATAAACCGCTGCCCCTAAACCACCACCAGCAATAGCGACAATACTGAGTTTTGCCATCATCCATACATCGGTGAAGATCAGCATTTGCGCGATAAGTTGGGAGATAATGAGTGGAACGGCCAATTTTATTAACGTTTTCATGGCTCACTCACAACAAAAAAGAATAAAAAACATCCAATTTGTTGAATTTACACATATCATTAAGTAACCACAATAGAGTCATCATAAATTTAGAGCTAAAAAAACCAGATCCGAAGATCTGGTTTAATGTAATAGATGATACTTTTAACAATCTGATTATTCTTGGTCTTTATCGATTTCAGCCGCTACATTACGAGGCTTTTTCTTTGGCATAAACACTTCATGACCCACAGCTTGGTTATCATAAAAACGCTTATCGATATGACGCTTAGGTTTCGCAGCCTGTGTTTTCTTCTTCTGGTTATTTTGCTCTGTTGGCTTTTTATTGAATTTCTTCTTCTGTTCGATCTTAAAGCCTTTGAATTTCGCTTTTAGACCATCAATTGCGGTAAATTCAATACTCTGCTGAAGGAATGCTTCAATATTTTTAAAGCTCTTCCAATCTTTAGGACCAACAAATGAGATTGCATCACCTTTATTACCCGCACGGCCTGTACGTCCAACACGGTGAACATACTCTTCCGCATGTTTTGGCAGGTCAAAGTTAATAACGTGCGATACATTACTGATATCAAGACCACGAGATGCAATATCTGTTGTCACCAGAATCTTATGGCAGAAGCGCTCAAACTGACTCATGATGCTATTACGTTGAGTCTGGTTTAAGTTACCGCTTAGAGCGACCGCTTTTAGTTTACGATCATTTAGCTCTTTGGTTAGACGATCGGTATCTGCACGAGTTGCTGTGAAGATGATCATCTGGTTGTAGTCTTCTGTTTCTAAGATCTTATTTAGCAACGCTTCTTTGTGCGTTAAGTTGTCACATAGAATAAAGCGTTGAGTAATATCTTTATGCTCTTCTGCTGAGTGACCAATAGAAATACGTTTTGGTGCATTCAGCATTTCGTGCGCCATTTCAACCACTTCAGGGTGATCCAATGTTGCTGAGAACATTAATGTCTGGCGACGACGGTGACTTGCTGCTTCATGAATTCGACGCAGCTCTTTTTCAAAACCAAGATCAAGCATACGGTCTGCTTCATCAAGGATTAACATCTCCAGACCATCTAAGTAAGTGCTACGATGCTCAAGGTGATCAGCTAAACGGCCTGGGGTTGCAACCACGAACATAGGATCTTTACGCAGTGCTTTAACCTGATCATTGAAGTTTTCACCACCAACAATAAGCGCGGCATCATACGGTGTTCCCGCATTCAATGGTTTCAACTGAGCGAATACCTGCTTTGCCAATTCACGGGTTGGAGTCAAGATAAGAACTCGAGGATCACGACGTGTAAATGGCTTGCTGCGGTACATACGTTGCATTGCAGGTAGCAAGAACGCAAGAGTTTTACCTGAACCCGTTTTCGACGACGCAAGAATGTCCTTACCTAAAATGGCAACAGGAATTGCGGTACGTTGAATTTCGGTTGCTTGATCAAACGCCAAATGAGACAGTTTTTTCAGTAGGCGTGGGTCTAATCCAAGATCTTTAAAATGCAAAATGATGCTCCGGTAAAATCGCTCTTTAGATAGAGTGTAGAATCAAAAAAGGTTTATCACGATCAACATCACATCTTTTTGAAAGCACTGATGTAATGTTGGCTGCGGATTATATCACAAAACCGCTTGAAGAAACCTAAAATATACTGGGAAGCCAAAAACAACAAAGGCGCTATTGATTAGCGCCTTTGTCTCTTATTTTTTCACGATCAAACCATGAAATTATGCGTCAGGGTAACCATTTGGGTTGGTTGATTGCCAACGCCAAGTGTCTGCTGTCATATCTTCAATAGTATGCGTTGCTTCCCAGTGTAGTTCGCGTTTTGCTTTTGCAGGATCAGCCCAACATTCTGCAATATCACCAGGGCGACGAGGTGCGATCTTATACGCAACTTTTGCGCCAGAAGCTTTTTCAAATGCTGACACCATCTGCAATACACTGTTACCGTTACCAGTACCTAGGTTGTAGATATGAAGGCCCGCTTCGCTACCTTTGTATTTAAGTGCAGCAATATGGCCATCAGCCAAGTCAACCACGTGGATGTAATCGCGCACGCCAGTACCGTCAACAGTTGGATAATCATCACCAAATACAGATAAGAACTCACGACGACCAACAGCAACTTGAGAGATAAATGGCATTAGGTTATTTGGAATGCCTTGTGGATCTTCACCCATAGTGCCTGATTTATGCGAGCCCACTGGGTTGAAGTAACGTAGAAGCGTAATGCTCATCTCAGGATAAGCGTGCTGAATATCAGTTAGACACTCTTCTACCATCAACTTACTGCGACCGTATGGGTTTGTAGCGCTAGTTGGGAAATCTTCCGTGATAGGCACAGAAGCGGGATCGCCATATACCGTTGCTGATGAACTAAAAATTAAGCTATTAACACCCGCTGCACGCATCGCTTCAACTAAAACTAGCGTACCGTGAACGTTATTGTCGTAGTATTCAAGTGGCTTTTCTACTGACTCACCTACGGCTTTTAAACCAGCAAAGTGGATCACTGCGTCAATTTCATTTTCAGCAAAAACGCTATCTAAGAATGCGCGATCACGAATATCACCTTTGTAAAAAGCAGGTCGAACACCCGTTAGGTTTTCAACACGCTCTAAAACAGTCTCTTTGCTGTTATAAAGGTTGTCTAAGATAATTGGCGTCATGCCAGCTTCAATCATTTGAACGCAAGTATGGCTACCAATGTAACCCATACCACCTGTAACTAAAACACGCATCGTGCTCTCCCTTATTCAGATAATTTGTCATGCTATAATCATTAACCAGTTGATTTAATAGTTAATAAATAATCAATAGCATCACATTTTCTTGCTCGGTATAATGCTGTTAAACCTAACCAATTGCAAGCAGTCTCTTATGAAAGATGGTGAGCGACACGCCATCCCCTAAAATCATATCGATGCTTCCATTCAAAATAAAACACCGTATAATTAATCTTATTTATTTTGTTTTACTAATCTATCGTTTGTTTTTTGAAGATTCTAGGAATTGATGAAGAATTTACTTAAATCTGTCATTTTGTGTGGCAGTCTGCTCACCAGTCTATCTGGTTGTGAAATTGTAAAATGGAAAGGCCAATACGATACTCATAGCTTAAAAAAGCAAGGATTTTCAGAGCACTCTCTGCTATTAAAAGAAGGCGGAACGCTAAATTATTGGCAAGGTGGACAAGGCGAACCTCTACTGTTACTACACGGTTTTGGCGGTAGCGCCTCAGCGACATGGTTAGCCACCATGCAAGAGCTGAGTAAGCATTATTATGTTATTGCACCCGATCTATTATGGTTTGGTAAATCACACAGTTTAGGTCGTTCCAATTTAACAACGCAGACCGAAGCTATTTGGCAGTTGCTCGATCACCTAAAAGTACAGCGAGTGAATGTGGCGGGTATCTCCTATGGAGGCTTTGTTACTTACAGCTTGATGGCTCGACCAGAACGAATCAATAAGGCCATTATTATTGCGAGCCCGGGCCCTATTTTTAGTGATGAACATTTAGCACAACTGTGCCAGCGAGCAAATGTTAAGAATCCTGAAGAGCTTTTTGTGCCACAGGATAAAAGTGGAATCAAAAAACTGTACGATCAGGTATTTATTAAATCGCCTTATATACCCGATTTCATCGCAGAGCAGATCTATGATGGTTATTTTAAAGATTGGCAACCAGAGCGGGAGTCATTACTTAATACACTTACTGCCGATCGTGAACGTTTAGGTAAAATATCGACCGAGACTCTACCGAAAACTTTACTGATCTGGGGAGATAAAGACCAAATTTTCCCATTAGAAAACGGGATCGCGCTAAGTCATTATCTGCAGGCTCCTATTGTTGTATTTCCAGAGACAGCTCATGGGGTTACCAATGAAAAGCCAGAATTAACCGCCAAAACCATCGAGTCATTCTTATCTCAGGTCAATTGATTGCACTATATATCAAAAAAAATTAGACATATTTAACAAAATCGCTATTCTTATGCCATCGGTGCACATAGTTGCATTGATGGCTTTCTTATGGAACAAGGACGTAACAAAATGGCGACATTAGTTAAAAGTACTCAGCTTGAATCTGTTAACTTTGCCTATATCGAATTAAGCAAAAATACCCTACAACGCCAACTTTCTCTTCTGTTTACCTCTTCTGGCATTATTTGCACCTTAGTTGCTTTTGCGTATTTTGTCGCTAAGACTTCATTAGTATCACTCTATTCAGCACTATTAGGACTATCGATCTCTTATACATTGGCAATTTTTAATCGAATAAACATCAATCCTAAAGTTTTAATGTGGATTTTTATTCTTTCCACCACTTTGGCTTGCATTACAGGTTATAGCTTTAGTGAAACTCACCATATCAGCAATACCATAGGGCTAACGATTCCTTTACTGTGCTTTTTTGCGTTAAAACAAAAGACGGCTGCTTGGTATAGCGGTCTATTTGGTTTTTGTTACGTTATCTTAAGTATTTCAGAAATTGGCGAAAAACAATTGCAGCTTAATGATGCACTACAAAATATGAGTGCGTATTCGTTAGTGTTTGTGATGGCCTATCTCCTAGCCAAGCACCGAAACGAAGCGATTCACTGTGTTAAGCAAACTGCAACTAATGACTTTTTAACCGGCCTCTACAATCGAGAAGGCCTACTGCCTATTTACCAAGCTGAAGCCGCTCGTAGCGAACGTTATCTAAAAGATTTTTCGATGTTACTGCTCAGTGTTGATGACTTTAAAAACATCAACGACCGTTACGGCCTTGAGACTGGTGATAAAGTATTAATGATGTTGACAAAATGCTTGCAACAACTGAGTCGAAAAGAAGACACAATCGCCCGCTTAGGTGGAACGGAGTTTTGTCTCCTATTACCAGATACTTCATTAGAACAAGCTGAAAAATTTGCGCTGCGCTTACAAGAACAAGTAAACAGTTGGGTCTTAGAATTAGAATCTGGTCATCGAATTTCAGTAACCCTGAGTATGGGATTAACGCCAATCCAATTTCGTGAATTTAATTATGACTATATTAAAGCGGATAATGCTGTAATGAGAGCGAAACATTGGGGTGGGAATCAATTAGCGATCAGTGAATAGCAATATATCACCCTATCACCACTTCAAAATCCGTCATGTTGGGCGGATTTTTTATTATCCATCACCACAATAACCCTATGAAATATCCTATTGCTATCTCATTGATTACCTTGTTATCAAGCGTACAATAATCGGTACTTTTTCTTAACGCTCTCAAATTAAATCATGACAACAGTGCAAACACATTATCAGTGGAAATGTTTTTCTATTGATGAAGAGCAGCATCAACTGCCAGATGGTAGAACCATTCCTTTTACCACAATCAAACATCCTGGCGCAGTTGTGATCATACCAATAGATCGTAACGGCGATCTAATTCTTGTCCATCAGTATCGACCTGCCATAAAACAGTGGATTTACGAATTTCCAGCAGGAACATTAGAAGATAAAGAAAATATTCTAGCTTGTGCGCAAAGAGAATTAGCAGAAGAGGCAAAACTGCAAGCAAAAAACTGGCAAAGCCTTGGGGAGTTATTACCCGTTCCTGGTTTTTGTGATGAGATTCAATACCTATTTCTCGCTCAAGAGTTAAGTGAAGCGAATGGTGAATTAGATGATGATGAAATTATGGATGTGGTTACTCTCTCTATAACAGAATTTGAACAGAAGATTGCTGCAAATCAAATTCAAGATAACAAAACGCTCGCGGCTTACTGCAAAGCAAAAGCGATGCAACTGCTATGATTTTTTTCGGGTTTTATTGGATGCTTTAGCTAAAATAACACCCGAACTCAATCCGGCCCACGCACCACCCAATACTTTAAGAACACTAGGCTTTTTACTTAAGGTAACAACCCCTATCGCGCCTAAAACAGCACCACTTACACCACCAATAACTTGCTTAGAGCGTAACTTGTCGGATAAAACCCAATAGATGAAATGTTCACAATTACGTTTATAGATAGAATATCGCCATACCCCAATTTGGCTACGTGCCTTTTCTAAACTACCCCTCACATCATTGTGACAATGTAACTTTGACAGTACAACCTTTTGTCCTTGCGTTACTTCATCCCAGGTTTCTTCCATCACCGTTCCATTTCGTTTGGTGGCTGAAATCAACATTCGCTTTCCTTGATGACACACTTTGTCTGATACTAAAGCCCAATGGTCATATCGCCCAAAATCAACAGCAACAATATCACCAGGTTGTACCTGATAACCAGAAATAGTCATCAAAAATCTCCATTTAATCAGAATTGTAGATTCACTCTTATCATTCGCTATTTCACTAGCCAAATACCGTTGTAGATAAGATGCTTACTGTTTGATCTACAGATAATTTCTATTAATATAGCGCTGAAATTCTTAAGGATATAGAAATAAATGAAAAAGCCTCTTTTTTTAGCCTCAACTCTATTTACTGTTGTTTTTTCTTTTCATGCATTTGCAATGCCAGAAGGTGACGCATCTAAAGGCGAATTAAAAACACCTAGTTGTCGTTTTTGCCATGGTGTAGATGGCATTGCTCCTCGTCCCGCTTATCCAAACCTCAAAGGTCAGCATGCCCAATACCTGTATGATTCAATGCAAGCCTATAAAAATGGCCAAAGAACAGGTGGAATGTCTTCAATGATGAAAGACCAACTTCGTAATCTAACCGATCAAGATATTGCCGACATAGCCAAATATTATGAACAACTCGGCAAATAATTATTTGTTTATTGCTTAACCAAAGCCGATGCTCATATACCCACGTAACCTCGCATATTGAAGTCACTTGGGTATATAACACATCAGAATATAGGCATTGATTCTATCGACCGCATTAAATGCTGACACATTGATGTCAATATTTCGGCTCTCACCAAATAAAACGACCTTTTATTGAGCAACATTAATTAACATTATTTAATAAACAAAAATTATATGTTGCATTCATCACACATATAAAAACCCAGAAAAAAAGCCATTTAAAGAATATAAACAATAATAGATAACAAGAAACCAGTTAAATTATCTATAAATATAGAAAACAAAAGTAATTAATCAGGATAATCATCCAAATCATAATTAATTCCAATTTAGAATATTCAATCAAAACAATATTGTCTTTGGGGATTTATAGGTCTAACCTCTCGCCACTAAAATTTTACATGTGACATTAAACAATGAGCACGAATTACAAACTTGACGAAACCTATAAACGACTTCGTTGGCAAATTATCATCACCACCTTCTTGACCTATACGGTTATGTACATCTCCCGTAAAGCGTTTGCTGCTGCAGCTCCGCTACTAATGGAAGATTTAGGCATGACTGCCGTTCAGTTTGGTATGGCCTCTTCAATTTATTACATTCTTTATGGCCTATCTAAATTTAGCTCTGGTTTACTTGCAGACCGCATTAACCCTCGCTTGTTCTTAGCACCTGTTCTAGTGGTCATTGCGATCATTAACGTTGGTATTGGTATGTCTAACAGTGTGACTACCCTACTGACTCTATACTGTCTAACCGCTGTAGTACAAGGTTGTGGCTTCCCTCCTATTGCAAAAGCGATCAGTCAATGGTACTCAAAATCAGAACGTGGCGGTTGGTATTCACTGTGGAATACCTCCCATAACGTTGGTGGTGCTCTAGCCCCATTAATTGCTTCTGCCGTTATTGCCTCAACAGGTAACTGGCGCTACGCATTTTACGTTCCTGCTATTATTACAGCCGTTCAAGCGATTATTGCCGCAGTATTTATGCGTGGTAAACCTGAAAACTACGGTTTACCCAATGTTGGGGTTTGGAAAAATGATACTAAACAGTTAGAGATCAATAAGAACTCTGAAGCGGGTTTAAGCATGTGGACTATGTTTAAGCGCTACATCCTAACTAACCCTATTATTTGGTTAGCAATTGGTGGTGACTTATGTATCTACATCATTCGTACCGTAAGTACCGACTGGGTTAACGTCTACTTTGTTAAGCAACTTGGTTGGGATTTAATGAAGTCAAACTCACTTGTAGCATGGTTCGAAGCTGGTGGTATTTTAGGCGGCCTAACTTCTGGTATTATTTCAGATAAATTCTTTGGCGCTGACCGTTGGAAAACCATCCTAATTTATAGCTTTGTTCTAATCGCTGGTATGATCGGCGTTATGTTAACCATTCATATCGACTACATGCTTGTTGCGCTATGTTTCTTTATTATTGGTGCGGGTATCTATGCACCACAAATGTTATTTGCATTAGGTATCATTGAAGCATCTCACGCAGACGGTGCAGGTGCTGCAACTGGCCTAAAAGGTGGTGTAACATATGTGGGTGCTGCTCTTGCTGGTGCGCCTATTGCCATGCTTAAAAACGCGTATTCTTGGAATGGTGTATTTATTCTTCTAGGTTCTATCGCTGCAATTCTTGTTATTTTAATTTGTGTAATCATTATCTTTGATCGTAAAAAACGTCAAGCAATGGAACAACATGCTAAAGCGTAAGTAGTCTTACCTATTCATACTGAAAGAGCCTGCAGATAGCAGGCTCTTTTTTCATGACTCACAATATAATTAAAACGCTTTTTTAAGCCCCTGCTGCTTTCTAAATTCATGCTGTGCTAAATACATGTCCATTGTTGAACGCAAGAGTTTATACAGCAAAATAGAACCTTCTATCTCTTCTTTTCGATTAGTTAAACTCTCAATATTTAACCCCAATGGTAAATCGTACTCCACAACCGCTTCTAATATTTGGTTTAAACTGTTGCAGCACATTTTAATCGATTCATGTAATGGGTTATCCGCATTAAGAATTCGTAAGCTGGTTGCTTCAGGTACGCTTACCCCTAACCACTCAATAAACTCTAACGTTTTAGCACTTCCACACGGAGAAAAGGTAAGAATAATACGCTGCGGCTTTAACCCTTTCTCTTGGCATTCAATTGCATATCGAGTCAAAAGGTCGATAGTTGCTTGCGTATCATAAATGGCTTGCGAGATAAAAAAGTTACATCCTTGCTGATATTTCTCTATCAAGCGCTGGTGTTCATTCCCCTTTTTAGCATGACGCTCTGCAATCATAATTCCACCCGTAAAAAATGGATGCTCATTATCAGCAATGGTTTTATATGCTTCATGTAACGGGAGTGAAACTTGGTTCTGTGTTGATGGGCTTCCCACCAGCACAATATCGCGAACTTGATACTGCTCCCATGCCTCATTAAGCCATTGGTTAAAAACTTCGGGCTCTGATTGCACCACACTTTTATAGGTAATAACTGGACGTCCAGTTTTTTTATTTAGCAATGAGGAATAATAGCGAGGATCATGCGTTGATTTAAAAGGAAATGGCCTCGGTTTACTGATACGAGAGCCTTCATCCTGGATGTCATAAACAATAAGGCCATCAAATGCGAGATCTTTAATACGATCAACAAGTTTATCGGCAATACCATCGACATCTGATAAATCAGTGCTGGTTTTGGGTGGGGTTGTTCCAATAAAATAAACCCCACGAGTGACATCGTTATAACGCACTCGCAGTTCAGAATCTTGCAAGGAAAGAGCTTGATAATTGGTAATTGGTTGCATAGTTAACTTCCATGTTAAACTTGTTGTCATTAAGTAAGAACCGCAATGGGATTCAAGACGTTCATGTCTTTTATCACTTAATGATTCAATCCGTGAAAAAAGTGATAGATTCTTTTTACCTAATCACAACCTAAAAATCAAAGCATCATCACATAAATCAGTCAATTTTCTTACATTCAGTTGAAATCCAATCCAAATAATCTTGAGAGCCTGCTGTTATAGGCAATGCAATGACTTCTGGAGTCTCATAATCATGTATCGCTTTGATCTCAGCTTCTACTTGATCAAATAGCGCTGTTTTAGTCTTAATCATTAGCTGTGTTTCAATGTCACAACATACTTTTCCCTGCCAATGGTAATGACTTTCAACTTGTTTTGACTGAATACAAGCCGCCAATCTTTTTTCAATCAATGCATGAATTAACTGTTTCCCAACGTTTTCATCGGCATAAGTGGTCATAACAACACAAAATTCATGAACATTATTTGCCATATTCGCGATTTCCTTTTTTATAGAGCATGCGCAGAGTCAATAAGATAGGTTATACTAGCGGTATTCTATCTATTAGAGAACAGTAGATAGCGATCTTATAGTTAAAGGTAATCCAATGAATTTAAACCAAGAGCTTCAAAGTCTAAACAACCGTATGGATAAGTGTCAGCGTAAACTTGCGGCAGCTATCTCGCGTAATGATGATGTGATCATCAAACAGTTTAGAGATGAGATCGAGAAGCTTCGTAAAAAGATTCAAAACGTTAAGCATCGTCGTTCTGCAAAAGTGACCACACAAAGTAAAGATGCTAAATCACTGTCTTTCCACCGTGCGCTAACTAAGCAAGAGCAAGCAGATATGGGTAAACTGAAAAAATCAGTTAAGGGACTTGTAGTTGTTCACCCAATGACAGCGCTTGGCCGTAGCATGGGCTTAAAAGAAGTAACAGGTTACGCACCACAACCATTCTAAGCCTAATCATTTACACTAATGAGGAGATCACTCAATGGATAAAATCTATCCTTACATGGCAAAGTTTGCTTATATCGTATCAATGGCAATGCTTGTCTTAGGTGCGGTTATGGCAGTTACCATGCTGTTTGGTGGTCATAGCTAATCATTGCTGTAATACAAAAAATGCCGTTATCCCTCAACAAAGAGATAACGGCATTTTTGTTTGGTCTACCGATTGTCAATTGCAGCCAGCAAATACTCAATCAATACGATTAAATGCGAAGACCACCATCAATTTCAAGAATACGCCCTGTAAAGTAGTCATTCTCAAGAATAAATTTAAGTGCATGCCCTACTTCTTCAGCGTTGCCTACACGACCAGCCGGAACATTTTTTTCTAAGCGCTCTAAAGCTTCTTGCTTCATCTGCTCAATCATAGGTGTATCAATCACACCAGGAGCTACAGCTGCAACACGAATCTGGTATCGAGCTAACTCTTTTGCCCAAGTAACTGTCATTGCCGCGACTGCCGCTTTAGATGCTGAATAATTTGTTTGCCCCACATTACCAGCACGAGCCACGCTAGAGATATTAATGATGACACCATGAGTATCGTGCTCAATCATATGAGCAGCAGCTTCACGTCCGCACAAGAAAGAGCCAGTGGCATTAATATCCATCACCTTCTGATATTGACTTAATGGCATCTTGCGGATCACACCATCTCGTTTACAAACCAGCAGACCATCATTAATAACACCTGCGTTATTAATCAAGACATCAATATGACCAAAGTCTTCAACAATATGCTGAAAAGCTTCTTCAACTTCTTGTTCATTACTCACATCAGCGGTATAGATCATTGCCTTACTATTGAGCAAATGACATTGATCCTGAGTGATGCGTAAGGCGGCCTCATTAACATCAATCAGCGCTAATTGAGCACCTTGCTCTGCTAAATTAACCGCAATCATCTGACCAAGGCCTTGACCAGCCCCTGTCACAATAACAACACGATCTTGAATCTCCATAAATATCCTCTGAAGATAAATTATTTAAAACTTGAAAATGGATGATCATCAGCAAGCCATAATGGCTCAAAAAGCGTATCTATGAGGGATGAATCAACCTCTTTTAATGATTTATAGCGCCAATTAGGACATTGATCTTTATCTATTAATTTTGCTCGAACGCCTTCTTGAAACTCACCTAATAACCCACAACGAATAGAGAGCCCTAAATCTAGCCGATAACTCTCAGCCAATGATATGTGGTTATACTGCGTCAATTGACGAAAACAGATATGAGCAGAAATTGGGCTACCATCTCTTAACCCTTGCTTAGCCTCTTCAAGCCATGGGCCAAGTCCATCGATAGCTAAAATCTGCTCTGCAACAATATTGAGATCGCCATGGTGACATGCTGCTTGTATCTGTGGCAGATAGGGAACCATTTGACTCGCAGGATAAACAGCTGCGTTCTCTTCACTTAATATTGATAATTGTGACTCAATATGTTGATGGTTTTCATTCTGAGCTTCTTGTGTAATATCAGAGCGCCATGAGATTTGTTGTAACGTCGCAATAAACTGTTCTTTTTGTTCTTTACGTATAAAGGCATTTGCCATACCCAGAAACAGCGCATCGCTAGCATTGACGCGACAACCGGTTAGACCTAAGAATAAGCCAACACCCGATGGCAACTGACTTAAAAAATAGGTTGCCCCCACATCAGGATATAGTCCAATACGCACTTCAGGCATCGCTAATTGTGAATTCTCTGTCACAATGCGGTAGTCTGCAGCCATATAAATGCCCATCCCGCCGCCCATGACTAAACCATGCCCCCAAGCAATGACCGGTTTAGAGCAACAATTAACCTCATAATCACAACTGTATTCAGCTGTAAAATATTGAGTAAATAACAGCTGAGTAACATCATCACTATGATCAGCCATAGCGCGATACATCTCTCGGATATCCCCACCAGCGCAAAAAGCGTTGTCGTCAACCGAATCAATAAAAACACAGACAACCTCAGGATCACTTTCCCACTGTTGAAGTTGCGCTTTAATTGCTACTAGCATGTCATAATTTAATGCATTGAGTGAGTTAGGGTTATCTAATGTTAATACCCCTATTTTGTTACCCGTTTTACACTCAATATACGATACTAGGATCCTTCCTTTTTCCATGATCCTCTTCCCCTAAGAATCGATAATGAACCAGTAATTAATTATATAGAACATAGTACACTGTTTTTAATTTTGTTTGTGTAAACAGAGTTTTCATAACTATATTCAAGTTATCTCTACTTTTGTAGCAAGATCACACTCCTTTACGACTCTTCTTTTAATTGGCGCAATTCAGCTTCTAATTCATTCGCCGCAACCCACAACGCTTGTTCCAATTTATCACGGTATTCTAGATGCTCTACCGGAGATATAGGGAGATTCTCTAAATAATCATCAACACATGATGCAAACCTTGCTCGAAACTCTTCTAATGTAGGCAATCCATTGTTTTCTTGCTCCAATTCATCAAATACCGTTTCAACTTGTCCCGACAAATCTCGCTTGATACTTGCGATCTCTAATGAGTTCATAATCGTACTCTCTTCTCGACGCAATAAATGATACCTAAGTGACTTCAATCTGTAGGTTTAGGTCAATGTCACTAATTCAAGTTACTTGGATATAAGTGTAGTTAGACTTTTATTCTCTTGAGGACAAATTATTCCATCAAAAGATAAAATGGCTGAATTAAGTTGTAATTACTGTTTGTATCTTCGGGATAATCTCGCAAATTCACGAATTAAAATTGTGATTGACTAATAACTCTTCCTATACTGAATTTAATACCTTACAGATAAAAATAACTATATGTATTATGGAGAGATCTATGGTGTATGGAGATCACACCACGTTGAGGGGCAACAATAAAAGCAGGCGGCAATTCTGGCTGAGCTTACCTTTGTGTCTTATCTATTCTTCTGCTAACTACGCCCAACCATTATCAACTGAAGCAGAGCAAGATATTACCATTCCAGAATGGGTAGAAGTGGGACAAAGCACCATTTCAGAGCAAGTTCATGATGTGAGTAGCTATCTCGATCATTCAATGGCTAAAGATGAGGATGAAGAAGAACTCATCAATAATAGTTATTTAAAAATTCGTCTAACACCAAGTTATAGCTATCGTGATAAATTTGAATTTGATACTCGGGCTTCCTTAAAAGTTGATCTACCCCATACCAAACAAGACTGGAATTTGATTCTGGAAACAGACCCTGATGATTTTGATTCATTAGAAAGTAAACAGCGAAATACACCAACAAATGGAACCAGCTCTTTTAGCGAAGCGGTTGGTGGGGTTCGATTGCAAGATCTTTACTTTGGTAGTTGGAAAACTAATTTTGATGTCGGCATTAAATTCCGCTTCCCCCTTGACCCTTTTGTAAGAGCCGATATTCGTCGAGTTGATGCTTTAAGCGATAACTGGACTTCTCGTTTCAAACAAGAGCTTTTCTATTACCATTCAAAAGGACCTGGCTCTCTTACTGAGTTGGATTTTTACTATGCTTTTAAAGAAGACCATAGCCAAATATTTAAATCAGCATCGAGTGCCCAGTATTTAGAAAATGACGATACTTGGGAATTGGTTCAGACCTTTACCTATTTTGATCGGGTATCGCGACGGAATTTGATGGAATATTCGGTGGGGATTAGCTCGGAAACCGATGAGCTCAAGAAAGTATCAAATATATGGCTAAGTGCTAGTTGGAAACGAAATTTATACAAAAATTGGTTATATACAACGCTTACGCCACAAATTGAATTTCCTCGTGAGCATAACCACCATATAAATCCAGGAGTGTGGCTTGAGTTAGAAATTTTGTTTTCTAAAAACCGTAAGATGGATCAACTGTTAAGGACTATTCCAACGCCGTACAAAAAACGAATAAAAGACGACGAAGAATAAAATACTTAATCCATTTTTAGGACTAAGGAGCTGATATGAAACAGATAAAAGCAAGATTATTTACTCTTTTAATCACTTTTAAACCGTTTTTCTCTTTAAGCTATTTTATCGTACAGCTCCTTAATTTACTGCTGGTTTTTATTGGAATGTTGCTCTTGTTCGATCCTACTGCAACCACAACCGATAGCGCCTTATGTCAATGGGTTGGCGTGATTAATTTTACACTTATCTATTTACTCAAACACCATTACCGACAACTCCTCTCATGGTGTGATATTAGAAAGCAATCAGCGATTGTCGTTCCTATTTCTTTTGATAAATAACCCCGCGCATTTCCGCTATGCTAAAAACCAAGGAGCCTCTATCTTCTAAAGGCTCCTTGTACCAATTAAACCCCTAGCAAGTGCCACCAAATTAAGCCCGTTAGCATAAATAGTACAAACCCAGTACCACAAATCACCAAACCATTTACCATCCATTTCCCTGGAGTATGGTAACCGTAGCCCATAGCTAATGGATTTCGCGCATGAGAATACGTTGTCAGATTACAACCGATGTTCATAACCCCAGCTACAGAAAGAAGTGCAATCATAGGTTGAACCCCTAAGGTAAGTAATGAGCCAATAATAACCCCACCAAGCGCAACAACTTTAGCTGTGCCAGAAGCGAACAGATAAGAAGTCAGTAAGAAAAATAGCATCAATACCAGTAAGAATATGGTTGGAGATGCGCCATGCATAGCCGATGACAAGAAATCAGAGACATTGGTCCCTAGCCATTTCACTACCCCTAAACTTCTTAAATGGTTTGCCATACCCATCAATACAGAAAACCAAATTAAGGTGTCCCATGCCCCTTTTTCCGCTTTAATATCGTCCCAGCTTAATACACCCAGCATCAACATAGCTGACAAGCCAATAAAAGCGGCACCGGTTGCGTTTAGATTTAATGCCGCGCCAAATATCCACATAACAACAAGAGCGACAAAAATGATAGCCAACATCAGTTCTGGAATCGAAATTCGTCCCAATTGTTTGAGTTTTTCTTTTGCAAAAACGGGTGCTTCTGGTGTTTGCTTTGTATCCGGTGAGATAAACAGATAAAGCACAAATGGAATTACTAAAAATAGACAAAGAGAAGGTACCAATAGATACGTAACCCAAGTACCAAATGTAAGGTTAATACCCAGCAATGTTGATGCAATTCCAATAAGAGCCAGGTTACCTGCAAATGCAGTACTAAATCCAACCGCTGACGCATCATTCATAGCAGATGCATTTGAAATCAAAAACTCACCGAGCTTGCGATCTTTCTCATTGATGGTTTTTGCTAGGCTGTTTGCAATTGGAGAAGTAATCGCAAATCGAGCGGTATTACTTGGAGTAGCTGGAGCTAAAATATAATCCGCTAACCCTAAACAGTAAGCAATTCGTAATGAAGATTGGCCAAACTTACTCAGCAGAACCAGAGAAATGCGCTCACCTAACCCCGTTTTAGCAAATGCTCTTGCCATCATAAAAGCAATCACAATTAACCAAATAAGCGAGTTATTGAAATCGTGTAATTCTGCTGTAATTGCAGCCTTACCCGTTGGCTCTACAGGCAAAATAATGCAATAAACCGCAATAGATAAAACCGCAATAGCTCCTGTGGGCATAATATTTAATACAATAGAAGCAATAGTTGCGATAAAGAGTAGAGCGAGATGATAACCTTCCGTAGATAAACCCGCAGGTGGAAGTTGACTATACAACAAAGCCGTTACTGCAATTACGGCTAAGAGTTGAGGCCATTTGAACGCTAATTTCATACAACATAATTCCTTGTTGGTATTTCATGTGAATAATTAGCGCGTATTTTTCATTAATAATGTGATACAGGAAAGGTTTTTAGGTTGCTTTAGGAATAAAAGAGCATTTTTTATATCTTTTATGCATCAATAATAACCTGTAAGATTAATCTGCAAACAATACATTCACCACCAGGATATTAGACAGAGTAAGCAATCTACCCTGCCTATTTCTTTTCACTACAAAATGTCTGCACGAATAATATCTTGAGAGAGATCGTGACGATCAAGATCATCTAAGCAAGTTTTCGTTATTGAAACTACATGCTCAGCAACAATATTGCGGAAAATGCTGTAATTAATAAAACGTTTGGCATCAATAGTGGCTAGCAAATCTTTCTTGATATTTTCCAATTCGCACTCTTTGGGAGTGAAATTTTCAAGCCGTAAAATCTCTGCGATAAATTGAGTTAGTTTCACGTTATTCATAATGATTATTCCTTTTTATTATGCTTTCACAATAAACATACCCAAAGGAACACGTTTTTAACACATCATTTACCCTGTTGTATCAATAGGGACGACCGATGAAATTATTATGATGAACAATCAATTCTTTATATTAGAGATCTGTGTTGTCTCTTGTTTACCGTCATAAACTGGTGATGAAAAAGAGCAAAAACAATCCCACCAGCAATAGGGAAATAGATTTCACTGATTGGAATTTGAAATCGGAAAATGAGGAATACTTGAAACACACCAAAAGCCGTCACTAAGGCATAGCTATTCCATTTTAACTGGCGTAATAACCAATACATGGGTGTGAAGACAAATAGCATTAAGATAGAACATACCACTGCAAACAAGTAATAAGCTAAAGCCCCTTTCATTAGCCAAGCAAGCTGTTGTAAGTGATGAGGTATCATAGTGACAATAATCCCGACAAATACCACGCTACTTCCAACGATGGATGCAAATATTGCGCTTTTTACCGCTTTTAGAATAAATCCTTTCATTCCAACCTCACTCCTTTTTCTCCCTTATTTAATACTGTAGATGGCAAGGAAAAAAAGAAGAAGAAAAGATTAGAATCTGTGGATTATGTCTCATTAACATTCTGTTTTTAAAAATCTTTCCTATTAGCATCTGTGTTTTCTACAGATTTTGTTTGCTATCTATTTTATAGCAGAAGTTAGATAGAATTTCAGAAGGAAAATTGAGAGTGAGTATGTCATGAAGCCGATTATTTTATGTGCTGTTCTCTTAACGTTGGTAGGGTGTTCTTCTTGTGATCATGATAACCGCCATAATAGTCCAACTGAAACAGAACAGCTTTATAAGCACTGTCGAGATCGTAACACCTGTGATCAAAGTATTGCTGATCATCGAAGTCATCGCGTTGCGTAATATTGTTATATAAACACCGTAAAGTACAAAGCGATAAGTTATCTATTTAAATAGCGGATCGTTTTGTGCTAATCACACTTTTTGCATAAGAAAATTATCAAGTACTATACCTCGTAGTGCCACCTTCTGTGCTGTAACAACTTTAAAACCATATTGCTCAAAAAATGATCTTGCGGTGATACTTACTTCTGAATACAGCTTCTGTAACCCCAGCTCTTGAGCCTTGATAAAAATATGCGCCATTAGTGCCGAGCCGACGCCTTGTCTTTGATATCGGTGATGGCAGAAAAAGTGATCGATTAACCCATCCGATTGAAGATCAGCAAAGCCCACAATGACCCCATTTAGCTCTGCAATATATGGCTGAGTTTGATTTACACGATCTCGCCAAGCTTTAGCATTATGAGGCTTTGGAGCCCACGCCTCGACCTGCTCCTGACTATAATCACGAATGTTAACACTACGGATGGTATTAAATAACAAAGACCATAAATGTTCAGCATCTTGTTCTTGATATGGACGAATGGTTACTTTTATCTCGATATTTTTATCTTCAGCCATATTGCTATCTTAACCCTTGCTATTCAATGGGCTATACCATACATATCTTACTTTAGCGTCACACTAAATAAATCAAATGGCGTTTTAAATAATTCAGTCTCAGATAAACGTTGAATTTCCTTCTCATCATCCAATGTTAACATTGACCAATCTTGTTTATTGTATGGCGTTTTAAGCTGAATTATAGAATCTAAAACAGACTTGTCGCCAGATTCTGCTGCAAGTAATACAGCTTGATATGCATATTCTCGCTCTTCATTTTCATAACAAAGCTGATAAGCATGTTGATATAGTTTAAAAATTATTGCTTTCTTCTTAGCTAAGTCTTGAGCATTAAACCAAGAATCAGAAATATTCCCCACACTTCTTTTCTGTTGTTTACAATATTCTATCTGTTGAAAATAATTCTTTTCAGCCATCTTTAATGGCGTAGAAATAGCTACTATAGGAAAGAAAATTCCAATTAATGCTGCTAGTTTCTTCATCTTACGGCCTCTGTAACACACTTCCAAAAAGTAGAATCCTGTCCATCGCCAAAAAACGCTTCTTGCTCAGCGATAGTTTCAACTTTCCGTCTTACTATTTTATTAACAGACATCATTCCTGAGGAAAATTCTTCCCAGTCATATGTTGTAATTTCTTTAATGACTTCATGAGGTGTTGGATTAGAGAATATTTGAACCAATGGTAAAGCGGCTGCAAATGTTGCTGTATAGTTACCAAGTTCAACGGTATTATTTATTTGATGAACCGCATTAACAGAACGCTCACTAAGTCTATATTCATTGATATTACAATATTCCTTTATATCCACTCGAATTCTCTATTAAACGTTACCTTGATAGGAATTCAGTCTGAAGCAACAAATTATTGAGAGCAAAATGAATGACTAATTTTGAGGCTTTAATCCAAAAATAAATATCATAGCTACAAATAAAAACACAAAGAAACATACACTGCCCACTTAGCACTTGCTTATGACAGCAGATTAAAAGCTAATACATATATTGAAAAGCTTTACTTCCAAGATACATATTTCGAGCTGACTGATGAAGACTCCGAAGTCATTAGCCTCAAAGACTAAATATTAACGGTGAATAACATGAAACTATATATAATTGGTAATGGCTTTGATGTTCATCATGGACTGGACACCCGATATACATCTTTTGGGCTCTATCTTAAAAATAACTACTGGGAAACATACGAACTGCTGATTGATCACTACGGTTTCAGAGACCTAAATCCAAACGACCCTACATCAATCTCAGACCCTTTATGGTCTGAATTTGAAACGAGTATGTCGCTACTTGATAAAGATTCGGTCTTAGCAGCCAATATGGATGCAATGCCAAATTATGCTTCCGATGACTTTCGAGACAGAGGCCGATACACGCTTCAAATTGAGATGAAGCGAATACTTGGGCTTCTAACCACTGAACTGTATAAGGCGTTCAAAGAATTCATTTTGGCAGTACAGTTTCCTCAGTTTGATAGCAGTCGAGCTATAAACATTGATAGAGACGCTGTTTACCTCACATTCAACTACACGGATACACTTGCTCAATACTACGAAGTTCCTGTTGAAAATGTATTGTTCATTCATGAGAAAGCTGATGAGGATGTTGAAGAGTTAATACTTGGTCATGGCGTAGATCCTGAAAATTTCAAAGAGAAACCAGCTGAACCACCAGCTGGATTGAGTGAAGAAGACTTAGAGCATTGGATGGAATATCAGTCTGATCAATATGACTATTCATACGAGCGTGGAAAGGATGTTATCAATCAATATTTTTCTGCAACGTTTAAGGGAACAGAACAGATAATCAAAAACAACGAAGATTTCTTTGCAGGTCTTGGCAATGTGGATGAAGTATTCATTTTAGGTCACTCATTAGCTGAAGTAGATCTCCCCTACTTCAAAAAGCTAGCAGGATCAGTCAAAACCGATGCGAAATGGGTTGCTACTTACTATGACCCAGACGATCAGCAAACGCACTATGAAACGCTAACAGGGCTTGGAATAACCAACGTTTCGGTTGTTAGGATGGAAACAATATAGATGAATATTAAAATACTCATTTCGGATAAAAATATACACTAACCGCATGTTTTGAAAATACTTTTACCGTAAGATAGAATAGCAGATATGGGGATAGAGGCCATATACCTCACCCCAAATAGCTACCTATAAATCTCTCTGGGGAGTGTTACTCGATTGGCAAACAAGTTAAGGCGTGCACAGGTTACTGAAACCGTCAAAATGAGCCTCGTTGCAGAAGTTCAAGGGAAATGCCCCTTGTGCCGAAAAAATCTAATCAAAAGGAAAGCACCAAATGTACCTGTCCGTGTGTTTGATGTGGCTCATATTTACCCGCTAAACGCCACAGAGCGAGAGTTAGAGTTACTCAAAGATGAAGAGAGGCTATGTGATGACATTGACTCCGAAGGAAACTTCATCACTTTATGTAAAGAATGTCACAAAATGTACGATACTCAAAAAACTGTTGAAGAATATCGGCATCTTGTTGAAGTCAAAAAAGCGATTAACAAAATAAGAGCCTTGACTGACACTTGGGATAACCAAACTTTACATAAAGATATTGCTCTAGTCGCAGAGAGAATCGACCAACTAGACGCCAGTACTTTAGAAGATACCAAACTTTCATTTGATGCATTAAAAGTTTCAGATAAGACAGATGATACCTTTGGTCAATTAAATGAGATGAAAGTCAGCATGTTTGTTGTGAACTACTTTGCAAATATTAAAGAGTCGCTAAAGAGACTTGAGATGCAGAGAAAAGCAAGTTCATTGGTAATATGTAATCAAGTTAGAAGCTACTATAGCATGTTATTATTTCAAGATTTCAACCAAAACGATATTTTCGAGCAGATGTGTGATTGGTTCATGGTAAATACTGGGATCAAAGAAAGAACAAAGGCTGAAGTGCTAGTCTCCTACTTCATTCAACACTGCGAGATATTCTCAAATGATAGTGCCGAATAAAATAATATCCATTGATGAGAGCGTCATTTATAAAGCCGCGAAGCTATTACCAAAAATCAATAATGATGCTCAAATATCAGAGCTATATACAAAGAACAAAAGACTATTTGTAGATATACCCGACTTCATCGAAGCGTTAGACGTTTTATTTGCATTAAACAAAATAGACGTAGATTTAGATAACGGAGTTATTAAAATTGCTTAAATCAATAAGTTGCGAAAAGCTCATCGATATTACCTTAACTTTTCAACACGGCTTAAACTCTGTTGTAGGTGCAGATGATGCTCACAATTCAATTGGAAAGTCGTCAATTTTAATGTTGATTGATTTCGCTTTCGGTGGTGATGACTTTACCACTAAGTGTGATGATGTAATCAAAAATGTAGAAGACTTTGACTTAGCGGTCACCTTTGAGTTCGATAAAACATACTCTTTTGTTCGAAATACAGGCTCTAGTGACAGTGTGTATCATGTTGAGGAACAAGAACTTTTAACTATAGAAGAGTATCGTAATTTTCTCAAAAATAGCTATGGTATTGATAAATTTGAGCTGAGCTTTCGAGAATGTGTGAGTGCATTTTATAGGGTATATCAAAGAGATAATTATAATGACAAGAGGCCATTAGATAACTTCCCTAAAGAAACCTGGGCATCAATTCGCAAAAGAATCCTCAAGCTATTTAACGAATACCATGCAATATCAAAATTAGAGCAAGATAAAAAAACTGAAACTGAAAATAAAAACAATATTAAAGGTACATTTAATACTGGCGTTATAAGCAAGATTAATAAAACGACCTTTAAAAATAATGAAGCTAAACTTCATGAAATTAATGAACAGATCACTTCTATTAAATCAGCATTAGAGGCTAATGTTACTGATATAAAGTCAATAATAAATAGTAAAAATGCTGAATTGAAACGAAATAAAGACACTCTAGTTGATTTGAAATTTAAATTAGATACTAGTCTAAGCAGAATAGAAGACAACCTTTCAAAAACAAAGCTGAAAAATAGCAGAAGTTTTAATGAATTAGTCGATTTTTTCCCTGAAATTGATAAAGAAAGACTGTCTCAAGTTGATGCCTTCCACTGTGGCATCAGCAAAATTATGAGAGAACAATTAAATGAAGAAAAACTAGCATTAATCCAAAATATTAATGAACTAGACATTGAAATTGGAAAAATAGATAGCGAACTACTAAAAATAGTTAACTCCAAAGAAGGCTCAATTTATTTACTTGAGAAATTGATTGAATTAGATCGTCTTGAAAAGCAGTTGTCACAACAAAATGACTTCTGGTTAAAAGAAGATCAGGCTACACATAAAATCAAGAGTATCAAAACAGAAATAAAAGAAACGCTGGTACAATCAATCGATAACATTCAAACTGAAATCAATAAAGGCTTAACTGAGTACATAAGAAAAATCTACTTAGGTAACCCTATTAGCCCAGAACTACGTATCTTAGATAATGACTATGTGTTTTATCGAGGTGATGATAGAGGCACAGGAAAGGGATTTGCAAACATGATTTCATTAGACCTTACGATACTAGAGAAAACTTGTTTGCCAGCTATTATTCATGACAGCCTACTTTTCAAAAATATGGATGTAACATCAATTGAAAATCTTATAGCTACTTATGCTAGTTTCAATAAACAGATCTTCATCTCGATTGATGAAGTGTCCAAATACAAAGATGAGACAAGAGATTTAATTGAAAAATCGAAGTTCATTAAACTAGATAAAGATCGAGTCGCTTTTGGTCAAAAATGGAAAACTGAAACAATTAGTTAGGTCTTACATTTATAAGAGAAGAGGTGTTCTAGTACCTCTTCTACAACAAGAAATATAACTCTCTCCAAAGAGTTTTCACGATATACCACCCAAACTTGGCTTTCAACTAGTTGAGGAATAATCGTTTAACCTTGAAAGACAGCACGGTCATACTAGTAACTTACAACACGTATAGAACCTTGATTACATGCCAACCAAACTTAGTTTTTACTGGCTCTGGGATCAAACCTCGCAAGTTATTATTCTTTAGCTTTAAAGCTTGGCTTGTACTAATCGCTTTACCAGAAAAAACGGCTTTATCAAACTGAGGAACCATTGCACCTTTGCGAAATTCACCCAGGTCGCCACCTTTTTTACCAGATGGACAAGTTGAGTGTTTTTTTGCAAGGTCTTGGAACTTAGCACCTTTCTTTAACTGCTCTAGAATGTCATCAGCCAATTCTTTATGTTTAACTAAGATGTGAAGTGCGTGTGCGCTAGAAGCCATGAGATATCAGCCTATTGATTGTCAGTATAAATGTGAGATAACAACTTAGAATAACACGAAGTTTATCTCTTTAATTGTTTGAAAGTGTGCGACAAATCACGCAAAGTAGCAAGTATCCTCGGTGGTAAATCGCCATAATAACGAGGATAACCAATCAACTAATGCGATTGGCAACATAAATGTATTATTCATCTTCTGTTCATGGCTCGTTGACTATTATTTGTCTTATGAAAAGATATCATCGTTATAAATACTTGTTGGGTTTCTTGCTGGGCATCACGTTTGTTGTTCATGCCGCCCCAAATCTAGAGATTGACGAAGACCATGATGAAGTAATGGCCGCCGTCGATCAGGGGCTTATTCAACCCTACTCAGCGCTTGAAGCCAAAGTAGCAAAACAACTTAATGGCCGCATTATCAAAGTCGAGCTCGATGAAGATGATGATGAGTGGGTATATGAACTTAAACTGATTGATCCCAACAATCATATTATAAAAGTCGAGTATGACGCTCGAACTCTCAGCATTATTGAAATTAAAGGACGTGGCCTTGAACACGTTCTAAAAGGATTAACCCAATGAAAATTCTAGTTGTAGAAGATGAAATCCAACTTGGTGAACAAATTGTTGCAGGTCTTGAACAAAACAGTTGGGTAGCAGAACTATCAACAGATGGCATTGATGCTTTATATCGTGCAACATCAGAACCTTGGGACGCCATCGTACTGGATTTAGGACTGCCTAAACTGGATGGCATCACCGTACTAAAAGGTATTCGAGAAGAAAATGTCGATTGTCCTATTGTGATTTTAAGCGCGCGAAGTGAACTAACTCAACGTGTTGAAGGACTCAATGCCGGTGCCGACGACTATCTTACTAAACCATTTCAGATGGTAGAACTGGTTGCCCGTTTACGTGCTCAGTTACGTCGTTCTACTGGTAACACATCCCCTGTAATTCAAGCAGGTCCACTTGAATTAGATACTCGCAGCTCTAAAGTTACTTTCCATGGTCAGCCCGTAGAATTAACCGCGCTTGAGTTTAAAGTGCTTTCTTATCTCATGCATAACCAAGATAAGGTGATTTCACGTACAGAGTTAGTCGAGCATATCTATAAACAAGATTTTGACCGTGACTCAAATACCATTGAAGTTTTTATTGGTCGTATTCGCCGTAAAGTAGGCACTGATGTTATCAAGACTGTCCGAGGTTTAGGATACCGAATCAATGCCAAATAAACGTCCTCGTCGAAGTATTCGCAGCCGCTTATTAATTGCAGCGGCTGTGTGGCTATCGGTCATATCACTGCTAACGGGTTATCTTGTTCCCTCTTTTATTAAAACCTATCTTATCGAACAGGAAAAAACTCAACTCTACCTCTATTTAGATCAATTAACGGGTATGATCGACCTAACACCGACAGGTCATATCAAAGTACAAGGTAGACTGAGTAACCCTAGATTTTATTCACCGTACAGTGGCCTCTATTGGACATTAAACCTAGACAAAAAACAGCTACGTTCTCGTTCACTGTGGGATACAACCATTACCGGTAACGAAAAATCTGGTTATGAAGGGCCGAAAAAACAGCCTTTGATCGTGGTTGAACGTAAATTCTTATTACCTGAAAGTGATCACCCTGTTCACCTTATGGTTGCGATTAATCAAGATAGATTAGTAACAACGATACGAGAGCTAACGCATCAAGTCTGGGCTCTACTTGGTATTATGGTGATAGGGATCTTGATTCTCATTACCGTGCAAATCTCATGGTCACTTTGGCCACTTCGTAAGTTACAACGTAATTTAAAAGAGGTTCGCGCCGGTAATATCAATACGGTTACAGGTGAATATCCACTTGAGATCCAACCTTTAGTTGATGATCTCAATGCTCTTCTTTTCCACTATCAAGAAGTATTAGAACGGGCACGAAATCACTCTGGTAATTTATCGCACGCTTTAAAAACACCGATAGCGATCCTAAACAATGAAGTCGCACTATTGGAGCCGACACAACAAGCTAAGCTACGTCCAGCACTCGAACAACTGCAACAGCATATTGACTATCATCTAGGTCGAGCACGAATGGCAGGATCGGCCAATATTCTTGGTCTAAAAACAGCCCCAGCTCCTCGGGTAGATGCTATTTCGATGGCAATGGATAAAGTGTATGCGGCTAGAGAAGTTGTTTTAGTTAACGAGCTTGATAGTGAGTTAATGATCGCAGTTGAAAAACGAGATACGGATGAAATGCTTGGTAACCTTATTGAAAATAGTTACAAATGGTCCAGTAGTTTAATTCGAGTACATAAGCTGCATGATGATAACGGCTTTGTGACTATTGTCATTGAAGATGATGGCCCAGGTATTGCTGATAATGAGTTTAGCGAAGTTCTAAAACGAGGAGTCCGATTAGATGAAAGCACTCCTGGTACAGGGCTTGGCTTAAATATTGTCAACGAACTTTGCCACAGCTATCGAGGTCAATTAAAGCTTAGCCGTAGCAAATTAGGTGGCTTAAAGGCTGAATTAACCTTACCTCTTCCTCGCCACTAGCGATATATATAAGCTAGATAAATTGATGAATCAAGGCCGAATACCTCTACTTTATAGAGTTTTCGGCCTTTCTTTATTTTTCAAGCAACTCAGTTATCAAACTTACATGCAAATATCATGAGTTTAGTGTAATATCCTGCCCCCAAAACCTATATAAAACGTATTACATCGAGGCGCTATGCAATTACTTGAAGCAAAACTTCATAAAATTGACCGTCATAACTACCGTAGCTATTCTAGCTTACGTGGCGAATATCATTTTGTTGATTTTGATTTCTTTATCGATACGGTCCAAACAGACCCATTCGCTCCCGCGTCTCGAGTACGTGCTCGCCGAGCTTGGTCGCTAACAGATCTTGAATGGTTACGTGATAAATCAGCTGATTATCAACGTGCTGCCCGCGATTTTATGGCACGTTTCTTTGCTGAATTAGCACAGCATGAGAATGCCATCTTAATCGATCGCCCAGGACAAGTGATTTTAGACCGCACTGCTGTTGTCTTTGATGATGAAGGTATTGAACTACGTTTTCGTGTTAACTTGCCATCAGATGGCCGCACGATCATTGCTAAGCGTACACTGAATTTATTAACTTTCCACATGCCAAAAATCATTCGTCGTGCAACAATTGCTCGCGAATTGCCAATGGAAGAGTTACAACGTCACTGTGAAGCAGCAGAAAACCAAGTAGCACTTCGTAACCAACTAGCAGAACATAATTTGGTTTCGTTTGTTGCTGATGGCAGTATCTTGCCTCGCCTTGCGGGTAACAGCCAATTACCAATGCCTGATGCGATTCCGTTTAAGAGCCCAGATGCGCTTGCAATTGAGCTAGATACACCACATAACGGTAAAATCCGAGGTATGGGTATCCCTAAAGGTATCACAATGATTGTTGGTGGTGGTTTCCACGGTAAATCAACACTACTTGGCGCGGTAGAAAGCTCTGTTTACGATCACATTCCAGGGGATGGCCGTGAGTACATTGTAACGGATGAAACGGCAACCAAGATTCGTGCGGAAGACGGTCGTTGTGTTCATAATGTGGATCTTTCTCCATACATTAGCAATTTGCCAATGGGTAAAGATACAACCAAATTCTCGACTCAAGATGCATCGGGCTCTACCTCTCAAGCATCTTGGCTACAAGAGTCTCTAGAAGCTGGCGCGCAAACACTGTTGATTGATGAAGATACTTCAGCATCAAACTTTATGATTCGTGATGAGCGTATGCAGGCTTTGATCGCAAAAGATGAAGAACCAATTACACCACTTGTGGATCGTATCGCTCTTCTTCGTGATCAACTTGATGTATCTGTAATGTTGATTATGGGTGGTTCTGGTGACTACTTAGATGTTGCTGATACTGTGATTCAAATGCATAACTACGAAGCGATTGATGTAACAGAGAAAGCGCGTCAAGTTGTAGCTTCACACCCTACTCGCCGTAGCTTTGAAGGCTCTGAGACCATCGCTCGTCCACGTACTCGTCAGCTTAACCGCTCTGCATTGAAATTAATGCTAGAAGAAGGCAAATTCCGTATTCAAGCGAAGAACAAACATTCATTACGTTTTGGTCGTGAGTTCGTTGATCTGCAAGCTCTAGAACAAATTGCACACCAAAGTCAGCTTCATGCTATTGGTTGTTTGTGGTTTATGATGGCACAGAATAAAGGCTGGGAAAAAGCACCAGTTCGTGCGTTTGCGCAGATGCTAAATGAAAACTGGGCAACAATGATGCCTCGTTACGGCGATCTAGCAAAACCACGTGTTATGGAAATAATGGCGGTACTAAACCGTATGCGTGCGGCTGAGTTTAAGTAATTCAGTAAGCAAAGCTAGAATAGAGAAAAACCTCACTCGTTTACAGTGAGGTTTTTTTATTTCTCATACCATAAGCCCAAGGAGGTGCACTAACTCATAGTAAATAGAGCTCAGATTACACTTTATTAAATCGATAAAATACCGTGGCTAATGGCGGCAATGTAAGATTAATCGATTGTTCTAATCCTTGAGTACGGATCGCTTCTGTTGGTAATAAATTAGAAATAGCGTAATCGCTTCCCCAGTATTGAGGTGAATCCGTATTGAGTACCAACTCATATTCACCCGCTTGAGGCACACCTAGACGGTAATTCTCACGGGGAACCGGTGTAAAATTCGTTACAACTAAAACTTTATTTCCTTGCTCATCAAAGCGCTCATGGGCCAAAATACTGCGCTCAGCATCATCTTGCATTCGCCACTCAAACCCAGCAGGGTCACAATCTAGCTGGTGTAATTGAGGTAAATCTTGATACAGATGATTAAGATCGCGAACCAGAGCCTGAACACCTTCATGCCTTGGGTATTGCAACCAATGCCACTCTAATTGCCCTTCATGAGCCCATTCTGCACTTTGCGCAATTTCAGTACCCATAAAGTTGAGTTTTTTACCCGGCTGACCATACATATAGCCCAAATAAGCACGTAGATTTGCCGTTTTCTGCCACTCATCACCTGGCATCTTATTTAAGAGTGAGCCTTTACCGTATACCACTTCGTCATGTGATAGCGATAACACGTAATTTTCACTAAAGGCGTAAATCAATGGGAAGGTAATCGTATTATGGTGATACTGACGATGAACAGGCTCTTCTTTAATGTAGGATAAGCTGTCGTGCATCCAGCCCATATTCCACTTAAAGCCAAAACCTAACCCTCCCATGCTTGTAGGACGAGAAACACCAGGAAATGCCGTTGATTCTTCTGCAATTGTCATCGCATTTGGGTAGTGGCGATAAACTTCTTCGTTAACCCAACGCAGTAAACTAATTGCATCATAGTTTTCATTGCCACCATCACAGTTAGGGATCCACTGATCATGCTCGCGGGAGTAATCCAAATAAAGCATAGAAGCAACCGCATCCACTCTTAAACCATCAATATGATAGTGCTCAAACCAGAACAAAGCATTGGATACTAAGAAACGGCGAACATGATCGCGGCCATAGTCATAAATATAACTGTGCCAATCTTGATGCCAGCCTCGGCGAGGATCTGGATCGTTATACAATGCAGTACCATCAAAGTTAGCCAAACCATGCTCATCAGATGGGAAGTGAGCCGGAACCCAATCTAATACCACCCCGATCCCAGCTTGGTGACACTGATCGACAAAATACTTAAAGTCATCAGGGCTACCGTAACGGCTTGTAGGTGAGAATAATCCTATCGGTTGATAGCCCCAAGAACCATAGAATGGATGCTCAGAAATTGGCATTAATTCAACATGGGTGTATCCCATCTCAACTAAGTACGGAACCAGTTCTGTTGCTAGTTCACGATAAGAGAGAAAATCCCCTGCTGCATTTTTACGCCAAGAGCCTGCATGCAACTCATAAAAAGAGAGTGCTTCTTTATGCTTTTCAGTGACCGCTCTTGTCTGCCAAGTTTTGTCTTGCCATTGATAACGGTGCTGATCGTACACTTGTGAGGTAAAAGATGGATATTGTTCTGATGCGTATCCCCAAGGATCGGCTTTATGAGGAAGACCATTACCTTGAGCATCTTTTAGCTCGTACTTATATTGTACGCCCTCTTCAAGACCTGGGATAAATAATCCCCATAATCCATCGTCTAAGCGCTGCATGGGATGACGACGGCCGTCCCAACCATTGAAATTACCCACAATGCTGGCAGCCGATGCATTAGGTGCAAACACTAAAAAGCGAACACCAGCAACTGGTTGATTTCCAATATTTAAACTGAGTAATTGAGCGCCCATCTCACTGTGCATTTGCTCGGGAGAAATTAACGCTTGAGGGTGTGAAATGAGTTGATGGAATTGGTAAGGATCATTGATAGTTTGTTCGCCTTGAGGCCAACTAATGATTAATTGATAAAGCGAAGAGGTAAGGTCCAGATCCCCTTCAAGTACAAATCCACTTTCTTTATCACGAGAAAGCGGATAAATATCACCAGCTTGAGTCTTAACGCTAACCGCATCAGCTCCTGGCATCCAAACGCGAAGAGCAATACCTAAATTGTGGTATTGCGGCCCTAAAAATGAAAATGGATCTGAAAAAGCAGCCCTTGCGAGCTGCATATATTCCTTTTCACTGCGTGTCACGATTCCTGTGTCCAACGCGGTACTCCTAATTTACTTCTCACTCGCTTGTTGACGAGCTTCTGTTAAACGACGTGTTAAATCGATAATGTCCTGACGTGTAAATAGGTCATCTAGCGTAGTTGACAATTTACGTCGCCAGTTTGGATATTCATCAACCGTTCCCGGTATATTGACTGGTTTATCCATTTCTAACCAATCTTCTAGCTGCAAGCTTAATAATGCACTGGCACCAGCTGCCAGATGAAGTTGCATACCTTCACTGAGCTTACTGTCCATTGGTACATATGCAGCATTGCGCCCAATGTTTTGTGAAAGATAACCGTGCCAATCCAAACTATCAAGAATTCTTTGCTTACTTTCTGCTCTAGAGTCAAATAATCCGTTCAGAGCATCTTGATCTGGATATAAACCAAGCTCACTGCCCATTTTTAAATCATCGCAATGCCAAAAACCGCGTAATGTCGGCATATCATGAGTACATAAAGCTGCCATTGATTGGTCTGGATAATGGCGTGGAGAGAAATAACCACCATCTTCAGCGGTTTCAAAGAAGAAAACTTTGTAAGAGTGAACACCAGCAGTCGCTAACTTATCAATAATTTCATCTGGCACAGTACCAAGATCTTCACCAATGACCGTACATTGATGACGATGACTTTCAAGCGCTAAGATAGCCAGTAGGTCTTCAACTGGGTAATACATATAAGCGCCTGCTTTAGCCGATTCACCTTTTGGAATCCACCATAAACGTAATAGCCCTAATACGTGATCAATACGCAAGGCACCACAATGGCGCATATTTGCTCGTAATAGATCAATATACGGCTGATAAGCACGCTCAACCAATACCTCTGGATTTAATGGTGGCAAGCCCCAGTTTTGACCTAGGGGACCTAAAATATCAGGTGGAGCACCAACACTCACATCCAGACATAGCTCACCATGTTGTGCCCATGTTTCAGCACCAGAATCACAAACACCTACTGCTAAGTCTCGGTACAGTCCCATCACCATACCCTTCTCTTCAGCCAACTCCTGTACTTCAGCTAATTGGCAATCAGCAAGCCATTGTAAATACATATAAAGCTGCACTTCATGCTGATTCTCTTGAATAAAGGTTTGTACTGCTTGGTTGTCAAAATGACGATAAGATTCTGGGAATACAGGCCATCCCCACATGGTGTCATCTTGAGATTTTAATAACGCATGCAGTGCATCAAAAGCCGCTTGGTGCAGTAGACTTTCACCGCCTTGTTCGACAAAATTTAAGAACTGTTTTGCACGTTCTGTGTTTTTCTCTAAATGACGCGTAACAAACGTATCAAACAGTAGACGCAAAGCCGCCATTTTTAAGCATGCGACTTCACTATAATTCACCCAGTTACTTTGGCGAGCTTCAGCTAAACGTTGCTGGAATTCATGACTCCCCACCAATTGTTGGGCCGCATCACTTTGCGCAAATTCACACACTGAACTTACATCAATGTAAATAACATTTAACCAACGTCGAGATGATGGGCTATATGGACTTGCCCCTTCAGGATTGGCAGGAAATAGTGAGTGAATAGGGTTTAAGCCTACAAAATCACCGCCATTTTTCGCAATATCAGCAACCAATTGTTTTAAATCACCAAAATCACCTATACCCCAGTTATGTTGAGTACGTACTGAATATAATTGAACACTGGTACCCCAGAGCTTTTTATTATTTAAAAGCGCAGTCTGTTTATAACATGCAGTTGGCGTAACAATTAAAGTCATTTCATAAGGTGATTTGCGACGCTTACGTGAAACTGTCAGTTTATGGTAACCCCAAGCAAGATCATTCGGTAACGCGAAAACAAGGGGTTGACCTTCATCTCGTTCATCAGCAACCAATTGAGATTGTAACCAGCCCTCAAAAACCTCACCTTGTTCTGTTTCTAATCGCCAGCTGAAATCACTAACACGAGCACTGGCACCAAGATGAAGCTCAACCTGCATTGGTTCACCAGCACGAATCACTTTAACTGGAGCTAATACTTCGGTGCGATTTTTCTTTCGCGCAGATTCTAATAAGGCTTCATCATTACGAACATCGTAACCAAGCGCAGCCAATAAACGGCTTAATGTTTCATCTTCAACCGTTGCTTCATCACCCCAAGCACTGATGTACTTATCTGTAATACCAGCCATATGAGCAACGTGTTTTAGTACTGAATTTTCTAACATTGAAATCTCCGTTAGCGACTAACCCAATCGCAACGATTCAAATTTATTATTATTGCAGTGGCTTAGAAACCATACTAAGCCACTTATATACCGATAACTATTTATAGATAGGTTTAACTCATTTCTGATGAACCGCAGTCAGTTTCCAGATGTTATTAACATAGTCACGAATACTACGGTCAGAACTGAATTTACCCACTAATGCTGTATTTAATATCGTTTTACGAGCCCAGTTTTGTTGGTCTCGGTATTCAGCATCAATACGTTCATGCGCTTTCACATAATCTGCAAAATCAGCCAGAACAAGGTATGGGTCACCACCATCAAGCAAGTTATAGCGAATGGCTTGTAACTGACCTGATTGTCCTGGTGTAAATTCATCACCTTGTAATAGGTCTAAAGCCGCTTTTAATAAGGCGTTATTGTGGTAATAGTCATATGGCTGATAACCTTGTTCTAAGGTTTTCATCACTTCATCAACAAGCAAACCAAAGATAAAGATGTTGTCATCGCCGACTTCTTCGCGAATTTCAACGTTTGCACCGTCCATAGTACCGATCGTTAATGCACCGTTTAGTGCTAACTTCATATTACCTGTGCCTGATGCTTCTTTACCTGCTGTTGAAATCTGTTCAGATACATCTGCCGCTGGAATAATAATTTCAGCCAAACTCACACGATAATCAGGCACAAACACAACCTTCAACTTACCGCCTAAACGAGCGTCATTATTCACTTTCTCTGCCACTTTATTGATGGCAAAGATAATATCTTTCGCTAACGCATAACCCGGTGCAGCTTTAGCCGCAAAAATGAATACACGAGGGTGCATATCAAATTCTGGTTCATTCAGTAGACGATGATATAGCGATAGAATATGAAGTAGATTTAAGTGCTGACGTTTATATTCGTGCAAACGCTTAATCTGAACATCAAAGATGGCGTTGGTATCTAACTCTATGCCCATATTATCAAGCACCCAATCAGCAAAACGTTGTTTATTGGCTTTCTTTACTGCCATATAACGTTGCTGGAACGCTTTATCATCTGCAAATTTCTCCAGTTGAGATAACTGTTCCAGCTTCGCAGGCCATTCAGTACCAATTTTCTCACTGATTAATGCAGACAAACCTGGGTTACAGAATTTCAACCAACGACGAGGCGTTACACCATTGGTCACATTTTGCAGACGACCTGGGAATAATTCGTTAAATTCAGGGAATAAATCGCGCTTAACTAGCTCTGAGTGCAGAGCTGCAACACCATTGACTGCATATGAACCAACAACACAAAGATTAGCCATACGAACCATGCGTTGAGGCCCTTCTTGGATAATCGAAAGCTTGCGTTTTACTTCATTATTATTTGGCCAATGTGCTTCCACTTGCAGCATAAAGTGATGGTTAATCTCGAAAATGATTTCCATATGACGAGGTAACAACTGTGCTATTAAATTTTCACTCCATGTTTCAAGAGCTTCTGGCAACAACGTATGATTAGTGTAGGCAAAAGTTTTTGATGTGATAGCCCATGCCTGCTGCCAACTTAGTTGATATTCATCCAGTAAAATGCGCATTAATTCAGGAATCGCAATCGTTGGGTGAGTATCATTTAATTGAATAGATTCAAACTTCGCAAGGTCATGAATATCGCGACCTAATGCATTATGACGGCGAAGGATATCAGCAACTGAGCAAGCACAATGGAAATATTGCTGCATTAGACGCAGTACTTTACCTTGCTCGTGGTTATCATTTGGATATAAAACTTTCGTGACATTAGCGGCTTCTAGCTGACTGTATTGAGCACCAACATAGTCACCATCATTAAAACGAGCTAAATTAAATGGAGCTGGTGCTCGACATTCCCACAAGCGTAGCGGGTAAACGCTCTTATTTGCATAACCAATAATTGGTAGGTCCCATGCGATGCCTTCAACGAACATACCAGGGATCCAACGTGAGCAAGTTTCACCCTGCTCATTTTGATACTGCTCTACATGGCCATAAAAACCCACGTTTTGTGTCAACTCAGGACGTACGACTTCCCAAGGATAACCTTCAACACCACGCCATGCGTCAGGCGCTTCAGTTTGTCGACCATCTTCAAACGATTGACGGAACAAACCATATTCATAATGTAAACCATAGCCAACGGCTGGGTATTCTTGAGCTGCTAGAGAGTCCATAAAACATGCAGCAAGACGACCTAAACCACCGTTACCTAACGCGGGATCTCGTTCTTCTTCTAATAAATCCGTTAGGTTTTGGCCCAACTCTTCCATCGCCTGAGATACTTCTTCATATAAGCCCAAGCTAATTAAGTTATTTCCGGTTAAACGACCGATCAAAAACTCTAAAGATAGGTAGTTCACACTGCGAGTATTAGCTTTTGCGACCGCATCCGCAGTGGTTAATAGACCTTCAGTACTAATTTCAGCTAAAGCACGACCTAAAGCTAAGTACCAACTACGAGATGATGCTGTTGCGCTACTTTGCGCATACGTTGCCGACAAATGTTTCTTAACGGCGTTTTTGAATAATTCCTTGTCAAAATGCTGTTTTGGAGCACGAGTTGTCATGTTGCTATCTCACTCTTCGATTAGTCCGATTACTTTCTATCCTGCGCCCTTAGTGCCATAAAAACATCCTCCTAAAAAGAAAAGATTAGGGAGGAGTAGCAAGGGCGTAGTGACGTTAATTCCCTGTATTTTGTGACATTCACCGCAGTTTGAGGGCGGAGACTGAAAAGTACATATGCAATCTATAGTATTGAACAATGTGTAAATTGCCCGTTATTATTTAGTTGCATAGGTTAGATATGTGACAGCACTCATAAATTTAGGGTTGAGATGAAAGATATCGCATCGAATTTGCCTCTAAACAGGTAAAGTAAACATAAATAAATTAGGTTTGAATAAATATGTAGGACACATTTTTATCAAATCTTAATAAATCCCTACTGTTGTCGTTTATCTGGCAACCGATAAGTGAAGTAAGAATTATGTGGATACCATCGAAACTCACTCGCCCAGCCCGTCTATACAACGCAATTTTGCGCCCAAGACTGTTAGCCACCCTTGAGCATGCTCCATTTTATCGTTTGGTTTTATTCCGCTCTCCAGCAGGTTACGGAAAAACAACCATGGCAGCTCAATGGCTTAGTGAGCACCCAACCACGGGCTGGCTAAACCTTGATGATAACGACAATGATACTTTTCGCTTTGCTAACTATCTGATTCAAGCGCTAAACCGTGGCACTTCAGATGCAGCACCTAAAACTCAAGCTATGGCAGAACGTCGCCAATTTGCGTGCCTAACCACTTTGTTTGGTGAGTTATTTGCAGAAATTGCCGATTACCAACAGCAAACTTATTTGGTATTAGATGATTATCATGTCATCACCAATGAAGACATTCACGATGGCATGCGTTTCTTTTTAAAACATATGCCAGATAACCTAACTTTAGTCTTAACCAGTCGCACCCAACCACCACTTAATACGGCGAATCTTCGCGTTCGAGATCAACTGATTGAAGTTGATAACGAATGGCTTGCTTTTGATGAAGAAGAGACAGAACGCTTTTTTGGCCAAAGAATAAAAGCCGATGTGGAACCTCAAGTGCTACACACATTGCACTCTCAAGTTGAGGGATGGCCATCTGCGCTACAATTAATTGCTCTCCACGCTCAACAAAAACCACAGCATTTGGCTCAATCCGCCCTTTCCATGGCTCAATTTAATCGCGGTCATCTATGGGATTACTTGGCTGAAGAAGTGTTTGATCAATTGGATGATGAAACACAGCAATTCTTATTACAGTGCTCGGTACTCGATACCTTTAATGCTGTATTAGTAACAGAACTAACAGGTTATTGTGATAGCCTAGCGAAACTTGAATCGTTAAATCGCTTTGGTTTATTTTTAACAACCTTAGATAGCGATGATAACTGGTACCGCTTCCACAACTTATTTGCAGAATTTCTTAACCACCAGCGTCATAGTCGGTTACCAGAACAGCAAGATCATCTTCATACTCTTGCAGCTCAAGCATGGCTGAAACAAAATAGCCCACAGCAAGCATTAGCCCATGCATTAAAAGGACAAAATGAACAGCTGACTGTTGATATTATTGTCGAGCATGGCTGGAAACTCTTTCATCATGGTGAATTAAAATTACTTGAAGGAGCAATTAGTGCGCTAAGCCGTGATGCTTTATTTAGCACTCCTCGTCTTGCTTTATTACGAGCCTGGTTAGCACAAAGCCAGCACCAATATGATGACGTAGGCGCATTGCTCAACGAAGCTGAAATTGAAATGACTCATCGTAATATTACTCTGGATGATGGCTTGCAAGGTGAATTTAATGCCTTACGCGCTCAAGTTGCGATTAACCAAAACAATCCACAAGAGGCCCTTGAATTATCTGAGTTATCATTAGGGCAATTACCATCAAATACCTATCGCAGTCGCATTGTTGCAACCTCTGTTGTTGGTGAAGTTCACCACTGCATCGGTAACCTAAACCGTGCTTTACCTATGATGCAACAGACAGAAAAATTAGCGCGTCAATACCATGTATACCACCAAGCTCTATGGGCTCTGATCCAACAAAGTGAAATACTGGTGGCACAAGGTTATGTACAAGCGGCCTTTGAACTTCTGGAACAAGCTTTCAAATTAATTCGTGAACAACATTTACAACAAGTCCCTCTTCATGAATTTGTACTACGCCTAAAAGCTCAAATTTTATGGTGTTGGAATCGATTAGATGAAGCGGAAGAATGCGCACAAAAAAGCTTAGATGTTTTAGCGCCTTTTGAAGATAATTACTCTTTACACGCTTACTCAATGTTAGCTCGAATCGCATTAACTCGTGGGGAATTAGACAAAGCCGCTCGTTACCTAACTTTATGTGATGAATTAATGGAACGTTCTGCTTTTCATATTGATTGGCGGGCAAACAGCGAGTTTTCTAGCCTTCTTTATTGGCATCAAAAAGGCGAAATTACAGCCATTGAGCACTATTTAGTAAAAGCAGAGCAACCACAACAGGCATGTAATCACTTTCAGCAACTGCAGTGGCGTAATATTGCTCGCGCCAACATGTATCTGGGCCATTATCAGCAAGCGTTAGACATTATGAATATGCTTGATGCGGCATGCCAGCAACATAATCTAGTCACAGATAATAACCGAAATCTAGTACTCGAAGCCGTTATCTATAAACAGATGGGTAATAAAGAAGTTGCTTTGAGTAAACTCAAAAATGCATTATTGTTGACTAATAATACAGGCATGGTTGGTAACTTCCTATGTGATGCCGAAATTGTGGCAAAACTACTCGATGAATTGATTCAAAAACAGCATCTTTCCGATCTAGCATTGTATCGAGCTCAGCAACTACTGCGTGAAATGAATAATAAAGAACGGACACGCTCTGTTCATTTCGATGAAGACTTTGTCGAGAAACTGTTAACGCTACCCAATATTCCTGAGCTTATCCGCACCAGCCCCCTCACCCAACGAGAATGGCAGGTTTTAGGATTAATTTATTCAGGTTACAGTAATGAACAAATTGCATCAGAGCTTGATGTTGCAGCAACGACCATTAAAACTCATATCCGTAATTTGTATCAAAAGCTAGGAATTGCCAATCGTCAGGAAGCCATAACCACAGCAGAAGAGCTTATTGGTCTAATGGGGATTTAATAACGATAAGGAAATTGTATGATTGAATGGATGAAGGATCGTATCTGGTACCAAGATGGGCAATTTTCACAATTGGGGATTGCTGTTGGTAGTCGTATGACCATCATTAAATTAGCGGACGAGAAACTCTTCATTCATTCGCCAATCCAACTGACCACACAACTGCAACTTGAGCTATCAAAGCTCGGACACGTTGCAATGGTTGTCACACCAAACCTTAACCACCATCTGTTTTTATCTGAATGGTGGTTAGCTTATCCATCGGCTTATTTTTATGCCCCACCAGGGTTACAACAAAAACGCTCTGATCTGGTTTTTGATGGCACCCTAAACACTAAAACTGAACCTTTATGGCACGGACAATTACTGCAAACCGTCCTTAAAGGCAGTGACACCATGGAAGAAGTAATATTTTGTGACCCTCTGTCTCGTACATTAATTATCGGGGATTCATTGGTGTGGTTAAAAAATCGAACCTCTCCTATTTCAATTTTATTAGGCTTAATCAATGGTTGTTATTTCAACCCTGCTATGCCTTATTACTGGCGATTGAGCTTTCACAATAAAACTCGAATGCGCCAGTCTTTACAAGAAATTCTTACTTGGCCTTTTGACCGAATTATTCTTTCACATGGACAAGTTATTGAAACAGATGGAAAAGCTCTCTTTGCGAAAGCTTTTCATTGGGTCTTAAATGACACGCTACCTTTATCAAACCATGAAGAATGAATTCTCCAGTAAACCTTATATAGTTACGTTACTAGGCACCACTCAGTTTCACCTGAATCACAAGCAAAATAGCACCAAAGCTAAGGACAAAGAGCACCATAGGCCATACAAATTTTAACCACTTATTATATGACATATCTAACATCTGTAACGTCGCTAATATGAGCCCTGTTGGTGCTAAATATAGCATTGCATATTGTCCCCAGTTATAAGCTGAAACCACAATATCTCTTGGGATCCCCACGGTATCTGCTAATGGAGCCATTATTGGCATTGATAAAACAGCAAGCCCTGAAGAGGAAGGAACAATAAAGCCCAGCAAAAAGAAGACAAACATCATCGATATAATAAAAATACTGCCTTCCATACCAGATACAATATTAGAAGCATAAAAAAGAATCGTATCTGAGATCATACCTTGATCCAATACGATATTAACTCCCCTTGCTAAGCCAATAATAAGGGACACACCGACTAATTCTGAAGCCCCTTTAATAAATGAATCAATGAGCTCTTTTTCTTTTAAACCTGAAATAAACATAATCACAATGGTGATAGTTAAAAATGATGCGGCCATCGAAGGAAACCACCACCCACCGACAGAGACACCCCATATCATTAGGGGAAATGCGGCAACAAATAGAGTAAGAATTAATTTTTTTCTAATATTAAATGGAGCGGGAGCATCAAGATTCACATCTTCTAAAAATCTTTTTTCAAATGCTTCATGATCAGAGTAGGTATAAGAGAAAGACGGTGTCTGTTTTACTTTTTTAGCGTACCAATACAAATAAGAGATAACAACAGAAAAAGCGATGATTAAACCTAAAGTCCTAAAAACAATCCCCTCTGTAAATGGAATTCCTGCAGCATTAGAAGCGATAACAACAGAAAATGGATTTATGGTAGAAAAAGTACTTCCCATTGAACCTGCTAAAAATATCGCGCCCACACAAATAATAGAGTCGTAACCTAAGGATAAAAAGATTGGTACAAGAATGGGGTAAAATGCTACCGCCTCTTCTTCTAAACCACAGGTTGTTCCTCCTAAAGCCATCACAAGACTCACTGAAAAAACAAGTAGAAATTCATGTCCTTTCGTTTTATGAGATAGTGCAATTAAGCCTGAATTAAAGGAACCTGTCTTGTTAACTATGCCGATCATTCCACCTAGAATTAAAATGAACACCATAATATCAGCAGCTTCAATTGTGCCTTCAACCATGCTTTGTGTTACATCCATCATCCCTTTATGAATTGGAGCAACTTCTTCATAAGTATCAGGGATAGCAATTGGTTTTCGTATTACACCAGAGGTAAATTGATCGATATTAATTTTTATATTTAACCTATCCAGTTCAGTTTGAGTTGCATTAACTTGTGTTACTTCACCGACAGGAGAGGTAATCTGCAACATTTTATCGCTGGTGTTATACAACAGCTTTGAATAGGAACCAGCAGGAATAATCCAAGTAAATGCAACCGCAATAATAGTAATAGAAAAGAGGATGGTAAATGCACTAGGAAAAGTCATGCTCTTAAAAAAGCCAAAAATCTTATTCATAAATATATCCTTATTTGAACAAGTACATATTTAATGAAGCTATCATACAAATATACGTTATTTAACAGATAAAAGATCTTTAATATTTTCAATTGGTATTTATTTCAGAAAATAGTACATAATTATCCAACTAAAATACTAAGAAATCATAATATCTCTTATCACTGTTAACTTTAGTAAGAATTTTATTTCATTAATATTTAATTGATTTGTTATTTTGCATTTTTAGAGATGAAAAAATCATTATTAGGTATGCAATTTGCCTTTTAACTATGTATGTGATTTTTCATTTATTTTTCTTAGAAAATGATGTTCTTATCTCATAAAACTATGCATTTAAGCACGTTCATCATTATGAAAATATTTTTGTGATCCACATCACTACTCCCACTTCCAATCAGAGTAGTATTAATAACAGCGTAATTATTCTTAGGACTGAATAGCCTCTGTGATCCCTCCGCCCCCAGACGCGCCCGCGATCACAGTAAAGGAGTGGTAAAATGAAAGCGTCTAAACTCTATTTTCGTGAACTTCTTGGTTTAACCTTAGTTGGATTTGCGGTGTTGGTTATGTTGGGGATCATTACTTGCGCCCTCGCTCTACTCAATTATTTATCACATGATACAGCTCAAGCTATTGCGTTTTTGAAAGAAGCTACCACCATGTTTTTATTTATTATTCCAGCTATTGCTATCGGAAAATACATCAATAAACCTTCATGGGTCCATGATGTTGATGAATATCGACTAGCAATGGAAAAGAAAGCTCAGTAGCCTGATTTGTCCATTAACGCCGACGAATGCCCACGTCGGCGTTTTTAATATAAAACTTACAAACTCGCCACCCCATGAACAAAAACATCTCGGAGTAATTTAACCATTGCTCGGGTTTTTTCAGGTAAATATTGAGTAGCAGGATAAACCAACGTAAGTTTAATCTCTGGATGCTTCTCATCAGCTAATACGCAACATAAATCCCCTGCTTCTAATGCACTTCTTACCAATATTAACGGCAATAAAGCAATACCATGACCCGTTATCGCCATATGCTGAATAAGATGAAGATCATCAGAAATTAAACGTTTATTAAGCTCATCCGGCAAGGCATTAACGTTATAGCGGCTCACGAGTATTTTATGATCATAAAGATCATCAAAATGTTTTGGTTCGGGTTTAGAGACTAGATAATTTGGCGATGCGACTAATACACAAGGAAAAGGTAATAACGTTTGTTGAACATAATCTAAATTAACTACTTTGATATTATTTGGAATTAATTGAAGATCAATATTTTCTCTTTTTAAATCAACACTGTCTTGCCTTTGTTCTATTTCAAGTGCAACACCTGGAAAGTCTTGAGCATAACGTTCAATAAGAGCAGAAAACATACTAGATGTGATTAATGCCGCAGGAACAGCAACTCGCAAAACACCCTGAAGCTCCTTTTGCCGACTCTCTAATAGATTCACCGCTTGATTGACAGATGTTAATGGTTGACTGATTTGTTCATACAATGCTCGACCATTTTCAGTCAATTCGATATGGCGTGTTGTACGAATAAGTAACTGACATCCTATTGATTTTTCTAACTCTTGTAATCGACGACTTACCTTTGAACGTTGCATCGAATACGCTTTCGCAGCTGAACTGATCCCGCCATGACGAACAGTCAACATAAACAAGTATAAATCATCAAATGATACTTTCATTGTCCTACTTTTAGGTCTCAAATGTCATATTTGTCATTCTATTTAATCGAGTCAGCAATTTCTATAATGTTTGGAATGTTTTTCTCTATCAATCGAGTTAATTATGCAAACTGCAGAATCTGCTTTCCGCCGTTGGATGCGATGTCTTATCATTTTGTTTTTAATCTTTTTAGCATACATTATTGTTGCTGATCGCCATGCACCCTTAACTACTGAAAGTCGTGTTCATGGCTATGTTGTACAGATAGCTCCAGAAGTATCAGGCAATGTAACATCGGTAAAAGTTAAAAATAATCAGGACGTTAAAAAAGGCGAACTATTATTTACTATAGATGACAGTAAATATCAGATTGCTGTAGAGCGCGCTAAAGTAAACTTAGCCCAAGCTCACGAACAAGAAACGGCGCTATATGCCCAAGCCGATGCAGCCAGAGCACAAATTGCCACGGCGCAAGCAGCTTATAACAATGCAAATCGTGAATATAATCGAATCCAAAAATTAGCTAATAAAAATTTAGTTTCGCAGTCCATGCGTGACAATGCTTTTGCTCAAGATAAAGTAACACGTTCTAACCTTGCAGCAGCTAAGCAACAATTACTCGTGATTCAAGCAAAGCTAGGCTCAACTCCTGGCGACAGTACTATGGTCCATGCGGCTGAGAATGCTTTAAAGCAAGCAGAATTAGACCTATCTCATACCCAAGTTAAAGCACCTAGCAATGGTGTCATCACCAATATGCAGCTAGATGAAGGTACGATGGCGAGTGCCAATAAACCGATTCTTACTTTTATACCGACAGATAACATGTGGGTATCAGCTGATTTTCGTGAAAAAGCGACCGCGCTCATTAATGATAAATCTGCCGCATACGTTACTTATGATGCCCTACCAGGCGAAGTATTTGATTTCAAAATTGCCAGTCGTGACTTTGGTGTCTCTTCTGCACAACAAAATCCAAATGGCCAATTAACCACAGTTGAAGTTAATAATCGTTGGGTTCGTGATGCTCAACGAATTCGTGTCAATTTAGTAAGCGAAGAACCAATGCCAAAACAATTATTTGTAGGCTCTCGGGCAACAGTTGTTATTTATCCAACTGAAAATCCAATTTGGCAATTTATGGCTTCTGCTGAAATTTGGATTGCGAGTGTATTCCACTACATCTACTAATCAATAGAGCATAAGGAGTCCGATATGAAAACAATGCGGATTTGGTTTGGCTGTTCAATGGGGCTAGCCGTTAGTATGATCTTCGGCTGGTCATATGGTTTTTTCGCCGCCTTATTGCCTATGTTTGTGTTAGTACAAGCAGACAGATGGAGTACACCACTGCATGTTCAGTTGGTTTTAGGGATTGTATGGGTCACGGTTCAAGTTAGCTTACTTGTTGGCTTCTTCCAACCTTATCCATTGTTGATGACCATGGCCGTTGCAATTATGATGCTATTTAAATGTGTAGCTATGCAGCATAAAAGCACCTATCTATTTGGTTTCACTGGCTTATTAATTGGCTCTATTTTATTAAACTTCGCCAGTTATAACTTCTTTGATATTGAAGAGTTTAGTATTAATCTTTGGATGTGTGGTTTAGCAACGGCTCCCATTACCGCTTTAGCTTACTTTTTATTTCCCGAGCCAGAGTGCGCGACTCCGCAGCCTGTTACGGTAAATAATGAAGTGACCAAAGATGAATATGGCATGGTTCGTCAAGCCGCAATGGGATGGACAGTTGCAATGGTTGCTTACTTGGTTTTTCAATTTGGTGATCTAAGTGATTCTCTATCAGCTCAAGCGTCTATCTTTATTGTTTTAACCCCAATGACGCTAATAGGGAGTATGGGAGCTGCCAAGATTCGTATTATTGGTACATTTCTTGGGTGCTGTGCAGGTATGATAATTCAACTCGGATTATATACTTGGATTGATAATGGGCTTTTATTCTGGATGGCCTACACAATTGCAGCAGGATTTTTCTGTGTTTGGTTGGCACAAGGGAGTATTAAATCTAGTATTGCATTTTCTGCCATGTCAGCACTTTCTGTTCCATTAACGACCTCTTTGGTTCCAGAGCAAAAAGACGCATTTTTCTCGATACTGTATCGTTTTAGCTCTATTGTCGTAGCCGTAATATTAACGTCTATTGCCATATGGGCCACTCATATCATCTTGCATAAACTGATGCCTTGTGTCTCCCATGACACTCAAGAATCAACGTCATAACCTCTTCAATTCGGTTATTTGAACTATCAAATCCGGACTATAAAAATAGCGCTAAGACCTAAAACTCTTAGCGCTATTTTTTCATCCATTATTACTTAGTGATATTAAGGTGTAAGCTTGAACATAAGTGATTTAAAGTACTTATTAAGCCAAATCATCTTTAGTTACACTCACCCCTTTAATTTGTGCATACACCTCATCACCGACTTGTAATTGCAGCTCGTCAATGGCCCACAGAGTAATATTGGCCCATAAATGCGTTTCACCTACTCGGAGTTTTACTTCCACCCTTTCATCTTCCGCATGATGGATCTTATCAACACGGGCCCGCAGAATATTTCGAATGCTGGTTTGTTGTGGCTTTGCTCGAGTGATCGAGACATCATTAGAATAAATACGGACACGACCCCATTCTCCTCGATGTAAAGATAAACGGCTCACCCATAAAAAAGCATTATGGCTCAACATCACTTGCGTTAAAGCGTAGTTAGGATGATTGTAGTTAACTCGGGCACTGATTAACGAACTCTGTTCTTTCGGCGGTAACCAAGGGCGCATTTCAGGAGAGCCCCAAACAGAATTAACATGACCAGAAGCGACGACCTTCCCTTGATTGAGCATCACCATATGATCAGCCAATCGTAGGATTTCATCGAGACTGTGCGTAACATAAACAATTGGAATATTAACCTGCTTTGCCAATTGTTCTAAATATGGCATAAGCTCTTGTTTCCGAGGGAGATCTAGTGACGCTAATGGCTCATCCATTAACAGCATATCAGGTTTGGTTAATAGTGCTCGACCAATTGCAACTCGCTGTTTCTCACCACCAGACAGTGATGCAGGATAGCGATTTAGCAAGGCCTCAATACCTAATAGTTTAACGACATCATTAAAGTGATTAGGATCTTTTTCTCGACAACCGTAGTTCAAGTTCCCCTTTACCGTATAGTGAGGAAATAAACGCGCATCTTGAAATACATAACCAATATTGCGTTTTTCTGGTGGCAGACAAAGCTTTCTCGCCGTATCCACTAAGCAGTGAGAACCAAGATGAATAGCCCCTTCATCGGGTTGTGTTAAACCACTTAGCACATTAATAAACGATGTTTTACCCGCTCCTGAACGGCCAAAAATTGCAGTAATCCCCGATAAAGGAAGGTTCACAGCAACGTCTAATGCTAAATCACCCAACTGTTGTTTTATCTTAATTTGTAAGCTAGTTATATTCTTATTCATTATCTAGCCTCCAAACGACGACGAGCTAATCGGGTCAGCCATTCAGAAGCAAACAGAGAAGAGAGTGCTATCACAATAGCAATCACGCATAAACGTCCTGCCTGCTCTTCTGCTCCTGGGGTTTCAATAAAAGAGTACATTGCAAGAGGTATCGTTTGGGTTTGACCCGGAATATTAGAGACAAAAGTAATGGTTGCACCAAACTCACCAAGCGCACGAGCAAACGCCAGTAGTGCTCCGGTTAATATTCCCGGAATCGTTAATGGTAATGTGATAGTAAAAAATACTTTAAGAGGCGTTGCGCCTAATGTTCTTGCTGCTTGCTCCAGTTTCTGATCAACCCCTTCAATCGCTAAACGAATAGAACGAACCATTAAAGGAAAAGAGACAACGGCGACCGCAAGTGCAGCTCCTCGCCAACTAAAGCTGAAGGTGAACCCAAACCACTCATACAGATACTTACCCAAAAAACCTTGTCGTCCCATAGAAATTAGGAGTAGATATCCGATAACCACTGGAGGCAGAACCAATGGGAGGTGGATAATACCATCAAGAATACTTTTACCAATAAACTGTTTTCTCGCTAATAACCAAGCTAAAAAAATTCCCATAGGCAAGCTAAAAACAATAGCTACGCCTGCTATTTTCAAACTTAATAAAAGCGCAGTTAATTCATAATCGGTTAACACAGAAAACAGACCTCAACGGTTAATAGCACCACATCACAACAAGATCTTTATTGTAGCAATGTTTTTATTCGCCACATTATATATGAATCTAACAACCGATATAACCTTAAATACATATCGAAACCCTATAATCTGTTTATCTTTTAAGCAAAACATTCCAATTTTTTGGAAAGACTCTTTTAAGTCTCTCTAATTTTTTATGCAACAAATATAGCATTACTAATCATATTTATACGGTTATTCGCATTTATTTATTTTGTTTTCAGCTCATTAAATATCACTACAAATACAAGTGTTATATTGCTGGCGGAATGGATTTATAAATTTGAGGGAACCATGAAACGCTTAATCGGATTATGTGCACTGTCTCTTTGTGCACTTACCAGCGTTAATTCTTACGCCACTCCACTGGATGCAGCGACAAATCAGGCTTTATCTGAATATTTAACACATCAAAACAAGTACGGCCGCTTTAGTGGTAACGTCATCATAGCCAAAAAGAATGAGATCTTATTTGAGCAAGCTGTTGGCTATGCTGATGTACAAATGCAACGTCCCATAGAAAAGAACAATCTCTTTAAAGTTGGGGATATTACAAAGCAACTTACCGCTGCTGCTATACTAAAACTCAACGAACAGAAAAAACTCTCTATTGATACGCCAATATCACGTTATTTTCCAAGTTTGAGTCGAAGTAAAAATATTACAATTGGTATGTTGATGAATCATACAGCGGGAATTGGTCGTGATTTTAACTGGAGTGATGCAACTCAATCTTGTAGTAAAAAGAATTTAATCAACCCCGTTATTACTAGCTCTAAAACCTACCCTCCGGCTCTAATGTTTAACTACAGTAATAACGGCTACTATTTATTAGGTAGGATTATTGAAAAAGCATCGGGCCTCCCTTATCACGAATACATTACAGAGCAATTTCTTCGGCCTCTAGGTATGAAAGACAGTTCAATGAAGTTAACCCTATCTTTTCAGTTAGCTAAGTCTTATGAACTCTCGGGGTTATTGAACGCTCATATTACTCCAACAGGTTGCGCTTGGTCTGCCGGTGAACTGATTTCTACCAGTCGAGATTTGCTGGTATGGAGTCGAGCTCTGGCTAGTGGCCAAGTCATTAACCAAGAAAGCTTAGATAAAATGTATCAGCATCAATATGGCTTATTTGCTAAAGAGATAGGCCAGACGGATTTCTACACTCATAGTGGGCATATTGATGGTTTTAAATCTATTTTGATGTATGAGCCTAAGTCTCAAATGACCATTGTAGCCCTGAGTAACTTCAGTAACACCAATACTGAGCTATTCAGCGTCGACCTGGTACGTCTACTTAATAAGCAATTACCTATTTATAAGGTTATGCCCCCAATCAAGCATTTGGCACCATGGCAAGATGACGTCGATGTTATCGGTAATTACATGGACAGTTTAGGCGTACCATTACAAGTGGTATATCAAGATGGAGAGCTGGTGGCAAAAGTCAGCCAATTTCGCATTCCTTTAATGGTTCAAAATAGAAATACTCTTTTTGCCCAAGGCATTGATAACAAGATCCGAATACATAGAAATAGCAATGAAACTACAAAAGAAATTGTCTTTTTTGCTAAAGACGGTCGCTATTTATCACGATTTGCCCGTGTGAACTAATTGACATAAAAAAGAGTTACTTAGGCATATACGGCTAAGTAACTCTTTTATATCTAAATTAGAAAATTCGAGTTGAAGATATTAAGTTAACCATTAACCATTTTGGTAATAGTATCTCGATTATGTTTGCCATTCGCGACTATCACACCACCGATATGGATCACCATAAAGCCTAAGATTCCCCACCATGATAATTTATGGAAGCTCTTAAATTGAGCATACCAAATAAAGTCATGACCAAGAAAATGAATAGCTAAACCTGTTACCACAACCGCAGCAATAAAGAAGTAAAATGCGATATAGAGCAAGCCTTGTAAACGATCGTGAATGGTATTCTTTTTAAACGGGGATGGCATAAAAACGCCCACTTTTTTTGAATAGTACGCTCTTGCCACTAACAACAAGCCAACGACATACCCAACAATGAAGTGCCACTGGAACATCTCATTACGAATTGACTTAGCAATAGTTATCGCTTGTTGAGAGGTGATCGTTAAATTATCACTACTCAACCCTGATTGAATCAGAGCCGCAACACTATTTTTATCTAACCATGTTGATCTTAGAACCACGGTTAATAGCATAAAAAGAATAGCAAACGCTAATGACCAGTGAATTAAGCGATGAAGCTTAGGGAAAAAAGGTTGTTCAGTCATTTATATTAACTCAAAGTAGAATTTTAAAAATATAATAACAGTAGAAGATGAATGGATTATGAATTGGTATGATAAATTCGTATTATTTGAAGTTTTATACTTTAGCTAATCATTCTATGTGCTACTGCCACATCTAATTTTATTATGACGATAAATTTTTTCTTTTCTTAACGGGTTTTGCTAGAAAATCATCGTTTATAACTCTAACCATTTTACTTTAAAACAATGTTTTATAATGACAACTAACAACCATATCACATTGAAAAATAAAGATAAATCCAAAAAACCATAATACTAACAAGCATAACAATACAATTAGCTCTAATTAATCTTCTGCTTTCATTAATAAAATGAATCAAAACCGCATTTCGGATTAGTTTTTCTCATTTTACTAATGTTTTTTTTAGCGTCATATTCCACCTGTTTTCAATCGAAAACCAACTCTCAACGATAGATTTGAATAACCTAAACTGTGTTGTTTTTTATTTTTTAAAAAAGCATCAAGTTTGGGTTGTCTTCGTTTATATCTATTATTTATGACTCTTATTTGTGGGGATACGGTAGTGACACAGACCACTACTTTAGATTGCCGTAAAAGTAACGGAATCTTCGTGCCAGTTGCTGGCCTAACTATTTTTGCTGTTGCATCAGGCTACTTAATGAGTCTTGTGCCGCTTTCACTTGCAAGCTTTAAAATCGATTCAAGCTATGCAAGTTGGTTAGCAAGTAGTTATTACGTTGGTCTGCTGATTGGCTCAATGATGATCGAACCGATCATTGCGAGAATCGGCCACCGTATCTCTTTTATTGTATTTTTAAGTTTACTGGCGCTTCCCGTTGTTGCTTTACCAATGTTTCCTAACAAAGATCTTTGGTTATTTGCACGTTTAATTGCAGGGATGGCGGTTGCAGGTATTTTTGTTGTCGTCGAGTCATGGTTACTTATTGGTGATAGCGCAAAAGAGCGTGCTCGCCGTCTAGGTATCTATATGACATCACTATATGGTGGTACAACGATTGGTCAGCTTGCCGTAGGTATCTTTGGTACTCAAGGATTTGGCCCATTTAGTGTGATTCTTGGCCTACTCTTTGCGGCTATTCTACCGCCCCTTTTTGTTCGTCAAGGTCAGCCTAGTTGCACAGAACATAAGCCACTAACTTTGAAGCAAATTAGTCGTCTCAGCAAAGCGGCTATTATTGGCTGTATTACTTCTGGCGTTGTTATGGGTACCATCTATGGATTAATGCCTCTAGCACTAAAACAAAGTCAATTAAATACCGAACAAGTTGGCGTTTTAATGGCTGCAATTATCTTAGGTGGTATGGTTATTCAACCTATTGTTGGTCAGTTATCAACTCGTATGAGTAAAACAGTATTGCTTGCGCTAGCATCTCTGCTTGGTGTGTTTGCTATGGGTATCACTCACCTATCCAGTGATTTTTATATTCTAATCACAGCATTGGCGCTATTGGGTATGTCTTCTTTTGCCCTTTATCCAATTGCAATTACGTTAGCGTGTGACAAATTAGAATCCTCACAGATTGTCGCTGCAACACAGGTAATGTTATTTAGCTACAGTGTAGGTTCTGCACTAGGCCCTATTGGCGCAAACCAGTTTATGGCACAACCAAACGGGTTAATGGATTTCTTCTTTATTGTATTACTGGCTACTGCTATTTATATGCTGCTTGCAAGTGTACGCCGCAAACCTCAAGTATTGGCAAGCTAACCAGCAACACCAAAAATAAGTCACAAAAAAAGCTGAGGCCTCCACAACCTCAGCTTTTTTTCACTCGTAAACTACGACTTCTGACTAACAATATCAGCAGGATCTGCTTTCAACTGATCAATAGGAATCATCTTACTCCAATTGAACACACGGACATTTTTTCCTGCCTGCTTCCAGCTAAACGGCTTAAGTTGCCGAGTCTCTACACCTATCCAACGAGAGAAAAACGGCAGAAAGTAATAGGCACTAATCGTTTTTTTCAATACATGATGGCGCTTATCATCACTAGATATCCTTACAAATGGAACTTCATAGTTAGAACGAAACTGATTACCGTGAGTTAGTTTAGATCCTGAACCTTTAATGTGATCATTAAGCCCATGATCCGAAAAATAAACAAGAGAAAAACTTTGTTGAGTCGCCTTTAGATCATTAACGACCTGGGCTATCAGATGATCTGTTTCATGATAGCTCGATAGATAGCATGAAAGCTGTTTATCTTTTAGATGATAAATATCCTGCTTTACACGATCACAAAACTTAGGATGAGACCCCATTAAATGAAGTACAAACAATCTTGGTTTCTCTGATTTTTGGGCCAGCTGCTCAGTGAAGATAGGTAATAATTCCGAATCATAATGGTTAGAACTATTAAATCCCCCCTTTTTTAAGAAAAACTTTTTGTCACTCCTAACAGCGATAGAAGAAATCGCAGTGTCATACTTACCCAGGAAACCTTGATTAGAAATCCAAACGGTCTCAAATCCAGCTTTGTTAGCCAGCGTAATAAAATTATCGGCAGGTTGAATATGAAGACCATCACTTATCGCTAATGTTCTAGGCAAAGAAATAGCTGTATTAGGTGCAGTCGAAATATATCCATCCACCAGCAGGCCTTTCGTTTGCCGTAGAAATGGAGTGGTATCAATGGGGTAACCATAAGCAGAGAGGTAATCTTTTCTCATGCTTTCCCCTATGATAACAACATAGTTTCTATATTTAGGTTGAACAGAAAGAATCTGCCAGTTAGGTGCTTGCGTCTCACTCGCTAATAGACTTCGATGTTCTTTAATATAGTGTCCACCACTAATATAGATATGGCGATAGAAAGCATATATAGGCGAAAAAATTAATACAACTAAACCCAGAACGATTTTCAACTTACCAGGCTCTGTCTTAATTTTAACCAAATAGAAAATAAATAAAACAAATAACAGTAAATTTAATATCAAGTTTATTACAGGAATATCACCTAAAAACTCAAACATTTCTTGATTATTTGTTTCCATAACAGAAGCAATTACACCTAAATTGGGGTGCCCATATTGCATCCCAGATGAAAAATAAAAAATAGGAAGGAAAAAAAGAGGTAAAACCACACCGTATTTTACAATATTATTCGCTGATAATAGATAAAGGGATAAAAATAAAGTAATAACTGAAAAGAGTATCGAATATTCGTTACAATCTAGCCCCAAAGCTAAAAGGTAAGATATTATAATCAGCAACAAAGGCACAACATATTTCATAATAAATCACGGTATAATGGATACCAATAACGGTATAACAAATCCTACACTCAAGTAACTTATCGTCACTAGAACGCATATTATACCCTAAAGTACCACCTAACTAACTGTGAAATCTAAGTAATCTATTGCTTATGAAAGAGAAACATAACAAAAAGGCAGAGAATCAATCTCTGCCCCTGATAAAACTAAATATAGGCCTAAATATTAGTCTTTTTTACGACCATAAACTCGGATGCCACCAGTAGTACGCTCTGAGTTACCATAAACATCAAGGCTTGTTACACAACGACGAAAGCCAAAGTATCGCCATGCCGTTTTTTCATTTTTATCTAAATCACGATAAAATTTAATAGTTTGCTTTTCACCATTCTGAAAATGAACTACAACTTTACGTAAACGAACATCACGCTCTGCTTTAACTTTAATCGCATTAGTATAACGACAAGCTGGTACGGGAATTTTAGCCGCCAGATTTCCATGCTCTAATAAAATTGTACGACCAAGAGTAAATTGATCATCAGCGTGAGCAAGTGTTGCAGAACCTAATAAACTCACACCAACCAGTAACTGAGTAAAAAACTTCTTAAATGTCATATTTGTATGATATATCCGCTATAGAATAGTGTTCATAATAATATTAAAATTTAAAAAATCAATTAAAAAACATTTTGAAATACTGTTATCAATTTTTTCACAATAGAGATAAAACCATTAATTAAATATAACTTAGATATAGCTTATTCTATTTTCATAATTTTGACTAAGATGAATATCAATTTCATGTTAAATAGATTCATTAATAGAATATCATCCTTTCAATGAAATAATTAAATCTTCACGATAAATAAATTAAATCATTAGTGATAATTGAAAAAATATGACCTGCATTTGATTTTTATACCTAAAAACATTCGCTATTTTTGAGCTTTACTATATGATGCGCGCTCTTTATTCTTAAATCATATCTAAAATAAACAATCGATGTCATATAACGCTTTATACACCGATCTTTCTGGTTACTACGACCTAATGTGTGCAGATATTAACTACTATGAGCAAAGTTATAATATCCGCAGAATCCATCAACTATTTGGCAACTCAGGTACTAAACATTTAGATCTTGCTTGTGGTACTGGACCTCATATAGAGCATTTGACCAGTTGGGGATACCAAAGCTGGGGGCTCGATATTAACCAACCTATGCTAGATATGGCTCAAATCCGTTGTCCAAACGCTAACTTCACACTACAAAACATGTGTGATTTTAAGTTGGATGAACCGCAAGACTTGATTACCTGCTTCTTATACTCTATCCACTATAATGATGGTATTGAGAAACTAAAAGAATGTATCGCTAGTGTTCATGCAGCACTTAATGATAATGGCATGTTCTGCTTTAATGCTGTTGATAAAACAAAAATTGATAATCGTTCTTTTATGCGTCATTCGGCAGAGTTCGAGAATAGCAATTTCACCTTTCAGTCTGGTTGGAACTATTGTGGTGAAGGTGAAAGGCAGTCTTTACAATTAAGCATTGAGAAAACGACAGAAGATGTAACGGAAGTATGGCAAGACCAACATCCGATGGTAGCGGTAAGTTTTCCAGAATTAAAAGCACTACTTGAACCATACTTTGAAGTTCATATCCTTGAGCATGATTACAACAAGATCATTCCTTGGGATAAGCAATCCGGTAACGCCATTTTTGCTTGTATTAAAAACTGACATATCACTGAGGCTCTTAGTTTAATCTTTAAGAGCCTCATTGCTTTATACCCAGTAACGAAAAAGTAAGCTGCTACCTTTTACTTCTGCGCTGAAATAATCGTTTGGTAAAGGCGATCTTTTAACTCTGCTCGTTCCGCTTTCATAAGATTCATTTCATGGTCATCAATAGGTGACCCCCGAAGCTCCAGTTTTCGGATCTCATTATCTAGGTTATCGTAAAGCTTCGACTGTTTAGCAAATGCTGTATCAGTTTGATTGAGATGGGAAATTGTATCAATGTAATCGGGAAACTCGTGAACTAATGAATGGTTCTCTCCTAGCATAAACCTACCCTCTTGATATGATAAATAAATCACCTACTGGTAAATGTAGCACCTCACCGAATATTTAGGTTCCTTAGAGTCATTAAATTGCACCCTATATCCAATAAGGAATATCCATCATATCGATAAAATTTTTCGATTTATGTGATATGAGACCGTAAATTTCTTCTTTGTTAAACTCAGTAAAAATTAAATCACTTACTGGTGATATTACCTTACTGATTTTGTGGAGCAGATCTCCATTGCAATTATTATTATTTGAAGTTTTATTTCTTTGAGAGTAGCTTTATTTTACTTCTTTATCAGACATTGAGGTGTTGACTATCCACTTAGTAATACAAGATTAATCATTTAAATTCATTCAGAGTGATGTATAAAAAGCTATTTTGATCATCCATTTACACAAGGATTAATGTAATGCGTGTATTCAAAAAACGTTTGCTAACCGGTTGTATCCTCTCTTTTCTTTCTGCCCCTCTTGCTGCACATGTGTACCAATTTATTCCCTCTGATAACCCAACCAATGATGAACCAATTGAACAAGGTTGGAATAATTATCTAAGTAATTCAGGGTATGGTGAAGCTGTAGTAAATCAAGGTGTTGATGAATGGTATGTAAACGGTAATGATGGCAGAGCCAATTGGACAATAACCCCAACGACAGAACTTAATAATCAAGCAACTCGCTATGGCTGGACATTATCAACAGAGATGCGTGTCGTCAGTGGTGGCTATATCACTAATTATTATGCCAATGGACAACATCGCTTTTTACCTATCATCTCATTACAAAATGGAAACTTAGTAGCTGAATTTGAAGGCCGTTCTGGCGCAACTATTCTCGCATCAGGTGACGATGTTCATGGTTATCATAAGTATGATATTGTTTTTCATCCAGGCCCAAATCCAACAGCTAGCTTTTTCTTTGACGGCGTTCTGATCAAAAGTGATTGGCAAGGCCACCCATCATCTCAAAATATGATCGCATGGGGAAATGGTTCGAGTTCACAAGCAGGTGAAGCTTACTATCGCTCTATCACGTTTACAATAAGCGGCGACCCTGTTTTCTCTACTCCAGACAGAATTCCATCTTTAGTTACAAGTAGCCAAACTCCTGGTACTGTTGCTATTTTTGCTGAAAAACGAATGGGAGGTGGCGACCCAGGAGCGGTGACTAATACCAATGATATAATTACTCGTATTTCTAAAGATTACGGACGTACTTGGGGACCTGAAGTTAATTTGACAGAACAAATTAACCTTAATGATGAATATGATTTTTCAGATCCTCGACCAATTTACCTCCCTCAGCAAGATACTATTACTGTCTCTTACGTACGCTGGCCAACTGATGCAGCCCAAAACGGCGATAAAATCAAACCATGGATGGCAAGTGGCGTCTTTTATAGTACTTATGATGTTGCAAATGATACTTGGTCAGCGCCAATAAATGTTTCTAGCCATGTTAAAGAAAAGACATTACAGATTGTCGGTTGGTCTGGCTCTGAATTTTATAGCAAATCACTTGACGAAATTTCCTCACAAAACAGTTGGTCCCTACAATCTAAATTAAAGATATACAACGGCAAAGATAATGATTTGGTTGTAGCTAATGGTACGAAGCAATATAAAATATCATTTGCCGTTAACGAGAATGGGCTTGTTGCTTACCTAGACGACCAAAATTCTGCAAAATTGATCAGAACAACAATTCAAAATATTGCAGGGTTTATTAATGTTGCCATGGATTTTGACCCAGTAACTCAGACGGCACAATTAACTATTGATGATGCAGTTGTCGGTACGTTATCAGGCATACCATCGGCAGACAAACACATTTTATTTGGTCAAACTAATGCTGCCCATGACGGACGACTTCACATCGCGAATATAAACCTAAACGTCAATGGACAACGCGTTATTGATTATGATGCTGAAACTTTAACCGACATTAATCCTAACGAAATGAACAATACTCCTGAATCTCAAGGTTGGAGTAAGCATAAGTCTGGTCGAGCATACAGTTTCTATGGTGTCGCAAGTGTTAACCCTGGACCCGGTCACGGTATTGAACTTAAACATCAAACAGAAGTAACGGGTAACAATAATGGTCGTATTATTTATCCAGCAATAACTCTTGATAAATACTTTTTAAACGTAGCGTCAGTTTTCTCGGATGATCAAGGAGTAACGTGGGATATGGCCAGCCATCTTCCAGTTCCTTATCGCTGGCTACCAAATCGCCTTGAGACGTTAGAACCAAGTGAAACAGATATTGTTGAGTTAAATAACGGTGATATTTTACTAACTGCTCGTCTTGATTTTAACCAAACGGTCAATAACATTAATTATGGACCTAGACATCAGTTTATTAGCCATGATGGGGGGATGACCTGGCACATGCCTGAAAATTATGGCTATCAGCAGTTCTCCAATTTAAGCAAAAATACCGTTGATGCCTCAATTACACGATTTACTGAATCAGATGGTTCTAACTATTTGCTCTTTACTAACCCAATTGGAGATCTAGCTAATAACTCTGGTCGTGAAAACCTAGGCTTATGGATGAGTTTTGATGAAGGCGCATCTTGGCAAGGACCTATACAATTAGTTAATGGCGGTTCTGCTTATTCAGATATTTATCAACTAGACAATGAAAACGCGATGGTCATTGTGGAAGATAATAGTCGAAAAATTCGAGTATTAACGGTTCCTGTAACTAAGATAAAACAGCTACTCCAATAATTAAAAAACCGCAGTTGAGGCTAACTCAGCTGCGGCTTCTTATCTATTCGGTATCTTTTTAAGATGATATTGGTAACTCAACATACCAACGCTCTAAAGGATTTTCTTTATCGATACCCTTTCCTCCCCAACGATCAATACTATCAATCGTTAGGATCTTCGTCTCTTTAGGTAAGAGATCTTTTATTTTTTTACTTAATCGCTTAGAAGTTAATAACCAAGTATTTGGGTCATCCATAAGTAACGCTTGTAACTGCTGAATATCCTCGTTATTCCATTCCAATTCAGGTTTAGTTAAACGGTCGACAACAAATAATTGATTACCTGAAGCAAAATCTTCCAACTCACTCGATAGTAATATCACCGAATCAATTCCCGCTTCCATCAGTGTATTTTGTTGCTGATTAATTAACTTTCTCACTTCAATCATTAAGTCTTGCTGATTTTTCTCAATGATTTTTGCATGCTCGGGCCACACTTTCTGCAGGTCTTCAGAAACTATCGCAGCCATACGAGAAATATTTGTTGGGTTTAACCATGCATAAGGTGAGATCTCGCCAGAATCCAACATTAAAGCTGCAACACCTTGAGCTCTTGGAGAGATTGCTTGAGATGCATCAACTTCAATTAAACGAATGTTACCCTGACGAGCATAAACATAGAGTGGGTCTTGTGGCCAAATAGCTTGAATAGTGACGGCAACTTGAGCCTTCTTTGCTGCTTGTTGTGATAACACATCACCTTTCGATGCAAACCAATTTGGCAATCTTGTTACACCGTAGCGCTTAGGTGGCAAATAGTCCGTCGTCAGTGGTGTTGATTGTGTGAGTTCGCTAGCCAATAAATAGGTCACTGGTGTCGCAATCAATATATCAGCAGCGTGGGTTTGTACTGATGCTATTAGTGCAGAACAGACTACAGTTGTCATCGCAACCGTTCGAGTTAATGACAGGGTAAACTTTTTCATAAATTATCCTTTGCGAATAATGCGATAACAGGTTGCCATTAAGAAAAACAGCGCAGAAATAATAATGATCGATGCCCCTGATGGAACAGGTAGTTTAAGCTCCATTGGTAACACGGTTCCGACTAAGCAACTGATTGTCGCTAGCAGTGCTGAAAGTAGTACAAAACTTCCCATATTTTTGGTCATTAATCGGGCTGTTGCACCAGGAATTAGCAGTAACGCCCCAACTAATACTGCACCAATAATTTTTACCGCAGCAATCGTGACTAAGGTGATCATCATGACAAAAAGATAATCATAGAAATGCGTTGCATGACCTCGAACTCGGGCAATATCAGGGCTAATACAAGTCAGTAAGATTCGATTAAAGGTCGGAATAAGTAACACAACGATAATGGCGCAACTGACTGCAAGTATCATTAAATCCTGATCTGTAACGGTTAAAATGGAACCAAACAGGACATTTTCAAGCATATGTATATTAATTTTGCGTGCAACATACATTAGCAATGCGGCACCAACAGCGAGCGCCAAAGCTAAAAAAACTCCAACTAAAGTATCGTAAGGCACGTTGGTTCGGTTTCGCACGAAATGCAATAAAAGAGCAAAGATCATACAAAAACTAAATAGCCCAATAAACGGATTATCTGGTGGCTCGCCGAGTAAAACACCAAGAGCAATACCGGTTAAAGCAGCATGACCTACAGCTTCTGAAAAAAAGGCTAAGCGTTTAGCTATAACTAACGTACCTAGGCCGCCAAGTAATGGCCCTAACAAAAGCGCAGCGACAATGGCATTCACCATAAAGGCATAAGAAAAACTCTCACTTAGCCAACCAGCATCAACACCTAATTGTGCCCAATGACGTATTATTTCCATTACGCAACCTTATTGGAAGTTGATGAATTAAAAGAACTATTCATAGGTGAACTGGTATAGTGATTAAAAATACGCTCAATTTTTTCAGGAACTAAAATATCTTGATGACGACCTGAATCTACTAAGATACGGTTAACAACATGAACATGGGCATCTAAGCGACGAACGGCAGTTACATCATGATGTACAGCTAATACTGTTTTGCCCTCTTTCACACACTCTTTAATTAGGCTTTCAAGGTAACGCACACCTTGTTCATCCATGCCAGTCGTTGGCTCATCGAGTACTAACAGCGCAGGATCATCTAAAAGTGCCTGAGCAAATAACACTCGCTGTTGTTCACCACCAGACAGCTGTCCCATGCGACGGTCAGCGCGAGATGCCATGCCAACACGCTCTAATTGCGCCAATGCGTTTTGCTGTTCTTTGCCTCGCTTACGCCAAAATAACGGAAAACGAGTCTGATTTAATAAGATAAAATCCATTACAGTTAACGGTAAACTGGCTTCAAACATGGCTTTTTGAGGTACATAGCCAATAACCCCTGACTTATTTGCCAATTCTTGTGAAGCCCACTGAATATCAATTTGCCCCGAAAATGGTGTAAGTCCTAAAATTGAACGCAATAATGATGTTTTCCCGCCGCCATTTGGTCCCATCACGACATGGCACTCACCAGCTGAAAAACGATGATTGATGTCAGTTAAAATCGTATTTTCACCATAATGTAAGTTAAGATTTTTTAACTCGATACTCGGCCCCAATACCGATGAAGTAGTGACTTTTTTCATTATGGAGTAACCACAGTCGTTTTCGTGGCTGCAAACTTCATCGCCGCCATAAGGGTATTAATATTTTCTTGCATCTCGACTTCGACTTTCTCAGCCTGGTAAGGTCCATGAGTCATATGAGAAAAACGATACAACTTCACACCTGTTGCTTTTTCGATGGTATCAACGTAGCGATTTGGCATATTAAGTTCATAAAAAAGAACATCGATACCAGAACGCTGAATCTTTTCAATTGTCTCTTGCAGTTGGCTCGCGCTTGGCTCTACACCATGGGCAGGCTCAATTACTGCTGCCACATCAACACCAAATTCTTGTAGTAGGTAACCATATGCATTATGTGTGGTCGCCACTGTCATTCCAGCTGTATTTAACTCCCCTAATGATTGCATCGCGACATGTTTCATTTTGCGAAATGTTGCCGCATATTGTCTTGCATTAGCTCGATAAAAACGTGCGTTATTAGGATCTATTTTCGACAGTTCGCTAGCAATGGTATATACCTTTTGGATTGTGGTAGATAACCCAACAAAGGTATGAGGATTCACTGCACCTTGGCCAACAGATTGACCCATTGCAGGCAACAGTGGAACCTCTTTATTTGCTTCAATAACCTTAAGATCTGAACGATTAGCGGCTTTAATAACTTTTAACGCAAAATCATCATGACCAATCCCATTAACTACAATCACATCCATCTCTTTCAAACGACGGAGATCATTGGGCTGAGGTTGATAATTGTGAGGATTAAATCCGGCATCAACTAAAGGTAAAATTGTCGCCTTATCGCCGACTACCGCTTTAACGTAGCTGTAATATGGCTGAAGTGTAATGCCAATAGTCAGTTTATTATCGCTAGCTAGGGCAAAATGTGCATTAAACACCCCGATTAAAAAACCAGCCAACAGTAAAAAATATTTCTTCATAAATATGCAAACCTAATGTTGATGTGAGGCAGAGTGAGAATCAAATACAACCTGCTGCCAGTTATCAGCAATCAATTTAGTTCGGATTGTTTTGAGGTCGGTAAAACTCGATAAAGAGGTGGCTGTCATCGCATTATCAAAATCTTGGGCAAACCAAATCTCTGGCTCTTCATATTCAGATATTAACACTACAGAGTTCGCCCCCTTTTGCAGGATATTCATACCAAAATAAACAGAGTCAGTGACTTTTTCCCATTGATGCTTACCTTTGCGTTCCCAGCTTTGATCTTGAACAAAAGGAGCAAGCCAAAGCGCTTCAAGTTCTTTAAGATCTGGCCACAGGGCTAGCTTAGAAGATGCGCTATCTATTTGATTATCCGTATATAGGTTACGAATTTCTTCATGAGCGAGCCTAAGCTCTGCAACCATAGCAATATTTTCTGTATTAAGATCTGCTACCGCTTGTTGATGAGCCGCTAAAAGCTGTTCTTCTTGTGCTGCCTGATGATATGGCAACAGTAAAGCCGATACTGCTAAGATGGTGGCAATCGATAATGCCACCCACTTACCTTCTCGACCGCCATTATCTGAGCGAACCGATTGTGTGATCATTTTTCTTTGATCTCGACAACATCAACTTCAACAGGGTTTTCATGGCCTGCATCAAAGACCAAATAGAAATCCGTCTCAGGGTGAGTAAATACGGCGCGAGATCCTTTGTCTGTTTTTACTTTTGCAATCAAATTATCGTCATAATCAAACATATCCACATCATAATCAACTGCAGTACTGCCATCACTATACCCAGCCTGACACACTACATTTTTAGCTTCAAACCAACACTGCATGAGAGGAAAATGAGCCAAAACTGGAGCCGATAGACTTAAACCAGAAACGAGAATCGCAGTTGTTATAATTTTATATTTCATTTCCCCCCCTTAATTTAATTGGGTTTCAAAGGTGAAATGAACATTGGCACTAACCGTATCGGCTAACGGGTTATTTGCTAGTTCCCCTTTGTAATTAGCCTTCATTAAATAACGACCTGCCATAGAAGGAGCAAATGTCACTTTACCTTCTGCATCACTGATAACGTCCATCTGTTCTTGATGATTTCGGTATAGCGTTCCTTCGCGAGTAATTTCCGCAGTAACTCCGGCTTGAGGCTTTCCATTAAAATAAAATTGGAACGTAACCGGCTCTCCTTCAATGATATCGGCAGGATGAACAAGTGGCTTCATTTCCAGCAGCTGGCCGTCCAATTCCATCGCTTTAACAGAAGGTTTACCGACATTGATGTAAGTCTCTGCGCGTGTAAAACTCATTTGCGTTACAACATCACGAGATTTGTTTGGTAAGATACTGTCACGCTCTGCTTTATTGGCTTTCACCCATTTCACTGTGTCTCGACGACCCGCTTTATACTGAGTGTAATAGGTTGGAACTTGATTGATCTGAACTTTATGCGTTCCTTCTTCAACAAAGAAAAAGTCGAACATTGAACGACGTTTACCACGAACGACAAAATTTGGGCGCTCTTTACGTCCATCAGGCATAATGACCTCTGCACTCTCACTGCCTGCTGGTTTATCAAAGACAAAAGTACCATGGGATGCGGTCACATCGAACGTTAGCCAATCACCGCCTTCTTTTGAAACAGTAAAATGAGATGGTAATACCCAACGAGGATGAGCAGTCGCAGCAGTAGACAATGCAAGGCCCGAAGCCATTAAGCAAGCCAACGACAAAGCTTTTAAAGGTTTGTTATAAATCATAATTTCAATCCGTAAAATGGGCATTATTGCGTTGTGTAATGTAGAGAAATTGACCCTGTTTCTTGGGTCGGCGCTAATTGATATTTCTGTTCTTGGTCGGCTAATGTGACTTTTTGACGTAAATAATTCCGGCCGCCATGTTCACGGACCACTTCAACATAGAAGGTGTACTCACCTTGGTCGAGACGCTGACCTTTATCATCAAGTCCGTCCCAACTAAATCGGTACTGGCCAGCAGGTCGTGTTGCCGAAGTTACAGCATCAACAAGCTCACGATCATTACGACCCACTTTACGCCACCAACTGCGTAAATCTTTTAACCATTCATCCTTACCAACCCACAATTGCATAGTTCGAACAGGCTGTCGTTGGTCATTTTCAATCCAAACCGCAACATAAGGACGGGCATACATACTGGTTTCAATGGATGGCAGTTCAAATTCAACAGCCAATTTTGCTTGAGCAGGTAAAGGAGATGCACTCAGTGACATTGATCCACAAAGTAATAAGCTTGCACCAAAAAATTGAGTTAACGTTTTCATATCAAATTTATTCATCATGATTACGGTACGAAAAGAAAGAACACAGCCAGAGAAATAACACTGCCGAAAGCCGTCCACCTAAGTGCTAGCTGAAGACTCTTTCTCTTTGGAAGTAAAAGACAGACTCCCGTTAGAACAAACACAACCATCAACAAAGCAGTGATATCGATAAACCACTTCCATATTTCCCCGGTATTGCGACCTTTGTGTAAATCATTCAACACAGCAACTAAGCCATAATGCGTAGTTTCAATTCGTACATTTTGAGTTAAGGGTTCAATAAACACAGAAGAGCTAAACCCAGGTCCCTTGTAGTCAAACGAGATCTCAGCTTCAATTAACTCTCTATCCTCACTTTCAATATAAGAATCGAGAGCGGAAGGATGACCTGCAATATCAGCATGTTGTTGCAAATAGCGTAAAATACCCTCTTGATTTGGCTTAAATGAATCACCAACGAAAACAACCTCAGAGGGAATAGAAAGCACTTGCTCTGTCACTGTAGGCTTATTACTGACAAACCAATCAGGACGATTTAGCGTAATGCCCGTAATCGAGAAAAACAGCACAACAAAAAGTAGCGCCATTGAAATATAGATATGTAATCGACGCGCCCAACTCTGAACGCCCTTGGAACGAAGCACCATGCAACTGTACACACTGAGTAAATAACAGAGTGTAATCTAATTGATAATAGTTCGTATTAGTATTGGATTTACATTGTTTACAAAGGTAGGAAAAGCCAGCTAAAAAACTGAAGCTGGCTTAGAACTGAATTTGGATAATTAAGGCTTTAATTTCATAATATTATCAATATCATCTGCACAGTGGCGTTCAGGGACTTGTTCCCACACTTCACCCCATGCTCGGTTGACGATACGCCCTCTTGCAACTGCTGGTCGAGCATCAATCTCTTTAGCCCAACGCTGAAGATGAACATAACCATCAACATCTAAAAACTTGGCTGCATCATATAGGCGACCCAGTACAAGGTTTCCATACCACGGCCAAATAGCCATATCAGCGATACTGTATTCATCACCAGCTATATAACGGTGCTTAGCCAACTGCTTATCCAATACATCGAGTTGACGCTTAGCTTCCATGGTAAATCGATTAATGGGGTATTCGAACTTTTCTGGGGCATAGGCATAAAAATGACCGAAGCCCCCACCTAAATAAGGCGCTGAGCCTTGTAACCAAAACAACCAGTTCATAACCGTTGTTTTCGCTGCAATCTCTTGTGGTAAAAAACAGCCAAACTTCTCAGCAAGATATAAAAGAATGGAACCAGATTCGAAAATGTTGATCGCAGGAGATACAGATTGATCAACTAAAGCGGGAATTTTTGAATTAGGGTTAATCTCAACAAAGCCAGATGAGAACTGGTCTCCATCCCCTATTTTAATTAGATGAGCATCGTACTCAGCATTAGCGAAACCTTTTGCTAAAAGCTCTTCCAACATAATTGTCACTTTTTGGCCATTAGGCGTCCCCATAGAGTAAAGCTGGATTGGATGTTCACCTACCGGCAGTTCTCTTTGATGCGTTGCTCCAGAAACAGGGCGGTTAATACTTGCCCACTGTCCTCCATTATTCGTGTCAGGAGCCCACACTTGAGGCGGTACATACTGATTGGTCATTAGCTATCCTTATTATATATTGAGCAAATCAAGTCAATACAAAATGGTATACCAAATTGTAAAGATAAAAAAATGCAACTTTCTTATATCATAGTTAAACAAATATAATATCAATATAATTCATATAGTTAACGCTAACTTTTATCAAAAAATTCAAAAGGACGAGATAAATAATGCACAAGCTCAGGACGACCAATAAAGTACCCTTGCAAGTAGTCAACATCTAGCTCTTTTGCTTTAAGATAGAAATTAAAATCTTCGACCCCTTCTAATAACACCTCAGCATTTAACTCGCGAGCAACCTTAATTGCTTTTAGTAATGGGGGTTCAATTCCAATCACATACTGAGCCAGTAAAGATCGATCCATTTTAATAATATCGGGCCGAACATTACGTGCACGGATCTCTGAAGATGCTTTGCAACCGTAATCATCTAAGGCGATCTTAAATCCATTTTTACTGAGATCTTGTATCGACGTTGTTAGGGCTTGATCACTACTGCATTTGTACTCAAGAAGTTCAAGATAAATTTGATCAATCGCCGTTCCTACAGGTTGAATTCGGTTATTAATAAACTGATTGAAATACTCAATGGAAATAGAATCAATCACCGCATCAGGATTAGTATTAAGAAATAGGTGGCCTTCTGCAATATGAAGAAAGAAATTTTTAAGATGTAGAACTCTGGCTAACGTGTCTATATTAAGGCGTTCATGGCACGACAGAAAAGGAGACTTTACGAACTGCTCGGTATTACATTGAACATGAGAGCGTTTATCATAAACCCGTAACAATGCTTCATACCCCATCAAGCTACCATCTAAATGGATTATGGGCTGGAAAGCACTCTTCATAATAAAGCCAAGATAAGTTGCAACATAAATCCCTGAAGACTCATCATAACTTAGGTGGCATTCAATCTCTTCGTGAGTATGTAATATACTGTCCACTGTCTTTACTACCCATTCATTTTGCTTCAATCCTTGTTGCATATATCATCAATATCATTTCAGTTTTTTCTACTGTAAAACATTTACTATTGGTTTTAAGTAATTAATTTATCATGTTTTTTCATTTTTGATAGCATATATCAATTTCATGCAAGTTGAATGTAACATCGGGACTCAAATGCCAACCTCATTGCTTATCTTGTGCTTCAGCATTGATTTTTTATATGAATCTTTTCAAAAAAACATTTGATTACTTTAAGTTACAGATTGTAATAGCCGTTATAACCTATCCTGTGGCACAGATTGTTCCCCGGTCTAATAAATAACGCTTAACGTTTTAATTTTCGCTCATTTGATATAGAAATAAGCAATATGAATGCCATATTCAGGTTTCATTCAATAATCAAGTGCAATTAATGCGGATTAGGTATTAAATGATAAAAGTTTGGCGTTATAAGCTAAGCTATATGATGATGAAAAGCCTCGTTATTGGGGTATTGAGAAGGTAATTAACCATGACTCCACAAGAAAAAGAACTGATTCTGAGTGTTGCCAACAAACTCAAGCAGAGCCCAAATAATAAAAAGGATAGCGAAGCAGAAACAGTAATTAACACTGAGATTGCCTCACAGCCAGATGCGATCTACAAATTAACTCAAGCCGTTCTTGTTCAAGAAATGGCGCTGAAGAACTTAAAAGAACAAAATGAGTATCTACAAAAGAACTCAGAGTATTACAAAGAACAAAATAATCGTGGTACATTCAGCCGTATGTTTGGAGGTTCTCAAGCTGCGCCTCAACCACCACAACCACCCGTTCGTCAACCGAGCGCTTTTGGTGGGTTTATGCAAACAGCAGCAGGCGTTGCCGCAGGTATGGTTGCAGGTCATCTAATTAGCGATATGCTGTTTGATAACAAGGATACGGCAACACCAGAAGAAACGGTTGTTGTTGATGATAACAATCAAAATACAGCACCAGATAATGCTGATGCAGCCCAGCAAGACACTGCTCAAAATAGTGATACATCATCCAACGATAACGATTTTGAAAACCCGGCATTTGATGATAATTCGAATGGCGGAAGCTTCTTAGACGATACTGCAAATAACAGCTTCTCAGGTGGCTTTGGCGACAGCGGTTTCAGTGATAGTAGCTTTGGTTCTGATACCGGCTTTGGTGGTGATAACGGCTTCACAGATAACTCTGGTTTCGGTGATGACGATACCTTTGCTAACAATGGGTTTGGTGGCGGAGATGATAGCTTCTTCGGTGGCGACGACAGTGGCTTCGGAGACGATGACGACACGTTCTAATTCTATGGTTAGAGCATAAGTACAATGTATAAATACAATAAAAGGGAGTGTTTTGAACACTCCTTTTTCTTATGTTGTGTAAAATCTTTTTAACTTCCATCCCCAACGCTTAATATCAACCAAAATCAAATACAACGATGGAACTAGTATGAGTGTAACAACTGTTGCAAACAAAATACCAAATGCCAGTGATGTAGCCATTGGAATCACGATTTGTGCCTGAAGACTTTTTTCCAATAGAATTGGGGCTAAACCACAAAATGTTGTAAGCGATGTTAATACAATAGCGCGAAAACGGTGGCACCCTGCTTCTTCAACCGCTTGCTCAATCTTCATTCCTTGCTCTCTTGCTCTATTAATAAAAGTGACCAGAACCAAAGAATCATTTACGACTACCCCTGCCAGAGCAAGAATGCCAAATACACTCAATAAATTTAGCGTTAACCCAGCAAAATAATGGCCAGCAATCGCACCAATAATGCCAAATGGGATCACTGACATGATGATTAAAGGTTGAACATAAGAACGCAGAGGAATCGCCATTAGCGCATAAATCGTAAATAGTGCAATAACCGCATCTCTAGCTAGAGAGCTTTGTGTATCTTGTTCATCTTTTACTTCCCCATCAAGATCGAACGAAACATTAGGATATTGATTCTTAAGGCGAGGTATAACTTCTTGCTTTAATGTTTTTACAATATGGCTTGGCGAGGCTTCGTTTTTAAAAACATTGGCACTCACAACGACAGCTCGTTCACTGTTAACGCGATTCACTTGAGTAAACGCAGGCTCCAACTCAACAGATGCAACCTCTGAAAAAGGAACTTGATTGCCATTAGGTAGTAAAATAAACAGACGTTGTAAATATCCTAAACTGGTTCTCTCCATTTTAGGCGCACGAACCATCACTTTTACTTCTTCTTTATCTCGTAGAACACGATCAACTTCATAGCCGTAGAAAGCATGACGAACTTGTGTCGCAACATCTGCCAATGTTAGCCCCAATGCTTGCCCTATCGGTTTTAACTTTAAAATAGCTTCTTGATTTTGGCTCGCAAGATCATCTTCAATGTTATACGTGCCATCAAACATTGAGATTTCATATTTTAATGCTTGAGCGGCTTGTTGGAGTTGCCGTAATTCCTTTCCTTTCAAACTAAACTGGATATCTCCTGTTGAACGTCCAATAGAAGCTTCATAACGAATCTTTTTCACTCCAACTAAAGGGGGAATAGCGCTCTTCCACTGTTCTAAAATATCGAAACTGCTAACGGGTAAATTCTCCCCTTTTTCAAGCTCCACCAGCACAAACATCGTTGAATCATCACTCATATTTAAAAAGCTATGCTTAACGACAGGCAAACCTAACTCGGTCTGATAATGTTCATCGACTTGATATAGCGCTTGTTCTAACTGAAGAGCAACGCGTTTATTCTGTTGATCTGAGCTTGAACGCTCCATATCGACCATGACCTGAATATAATCCGACGGCAACTTAGGAAAAAAGACCCAACGCAACTGGCCACTGAAAACTAATGATAATGCGATGATTAGCACACCGATAAACGTCGCTAGCACGCTGTATTTTTGGCTTAGGCAAAAGCGTATAAATCGTCGGTAATCACAGTCGATAAAAAGAGAAACTCGCTGATTAAATTGGAACTTCCATTGTGAAAGACGTCCCTTATTTTGCGTATTATCGACCAGTTTTGAACGAGCTAAATGAGCGGGTAAAATCCATTTCGATTCAATCAATGAAAAAATTAAACAGAGAACAACCACCCAACCAATAGATTTAAAAAACTCTGTTCTTGGGTTATCAGACAATAACATAGGGAGAAAAGCAGCAATGGTTGTGAGTACACCGAACGTAGCCGGAATAGCGACTCGTTTTGCCCCTTTAATGACAGTTTCTATTGAATTACCTTGCTTTTCAACCTCGGTATAAACACTCTCTCCAACAACAATGGCGTCATCCACCACAATACCCAATACTAAAATGAAGCCAAACAGAGAGATTAAATTAATCGATACGCCTATTCCCTCAAATGGCATTAGCAGTAAGGTGCCAAGAAAACAAAAAGGCAACCCGAGTATGACCCAAAAAGCCAATCTCAATTCTAAAAATAACGCTAGAATAAGAAATACGAGTATGCCGCCATATAGCATATTGGACAGCATCATATTAAGACGCCCTTCCAGGTAATGAGACATATCCGCCCATGAATCAATGTAGATACCCTCGGGTAATTTTGCTTGCTCATCTTTTGCAAACTGGCTGACTTCTTTGGCGATTTGCGAGGCATCTTCCGAGGTTAAGTTTCTTATTTGAATAACTGCTGCTCGTTGTTGATTAAAGCGATTCAATATCACTTGTTCTGCAAAACCATCCGAAATTTTTGCGATATCAGTAAGATAAACCCGAGAGCCATCCCCATTGTATTTCACAACTACATCTGAGAATTGATCGCCTAATTTACGCTGCCCTTTTGCTCGTACCAGCAGATCACCATCGAGAGCTTTAATCGAGCCACTTGGTAAATCGATAGATTGCTGTTCAATGGCCTTTGCTATTTGGCTTAACGTAAGATTATGTTTTCGACGTTGATATTCATTTATTTCAATCGCTATTTCGTAGTCTTTAACTCCTGAAAGCTCTGCATTGGTTGCACTAGTATTTAATAATAATGAATCTTTTAGCTGCTTTGCGAATTCTTTTAGCTGTCTATCAGAGGCATCGCCATAAACAGATAAATAGACGACGTTACTTAAAAACTCATCTTTTAGGACAGTGGGCGTTTCGATATCTAATGGAAACGTTGTGATCGCATCAACTCTCTGTTTTACTTTCTGATAGATATCATCAATATCCGTATTTTTTTCTAACTCCAACACGACAACGCCTTGAGATTCTACTGCGCGTGATGTCATCCGCTTTATGCCATTTAACCCTGTTAATGTCTGCTCAATCTTGCCGTTAATTGTTTTTTCAATCTCCTCTGGCGCAGCACCAGAATAGACGGTCGTAATAGAGATTCGATTAAGAGCAAAAGAGGGAAAGATTTCTTTATTGATCAAGCCAATTGATATAACCCCACCCACCATAACAATCAACATTAAGAGATTGGCAGCCACAGGATTATAGGTAAACCAAGCAATCAAGCCTCTTGATGTTCTGTTCATTTGACCACCTCTTGGTTTGGAGGCTCACTATTAAGAGATGGCACTAACTTACCGGAATCGGCTTCAATAGAGACGTTAATGCTAGGATCAAAACTTTGGCTTTCCACCACATTCACTTTTAGACCATCCACAATTTGCTCTGGTCGTATTAGCGAAACAATCTCTGCATCCTTTAATCCATCTGTAATATAGGCGTAATTGAGATCTTCTCTCGCGACCGTAACGGCCTGATGCTTTGCTTTGCTGTTTTCATCAATAGTAATAACAGTACGATTACGAACCACATGTCGAGGAAGTTTGATAACGTTAGGTATTGTCTTCCCCCTAATTTGGGCTGAAACAAATGTGCCAAATTGCAGAGGTTGAGCAGACAACGAGCGAGAACTTTGCTTTTCTAATTGATAAGGGTCATGCACTTCTGCAAGTAGATAGACCATACGACTATTTTTATCAATGACTCCTTCACTACGAATTAACTCACCTTGCCAATAATGATGAATATGACTGGCAACTTCGGTTGTTAATGTGACGGGGTAACGTTCAGGCCAAGGTGTAGGCAATAAAGAAAAAGATTCTGGGGTAATGGCTAATCGAATGTGCGCTATTTTTGTTCCCAACAACTCACCGACTTGTGTGCCCACATTGATATAGCTGCCAATATGTATTCGCTTCTGACTGATTAAGCCAGAAAACGGTGCCCTTATCTGAGTTTTGGCAATATTACGCTCAGCTCGCGCAACGGCCGCCTTAGCATATTCAACATTGGCTTCTTCTTGTTGCCTCTGAGGAATTCGTAAACCTAGTGCATTGGTATTTTGAGTATTTCGTAATGTTTTTCTCGCAACCTCTCCTCTTGCTATCTCTTCGGTTAAGCTCGCTTTTGCTTGAGCAAGTGACGCCTTCGCCTGCATCAAGTCCGCTTGATAGTCGCCATCGGTTAAAGTCAGCAAAACGTCACCTTGCTTAACAAACTGGCCGACTTCGAATTTCGGTGATAACCAATTAACCGTTCCTTTTAATTCTGAGACAAGATCAGCGCTGCGACTGGGCTCTACAACACCATAAGCTCGAATAGTAATAGGAACATCCTGCTTAATAACTTGGACGACTTCTAAGGTCGGAATGAGTTGTTCTGGTTCTTTTTGTTTTGGCTCTGGCTTGGCAATAATTAACAGTGTCGCGATGGCAATAGAGAGCAATACAATCCCAAATGGCATCAATTTCTTGAACATATTTGCCCCTCCCCATCCTTGGTTAGCGCCTCAGTCACATATTTTAATCTTAGAACATCTCTAGCTATAAGATAGATAAGGTAAATTTTTTATGATTTATCCTTGAAATTCCAAACCCCGCCCCTATCTATTACTAAAGCGATATTATGCTTTTTAATCTATGCAGATAGAGCAATTTTCGTTTATTGCTATGTTGTTACCGAGCTAATTAAAGAACATTGTTTTAAATTTTTGTGTTTTTTTCTTTTTTGTAATCATTGATTTATGAAAAACGGATAAAAAACATGAAAAAAATAGCTTGAAGGTATTGACCTATAAATTACGGAAGCATATATTAATTACATGAATTGCCAAATGGAATTCATCGTTCCACATTCTTTGCCTTATTAGGGAAGTTCAAGTGGAGCAACAAAACGGTATCTGATGATCTTATTGAACTATAGATGCCACTTAGTTTGTCACACGAGATGATGAACTAAGACTATTGCTTATTAATGAGGATAGTATTTATGAGAAACGTAGATTTAACACCTTTATACCGTAGTGCGATTGGTTTCGACCGCTTATTCAACCAGATCGAATCTAGCATTAAGAAATCACAGTCAGGCGGTTTCCCTCCATATAATATCGAGCAAAAAGATGAGCACCATTACTGTATCACAATGGCAGTAGCGGGTTTTTCTGAAGATCAACTGGATATTACTCAAGAAGAGAACATGCTGATTGTTGCAGGTGAGCAATCATCTGATGAGAAAAAGAACTTTATTTACCAAGGTATTGCTGAACGTAATTTCGAACGTAAATTCCAACTTGCCGATAATGTAAAAGTACTAGGCGCACACTTGGAAAATGGTCTACTTCATATCGACCTTGAACGTGAGCAAATTGAAAAAGCCCAACCGCGAAAGATCGAAATTGGTCAAAAAGCGTAACAAATTACCTATTAATAAAGCCTTGGCTGTGTGACTAATCCACAGCCAGACAGACAGCATTGCCCTAGGGCGTAAGAATTTTATTGCGCTGGTACTAATAGAAAAACACGGTATCAGCGTAAGTAAGAAGGAAAAGAATTATGAGTAAAATTATCGGTATTGATCTAGGTACAACTAACTCTTGTGTTGCGGTATTAGATGGTGATACAGCCCGTGTTATTGAAAACGCAGAAGGCGAGCGTACTACCCCATCTGTTATTGGTTATACAGATACTGAAACCTTAGTTGGTCAACCAGCAAAACGTCAAGCAATTACTAACCCAGAAAATACGCTATTTGCTATTAAGCGTTTGATTGGTCGTCGCTTTGAAGATGAAGAAGTACAACGTGACCTTAAAATTATGCCTTATCACATTGTTAAAGCAGACAATGGTGATGCATGGGTTGAAGCAAAAGGTCAAAAACTAGCAGCACCGCAAATCTCCGCTGAAGTATTGAAAAAAATGAAAAAAACAGCAGAAGAGTATTTAGGTGAACCTGTAACAGGTGCTGTTATTACTGTTCCTGCATACTTTAATGATGCCCAGCGTCAGGCAACAAAAGATGCGGGTCGTATCGCAGGTCTGGATGTTAAACGTATTATTAACGAACCAACAGCTGCTGCATTAGCTTACGGCTTAGATAAAAAAGGTGGCGATCGCACTATCGCTGTTTATGACCTAGGTGGTGGTACTTTCGATATCTCAATTATTGAAATCGACGAAGTTGAAGGTGAAAAGACCTTTGAAGTATTAGCAACCAACGGTGATACCCACTTAGGTGGTGAGGACTTCGATAACCGTGTTATTAACTATCTAGTTGATGAGTTTAAGAAAGAGCAAGGTATCGATCTTCGTAACGATCCGCTTGCTATGCAACGTGTAAAAGAAGCGGCAGAAAAAGCTAAAATTGAGCTATCTTCAGCGCAACAAACTGATGTGAACTTACCTTACATCACCGCGGATGCAACGGGTCCAAAACACATGAACATTAAAATGACTCGTGCGAAATTAGAGTCATTGGTTGAAGACCTTGTTCAACGTACTTTGGATCCATTGAAAGCAGCATTAGAAGATGCAAACTTAACGGCAAACGATATTACCGATGTTATCTTGGTTGGTGGTCAAACACGTATGCCATTAGTTCAGGCTAAAGTAACTGAATTCTTTGGTAAAGAACCTCGTAAAGATGTGAACCCAGATGAAGCAGTTGCGATGGGTGCTGCGGTTCAAGGCGGTGTACTTGCTGGTGATGTTAAAGATGTTCTACTACTAGATGTTACTCCACTATCTCTTGGTATTGAAACCATGGGTGGTGTAATGACTAAGTTGATTGAGAAAAATACAACCATTCCAACAAAAGCGAATCAGGTATTCTCAACAGCGGAAGATAACCAAACTGCGGTCACAATTCATGTGTTACAAGGTGAACGTAAACAAGCGATGAATAACAAGTCTCTTGGTCAGTTCAACTTAGAAGGAATTCAAGCTGGTCCTCGCGGAATGGCTCAAATTGAAGTAACATTTGACCTTGATGCTGATGGTATTCTAAATGTATCAGCAAAAGATAAAGCAACCGGTAAAGAGCAGAAAATCACTATCCAAGCATCTAGTGGTTTATCAGAAGCAGAAATTGAAAAAATGGTGCAAGAAGCAGAAGCTAACAAAGAAGCGGATAAAAAATTCGAAGAGTTAGTTACCGCTCGTAACCAAGCAGACCATTTAATTCATACTGCTCGTAAACAAATCGATGAAGCAGGTGATAATCTGGCTGCCGATGTGAAAACATCAGTAGAAAATGCAATTAAAGAGCTTGAAGAAGCCAAATCAAGCGATGATAAAGCTCGCATTGATAGCGCAACACAAACTCTCACTGCAGCAATGCAGAAAGTGATGGAACAGGCTCAAGCAAGTTCTCAAGCACAATCAGGTACGGACGCCGACCAAAAGGCTAAAGATGATGACGTGATTGATGCAGAATTTGAAGAGATGAAATAAAGTAGACATCGGTTTCTTCCCTACTATCGCTTAGTTAGGGAAAGAAACGGTGGTTCCATCGATTCATATTTAATGGGCGTAAAGGGATCACTCTTTTACGCCCTTATTCTGTTGTACATGCCAGAGGTATAGTCATGTCGAAACGAGATTTTTATGAAGTGCTTGGTCTCACCAAAAATGCATCTGAAAAAGAGATCAAAAAAGCTTATAAAAAGCTAGCAATGAAATATCATCCAGATAAAAACCCTGATGATCCATCTGCTGCAGACAAGTTCAAAGAAGTTAAAGAAGCCTACGAGATCCTAACGGATAAAGAAAAACGCGCAGCCTACGATCAATTTGGTCACCAAGCGTTTGAACGTGGTGGTATGGGTGGTAATGGCTATGAAGGCCACCAGCAATACGGCAACTACGCAGATTTCGAAGATATTTTTGGTGGCGCTTTCGGTGATATGTTCTCGAAAGCACGTGGAGGCCACTTTGGTGGCGGCGGCTTTGGTGGTTTTGGCAATCGACCACGCAAAGGTAACGATCTCCATTACAAAATGGAAGTGGATTTCGAAGATGCGATAAAAGGTACGAGCCGTGTTATCGATATTCCAACTTATGAAGGTAATGTTCAGTCTACGAAGAAACTTAACATCAAGATCCCAATGGGAATCAAAGATGGTGAGCAGATTCGATTAGGCGGCAAAGGTGAACCAGGTATTAATGGTGGTCCAGCTGGTGATATTTTAATTGAAATTACAGTTCGTCCTCACCTACGATTTACGCGTCATGGTAATAACCTTCATACCAAAGTAAAAACAGACTTTGTTACCGCTACTCTCGGTGGCAAAGTTGAAGTTCAAACTCTCGACAGTCGCTTTAATTTAACGATTCCAGCAGGTACACAAGCTGGTCGTAAATTTAAACTAACAGGTAAAGGTGTCACCGATCGTAAAGGTCATACTGGTGACTTAATTGCTGAACTTGTTATTGAAACTCCGACTAATTTAACTGAACGCCAAAAAGAGTTGCTCACTGAATTTGCAGCGGCAAGCGAATAAGATTTAAATAATCTAACTTAGTTACTGAGCAAGTCTATCAAAATTACAAAACCGCCTGTTAGATAATATAACAGGCGGTTTTTCTTTATTCTTTATAGACCTAATCAACTTTTTAGATTAGATCGTTATCATCAAATTAAATAGTAGCAACTTCTTCTTTAATCACATCCAAGATTTTTACTTTGATCAGTTTGCTATTTGGTGCAGGCCATTCAATTTCATCATTTATAGCAAGTCCTAATAGCGCACTGCCAACCGGTGATAAAATAGAGATTGTTTTTCCTTTCTCATCCATATCCTTTGGAAAGACAAGCTTGAGACAAAAAACTTCTTCAGAAGACGAGATTTTAAATTGAACCGTTGAGTTCATTGTCACGACTTCATTCGGTAACATCTCATCATCGACAATAACTGCACGATCAAGCTCTTCTTCAAGCCCTTTTTTAGTAACGACATCATCAGACAAACTTTCTAATAATGCTTCAAGTCGATTTGCATCTTTAACCGACAACATGATTTGAGGTCTGTTCTCAGCCATAAAATCTCACTCATCCATAATAAAAAAACGTTATTATGCACTCAAATTAATATATTACCGTGAAGAGTCTCACTCTGTTGAAAATAAGCATTTATCCCATAACAAGATGAGCGATTAGTGATACCAGTAAATCTATGTACCCAAGTGGTTACAAGATGCGAAGTTACTTGGGTATAAACAGATTATTAAACCACTTATTGTTGATATCTTTGTATAAGCTATGCTCAAAGAACATAAGAAAAACTGATTAGTAATTGAACGCAAAATACTGTAAACGCATTAAATATACGGAATAGCAAACGATAACCTTTACTTTAGAAAAAATAGGGGTTTAATACAAACCTTAATGTGGAAGAGATTGAATACTGCGATGAAAACGAATGTGAGTATTTTTGATCAGCCAAAACCATTTAAGATGATTTTTTTCATCGAGTTATGGGAACGATTTGGCTATTACGGTGTGCAAGGTATCCTTGCCGTCTACTTTGTTAAACAATTAGGTTTCACTCAACAGGAATCGTTTGTTACGTTTGGCGCATTTGCAGCCCTAGTTTATGGCCTTGTATCTGTTGGTGGGTACGTTGGGGACCATATTCTCGGCACAAAACGAACAATGGTGTTAGGTGCAATTGTTTTAGCTTCAGGCTATTTCTTAATGGGTTTTTCCATTTTGCACAAACACTTTATTTTCTATGCTCTTGGCGCAATAGCGGTTGGTAACGGTCTATTTAAAGCGAACCCATCGAGTTTATTGTCTAAGTGTTATGAACATGGCGATAGTCGTCTTGATGGTGCGTTTACCCTGTATTATATGGCCATCAATATTGGCTCACTGGTTTCGCTCTCCTTAACACCGGTTATTGCTGAACATTTTGGTTACACAACAGCATTTGTGATTTGTGGTTTAGGATTAATTGCCAGTCTTATCAGTTATGCCCTATTTTGCTCAACGGTCGCAGGAATAGGTTCATTTCCGGACTCTCAGCCCCTAAAAATAAAAAGTCTGTTTGTCGTCATCCTTGGCACAGTATGCGCAACATTTTTCTGCGCTTGGCTTCTACGTAATGTTTTTTGGGCAAATACAGTACTCGCGATTATTGGTGTTGCGGTAGTGACATTCTTCTTGTATGAGTGTTTCAAAGCAAAAGGCGCGGCTAGACAAAAAATGTTAGTTGCTTTCGTGCTTATGTTACAAGCTATTGTGTTTTATGTTTTATATGCACAGATGCCTACATCACTTAATTTCTTTGCGATCTATAATGTCCGTACAGATTTATTTGGTATTCATTTAAACCCGGTAAGCTTACAAGCTCTAAATCCATTTTGGGTAGTCATTTGTAGCCCTATCTTGGCTTATCTTTATACCTCTCTTGGTAATAAAGGCCGAGATTTTAGCATGCCAGTTAAATTTACACTGGGTATGTTTTTGTGTGCGCTAGGCTTTTTAGCCGTTGCAGCTGCGGGAATGTGGTTTGCCGATCCAAATGGTAAAGTGGCTATCTGGTGGGTTGTTGCTACCTATTTCTTCCAAAGTATTGGAGAACTACTGATCAGTGGTTTAGGGCTAGCGATGGTTGCCAGTTTAGTTCCACAACGCCTAATGGGATTTACAATGGGCGCATGGTTCTTAACTCAAGCAGCATCCTTTATTATTGGCGGTTACGTCGCCTCTTTGACTGCGGTTAAAGGTAATGTGACGAATCCATTAGAAACACTGCCTCTTTATACAGAGGTCTTCCAAAATATTGGGCTATTTACATTAGTAGTAGCGATCATTATGGCCGTTACGGCTCCGATGCTAAATCGTATGATGATGGCAAAAGATATCCAATAAGCTTTCAATGGGCTCTTGAGTTACTTCAGAGCCCATGATTCTCTCCTTTTACACCTATAGCATAATCTGATTTATACTCCAGCCTTCAAGGTCTATTCTTAATTCCTTATTCATCAAACTAATCAGCGTACACCTGTAAGCTAAAAATATTAAAACGACAAATAAATCCGCTAAAATTCAATATGTTATTTTAATTTCTAGTAAAAATAGCAATCAATAGCCAAATTTAGCTTCAAAACTTGAGTTTTCTATTTTTTAAAATAAAAAACAATGCAAAATTTATATATATATGCTATTTTTTGTGCAACAACGTTAGAAAATAGAATTTTAACACTATTTTTATAAATCATTAAGTTGTTGAAAAATAGTAAAATTAACAAATCCGACCTGTTTTGAAATGAGATCTATAACACAAAAATATTTTTATTGGTCTGGATTATCGTTACAATACTCATATCGCCATAAGACGAATGTTATTTTTAAATAAAGGTCAAATTCATGAAAGTAGTCGAATTCATCAAGCAAAAGCGCGAAGATCTTGCGCGACATCAGTTTGAGTTTAAAGATTGGCTATCACCATCTATCCGCGATTACTGGATTGAGTTTCTCAACAAAGCAAATAATAGCCAACTGGCAAACTGGGCCAAAGAGCATAACTTTAAGTTTGTTTCTAATGGTGAAGCGATCCAAGAAACTGTTCAAATTGAGCTGCATCCAGAAGCTGAAAAGTTGATGAATGAACTCCTAGATACTTTAGGTGAGGAAATCCATGTTGGTAATTGGCTAACGGTAGACCAGTCTCGTATTAATCAGTTTGCTGACGTTACCGATGATCATCAATGGATCCACACTGATCCAGAGCGTGCACAGCAGGAATCACCGTTTAAAACAACCATTGCACATGGCTTCTTAACGCTTTCTCTGCTGTCAGTGCTAACAGATAGCGTTGATCCTGAGACTCAAAAGTTTCCAACCGCTAAAATGACGGTTAACTACGGTTTAAATCAGGTACGTTTTCCATACCCAGTAAAAGAAGGGTCAAACGTTCGTGCTCGCACTAAGATTCAATCAGTAACGCCAATTAAACGTGGCCTTGAGATCGTACAAGAAATCACGGTGGAGATTGAAGGCTGTCGCCGTCCTGGATGTGTTGCGGAGTCTGTAATTCGTTTGTATTTCTAATTGCGTATTAAATTGTTCGTTATGAGATAGCAAAAGAGCTGGATATAATTCAGCTCTTTTTTGTATTTACTCAAGTTGTTTCGTTCGAAAATAGCTCGATTTCATTGAGTCTAGCTTTAGCTACCGTTGATAACATCAAGTTGATCTTATCTTGTAATCGCATAATCGTTCTATTATACGCTTTAGTTTCAAATACTAATTGATTGGCTAAATGATCCTTTTCTTCCACTCTATCAATTAATTGCATCACTTCATTTGTTATTTTACTTTCTTGCTTTGATAAACAATTTAGCCATTTAATAAGAAAGCAAAAATATTGATAAGCTTGATCTGAATAAAAATCTGAAGGTACATGCTTAATAGCTACTAATTCTGTTTCAGACAACAAGCCAACTACACTTCTCTCAACAAACTCAGATGTGGAATCCAGTAATAACTTAGGATACATACTTAACATTTTCTGTTGATACACATCAGAAAATCGAGCAATAAAATCAAAAGCAAGTTGCTGTTCTTCTAAATACTCTCCGGATGCAAGCCAGAGAACAACTTTCTCAAAATCATCTTCACTCTGAATCTGCGTATGCTTTAAAGCAGACTCTAATATTTCCTTACGATTCTGCTCATTAACTCCATAGGCAGGAATACCTGATTGAGCTTCAAATTCAACAGCAAGACGGTAATCAGCTTTTTGAACTAAATTCTGCTGCATGTAAATCACCATCGAAATGATAAATGACACAAAAACTTCCTTAAAGACATAGGATTACTTAATTATAATATTCATTTAATAACATTCATTATTGATGCTATTTCTTAGTACGTTATTACTAAAATGTCATTGTGTAAACCGTTTTAACCATCGATTTTTCATGCCTGTTCATAACTATTTATACCCTCACGAATGAGAACAATCCTCATTATCAGATCATAGCTTAAATCTTACATTTCAGATACACCTCTTCTTTTTGATAATAATTATCACTAGTATTGCGAGTCATAATCATAATGGAGACAAACCACATGAAGTGCTCAACAACAGCCCTTGCGCTTACGACTCTTATTAGCTCTTTTTCTGCATTGGCGACTCAGTATCCTGTTACTATTACCGATGTATCTGGCCGACAAGTGACGATTGATCATAAGCCAGAGCACATTGCATTATCAACCGGACGAGTGTTCCCTCTTTTAGAAATCATGTATCAAAAAGATGCAGCAAAACATTTAGTGGCTTGGCGTGATGATATGAAAATGTCAGCACCAAGTATGTATAAGAGTTATTTAAAAGACTTTCCATCTCTAAGCTCGCTACCGGTGATTGGCAAGATCAAATCAGGGGAGTTTGATGCTGAACGATTCATTAATCTAAAGCCAAAGCCTGATCTTTTTGTGGTTGATCTCTCTAATATTAAACTGGCTCAAGACAAAGGATTATTAAAGAAACTTCAACAAGCAGGTATTGCTGTATTAGCGATAGATTTTCGCGAAGACCCACTTAGAAATACTGTTCAGTCAGTATCTGATCTGGCTATTGCTCTTAACAAAGAAAAACAAGGCGAAGCTTTTACCCAGTACTATCAAAAACACCTAAATAATATTAAGCACGCATTGGCAGATCTACCTAAATCTGAAGATCAGAAAAACGTCTTTATTGAACGAGCGGCTGGTTACGATAATTCCTGTTGCCAAACATTCGCAGCTGGCAATATGGGGGCTTATATCCCTTTCCTCAAAGCAAAGAATATCGCAACGAAACCTCTTCATGGTGCAGTTACTGGCAAAATGTCACCAGAAACAGTGATAGCAAGCCAACCAGACGTATACATTATGCAAACAACAGGCTGGCTTGATAAAAAAGGAAAGCCGACAGGAGGTATTCCACTTGGTTACTCACCGGTTAATCACCAAGCTATAGCGCAAGCAACAAAAACGCTTATGGATAGAAACTGGATGCCAGCAGTGAAGGCGTATCAAACGAATAATGTCTACTCTATCTACATGCCATTTTACAATTCACCATATAACCTTGTTGCTCTAGAGTATTTTGCAAAATGGATTCATCCAACTCAGTTTACCAATTTAGATCCTAATAAAACCTTTATTGAAATGAATCAGAAGTTTGCTAATCGCAAGGTTTCTGGAGTATTTGGTCAAAATAACATTGAGGCAATGAGTCAGTGACAGCGATTACCGATGCGCTAAAAGTGCACCATGCTCGTAATCGTAACAAGAAGGTGGCACTGGCTGCCTTCTTTGTTATGAGTATTGTGTTCTTAATTACCGATATTCTTATTGGCTCTCAAGGTCTAACATTGCATCAAGTGCTTTCTGCGCTGTTTCATCCGACATCTAGTTCTATCGCTAGTCGTATTATTGTGTGGGATATCAGAATGCCAATGTCGCTAATGGCTCCTTTAGTTGGCGCAGCCTTAGCGCTCGCGGGTGCACAAATGCAGACAACACTTCATAACCCATTAGCCGATCCATATACTTTCGGAATATCAGCTGCTGCCAGTTTTGGGGCATCTCTTATTATTACTAATGTTATCGCAATCCCATGGATACCTAGCCAATATCAAGTCGCTTTCATGGCTTTCATTATGTGCTTAGGTACAACATTTCTCATTGCGGGAATATCGACCATAAAACGAATCTCAATTGAAGGGGTTATGCTGTTTGGCGTTGCGGTTATGTTCGCTTATGACAGCTTGCTTGCCATGATGCAATATATTGCAAGTGAGACTCAGCTCCAGACCTTAGTTTTCTGGCATATGGGTTCACTCGATCGTGGCAGTTGGGGAAAGATTATAACGCTCGCGATTGTTCTTCCTATCGTAATTTTTTTAATGATGAAAGACTCTTGGAAGCTCTCTACGCTAAAAATTGGCAATGAACGAGCAGAGACAATGGGGATCAATGTACGGAGGCTTCGTATCAAAACACTTGTACTAGTTTCTGTTATCACCGCCCTTTCTGTCTCTTTTGTTGGTGCAGTCGGTTTTGTTGGCCTTGTCGCTCCTCATATTGCACGAATGATACTAGGCGAAGATCAACGTTTCTTTCTTCCAGCTTCCTGTTTAATTGGTGCGGTCTTACTTGAGCTAGCGTCCATTGCCAGTAAAGCCATTATGCCTGGAATCATATTACCGCTTACGGTGGTGATGTCTTTTGTTGGTATTCCATTCTTTATCTTTTTAATCATAAAGAAAGGAGGAAAATTTTCATGAGCCTAGCCATTAATAATATTACCGTTATCTATGGACAACACCGCGTTTTAGATAACTTCACATTACCCAATATATGTTGTGGTGAAGTTGTTACTTTAATCGGTAAAAATGGAGCTGGTAAGTCTACGCTATTGAAGCATCTGACCCATCCAAAAAATTTATTAACATCAACAATATCATGGCAAAATCAGCCTCTTGATACTAAACAAATTGGATATCTGCCACAAGATCATCGAATTCATGCCGCAATTACCGTTATTGAGTTACTTATCACGGCACTAAACGTCCATTCAAATTCTTTATTTGTTAAATCAAATAGTGCTGAACGTGCACTTCAATTACTGGATGAGATGGATATTTTACACTTAGCCAATAAGACATGTACTGAATTATCTGGTGGTGAAAGCCAAATGGTAGGATTAGCTCAAGCCGTTATTAACCAACCTAAAGTGTTAATTCTAGACGAGCCGACATCAGCATTAGATATGAAAAATCAGTTAAAGCTACTGAGTTATGTCAGAAAATACGCTAAACATCATCAAGCCTGTGTCTTAATGGTTGTTCACGATTTAAATCTCGCTATTCAATATTCAGATAAAGTTGCGGCGCTCAATCAAGGTCAGCTAGCTCAATTTGGAGCCCCTAAAGAGATCATTTCCACTCAATTAATTCAAGACATTTTTGAGGTTGAGTCAGAGATTATACCTATGAACGACTACCCCATTGTTATCGTAAAAGCCGCTTAACAAAGCCATCGTTGTGTTATCACTATACCTAAGTAGCTTTTCCTAATAAAAGAACTCTTTACGGTGATGTATATTCGAGTAATTTCCAAAACTCAGATATACAAGGCTCATTACCGTAAAGAGTTCACCTAAAATACACGCCTCAGTTATTCATCTGATGTCTTTACTGTGATCTTTCGAGCTAAAGACATCGCGAGGTTATTATCATAATAAGCGGCCTCGTTAATAAAGTGAGGGTAAGCTTCGTAATCCCCATCCCAGGTAATGATCTCACCATTAAACAGTGTAAAAATAGCTGAGCCATTATAGATAGGTTTAAAATCGGCATCCTGAACATCTTTATGGACCATACCAATCCGCTCACCTTTTTCATTAACGGGTAGTGTTAATGTTTCACTGTATTGAAATGCTTCATAAGTTTCAGGTAATTCAGGCAGTGCATTAATATTGCTTAAGTGAACATAATCTAAAACGTGTTGAGTCAATGCTTCCATCCAATCGAGAATATCCTGTCGAATAACGGATTGAGGTTGAGGCCCAACTTCAATAATGACACCTTGTTTTGCTATTGAGCTTACAAAATGATGTTCATCTACCGATGAGTAATCTTCAAATTCAACGACAGTCTCTGGCATTTTGCATTTTATATAGGCCCCCATCTTACGATTAAACTCGTCAGACTGAAGTAAAATCAAAGATGGCCCCATGTTGCTGGTTGTATTATGAAGATCAATAATAAAATCGGTCTGAGCGTTTCCTTTAGGCCCTAACTGCTGATTCATGGCCTTTGCGCGGCACTGCTCATAACTGGTTAAATCTGGGTTATTGAGATCAGCCAAGCCAAATTGACGATTAAGATCGTGATCCAAATAGCGTTTATTTTCTTGATGAGCTTTAGGGTTTGCAAACACCATTTCAGAACAAAATGATGGACGAGAGATAGACTGAGGCTGTTGTTGCCATTTTTTTAACAGATAAATACCGCTAAATTCATTACCGTGAGTTCCCCCCACAATAGCGACACGCTTAATACTGCTCATGTAATCAATCCTTGATAATTCAGTAGACAAATTTTCATCAGTCTACTGAATTTCAGATATCAATTCCATCAATTAAACAAGCCATTATGCGATGATCAAATAGGCTTTATCTGAGCAACTTTAAGATAAGAATGTAACTGTTGATTCTTATACTCTATTGCTGAGTGAATATTCGAAAATTGATTGGCAATAATGGCAAACTGATATGTATTGTCATTCTTATAAATGGTTACTTCAATCACCCCATCAACAAGCTGCCAGTACCCTTGTGTATGAAGCCGATTAAACAAAGTATATTCATCAACAGAGCCATCGGCATGAAGGTATAGCTCAGTGATGTATCCTGCACTGCAGGTTTTCAACCAAACTTGTTGATAAACTTCTTCTAATGAAAAGTTTCGCTTAGATTCTAACCATTGATTCATATGATCCTGATGCTTAACATCAAGCTCAGGTAAATTATCTAAATCGATTAACCTAACGCGCTCAGTCTCACGATAAAAAAGTTGAATTAACTGCCGTGTTTTTTTCTCTGACATCCTGCCATACCAAACTTAAAACTAGACCGTAATCTTTTAGATGGTAAAGAATAGCCTGTCACCTACTTGACTAAAATACTGCCATTGAAGTCACAAAAAAGCGGACTTAACTGGCCCACTTTAATGATAACAAGCATGTAAGAAACAGCGTTATTTTGTCAACTTTTCTAGCTGTTCAAGGCGATTAGAGATTAATGTAGACTTCTGCTCTAAAGCGACCACTTCTTTATTCATCGTATTATATTTGTCGCAATCAGCTTGCGATACCCAGTTCCAGCTTGTTCCTGATTTAAACTCATCACACGCTTTCTTTTGTTTTGCCAAAGGACCTTTTAACTGAGTAATTTGGCTTTTAATTTGTGTTAACTCACCCTGTAAATTGGCTTTTTCAGTAAACAGAGCTTGAGAGTTAGATATAACATGCTGTTGCTGCTTGGTTTCTGTTTTTAATTGTACTACTCGTGTATCAAGTTTCTTTTTTGTCACCGTTAATTTTTGTGTCGATTGTTGTAACGAAGTGATTTTTTGCTGCAACTTTGCTAACTCTCTATCACTAGACTCTTTTTGCTCTTTTAACTCATCATTAAGCTTGGCAACTAATTGCTCGAATTGTGATGTTTTATTTGCAAGATCTTCTGTAAATTCTTGCTGTTGTTGCAGCTGTTTTTGTTGCTCTAGCTGAATTTGTTGTTCTAATTTTTGGCTATGAGCGTCATGACCTTGCTGCTGATATAAAAAATAACCAGAAGCACTACCACTACCCAATAACACACCGACCAAAAGGGGTAACATCCAGTTCTTTAATGAGTCTTTCATGACCTAATCCTTACCCATGAGTATATTTTTACTAATAATCTGATATTTAAAATATTCTAACAGACTTCATGCTATCGGAAAATATAAGAAGAAAGCCTTCGTTTTATCGGCACAGTGTGTGCATGGCCTTTTATACCTAAGAACTTTGGTATCGGTTGAACCCGCAAATACTATTTTTGTATGGCACATTGCAACAACTTGCAAAATACGTTGCAGATTAAATAAAGGCATAAAATAATGATCTCATCTTTAATACTATTGACTGTTTCTGCGTTTTCTTTGCCGCTGTTAGAAAATTCATCATTTCACTCTGATGACACGCTTTGTCGTCTAAATATTCAAGAAGAACAGCATCAAAAAAATACTGTTCTGACCATTACCACCAACAAAACCTCTGATTATAAGATACGTATTTATCATCAAGAAAATGTCAATCCACCTAAGCGATCATTACTGAGTTCATCAACCATAGGTAATACAGCTTCCTACGCAGAAAAAACCTATCTAGCCGATCACAATTTATATAAACGATTAAGTGACACCAATGCTATTTACCAAACAACATTGGTTAATAAAAACAATGCATTAGATGAGTTCTTATCCAGTTTCAAACGCAATGGATTTAAAACACGATTACAGTTAGCAGAATTGGATCATCCCTTTACCTTTGTTGCAGATAAACGTCAGGCTGAAGCTTTCTTTCTTTGCTCCAATCTGCCGCCATCTACAACCATACAGATGGTAAAAAATAATCACTAACTGGCTATTTCAACGTTAATGTTAGATCACCTGGCTTTATCCACCCTTTATTGCGCATAACCTCAGCAAAAAAGAGGGTAATAGTTGCAGGTAAAATAAAGTGCATTAATAGGATCAAGCTATACAGAGTAAAGGCCGGTGTATTATCCATTGCAATAACGGTTTGAATCTGACCGACAAAACCGGAGGTCCCCATTCCGGCTCCTAGTGGTGTATTTTGTAACTCAAAAACAGTGGTAGCAATAGGGCCAAGGATTGCAGAAGTTATAATAGTAGGCAGCCAAATTTTATAATTTCGAATGATATTTGGCATTTGCAGCATCGATGTTCCGAGCCCTTGAGCAACTAACCCACCCCAACCATTTTCACGAAAACTCATCACAGCAAAGCCGACCATCTGTGTTGCACAACCAACTGTTGCAGCACCAGCTGAAATACCATTCAAACTCAACATAATTGCAATAGCTGCGCTGCTGATTGGTAACGTTAACGCCATCCCCATTAATACCGCAACCAGAGCCCCCATTACTATAGGTTGAAGTTGAGTTGCCGCCATAATTAAATCACCTAAAGACGACATCAACCAATTAACATGAGGACCAATGAAGTTACCCACTAAAATACCCGTAATAATGGTAACCGCAGGTGTAATCAAAATATCAACCTTAGTTGAACCAGCAACCAATTTACCGCTTTCAGCTGCAATTAAAGCCGCCACATAAGCACCAACTGGACCACCTAACATAGCCCCTGCTGCACCACTGATAACGCTTGAGAATAGTACTAATGGCGGAGCTTGAAGTGCATACGCAACAGCCACACCAATTGCGGGTCCCGTCATTTGCTTGGCTAGAGGCCACAACGTATCGGTAAACAAAGGAATATCAAATTTCACCCCAATTGAGTTAAAAATAGAACCAATCAGTAATGAGGAGAAAAGCCCTAATGCCATGTAACTCATAACATCAACTAAATAGACTTTTGCTGATAATGAGATGTTCTTTTGTTTTAAAAATGAGGAGATTCGGTGATGGGGAGGATGGGTATTTATTGATTGCATACTAATGTGTGATATCGATATTAAGTCAAAAATTGATAAAATTGTAACTTAAATTAAGCAATATTATGAGTTTAAAACAGTCTTTTATTAATACTATCCAGATGCATAGGATATATGAGAAAAATATCACATGATTTACGCAACGTCCCGAATCAAAATTCATGTTTGTGTTTCATAACTCAATCAATAGCATCAAGTTCAATGTGTTAGCTATATCAATTTTGTATGCTGCCATACCATTCAAATTGATTAAGACTCATTGACTATGTCCTTGCTATATCATACAAACCATCTGACCGCGGTTGCAGCTTCTATCAGTCTACTTTTTAGTACCTCTGCATTTACGACAGAGCTTGACTCCATGAAAGCCAGTAGTTTCACGATTGAACACTTAACGGCTCTAATTGCCCTAGAAAACCAAGTCGATACAACAAATAATTTCCCGATCACTGACTATTTAGTATCGGAAAAATTAGATGGAATCCGAGCTATATGGACAGGAAAAGAATTGCTAACCCGTTCAGGTAATCCGATATCGGCTCCGTCATGGTTTTTATCTAAACTCCCCTCCATACCACTTGATGGAGAGCTGTGGTTAGGACGAGATCATTTTCAAGAACTCAGTCAAATAGTACTCGATGCGAAACCCAATTCCATTCAATGGCAACAAGTCCGATATATGTTGTTTGATTTGCCCAGTATCACTATTCCATTTTCGGAACGCTACCAAGAGCTTTTACGTATAAGTAAACAGCTCGATCCGACGTTCATTCGCGTTGTTGAACAATCAGAAATAAGTTCTTTAGCTCAATTAGAGCAATGGTTAGAAATTATAGAGAACGAATCTGGTGAGGGACTAATGCTTCATCATAAAAATAATTTCTACACCAATGGACGAACAAAACAATTACTTAAACTAAAGAAGCATCAAGATGCAGAGGCTGTTATTATCGGATACGAGGAAGGCAAAGGTAAATACCAAGGCATGCTTGGAGCAGTATGGGTTCGTACTATCGATAATCAAATTTTCAAAATTGGCTCAGGTTTCAAAGACACACAAAGAATTTCGCCTCCTCCTATCGGTTCAACCATTCAATATCGATTCAATGGTTATACCAATAAAGGACTGCCTCGATTTGCACGCTTTGTTCGTATCAGAAACAATCCTGATTCTTAATACATTGGACACATTTATGAATTAGGAATCTTGCTATTATCTAAAGCAAACCTTAACATACATTAAAAATACAAGTTTGGAGTTTTGTATGTTAGATCTCACTAACCCTACCGTTTTGAAATCTTTTATATTTCTAAATGTTGAGGCCATTGCTTTGATTTTAATGATATCTCTGCCTATTTTTCTTACCTCAGCATTAATATTTAAGAATGTTTGTTCACTTTTCAAACATAAGAAATAATTTCTGAGATGCAGACTCAATATTGATGACTCTTTTGACTGTTTCACCTTTATAAAAACAATGTTTAATTGTAAGATGCGTAAAATTAAGTAACAGAAAACTACCGGGTCAACAAATGGCTTAGGTATAATTTCAATATTAATCATAAAGGGAAACAGGTATGGGTTTATTTGACGCTTTACTCGGCAATGCTGGCGCAATGGATCTCAACGAAGCAACTGAAGATCTTGCGCCTATTTTAGGCCCAAATGAGACGATTGAGCTTGCATATAAACTGATCCGAGACATGATAGTACTTACCGATAACCGCTTGCTATTGATTGATAAGCAAGGATTAACAGGTAAGAAAGTCGAGTATCGTTCAATTCCTTACAAATCAATTACGATGTTTACTGTTGAGTCCAAAGGTCACTTTGATATGGATGCTGAACTTAAGCTATGGATTTCAGGTCAGCATGATCCAATTAGCCTAGAGTTTAACGGTAAAACCAATATCTACACTATGCAAGGATTACTGGCTGCCAAGATTGCAGGTAAATAAAGAAATAAATTAGCTTTCCAGTTTATACCTGAGTTATTTCATATATACCCAAGGGACTTGATTCGTAACCTGATGTTACCTGGGTATATATACTAGCTATTATCTATATTTAGATTAGTTAGGAAAAGGAAAGCTAAGTATGAATATACTGATACTCGGAGGGTCAGGAGGCATTGGCCAAGCACTGATTAAGCACATATTGATGATGCCAGCTAAACATCAAATATGGGCGACCTATCATCTTGCCGATCCCACAAAGTTATGTTTATCTTCACCACAACTGCATTGGACTCAACTGGATCTCACAAAAGAATCACAGATAGCACAACTGAGTCAGTCGCTATCTCAAGTTGATATCATCATTAATACTGTTGGTTTACTGCATAATACAGATCTTGCTTTAGTTCCTGAAAAAGCATTATCTCAATTAAATAGTTCTCATTTTTTAACTGTGATCCAAACGAATGCTTTACCCAGTATATTAATCGCCAAACATTTCGAACATCACTTAAAACGCTCGGCAACACCTCGCTTTTGTACTCTATCAGCGAAAGTGGGCAGTATTGAAGACAATCACTTAGGTGGATGGATTAGCTATCGTTGCTCAAAAGCGGCACTGAATATGGCCATAAAAACGATAGCAATTGAATGGCAAAGAACGATCCCCGATGCATGCATTTTTGTAATCCATCCAGGAACAACAAAAACTTCACTTTCAGAGCCCTTTCAAGCCAATATTCCACCGGGCCAATTACGTACGAGCACAGAAACAGCCGCTGCCATCATTACACAATTACAGCGCATAAACTCGAAACAGAGCGGAACTTTTATTGATTATAATGGAGAGGTTTTACCTTGGTAAAAGTAACTACAACGTAAACGTGTGCGCATTGTAGTTACTTCATGAGAAAGGACAATAAATTGCATGAAATACAGTGAACTGGATCAACTCGTGGTCGTTTTCATGGATTTATCGTTCGCAGTGTTCTCAGATGATGCTGGATTTAATGTTGGTTTTAACAACACGTAATCCATAATCTTCTTAGCCAGTGGTGCCGCATTTTTACCCCAACCACCATTTTCCAGCACGGTTGCAACTAATACCTTAGGGTTCTGAACAGGAGCAAATCCAACAAATAAAGCGTGATCTCGTAGATGTTCAGCAATATCTTTCGCGTTGTAATTCTGGTTATCGGCCAAAGTAAATACCTGACTGGTACCTGTTTTACCAGCAACGGGATAAGCAACATTCTTAAATATACTTCTTGCTGTACCACTTACAGTTACCAGATGCATCCCCTCTTGAGCAATCTGCCAATTTTGTTTAGGCGCAGCCACTTTTGGAAAATCAGGGAACTCTGCATCATCAACTTTATCATTCTCTTCCACAATTCCTTTTAGAAGATGTGGCCGATGCTCAACACCACTTTCGGCAATAACTGACGCGGCTTTTGCAATCTGCATTGGTGTTGCTGTCCAATAGCCTTGTCCGATACCAACAGGAATCGTATCACCTTGATACCATGGCACCTTAAAACGAGCATGTTTCCACTCTCGGGTTGGCATATTTCCGTTGGTCTCTTCACGAATATCAATACCGGTTGGTTGACCATAACCAAATTTTTTCATCCAAGTGGATAATCGGTCTATCCCCATATCATAAGCAACCTGATAGAAGAAAGTATCAACCGACTCTTCAATGGCTTTATAAATGTTTACGCGACCATGACCCCAGCGCACATCATCTCGGAATTTTCGTGTGGTTTTCGCGTTAGGGATCTGCCACCAGCCAGGGAAATCATAGGTCGTTTGGGGCGTAATTACCCCAGTTGTTAGTGCCGCTACTGCAATTTCAGGTTTAACTGTAGAGCCTGGAGGATAAACACCAAGTGTGGCTCGGTTCAGCAACGGGTGATCAGGGTTATTTAATAGTGCTCGATAATTTTTAGACGAGATTCCATGTACAAACAAATTAGGATCGTAACTAGGACTCGATGCCATAGCCAGCACCGAGTTATCCTTAGGATCAAGAACAACAATCGAACCACGGCGAGGTTTCGTTACCATTTTTCCAGTAACAGGATCTTTTACTTGCTGTGTCAGTAATTGATTGGCGTATTCCTGTAAGCCAAGGTCGATATTGAGCATAATATCTTTACCCGATACAGGAGGAACATAAGACAACGTTCGAACAACACGACCACGACTGTCCACTTCGACTTTTTCATAGCCAGATTTACCGTGAAGAAGACTTTCATAGTAACGCTCTACACCCAACTTTCCGATCGTATGGGTTGCTTTATAGTTACTGTATACCCCTTCGTCTTTTAAGCGCTGAATATCTCTATCATTAATTTTTGCAACATAGCCAAGTACGTGCGTTAATTGTGCGCCATATGGGTAATAACGTTCTAAATATGCGTCAACATCAACACCAGGATAATGGAATTCGTTAACAGAAAATTCTGCCACTTGTGTCTCTGTCATCTGCTCAATTAATGTAACTGGCTTGTAGTGACTGGTATGACGTTTCTCTTTATAGAAAGCGGCGATTTGTTCATCTGTTATCCCTAACAGCTTTTGAAGTCCTGCTAATGTCTGCTTAAGATCTTTCATTTTTGATGGGTAAAGATCCAAGGAATAGATAGGTACATTCTCTGCGAGCAAAACACCATTACGGTCAAAAATTCGCCCCCGGTTAGGTGCAACAGGAATGATTTTAATGCGGTTATCATTTGAGCGTGCTTTATATGCGCTATAGTCTTGAACTTGTAGATGATACAAGTTACCAATCAAGACTCCCATTAAAATAATGATTGCCGCGAAAGAGAAAATGGCTCTTCGGCCAAAAAGTCGGACTTCAGCAGTATGATCTCGAAAAGGCGTACGTGTGGTTTTCTTCATGTGTACATCAATATGGCGTTAGAGTATTTAAAACCCATTTAGGCGTAGGGATTATGACACATGGAAAGTATAAGAGTTCTAGTTATACGCTTCTGGCATTGCTAGATGGTGTTTTATTATACAAATATTTACAAAATAGGCTGATTGAGCAATCCTCTTACTGATGAGATTGCCCAACCATAATTTAGCTAAACCAATTATTCAGATACGTCTGATGGTTCAATAGGAGTCTCAACTGCAGCTTGCTCCTCTTCTAAAGCCATTTTTTCTCGGTCAGCTTTAGAAATATATTTAGGCTTATTACTCTTATGCATCTTAGCATTCGACTTCTTAGCCTTTTTCAGTAACGTCTGTTTAACTTTTTTCTTACGATTCATTAGATTTCAATCTTATTGTGATGTTGGGCATAGTCTAATGTTTTCAGCAGAGATCACAAGATGAAGCTACATCAAAAAGAAGGCGATTAAACCTTATCCCACATTAATGGACATTTTTCTTTTACGCAGGTCTCTAGCATATCAATCAGTGGTCGAGCTCGATTAGCAAAAGGAACAAAAGATTCTTCCTCATCATTTTCTTCATCCTCTGATAATGCCAGTTTTTGCTCCTTTTCTGTTGCTTCAACCGTCGCATTCATCAAATTTTCCAATGCTGAAGTTAAATTAAGTTCTGTAATAGCTCCAGGGATCGTTTGACAAAAGCCCATCGCTTTAATCATGGTCTCACCCACTTCTCCAAACATTGTAATGGAACCGCAAACACTTGCATTAAATTGAATTAACATAATCGTATTCCTTACTTATGATCGTCAGCATCTTTTAATTTATCTTGACTAGCATAATACCACCCAACAAGAATGCCAGTTAAAAATCCAAATAAATGGCTTTCAAAACTGAGCCATGGATGTAATGGAAGAATCCCCCATATCATCGAGCCATATAAAATCAATGTAACAACGGCTAACAATACGGACTTTATAGATTTCTTCACTAGAGCATAACTTAGTAGGTAAGCCCATGTACCATAAACAATACCACTTAAGCCAATATGATAACTGATACGACCAAAGATCCAGACTCCTAACGTAGCTCCAGCCCAACAAAGAAAACAAACAATGAGCAAACGAGCCAACCCTTTTCGCGCAATAAATAGAGCAAATACGGTAAAAGGCAGTAAGTTACCTAATAAATGGCTAAAAGAGCCGTGAATAAATGGATATATAAGATAATTTGCGTTACTTAAATGATGACGAGGTAATAACCCGTATTCATCAACATGCGTACCATGTAATGAGACGATAAAAAGAGTAATAGTGATCAGCCAAATGGCGCCGATAAATACAACACTTGCTCTAGAGATGATGGTCAAATCCAAATGCTTGAGAAACGTCTTTCCATCCCGTATCTGTATTACTATTAGGAGAGCTTTTTGTTGTTACAGGCTCCAAAATATAAACCACTGATCGAGATAGACCACTGTTACAGTATGAACCATCTTGGCCAATTTCGACAAAGAACAGTGGAGAATCTTGTTTATCTCGACACCATCCCCCTTCCATGGAGCCATTCAAAGTCGATTCACACTGATTTCTTACAAACTTTTCGTACTGCTTCGCCGATAAACCTTTATCTTGAAAACAGGCAAAAGCAGTTGAATCGGCATACCCAAGAGTGGGATAAACAATAGATCGAACAGAATGATGAAATACGTCGGTTGAGGTCAGTTCCGATGCAACCAGTGATGAAAATGAAGGATTAGAAGCATCACGAGCAAATGACGGTGTAGATAATAAACTTGCCGCAGTTAGTATCGAGAAGATCATTGTGTGATTTCGCATCGTCATATTTCACCTCTTAAATCTGCTTATATTCATTGGTTATAGCACCCTACTAACCAACAGTATAAATCTTTATCAATAGAAAATAATGAACAGTGCAAAATTAGTATGTTAATACGTGTAAAGAAATAAATACGATAGATTGTCAAAATATATCTAACTTGAACAATAAATTACGTATATTTGTCTGTATTTCTGAAATTTATCGAATATAATATGAATCACATTTCTTATTGATTGGATGATCGGGTATGGAACACTCATCTTGTAAGCTTAGTAATGACATCATATTGAAAGAGGTCGTAAGAACCTATCACGAACGACTCACTAATGCGTTATTAACTCCTGACGAGCTATCAGATGAAGGCTTAATGCTTTTATTAAAATCTGTCTATCAAGAAGTGTGTAAAAAATATACGTCATAAAAAGAGCCAGATGACATTCTTATAGTAAGCGTTATCATCAGGCTCATATTTTGTATCATTAAAGCTTTATAGCATTAAAAAAGAGGATTTATTTCAGGACTCTGCGTTTTTTAACATCGTGAGCAAGCTGAGTTAATGCTTTTTCTGTATCATCCCAGCCAATACAAGCATCGGTAATACTCTGGCCGTAAGTAGGCTCAACACCATCAATAATATCTTGACGTCCTTCAACCAAATGACTTTCGATCATTACCCCAAAAATAGCATTATTCCCTTGAGCTATTTGGCTACCCACATCTTCAGCCACTAACATCTGACGTTGATACTGCTTCAAGCTATTGGCGTGACTAAAATCAATCATCACTTTCTGACGATGACCTGCCTTAGCAAGCTGTGCAGTGATAGCATCAACATGTTCTGCGCTATAATTAGGATCTTTACCACCACGCAGAATAATATGACAGTCTTCATTACCTGCTGTTGATACAATTGCTGAGTGGCCGTATTTTGTCACAGATAGAAAATGGTGTGGTGCACTAGCCGAGCCAATAGCATCAGTTGCAATTTTTATATTACCGTCAGTACCATTTTTAAATCCTACAGGACATGACAAACCTGAAGCCAATTCACGGTGTACTTGCGATTCCGTTGTCCTCGCACCAATAGCTCCCCAACTGATGAGATCACCCATATATTGTGGCGTAATCATATCAAGGAACTCACCAGCAGTTGGCATCCCCATATCCGTCAAATCTAATAACAGCTTACGGCCAATGCGTAATCCATCATTGAGTTGGAAACTGTTATCCATATAAGGGTCATTGATTAGCCCTTTCCAGCCAACTGTTGTACGAGGCTTCTCAAAATACACTCGCATAACAATTTCGAGCTCACCTTTAAGTTGCTCTCGTAGTGCTAATAACTTCTTACCATACTCTAACGCAGCATCAGGATCATGAATCGAACACGGCCCAACAACCACAAGTAGACGATCATCTTGATCGTTAAGAATGTTATGAATAGCTTGTCTAGAGTCATAAACTGTTTTAGCCGCATGGTCAGTTGCAGGAAAACGCTCTAAAATCGCAACGGGTGGTAATAGTTGTTTGATCTCGCTAATGCGGACATCATCAGTTTTATACATAGTTCTATCCTGTTCGATAATCAAAGTCGTGTCGGTCATCACATTTCTTTGATACATTTCTCCATTGGTCTTGGTTAACTTATCGTCTATCAGCTTGATGTGCAAACGCTAATTGGTTAGACCTCACATTTTTTCTCCACAACCAATACAAACCATTAACAATGATTACTTGGTCATATCGTTCAAGATAAATAGTAAACCTACTCTTATAATGTCTTTTTGGAATACAGCTATAATCTTTTAGAAATTCTCATCCATTGCACATTAATCACATATCCCACAGACAGATATCAGTAGCATATATCCAGATATTTTTTAACATATCGATAAATAAAACATGCTTTAATTTTCACCAAATAGTTCGACTGCCTTTGTATTTTTTGTTTTTAGGCAATAACATAGATGCATAAGCCAATAATAAAAAGAGAACGTCTTGAGTAGTAATGACGCTGTTATCGCCTTTGAAAGTATTGATAAGTGGTATGGTGATTTCCATGCCTTAAAAAATATAAACCTATCCATTCAGAAAGGTGAAAAGTTGGTAGTATGTGGGCCTTCAGGATCGGGTAAATCGACTCTGATCCGCTGTATTAATGGCCTTGAACAATTTGACTCTGGAACCTTAACGGTTGTTGGAGAACCATTGACACCTCAACATCTACATAGTATTCGTGGCCAAGTTGGCATGGTTTTTCAACACTTTAACCTTTTTCCTCATATGACAGTGCTTGAAAATTTAACCCTTGCTCCAATAAAAGTTCTTAAACTCACAAAGAAAGAAGCAGAACAACGAGCCCTACATTTTCTTGACCGAGTCCAAATCGCACACCAAGCAGATAAATATCCCTCTCAATTATCAGGAGGCCAACAGCAGCGAGTCGCTATTGCCCGCTCACTCTGCATGAAACCCGACATTTTACTGTTTGATGAACCGACATCGGCGCTGGATCCTGAAATGATCAGTGAAGTCCTTGATGTAATGAAGTCACTGGCTGATGAAGGCATTACTATGGTATGCGTTACTCATGAAATGGGGTTTGCCCGCCAAGTGGCTGATAGAGTAGTTTTTATGGATGAAGGAGAAATATTAGAAATCGCCGCTCCAGATGATCTGTTTGATCGTCCACAGCATCTTCGAACTCAACAGTTCTTACGTAAGATCTTAAGTTATTAAAGATGCCATGATGACTCATTCTAATTCCTCATTACAAAAATCCGTATCCAATAAACTCAATTGGTGGCAAATCTGTAAGCCTGCGTTTTCTGCTTTAGTGCAAATTGGGCTGGTTATTGCTGTTCTGGGCTGGATCTTATCTTCTGGTGCTGATGCGATGAATTATCGCTGGCAATGGCATCAAATTCCTCAGTATTTATTTGTTCATGAAGATGGAGAGTGGTATCGCGGAGAATTAATTGATGGTCTACTGATTACCCTAAAAATATCAGCAGTAAGTTTAATCTTTACCTTAGGGTTAGGTCTTATCACGGCCTTGTTACGTTTGTCTGACTCTATTGTTGGACGGGCACTTGCGCGTGGATATATCGAGCTGATCAGAAACACCCCATTATTGGTACAGATCTATATTCTTTATTTTGTTCTTGGCCCTATTTTAGATCTAGAGCGATTCACAACGGCTGTGCTTGCTTTATCACTTTTTCAAGGCGCTTACACTGCTGAAATATTTCGTGCCGGATTAAATGCGATTCCTAAAGGTCAATTTGAAGCGGCAGCTAGCTTAGGCTTGTCACAATGGCAGATGTACCGATTTGTTATTTTACCGCAAGTGATTAAACGTATATTGCCACCGCTAACCAATGAAACAGTCTCGCTCGTTAAAAATTCTTCAATTGTGAGTATTATGGCTATCTTTGATCTCACCACCGAAGGCCGAAATATTGTCGCCGATACAGCCATGCCTTTTGAAGTTTGGTTTACCGTTGCGGCCATTTATCTATGCGTTACTTTATTGTTGTCTGCTGTTGCGGCATGGATGGCACACAGACTTAACACCGCTATCGCAAAATAGATGCGAGATACAAAATGACTCTCATATTGGGCCTTTAATACAAGCCTTTAATATAAGCCTTTAATAATAGTTTTCTAACTTAAAGTCACTTAGATATAAAAACAATAAACATGGAGAAAGTACAATGAAAAAAAGACTCGCCAGCTGGCTTACGGCAATCACATTATTATTTACTGCAACTCACTCTTTTGCCGATCAGCAGCCAACAGCTTTAGATCAAATTAAAGAACGAGGCACACTGCGTGTTGGTTTATCTACCTTTGTTCCTTGGGCGATGCGAGATAAACAAGGTGAACTGATTGGCTTTGAGGTTGATGTAGCACGACGTGTTGCACAAGATGCAGGCCTTAAAATCGAATTTATTCCAACCGCATGGGACGGTATTATCCCGGCCCTACTTGCTGGAAAATTTGATGTTATCATCGGTGGTCTATCTATTACTCCACAGCGTAACTTAAACGTTCTGTTTACAGTCCCATATGCTCACTCAGGTGTTCAACTGGCAGCAAGTAAAAAATCTGCCGCAGATAAAACAACCATTGCTGATTACAACAAACGCAGTGTTACATTAGCGGTTCGTCGTGGCGCAGTAACCGTCCAAACAGCAAAAAAATACTTCCCTAAAGCGAAATTACGTCAATTTGATGATGAATCCCAAGCCTTTCAAGAAGTGCTAAACGGTAATGCAGATGCGGTTCTTGCTTCATCACCAAAACCTGAACAAATGGCTATTCAATACAAAGATAAGCTATTCATTCCATTTAAGGAAAACCTAAACCGTGGTTCAGAAGGCTTTGCGCTTCGTCAGGGTGAGTTCGATTTACTGAACTTCTTTAATAACTGGATTATGCTGCGCACGGAAGATGGTTGGCTACAATCTCGTCATGATTACTGGTTTAAGACCCTAGATTGGGAAAATCAGGTAGCAGAAGGTCAATAATTTTGTCTCAACAAACTGTGTCTCTACCTAAATTAGACAAATCGACATCATCAGCACCGAGTCAACGCTCGGTGCTGTCTCGCCTGTCCCTCCGCAATTTAAATGGACTCGATTGGAGTTTATTGCTACTCATCGCCAGTGCTTTGGGTTGGTTTATTTATCGTTCGGCTGTTGGTATTCAATATCAATGGCACTGGCATCAAGCGCTTGAGCTTATTTTTACCGCAGGTCCTAATGGTGAACTGCCATATTTCTTTCAAGGCGTAGCTACAACCATTCGTATTAGCTTATGGGGAATGCTTTTTGCGGGGGTTTTAGGGTTATTATTTGGACTTGCTCGACGTTCTTCTTTGGCGTTTATTAGAATGCCAGCTCAAGCGTACATTCAATTGATCCGCAATATACCGCCGCTTGTTTTTGTTTTTATTTTTTACTTCTTTATCTCAAGTCAATTAGTGCCACTGCTGGGACTCGAAACACTATTTCGTTACTACAACGGCACGCCTAATGGCTTACAAACGTTTTTATTTGGCACACCTAACCTATGGGAAAATCTATTTTCTGGGGTGATATGCATTGGTTTATTGGCCTCTGCGTACATAGCAGAAATTATCCGATCAGGCATTGATAGTATTGAAAAAGGACAGTGGGAAGCAGCAGATTCTTTAGGATTAACACCTCTACAACGTTTTCGTTATGTTATTTTTCCTCAAGCGTTTGCCTCTGTTATCCCTCCGCTTGCGGGCCAGTTTATATCTATTGTTAAAGACTCTTCGATCATTTCTCTGATCTCGATACAAGAGCTGACTTTTGTCGGTAGTGAAATAGCCAATTCTTCTGGCTACATCTTTGAAATTTGGATTTTAGTCGGTCTCGCATATCTCGTATTATGCTTGTCACTTTCAATTCTCTTTAGTTATCTAGAAAAGCGCTATTTAAAACATCAAGCGTATAATCACTGAAACCATACAAGCTTTATTTAAATAAGACAGATGCGTGCTCAAACATGGTTCTGTCTTATTGTTTTTGCTTTAATCATAATGATAACAGTGCTCTTAAGAACGATAAATTGTGAGCGATATTGCAAATTCATTCATAAATATATTTAAGAAGTAAAAATCCTCGGTACATCACACCAATTGTAACCATTCATTTTTATAGTAGCGCGGTATTATAAAAATAATCGGTTATACCTTATGAATAAAAAACTTATTACTTTAGCCCTAAGCGGCATCCTGTACGTCTCCCCAACTTTTGCTTTAACTCAAACTCAAAGTGCTGTTCAAAGTACTGCAGACTACGCCCAAGTGGTCAGCAAACGTCAAGTTGTCGATCAACTGTTAGAACAAGCCGTTACTGCATTTAAGTCCCCTGCCCGTATTTCTCACGCTGGGTTTACAGCTAAAATGCCAAGTAATATGGAAATTGTTACCGATCGTTTATTACAAGCTTATCAACTGGAACCTTATCGAACCGATTTATTGATTTCAGCTGCAAACGCTCAGATCTATAACAAAAATGTCGATCGTGCCATTGAACTGTTTGAACAAGTACTCTCTGTTGCGCCTGATGATGTCGACGCTAATGCTTACCTTGCTGTGTGGCAGCACTTTAAAGGTAATAATCAAGCAGCCAATAAACACTTAAAGAAATTAGAACAACTAGACAGTGGAAAAGCAGCTGATATCCAACGTATTTTTGAAACTGTAGATCGTATTGTTGCTACGCCATTAAAATCAAAGATGAAAGAACCTAAAGCGGGTAATACTGCCATCATCACACTGGGGTATGCCTTAAACCCTGATGGGACGATGAGTGATATCCTCATTGAACGACTCAATATGACGTTGAAAATTGCCAAAGAACAGCCAAATTCGCTGATTATTTTAACAGGCGGTGTGCCTCAAAATAATCAAACCGAAGGCCGACTTATGGCAGATTGGTTAATCAAACAGGGCATCAACCCAAATCGCCTGATTGAAGATAACTACGCCCGCAGCACAGTAGAGAATGCCTTATACAGCAGCTACGCACTGGCTCGACATAAAATTGAGCATGCAACAATCATTAGCTCAGCCAGTCACGTTCGCCGCGGCCAAACTCTATTTGAAATAGCATCGTGGCAAACAGGGCCTCAAAACATCACGTTTGATACTATTGGCGCACCAGATAAACCTTTAGAAGAATTGGCAAAACCAAGCCAAGGTGAATTATTGGGGATATATCGAGACGCCCTTAGAACCTATGGTATGTGGAGTTATCGTTCTTACCCACTAGAACAAAGATAATCGATTCGTTCACCGCGATATTGCCCTTACTACAGCAATAACAGTGAGTTATTTAGCCTGATGTAGTAAGGGCTTTTTTGAAAACATAAAGATCAGTAGATGGTAGGTATTACACTATTTTTTAAACAGATCCCACTCAGGCCAAAGCGCTTCTAGATCCAAATACTGCTCAATCGTATCAGCAACACGATCAATTCCTTGCTCACGGATCTGATCAAAATCTGGGGTTTGTGTCGCTTCAAGTCCAGCCCAAGATAAAATCGCATCACACGCTTCTTGGCGTTCAAAAACACCGTGAAGATAAGTACCAAATACTTGGTTATCTAACCCTAACTGACCATCTAAGCCGCTTTCTAATTGAATAGGAGCATCAACTTGAACCCCGGTTGTAACACCTGCATGGATCTCATAACCACGGACAGGTACGCTCGCTTGATTAGGTAGCGTTAATATTCCACTTACTTGTTTTAGCTGCTTTTCTTGTTCTAAAACAGTTGTGACATCAAGATAACCTAAACCTTGGCTCTCTCCTGCTTTACCTTCAATACCGAGGGGATCTGCAATGGTTTGTCCTAGCATTTGGTAACCACCACAAATACCCATCAATTTACCGCCCAGACGTAAATGACGTTGAATTTGTTGATCCCACCCTTGCTCTTTTAAATACGCTAAATCATCACGAACGTTTTTCGTACCGGGAATAATAACCAGATCACAGGGCGGTAAAGCCTCTCCTTTTCCCACCAGCATCAAATTCACTTGAGGATGCATGCGTAACGGATCAAAATCAGTATGATTGCTCACTCGGGTAAGAACAGGAACTGCCACTCGTAATGGCTGATCCGTGGTTGATTCGACTTGCTGGCTATTAATGGCATCTTCTGCTTCTAACATTAATCCATGCAAATAAGGAAGAACACCCAATACTGGCTTTCCAGTTTTTTGTTCAAGCCAATCAAGCCCAGATTCCAATAGTTTAATATCGCCACGAAAACGGTTAATCACAAAGCCTTTAACGCGATTTTGTTCCGACTCCGATAGCAGGGCTAGTGTACCGTAAAGATGGGCAAACACACCGCCACGATCAATATCAGCAATAATAATAACGGGCACATCTGCTTTTTCAGCAAACCCCATATTTGCTACATCATTTTCTCGTAAATTGATCTCAGCTGGGCTACCGGCACCTTCAATAACCACCGTTTGATATTGTGCTTGCAGTTTGGCAAAAGAGTCCATAATCGGCCCCATCACCACTTTCTTATAGTTGTGATAACCAACAGCATCCATATCGGCTAGCGCTTTGCCTTGTACAATTACTTGAGCGCCGATATCAGTATTTGGCTTTAAAAGCACAGGATTCATATCAACAGTAGGTTCAATGCGACAGGCTTGAGCTTGCACAGCTTGAGCTCGACCAATTTCACCACCATCTTGAGTCACTGCACTATTTAGCGCCATATTTTGTGACTTAAATGGTGCAACAGCGATCCCTTTTCGGGCCAACACACGGCATAGACCGGCAACTAAAACACTTTTACCTGCATCCGATGTTGTACCTTGAACCATTATCGCTTGGGTTGTTTTTTGCATGAGTCCTACCGCAATCTGAAAAATACAGGCAAATAAAACCATAACTTAAGCGATGTAACAAGAAGCAGATGAATTTAATACCCAAGCCTTTTTTGACCTGTTAGACTGCGCCCCTTGTTTTCGATTTGCAGCTAAGATTATGTCTTTTTCAACCTTACCTTTATCTCCTTCTCTGATTCATGCGCTACCTAATGAGCTCAATACCCCAACAGATATTCAGCGTCACGCTATTCCAGCGCTAGTAAAGCATCAAGACGTTCTTGCTTTAGCTCAAACAGGCAGCGGTAAAACTTATGCTTACGGCTTACCTCTGCTACAACAAATCGATCCAAGTCAACCAAAGATTCAAGCTCTTATTCTGGTACCAACTCGAGAATTAACTACTCAAGTTCATCAATCTTTAAATACGATTGCAGAAAAAATGGCGATTCGAACTGCGATTTTGTGTGGTGGGATCAGCCAAGAACAACAAGAAGAGACACTCAACAGTCAACCTCAGTTAGTTATCGCAACAACAGGTCGCCTACTTGATGCTCTCAGTAAAGGACAAGTAAGCCTTAGCCATATCAAATCTTGGGTACTCGACGAAGCCGACCGTTTACTGGATATGGGATTTTGGCCTGATATTCAAAAGATCATCCAACAGCTACCGGCTAAACGACAAACAGCACTGTTCTCTGCCACACTTCCAGAACAACTTGAATCGCTCACTCAAGAGGTATTATTCAAGCCCGTTCGAATTGAAGCGCAGAAAACTAACAGTGTAGTCGATACTATTTCTGAGCAGTTATATTTGGTCAATAAAGGCAGCAAACCACAAGCACTCATCGCTCTATTAAAGCAGTACCCAACTCAACAAACTTTGGTCTTTATTGGGGCTAGAGATAACGCTGATGCACTATGTAAACGCCTAATGAAAGCAGGTGTTCAAGCTGCTGCGTTACACGGTCACAAAGAGCAAACTGAACGAGAGCAAATTCTTGCTGATTTCAAAGCAAAAAAATTAAATGTAGTGATTGCCACTGATGTCTTAGCTCGTGGTATTCATATTGAGCAGTTACCACTTGTGATCAACTTTGATTTGCCATCCAATGCCGCAACCTATGTACATCGTGTTGGACGTACGGGTCGTGCTGGCAATAATGGTTTGGCACTCTCTCTTGTTTGTCATGGCGAAACGGAATTTTTGACGGCGATTCGTCAGTTAACTCAGCGCCCATTAGAGCTGCATAATCTTGATGGCTTCCCTGTGACAGACAAACCAACCACAGGAGAGAGTAAGCGCAAACCAAGAGATAAACAGGCCAATCGTCGTACGGCTCAAAAACGAAGTGTTAAGCTGTTCAAACAAAAGCCCCGTAAAGCTTAAACTGTATGGAATAGTTATAAGCACTAAATACTCATATACTTTTAAACCCATCATATCTAGGTGATTTCAAGATACAAACAAAGGCATTTTTACGAAACCGGGTATCTTGAAGTCACTGGAGTCTGGGGCTTAATCTATATAAGGTGGCCAGTAAAGTCGTGGCCATTGTTGGTTTTCATTATCGACAAAATGAGTGACACGGTAACGTGCGGCGTAATCAAACTTAATACAATGAAGGTATGTGGTGTCTTTTGGCATCGAGAGTAAATGACGCAGTAACTGATGCATCACTCCTGCGTGTGTCACGACTAAGATTTTTTTACCTGCATATTGGGTAACTAGAGTCTGCCAAGCTTGCAGAATTCGCGCGTCAAAATGCTCTAAGGTCTCTCCTTTGTGTAATGCCTCACCCTGCTCTGTTAACTGCCATGGATCGCGCCAATAGCTATCGATTGTTGGACCTATATCCTGCCAGAGTTGCTGTTGTTCTAAACCGTCCCATTCACCAAAGTTCATCTCTTTCCATAACGGCTCTTCCACAACCTCAAGATTAAACTGCTGCGCAATATGATGAGCAAACGTTGCACAGCGTTGTAAGGGCGATGTCACTATCACATCTAGCTCTTTTAACGAGCTTGCGGCGTGCTCCATTTGAGCAAAGCCCACCTCTGTTAACGCAAAATCAGTATGCCCACGTAGACATTTATCACCTTCAGGAAGTCCATGACGTAAAAAATCTACCCGAGTCTCTCCTATCGTCATAATATTTCACTCCTTTTTGCTGTTAGTACCAAACAACTTAGGCATCGAATTAGCCATCAAACTTACAATGTCTCTCCTTTAAGTACTTGAGGTAGTCCTGCAATAACAAACACGACTCGATCTGCTATTTTCGCAATATCTTGATGCAGCCAACCACTTTGATCGACAAACTGGCGGGAAACCTCCCCCATAGGGACAACGCCTAGCCCAACTTCATTACTGACTAAAATCACTTCGCCTTGAGCCTCATTCAACGCTTTAATCATAGCCTGTTTTTGCTGAGGCCAAAGGGCTTCGTGGCCTGAAAATAGGCAGTTTGTGAGCCAAAGCGTTAAACAATCAATCAACAGACAACGATTAGGCGCACTGTACTCTGCAATGACTTTTGCAAGCTCAATGGGCACCTCAATTACAGTCCAATGTGCAGGCCTTTGTGCCTTATGGTGTTCGATGCGTTGTGCCATTTCATCATCGCCAGCGGTCGCTGTTGCAATATAGATAACCTCTTTACCACCATCAAAAGCCAATTTTTCAGCTAATGAACTTTTACCTGAACGGGCTCCACCTAAAACTAACTCAACGTGTGCCAATGTCCTCATCCTTATCAGGTTACTTTAAACTGTCATTATCCTATCGCACTTAGCATAAATTTGCCTAAATCAACTTTTTGTTTCCATACTTATGTTAATTGACGTTCTTAAAATGACGACAACAAACAAGAGCATTTGAATATAAGATTCTAATAATAAAAAATTGAGCTTAACCCGTTGAAGCAGCCCCTTTAATGACTGGATAATTTAATGACCGTACCGCCTGTAATTCTGATTGATATTCTCAAACGACCGAGCTTACTTACTTCGTTAAGTGAACAACATCAGAGTGCCATTTTAACTGAGGCTCGCCATGTCAATTTATTAGGGCAATTACAGTATTTATGTCACCAGCATGATGTGTTCGATGATCTTTTCTTACATTCGCAACAAACATTGTTATCTGGCCAACAAGCTCATTTAGCCCAATGTAAGCAGCTAAACGATTATCACAACGTTCTTACTCAAGCCTTAACCCAAGCGACTTCAACATGGAGTTACATTAATCAAGCTGGTATTCAATTTTCGCAACAGCAAAGTCGACTAGGTTACTTACGGCAAACAACTGAAATTCTAGTAAGCCACAACGCGATTCATCATATAGAAAAGTGTCTCCTTACACATGGATGGCGGCCTAAATTGATCAGTGATTATGATGAAAAAAGCCGTATTAGATATACCAATGCGTTATCACCTTTTATTCATCAAGAATCAAATTTAGAGCTTGTTGTTCATTATCAACTTCTTCCTAAGAGATTTCGGTACTCAAGCGATGACACATTTACTCGTAAATTAATCTATCCAGATAGCTGTTATCCAGCCTCAATATTCGATCCAATTTCGACTATTTATCATTTGGCTATTAATTTATTTTTTATTAACGATAGTAAGTTTGGTCTAAGAGATATTTTCACGTTATATTCACTACTTAATGAAAATAGCTTACAGGAAGGTTTTTGGGGAGAATTACTCACGTTTCAAAATAAAGTTGGTAAAGACTCAAGCTTATTTTTAGCTTTACATTTTTGCCACGTTCTTTTTGATCTCGCTATTCCTGATTTTGTCAGCCAATATTACCACCAGCAATTTAAAGTAAGTGTGACACTTAATTCATTAGAAACCAGCTATATTGACCTGTTTAGTTATGCATTCCCGCCCTATCAAGATGATGATTACAAACTGGCGGCGAGATTACTGCGTATACGAGGGTGCATTAAGCAGATGCCTTTATACTTGTTACTGCCTCATATTATTAAACGTGGTATCTGGAATTGCCTTCCTCATGAAAGCGAAGAAGAACTGATTTGTTAGTATATCCCATGTATTTCTTATCATAACGTTTGATATATAAAAACAGATACAAAAAAAGCCCGACTAGCGAGCTTTTTTATCAATCTTTTAATTAAAACAAAAGATTAGAATTTTAGGTACTTAGACATAGCACCAACACTTTTCGCACCAAGACCAGGAACTTTTTCTAGATCTTTTGCAGACTTAAATTTGCCATGCTTTTTGCGGTAATCCACAATCGCTTTTGCTTTTGCATCGCCAATACCAGGTAAAGAAGCAGCCAGATCAGATGCTGATGCGTTATTTACATTCACAGCTTTAAGGTTTTTCTTAACTGCTGCTTTTGTTTTCTTCACATCTTTAGTCGTAGAGGTTGTTGCTTTGTGAGACGTTTTCTTTACGTCCTTTTTAATATCTTTAGTTGATTTAGTTGCTACTTTAGATACTGACTTTTTCGCTTTAGTAATACAGTCGGATTTTTTCTTAGCATCTGCTTTATATTTTGTTTCGCATTGCTTAATTGCTGCTTTAACATCAGAAGATGAAGGTGTTGCTGCTTGGCTTGCAAATGGTGCTACCAACATAAGAGATAATAATAACGCACGAAACATGACTCACTCCTTTAGTGTTTATATGATGTCATTTTTATGGCGACTTTTTAGCAAAGAATCCCATTATTAATGACAATTTTCTGTCAAACCTCATAAAGTATTAGCAGGTTTTGCAAATTTAGTAATAAAAAAGCCGAGTTCAAACTCGGCTTTGATATTTATGTTCAGATTTGAATTATGAACGGTATTTGTTTACACGATCTTGCGCATTGCTGATTCGTGCAGCTGCAGCAACTTCACTATCAACAACCGTTTTACCAATTGGCGCAAGTGAAATAGCGGCAAGTTTTAGGTGCTGAAGCGCAAATGGAATACCGATAATAGTAACAAAACACGCAGCGGCTGAGATTAAGTGACCAATAGCCAGCCAAATACCGGCTAAACAGAACCAAATTATGTTACCAATGATACCAAAACCGCTGGTACCAATATCATCTTGATTGGTTAGTTCATCACGTGAAATTGCATCTTTACCAAATGGGAAGAATGAGAAAGTACCCATAACAAAGCAAGCACGACCCCAAGGAATACCAACAATACTGATGAACGCAAGTAGACCAAAGAACCACCAAGCTAGGCCCATGATCACGCCACCACATAAAAACCAAATAATATTACCTAATGTTCTCATTACTATTACCTATTCAAATTCGCTATAGCACATACTGAGTGCTTGCTATAAGCAAAGAAAAAGACGTTTTATCTTACGTCTATAATATTTAAAGATTAGCTCACATTAAATTGTTGGCGTGAGTTATCTCTATTGCTAGTTACTCAATTCAGATTATAATATCAAACAATAAAAAAACAGCGTATTTTACCATTTTAGAGAACAAATGAAAACTAAGACCATCATTTCCCTTTGCATTGCCGTCCTAGCCTTTGCTGCTACAACATTTGGACTGTGTTACAACCAAAACGTTCCGTTTTATCAATGCCCTATTGAAGCTGTAAACGGTATGGCATTTTCCTTTGCTTGGGGGCTGGGAATTCCAACGGCCATCTCGTACGCTTTAGGTGTGATCACCCTACTGATCCCATCTATCTTTTGTTTCTATTTGACTCGTACCCTTTACGAGAAGTGGTTTACAAATTAGATAAGTTGGTTGAGAAAAGATCCAGCGTATGTTCGCCTTGATGTTCCTGAACCGCTTCAAAAGTAAAACCCAATTTCGTCAGTAACGCACGAGAAGCCACATTGTTTGATGTTGTAATTGCGACCAATCGCGTGATGTTCAATGCTTCTTTTGCAAAATTCATCATGCAACGTCCCGCTTCATACCCATAGCCACAACGGAATACTTCTGGCAGGAAGCCATAACCTAAATCGATATCATCCAATGTATCACGCTTAATTAAGCCGCAAATACCAACTGGCTTGTTATCTTCTTTGCGCGTCACTTTTAGCAGTCCCATGCCTTTAGTTTGATACATTGCCATTAAAGCCGTTTCCAAATACTTTTTGGCATCCTCTAAATTGTGCAAATTCTTATCGCCAACAAATGTCTTAAACTCTTGGGTGCTGTAAAGATCAAAGACAAATTGCGCATCTTCTAGTGTTAATGGTGCAAGCTCTAGTCGTTCGGTTTCAAAATGCATTTTCATAGTCATCTTTATTCTGATTATCATTGTTTGAGCTGATTATAAGAAAAAATTGAGTTCATTCAAAAAACAACTTTGAAAACTGGCTGTTAACAGAACTTATCAGTACACTAAATCAAAATTTAGGAGAAACTCATGACGCTACAACATATTGATAAATTGGCTTGGATCCTAATTCAAGATCGTAAGCTACTGGCTGTTCGTTCATTTGGTAAAACCAGCTTTTATCTCCCTGGTGGTAAAAGAGAAAATGGCGAATCGGATCAAGAGGCGTTAATTCGAGAGATTCAAGAAGAATTGGCTGTAGATTTAAAACCAGACTCAATTGAATACGCCGGCTTCTATCAAGCACAAGCCGACGGTAAGCCTGAAGGTGTTATGGTTAAAATGACCTGTTATTTTGCCCAATTTGACGGTCAAATCACGCCAAGTGCTGAGATCGAAGAGGCTCAATGGCTTAATAGTGAAAACTTAGATGTCTGTTCGCTTGCTGCAAAAATCATCGTTGAAGACTTTAAACAACAAGGCTTAATCGACTAAATTAATTGTCATACTAAGCTCACAAAATAGAGAACAATAATAATGAAAATTTTTAGCAACTTTGAAAGTGGCAGCATTAATGTTGTCAAAGCCGAATCAAAAGATGATATCCAACTCACTATTCCTAAAGATAATCAGTCTGACGTTTATCAGTGGTTTCATTTCCGTTTAGAGAGTGAGCCTCAGCAATCACATAGCTTTAAGATCCTTGATCTTGCTAAATCCGGTTACCCTGAAGGCTGGAACGGCTACGATATAGTGGCTTCTTACGACCGTGAAGAGTGGTTCCGAATTCCTGCTGAGTTTGATGGTGATACACTAAGCTTTAGCATTATTCCTGAGCACGGTTCTATGTACTTTGCTTACTTTGCACCATACAGCTACGATCGTCACCAAGATTTGATTCACTTAGCGCAAGCACAGCACAACTGTCGCCTTGAGACTCTAGGTCACACCCTTGATGGCAATGATATGAGCCTATTGACCATTGGTGAGCCAGATGAAGGCAAAAAGAAAGTTTGGTTGATTGCACGTCAGCACCCAGGTGAAACCATGGCTGAGTGGTTTATGGAAGGTGTAGTTCAGCGCCTACTGGATGAGACTGATACGGTTGCTCGTGCTCTATTGGATCAAGCCGTATTCTATATTGTGCCAAACATGAACCCAGATGGCGCGATCCGTGGTCATTTACGCATGAACTCAATTGGTGTGAACCTTAACCGTGAATGGGCGGAGCCAAGCCTTGAGCGTAGCCCTGAGGTTTATCATGTTCGTCAACGTATGCTAGAAACGGGTATCGATTTCTTCCTTGATGTTCATGGTGATGAAGCGATCCCTTATAACTTCGTTGCCGGTTCTGAAGGTATCCCATCTTATGATGCTTACCTTGCTGATCTTGAAAATACCTTCAAGCAAGCACTACTAACAGTAACGCCTGAGTTCCAAGATGAACACGGTTACGGTAAAGATGAACCAGGTAAAGCGAACTTAACTATTTGTTCTAACTGGGTTGGCGAAACCTTTAAGTGCTTATCTTACACGGTAGAGATGCCATTTAAAGATCACAATAACCATCCCGATAGCCTATTCGGTTGGTCTCCAGAGCGTAGCATTATGTTTGGTCATGATACGCTAGCTGCAATTTTAGCAACGTTGCCAAAAGTTAAGTAATTAGCTTAGGTAACGGTAAATTAATGCTGAGTCCCTGTTTTTATTGCAGGGACTTTTTTAAGTTAGCTGATTTTATGCGTACAGTCTTTAATCGTTTATTTAGTATTTAAAACGCTTTATTTTTATTAAACTGCATTGCCGTTATATATCTTAAAAATGCTCTGCCTTTTTTTGTTATTATGTACTGATCCGCATCAAATTCTAGCAATTCCCATGTATGAAGAAAATTAAGGTAATCAGATAGATTTGACTTAGAAAATGTTTGAGGATTACTTTTTTTGCACTCTTCAAAGAAAGGAAGAATATCGGTGGTTTTCACTGCTCCTGATTCTTGGACAGATAAAAATTCAAGCAATCTAATTTGTGTACCAAATATGTTGTAATAAATTGTTTCGAAGGCTCTGTTTAATTGCTCTTGAGCTAAGTTTTTAACAAGAATATCAATTTTCTCTTCATCACTTGTAATCTGAACTAGTGAGTCTTGCAATCTATCTTCAACCTCTTTGCGAAACCCAGTAGAATCAATAGGAATTAAACGTTGCAAATCCTGTTGAACTGTTGAATTTGGTTTAGCGGTTTGTTGATCACTAAAATGAAGCTCAGCATCTTTGTATTTTGCTAACTTTAATCCTATCTTTTGTATTTTATCCTTGATAATAAAAACGCATATAATTACTACTACAGGCCAAACTAAATTACCAACCATTTCTACATAAAATTGATTATCATTCATTTATACTGATCTCTTAAAACCATAATCGGCGAAAAGATTCATGACTAACTTGTAAAGCGAGAATAGGTGAACCATATGTTTTGGCTAGATTGTAAGCCTCATTCTCACACCATTCTTTTGTGACAACATTTGGACTTCCCTTTGTAAATACTCCATCCTTCGTATATTTAGTCATTAAAATATTATAGCCTTTAATCACTGCTAGACCGACTTTAGGCTTTTCAACATAATTAAGTGCGAACCCAATAGGGTTTAATTTATCGCTTTCAACAGCTCTTATTCCATACACTGAAAAGTTACAAGCCTGTTGATTCACAAGAGCTAAACTCAAACTCGACATACTCATTTCTTTTGTTGTAAATGGATTTGTCGCGTATAGATACACAAAAGCAAATAAAACAATTACCAACTGTATAATACGTTTTAATAACAACTTTATTTTCATTAATTCAATTACTCTTCAATATAGATTAGGAATTTTCTTCTAATTAAAAGGATTTAGTAATAATTTGTCCGTATCTAAATGGTTTAAACTTTCTATAATTGTGCTTCTATCCAACATATTGCATCTTTCATGCACTGCACGAGTGAAGCTTAGAACGATTATACAGTAAACATTTAACTATAAAAACCATACAAACCACTCTGAAATTCGATATTGTAATTTTATTGAATACACTGCTCACTTCAAAATATTTTATTAATGCTATATTGGTGGGAAGTCTCATTTAACATGCAAATATAACTTTTGGAAAACCAAACTGTTCTAATAATAAAATATTTTTAAAGTATTCCTATTTTAAAGTTATTTATCCTCCTATGGAATAGATAAACTTTGTCCTCAAACTAAAATAATAGTCTTTTTCGATTAGACTTATAGAAATCAAAGCGAATAAAAAGTAAGGATGTAGCTATACAACATTAAATAATTGTGAATCAATCCACATTTTTTAATTTATAACAGCAAAAAAGGCAATAACCCTGAATGTTTTATCGGAATTTTATCCAGCCTAAACAGCTTCAGTACTTATAAAATCATCTCCTCTTTGCATGAAAGCATAATTCCGTGAATATTCTATTTTCACATATAAAAACAAAGATATATTCCCTGATCCTGCTCACAAACTGAATCACCCAAATAAAATAACTTATTCTGAGCCCGCTATGCAGGCAAAACCAGAGATACGATAAAAATATTAGGATTAGAATAATGAAAAAATACTCCTTACCTTACACCTTTGCTATAACCAGTTTACTTATGCTCAGTGGCTGTAATGATGATACTACTGTTGTCGAACAGCCTAAAGATACTGAACCACCAGCAACACAATTACGGACAGTCTTAAGTAACTATCAAAATGCAACCCACACCCTCGACAATACCCATTTCGGCCAAGTAACAGACCAAATGGCAAGTTCACGTCAGGGGATAGACCGAATGTATCTTGATAAATTAGAACAAATCAATCGCGATGCACTGTCTGACGAAGACAAAATCTACTACGATACTTTCCAATTTGACCGTAATCTTGCCATCAGAGGAGCTTCATTTCCCAACCCTCGTTTTGGTAACTTTGATATTCCCATCACCCACTTTTATAACTACATAGACTGGAATGCCAGTGCCGCAGGCAGTAAACAAGAATCACCTGAAGCCTACCACAAACATATTCAGGTTCTTAGGGAATTCACGTCTTGGGTCAATAACTTACAATCACAATACTCGCTGGCAATTATCGACAGAGCTCAGCTACCTAAAATACTAACAACTCGCCTTATTAATAGTACCGTTGAAGCTATGGCTATCAATGGCCAACCTTATGGTTTACTAGAGATCGGTCTGAACGATATCAAAGCATCTGGTAATGCTGATTATAGTGACGAATTTATAGCTGAATACCAAAAAGCCGTAAATGATGCCCAAAGAGCTGTCGACAATATTATTAATTTCTTGCAAACAGACTATTTCAAGAGCGCTCGCGGAACAAATGACATTACTGACACCAATATCGGTTGGGGCGATCTACCAAATGGTCAAGCATGGTATCAATGGCAGCTTGATCGTAACAGTACAACGGGCAAATCAGCGATGGAATTGAACAAGCTCGGTGAAGATCTGGTAGCCGATGCTAAGGCCGAAATGATTCGAGTCGCTCAATTGATCATCAAAAAACGAGGTGAGACGATTAAAGCCGAATGGCGTAACCCAGATGGCGTAGTCGAAGAGCGTACGTTTAACCTTGTAAATGCAGATGAAAGCGTTAACCTCGATGAGTTTTTCGATTATCTCAACAGTGAACAGTTTTTCTATGGCCGTGACGGTCGGACTATCTCTGGTACACCTTATGCCAATCTGTGCAAAGCGGCATCCGACCAAACTGCTTGTGAAGCGGCTCTTATCGACTATAACACCTTTAAAAATGATGCAAATAACATTGTTGCCTCATACTTTAAGCCAATTAAAACCGATTACACCATCGTTCCTGTTCCTGCTAACCGCGAGAAATATGATGGCGTAGCCTCCTATGGTGGTAATGAGTTTAACCTCAATACTAATCCAAATTATAGTCTTCAGAAATGGAATGTCTCTACCCTATTACTCCACGAAGCTGCTCCTGGTCATCATTTCCAAAATGCTTATTCCATTGAGTATCCACCAAAAGATAAGCCTGATTACATCAAAGGTGTTAGCTATACTGCGTATGCCGAGGGTTGGGCGCTGTACACTGAATGGTTAGGTCTGAAGATGGGTATTTATGGTGAACTAAACGCTGAAGGCAAACCAACCTTTATTAATGCTACAGGAATGTGCAAACCTGATCTCGACTATACCCACTTCCAAGGCGGTATTTATAACGATGCTGAGGAATGTAACGCCCTGCAATATTTCGGTAGTCTAAATGAGGCACAATTACGTAACATGCGACTAGCCGTAGATACTGGGATCCATGCAAAAGGATGGAGTATCCAAAATGCGCAAAACTATATGAATCAAAATTCTGCTTTGGGTGATGGAGATATCGAATCTGAAAGTTTCCGCTATGCGGCCTATGTTGGGCAAGCCGTATCTTATAAGTCTGGGTATTTAGTAATCATGGAAATGCTGACTTTAGCCCAAAATGAGTTAGGCAATAAATTTGACTGGGCGAGCTTCCATGATCAACTGCTAAAATATGGGGATCAACCAATGGAAGTTGTTGAAACAAGTATTAAGAATTGGATCAAAACCCAGAAATAATACTTGTTAAAAAGATAAACAGCCACAGTTGCTGCAAAACGCAGCAGACTAAATATAACGAGCTAGTAATTATTAATTTTAACTAATTTTTAATGACGGTTAGGAGTTAGATTTCCTAACCGTCAACAATACATTGCAGGATATCTGGACTTACTCAATACATACGGAGCGAAACTCACTACCTCTAGTCATATGATTCAACCATTTCACGATGTATTTATTGGGCTCACTTATGCCCATCGTACTTAATGTAGTGGCCTAATCTACTATTTAAGCAATGACCAAAGATTTAATAGTGCCGATATCGACCACTGTTCTCATACTGCACTGATAGTGAATGTTGTTCTACTAAACATAACAAATTCCAGATATGAAAAAGCCCCAACTAATAATTGAGGCTTAACGTGAGTTAAATAGCTTACTTTATGAAAGAAGCAATATTCATTATTTCAAGTGCTTTAAATACGTAAAAAACTCAACATCTTTTTCATAATCATTTTTTTCATAAAGTTTTTGAGCTTTAAGATTATCAATGGCAGTACTTAACATTATAAACGAAGCATCCGTTTCATTAGCTAATTTATCCGCTTGGTCTAGAAGTAGTTGTGCAATACCATGACAACGAGCTGATTCAGCAACAAACAAATCATACAGTAACCATGTACGATTCATTTCTAGAGAGCAAAATAATGGGTACAATTGAGTGAAACCAACATAATTACCGCTATCATCCTCTACATAATAAATAACAGATTCGTTATTTGATAAACGTTCCTCTAGATACTTCTGCGGATTCTTATCTGAGAAATCTACGTGATAGAACGTTAAATACTCTTCGTACAGTGGCGATATTTTACTTAAATCATCTGATGTTGCTTTTTTTACTGAAAACATAATACACCTCAATATTTGTTCACTATTAGATACCCAAGTTTTCTCAGCTACAAATAAAAGTATATGTAAAATAAGATTTATAATATAATAGATAATATATAAATTCAGATCTGGTGAATATATACTCCACAACTAGAACGATTTTTTTGATAGCTTCTGCGCAGTTGTACCTACTTTTCGATGCATTATTTAGATTATGCGGACTAGTAACTCAACAGTTCTACTCATAGGTATCTCTATGTGTTGATAAACGAAGTAGATGCAAATCGTACTGAGACATAACAAGATAAATGAGATATTAGTTAGAATAATCTTCTGCAACTATAGAAAAAGCTATAATATACTTATGCAACAACACTCATATCAAGTAACTGACTATTGATTTAGTTGTAAATAGTAGCAAAATATTATTTCCGCTCGATAAAGTATAAGGAATGTTATGACTCGTTATTATGTAAATCAAAATGCTCAGGCAAATGGTGAGCATGAAGTTCATTCAGAAAACTGTCCATATCTATCACAAATACATAAAAAAGGTTATCTAGGTTGTTTCGAATATTGTGGTGATGCCGTGATTGAAGCGAAAAAATATTATCCAAAAGCTAATGGCTGTGTACACTGCTCAAGCCTTTGTCATACATCTTAAGTTAGTACGTAATGAAGCTATATTTAGTAATTATAGCTCTGGCAATTAACCTTCCATCTTTCTCCATAAGTGCAAAGACTAATTCAAAAATCAAACAAGAAATTATCAAGCAATCTATACGCTCTTATTCAGGTCGATGTCCTTGCCCTTACAATGTAACAAGCAATGGGTCTCGCTGTGGCAAAAGAAGTGCATGGAGTAAGCCTGGTGGCTATTCTCCTATTTGCTATGAGCGAGAAGTAACGCATGAAATGATCTCTCGTTGGAAGCGAAGCCATTAATTTAGCTAGGTTCATTATCATAGGGCTACATTATCTGTAGCCCTTTTTTATGTTTATTAATTTTAAATCCCTAGTAATCAGCATTTAGATATCTATTTTATAAATTACTAATATGTGACTATCATCATAGTACACAATCACAATAAAGCTAAACTCCACAAACAAAATATAAATGGAGT
>NZ_PYOG01000001.1 GCF_003026815.1 Photobacterium damselae | reverse complement strand
AGATAGGCAGGGTGTGTAAGCGCTGTGAGGCGTTGAGCTAACCTGTACTAATTGCCCGTGAGGCTTAACCATACAACACCCAAGGGGTTTTATCGGACTCCACAAACACTTGAATGTAAGTTTGAGACCGCGAGAATCGAGTTATCGAGTATCGCGATAGTCAGTTTTTAAGATTGTAACGTTAGGAGTCTCGTATCGAGAAATCTCGACACTCGTAACGAAAAAGAATTTGCTTGGCGACCTTAGCGCTGTGGTCCCACCTGAATCCATGCCGAACTCAGAAGTGAAACGCAGCAGCGCCGATGGTAGTGTGGGGTCTCCCCATGTGAGAGTAGGACATCGCCAAGCTTTAATTAAAATCTGCCGTTTAGCGGTAGAAAATTAAACAGAGCGATAATAGTAAGACTTTGTTTAGTTAAAGAATTTTTCTAGCGACCATAGCACAATGGTACCACCTGAACCCATGCCGAACTCAGAAGTGAAACGTTGTTGCGCCGATGGTAGTGTGGGGTCTCCCCATGTGAGAGTAGGACATTGCTAGATTCTTATTGCGATAAGATGAATAGACACGCTGCGGAGCGGTAGTTCAGTTGGTTAGAATACCGGCCTGTCACGCCGGGGGTCGCGGGTTCGAGTCCCGTCCGCTCCGCCACTTATTTAAGAAAAAGCCTGATTCGAAAGAGTCAGGCTTTTTTCTTTATGCAGTAAAAATCAAAGATAGATGAAAGTTAAGTGGTAGTTCAGTTGGTTTGCTTTTTGTTTAAGAGCAAGCCGACCCGTCACGCCGAGAGTCGCGCTGATGTTCGGTATAGTAGTCCCGTCCGCTCCGCCACTGATTTAAGAAAAGCCTGATTCGAAAGAGTCAGGCTTTTTTCTTTATACAGTAAAAATTAAAGATAGATGAAAGTTAAGCGGTAGTTCAGTTGGTTTGCTTTTCGTTCAAGAGCAAGCCGACCTGTTACGCTGGGAGTCGCGCTGATGTTCGGTATGGTAGTCCCGTCCGCTCCGCCACTTATTTAAGAAAAGCCTGATTCGAAAGAGTCAGGCTTTTTTCTTTATGTGGTAGAAATTAAAGATAGATGAAAGTTGAGCGATAGTTCAGTTGGTTTGCTTTTTGCTTAAGAGCAAGCCGATCCGTCACGCCGAGAGTCGCGCTGATGTTCGGTATAGCAGTCCCGTCCGCTCCGCCACTTATTTAAGAAAAAGCCTGGTTCGAAAGAGTCAGGCTTTTTTCTTTATACAGTAAAAATTAAAGATAGATGAAAGTTGAGCGGTAGTTCAGTTGGTTTGCTTTTTGTTTAAGAGCAAGCCGACCCGTCACGCCGAGAGTCGCGCTGATGTTCGGTATAGTAGTCCCGTCCGCTCCGCCACTTATTTAAGAAAAAGCCTGATTCGAAAGAGTCAGGCTTTTTTGCTATATGTCGAATCTAAAAACTTCCATTTTTCCAATCTCATTAAACTATTTTACGTCTGATCTTTATCACAAAATCTATTTTTAGTCTGATTTAGCCAACTAAATGGCTTAAATAGTCACCTGATTTTCTGTCTTCAAGCGTATGGTGAAAAAGTAACCTATGAAAATATTTCAGGTGTTATAAAGGAGATATGTGATGTTATTTAACCCTCAAAAACATAACTTTCACTATAAAGATCAAGAAACTCAGCAATTAATGCAGAAAGTTATCGATTTCTTTGAAGCTAAAGGACTGAAAAGTATAAAGAAAGATTGGCATGATAAAGTTTGGAATTATGAATTTGTCGATTTTATGAAAGATAATCAGGTGCTTGCAACGCTAATGACGCCTGAAGGATATGGTGATCCATCGGCTCGATGGGATACTTACCGTAATACTAAATTTGCTGAAATTATTGGTTTTTATGGCATAACTTACTGGTACACCTTTCAAGTATCTATGCTTGGTGTAGCGCCTGTTTGGCTTGGAAGTAATGAGGAACTGAAGCATAAAGCCGCTCAGCTATTACAAGAGGGGCATGTTTGCGCTTTTGGTTTATCGGAAAAAGAACATGGCGCTGATATTTACTCTTCAGAAATGAAATTGGTTGATAAAGGTAATGGATATTTCGAGGGGAGTGGTAGCAAATATTATATCGGAAATGGTAATGAGGCTGGTTTAGTCTCTACCTTTGGTAAGGTTGAAAATAGTGATGATTATGTATTTTTTGTCGTTGACTCTAAGCATCCTCAATACACCTGTGTGAAGAATACAGTCAATGAGCAAATCCATGTGTCAGAATATACGATTAATCACTATCCGATTACTGCTGAGGATATATCTGAGCGAGGACAAAAAGCTTGGGATGATATGCTAAACACAATCAATATTTGTAAATTCAATTTAGGGTTTGCTTCTATTGGTTTATGCGAGCATGCTTTTTATGAAGCAATTAACCATGCTGCTCATCGTAATATTTACGGCAAATATGTTACCGACTTCCCTCATATTCAACGTCTATTTGCGGACGCTTATGCTCGGTTATGTGCTATGAAGCTTTTTTCTGAACGAGCTTGTGATTATATGCGTTCAGCCTCTCAAGATGATCGCCGTTACTTACTGTTTAATCCAATGGTCAAAATGAAAGTAACTTCTCAGGGGGAGGAAGTGATTAACCACTTGTGGGATGTCATAGCAGCAAAAGGATTTGAACAAGAGCCATTTTTTGAAACTGCAGCACATGAGATCCGTATGCTTCCTAAGCTAGAAGGAACTGTGCACGTTAATATGGCGCTTGTTGTGAAGTTTATGCAGAACTATCTGTTTAATCCCAAAGATTACCCTGTTATCCCTCATCGAGATGATGTTGCAAATGATGATTTTCTTTTTAATCAAGGTCCAACTCGAGGGCTAGGAAAGATTCAATTTCATGATTATCAGCAAACTTACGATGCAGTTAAATTAGAGAATGTTGAGATCTTTAAACAGCAAATCGCGGCCTTCAAAGATTATTTATTACACCATTCGCCAAGTCAGGATCAGGCTAGAGATGTTGATTATATCTTGGCGATGGGAGAGTGCTTTACTCTGATTGTTTATGGACACTTAATCTTAGAACGTGCTCAGCACCTTGCTACTGAAGATATATTGATCAATGAAATCTTTGATGTTTTAGTTCGAGATATGTCCCATTATGCATTAACGCTCGCAAATAAGCCGTCATCGACCTCAGGTCAATATAGTGCTTTGCGTTTAATACAGCATAAACCTCATCACGATCAGGAGCGTTTTAAAGCATTATGGCAGTCTATTTATAGCTTATCTGGAACTTATACTGCTCTCGATTAATCTGGTTTTAAGAGCTAAATATTTCATTATATATAGTTAGATTTAGCTCTTGAGCTCCTATGTGCCAAAAGCTGTACAAGCTATTAATTTATTATTATTCAGTATGTTATTTTCGTATTTTGGTAAGGTTTACTGTGTTGAAAAATCATGGTTATCTTTTTGCTGTTAAATTTAAGAAAAGCTGTACAAGTGGTTGGTTGAATCTGTTATCTGGCTCTGATTACAATCGTGATATGATTACATTAGTACTGATTTCATTAAGGATATATTGATGAGCACAGCTCCAACTGATCATGTCGATAGTGACTTACTTACCGAAATAGCCATTGCTTATTATCAAGATGGTGCGACTCAAGAAGAGATTTCACAAAAGTTTGGTATGTCACGAGCCAAAGTTGGTCGTTTGCTACGTCGTGCCCGTGAAGAAGGCGTAGTTGAGATTACAGTGAAATACCATCCAGTCTTTAGTGAAAAGCTTGAGCAGCAACTGATTGAGCGCTTTAATCTTAAACGAGCTTTAATTGCTTTGGATCAGCCAGATGATGAAACTCAGCGTCAACAAGTGGCCAGTTTGGTTTCAAGCTATTTGTCTTCAGTACTGACCGATGACATGGTAGTAACGGTTGGGCAAGGTCGAAATGTTGCAGCTATAGCCGGACATGTAGGCGTGGTTCCTCATCGTAATTGTCGTTTTGTTTGTGGTATTGGCGGCACCCATCGCTCAGGAAATGCAATCAATGCTGACCATATTTGCCGTCAGTTAGCGAAAAAATACGATGGTATTAGTGAAACTTTGTATGCTCCGGCCTACGTTGAAGACATCACAGTAAAAGAAGCCTTCATGAAAAATGGTACGGTAAAAGAGACATTGGATAGAGCTCGCCGCGCTGATGTTGCGTTAGTGGGGGTGGGCGATATGAATGAAAATAGTCATATGGTGAAGCTGGGTTGGTTTTCTCCGCAAGAGATTGTCGAAGCTCGAATTCGTAAAGGCGTAGTTGGTGATATTGCAGGATATGATTTTTTTGATAGCCAAGGTCATAAAGCCGATACTATGATGAGTGATCGTGTCATTGGTTTGAGTATGGAAGAGTTACGTCATATTCCAACGGTTGTCGTTATTGCAGCGGAAAACAGTAAAGCATTGGCGCTGCTTGGAGCTCTGCGTTCTGGGGTTGTTGACGTATTGGCGACCAATGTAAGTAATGCGTTGACGATTCTCAATTTAGATCAACAAATGAAATAGTGCTCTTTTTAAGCATCTACTATTAATATGCAATCGTAATTGGCTTAATTATACTTTTACGGTTGCATCATATCGGTTATACCAATAAAATACATCACACAAATTGAGGAAGAACGGCGTATCCGGTGATGCGTCCGGATTTCAAATCCGGGTAGGGCTGCCAGCAGTCCTGGGTAGGTTCGACTCCTATGTTCTTCCGCCACTTTTTGTCCTTATCTTTCTATTATCACTTCCCTGTGAATCTTCATCGTTGAGTCTTGTATATTTAATCTTTTAGCAATTCGCTATCGCGTAACTGACGATAATTAAATTTGCGTTTGGTAAAGCCAATACGATCAAAATATTCCAAGATTTGAATGGCGACTTTACGGCCCAGTTGCGTTAGGGTCCGAAATTCTGCAGTTTCAACTTTTTCGTATTGAGCAATATGCTCTCGTGTTAAATCGGCCATAGTATGTAACTGTTGATACGTGCAGTAACGGTCTTTAACAATTGCTGATAAATAACCCAGTTGTGCCAATTTATAACTTAACTGACGAATGTTCTCTTCTGCCAAATCAAACTCTGTTGCTAAGTCCCGAATCCAATGAGGATTTAAATCTTGGTTCATTCGAGCTTCAATGGCTAACCACAGTTGTTGCTCTTGTTCTGTTAAGGTCAGTTGATGATTTGCAAGGTGCAACCAGCCTCGTGTATTACTGATTTCTCCGTTTAATAACAGCTGAGCCAAAACCTGCTCAAAGATGTCTTGAGGTTGATTTAATGCACTCATTCGATATAAGCGAGCTTTACCTACCCCAATTTCATCACAAGATTTTTGATGAAACCGTTCTAGCTGAGTCACGATTTGTTGTTGTAACTGGCATTGATAATTTGCACTGAACAAGTATAGCCCAGCTTGTTGAATCGTTTCATCTTGAGGCAATAATTGAGTTAATTGCGCTGAATGAATTTGATGTTGCCAAGCGAATGTTCTGCTATCGACCGGATGATGGTGTAATAGATGTTTTAGTATCGCTTCAGGTTGTTGTAATGTGCTGCGCTTTTGTAGATAAGCAATGCGCTCAGGCTTGCGTTTACCACGGTTAGGTGGCGCAAGATCAATAGCAACTGCTGAGGCTAGGTTATGTTTTTGCGCAGGATCGCGAAGCAGTAATTTATCTTGTTCACACAGGGCCAAAGGTTGCTCAAATTGCAGTTCAGCCAATATCGTTTCACCTGCTATAGCGCTCTCTTGTTCTAATAGTGCTACTTTCGCCATAGTGTGGCTCGCAGCATGAAAACATTGTACGCTTTGCCAGTGCTTGATTGGTTGATGAACTTGAATCGTTGCGGTAATGCGCTTGACTGTCTGTTCAGGTTTTATCGCAACGAGCCAATCACCTCGTGAAACTTGGTTTTTATCGATATTACCACTGATATTAAGGGCAATACGTTGGTCTGCTTGTGCTGTTAGTGCCTCCTGACCTTGAGCATGTAGACCTCGCACTTTAATCGGTTCACTTTCAACACCACCATGATGAGGATTATGGGTGACATAATAAAGGGTATCTCCCACCTTAACCTGGCCATTAAGTGCTGTTCCTGTGACGACTAATCCCGCCCCTTTTACTGAAAAAGCACGGTCGATGGCTAAACGAAAACCTTTACCAACGACCTGCTTTTGTTGCTCAGTATTGGCCATGGTCACTAGATGCTGTTTCAGATCATCGATGCCTTCACCTGTGATAGCGGAACAGGTGAAGGTGTGCCATTGGGTGATATTTTGCATCGCTAATGCATTTTCCACCTGGTTAATACGAAGCTGTAAAGTGGTTGGATCGACTAAGTCTGATTTGGTAATGACAACCGTTAAACTGTCCATGTTTAATAGTCGCAAAATGGTTAAATGTTCATAACTTTGCGCCATTAAACCTTCATCGGCCGCTACAATAAATAGGGCGTGATGAGCAGTACCGACACCAGCCAGCATATTCGACAGAAACTTTTCATGACCTGGAACATCGATAAAACCTAATGTTTGCTGATGATTATTTTGATCTTGATAAGGCATAAAAGCGTAGCCTAGATCAATGGTTAGACCGCGTTTTTGCTCTTCTGGTAATCGATCAGTATTGGTGCCCGTTAATGCATGCAGTAGATGAGTTTTGCCATGATCGACATGACCTGCGGTAACGATAATCATGCCATGACCTCTGAAGTAGATGAGAGTTGATTAAGTTGGGTAATAAAGTCGTTAATATCAACCAAGCCCCTCATACAGAGCCACAGTTTATTATGATGAACTCGACCGATAATAGGGATCTCACCACTTCGTAATAGATCATCCAGATCATTTAAGGATCGCGAGCTGGTGTGATTTGCTTGAAAACTGATTGCGATTGATTCCAATTGTTCAGTAGGTAACGAGCCACTGCCAATTTGGCCGTAGCTTGGCTCAATAGTAACCGTAAAATCCTTACCAGCCAGTTGATGACAATAAGGTAATAGCTGCTGAGCTTGTTCACTTAGTTGATCTAAGGTACGGGTTAGGCGCAGTAAAGTGGGTAATTCACACGGAAGTTGCTCTGGATGACGATAAAGATTAAGTGTTGCTTCTAATGCGGCCAAAGTCATCTTATCGCAACGAAGGGCTCGCTTGAGAGGATGATGTTGCAATTGTTCGATCAGATCTTTTCGGCCCGCAATGATCCCAGCCTGAGGGCCTCCTAATAATTTATCACCAGAAAAACTGACCAAATCAATACCATCACGCAACATTTGTTGAGGCATCGGCTCTGTAGGTAAGCCGTAAGTGCTAAGATCAATTAACGATCCGCTGCCCAGATCGCTAATGACGGGCAATTGATGTTGGTGGGCTAATTGGCATAAATCGGCTTCTGCAACCGAGCTGGTAAATCCTTGAATCAAATAGTTACTGGTATGTACTTTCATCAAAGCCGCAGTGTGTTCACTGATAGCTTGTTGGTAATCTCGCAGATGTGTGCGGTTAGTTGCGCCCACTTCTACCAGTTGGCATCCCGCTTGACGCATAACATCAGGGATGCGAAATGAACCTCCAATTTCAACCAATTCACCTCGGGAGACAATCACTTCTTTACCCGCCGCAGTACCTGCTAGCATCAATAAAACTGCCGCTGCATTGTTATTGACTAAACAGGCATCTTCGCAACCAATAAGCTGCTGTAGTTGTTCACTGATAGCGTGATCTCGATGACCTCGTTGACCATTTTGTAGTGAATACTCAAGTGTCGACGGATAGCGCATAACTTGAGTGACGGCTTTGATGGCCGCTTCGGCTTGTAGAGCTCGGCCTAAATTGGTGTGTAAAATGGTGCCAGTTAAGTTAAAGACACGTTGTAGCCCTTGCTGATGCTTAGGAGCAAGAGCGTGAGTTAAATGCTGTGAAAAACGATCTAAGATTAAGGCTTTAGATACCAAAGGTTCAGAGCTTGCCAGCCAACTGGGTAATTGCTGTTGAGTTCGGATTGTCTCTCTCGCTTCTTGTTGTAATTGACGTACCATAGCGGTGAGGTGAACTTTTCCATACTGAGCAATAAGGGCTTGCTGCAATGGGTGATGAATTATTTGGTCTACACTCGGTAGATGAGCAAATAAAGCACGTGCAGTCATAGTGTTCTCGTTTGTTGTTTAGCTGGCAAAATCGTTTGAATATGGTGACTTAAATAAGAAACTTCTATCGGTATTATTACTGCATTAATGGCAATAAATACGGGTTAAAACCGCTACGAAGTAGGCCATCTTCTGCTAGTTTTTGATCCAACACCAAGGTCGCTAAATCATCAGCGATAGGTTCAACTTTAAAGTCTTTTTCAATGAAAAGTATTTTTAGGTAGCTATTACAATGACTGCAGGTTTCAGCTCGAACTGCATCTTCTAGTGTGGCACTTTTTAATTGAATATCTTCACCATCATCACACTGGGTACACTCAGCACGTAAACGGTGCCATTGCGCTTCACATTGGCTGCAATGTAGGTAACGTACACCACGATCTTTAACTAGACTAGCAACAGGAGCCGCGCCACACAGTGGGCAATTATGTTGTTTTTTATCCAACTCTGGCTGCCATTCCAAGCGTAATGCAGCGACATACAGACTGACAAAAGTATTTAATACCGCAAATAATAAGATGGCTTGTTCTGACGGTACTGAGTCGAATTGGTTTTGCTGTAGCTGAGAAAAATATTGCTCTAATGTGGTGTTATCAAGTGTTTTAACTTCATTTAAAACCGCCAGCATATCCTCAGATACGACCGGGATAAGAGCGTCTAGCATTGTATTTAACATCTTGGTTAATAGTGGCATCCAAGTGTTATCAAATGTTAGTGGCCATAGTGGCGTTTGTTGGGCTGCAAAAGTTTGGATTTGAGATTCAAACTGCTCTGCAAGGTTAGCTTGTTGTTGGGCAATTTGGCCAACCAGTAGCAAATAATCACCCATGAATGAGTCTTGAGCTAATTGACGTAAGCGCTGCGCTCGAGCCGTAAAAATTGTCGTAGGTTGGCCGATAATCAAAGGGGTAAAGCCATCAGAGTTTTGCTTGATAATCATGTCTTTTTCGAGAATTTTTACGCTCATATTTTTATTCCAAATAAACAAAAAGACCAATTGCGGTTTGGTGATGTTCAAATCGCAATTGGTTAAATAAGAACAAAGCTACAGACATGTAATCTGCAGCTTTGTTATGTGTTTCAGCTTAATCAATGCCAATCTAACCAGGTAAATTGGCATGATGCTGAATTAGTGTTTCTTACCCGCTTCAAGTTCACGGAACCAGCGAGGGTGGTGTTTCTTCGCCCATGCTAGAGAGACTTTGCCTTCTAACATGCCATCGATAGAACCTTGTACCCAGTACGCCATGTATGCGTGAATGATCAAGCTTAGGCAGAACACAAAGGCTGCGATTGAGTGAACAATCAGCGCAATACGAACAGTATCAATGCTAAAGTCAGCAGAGAAATACGCACGCCAAGCAACAATGCCTGAAACCAGTAACAACACGCCACACGCTAGAAATTGACGTAAAATCATTTTCTGACCAGCGTTGTAATGGCCTGCTGGTGGTACTTTGTCTTCGTTTTCTGTTAATACATCTTTAACGCTTAACATCCATTGCATGTCGCCTTTTTCAAAGTGGTTGTACTTCCAATAGCGAGCGGCTAAGAAGAACAAACCAACCGTCATGATGATGGCACCAAATGGATGCAAAATACGCGCAAGCTGCGGTGTACCGTACACATAACTTAGAAAGTGTAGAGGGGCGAACATAAAAGACAGACCAGATAACAAGGTTAAAATACCTGTTATTGCCACCGTCCAGTGCACAACTCGGTTTAAAGGTTTATGACGTAAAACTGTTTGATTCAAACTCATTTTTCATCTCCTTTTTGGTTGCGATCTTCTTCCTCTTTCACTCGGCTACGACCTACGGTAACACGGTGAATAGCTGCAAGTGCTAACGTACCTACGATGCCCGCTGCGGCTAGTGGCTTAAAGTCATCTTTCCACAGTTTTACCGTTTCGCTGATCTTAGGATCTTTCGGTAAATCGTAACGCTCAGGATCTGTAACATCATGCAAGATGTAAATCACGTGAGTACCGTTAACACCTTCTGGGTTATAGATACCTGCTTTGCTGTGACCTTTTGCTTTAAGGGCTGCAACACGCTCATTGGCATACTCAAGGATCTCTTCACGAGAGCCAAAACGCAGTGCGCCTGTTGGGCATGTTTTCACACAAGATGGCACTTGACCTGCTTGTAGGCGATCCAAACACAAGGTGCACTTGTATACGCGGTTATCAACTGGGTTCATGCGAGGGATATCGAATGGACAACCCGCGATACAGTAACCACAGCCAACACATTTTTCAGAGTCAAAGTCCACCACGCCGTTTTCGTACTGCACGATAGCGCCAGGCTCTGGACAAGCTTTTAAGCAACCAGGATCTGAACAGTGCATACAACTGTGCTTGCTGAACAACCATTTGAACTTGTTATCTTCTTCAATTTCTTTGAAGTGGATTGTGGTCCAAACTTCAGCGGTTGTGTTTGGTGGATTTTGGTAAGAACCTTCGAATGTTCCTACTTTGCCACGCAAGTTGTTCCACTCACCACATGCGTCCATACAGCCTTTACAACCTGTACAGCATGTCACATCGATAAGTTTTGTGATCTCAATCTGACGCTCACGACCATGAGGTGCTGGTGTGATTGATGAGGTCGCAGAACTACGGATGATATTTTGCGATTCCATACCCATACGTTACTTCACCTTTTCCACATTAACTAAGAACGCTTTGTATTCAGGTGTTTGTGAGTTTGCATCACCAACACATGGAGACAGCGTATTTGCCAAATAACCTGGCTTAGTGTCGCCTTCGTAACCCCAGTGAATAGGAATACCCACTGTGTGTACGATTTGACCGTTAACATGGAGCGGAGTAATACGTTTTGAGACATACGCTTTCGCTTCAATAAAGCCACGCTTAGATGTCACACGAATCATATCCGCGTTGTTAATGCCTTTCTCTTTAGCCAATCCTTCACCAATTTCTACAAACTGTTCAGGTTGCAGTACGGCGTTGTATTGTGAGTGGCTAGTCCAAGTATGGAAGTGCTCAGTTAGACGGTAAGTAGTTGCCACAAATGGGAAATCTACTTTTGTACCTAGTTGAGCTGCATCATCTTTGAACAGACGAGCCGCTGGGTTTGAAACCACATTTTTATGCAGTGGGTTCGTACCAATTGGTGTCTCAAACGGTTCATAATGCTCAGGGAATGGACCTTCTGCCATCTTATCTAGAGCAAACAGACGACCCACACCTTCAGGCTGCATAATAAATGGACCTGCATTGCTTGATGGCGGTAGCTTCGCATTGAAGTCAGGCACATCTGGACCGACCCATTTGCTGCCATTCCACTCAACCAAAGTACGGCTCTTATCCCATGGTGTACCATCTGGACGAGTTGATGCGCGGTTATAGAGAACACGACGGTTCAAAGGCCATGCCCATGCCCAGTTTGGTGCTAGACCAAGACCCGATGGATCGTGGTTATCACGGCGCGATGTTTGACAACCTGCTTCTGTCCAACTACCTGTGTATAGCCAGCAACCAGATGTTGTTGAACCATCGGCTTTTAGTTGAGCAAAGCTAGATAGCTGATTACCGTTAGCGTCTTTACCGTTTAGCTCTTTTGCCAATTCACGAACATTTGGCTCAGATGGAATTGCATAGCTCCAATCTAGAGACAAAATAGGATCGGCGTAAGTACCACCTTCTTTTTGATACATTTCACGCATCTTCAAGAAGATACCCGCTAGGATCTCAGCATCACCTTTTGCTTCTCCTGGCATATCACCAGCTTTCCAGTGCCACTGTAGCCAACGAGCTGAACTTACGATGGTGCCATCTTCTTCAGCGAAACAAGCACAAGGTAGACGGAATACTTCTGTTTGGATATTCGCAGTATCTACTTCGTTAACGTTTGGTTTGTTCTGCCAGAAAGTTGAAGTTTCAGTCACCAGTGGATCGATAGTGATTAGGTACTTCAAGTTAGACAGAGCATCCAATGTCTTTTGCTTATTAGACATAGAAGCAACAGGGTTAAAGCCTTGGCAGATATAGCCATTTACTTTGCCTTTGTACATCATGTCAAAGTAGCGCAGCATGTCGTACATCTGATCCCATTTTGGCATCATGTCGTAGCCAAAGTTATTTTCTGCAGTTGCGTTTTTACCGTAGAAAGACTTCAGTAGTGATGTAAAGAATGCTGGGTAGTGCTGCCAGTAGTTAGTCTGCCCTGGTTCTAAAGCTGTTGGTGTGTGGTGCTTCAAGTGAGTCTGGAAGTCCACATCTTTATCTGAAGGCAGCTTTAGATAACCCGGTAGGCTTTGAGCCAATAGACCTAGGTCAGTAATACCTTGAATGTTTGAGTGACCTCGTAGGGCGTTAACACCGCCGCCAGCCATACCCATGTTGCCTAGCAGTAACTGGATCATCGCCATACAACGAATGTTTTCTGCACCTTTAGAGTGTTGAGTCCAACCGGTGGCGTACAGAATAGTTGCAGTACGGTTGTCAGCAGCAGTACTTGCTAGTGCTTTACAAACCATGTTGTATTGCTCAACAGGCGTACCTGTGATGTTGCTAACAACTTCTGGTGTATAACGAGAAACGTGATCTTTTAATAGATTCCAAACACAACGAGGGTGATTTAGCGTTTCATCTTTAAGCGCATAACCTTGGTCGTCTAGTTTGTAGAACCAGCTGCTACGATCGTACTTGCGCTCTTTTGCATCATAGCCAGAGAACAGACCATCGTGGAATTCATAATCATCACGAACGATAAAGCTAGCATTAGTGTAAGCCTTAACATATTCGTGGTTCACTTGACCAGTTTCCATCATGTAGCGAATTGCACCTAGAAGGAAAGCAATATCGGCACCTGAACGGATAGGAACATAGTGATCAGCAACAGCAGCGGTACGAGTGAAACGTGGGTCCACTACGATAAGTTCTGCGTTGTTGTGTTTTTGAGCTTCTACAACCCAACGGAAGCCTACAGGGTGAGCTTCTGCTGCGTTACCGCCCATAACTAAAATAACGTTAGCGTTTTTGATATCGACCCAGTTGTTGGTCATCGCGCCGCGGCCAAATGTTGGAGCAAGACTTGCTACCGTAGGGCCGTGTCAAATACGCGCTTGAGTGTCAACTGGAACCATACCTAAACCGCGAGCAAACTTCTGAGTTAACCAGCCATTTTCGTTGCTCTCGGCAGAAGCACATAGCATACCGGTTGATAGCCAACGGTTTACAGTTGTGCCTTGGTCATTTTTCTCAATGAAGTTTGCATCACGGTCAGCTTTCATTAGCTTAGCAATGCGAGTGAAGGCTTCATCCCAAGAAATACGCTGCCATTTGTCAGAACCTGGTGCGCGGTATTCTGGGAATTTAAGACGCTGTTCGCTGTTAACGAAACCAGAAAGGCCTGCACCTTTTGGACATAATGCGCCACGGCTTACTGGATGATCAGGATCGCCTTCAACATGGAAGATTTTTTGTTTGATATTACCGTTAGCTGCGCCTGTGCTGTATAGCAAAGTACCGCAACCTACCGAACAGTAAGAACATGTATTACGTGTCTCTTTGGCAGCAGTTAATTTAAACTCCCGCGCTTCAGCCCACGCTTTTTTTGAAATTGTGGCAAGAGAGGTAATTGTTGAAGCAACAACCGTACCTGCACACAATTTAAATAATTGGCGTCTACTAATATTCAAAGTCGAATACCTAAATATTAAAAAAAGAATTGTATAACAAAAAAACGAGTGGTTATTATAAAAACAAATTCACTATCGTCAAATCTGCAGAAATATAAAACCCTATGACAAGTTGCCCAATTGATACTGAATATTTCAAGCATGCTGAATATTCGACTCATGAAATAATTAAATATGAGAATGGAATAAAAACAGAATGTGAAGATTATATTGCTGAAGAGGTTCCTGTTGCGCTTATTTATAATGGGATATCTCATGTTGTAATGATGACAACCCCTTCTAATTTAGAGAGTTTTGCTATTGGTTTTTCGTTATCTGAGCGAATTATTTCAGATATTAAAGAAATTAAATATATTGATATAAAAAGTAATTACCAAGGAATTGAAGTTCATATTGAATTGCAAATGCGTCCCTTTATGCTGCTAAAAGAACAGCGTCGCCAATTAGTTGGTAGAACGGGGTGTGGCTTATGTGGTATCGAGCATTTAAAGCAAGCAATGAAACCTGTATCGCCAGTAAATAATGACGAGGTAATACATTTATCTGTTTTAAATCAGTGTCTTGATAAACTATATCAACAACAGGAATTAGCTGGAACAACAGGGTGTACACATGCCGCTGTGTGGGTTGATTCATGTGGTAATTTAGCCGCTATTTATGAAGATGTCGGCCGTCATGTAGCAATGGATAAATTAATTGGTGCCCGTGCAAAATCTTCATTATTGACTCATGGCGCTGTATTAATAACAAGTCGAGCAAGTTATGAAATAGTACAAAAGGCGACATCGGTTGGTATAGAAATATTAATGGCTGTCTCAGCACCAACTGCACTAGCGATCAAATTAGCAGAAGATTCTGGATTAACGTTAGTCGGCTTTTGTCGGAAGGGTAGAGCAACTATTTATACTCATCCACACCGAGTAATAACGGATAATAATATTAGATCACTTTAAATACCCTAAAATTACCTGATGAATATAAACAGAAGATTATTGATTTTAATTTTATAAGATTAGGTTAATTTATACTTAAATATAAGGTTTGAATTAATTAACAATATTATCTTAGGGGTAATAATGACTGAAATAAACCTTAGATCCCCTAAAAGGAGCTGATTTAATATAATGCAATTGAGAGTCATTCCAATATATTAATACTATATAACTGTGCTTAATGATATAAATTATCAATTGAACCAAATAAATGGCAAGTTTAAACCAAAAACGAAAATTATTATTTCATTTTTAAATAAGCTATTATTGAGCAGATAACGAAATTTTAAGCAATTAGGAATGATATTGTGTTACGGAAAATCATTATTATGGGCTGCTTAGCTGGAATGTGTGCCAGCGTATCAGCATCGCCATGGGAGAAATTTAAAACTCCGACGCAAGGAGAAGCTCAATCAATAGGCTCTTACGCAAATGGATGTCTTGCTGGTGGTGAGGCGCTACCTCTTGAAGGTGAAGGATATCAGGTGATTCGTTCTAATCGTCATCGCTATTATGGTAATCCAGAGCTTATTGAATTTTTACAGCAACTGACTCACGCATCAAATCAATTAAAAATAGGTAATGTTTTAATTGGTGATATCGCAATGGCAAGAGGTGGACGCTTCTCTTCAGGTCATGCTAGCCATCAAACTGGATTGGATGCTGATATTTGGCTCAAGATAACCGATAAACCATTAGATAAAAGTCAGCTGCAAACCGTCTCTGCGCTACCAATGGTCAACCTTGAGCAATATAAGATAAACAAAGATAACTGGACTGAAAAGCAAGCCCAACTGATCCAACTGGCTGCTAGTGATGAACGAGTGGCGCGTATTTTTGTGCACCCTGTGATTAAAGAGACTTTGTGTAAAGAAGAGTGGAAAGATCGTTCATGGCTGCGCAAAGTCCGTCCTTGGTGGGGGCACTACTATCATTTTCATGTCCGTTTGAATTGCCCTGAAGGTAGTCAATATTGTCAGGCTCAAACACCGCCTCCACCGGGAGATGGCTGTGGGGCCGAGTTAGCTTCATGGCGACCAAAGCCAGTTGATAAAACTAAACCTACTGTAAAACCTAAGCCAAAACCAAAGCCAGTTATGCCAGCACAGTGTAAGGCATTGTTAAAAGGTTAGCCGTTTTACAATCGTTAATATTCTTATGAGTATTTAATAGATAAAAAAAACGCCAGCATGGTGAGCTGGCGTTTTTGTATTGGAATGGTAAACCTTATACCAGACCTTGAAGTGTCACGAATTTTTCCAGTAACTCTTCTTCTGTCTCAGTATGGTTTGGATCGGTAATAATGCAGTTTGTAATAGGACACACCGATTGACATGTCGGCTTGTCATAGTGACCTTTACATTCTGTGCAGCGATCTGGATTAATCTCATAGATCTCTGCACCCATAGTGATAGCTTCGTTCGGACATTCCGGATCGCACATATCACAGTTAATGCATTTATCGGTGATCAGTAGTGCCATAGCGATTATTGACCGTCTTTAGGTGCGTGTGGGTTACGAGTGTTCTCACCTGAGTTTAGATTACGCATCAATAGACCGTAGCTTAGATCCATATCTTCTGGTACTGGGATAAACACAAAGTGACCGTTACCTTTTGCATCATCAACTGCTTCAGACTTACGGTTTTCCATACGCTCAAGTGTGAAGATCACATTACCTTTCGGTGTCATCACTTCTAGGCTGTCACCAACAACAAACTTATTCTTCACTTCAATTTCAGCAAGATCACCACGACGCTTACCAGTGAATTCACCAACAAACTGCTGAGTATCAGAAATTGAATAGCCGTACTCGTAGTTTTGGTACGCATCGTGTGTATGACGACGTAGGAAACCTTCCGTATAACCACGGTGAGCTAGGCTTTCTAGTGTTGTCATTAGCGTTGGATCAAATGGCTTACCAGCAACGGCATCATCAATAGCTTGGCGGTAAACTTGTGCTGTACGAGCACAGTAGTAGAAAGATTTAGTACGGCCTTCGATCTTCAGTGAGTGCACACCCATTTTAGTTAGGCGCTCAACGTGTTGAATCGCACGAAGATCTTTTGAGTTCATGATGTACGTACCGTGCTCATCTTCAAATGCCGCCATTTTTTCTTCAGGACGGTGAGATTCGCTTAGTAGCACCACTTCATCGGTTGGTTTGCCAAGGCCGATAGTGTTATCTGGGCGCTCAATTTGAACAGCCTCTTGAACTTCAACAATTTGGCCTGCATCGTTTTCAGTTGCTTTTTCAGTTTTGTATTCCCAACGACATGCGTTAGTGCATGTACCTTGGTTCGGGTCACGTTTGTTAATGTAACCAGATAGTAGGCAACGACCAGAGTAAGCCATGCAAAGAGCACCGTGAACGAATACTTCCAGTTCCATTTTAGGGCACTGCTCGCGGATCTCTTCAATTTCTTCTAGAGACAGTTCACGCGATAGGATCACACGCTCAACGCCTTGTGTTTCCCAGAACTTCACCGTTGCCCAGTTCACAGCGTTTGCTTGAACAGATAGGTGAATTGTCATCTCAGGGAACGCTTCACGAACCATCATGATAAGACCAGGATCTGACATAATTAGAGCGTCAGGGCCCATATCTACGATAGGTTTAAGATCGCGAATAAAGGTTTTTAGCTTTGAGTTGTGTGGTTGAATGTTACATACCACGTAAAACTTTTTGCCAAGGGCGTGAGCTTCATCGATACCAATTTTTAGGTTCTCGTGGTTAAACTCGTTATTACGTACACGAAGGCTGTAACGTGGTTGGCCTGCATAAACGGCATCTGCGCCATAAGCGAACGCATAACGCATGTTTTTAAGGCTACCTGCAGGGGAAAGTAATTCTGGTGTAAACATAGCTCTATTGTCTCTTTCTGATTCCAGATCAGTTCGTATCACCTAATGATACGAAGGGGAGGCGAGATTCTACGTTTTTCGAGGCGGTTGCGCTACTTTTCTCACGGGATTTTTTTGTTTAAGAACGTTCAATCTTTAAGCAGAGCTAACTTAGCCCTGCTTAGTGAGATTTTAATTACTGAGTAAGGTAACGGCTTCTTTGGTTAATTTTGTTATTTCTTCCCATTGGCCTTGCGCAATAAGATCCTTTGGCAACATCCATGAGCCACCGATCGTTGCAACTGATTTAACCGTTTTATATTCAATAACATTGGCCGTATTAATCCCACCCGTTGGGCAAAACGTGACTTGGGGCAATGGCGCGGAGATGGCTTTTAATGTTTGAGCGCCGCCGTATGCTTCTGCAGGAAAAAACTTAAGGTGGTCATAGCCCAGCTCTAATGCTTGCATAATTTCAGATGGTGTCGCCACCCCAGGAATAAGAGGTACAGTCCCTTGTTGTGCATGCAAAAGTAAAGAGGGTGACATTCCTGGTGAGATAGCAAACTTAGCGCCTGCTTGTACTGCGGCATCATATTGTGCGCAAGTTAGGACAGTACCAGCTCCAACTAAGGCTTGGGGGAGCTCATTAGCAATTAATGTCATCGCTTCAAGAGCAACAGGGGTACGTAAGGTGATCTCAAAAATAGATATACCACCTTCCATAAGTGCTTTTGCCATGGGGATTGCATCTTCGATCCGTTCTATAACCATAACGGGGATGATCGGTGAAATGGCAAAAACGTCTTGTGGTGCGATTGTCCAATTATTATTCATATCGCGCTCCCTATCTGATTGGGTTAATCTGGCTTCCGTGTCGATATGTGAGGGAGTATACCAAGTGTGCTTTTCTCTTGGACACTATAGGGATAATTTTTATGTGATAAACATCATATACTGGCTCTTGGAATTATATTCGGTAACGTAGTGATAAGTTTTTTATGGAGAATGACAAGATGACAACAACGTGTGCGTGGGCGCTGTCCGATCCTCTTTTACAGCAATATCATGATACTGAGTGGGGGCGCATTCCAAAAGACGATAACGCTCTTGCTGAATGTTTCATTTTAGAGAGTATGCAAAGTGGATTGAGTTGGTTAACGGTATTGCGTAAACGTCCGGCTTATCGCGCAGCTTTTCTCGATTTTGATTTAGCAAAAATAGAAACCGAATTGTTACCTTTAGAGCGAGAACCGTTAGTTGAGCATATTTGCCAACAGTTTGATGTGATTAAACATAAAGGTAAGGTTGCCGCTGCATTGAATAACTTGGCATTGCTGATTGAAGTACGAAAACAGACACCATTAGCCGATTTCTTTTGGCGGTTTGTTGATAATCAATCCATCGTGAATCAATGGCAGACCATGACACAAATACCCGCGCAAACTGAGCAATCTGTCATGATGAGTAAACAGCTTAAAAAGCAAGGCTTTAAATTTATTGGTCCAGTAACTTGTTACTCTTTCATGCAAGCTGTTGGTATGGTCAATGACCACTTAGTTGATTGTGATTGTTATCAAGATCATGATTAAAGTGCGCGCTCTAAATCCAACAACCGCTCTTTAATTGATATTCCACCATCATAGCCTGTCATAGAGCCATTCTTTCCAATTACTCGGTGGCAGGGAACAATAATTGCTACGGGATTATGACGATTTGCCATACCAACGGCTTGGCACGCTTTCGGTTTACCCAGTGCTTTAGCGATGTCTTGATAACAGCAGGTTTTTCCATAAGGAATTGTTAATAGTTGTTGCCAAACTGATTGTTGAAACGGTGTGCCTGATAAATCTAAAGGTGTTGAAAAAGTGGTAATGGTACCTGCAAGATAATCGGTAATTTCTTGGCAGGCTTGCACTAAAATAGGATGTGTCTCAATTCGAGTTCCTTTATCTTTTGCTTGAATTTCTTGTCCTTCAATCCAGAGATGCGTCAGACCGTTATCACTGGCACATAATGTTAATGTTCCAAGCTCAGTATCTAGCTGAGTGTAATAGCGCTGCATAGTTTTACTTATTCCTTAACCACCAAAAAGAAGTAATAGGATACGTGAAAAATAGGCGTTTTACAGTGAGGTGTTTGCCAATTAAAGCGGGAATTGAAGTTATTTGCTTGTTTTTACAAAGTCCATATTTGCAAAGTAATTTTGAATGATAAAAGCGATCTAATGCTTTAAGAGGGGCGTACTATGCTTATATAGTATTCATTATATAAATTACAATGACAAAGGTGCACTTATGGAAAGTGGAGATGGCAACATCATTTTTCATACCATATCCGTTTTTTTCAATATGGTATGGCAAGTTTATTGGCCATTAGCGTTTGGTCTAATTCTTTCTTCTTTTATCCGGCATTTATTACCCGTTGAAACGGTTGCAAAAAACTTAGGCAAAACCACCGCGAAAAGTCTTTCGTTAACAACTGTACTTGGTATGGTCTCTTCTTCTTGCTCTTATGCAGCAGCATCTCTTTCACATACCCTACTTAGTAAAAAATCAACAGTCGCTAACGCAATGGCATTTTTAGTTTCCAGTACAAACTTAATTGTCGAAATGTTCATTGTGTTAGTTGCATTATTGGGCTGGACTTTCTTTTGGGGTGAAATTCTTGGTGGATTAATCTTAATTGTTAGTGCGGCGTTTTTGTTTGAACGATTTTATCCTAAAGATGTTGAGCAGGAACTTCGAGCTAAATTAGCACAAGAGCAAGAAGGTTCAGCTGGTGGCCACAGCGATTGTGGTATGGACATGTTTTCAATGAAAAGTGAGCACGAAGACTGCGGCATGGATATGTCTTCGATGAAGCACGAACATCATGATATGGGTGCCATGCACATGAAAGGTGAGCACGAAGACTGCGGTATGGATATGTCTTCGATGAAGCACGAACATCATGATATGGGTGCTATGAACATGAAAGGCGATCATGAAGACTGTGGTATGGATATGTCTTCAATGAAGTATGATCATCATGATATGAGTGCCATGAAACCGACTGAACCTCAATCACCAATGATGGAAAAAATCACTAAGTCAGCAGGTTTCTTCCAGATGGATTTAGCCATGATTGGCAAAGAGATCCTGATAGGTGTGGTTGTTTCTTCTATTTTGATTGCTGTTGTACCGCTTGAAGGTTGGCGTACGCTGTTTATCAGTAATGATGCTGCGCTTCCTATGTGGCTTCATTCATTCCTTGATGTAGTGATTGGTATTTTTGTCGCTATGATCGCTTATGTTTGTTCTGTGGGTAACTTATTACTTGCAGCAGCGCTTTGGCATGGTGGTATCTCATTTGGTGGTGTGATCGGTTTTATCTTATCGGATGTTTTGACTATTCCAATGATGAAGGTATATCAGAAATATTACGGCAAACGTCCTGCTAAATGGATGGTTGGTTTGTTATTTATTGCTATCTTATTTACTGGCCTTTGTGTGGATGCCATCTTCCACGGTTTTGATATTAATGTGACAACAGAAGGTTTAAGAACTATCAATCAAGACGGTTTTGGATTAAATTTAACTACTATTTTGAACTGTGTTTTTATTCCTTTGTCTATCTGGTATTACCGCTTAGGTAAAAAAGCAAATGCTGGAATGGGAATGAATATGTAATTCCTATTAGTTTGTTGAAAATAATAACAAAAATCGAGGTAACTATGTCTGTGTTTACAAACAAGGTCGCACTAGTATTAGCGGGTGCTCAAGGTATTGGTAAAGCGTGTAGCCTACTTTTGGCTGAGCAAGGAGCGACAGTTTATGTTGCTGATTGGGCAGTAGAAGAGGCGCAAGCAACGGCGGATGAAATTAAAGCGAAAGGCGGTAATGCTGAAGGTCGATTCTTTAATGCTTTTGACAATGATTCCTATGCACCACTTATTGATTCTATCTTAGAAAAAGAAGGTAAAATTGATGTGTTGGTCAACAACTTTGGTGGTGTTGATCTACGAGTTGATCGCGATCTTGCCCACACAGATGTAGCTGACTGGGAAAAAAATATTCTAGCTAATATCAATAGCGTTTTCATTCCATCAAAAGCCGTGATTCCTGCGATGGTGAAAAATGGCGGTGGTAGCATTGTTAATATTTCATCTCTCTCTTCATTAAGTGCAGAAATGTCGAGTATCTCTTACGGTACAGCTAAAAATGCTATTAACCATATGACTCGCCAAATTGCGATTCAATACGCTAGCTACGGTATTCGTTGTAATGCTGTACTACCAGGTATGATTGCAACTGATGCTGTGAAGAAGAATTTAAATCAAGAATTTATTGATAACTTCTTATCGACTCAGCCAATTAAGCGTATGGGTGAGCCTGAAGATATCGCTAATGCAGTAGGCTTTTTAGCTAGTGATTTAGCAGGCTTTATTACGGGTGTTTGCTTACCAGTAACTGGTGGTATGAATATTGCGACTGCTCGTTATTTCTTTGATGCAGATAAAGTACAGTTTTAAAATTAAGACGTATTCCTAACTCTGGTTCCTTGACAGTTATTGAGATCGACTCCTACAGTTAACAAGGTAAATGTATTGTTTTTAATAAATATTTAGAATGTTTTATTGGAGCAAGACAATGAAGTTTACTTTTATACTGTTGTTATTAATCCCAATATCAAGCTATGCCATGTTGGCTAAAGATCGGGATCAGAGTTATGGCAGCTTTTACAGTGAGCAGTTACGAATTGAAGCTATAACTCCTGTGCAGCGTGAACCTGAGTCATATCCTCGCCATGATCGAGATGAGTCTCCAGGTATGGCACATGCAGAGCAGCGTCGAATTGAGGCTTTACCGGTTAATAATTATGAACCTCAGCCTATTGAGTTATTTGACCGAGATGAAAATACAAGTACTCGTTATGCTACGGAATTGCGTCTTAAAAGTTTTGAATAAAAAAAGCGATCTTCGGATCGCTTTTTATTTGTTCTTTATCGAGAAATCGAATTAACCTTTATTTTCTAGGCCGCCCACTTCTTCGAATAGATTTGGTAGGAAAGCCGAGAACTCGCCACCCATCAGTGATAAATCTGCATCAATGCGTTGTGCGATATCTTCACGATCAATGTCTTCGTTCTGATCTTTTAGCTCATCGGAGAACTTCAGACGTTTTACTGTTAAATCATCAGCAAGAACAAAGTCGATACGATCTTGCCAGTTCATCGCCAGTTTAGTTACAACCTTGTTCGCTTCAATGTGAGCAAGAATTTCGTCACAGTTTAGATCTTGTTGTTTACAACGGATAACACCGCCATCTTCTTCAACGGCTTTAAATTCAGCCTCTTCACCCATAGTGAAACCATGTGGTGCTTGGTTGCTTCGAATCCATTCAGTCATGGTTAGCGCCAGTGGTTTTTCTGCCACAACAGGCACTACAGGTAGACTACCGATGGACTTACGTAGTAGTGCTAGCATGTCTTCTGCTTTTTTGAAGCTACCAGCGTCAACGATGATGAAACCCAGCTTTGGCATAATCAGAGCGTAAGTTTGCGATTTACGGCTAAATGCACGAGGCAGTAAATCCATTACGATTTCATCTTTTAGAGTATCTTTCTCAGTCTTTTTCAGCTTACGACCAAGATCTTTTTCCTGCATTTCAATCTTGTTGTTTAGTGACTCTTTGATCACCGATGCTGGCAGCATTTTTTCTTCTTTGCGCGCACAGATCAAAATGTTGTCACCAGAAACATGGGTAAACATGTCGCCGTGTTTGCCTAACGCATGTGCCCAGCCAAACTTTTGAATGTCTTGGCTACCACAAGGCGTAAAACGAAATTCTTCCAGCTGCTTTTCCAGTTGGTCTGCATTTAAATCAATTTCACGGGTAAAGCGGTAAGTCAGTAAATTCTTAAACCACATCATGGCAGTCACACTTCCTAGGGTTAAACAGTTGGGGCGCACATCTTAACCCAACCATGAAAAATTACTAAGGACGGATTTAAAATTAACATTAAGAGTGAGTGATCATAGGGGATCATCGTGAAATGGTATAAAAAGAAAAAAGCCGCTAAGGATTGAAGTGACCTCATCGAGTGGACATTTCAATTAAGCGGCTTTATCTCTGATAACAATGACGTGTTTTTTAGTCCATTGTCGTCCAAAGATTTTAAATGGATTAGCTAGTAAGGCTCTTATTTAGCAGGAGCAAAGTCTTCTGCAGCTTGGCGATGCGCCGTGTAGATCGCTTCACCATCACTTTCAGCATCGAAGATAACAGTAACATCTGGTGAGAACAGAATAACATCGCCGACTTCTGCAACGTATTTGTTGCCATCTGTATCACGCATTACAATCTTACCTTTGGTTACGACCTTGTACTCTACTGAATCATAAAAGTATTCAAACTCTACCCCAGGAGACATAGTGAAGTGACCAATTGTTAATGGCGCACTATTATTGGTAACAGCAACTTCAGCCATATCACTTTTTAAGCCTTCAACTTCGAGTAGTTTGCTTAGGTCATTTAGTTTAAAAGAGCCAGCTTTAATTAGAGTGATGCCTGATTTTTCCGTTAATGTAGTCATTGGATTTATCCTTATTTTCTTATAATAAAAAGGCCGACAGTTGCGCATCAGCCGTGTTGCAAGGTGTAGTGATTACATGCGTGCTTTGAAGATTTAGGGTTAGCTCGCTTTAAGTAATGTGCTTCGATGGAGATATATTAATTTTCTCAGAAATAAAAACAATATCGTGTTTTTGCAATTAATTATTACTGATTGGTAATAGTCAATGGTCGCAGTATGATAGGTTAGTACCTGATGTATTTGGCTTTATCATCCTAGTACACGTAAATAGAACTATTATTGAAGACACATTCAAAAGATCGCTTTACTGCGATCTTTTTCATTTCTCCACCAATACAACCATTCCACCTTTCAAGCTAACCCTCTGACTTATGTATCAAAAATAAATTCTCGTACTAGCCGTATTAGCTGTGAAATAGCGGATGTGGTTTGGGGCTTCTCACGGTACAATCGGTAGATTATTTCTGGCTAGGTTGCGCATTATATTATGAAAATTATCCATACCTCCGACTGGCACTTAGGGCATCAACTCCATGGCTATAACCGTGAATATGAACATCAAGCGTTCTTAGATTGGTTAGCCGACGAACTTGAAACTCAGCAAGCCGATGCTTTGTTAGTGGCAGGGGATATTTTTGATACCGCCAATCCGCCAGCTAGCAGTTGGCGCATGCTTTATCGCTTCCTTGCCAAAATCTCTAAAACGCTACCAAGTTTAGATGTAGTGATGATAGGGGGGAACCACGACTCGCCAAGTAAGCTTGATGCGCCTCATGAACTATTAAAAGCGTTTGATTTGCATATGGTAGGCGGTATTCATCGTTTAGAAGATGGCTCGCTAGATGTTGAACGGATGCTGGTGCCTATTACCAATAAAGAACAACAAATTGCCGCTTATGTATTGGCTGTACCGTTTTTACGTAGCGCTGATTTACGTACTGATAACCTAGACGAAAACGACGACCGCTTAATTAAAGGAGTCGAAGTACTGTACGGTGAAATGACCCAAGCTGCCCGAAAATTGCTTACGCCAGAACAAGCAATGATCGGTATGGGACACGCTTATATGGCATCAGGACAATTATCTGAAATGTCGGAACGTCGCGTATTAGGGGGTAACCAACATGCGCTACCTGCCTCAATTTTTGCTGATGATATGAGTTATGTCGCGCTTGGGCATTTGCACTTAGCACAAAAAGTCGCGAAGAAAGAGCATGTGCGTTATAGCGGCTCGCCAATTCCGTTATCAATGTCAGAGCGTAATTATAAGCACCAAATTCTAGCGGTAGAATTAGACGGCAATGAGGTTACAGCGATTGATGAAATTAACATTCCTCGCAACGTCGATATGCTTAAAGTGCCAGCCAAACCAGCCCCCCTTGATGAAGTATTAGCTGCATTAAAATCCTTGCCTGATGATGAGCTACCACGAGAGCAACAGCCATTTTTAGAAGTGCATGTACTGCTCGATAAGCCTCAAGCTTTATTGCGAGAAAAAGTATTGCAAGCCTTAGAGGGGAAAGCGGTACGTCTTGCTAAAATCACCCCGCATTACAATCAACGTGAGCAGCAAGACAGTTTGCAGCATCGCCGTTTATCCGATGTATCACCGCAACAGGTGTTTGCCCTTAGTTGGAATAAAAAATTCGATGGTGAGCCAACAGAAGCTATGGTTGAAGCTTTTGAAACCCTATTAACGCAAGTTGAAGAACAAGACGAAGAGAGATAATAACAATGAAAATCCTTGCGCTTCGCGGCGAAAATTTAGCGAGTTTACAAAGCCAATTTGAGATTGATTTTGCTGGTGGTCGCTTAGGTGATGCTGGCTTATTTGCAATAACAGGTAAAACAGGTGCGGGTAAATCGACGTTACTTGATGCAATCTGTTTGGCGTTATTTGACCGTATTCCTCGTTTGCAATCTAACAAAAAGAACGATGCAGAGATTGGCCGCGATGATGACGATAATCGCATTAAAGCCAATGATGTGCGCAGTATTTTGTCTCGGGGTAAAGGTGAAGGTTTTGCGGAAGTCGATTTTGTTGCTAACGATGGCTCTTATTGGCGCGCGCACTGGCATGTTCGTCGTGCTCGCGGTCGAGCTGAAGGCAAAATTCAAGCGGCGGAACAATGGTTAGAAAACATTGAAACCGGGCAACGTTTTGCAGGCAAAAAGCAAGAGTTGCAAGCGGAAATTGAAAACCTGATTGGCTTGAGCTTCGATCAGTTTCGTCGTGCAGTTATGTTGCCTCAAGGTGAGTTTGCTGCATTCCTTAAAGCTGGAGCTGACGAGCGTGCGGCACTATTAGAGCGTATGACAGGCGGTGAAATTTACGGGCGTTTATCCATTGCTGCCCATGAACGCGCTAAAGACGAAAAACTCAAGTTAACTCAGCTTCAAGGTAAGTTGGGTGATATTGCCTTACTTACCGACGAAGAGCGCGAAGCGTTAAATGCGCAATTAGCGACAGCTCGTGAGCAAGTCAGTCATCAGCAACAAAAGCTTGAGCTCCTTAAACAGCACCAAGATGTATTAGTTAACGCAGAAAAACTGACTCATCGTGTCGGTGAAAGTGAGCAGCAGTTAGAACAAGCTAAGCAAGCGCAACAATTGGCTGAGCCGCGTTATCGTCAACTAAATCAGTATGAACAAGCATTACCTGCACGTGGTGATTTCACCCTATTATCGCAAGCTCAACAACAAGTAATTAAGTGGCAACAGATACTGCAATCGACAACGGCTGAATTAACAGCAAAACAGCAGCAACAAGGGCAATGGCAAATTCAGGTAGAGCAAAGCCAGCAGCAATTGACACAAAAGCAGCAGGCATTCAGAGAACTTGAACCCAAATTAAAACAAGCAGCCAGTATTGAACAAAAGCGTGATGGTCTGCAGCAACAAAGCTTAGAGCTACAACAGCAATTAGCTAGCTTAAATAAAGAGCTTACGGCACAGCGCGATCAATTGGTAAACCACCAACAACAGCAGCAAACAGCCCAATCACAGCTACAACAAGTAACTACAGCACTGATGCAAGCTCAAGGCGTAAAAGCTTTAGCAGAGCAGCAGAATGCAATTAAAGATAACATCAGTCAGTACCAACAAGCACAAAACCAGATTAACCAGTTGCAAGCGGATATCAAGCAGCGAGAAACAACTCTGGCAACAGTGACTGAGCAACTGAGCCAGCTGGATAAGCAGCTTGCGGTATTGGCTCAGAAAAAGCAGCAATTAACAGAGCAAATAACTAAGCATGATTTGACTGCACTAGAGCAATTACAAGATCAAGAACGCCAACATTATGCGGCATATCAGCAATTAAGCAGCAAGTTAAAAGAGAGCTTATTTGGCCTTGATAAATGGCATGGCTTATTGCAACAGCGTGATAAATTTCAGCTGCAGCAACAGGGTTTAGTCAATAGCATTGCCAGTAGTGAGCAACGTTTAGCGATATTGGCTCCTGAGTTATTAAAGCTCGACGTGCAGCTTAAAGAGGTTGAATTTCAGCTAAACCAAAGCCGTGCAGTTATGAGCTTAACGGACTATCGAGAGCAGCTTGTAGAAGGGGAGCCGTGTCCATTATGTGGGGCAGCAGAGCATCCTTATCAGCAGCATAATCCGCAAGTTGACAGCATTATTAACCAGCAACAACTGCGATTACAGCAATTAGCACAACAACGACAAGAGGCTCATACTGAGCAGCATCAGTTAACTCAATCAATTGCCCAAGATAAGCAACGTCAAATCGAACTTGAGCAAGAGATTTTAGGGTTAAATAACACCATTCAAGGATTAGTGGATCAGCAGCAAAGCCACTGGACTGATTTAATGGCCGTGGATTTAGATGCCATCACTTTAGCGGAAATTGCTCTAGCGACCGATAGCGATTTAGCTCAACTTTCTCACTATCAAGCAAATTGGTCGCAAGCTTTAGATGGTGCACAAGCACAAATGCAGCAGATTAAAGCGCAGGGTGAGCAGCGTAAAGTTCTCATTGAAGAGGTGAAAAAACAGCAGCATCACTTGCAGCAGTTAACTGAGCAAGAAGCTGAGCAGAAAGAGCACGGTTATCTGTTAACCCAGCAGCAAACTCAAGCACAAGAACAGTTGAATGCCTTTACTACTCAAGTAAATAACTTGCAAAACGTGGTAGCGGAACGACAGCAAGCGTTAATGGCTATCTATGGCAATGACATCTGGTTAAATGCATTAGCACAGCAAGGAACCGCAGGCTTTATTGCTGATTTAGAACTGCAAATTCAGCAGTATCAAGCCAATGTTGAACAACAGCTGCGACTTGAAAAACAACTGACTGAGCTTGCGCCAGTGCTTGCAACTTTAACTAATAGCGTGCAAAACGGTGAGCAGCAAATCAATGAGATCACCGCGAAAGTAACTCGTCTTGTTAAGGATCGGCAGGCTTGTTGGCAACAGCGTATTGAACTGATTGGTGAACAACCATTAGATACAATTGAACGCTCAGCCAAAGCCGATATTGATACGCAGCTGCAACAATGCCAACAACGACAAACACAATTAAATCAACTAGCAGAAGTGATTGCCGCCGAGCTGACGAAACAGCAGAACGCAACCCAACAGTTAGCTGAATCAGAACTCACACAACAAAAGCTGAGCCAAGTATGGCAAACGTGGTTAGAGAAATTGGCATTAACCGAGGCTGAACTAACCGAACTGCTAAGCAAAGACGATGCTTGGTTACAGCAAGAGCGCAGTGAACTTAAACAGCTAGAGCAAGCGGTATCTCAAGGTGAAACCATAGTTAAAGAAAGGCAGCAAGCCCAATTGGATTATCAGCCAACGATTGATTTGGCAACGCAGTGGTTTAATGAACATAACATCGGTGATGATACTTCAGCGCAACAGCAATTATTCACCCAGTGGCAGACAGAAAAAGCGCAACTTGATGATCAGGTATTCCAATTACGTCAGCGTTTAGAGCAGGGTGTACAAGCGGAAAAACAAGCCGGCGACCTTCGCACTGCTTTAGCGACCCAACAGACTCAAACTGAGTTATGGATGGAAATGAGCGATTTAATTGGTTCTGCAACGGGTAATAAATTCCGTACATTAGCTCAAGGATTAACCCTGCAACAGTTGGTGATTAATGCCAATGAGCACTTGTATGAACTTGCGCCTCGTTATGCATTACAACCTGTACCGGGCAGCCCATTAGCCTTGCAGGTGATCGACCATGATATGGGTGATGAAGTGCGCAGTGTGGAATCACTATCTGGTGGTGAAAGTTTCTTAGTATCACTGTCGTTGGCTTTAGCGTTAGCCTCACTCGCGGCTGATACACGCCAATTAGGATCACTCTTTATTGATGAAGGTTTTGGTACGCTTGACCCAGATAGTTTAGAGATGGCTTTGGCTTGTTTGGATGCATTACAAGCTGATGGTCGTCAAATTGGGGTAATTTCTCACGTTGGTACGCTGGTGGAACGTATTGGGGTGCAGGTCGCCGTGGAAGCACAAGGTGGTGGCCGCAGTCGTATTGAAATAAAGGGCTAATGAAAGGGATCTTTATCACATACGTTTTATCATGTAGTTATGGTAAATGTGGTTCATAAATTACAGCGGGTTAGTGAATTATTTTGTCACTAGCCCGTTTTCTTTATTGATTCGCCAATGAAAGGTGATCGAGTCAATATATTTATCGTAATAGGCAATAAGATAGCTAGTGAACAGTGAGTTTTTTATCGCACTTAGTCACAAAAGTGTCATAATTACCCCACATAATGACGCTCGACAGAGACAGAAACGACTAGGTAAATTTGATTATGGTAAGACGGATTCTTGTAGTAGAAGACGAAGCACCGATTCGTGAGATGTTGTGTTTTGTGCTAGAGCAAAAAGGCTATCAACCGATTGAAGCTGAAGATTACGACAGTGCTCTAGAAAAAATATGCGAACCTTATCCGGAGCTAATTCTAATGGATTGGATGTTACCTGGTGGCTCGGGCATTAATCTAATTAAACATCTTAAACGTGATGAGTTAACTCGTCAGATCCCGGTTGTTATGTTGACCGCTCGTGGGGAAGAAGAAGATAAAGTTCGTGGCCTTGAAGTTGGGGCTGATGATTACATTACAAAACCTTTTTCTCCTAAAGAATTAATGGCTCGTTTAAAAGCGGTGATGCGTCGAGTATCGCCTACCGCATTAGACGATACTATTGATGTGCAAGGCTTGAAATTAGATCCTGTTTCTCATCGTGTGACATCCAATGATGAACCGTTAGATATGGGGCCTACTGAGTTTAAGATGCTGCATTTCTTTATGACGCATCAAGAGCGTGTTTACAGTCGAGAGCAGTTACTCAATAACATTTGGGGAACTAACGTTTATGTTGAAGATCGCACTGTTGATGTTCATATTCGACGTTTACGCAAAGCCCTTGAAGCCAGTGGTCATGAAAAATTAATTCAGACGGTTCGTGGCGCAGGTTATCGTTTTTCAACTCGCACTTAATGCAATCATTAAAGAACGAACGACATAAAGCTGCAAGCTCAGGTTTGCAGCTTTGCTGTATCAAAAAAGTGGTATAAAAGTAGCAACGAAGCAGAACGTTGTTACGGGAGTGGAACATGGTCGAAAGACTGTCATGGAAAAAACTGGTGTGGGAACTGGTTCTGTTTTATTTGCCATGGATTGTACTGGGTATGATCTTTGGTTATTTACCGTGGTTTTTACTGATTGCCACTTGGATTCAACTTATTTGGCACTTTCATAATCAATTAAAAATGTCTAATTGGTTGTGGAATGAGCGTAGCCTAACCCCACCAACCAGTACTGGCAGTTGGGAACCACTGTTTAATGGTATCTATCGTTTGCAGCAGCGTAATCGTCGTCGTCGTCGTGAGTTAGCCACATTGATTCGCCGTTTCCGTAATGGTGCCGAATCTCTACCCGATGCGGTTGTAGTGTTTCGCAGTGAAGGTAATATCGTTTGGTGTAACAAATTAGCGCAAAACTTATTAGGTTTTCGTTGGCCCGATGATGCAGGTCAACCGATCAACAATTTGCTACGCAGCCCCGACTTTGGCCGTTATTTGGCCCATCAGCAGTTTGAACATCCTATTGAAATCACATCCCCAATGAACTACGACCGTACGTTGGAACTGCGTATTGTACGCTATACGGAAGGCGAATATTTGATGGTGGTTCGTGACGTTTCTCAACTCAAACAACTTGAAGGCATGCGTCGTAACTTCTTTGCCAATGTTTCTCATGAATTGCGTACTCCGATGACGGTTCTGCAAGGATATCTAGAGATGTCGAGCGATCCTGATATGTTAGTTGGGCCGATGTGGACACGAGCTCATGGTGTCATGACCGAGCAGTTATCACGGATGAATGCATTAGTGGAGCAACTGCTTACTCTATCTAAAATTGAAGCGGCACCAACGATTGATTTGGAAGAAGTGGTTGATGTGCCAAAGATGCTGGATCTATTAGAGAAAGAAGCGCAATCACTTAGTGGCGATAAAAATCAACAGATTCATTTTGAGATTGACCGATCTTTGAAAGTCCATGGCGATGAAGATCAGTTGCGCAGTGCAATTTCGAACCTTGTGTACAATGCGGTAAAACATACTCCTGAAAATGCCGCTATTACGGTGCGTTGGTATAACACAAAAACTGGCGCTAAATTAGAAGTGACTGACAGTGGTGAAGGGATCGCCCCACAGCATATTCATCGTTTAACTGAGCGTTTCTATCGTGTTGATAAAGCGCGATCTCGTGAAACAGGGGGAAGTGGACTGGGCTTAGCCATTGTTAAACACGCCTTAAGTCACCACGATACTCACTTAGATATTGCAAGTGAAGTTGGCGTAGGGAGTACGTTCTCTTTTGTGCTGCCAAACCGTTTAGTCGCACAAGCTGAGGTTGCGTAATGAAAAGGGGATGGCGGTTCAGTCAAATAGTGGCAATCGGTATCTTGGGGTATTGCTCGGCAGCTTTTACCCAAAATTTGACGACTTCTCCGCTTGATGTTCAAAGCGCTCAATTAGGCAGTTATAGCAGTGAGAATCGAACGGCTAACCAACCAAGCACGACTAATGAAGCTTTGACGTTACTGTTACCTCACTATCATCGAGTCAGTGGTATTTCGGGCAATTTATCATCGTCGGGCTCAGATACTTTGGCAAATCTAATGACCTATTGGGCTGAAGAGTTTAAGCGCCGCTATCCGAATGTTCATATTCAAATTCAAACGGCGGGGTCATCAACGGCACCGACGGCACTAACGGAAGCAACAGCTCAGCTTGGGCCGATGAGTCGTCAGATGAAAACCAAAGAGATTGAAGCATTTGAGCACGAATATGGCTACCCACCCACTGAAATCCGAGTTGCCATTGATACATTAGCCGTGTTTGTACATGAAGATAATCCTTTAAAAGGGCTAAACTTTAAACAGCTCGATGCGATCTACTCTCGAACGTATCAGTGTGGTGCTGTAGAGACTATTACACGTTGGGGGCAACTGGGCCTAACGGGTAGTTGGCAACATCGCCCAATTCAGCTATTTGGCAGAAACTCAGTATCAGGAACTTACGGTTATTTTAAAAAACGTGCGTTATGTCGAGGAGATTTTCGCAGTAACGTCAATGAGCAACCAGGTTCTGCATCGGTTGCACAATCGGTATCTACCTCTCTTAACGGAATTGGTTATTCGGGGATTGGTTACAAAACAACGGGTATTCGTGCTATTCCCATCGCCCGAGAAGGCAACGAATATGTAGAAGCGACCATTGATAACTCAGTATCAGGTCACTATCCCCTTGCTCGTTACTTGTATGTTTACGTCAATAAGAAACCAAACAAGCCATTAGCGCCTATTGTGCAAGAGTTCTTTCGTTTTGTTCTCTCACAAGATGGCCAGCAGATAGTGCAAAAAGATGGCTATGTTCCGGTGCCACAATCCGTTGTGGAACAAGACCTGATTAAGTTAGGTCTTGGGCATAACTCAGCTGCCAATTAACTTTGTGCCAGTAGGCTTGCTCACGTATTAAGTCGGCTTCTAGCAGTTGATTTTCTTTAAGCCATTCAGAAGGCAAAGTCAGATGCCAATGTTGCTGGTTGGCTTTGAGGTGGATAGTTGGATGAGGTAATCCACGTCGCTGACCATTAAAGATCACAGCAAGGCGTAAAGCTCGGATCATTGGATAGATTTGTTTGCGGCTATACAGTGAGAGCTCTGCCATCTCGGTCAGTTTAAGGCTTTTTCGTTGAAAACGGGCTAACGTGGCAAGTAAGGTTTGTTGCTCAAGGTTAAAGCCAGGCATGGTGGAATAACGCAATAAGTAGCTAGAATGGCGATGAAAGCCCGGATAGCTAATGCTTAACCCGACTTCATGAAGTAATGCAGCCCAATTGAGTAGTGACGTTAGCTCACTGTTGTTATCTTCTGATGGTGTTAACTGACGATATAAATACAGCGCCGTCTCTTTTACTCGAGTCGCCTGGTGGACATCAACATGATATTGCTTCGCTAAGGCTTTTGCCGTTCGTGTTCGAATATCTTGTTGGCGAAAGCGCGATTCCATTTCATAGAGTAATCCTTCACGCAATGCGCCACTGGAAAAGGACAGTGTGGCAATATTCAATTCTTGAAAAATGGCCGAGAGGATAGCAACACCTGCCGCGAAAACCGGTTGGCGATCAGCACTTAATCCAGGTAAATCCAATTGGGTTATTTTTTTACACTTTATCATCTGCTCAATAAGCTGATTCAGTTTCGCTAAAGTAATGTCACCTTCATCGAGCGCTGGGTTTTGGGCGTCTAATACTTCACGTATTGCTTTGATAGTACCTGATGAACCCAGAGCAAATTGCCATCCTAAGGCTTTGTATTGTTCGGCGATACTTTCTAGTTTTTGCTTGGCAGCTAACTGAGCTTGATGGAAGTTGCGTTTATTTAGTTTTCCATCAGCAAAGAAACGTTGGCTATAGCTGACGCACCCCATATGTTTGCTATAAAGAAGCTGTGGTGTAAATCCAGCACCAATAATCAGCTCAGTACTGCCACCGCCAATATCAATGACTAGCTTTTGTGCCATCGATTCGTGAGTATGAGCCACGCCAAGGTAAATTAATCGAGCTTCTTCTGTTCCTGGAATTATCTCAATAGGATAAGGTAAATAATGCTCGGCACGTTTTAGAAAAATATGGGCATTTTTAGCCTGGCGCAAAGTATAGGTTGCTGCGATTCTGACATCGGCTTGAGGAAAATCTTGTAACCGTTCGGCAAACATGGCCAAGCACTGAAGCCCTTGTTGCATAACCGTTTGGTTGAGGTTGTTATGACTATCTAAGCCAGAAGCTAAACGAACCCGTTGTTTATGTCGACTGATAATTTGTAAGCTATTACCGATAATACGAGCAACAACCATGTGAAAACTGTTTGAACCCAGATCGATGGCAGCAATCTCGCGAGGTGCTTTGTATTCACTGTTCATGCTGTCTCCCCAAACGCTTTTCTTGTCGTTTTAGATAACGGTAAATTGCCAGTTGTGACCGAACTTTTTTGCCCGTTGTTACTCGCTGGCGATATTGATTAGACTGCTTTGCATCGATAACTCGTGCTTTTACGGAATCTTGCAGATGCAGTGCCATTATATCAATAATAGTTTGTTTAAGTTGCGGATCATAAATAGGACATCCGACTTCGATTCGACGATCTACATTTCGAGTCATCCAGTCTGCCGATGAGATATACACATCAGGTTGTCCTTGATTGTGAAAAATCATCACTCGAGAATGTTCGAGAAAGCGATCAACAATACTGATAACGCGAATATTTTTACTCAAACTATCATCTTCGGTTTGTAAGCTGCACATACCTCGAATAATCAAGGTAATCTCCACCCCATCTTGGCTGGCTTGATACAGCTTTTCGATTAAGCCTTCATCAGTTAGGTTATTCAGCTTTAATACAATTTTTCCGATATGTCCTTGCTTAACGGCTTTTCGCTCTTGTTTGATCAGATGATAGAGCTTTTGTCGCATATTTCGTGGGGAGACAAGCAGATGTTCAAACTGACAATCATAGTAAGGATTAGCAATATAGCGAAAGACATCTCGAACTTCTTTTGTTAACTTTTTATCTGCTGTTAATAGAGAAAAATCAGTGTAAACCTGAGCACTGTCTTCGTTAAAATTTCCGGTCCCAATATGAGCATAACGAGCCCATTTCCCATGTTCTGAGCGTGTAATTAAGCACAGTTTTGAGTGTATTTTTAATCCCGGAACCCCAAATAAAACGTGAACCCCTGCTTGTTGTAATTGTTTGGCCCAAGATAAATTGGCTTCTTCATCAAATCGAGCTTGTAACTCCACGATAACCGTAACTTGTTTGCCGTTTTTGGCTGCTTGAATCAGAGAGCGAACAATACGAGATTGTGAGGCTAAACGGTAAATATTGATTTTGATGCTATGAACTAAGGGATCAAAGGCCGCTAAACGGATTAACTCGGTCAGTGGCAGAAAATCGTGATAAGGATAATAAAGTAAGACATCGTGAGCCGATATCGCTAAAAATGGATTGGGATTTTTAGCTAGCTGAGTGCTTATTAATGGTGGCAGTTTAGGATGAACAAGATGATCATTGCCAATAGATGGAAACTGCATCAGCCATTTATCGTTATGAAAATTACCCGTCGGTTGAAGGCTTAAAGGATCATCAATATTGAGCAGTTGACATAAATACTGTAACAGAGCGTCTGGCATATTGTCTTGATAGACTAAACGAACCGTTGGTGCGGATAATCGTTGGGTTAAACTTAGCGAGAGTTTGTCTAACACTGATTGCTCTTCATCTAAGCTCCAATCTAATTGGCTATCGCGGGTAATTGTAATGGCGTAACAGTGAAGCTGACGATAGGAAAATAGCGGTTGAAACAGTTTTGTCAGATAAAATCGAATTACCTCATCTAAAAAAATCAGATGGTGATGGGTTGCGTGGTGAGTCGGTATTTTAATAAAAACATCAAGTTGAGTTGGGATATCAACCAGGGCATAAATGTGTTTATCTTCTTGCTCGATAATCACAGCCAAATAACTACCATGATTATGAAACTGACTATGGACGCTAAGCAACTGAGGTGTGAGATGAGGCAATATATTCTGGCTAAAATATTGCTGGAGCCATGCTCGCTGGTAACCCGCTAAGGACTCGATACCATTGAGATGAATATGTTGCTTTTGTAGTGCGTGAATAATGTGATCATAAGCCGCAGTAAAGCGTTCATTTTGTTGGTCTATTTTCTGTTGCAGTCGAGCCAAAAGCAGTTGAGCATTATCACCTTTATTTCGTTCTGATTCGATAAGGATATGACGTTTAATTTCAGCAATGCGAACTTTGTAAAACTCATCTAAGTTATTGGCATAAATCCCTAGAAAACGCGCTCGTTCAATAAGAGGCACGCTACTATCTTCAGCCTCTTGTAAAACGCGATGATTAAAGCTTAGCCAACTGAGTTCTTTGTTAATAAAACGCATATCCATATAGTGAGTATTATTCGACAATTGAATGTTTCTATCATAGAAAAAATAGAAACAAAAAGGTATTTATAATCGAATTAAACAGTTGCTATTTCATCTGCCGTTAACAAATCCATGGTGAGATCATCAGAAAGTTGTTCAAGGTGTGCTTGTACATCACCTATTGTTAAGGCGTTTGGCAACTCTAGCTCAAAATTAGCGGAGAAAATGGGATAGCCCCAGTTGGGCGCGCTTTGGGTTTGAGAGGTCAGTTTAATGATATTAATGCCTAATTGGGTTAGATGTGCTGTCACTTCTTTAATAATGCCGGGACGGTCATTACCTGTAACCTGAAGTAAATAGTTGTCAAAGCTAACAGTTTTTTGGCTTTGGGCTTCAACAATATGGATCTGGAGTTCATCTATTTGCGATAATGCTTGGCTAAGTTGCATTATGTGGTGGGGTTCTATTTCAAGTTGAATAATCCCCGCAAATTGTCCGGACAGTTGGCTTAGTGAGCTTTGTAGCCAGTTGCCATGGTTTTGGTAAACGGTATCGGATAAACGCTCGACTAAGCCGGTACGATCTTGGCCGATAATGGTCACGAGTAATTGGGTCATAATACATTCCTTGTCAATGAATTAACGAGTGTGAAATTAAGTGTATTGATGGGCTATTGAATAAGCATAGTTCGAATTAAAAAACAGGGTAAAACGAAATGATGGCAGTGGAATAAACTTGTCACAAAAGTGTCATAATACCGTTCTACTATTGCTAACCGTATAAATCGATTCGAGGTAATAATGGCTAATGCCGATTCTTTATTTGCCAGTGACCGACTTCGCCGAATTAAAGATTCTTGGGCGCGAGTAGGGGTAACTGCAGGCGGTATTTCTGTACTTATTACTTTGGTTTTGATCTTCTTTTATTTGCTCTATGTTATTGGCCCTATTTTTTCTTCGGTCACCGTTAAACCTTCACAGCAATTTTCTCTGCCACTACAAGGGCAAACCTCAGCTCTTGGTACGGATGATAATAATCAATTAGCGTATCGATTTTCATTTGAAGGAACGGTCGATTTTGTTCGTTTATTTCAGGCTGAAAAAACGCTAACCGAGCAAGATCGCGCAGCTTCTCAACAAAGCCATTTAGTAACAACAAAGTCAGTCATCACTAACCCAACAGCCTTTGCTGCAAGCTTGCCGCGGGATCAGTTGTTTGTATACGGCAATGAACAAGGGCAAGCTATGGTGGTCAAACCGGATTTTGTCACGCATTTTGCTGATGGTCATAAAACCGTTGTACCAGAGTTACTCTATCCGGCTGGCAAGCAAGCACTACAGTTAGCGCCAGTGGACGATCCTTTGGTGAAATTGGCGATTTCAGGACGAGAAGGTGATGCTGCCTTAGTGGGTAAGACTCAGTCGGGCCAGTTTTATGCCATGGTTTTTTGGACTCATGGGCTCGATAGCAGTCAACATCAATGGCAGTATAATCGTTACCCAATTATTGGATTGCCTGCCAATGTAACTGATTTTGATGTGACGCCTGATGGCAAGACCTTATATGCCCTTAGTGGTAAAGAACTCTATGTCGTTAAGCTAACTAAGCAGCAGGCCATGATTCGTCAAGTGCTCAGTGTTTCTGATGATAAGACTATCCCGGTTGGTATGTACTTACTTTCTGGTGCACAATCATTGCTATTGGTAAACAGTGATAATACCGTTAATCAGTGGTTTGAAGTGGTGAAAGATGGCAAGCGCACTCTTGTTTATGCCCGAGAGTTTGAATTTTCTGCCAGCCCAATTTATAAGTTGATCCCTGAGTATTTTCGTAAGGGATTTTACGCCATTCAGCAAGATGGGACTGTCTCAGCATATTTTACCTCTGAACATAACATTATTTATCAGCAAAAACTGTTTACGTCCTTACCCGATTTTGTCGCTATTTCTCCCCGAGCCAATTTGCTCTTAACACTAAATGGCGAACAGTGGAAAAGTTATAGTGTTGATAATTTACATCCAGAGATTGGCTTATCGTCATTATGGCAAAAAGTGTGGTATGAGGGGTACAGTGAGCCCGATTATGTCTGGCAGTCGACCTCAGCTAGTAATGAATTTGAGCCAAAACTCAGCTTAGTACCAATCGTTTTTGGTACCTTTAAAGCGGCAATTTATGCGCTATTTTTTGCTATACCTTTAGCATTGGGTGGGGCAATTTATACCGCGTATTTTATGTCCAGTAAGATGCGTCGTGTTGTAAAACCAACCATTGAACTGATGGAAGCATTACCAACGGTTATCCTGGGTTTTCTTGCTGGTATTTGGCTGGCTCCGATCGTGGAAAAACATCTACCAGGCATTGTAATGATCTTGGTTTTGTTTCCTCTTACCATGTTATTGGTTGGGCTATTGTGGTCTATTTTACCTGGACGTTGGCGTCATAAAATTCCTAATGGGATGCACATTGCTTTATTGATGCCGGTTATTGCTCTGCTTACTTATGGCTGTTTTGCAATAAGTCCTTGGATTGAGCAGTGGCTGTTTCACGGTGATGTCAGAAGTTATGTCACCAATGAATTAGGGATTGGTTATGATCAGCGCAATGCACTTGTCGTGGGTATTGCGATGGGCTTTGCGGTTATTCCGACCATATTTTCTATTGCTGAAGATGCGATTTTTTCTGTCCCTAAACATTTAACTAATGGTTCTCTTGCTCTTGGTGCAACCCATTGGCAGACCTTAACCAAAGTGGTTCTTTTAACTGCCAGCCCAGGTATTTTCTCTGCGGTTATGATGGGATTAGGACGTGCGGTGGGAGAGACCATGATAGTCTTAATGGCGACCGGGAACACGCCTGTGATGGACTGGAATATTTTGCAAGGGATGCGAACATTAGCCGCGACTATTGCGATTGAGATGCCAGAATCGGAAGTGGGGAGTTCTCATTATCGCGTGCTGTTTTTAGCGGCATTTGTCTTGTTTGTCGCCACATTTGTCTTTAATACCATTGCTGAGCTAGTACGTCAGAGATTAAGAGAAAAATACCGTTCTTTATAGTCTCTGGCAGAAGGAAAAGAAAAAGAATAATGATTAAATGGTTTAAATCCGGTGCTCCTTGGATTTGGCTCACAGCAGGCTCAGTCAGTGTGAGTTTGCTTGCCGTATTAGGATTGCTACTTTTGATAGGCTGGAAGGGGCTGAGTTACTTCTGGCCAGATTCAGTCTATCGATTTGATATTACATCGAATGGAAAAACACATTCATTATTAGGTGAGATTTACGATCAGCAAGTGATCTCTAGGCAACAATTGCTGGAAGCTGGGGTTCAACTGGATCCCGCAAACTTAGATGATATTACTCGCTATGTGATTAAAGTAGGCAACCGTGAGCAAAATGGCTCAGACTTTGTCACTGTTCTGAGTACTCATATTGTTCAGCAACAACTAGCCGATAATGTGGTGGTGGTCGATCGTGATAAAAATGGCAAATTCTACGGTTATCCGGTGGCGATTTATGAAGGTAAGGTTGAACTGCCTTTTCATGATTATCTCCAGTTAAAAGAGAAAACCTTACAGCTCCGTCACGATCTTGAGCAGTTGCAGCAAGTTGAGATTGCAAACGTCAATTGGCAATTGGAACAGCTACGTATTCAACATCGAAAAGCGGAGCTAAAAGGACAGGCTGAGCCGGACAAAATACAGCAGTATGAGCGTCAACGTCGTCAGTTAGAGTTGGAATATAAGCAGATGGAAGGTCATCTGTTTTCATTACAAAATCAACTTGCTGATAGCGGGATCATTGTTCGCAATAGTCAGGGACAGCAAGTCAAACTGCCAATGGATCAAGTGTTGGATGTCTGGCAGCCAAATAACCTGACCTTAATCGAAAAAATAGCGCATTGGGGCCATCAAGTCGGTAAGTTTCTCAGTGAAGAACCGCGAGAGGCTAATACTGAGGGTGGTGTCTTTCCAGCCATTTTCGGTACGGTTTTTATGGTGCTGCTGATGAGTATTATAGTGACCCCCCTTGGTGTCATGGCGGCTGTTTATCTGCATGAGTACGCAAAGAAGAATGCATTTACTAAAGTGATTCGAATTGCCGTTATCAATTTAGCTGGCGTACCTTCTATTGTGTATGGGGTCTTTGGCCTAGGCTTCTTTGTTTACATGGTGGGCGGAACTATCGATGACTTGTTCTTTTCTGCCCAGCTGCCAACGCCGACATTTGGTACACCAGGAGTTTTGTGGTCGGCATTAACCTTAGCCATTTTGACATTACCTGTGGTGATTGTCTCAACCGAAGAAGGATTGGCCCGCATTCCCAATTCAGTACGCAATGGCTCATTAGCATTAGGGGCAACGCAGTCTGAAACGTTATGGCGTATCGTATTACCTATGGCAAGTCCTGCAATTATGACCGGGTTGATTTTGGCCGTCGCACGAGCCGCTGGTGAAGTCGCGCCATTAATGCTGGTGGGGGTTGTAAAAATGGCTCCGACGTTACCTGTTGATTTGCATTTTCCTTATGTTCACTTAGATCGTAAATTCATGCATCTGGGCTATCATATTTATGATGTTGCTTTTCAAAGCCCAAATGTAGAAGCGGCAAGACCTTTAGTTTATGCGACATCATTTTTATTAGTGACTGTGATTATCAGTTTGAATTTAACTGCCATTGGCATTCGTAACTATTTACGAGAAAAGTACCGCACTTTGGAACAGTAGCGAGCAATGTTAAGGACCCGTATTTTATGTTAACCATAGATCCGACATTAGGGTTATATCAATCATTAGATTTAACCTCGTTACCCGAAGAGCAAACCGCGCTTTCCATAGAAGGGTTAAACTTGTTTTATGGTAAATCTCAAGCGCTATTTGATATCAATATGCGTATAGCGAAAGGCCAAGTGACGGCTTTTATCGGGCCTTCTGGCTGTGGTAAATCGACCTTATTAAGCTGCATTAACCGGATGAACGATCTGGTTGAAGAGTGTCATATTGATGGCAAGATCGTATTAAATGGTCAAAATATCTATGATAAACAGGTTGATGTTGCCGCGTTACGACGTCGAGTTGGAATGGTTTTTCAGCGCCCGAATCCTTTCCCTAAGTCTATTTATGAAAATGTGGTTTATGGGTTACGACTACAAGGTGTAAAGGATAGACGAGTGCTTGATGATGCGGTCGAAAGTTCTTTGCGTGGTGCGGCGTTATGGGATGAAGTTAAAGACCGACTACATGAAAATGCCTTTGGTCTCTCTGGGGGGCAGCAGCAGCGCTTAGTCATTGCTCGAGCCATAGCAATAGAGCCTGAAGTGCTATTGTTAGATGAGCCAACATCTGCGTTGGACCCTATCTCAACATTGACGATTGAAGAGCTGATTAATGAGCTAAAAACCAAATATACCGTTATTATTGTGACTCATAATATGCAGCAGGCCGCTCGAGTATCGGATCAAACTGCCTTTATGCATATGGGAGAATTGGTAGAATACGCCAGCACTAATGATATTTTTACCACCCCAAGAGAAAAACGCACAGAAGACTACATTACAGGTCGTTACGGTTAAGGAGTTATTATACCGTGCTAAGCAATATCAGTTTAGGTCGTCATATATCAGGACAGTTTAACCATGAGTTAGAAAGTATTCGAACTCATGTATTGGCGATGGGTGGCCTAGTCGAACAGCAGCTTGCCGATGCATTAAAAGCACTACATAAGCAAGATGCTGATTTGGCCAAACGGGTGATTATTGAAGATCATAAAGTAAACTCGATGGAAGTTGCCATTGATGAAGCCTGTACTCGGATCATTGCAAAGCGACAACCAACCGCAAGCGATTTACGTTTGGTTATTGCCATTATAAAAACAATTACTGATCTTGAGCGTATTGGCGATGTGGCAGAAAGCATTGCTAAAGTCGCATTAGAGAGCTTTAGCAATAAGCAATATAACCTATTGGTTTCTTTAGAATCTCTTGGTCAGCATACGGTTCGAATGCTGCATGAGGTGTTAGATGCGTTTGCTCGTATGGATGTTAAAGCCGCAATAGAAGTGTACCAAGAAGATGATCGAATTGATCAAGAGTATGAGTCGATAGTCAGACAGCTAATGGCCCATATGATGGAAGATCCAAGCTCAATTCCTAATGTAATGAAAGTGATGTGGGCGGCACGTTCTATTGAGCGAGTGGGTGATCGCTGTCAAAACATTTGTGAGTACATTATCTACTTTGTGAAGGGTAAAGACGTTCGCCATACCAAACCAGATGATTTTGGTACTATGCTCGATTAATCTATACAAGAAACAAGAAGGTCGCCAGCATCGTAAATGTGGCGACCTTTTTTAATGCAAAAAAGCCCTTCTAAAGGTAAACGAAGGGCGAGAGTAACCAAATGGTCAAAATTGAGTGGATATAACATTCATGCTGATTTTGTTATTGTTGCTATATTTCAATTAGTTAACTGCGTTTCAGTTAAAGCTGTATTGTAAACCGACACCGCCTGCGACTTCTGATGACGAGTATTTACCGCTCGTTTCGTAATGGAAAGTTCCTGATACACTTAAGTTTTCGTTGATTCCATAAGCACCACCAAGGGCTAAAGCTTCTTTTGAGCCTGCAAATCCTACACCTGCACCGACTGCAAATTGACCATTGGCAACGTATGGACGAGCATTAGTTACTGCATGTAAACCCGCTCTTACCCCATCCATTTGCTCATCTAATTCACTGAACTTACGTTGTGTTTCTTCGGCAAAAGATTGGAAAGATTTTTCTAAGTTATCAATACGCACAGTATCATTTGATTTTGGTGTCACGCCAAAATCAGGGTCAGCAACAATGGGTTGTTCTGGTGTTGCTGGAACTTCAATTGGGTTCTCAGGCGCAGCTTCTATTGGCTTTGATGGCTTCGTATTTTCAATTGGGTTTTCTGGCGCAGCCTCAATAGGTTGAGATGGTTTTTCATTCTCAATCGGGTGTGTTGGTTTTGGTGGTTCAATAGGATTACTAGGCGCAGCCTCAATAGGTTGTGTTGGTCTTACATTCTCAATCGGATGTGTTGGCTTTGGTGGTTCAATAGGATTACTAGGTGCTGCCTCAATAGGTTGTGTTGGTCTTACATTTTCAATTGGATGTGATGGTTTTGGTTGCTCAATCGGATTGCTTGGTGTAGCTGCAATCGCCATTGAAGACATCAACATAGAAAGAGATAGGGCAATAGTCGTTTTTTTCATTTGGAACTCTCGTCATAATTAATTGATAAATCACTAAATGAGCGTCCTGCTCTTGTTATTGTCTTATCCGTTTCGACGAGAGGAATAATAAAAATATTTAATTAATTCATCTAATTACAACTCTTTATATCAATATTGAATCAAATTTATTAATAAGCGGGATGGATTAAAGATAATAAAAGATGTTTATGAGGTGTTGAGAAATGAATGAAAAGGAGAGTCTAGGTTTGAGTTCTATACATAAGTAACTTGGATATAAGGCTATATACCCAAGTTACTCGATACTTTAATTAAAACAACTGCTTGGCAACCGCTGCAATTTTATTAGCGTCCGTTACTGGGATTGCGAAATCGTCAATATCAGCATTACCCATATAGGCTTGATTGGAGTATTTTTTCATAAGACTTGGTCGGGTCGTTTTACCCGATAAATGAATTTCTCTAACTCCGGTAGCTGAAATAATCTGCCCAACATTTTCTGCAGTCACACCAGCTCCCGCCATAATAGCCAGTCGCTCACCACAATATGTCACCATTTCTTTTAGCGTATCTCTACCATCATAAGCGTTGGCTTTAAGGCCTGAAGTAAGAATTCGCTCACAACCTAGAGACATCAAAATATCAAGAGTTGCCATAGGGTCGATACATTGATCGATGGCGCGATGGAACGTCACCCCCATGCCTTGTGCTTGATGGATTAATGCCTTTAATTGGTCTTTATCGACCTGTCCTTGATCGGTAAGAACGCCAAGCACAACACCAGATAAGTTTGCTTGCTTTGCTGCATGTACATCAGCCAGCATAATTTCCATGTCTTGATCGGTAAAAAGGAAATCCCCTTGGCGAGGTCGAATCATGGCATAGACTGGAACTTGGGCATATTTGACGGCGGCTTGCATAAAACCAAAACTTGGCGTTAATCCACCTAAAGCAAGAGATGAGCACAGCTCAATGCGGGTTGCACCACCTTGTTGAGCTAGATGAAGAGATTCAATATTGTCGATACAAACTTCAAGTTGGAAAGTCATTATTTAATACAAAATAGCGAGAAAGGGGGTCTCAGTGTAGAGGAATTGGTAAAAAGAGACGAACAGTTAGATAAGAGAATGAGAGCTTGAGATGATTTTTATTACAACTGATAAGAAGAAAGAGTAGGGTAATAAAATTTGGATAAAAAAGGGCCCGGTGTATCCGGGCCTCATAATTTTTTATTTTAAGCTAACTTTGGCTTTACGCATATGCGTTCGTTAGTTTAAGTGCCGTTGAGCGTGGCACTATAGGTAATTACTTACCTAGATCTTCAGTGTGCTCAGATAGGTAAGCGGCAACACCTTTTGGAGATGCGTCCATACCAGCTTTACCTTCTTCCCACTGTGCAGGACATACTTCACCGTGTTTCTGGTGGAAGTTTAGTGCGTCAACCATACGTAGCATTTCATCAATGTTACGGCCTAGAGGTAGGTCGTTTACTACTTGGTGGCGAACCATGCCATCTTCGTCGATTAGGAAAGAGCCACGGAAAGCAACGCCAGCTTCTGGGTGCTCTACGTCGTATGCTTTACAGATTTCGTGCTTCACATCAGCAACTAGCGGGTATTTAACTTGACCAATACCGCCGTTTTCAACAGCAGTGTTACGCCATGCGTTGTGAGAGAACTGAGAGTCGATTGAAACACCAATTACTTCTACGCCTTTAGCTTGGAAATCTTCAAAACGCTTGTCAAAAGCGATTAGCTCAGAAGGACATACGAAAGTGAAGTCTAGTGGATAGAAGAAAACTACCGCTTTTTTACCTTTAGTGAATTCTGCAAAGTTGAAGTTATCAACGATTTCGCCGTTACCTAGAACAGCTGCAGCAGTAAAATCTGGTGCTTGACGACCTACTAGTACCATTTTGGTGCTCCTAAAATTCTGGTTTGTTACCAATTTTTGAATTGGCTCCTTACTCGTGCGAGACAAACTATAGCGAAACTGGTAGATTGGAAAAAGCGGAATAAATAGATTGAAGTAATCGAAAATAACGATGAATAAATTTCCATCACTTAAGCAGCTGCATTATTTAGTCACTTTATCTGAAACGCGTCACTTCGGTGAGGCGGCAAAGAAGTGTTTCGTGAGCCAATCAACCTTGAGCTCAGGAATTCAAAATTTAGAAGAATTACTCGACTGCCAACTTATTGAGCGAGATAACAAGTCGTTGGTATTTACAGCAACTGGCGATCAAGTTGTGACCCGAGCGCGTGAATTGCTGGCTCGATCTCAAGACTTGGTTGAGCTATCAAGCTGTCGTGGTGACGCGATGGAAGGCCAGCTTCGTATTGGATGCATTCCAACCATTGCTCCATTTTTATTGTGTGATTTAGTGCAAGAAGTGAATCGACTTCACCCTAACTTGCATCTATTGTTGCGTGAAGATACCACAACAAACCTTTTAGCGGCACTACGAAGTGGTGAAATGGATGTCTTAATTTTAGCTTTACCGGTTGAGATTAATGGCATGCACAGCAAGGTTGTGGGTCGTGATGCTTTTAAAATGGTGATTAGCAAACAGCAAGCTAATAGCGTAACGGTTCCATTACGATATGCTGATTTACCCGATGAGTCAGTATTTCTACTAGAGAAAGAGCACTGTCTGACTGATCACGCGGTATCGGCATGTAAGTTAACAACCAAGGAGAAGATCAACCCCTTTACTGCAACCAGTTTGCATACCTTGGTACAAATGGTTGCAAATGGTTTAGGTACGACCTTTATTCCACAAATGGCAATTGAACACGGGATCTTGGATAACCAAAATCTGGTTGTATTAGAGCCGCCAGGTCAGGAAGCGTACCGTGAGATTGGTTTAGTGTGGCGACCAACCTCTAGCCGTACTCATGTCTTTAATCAGCTGGCTGAGATTGTGTCGGATCTTCTTTGATACGACACTTAAGATCATATCTAATGAACGAAGGGGGCTTTATGTCCTCTTTTTTTATTCCTGCCATGTGAATCTTTACCGATAATCTGAAATTTAGTGTTAACTGCTAATATTTTGTATTATTTAAGAATTATCTGTATGTTCTTAGTGATGTTTCTCTTTGCGGGGAAAATGATAAAAATCTCTCTTTTGTAGATAAATTATGTTTCGCTTTGCAAACTAATTCATATCCATTTATTCGTCTTAAATTGATTCTTGTTTGAATATGATTCCTTCTTCATTTTAATCCTCTGTTTATTCGAAAAATTCTTATAAAAGTTAAGTAGCTCTGTGTTTAAAACGTATTTTCTTTATTTATAGTTAAGATAATTTCTGTAATTTAATTACGTAACATCTTACACATAGTGGGTATTACAGGTGTTTGAAGTAATTCTCTGTATTTTGTTTTAATTTAGTGTTTTAAGTTATTGCTCTAGTTTTTGTATTTTATTGATTATTAATAATTAATTTACTTTTGTTCTATTTTTCATACTTTGGTCTAGTTGCTTTTCTGATTTTGTTTCGGCAGTGTTTATAAAGTGTTAATAATTTTTTTGATCTTATTTTCATTACCTGCTACCACTAGAAGTGGTTATTAACTTACAAATGAGGGGCGCTATGACAATGCCAATGAATCATCAAATGAAATTGTCATTACAGGTGGCGATAACCGATGCACAACAAGAGATTCTAACAACAGAAGCGCTGTCTTTTCTTGAGCAGTTAACGGATCGCTTTGCTGCTCAGGTATCTGATCTGCTCCAAGCCCGTGAGCAGCGCCAAGCTCTGATTGATAATGGTCAATTACCCGATTTTTTACCTGAAACGCAATCTATCCGTGATAGCGAGTGGCAGATCCAATCGATTCCTAAAGATCTTCAAGATCGTCGCGTGGAAATCACAGGGCCTGTTGAACGGAAAATGGTGATTAATGCTCTTAACGCCAACGTGAAAGTTTTTATGGCCGATTTTGAAGACTCTTTTTCTCCCGTTTGGGATGAAGTGATCCAAGGTCAACGTAATTTACGTGATGCTATATTAGGTTCAATAAGTTATACCAACCCGACAACTGGTAAACACTATCAACTCAAAGATGACCCCGCGGTGCTTATTTGTCGCGTTCGTGGTCTGCATTTACCTGAGAAGCATATCTATTTTAATGGAATGCCAATACCGGGGGCTTTGCTTGATTTTGCCTTGTATTTTTATCACAACCATCGAGCTTTACTAGAAAAAGGCAGTGGGCCCTATTTTTATCTGCCTAAATTGCAGTCCCATCAAGAAGCGGCGTGGTGGAGCCAAATCTTTAGCTTTACCGAAGATCTGTTTGAGTTACCTCGTGGCACTATTAAAGCGACCGTATTGATTGAAACGCTGCCTGCTGTATTTGAAATGGATGAAATTCTTTATGCGCTAAAAGAGCACATTGTTGGCCTTAATTGTGGTCGTTGGGATTACATCTTTAGCTATATTAAGACCTTAAAAAACTATCCTGATCGTGTATTGCCAGACCGCCAGGTGGTGACCATGGAGAAACCATTCCTTAATGCTTATTCCCGACTGTTAGTTAAAACATGCCATCGTCGTGGTGCATTTGCGATGGGAGGAATGGCAGCCTTTATTCCCGATAAAGATCCTGAACGTAACGCGTGGGTACTAAATAAAATCCAAACAGATAAATCATTAGAAGCCCATAACGGTCATGATGGTACGTGGGTTGCGCATCCTGGCTTAGCTGATACTGCACGAGCGGTGTTTGATCAAGTTCTTGGCTCTCGCTCTAATCAATTGGATGTGACTCGTAGTGATGATGCTCCTATTACAGCAAGCGAGTTGCTGGCTCCTTGTGAAGGAGATCGTACAGAAGAGGGAATGCGACACAATATTCGGGTTGCTGTGCAATACATCGAAGCGTGGATTTCAGGTAATGGTTGTGTACCTATCTATGGCTTGATGGAAGATGCGGCAACAGCAGAGATTTCTCGCGCTTCTATCTGGCAGTGGATCAAACACGGTAAAGCACTTTCTAACGGTAAAGTGGTCACTAAAGCCTTATTTGAGCAAATGCTTGCCGAAGAAATGGCTGTCTTGGAGCAGGAATTAGGTAGCCGTATTTTTGAACAGGGAAATTATCAGCAAGCGGCGAAATTTATGAATGAAATAACAACCAGTGATGAGCTAGAAACCTTTTTAACTCTACCTGGGTATCAGTATTTAGATTAATGAAATAAAAGTGAATTAGATGAAATTGAAATAGACGATATAGAGATGCGAGTGATCGCGGTTAGCATGAGGGATGAGACATGACACTAACACGCCAACAGTTAATTGAAGCAATTGAAAAAGATTGGGCTGAAAATCCACGCTGGAAAAATGTAAAGCGTACTTATTCGGCTGAAGATGTGGTCAATTTACGAGGTTCAGTACTGCCTGAGCATACCATTGCTCAACGCGGAGCCGACAAGCTATGGGATTTAATCAATGGCAGTGCAAAAAAAGGGTATGTGAACTGTTTAGGTGCTCTAACGGGTGGACAAGCGGTGCAGCAAGCCAAAGCGGGTATTGAGGCGATCTATTTATCCGGTTGGCAGGTAGCTGCTGATAATAATAGTGCATCGGCCATGTATCCTGACCAATCTCTCTATCCTGTTGATTCGGTCCCTGCTGTGGTTAAGCGAATCAATAATTCATTTCGTCGTGCAGATCAGATTCAGTGGGCTAACGGTGTAACGCCAGAAGAGGGTGTTGATTATTTCTTACCGATAGTGGCCGATGCTGAAGCCGGATTTGGTGGGGTGTTAAATGCCTACGAACTAATGCGACATATGATAGAAGCCGGGGCGGCTGGGGTTCATTTTGAAGATCAGCTCGCTTCGGTGAAAAAATGTGGTCATATGGGAGGGAAGGTTTTAGTTCCAACCCAAGAAGCGGTGCAAAAATTGGTTGCTGCACGTTTAGCGGCCGATGTAGCAGGAACCACGACTTTGGTTATTGCGCGAACCGATGCGAATGCGGCAGATTTATTAACATCTGATTGCGACCCTTATGACAAAGATTTTATTGTAGGTGAGCGTAGTTCAGAAGGCTTTTATCGTGTTCGTGCTGGTATTGATCAAGCCATTGCACGTGGTCTAGCTTATGCTCCGTATGCTGATATGGTGTGGTGTGAAACCGCGACGCCGTGTTTAGAAGAAGCGCGTAAATTTGCTGAGGCGATTCATGCGCAATATCCCGATCAGATTTTGGCTTATAACTGTTCTCCATCGTTTAATTGGGAGAAAAACCTTGATGCAAAAACCATTGCTGAGTTCCAACAAGCTCTCTCGGATATGGGGTATAAATACCAGTTTATCACCTTAGCGGGTATTCATAATATGTGGTTTAACATGTTTGAATTGGCCCATGCGTACGCACAAGGTGAAGGTATGCGTCATTATGTTGAAATGGTGCAGCGTCGCGAATTTGAATCGGCAGATAAAGGCTACACGTTTGTTGCTCATCAGCAAGAAGTGGGAACGGGCTATTTCGATAAGATGACCAATATTATTCAAGGTGGTAATTCTTCGGTAACGGCATTAACCGGATCAACAGAAGAAGATCAGTTTAAATAATCATAAAGAGCGTTAGATGCTAGGTAAAAAAATAGCCGTGATAAACATTGCGGCTATTTTTCTATAAGTGATATGAGAGTCTTTTAATCAATAAAATCATGATCTAAGACCGCATCATCATCTTGTTCAATAGGGTCAATTTCTTCTTGTAATTCAAGCAAGTTAATTGCAATAGAAACAAAGTCACTATCAGTAATAATGCCAATTAATTGTTTGCCTTTAAGTATCGGTAAGCAACCTATCTTATGTTTTTGCATATAGATAGCTGCTTCTTTTAATCCTGCATGAACATCAACACTGCGCAGTGATGGGTTCATACAATCACCAATTAACGCATCAAGTGCACTTTGGGTCTGCGTTAGTGCGGCTGACTCAAGGCTTGACTCTTGTGCAGCTAAGATATCTCGCTGTGAAATAAGGCCGACTAACTCACCTTGATGATTGGTAATAGGAACATGACGAATACCACAGAGCTGCATCAAGTCCTTTGCATCATCTAAGGTGTGATCTGGTGATAGGGTATGAGGATTGGGTGTCATCATATCGGCAACAGTAAACATAACAACCTCCTTGGGCTTTTTGCATCCTTTCTGTGCTTCTTTTGACTGTACTCAATAAATACCGTTTCGCCTATGACGAGTATCAAACTTTATCAATGTTGTTATTTTGTGTTTATTTTGTTTTGTGTTGGTAACTATTTGTCTACGATTAATAAGACGGTGCACTGACAAGGATGCTCTTTATGAAAAGATCCAATTACTCTTTTATTAGCCAAACGCTGTTCCGGTTTGCTCTATTCTGGGTGATGTTTTTCTCTTCTGCGGTGTTTGCTCTGGTTACACCTAAAATTGTTGGTGGTAGTTCGGGAGCATCACTGCCATGGCAGGCTTACTTAAAGATAAATTCTCAGGGACAAACCTACACGTGTGGCGCGGTTGTGATTGGATCTCATACCATTTTAACCGCGGCACATTGCTTAGAATTTAACGATAAGATCGTCACTCCAAGTCAAGTCTCAGTTTGGACAGGAATTACTCAGACATCACAAGCAAGCTATAGCTCATCTTTACCCGTTAAGCGCATTGACCTTCATCCTTTGTTTGATAGCGATACTTTTATTAATGATATTGCGGTCATTTCTTTAGTTGATGAGGTGACATCAAATGCCATTCCAATTACGTTAACACAGCCTGATGAGCAGCAAGAGATGGATACTCAATTTGCTTTAACTTGGGTTACTAATGGTAGCCGCGAAGGAAATCTTCTGGTTTCTGGTTGGGGAAGTACCGATCCAACATTGAATGACACTTCTGGCTCTTCCCAACTGCTGGCTACGGTGCTTTCTGGTGTTCCTGATTCCATTTGTCGCAGCTTGTGGGGGGGCTTTATTTCACTCGATGAAAGCACACAATTTTTATGTGCAGCAGCCACCGCACCATGGAAAGATCAAGACAGTTGCCTAGGAGACTCAGGAGGCCCTCTTATTTGGCAAGATCCGCAACACAGTAATGACAGTGATTATGGCTTACGTTTAGCGGGAATTGTCAGTTTTGGTGATGGCTGCGATGGTAAGCGTCCTGGTGGTTATACTGAGGTGTCACACTATTATTCTTGGATTGCCTCTCATATGGATGAGGAACTCCAACTAAGTAATCAAGCGGTGTTTACTGAAAATCCCTTTACTCGTTACGACGAAGATGGCGATTTGCTCGATGAGTTTCAAGATGCTTTAGATGATGCCCAAGATGGACTGCAACAATTAGAGGATAATATTGATAAATATACTAGTGGTGGTTCACTTTCTTGGTTTACTCTTCTTGGCGTGATGTTTTTGGCGTGGCGTAGACGATGATTATCGTAATGTAAGTCTTTGCTTCTTATTTGCCCTTGATATTGCCTAAAGGTCGCATATACTACCTGCCTGCTGCAAATTAGGGTTAATTATGATGCAAGTTTCTGATTTTGATTTTGACTTACCGGATGAGCTAATTGCTCGTTATCCTCAGCCTGAGCGTACTTCTAGCCGTTTACTGCAACTTGATGGTAACAGTGGTGATATTGCGCATAAGACATTTAAAGATGTGTTAGATCTGGTTAATCCAGGCGATTTGATGATCTTTAATAACACACGAGTAATTCCTGCACGTATGTTTGGTCGTAAGGCATCAGGTGGTAAGTTAGAGGTACTTGTTGAGCGTATGTTAGATGAGAAGTCGATTCTCGCTCATGTTCGTGCATCAAAATCACCAAAGCCGGGTACTGAGTTATTGCTGGGCGAAAATGATGAGTATTCAGCAGAAATGGTTGCTCGTCACGATGCATTGTTTGAAATCCGTTTTAACAGTGATAAAACCGTATTAGAAATTTTGGATGAAGTAGGTCACATGCCTCTTCCTCCTTATATTGATCGTCCTGATGAAGATGCGGATAAAGAACGTTACCAGACGGTTTATAATGCCAAACCTGGTGCAGTAGCCGCTCCAACAGCCGGTCTTCACTTTGATGATGCACTACTTGCAGCATTAAAAGAGAAAGGCGTTAACTTTGCATTTGTGACTTTGCATGTTGGTGCAGGTACATTCCAACCTGTACGTGTTGATAATATCGATGATCACCACATGCACTCTGAATATGTGGAAGTTCCAGAGGAGGTTGTGACTGCAATCAATGAGACCAAAGCAAACGGTGGTCGCGTTGTGGCTGTAGGTACAACATCGGTTCGTTCACTAGAAAGTGCCGCACAAGATGCAGTAAAAAATGGGACCGAATTAAAACCATTTTTTGGCGATACCGAGATCTTTATCTTCCCAGGTTACCAGTTCCAATTAGTGGATGTTCTTATTACTAACTTCCACTTACCAGAATCAACCTTGATCATGCTAGTAAGCGCATTTGCTGGTTACGAGCATACAATGAATGCTTACAAAGATGCGGTTGCAAACCAATTCCGCTTCTTTAGTTATGGTGATTCTATGTTTGTGACTCGTAAGACTCTGTAATACTTTACTTATCGTTGCTTACATAAAAAATGTAATAAAGTTTCTCTAAGTGATATTTCTAAGCTAAAACTCGCTAATATATGTTGGCTTAGTTGCAATCACTCAGTGAGAATTAAGGCTGCTTTTGTTAAAATGGCAGCCTTTGTTGTCTGTATGCGGTAAAAATCGCAATAGACATATACCCAAGTAACCTCAAGCAGCGAGGTTCAGTGACAACGCTCTGAATCCTGCATCTTGAAGTCACTTGGGTATAGAATACCGCGGCTTGTTTTGGGTTTTATCTCAAACAAGTTTGCGAAACCTCTCGAGCTCAAGCTGGTGGGGTAGGGTCCCGTAATGGGAATAACGTCAGATTGTTTCTCTGGCTTTTGGAGGCCTTTGTGAAATTAAAATTTGAATTAGACAAAAAGCAGGGTAATGCTCGTCGCGGTCGTTTGATCTTTGAACGCGGCACAGTAGAAACCCCAGCTTTCATGCCTGTAGGTACTTACGGTACTGTTAAGGGTATGACTCCTGAAGAAGTAAAAGATACTGGAGCTCAGATTCTACTTGGTAACACTTTCCACCTATGGTTACGCCCTGGTCAAGAAGTGATGAAATTACACGGTGATCTGCACGACTTTATGCAATGGCAAGGTCCTATCCTTACCGATTCAGGCGGCTTCCAAGTATTTAGCTTAGGCGATATTCGTAAGATCACTGAAGAAGGTGTGCATTTCCGTAACCCTGTAAACGGTGACAAGATTTTCATGGACGCAGAAAAGTCGATGGAAATCCAAAAAGACCTAGGTTCTGATATCGTAATGATCTTCGACGAGTGTACGCCATATCCTGCGACACACGACGAAGCGAAAAAGTCGATGGAAATGTCTCTTCGTTGGGCTCAACGTAGCCGTAACCACTTTGATAAGCTAGATAACCAAAACTCACTGTTTGGTATCGTACAAGGTGGTGTTTACGAAGATCTACGTGACGTTTCTGTTGAAGGCCTAACTAAGATTGGTTTTGATGGTTACGCAGTGGGTGGTCTGGCGGTTGGTGAACCAAAAGAAGATATGCACCGCGTACTAGAGCATACTTGTCCACAGCTTCCAGAAGATAAGCCTCGCTACCTAATGGGTGTGGGTAAGCCAGAAGACTTGGTTGAAGGTGTTCGTCGCGGTATCGATATGTTCGACTGTGTAATGCCGACTCGTAACGCACGTAATGGTCACCTATTTGTGACTGGTGGTGTTGTTAAGATTCGTAACGCGTCACATAAAACAGATACAACGCCTTTAGATCCGCAGTGTGACTGTTACACTTGCCGTAACTATTCTAAAGCGTATCTACACCACCTAGATAAGTGTAATGAAATTCTAGGTGCACGCTTGAATACTATCCATAACCTTCGCTACTACCAGCGCTTGATGGCAAGTATCCGTAAGGCGATTGAAGAAGATCGTTTCGATGCATTTGTAGAAGAATTCTACGCGCGTCGTAACCGAGAAGTACCACCTTTACAAAAAGGTTAATTGTTAAACGAGGACGTTATTAAATGAGTCTTTTTATCTCTAATGCTTACGCAGCAGCTGAAGGCGCAGCACCTCAAGGTAGTAGCATGCAGCTATTTATCATGCTTGGTCTGTTCGCTGTTATTTTCTATTTCATGATTTATCGTCCACAGGCTAAGCGTGTGAAAGAGCACAAAAACCTGATGGCGTCCATGGGTAAAGGTGACGAAGTTCTAACTAATGGTGGCCTACTTGGTCGAATCACTAAAGTGTCTGCAGAAAGCGATTACATCGTGATTGCACTTAACGATTCTACTGAAGTAACTATCAAGAAAGACTTCGTAACTGCAGTGCTACCAAAAGGCACTATGAAGTCTCTATAAGACTTCAAAAATAAACACTTATTCGCTTTGAAGGATCATAGCAGTGCTTAACCGTTATCCCCTGTGGAAGAACCTGTTGGTCGTGTTCTCACTGATCATCGGTTTGCTTTATGCACTTCCCAATGTATACGGTGAAGATCCAGCGATACAAATCACCGGGGCGCGTGGCGCCTCGGTTGATATGGCCGCTTTGGATACTATCACCGCCGATTTGAAAAAAAATCACATCTCTTATAAATCTGTTGCTTTAGAAAAAGGCACAGTTCTCGTCCGATTCAATGACACTGATACTCAGATCAGCGCTCGCGATCTTCTAAACCAAGACCTTGGTGAACAATATGTTGTTGCTTTAAACCTAGCACCAGCTACACCTAAGTGGCTTGAAGATATTGGCGCAAACCCAATGAAGTTGGGTCTGGATCTTCGTGGTGGTGTTCACTTCTTAATGGAAGTGGATATGGACGCGGCGATGGAAAAGCTTCTTGGTCAACAAGAAGATACGTTCCGTACTGAATTACGCGAAGCGAAAATTCGTTATCGAGCCATCGACAAAACCAAAGATTCTGTTGTTGTACGTCTTCGTGATGCAGAGCAAGTAGAACAAGCCAAAAATGCACTTGAAAAGCTGCATCCTGACATGGTGTTTGTCGAAAACGATAGCAAAGGACGTTACCTTCTTACCGCCACTTTTACTGAAGCCCGTTTGCAGGAAATTCGTAATTACGCAGTTGATCAAAACATCACTATCTTACGTAACCGTGTTAATGAGTTAGGTGTGGCAGAGCCTCTAGTTCAACGCCAAGGTGCTAACCGTATCGTGGTTGAATTACCTGGCGTACAAGATACTGCTCGTGCAAAAGAAATCTTGGGTGCAACAGCGACACTTGAATTCCGTGAAGTTGATAGCTCAGCCGATCTTGGTGCGGCAGCGGCTGGTCGAGTTCCTGCGGGTAGTGAAGTGAAATTTACCCGTGATGAGCGTCCAGTTGTGTTGAAGAAGCGCGTTATCCTATCGGGTTCACACATTACTGATGCAAGTTCTAGTGCCGATGAATACGGTCGTCCTCAGGTTAACATCTCTCTAGATGGCGAAGGCGGCAGCAAAATGACAGCGTTCTCGCGTAATAATGTTGGCAAACTCATGGCAACAGTATTTACCGAGTACAAAGACAGCGGCAAGCGTTCACCTGATGGTAAAGTTGTGTTGGAAAAACACGAAGAAGTGATCAACCAAGCAACGATTCAGACGGCTTTAGGTCGTAACTTCCGTATCACGGGTATCGATACTCAAGCTGAAGCGCACAACCTATCTTTACTATTGCGTGCTGGTGCTTTGATTGCGCCAATCTCAATTGTTGAAGAGCGTACCATTGGTCCATCTATGGGTCAGCAGAACATCGATATGGGTGTTCAAGCGTGTATTTGGGGTATGGTTGCCGTAATGATCTTTACACTTGTGTACTACAAGGCGTTTGGTCTGATCGCTAACCTCGCATTGGCTATGAACTTGGTTCTGATCATTGGCATTATGTCGATGATTCCAGGTGCAACCATGACTCTCCCAGGTATCGCAGGTATTGTATTAACCGTAGGTATGGCGGTGGATGCTAACGTTCTTATCTTTGAGCGTATTCGTGAAGAATTGCGAGAAGGGCGAAGTCCACAACAAGCTATCCAGCAAGGTTATGCGAACGCTTTCAGTACGATTGCCGATGCCAATATCACCACCTTAATTACAGCAATTATTCTCTTTGCGGTAGGTACAGGTGCGATTAAAGGTTTTGCGGTAACACTATCTATCGGTATCTTAACATCGATGTTTACTGCAATCGTATGTACCCGTGCTGTTGTTAACTGGCTCTATGGCGGTAAGCGCATAGATAAGTTGTCGATCTAAGGAGACGCAGAAAATGAGACAATTATTGAATGCGGACAAAGTGATCGACTTTATGCGCTGGTCGAAACTGGCTTTTGCTTTTTCGATCTTAATGGTATCCCTATCTATCGCGACAGTGGCAACCAAAGGGTTAAATTGGGGTCTAGACTTCACTGGCGGTACGCTGATTGAAGTTAGCTTTGAGAACCCAGCTAACTTAGGTCAAATACGTGAAGCGTTAGAGAAAGCGGATTTTGGTGATGCGGTAGTCCAAAACTTTGGTACTGCTCGTGACGTGATGGTACGCCTGCAGCCTCGTGATGGGGTGAAAGGTGAAGTGCTTGGTGGGCAGATTATCTCAGCCTTAAAAGAGGGCACTGGGCAAAACGTTGAGATGCGTCGTATTGAGTTTGTTGGTCCTAACGTGGGCGATGAACTGGCAGAGGCGGGTGGCTTAGCTATCTTGATCTCTCTGCTTTGTATCTTGATGTATGTATCACTTCGTTTCGAATGGCGTTTAGCTGCTGGTGCGGTAATGTCATTGGCTCACGATGTTATCATCACGGTTGGTATTTTCTCTTTCTTACAAGTAGAAGTCGATCTTACCATTGTTGCGGCACTGTTGACGGTTGTTGGTTACTCACTTAACGACACCATTGTTGTATTTGACCGTATCCGTGAAAACTTCCGTAAGATGCGTAAAGGCAATGCAAGTGACATCATCAATAGCTCTATTTCGCAAACATTAAGTCGTACCTTAATTACATCGGGTACAACGTTATTTGTGGTTATTGCCTTGTTCTTAAAAGGCGGAACCATGATCCACGGTTTTGCAATGGCGCTTCTGATTGGTATTACGGTCGGTACTTACTCTTCTATCTATGTGGCTTCTGCATTAGCGCTGAAACTGGGTATTACCCGTGAGCACTTAATGCCGCCTCAAGTTGAGAAAGAAGGTGAAGAATTTGACGCAATGCCATAATCGCATTGATTGATGATTCTATAAGAAAACGGAGCGATTGCCGCTCCGTTAAGCTCAAAAGGATCGGTTAAATGATCCTATAGATGCGTAAAAATCCAAGTGTATTTAATGCACTTGGATTTTTTTATGGATGCTTTTTAAGCTCTAACGTTATGATTTACTTCCCATCGAACTTATTGATGAAGCTTATTTTCTCACTGAGTACAAACGGCCTACCCATGTTATTTGTCTTTTTAAGGCTGTGGCGTTTTCTTTTTTGAATGTGCTCCAATCTATTAGGGTTGCATAGTTGGTTCAAGATGATTTGATTAGTCGCTCTATTCAAATCATAACGTGATTCGAATAGGTGTTTTTATCTAATCGTATTGTCGTACGAAGATTTTTCATGCACTCCAAGATCGAAATCCCAATTAACAACATCACAACAGCTTGATTTTATAGGCTGAGAAATTATCTATTAATGATGTTGTTACGGTGAACAGAAATAACTATTTCATCATCATGACCTAATCGGCCTGTTTCGGACGCTTTCTTATTTTTCTTGATTTACGATCTGTTCGCGATTCATCAAGGGTTCTAAAAATTGATGCCCGCTCTTGTTCTGTGAAGCTCTCTTTTTTCTTTTCTAACATCACAACTTCTCCACTTTAGATACAAAAACGCCCCAAAGGTAATGAATACCATTTGGGGCGTTCTTTTAACTAAATAAAAACTTACTTAGTTAGTGCTTCGCTACCGTTTTCACGGATTTTAGCTAAGATAGACTTAACTACGCGAGCGTTACCAGCAACAAGGTTACCTGAAGTTAGGTAGTTAGTGTTGCCTGTAAAGTCAGTACAGATAGCACCAGCTTCACGAGCGATTAGTTCACCTGCAGTGATTTCCCAAGGCTTAAGACCTAGTTTAACAACAGCATCAACGCGAGCTGCTGCTAGGTAACATAGGTCAAGAGCGCTACAACCAGATTGACGCATATCGTCACACTCTACAAATAGAGCGCCCTGGATTTTTTGGAAGCTTTCAGCGTGCTGTTTAGCTGCGAAAGGAAGACCTGTAGCAACAACAGTTTCAGCTAGGTTACGAGGTTCAGTTGCACGGATACGTTGGCTGTTGATTTGAGCACCAGCGCCACGAGTTGCCGTGAATAGCTCGTTACGAGAAGGATCGTATACTGCAGCAACTTCAGTACGACCACGCATGCGTAGTGCAACAGAAATTGCATAGTGAGGGTAACCACGAGAGAAGTTACGAGTGCCATCTATTGGGTCAATGATCCACTGACAATCTTTATCTCGGCCTTCTTTAACAACACCAGATTCTGCACTTGTGATGCAGTGGTCTGGGTAAGACTTAAGGATTGTCTCGATGATGATAGCTTCCGCTTCAAGATCGATATTAGTAACAACGTCATTGCCTTTTTTTGCAACAGTGATTGCTTGAGTTTTTTCTAAAGATTTAATGACATGGTCACCAGCCTTTCGTGCAGCACGAATGGCAATATTAAGCATAGGATGCATAGGATCTTCCCAACAGATGTTAAAGAACTAAAAAGCGGCGGCGAGTATATCAGAGATCACAAAAAAGGGAAGTGGTGATTTTTTAATCTTGTTAAAAAAATAGCCGTAGAAAAAGATAATGAGAATGATTTCATATTGCTATTTTGATAAATAAACTAGCAATCAATAGGTTGTGACTATTAGACATATAAAAGATATGTTTTCTCCTTTTTTGCTTAGGCTGTGGTAGAATTGTCGGGTTTGAAAAATAGTCGGAAAATTGCTTCGTCATGTTAGAAAATATTCGTATTGTCCTGATCGGAACCTCCCATTCAGGAAATATAGGTTCTGCTGCTCGCGCTATGAAAGTAATGGGCTTAACCAATTTAGTCTTGGTTGATCCTGCTTGTGAAATTGATGAACAAGCGATGGCTTTAGCCGCTGGCGCATCAGATATCGTAGAAAATGCAACAATAGTTAAGACACTCGATGAAACAATTGGTGATTGTGGTCTTGTGATTGGCTCCAGTGCCCGTTCTCGTACACTAGAATGGCCACAATTGGATCCCCGGGAATCTGGGATCAAAACCGTTAATGAGTCGGCATCTCATCCAGTGGCAATCTTGTTTGGTCGTGAGCGTACTGGCCTAACTAATGATGAATTACAGAAGTGCCACTGTCATGTTTATATTCCTGCCAACCCAGAATATAGCTCGCTTAATCTAGCGATGGCGGTACAAACCATCAGTTATGAAATTCGTATGGCACATTTAGATGCGATTAAGTATCAAGGCGATGCGAAGGTAGAAGAGTACCCACGCGCAAAAGAGCTGGAATTATTCTATCAACACCTTGAAAAGATTTTGGTGAAGACCCAGTTTATAAATGTTAAGCAACCTGCAATGGTGATGGCGAAATTACGTCGTTTGTTTACGCGTGCTCGACCAGAATTACAAGAGCTTAATATTCTACGTGGTGTGCTGTCATCGGTTGAAAAGTCTCTGCCAAAGAGTGAAAAATAACCATTTTTTGTTCATGGTTAAAAGTCTGACTAAATTACTCAACTATTTACTTGACCGATTTAGTCAGGCATGCGACACTCGCCTTATATTCACACAAGGGTAGTAGTGTTATGAGACTGACTTCTAAAGGAAGATATGCTGTAACGGCTATGTTGGATGTAGCGTTACATTCACAAGATGGGCCGGTACCTTTAGCTGATATTTCTGAGCGCCAAGGTATCTCACTATCTTACCTTGAACAATTATTTTCTCGCTTACGTAAAGCCGGTCTTGTTGCAAGTGTTCGTGGTCCTGGTGGCGGTTATCGCTTAGGGGATGACGCTAATAAGATCGCAGTAGGCATGGTTATCGCGGCTGTTGATGAATCTGTTGACGCAACTAAGTGTCAAGGAAAGGGTGACTGTCAGGGTGGAGCGCGTTGCTTAACTCATACGCTTTGGCGTGATCTCAGTTCCCGTATTAGCGGCTTTTTAAACAACATCACCTTAGGTGAGTTGATGGAAGACAATGATGTGCAAGCCATTTCAGATCGTCAAGATCAAGAGCTTATTGCTCTAGGCCAGAAAACATCGTTTGGACATAAAAAAACGCACGACAGCGCCACAACAATAGGTGTCGATGTCCGCTCCTAGAGACGAGACGTTCGTGTTTTCGGAGAAGAAGATGAAACTGCCAATTTATTTTGATTATTCAGCTACTTGCCCTGTAGATCCTCGCGTTGCAGAAAAAATGATGCAGTGCCTGACTATGGACGGCACTTTTGGTAACCCAGCGTCACGTTCGCACCGTTATGGTTGGCAGGCAGAAGAAGCGGTAGATAATGCGCGTGAGCAAATCGCCGAGCTTCTTAACGCTGATCCTCGTGAGATCGTATTTACATCTGGTGCTACTGAATCAGACAACCTTGCAATTAAAGGTGCTGCTCACTTCTATAATAAGAAAGGCAAGCACGTTATTACTTGTAAGACAGAACACAAAGCGGTTCTTGACCCATGTCGTCAACTAGAGCGTGAAGGTTATGAAGTGACTTACCTTGCGCCAGAAGCTAATGGTCTTATTGATATGGCTAAGCTTCGTGATGCTATGCGTGAAGACACAGTTTTAGTTTCTATTATGCACGTCAACAATGAAATCGGTGTTATTCAAGATATTGATGCAATCGGTGAAATGTGTCGTGAAAATAAAACCATTTTCCACGTAGATGCTGCACAATCAGCGGGCAAGTTACCAATCGATGTTCAGAAAACCAAAGTAGATCTTATCTCTCTTTCTGCACATAAAATGTATGGCCCTAAAGGTATTGGTGCGCTGTATGTTCGCCGTAAGCCTCGTATTCGTCTAGAAGCACAAATGCACGGCGGTGGTCATGAGCGAGGTTTCCGTTCAGGTACTCTACCAACTCACCAAATCGTGGGTATGGGTGAAGCTGCTCATATTGCTAAGCAGCAGATGGAACAAGATTACCAACACGCAGTAACACTACGTAACCGTTTCCTAGAAGCGTTGGGCGATATTGAAGCAATGACCATTAATGGTGATTTAGAACATCGTCTACCAAATAACCTAAACATTAGCTTTGCATATGTTGAAGGTGAATCGCTTCTGATGGCCCTAAAAGATCTTGCGGTATCTTCAGGTTCTGCATGTACATCAGCAAGTCTTGAGCCATCTTATGTACTACGTGCTTTAGGTTTGAACGATGAGCTAGCACATAGCTCAATTCGTTTCTCTTTTGGTCGCTTCACAACAGAAGAAGAAGTAGACTATGCCGCTGCACAAATTAAAGGTGCAGTAGAGAAACTTCGCAGCATGTCTCCACTATGGGATATGTTTAAAGAAGGTATCGACCTAAACACAGTTGAGTGGGCTCACCACTAATCTTTAGCGGTTATTAAATATTTCGAGGAAATTCATCATGGCATATAGTGAAAAAGTAATCGATCATTATGAGAATCCGCGTAACGTGGGCTCATTTGATAAAGGCGACAAGAACGTTGGTAGTGGCATGGTTGGCGCTCCAGCATGTGGTGACGTAATGCAACTTCAGATCCGTGTATCTGATGGCGGCATTATCGAAGACGCAAAATTTAAAACGTATGGTTGCGGTTCTGCCATTGCATCAAGCTCTCTAATCACTGAGTGGGTTAAAGGTAAAACGCTTGACGAAGCAGCATCTATTAAAAACGCAGCTATTGCAGAAGAGCTAGAATTACCACCAGTGAAAGTTCACTGTTCTATCCTAGCTGAAGATGCAATCAAAGCAGCAATCAGCGACTACAAGAAGAAACACGAACAAGATTAATACCTGAGAGGGGTTGTATGGCCATTACTATCACTGAAGCGGCAGCAAGTCGCGTTTCTACATTCCTGGCAAATCGCGGCAAGGGCATTGGCCTTCGTTTAGGCGTGCGCACTTCAGGATGTTCGGGAATGGCTTACGTCCTTGAGTTCGTTGATGAACTTGAAGAAGGTGATGAGATGTTTGAAGAGAAAGGCGTGAAGATTATCGTAGATGCTAAGAGCATGCTTTATCTTGACGGCACTGAGCTTGATTTTGCCAAAGAAGGGCTAAATGAAGGCTTTAAGTTCAACAACCCGAACGTATCAAGCGAATGTGGTTGTGGTGAAAGCTTCAACGTCTAATCGTCTATGTAGTTTAATTAAACCTGACTGCTATCTTGGTTGTCAGGTTTAGTTTTTAAAGATATCTGATGCGATATGAATCATTTCGAACTATTTGGACTTCCTTTCCTATTTGCTTTAGATAACCAAGAGTTATCAACGCAATTTAGAGAATTACAGCGTCATTTCCACCCTGATAATTTTGCTATGGCTTCTGAGCGCGATCGTATGATGGCGATGCAGAAAGCAGCACAAATTAATGATGCCTTCCAGACGCTAAAAAATCCGATTTCTCGTGCAGAATATATGCTTTCTGAACGTGATGAAGACATTCGTGGCGAACAAAAAACGCTACAAGATATGGACTTCTTGATGCAGCAAATGGAGCTTCGCGAAGCGTTAGAAGCTATTGCTGAACAAGAAGAACCAGAATCTGCTCTTGCTGATTTTGACCAGCAAGTATCATCTATGTACCGATCTTATCTACAACAGTTAGAGCAACTGTTAAATCAAGAACAATGGCCACTTGCGGCAGATTGTGTACGTAAATTGAAGTTTATAGCTAAGCTTCGTGATGAAGTTGAGCAGTTAGAAGATAAACTATTTGGTTAACGCTAAGTATAAATAATACTAAGTCTACTGATATTGTTTGATGATTGAGAGATAGACTTGGTATAACCCAATGACAATCGCGATCTAGATACGGAGCGTTATTGTCATTGGCTATATAACCTATAGGAATGATAATGGCACTGTTACAGATTGCTGAACCCGGTTTAAGTGCTGCACCCCATCAACATAAATTGGCGGTGGGTATTGATTTGGGTACCACAAACTCTCTTGTTGCTGCTGTTCGCAGTGGTGTACCAGAAGCGCTTAGTGATGAGCAAGGCCGCACTATTTTGCCTTCAGTTGTACATTTTGGCTTAGAAGATACTCTCGTTGGCCATGAAGCTCGTGCAATAGCCCAACAAGATCCAACGAATACTATTGTCTCAGTAAAACGTCTGATGGGGCGCTCTCTTGCTGATATTGAGCAGCGTTATCCTCAACTTCCTTATGAGTTTGAAGCCTCTGAAAATGGTTTGCCTTTACTGAAAACATGTGTAGGTAAAATCAACCCAATCCAAGTTTCTGCCGAAATTTTAAAATCCTTGGCTGATCGTGCAACCAAAACTTTAGGTGGCGATCTTGAAGGTGTGGTGATTACTGTTCCGGCATATTTTGATGATGCTCAGCGAGCAGGTACCAAAGACGCAGCTAAGTTAGCAAACCTTAATGTATTACGACTGCTTAATGAACCTACAGCGGCAGCTATTGCTTATGGTCTAGATTCAGGCCAAGAAGGGGTTATCGCGGTTTACGATTTGGGCGGTGGTACCTTTGATATTTCTATTTTGCGTTTATCAAAAGGTGTGTTTGAAGTATTAGCAACTGGCGGTGATTCTGCGCTTGGTGGTGATGACTTTGATCATCTGATTGCCGAGTGGATTTTGTCGCAAGCTGGTATTGAGCAAGCTCTTACTGCATCAGAGCGCCGCGCTCTACAAGATATTTCCCAAGCGGCAAAAGAAGCGCTTACTGATTCTGATTCAACCGATGTGACTTTCTTAGGTTGGCAAGGTCAGTTAACTCGTGAGCAATTTGACGAGCTTGCTCGCCCGCTGGTTAAGAAGACGCTAATGTCTTGCCGTCGCGCACTAAAAGATGCTGATATTAGCTCTGAAGATGTGCTCGAAACCGTGATGGTTGGCGGTTCAACTCGTGTACCGATTGTGCGCGAAATGGTGGGTGACTACTTTGGTAAAACGCCACTAACCTCGATTGACCCTGATAAAGTGGTCGCCATAGGTGCTGCGATCCAAGCTGATATTTTAGCGGGCAATAAGCCTGATTCTGAAATGCTATTACTGGATGTGATTCCGCTTTCTCTTGGTATTGAAACCATGGGTGGCTTGGTTGAGAAAATCATTCCGCGTAATACCACAATCCCTGTTGCTCGCGCGCAAGAATTTACGACGTTTAAAGATGGTCAAACCGCGATGTCCGTTCACGTAGTACAAGGTGAGCGTGAAATGGTATCTGATTGTCGTTCTCTTGCTCGCTTTACGCTACGTGGAATCCCTGCAATGGCAGCAGGTGCGGCGCATATTCGAGTTACTTATCAAGTCGATGCTGATGGTCTGTTGTCTGTAACAGCAATGGAGAAAAGCAGCGGCGTACAGTCTACGATTCAGGTTAAGCCATCTTACGGTCTAACTGATGATGAGATCGCAACCATGATCAGCGACTCAATGACTTACGCACAAGATGACAAAGATGCTCGTGCATTGGCTGAACAACGAGTTGAAGCTGATCGCGTGCTAGAAGGTTTGATTGCTGCTCTAGCGGCTGATGGTGAAACGTTACTGAGTAAAGAAGAGCGTGACGCCCTAGAAGCGGTAATGATGGAATTGGTTCAGTTACGTCAGGGTGAAGATGCCCGCGCAATTGAAGCCGGTATTAAGAAAACAGATAAAGCTAGCCAAGACTTTGCTGCTCGACGTATGGATCAATCTATTCGCCGTGCGCTTGCTGGCCAGTCAATTGATGAGGTTTAAGCATGCCTAAGATTGTTGTACTGCCAAATGAAGATCTATGTCCTGAAGGTGCAGTGTTAGAAGCCAAAGCTGGTGAATCGGTACTGGATGTAGCACTGCGTAATGGTATTGAAATTGAGCATGCTTGTGAGAAGTCGTGTGCGTGTACAACCTGTCATGTAATTATTCGTGAAGGTTTTGACTCTTTAGAAGAGAGCGACGAGCTAGAAGATGACATGTTAGATAAAGCATGGGGTCTTGAGCCAGAATCTCGTCTAGGTTGCCAAGCTTTGGTTGCTGATGAAGATTTGGTGGTAGAAATTCCACGCTATACAGTGAACCTTGCTAAAGAGAATCACTAACTAAAAGAGGCCGTCCATTGTGACGGTCTTTTTGTATCTAAGTAGGAGAAAAAGATATGAGCTTGAAGTGGACGGATTCGCGTGATTTAGCTATTGAACTATGTGATTTACATCCTGATGTTGATCCAATGACAGTACGATTTACCCAACTACGTGAGTGGATTATGGAGTTAGATGGCTTTGAAGATGAGCCTAGCCATTGTAGCGAAAGAGTACTAGAAGCTGTTCAAATGTGCTGGATAGATGAAGCTGATTAATTTTTCTGTGGTGAGCTGGCCTTCTATGGGTGAGCTCATCATTTATTAAGTGCAATAGAGTGGCCGCTTTTGGGATAATGCTTGCTATTAACTGATGACTTTCCCCTCAAACTATTCTTTTTTCACCTCTATTTAGGCTTTTTTTGTTGTATTTTTGCCGTTAAACCCCCATAACATTAAACAATACGATAACAGTCTTGTGATGTTATCTTTTGCTGAACGTTTATGCACCTATCTGTATTTTGTATTCTTTCGTGCATACGATGTCTTTACTCAAGGAGTGGTACATGTCTACCAATATGCTTGTTTTTCTCTCTCAACAACCTGCTGATGATAAGTGGGGCAACAATGCCTTAGTGAGCTTTGATGCTAATGGTGCTGTTATTCATCTAACGGGCTCCGATCCATTACTCACGATTCAGCGTGCCGCACGTAAGTTAGATAGCCAAGGTATGAAGCAACTTGAGCTGGCAGGTGATGGCTGGGAACTTGAGCGTATTTGGGCATTTTTACTGGGTCAGCGTAGTTCAAAAACCGTTAAAACAGCAACATGGCCTACGCTATCTGAAGCCGAAGAAACAGAACTGGCTGCACGATTACAGACAACTAACTGGGTTAGAGGGATCATCAATCAACCTGCTGATGAGGTTCGTCCGTCACAACTTACTGCTCGCGCTGCTGAGTTTATTAAATCGTTAGCGCCTGAGCATGTTACCTACAAGATTATTAAAGGTAACGATCTACGCGATGAAGGTTGGAATGGTACCTATACCGTTGGTCGTGGTTCGGATCACCGTCCTGCGATGTTACGCCTAGACTACAACCCAACCGGAAACCCTGATGCACCTGTTTTTGCTTGTTTAGTGGGTAAAGGCATCACATTTGATTCTGGTGGTTATAGCATTAAACCATCAGCAGGCATGGCTGCAATGAAAGCGGATATGGGGGGTGCTGCGCTGGTAACAGGTGGCTTAGCAATGGCTATTGCTCGTGGTTTGAATAAACGAATCAAATTGGTACTGTGCTGCGCGGAAAACATGATCTCAGGTCGTGCTGCAAAATTGGGCGATGTGATCACCTATAAAAATGGTAAGACAGTTGAGATTTTAAATACCGATGCAGAAGGTCGTTTGGTTCTTGCCGATGGTCTGATTTACGCGAGCTCTCAAAATCCAGAATTGATCATCGACTGTGCGACCTTAACGGGAGCGGCAAAAATGGCCGTAGGTAATGACTACCACTCGCTACTGACCTTCGATAATTCGCTGGCACAAAAAGCATTATCAGCAGCACAAGCCGAAGGTGAAGGTATGTGGCCTCTACCTCTTGCAGAAATCCACCGTGGTATGTTGCCATCTAACTTTGCTGATCTAGCCAATATCTCATCGGGTGACTTTATGCCAGGTGCAAGTACAGCTGCGGCATTTTTATCTTACTTTGTTGAAGATTATCACCAAGGCTGGATGCATATTGATGCTAGTGCCACTTACCGCAAAGGTGCTAATGATATGTGGGGCGCAGGAGCAACAGGCGTTGGTGTGCGTACTTTAGCTAATATTTTAACGCAAGAATAATGATTGATTTAACGCCTTAGCTCATTGAGTTGAGGCGTTTTTATTTGGAACAAAAACCATGTTAAAAGTGTTGTTATGTGCTGAAGCTTCTGCCGAGCTTTGGGGTGAGAATGCATTAATCAGTTACCAGTCTGATGCTGCAACTATCCATTATGCGGGAGATTATCCTTTACGCCGAATTCAACAGGCGGCACGACGATTGCAATCCCAAGGTGTACAGAATATTCAACTAGAAGGCGATAATTGGAGTTACGAGCGCCAATGGGCCTTTTACTGTGGTTATACCTCACCAAAGGCATCAGGTATTTTGCAATGGGCAAGCATTGATGAAGATGAACTAGAGTTGCTTAATGCTCGTCGACACTGCGCAGATTGGTTGCGAAAAGTTGTCAATGCAACACCTGATGAAATGTACCCAGAGCAATTAGCCGATGAGGTCACGCAATTTTTAACGGGGATTGCTGGCGATAAAATATCGAGTCAGAAGATTGTTGGTGATGAACTACTGAACCAAGGTTGGGTTGGCATTCATAGCGTAGGTCGAGCCAGCCAAAGACCTCCTGTAATGTTAACCATCGACTATAACCCAACGGGTGATGACAATGCGCCTGTTTCTGCTTGTTTAGTGGGTAAGGGTATTACGTTTGACTCTGGCGGTTACAGCTTAAAGTCCAGCGTTGGTATGTTGGCAATGAAAAGTGATATGGGTGGAGCGGCAACGGTTGCTGCGGCTTTAGGCTATGCCATTGAGCAAGGGCTGCGTCAACGTGTTCAACTGATCTTATGTTGTGCCGAAAACCTTGTTGCGGGCAATGCCTATAAGCTTGGTGATGTGCTGCACTATAAAAATGGTGTGAGTGTTGAAGTTGTTAATACAGACGCTGAAGGTCGCTTGGTTCTGGCTGATGGTCTTATTGCTGCTAGTAAAACCCAAGCGCCACTGATTATTGATGCTGCGACATTAACCGGGGCTGCGGTAATGGCTCTGGGCGAAGATTACAACGCCATTTTCAGTTTAGATAAATCTTTATTGTTACATGCTCAAGGTTTATCAGAGTTAGTGAATGAGCCTGCGTGGCCCCTTCCTTTAGAGCCTTGGCATCAGAATCACTGCCCATCCGATTATGCCGATACTGCTAACAGCCGAGCACAACCGGGCGGTGGTATGGGAGGAGCATCCAATGCAGCGGCATTCCTCTCTCGCTTTGTGGATACCGATCAGAGTCGTTGGATTCACTTCGATTTGTCGGCAGCCTTTAAAGAAGGAAGTGATGCTCGTTGGGGAGCGGGAGCAACTGGACTTGGTGTTGCAAACATTGCTGCACTACTATTTTAAGTAGTTGCCGATGTTAAGAAAATCGTTTGAAAGAAGTGGGAGAGTGTCTGCCACTTCTTATTTGGGGAAATAGAGTACTTACGACAAAAGGAAGAATAATAATGACTATAGAAAGAACATTTTCAATCGTTAAGCCAGATGCAGTAAAGCGTAATCTAATTGGTGCGATTTATCATCGTATGGAAAATGCAGGCTTTAAAATTGTTGCAGCTAAAATGATCCATATGACATCAGAGCAAGCACAAGGCTTTTATGCTGAGCACGAAGGTAAGCCATTTTTTGATGAATTAGTGGCTTATATGACTTCTGGTCCTGTAATGGTGCAAGTACTAGAAGGTGAAAATGCGGTGGTACGTTACCGCGAGCTTATGGGTAAAACCAATCCAGAAGAGGCTGCTTGTGGCACCCTTCGTGCCGATTTTGCTTTAAGCTTACGTCATAACTCAGTTCATGGTGCCGATAGCCCAGAATCAGCAGCTCGTGAAATTGCTTACTTCTTTGCTGACGACGAGATCCTTTCTCGTTAATGTTCTGATATATAACAGTAAATCACAGAGTTAACAAATAACCCTATTAATAACAGTGGTTTATATTAGGCAATTTAATACATTAAAACGGAAGTGAGGCTCATTTCCGTTTTTTCTATTTTATCCAGCCAAATCTTTTCATATTTTCTCTTCAACTCCTTTATCCCCAGGAGGCTAGGGCATAACAAGTGGAAACTGCCTGCCAAAGCCTGTACAATTTCGCGCCTTAAACCAAACTTACCATAACGATGGTTTTTGCATATAGCCAATCTCAATGATTGATTGGTATCAAAGGTCCTGTCGCATAAGTATTTTTTGTGAAACCGCATACGCTTATGCCTAAGGCACAGATTTCGTCATGTATTTCAAGAGGCATTAACTAATGACAGCTGTTAAAGTGAATCTACTGGATTTTGATCGCAAAGGGATGCGCAAATTCTTTGCTGAGGAATTAGAGGAAAAAGCATTTCGAGCCGATCAGATCATGAAGTGGATCTATCATTTCGGCTGTGATGACTTTGATCAGATGACCAATATCAACAAGAAGCTTCGTGAAAAGCTAAAAGTGATTGCGGAAATCAAAGCTCCTACCGTATCTGCGGCTCAGTATTCAAAAGATGGCACCATTAAATGGGCGATGCGTGTAGGCGATCAAGATGTTGAAACGGTTTATATCCCAGATGATGACCGTGCAACATTATGTGTCTCATCACAAGTAGGTTGTGCTCTAGAATGTAAATTCTGTTCAACCGCTCAACAGGGCTTTAACCGAAATCTTTGTGTATCTGAAATTATTGGTCAGGTATGGCGTGCAGCTAAAGAGATTGGTGTTCAAAAAGAAACAGGCCGTCGTCCTATTACTAACGTGGTAATGATGGGTATGGGTGAGCCTCTTCTTAACATGAAGAACTTACTACCCGCTCTTGAGATTATGTTAGATGATTTGGGTTTTGGTCTGTCTAAACGTCGTGTAACCGTATCAACTTCTGGTGTGGTATCAGGTCTTGAGCAGATGATCGGTAATATTGATGTTGCATTGGCGATTTCTCTGCACGCGCCAACTGATGAGCTACGTTCTCAGATCATGCCAATCAATAATCGTTGGAATATTGAAGAATTTTTAGACGCAGTTCGCCGTTATGTAAATTCAACTAACGCTAACCGTGGTCGAGTGACAGTAGAATATGTATTGTTAGACCATATTAACGATGATATGGAACATGCGCGTCAGCTTGCGAAAGTGCTTAAAGACACTCCAGCGAAAATTAACCTGATCCCATTCAATCCATATCCAGGTTCACCTTACAATAAACCAAGTAATTCTCGTATTGACCGTTTCATGAAAACATTGATGGAATACGATATTACGGTTACTGTTCGTAAAACACGCGGTGATGATATTGATGCTGCATGTGGTCAGCTTGTTGGCGATGTGATTGACCGCACGAAACGAACTCAAGCAAAACAGCAAGGTGAACAAATCCCGGTTAAAGCTATCTAAATCAGGGATCTATCATTTAACTGCGAAACAAGGACGAAGGAGCGGAGCATCTTATGGTACGATGGACTATGTACCCATTGCTATGTGGTTTATTAATGGGTTGTGTCACGGTTAATGAAAACGGTGGCACGACACAAGAGTTCAATAGCACCGAGGCTGCAGAAGCTCGTATTACCTTAGGCTTAGGGTATTTACAAGCGGGTCAATGGCAACGGGCTAAAGAAAATTTAGACTTAGCTTTGAAGTATGCTCCAAAATATTATCGAGCCCAAAATGCGATGGCGTTTTACTATCAAAAAGTTGATGAAAATGCTAAAGCCGAGGCCATGTACAAAAAAGCTTTACAAGATTCTCCAAAAAATGGCGATGTTTTAAATAACTATGGTGTATTCTTGTGTAGTGAAGCTCGTTACGATGAAGCGATAAACGCTTTTGAACAAGCCATTAAGCAACCGTATTATTATCTGACTTCGGCCAGTTACGAAAACGCAGGATTGTGTAGTGTCAAGAAAGGGGACTTAAAGCAAGCTCGTTTCTTCTTTGAAAAATCATTAACACACGATCCAAATCGTCCGAAGTCGATGTTGCAGCTGGCGCAGCTTGATATAGATGCTCATCATCTGTCTGATGCTCGCGTTCAGCTATTTAAGTTTAATAAGAGATATGGGTATCAGCCAGATAGCCTGTGGTTATTGATTCAGCTAGAAAGAAAAGCTGGAAAGACAACGCAAGTTGCTAAATATGCAGGTTTATTGAAAAAAGAATTCCCTGATTCTCAGCAATATCAGAATTATCTAGCCAATGAATAGAGAACAGAACGAAGAACGACAAGCTGAAATAGCTCAGACTCCGGGCGAGATGTTACGTGCTGCGCGTGAACAACTTGGTTATTCACAAAAGGATATTGCCAACCGTTTGCGTCTACGTCTTTCTGTTATCAACGACATTGAAGACAACCGTTTTGAGCAAGCGCAGTTAGCAACGTTTACCCGTGGTTATGTGCGCTCTTATGCCAAATATGTTGGCGTTGATGAGAAAAGTATCTTAGCGCTGCTTGATCAATATGGTCATGCTCAGCCGCAAGAGCAAGAAATGCAAAGTTTCTCCCGCCGTACAAAACGTGAAGCTCATGATAGTCGTATTATGGGCTTAACTTGGATCTTAGCTGCCGTCTTTTTAGGACTTACTGCTGTGTGGTGGTGGCAGAGCTTGCAGGTTCAACCATCTACCCATAAAGAATCGACCGTTAAAGCAGAAGTTAGCGCTCCTGCTAATGAGAAAGACAGCAATTATGTGTCAACATTAGAAGAAAACGGAGCGGCAACGGTTACTAAAGCTGATACCTCACCATCTTCAGCCGCTGTTGCACAGCCTGAATCTGCTAATACTTCATCCCAATCCAATACATCTGCCGCATCTGAAACCGCTGCGTCATCAGAGCCTGCTACAAGCAATCAAAGCATAGCTAATCAAGCAGATACTTCTGCAACAGAGGCGAAACCTGTTGATGTTCAAACACCAGCGGCAGAAGAGACCGTTGCTGTTGTGCCAGATCTTCAATTGACCTTCTCAGGCGATTGTTGGATTGATATCAAAGATGCTAATGGTAAGCGTCTTGAAACCGGAATTAAAAAAGCGGGTGATAAACTAGATCTTGATGGGAAAGCGCCATTTAAGATTGTACTGGGAGCTCCTGGTGTTGTGAAAATGAATTACCAAGGTCAACCAGTTGATTTATCAAAATACCCAGCGGGCCGCGTAGCCCGATTTAAGCTGCCGCAGTAATAGAGTAAGAGCAATGCATAACGAATCTCCAATTAAACGTCGCCAGTCTTCCCGTATTTATGTTGGTAATGTACCAATCGGTGATGGCGCTCCGATTGCCGTACAGTCGATGACTAACACTCGTACCACCGACGTTGAAGCGACAGTGGCTCAAATTAAAGCTCTTGAGCGTGTCGGTGCTGACATTGTTCGTGTTTCTGTACCTACTATGGATGCTGCAGAAGCTTTCAAATTGATTAAGCAACAGGTGAATGTACCTTTGGTTGCTGATATTCATTTTGACTATCGTATTGCACTGAAAGTGGCTGAATACGGTGTTGACTGTCTGCGAATTAACCCTGGTAATATTGGTCGTGAAGATCGTATTCGTGCGGTAGTTGATTGTGCGCGAGATTATAATATTCCGATTCGTATCGGTGTTAACGGTGGTTCTTTAGAAAAAGACATTCAAGAGAAATACCGTGAACCAACACCAGATGCACTAGTAGAATCAGCAATGCGTCATGTGGATATTCTTGACCGTTTAAACTTTGATCAATTCAAAGTGAGCGTTAAGGCCTCTGATGTCTTCTTAGCGGTTGATTCATACCGTAAGCTAGCACAACAGATCAAACAACCTTTGCATTTAGGTATCACAGAAGCAGGTGGTGCTCGTGCAGGTTCGGTTAAATCGGCTGTAGGCTTGGGCATGCTGTTATCAGAAGGTATTGGCGATACCCTGCGTATTTCTCTTGCCGCAGATCCGGTTGAAGAGATCAAAGTTGGTTTTGATATTCTTAAATCTCTGCGTATTCGCTCTCGTGGTATCAACTTTATCGCTTGTCCAACGTGTTCACGCCAAGAGTTTGATGTTATTGGTACAGTGAATCAGTTAGAGCAGCGTTTAGAAGACTTAATCACACCAATGGATGTCTCTATCATCGGTTGTGTGGTTAACGGTCCAGGCGAAGCTGAAGCATCTCATCTTGGTGTTGCTGGTGGTAATCGTAAGAGTGCGTTCTATGAAGACGGTATTCGTCAGAAAGAACGTTTTGATAACGATAATATTATCGATCAGCTAGAAGCTAAGATCCGAGCAAAAGCGTCAATGCTTGATATGAATAATCGCATTGATGTAAAAGAATTAGAAAAATAAGCGTTAATCGTGTTCGATTAGTTTCGGACACGATTCACTATTTTCTTTAGACGTTATATATTCGATCCCATTTCCCATCGGTTAACGAGAATTAAAGTGGCGAAACAAATCCAAGCAATTCGAGGCATGAACGATTGCCTTCCAACACAGTCTCCTCTTTGGCAAAAAGTAGAAGGCACGGTTAAACAAGTGATCAGCTCATACGGCTACAATGAAGTACGTATGCCTATCGTTGAATCAACGCATTTGTTTAAACGCGCTATTGGTGAAGTGACTGATGTTGTTGAAAAAGAAATGTACACTTTTGAAGACCGCAATGGCGATAGCCTAACACTGCGTCCAGAAGGTACTGCGGGTTGTGTCCGTTCTGGTATTCAAAACGGCTTACTGTACAACCAAGAACAACGTCTATGGTACATTGGTCCAATGTTCCGTCATGAGCGTCCACAAAAAGGTCGTTACCGTCAATTCCATCAGTTTGGTGTTGAAGTATTTGGTCTAAATGGTCCAGATATTGATGCTGAACTTATCATGATGACAGCTCGTCTATGGCGTGAGTTAGGTATTCATGAGCACGTTACTTTAGAGCTAAACTCAATTGGTTCTTTAGAAGCTCGTGCCGAGTACCGCACTGCGTTAATTGCGTTCCTTGAGCAGCATATGGAAGTGTTGGATGAAGATGCTAAACGTCGCATGTACACTAACCCATTACGCGTATTGGATACCAAGAATCCAGAAATCCAAAATATTCTAGGTGATGCACCTAAGCTTTCTGAGTATTTAGACCAAGATTCTCGTGAGCATTTTGCTGGATTATGTGAACTATTAGACGCTGCTGGCATCAAATATCAAGTAAATGAACGTCTTGTACGTGGTTTAGATTATTATAACCGTACAGTTTTTGAATGGGTTACTGATAGCCTAGGTGCACAAGGTACTGTATGTGGCGGTGGTCGCTACGATGGTCTTGTGGAGCAGTTAGGTGGCAAAGTGACTCCTGCTGTGGGTTTCGCAATGGGTCTAGAGCGTCTAGTTCTGTTGATGGAAACCTTAGAACAAACAGAAGTACGTCGTTCTGTTGATGTTTATATGGTAACTGCGGGTGAAGGTACCCTTGCAGCTGGCATGAAGCTTGCTGAAGTTTTACGTTCACAGATCCCAGATCTTCGCGTTATGACACACTTTGGTGGTGGTAACTTTAAGAAGCAATTTAAACGTGCAGATAACGTAGGTGCAGTTGTTGCTCTGGTTCTTGGCGAAAACGAAATTGCTGAGAATACAGTAGTAGTAAAAGATCTACGTGGTGGTGAGCAGATCACCATGAACCAGGATGACGTAGCAGCGAAGCTCGCAGAATTGATTTAAGAGAGGACAGGAAGTGAACGACTACGCCACAGAAGAACAACAGGTTGAAGCGATAAAATCGTGGTGGACAGACAATGGCAAAGCCGTCGTTATCGGTGCTGTTATTGGCTTAGGTGGTCTTTGGGGCTGGCGTTATTACCAGGGAGAAGTCCAAGCTGGTAAAGAACAAGCTTCTAATTCATACACCCAAGTAATGGCTATGCTTGAAAGTGGCAAGAGTGATGCAATTGCAGATACTCAAGCTTTTATTCAAGCGCATAAAGATAGCCATTACTCAGTGCTAGCAGCGCTACAATTAGCAAAAGCACAAATTGAAGCAAAAGATCTTAATGGTGCAGCAGAGCAACTAAAATGGGTTGCCGCGAATTCTACAGATCAAGCAATTTTGCCTTTGGCTAAGACTCGTCTAGCGCGTGTTTACTTGCAACAAGATAAATACGATGAAGCATTAGCTGAGCTTAAGACTGTTAAAATGGCAAGTTGGAAGGCTAAAGTAGATGAGCTACGTGGTGACGTATTACTGAAAAAAGGTGATACAGATGCGGCACGTGATGCTTACATTGAAGCTCAAGAAGCAGGCGCCAACTCTCCAGTATTACAGATCAAGCTTGATAATCTGGCTCAATAAGGCGAAGGATAATGCAGAAAGTATTTAAGCGAGCATTAACAGTTGCATTGGCAATTGGCGTGTTAGCTGGCTGTGCTAGTGAAGAAGATTCTATCCATATGGCTCCGTTGCCAGTGGTGAAAAATACGTTCACTCCAGAAACTCTATGGTCTGACAGTGTTGGCGATGGCGTTGCAGGATATTTCTCTCGTTTAACGCCTGCGATTGGCGATGGCAAAATTTTTGTTGCAGATCGTGATGGATTGGTTGAAGCACTTGACCCAAGTAACGGTAAAGTTCTTTGGAAGCAAGATTTCGAAGGCGATACTAGTGCTAAGCTATCTGGTGGCATTGTTTATAGCAGTGGTGTGATCTATATCGGTTCAGAAAATGCTGATGTACTTGCAATCAATGCTGAAAACGGTGATGAAATTTGGCGTGCTAAGGTTCAAGGCGAAGTGCTTTCTAAGCCTTTAGTTGATGAAGGTCTCGTTGTTGTAAATACCAGCAATGGTTTTTTACAGGCGCTTGATGTATCAACGGGTGAGTCAAAATGGCAGATCAGCAGTGAAGTTCCAACCTTAACGCTACGTGGTGACAGTTCTCCAGTTGCGATTTCTGGTGGTGTATTTTGGGGACAAGCAAACGGACGTTTAGCTGGCGCTCTGATGCACAATGGTCAATTGTTATGGCAACAAGCGATCGCGGCACCAAAAGGCGCGACTGAAATTGATCGTCTAGTTGACGTTGATGCGACACCAGTTATTGCAGGCGATCGTCTCTATGCTATTGGCTACAATGGTTCTCTTGTTTCGATTGAACTGCGCACTGGCCAAATTGCTTGGAAACGTAATTATTCATCGGCAACTAACTTTATTGTCGATGCAAATACGCTATACCTAGTGACTGAGAAAGATCACATTGTGGCTGTTGATGCTCGCAGTGGTACCGAAATTTGGCAGAACAAAGATCTAGAATACCGTCAGTTGACTGCTCCAGCGGCAATTGATGGTTACTTGGTTGTTGGCGATGCTGAAGGTTATCTACACTGGCTAGATCAATCGACTGGTGATTTTGTTTCTCAAGAGTCGATTGGTGGTGGCGGTATGTCAGTTCCACCTGTTGCGCTTGATGATGATGCCTTTATCGTTTCAACTCGTGATGGCAAAATCAAGAAAATGCAAATATCGCAATAACACGGTATAATGCAGCAAGACTAAGTTTAATCGGCTCCAACTGTGATTACGGTTGGGGCCGTTGTTATTATATCCACCCCTGATATTATTGTCGGCTGACAGCAATCAAATTGTGTTGCTAGAGACAAAAATAGCAGGGGATATTTGAAGGTATACCACTGTTATTATCAATATACAGAATTGGTATAGAACTCTGAAAAGTAAGAGGTAGTTATGATTCCTGTTGTTGCCCTTGTCGGGCGCCCTAACGTGGGTAAATCGACGCTTTTTAACCGTCTTACCCGTACAAGGGATGCGCTGGTTGCAGATTTTCCTGGCCTAACAAGGGATCGTAAGTACGGCCGAGCTGAAATTAACGAACACGAATTTATCGTTATCGATACAGGTGGTATCGACGGTACAGAAGAAGGTGTTGAAACCAAAATGGCTGAACAATCGCTTATGGCGATTGAAGAAGCTGATGTGGTGCTATTTTTAGTTGATGGTCGTGCTGGTCTAACTGCAGCAGATGAAGCTATTGCAAAGCACTTGCGCAGTCGTAATAAGCCAACATTTTTGGTTGTAAACAAAATTGATGGTATCGATGCTGATAGTGCTTGTGCTGATTTCTGGAAGCTAGGTGCTGATGAGATGCACCAAATTGCAGCATCACAAAACCGTGGTGTAACAGCGCTAATGGAGCGTGCTTTAGAGCCGTTCTTTGAAAATATTTCTGGTTCTGATGAAGAACTTGAGTCAGATGAAATCAGTATTGAAGATCTTAACTCTGTTGCAGAGATCGAAAATGCGAATTTATCTGAGCAAGATGCAGAAGCTGCGTATAAGCGTCTACAAGAGCAGCCTATCAAGCTGGCAATTATCGGTCGTCCAAACGTTGGTAAATCAACACTAACAAACCGTATCTTAGGTGAAGAACGTGTGGTTGTGTACGATATGCCAGGTACTACTCGTGACTCTATTTACATTCCAATGGAGCGTGATGGTCAAGAGTATGTATTGATCGATACTGCTGGTATCCGTCGTCGTAAGAATATGCACGAAGCGGTTGAGAAGTTTTCGGTAATTCAGACGCTAAAAGCAGTTGAAGATGCGAACGTTGTTCTTCTTATCATTGATGCGCGTGAGAACATTTCAGATCAAGATTTAAGCCTATTGGGCTTTGCTCTTAATGCGGGTCGTTCGCTGGTTATTGCGGTGAACAAGTGGGACGGTCTAGATAATGATGTGAAAGAGCGTGTTAAAACTGAGCTTGATCGTCGTTTAGGCTTTGTTGATTTTGCGCGTATCCACTTTATCTCAGCACTGCACGGTACTGGTGTTGGTCACTTGTATGAATCTGTTGTTGAAGCATATCAGTCAGCAACAAAACGTATCAGCACTTCAATGTTGACGCGTATTATGCAAATGGCACAAGATGATCACCAGCCACCAATGATCCGTGGTCGTCGTGTGAAGCTAAAATACGCTCACGCAGGTGGTTACAACCCACCAATTATCGTTGTGCACGGTAACTTGGTTAATGAACTACCAGGCTCTTACAAGCGCTATCTAATGAACTACTACCGTAAATCATTAGAGATGATGGGTACACCAATTCGTATTCAATTCCAGAATAGCGAAAACCCATTTGAGACTAAGAAAGAGAAATTAACGATTTCTCAGCAACGTCAGCGTAAGCGCCTTGCAAGTATGATCAAAGATCGTAATAAGTAAAAATAAAAGCCCAATCGATAATGATTGGGCTTTTTATTGCGAAAAACTAAACTAAAAATTAGTTAAACCAACCTTTAGTTTCATTCTCTGCGGCTTTACCTTTTGACTCCATTAAATTCTGTGTTCCCTTTGAGATATTTCGGGTAGCGTCGGCTTCTGATTGTAAAATATCTGTCTGGGCTTTTTGTCGATTTAACTCAGCATCAATAAAGTCATTTTCACGGGAAAGTCGGGCATTTTCACGCTGAATTGCAAGCTTTTGTCTTTCTATTTCTAATTGACGTAACTCATCTTCATAATGTTGATCGCGGTACTTATCTGCAAGTCGCTCAGTTTCTTTCTCTTGTTTTTGCTTAGCTGCAAGAGCATTTCTTTGAGCTAATATAGCCGCTTGATGCTTACGTTTTTGTTCCGCTATACGTTCTTGTTTAGCTCTTTTTTCTTCTTCAATACGGTGCTGTCGACGTTGTTCTGCTTGTACATTAGCCATGCCTTGTTGCTCGGCTTGCTGTATTGCTTGGAGTTGCGATTGCAGACCATTCGCCAATGAAGAGGTCGATATTAGAGCTGTTATTATTATGAAACTTTTCTTGATCATCCTTGCTCCACACATACAGAGTTAGGTTGAACACGGGTTTCATTTTTTTCTGTTGAAACAACAAGAGCAACCCCTGGTTTAAATTCACAAGAACGACCTATTTGGGTTGAGGTGAAAATTTTGTTTTTTTCTGAATAAGTAAGGGTCACACCTTCAACCATGATCGTATCTGAAACAACAAGGCCTGTTGCACCTCCAGCAACACCACCTAAAAGGCCTCCAACTAAAGTTTCTCCTTGATTATCACCAATAAATGCACCAGCAACACTACCTAGTAAGCTACCGACTGCAGTTGTTGTTTTTTTCGCTTGAGAGTTATCGACTTGGACTTGAGCTGCAGTGACTGCGATAATATTAATCGTTTTCGCTTCTTGTTTATGATTAAGAGCTGATACTTGGTAAGAGGTTGCTTTATATTGTTCTCCTGTTGCTTGACATCCAGTCAGACCAATAATAAGAGATGATGCCATTAAACTTAGCGCTAATTTTTTATTCATCAAGGTAACTCTTTATTGCAATTATGTGTTTATATGAAGTGATATATTTTGCATATACTAATTGTTGAATAAATCGCTTTTAAGACTCATTGTGAAGGTTGTCACATATTTAATTGTATTATTTCGCTCTCATTGTATTCCTTTGCTGATTATTTATACGTATTTAGTATTTTAAAAGTTGGTTTTTATGTTAAATGCAACAAAAGTTCTGTTTACCTCTAATATTTGGCAGTGCACTGCTAAAGTACAATTGTGTGTTGCTCATTCAGAAGGGACATGGATCGTTACTGATACCACACCATTTCATCCTGTCAGTCATATTTGGCCAGATCACCCTGCCGATCGTGGTTTTATTACCGTAGCGAATCAAGATTATGCTGTTATAAATTGCTTGGTTGGTGCGGTTGAACTAGCTTCCCAAACTTTATATGTGGCTGATGCAATTCCAGTTCGTCGTGATACTGAAGGCTGGGTATTTGTGGTAGTTCACCATCTAGCACAGGATTTAATGCTGGAAATAGGCCAAGAAGTCGAATTATCAGTAGATAAAGCGTACCAGCAGGCGTTAGGCCGTGGTCATAGTGGTGGGCATCTATCATCTCTTGCCTTAAACAAAGTTTTACATCATGACTTTTGGCGTAAAGATGCGTCACGAAAAGATGAATTAGGACATTATGATTTTCACAGTTACGCTCAAGAGAAAAGCGAAGTGAGTGAAGATTGCAGTCGAGACACGTATCGTTTAGGAAAGACTTTACGTAAACGCGGACTAAATTCGGCTGATATGTTAGAACAACTCAATGATATTGCAGATAAAATAAATCAGCAATTAACTCAATGGTTAGAACTTGAATCTGCAATTACTATGCGTTGCGAAGGACAAGCATTAACCGATTCGCGTTATTGGTGCTGCGATCTTAAGGAAGGGAATGTTATTGAGATCCCATGCGGTGGTACTCATAGTCAATCTTTAGCCGAATACAATCAGCTATGGGTTGAGTTTGAATATGTGAATGATCAACAAATTGTCATGTATGCCAGATCAATAAAAAGACAATAATTTGTTTTTAAATCATAAAGATAAGCCGAAATAACTCAGAGTGACTTGTTTCGGCTTTTTTATTGGATTTTATAACCGATCCAATTTTATATATATTGGATCTTTGGTTTTACATGTAATATTTAAGAATAAAATATCGTTTAAAATCCAAAAACAGAATATGTAACTTATGCTTTCGGGAAGTGTATTGATAAATGTTCTTTTGATATGAGATCGCTGATCAAGACTCTTTTTGTCTAAGATCTGCTTTGTTATAAAAGATCCTTGGTTCTCTGATTCTTATCCATAAAGGCTATTGTTTTCTTTTGTTCTGGTTTGCAGCGATCTTCACGATAGAGATCAAAAGAGTACATTTTGAAAAATAATTTTGATTGCCAGCCAGATACAAATCAAAGCATTATGAGAGCCTATTATCTTTATACCCAGTAATCTCTAAATTTTGAAATTACATCGGGATGGACGACAGAAGGATATGTGAGTGTCTGAGAATCTATGCCCAAACTGTACCAGTGAATTAGTTTGGAAAGAGAATGGTTATTTCTGTGATTTTTGCCAGCAGAAGATCAATAAACAAGCCTTATGCCCAGATTGTGGTAAAGAGCTAGAAAAACTACAGGCCTGCGGTTCAGCCAGTTACTTTTGTAATCACTGTAATGAGTTAAAATCAAAATCACGGGTCAGTTTTGTCTTCACCCCAATAGATGAAAATGCTTAAGGTGTAGGGCGGTTAATAAAGTCCATATGCCGGAGATAAAAAATGCCGCGGCTAGAAAACTAGAGCGGCATTTATTTTTGTTAATTTAATTCTATTCTAATCACTACTTAACAATAGCTATTCAACGATTGAACGAATTTCACCTTGAGCAACTTTGGTGACTAATCTATCTCCAGTTGAGACTTGCTCTGAACTTCTAATAACCGAACCATCTTCTTTTTGGGTGATAGAATAACCACGCGCAATAGTTGCCAGTGGGCTTACTGCCTCCAGTTTTTCTGCCATCATGGCTAATTGATGACGAGCTGTTAACTGCGAGCGATCCATAGCATCAGTAAGGCGGCGCTCACTTTGCGCTAAATGATGACTAAGTTGTTTGATTGTTTGACTTGGTGAATAGAGCGATAACTTGTAATTAATACGTTCTACACGTTGATCTGCCTGAGTTAACTTTCGTTGCATCGCTTGATGTAAGTGGCCAGTTAACTCATCCAAATGTTGTTGCTGCTGATTAAGTCGCATCTGTGGATGTTGACGTTCTAATCGGTGCTGTAATCGCTGAGTTTGTTGTTGCTGTTTAGCAATATAATAGCGCATAGCATGATTTAGCTGCTGTTTCTTTTGTGTAATGGCTTGAGTTTGATGAGTCATATCGCGACTGATCAGCTCTGCTGCAGCTGATGGCGTTGGAGCACGAACATCGGCAACAAAATCGGCAATGGTGACATCAACTTCATGACCAACTGCACTGACGATAGGGATTTCACTGGCAACAATAGTACGCGCCACAATTTCTTCATTAAACGCCCATAGATCTTCAAGAGATCCACCGCCACGACCCACTATTAGCACATCACACTCTTTGCGGCTGTTAGCTCGACCAATGGCTTGAGCAATCGAAATCGCAGAACCTTCGCCTTGCACCATGGTTGGATAGATCACAATCGGTAAACCAGGATCGCGTCGGCGTAACACATTTAGAATATCAAATAATGCAGCACCTGTTTTTGAGGTAATGATCCCCACTCGTTTTGGTTGCTCTGGCAACGGTTTTTTAATGCTTTGGGCAAACAGACCTTCTGCGGCCAAAGACATTTTAAGTTGTTCAAACTGTTGCTGGAGTCGACCATCGCCTTCTGGCTGCATGCTTTCGATTATAAGCTGATAGTCACCGCGAGGCTCATAGAGGGATAAACGTGCTTTAACGAGCACTTGAGTACCATTGCTAGGTTTAAATAGTACTCGGCGATTATTGCCTTTAAACATGGCGCATTTCACCTGAGCACGAGCATCTTTTAAGGTGAAATACCAGTGACCAGAAACCGGCATGGAGAAATTAGAGAGCTCACCGACTAACCAAACAATACCCATTTCATTTTCAAGTAGTACGCGAACTTGGGCATTTAGAGTGGATACGGTAAAAATTCGATTATTGCTTTGGGTCGGTTGAGCGAACATTGTCACGATGAAAAACACCTTTACCAAAGAAGAGAGGGAAGGGCTGCGATGAAAGACGAGTATAATTCAATCAATGAACGAAATTTGGGCGCAACAAAGGAAAAGGGGGATCAATTGGACAGATCTTACCCAAAGTGTTTTGCCCGCAGCACCTGAAACTTAACCGAAATATATTACGTATCAATCGAAAAATGTCAAATATTTTTTATTAAAAATTCAAAAAAAACACTAGCCAAACGTTTGCACCGTGCGTATAATCCGTCCGCAATATTTTAATCTTCTTTATAAAACCCTTTAATTGGTGTGAGATATTGCAATGTTACGAATCAAACAAGAAGCTTTGACTTTTGATGATGTTTTGCTGGTTCCAGCTCATTCTACAGTCCTACCGAACACTGCCGATCTGCGCACCCATTTGACTAAAGAGATCACTCTGAATATTCCAATGCTGTCTGCATCTATGGATACAGTGACTGAAGGTCGTTTGGCTATCGCTCTTGCGCAAGAAGGTGGCATCGGTTTTATCCATAAGAATATGTCTATCGAACAACAAGCGGCACAAGTTCGCATGGTTAAAAAGTTCGAAGCAGGTGTTGTTTCTGAGCCTGTAACTGTTAAGCCTGATAACACCATTGCAGATGTAAAACGTCTGACAGAAGAAAATGGCTTTGCAGGTTACCCTGTTGTTACTGATAACAATGAGCTTATCGGTATTATTACAGGTCGTGATGTACGCTTTGTAACTGACCTTTCACTTAAAGTTGTGGAAGTGATGACACCAAAAGAGAAGCTTGCATCAGCAAAGGAAGGCGCTTCTCGTGAAGAAGTTGAAGCTATTATGCAAAAGCACCGTGTTGAAAAAGTGCTATTGGTTGATGATAGTTTCCGTCTTAAAGGCATGATCACCGCAAAAGATTTCCAGAAAGCAGAACGTAAACCAAATGCATGTAAAGATGAGCGTGGCCGTCTACGTGTTGGTGCTGCTGTAGGTGCTGGTGCTGGTAATGAAGAGCGTGTTCAAGCTCTAGTTGAAGCTGGCGTTGATGTGCTACTTATTGACTCTTCTCATGGTCATTCTGAAGGTGTTTTACAACGCATCCGTGAAACACACAAACAATTCCCTAATCTACCAATCGTTGGTGGCAATGTTGCAACTGCTGAAGGTGCTCGTGCACTTATTGAAGCGGGTGTAAGTGCAGTTAAAGTGGGTATTGGCCCTGGCTCTATCTGTACAACTCGTATCGTAACAGGTGTTGGTGTTCCTCAAATTACAGCGATTTCTGAAGCGGCTTCAATTGCAGATCAATATGGCATTCCTGTTATTGCTGATGGTGGTATCCGTTACTCTGGTGACCTATGTAAAGCGATTGCAGCTGGCGCTTCTTGCGTAATGGTTGGTTCAATGTTCGCGGGTACTGAAGAAGCTCCGGGTGAAGTTGAGCTATACCAAGGTCGTGCTTATAAGTCATACCGTGGCATGGGTTCTCTTGGTGCGATGTCAAAAGGTTCATCTGACCGTTACTTCCAATCTGATAACGCTGCTGACAAGTTAGTACCAGAAGGTATCGAAGGTCGCGTTGCTTATAAAGGTCACTTAAAAGAGATCGTTCATCAACAGATGGGTGGTTTACGTTCAAGCATGGGTCTAACTGGCTCTGCAACAATTGAAGACCTTCGTACTAAGGCTGAGTTTGTTCGTATCTCTGGCGCTGGTATGAAAGAGTCTCATGTGCATGATGTGACTATTACTAAAGAAGCACCAAACTACCGCCTAGGTTAATTTGTAACAAACTATTCCTAGTTAGCGAAAACGTTTGCCTAATTAAAAAGCTTATATAAGATCGGGGCACTTTGATGCCCCCTATTTTCAATAAATTTCTGAGACTGCTCGATAATGACCACTACCACAAATATTCATGATCAACGCATCCTTATTTTAGATTTTGGTTCACAGTACACTCAATTGATTGCTCGTCGTATTCGTGAAATCGGTGTTTACTGTGAGCTTTGGAGCTGGGACGTTGATGAGGCTGATATTCGTGACTTTAATCCAAACGGTATCATTCTATCTGGCGGTCCTGAGAGTGTGACCGAAGCCGGTTCACCTCGTGCTCCTCAGTATGTGTTTGAAGCTGGTGTGCCAGTATTTGGTGTATGTTACGGCATGCAGACAATGGCAGAGCAGCTAGGCGGTAAAGTTGCAGGTTCTTCTGAGCGTGAATTTGGTTATGCTCAGGTTAAAATTGTAGAACCAACAGATCTATTTAAAAACATTGAAGATGCAATTGCAGAAGATGGCACTCCATTACTTGATGTATGGATGAGCCACGGTGACAAAGTTGTTGAAATTCCTGCTGACTTTACCAAAGTTGCTGAAACTTCAACGTGCCCATACGCTGCAATGGCTAATGATGAAAAACGTTTTTACGGCGTACAGTTCCACCCAGAAGTTACGCACACTCGTCAAGGTATGCGTATCATTGAAAACTTCGTTCTTAATGTATGTGGCTGTGAAAAGCTATGGACATCTGCCAACATCATCGAAGATGCTATCGCTCGTATTAAAGAGCAAGTGGGTGATGACGAAGTGATCCTTGGCCTATCTGGTGGTGTGGATTCATCAGTAGTTGCAATGCTGGTTCACCGTGCAATTGGTGATAAGTTAACTTGTGTGTTCGTTGATAACGGCCTGCTTCGTCTAAATGAAGGCGAGCAAGTTATGGATATGTTCGGTGATCATTTTGGTCTAAACATTGTTCACGTTAAAGCTGAAAACCGTTTCCTTGAAGCACTTGCCGGTGTGGATGAGCCAGAAGCAAAACGTAAAATTATTGGCCGTGTATTTGTTGAAGTATTCGATGAAGAGTCGAAGAAACTGCAAAATGCAAAATGGTTAGCACAAGGCACTATCTACCCAGATGTAATTGAATCTGCAGCATCAAAAACAGGTAAAGCACACGTTATTAAATCACACCATAACGTGGGTGGTTTGCCTGACGATATGCAAATGGGCTTGGTTGAGCCACTAAAAGAGCTATTTAAAGACGAAGTTCGCAAGATTGGTCTTGAGCTTGGTCTGCCTTATAACATGCTATACCGCCACCCATTCCCAGGTCCTGGTCTAGGTGTTCGTGTTCTTGGTGAAGTGAAGAAAGAGTACTGTGATCTACTGCGTCGTGCTGATGCTATCTTCATTGAAGAGCTTCACAATGCAGATCTTTACAACAAAGTATCACAGGCCTTTACCGTATTCTTACCAGTTCGTTCTGTTGGTGTAATGGGCGATGGTCGTAAATATGATTGGGTTGTTTCTCTACGTGCTGTTGAAACTATCGACTTTATGACAGCGCACTGGGCTCACCTACCATATGATTTCCTAGGTAAGGTATCGAACCGCATTATTAACGAAGTCGATGGTATCTCTCGTGTGGTTTACGATGTATCAGGTAAGCCACCTGCAACCATCGAGTGGGAATAAGATTCTAAAAATTCGTAGTTAAAAAATAAGATCAAAGGCCTTTGGGGAAACTCAGAGGCTTTTTTTTGTTTCTTTCTTTTGCTTATAGGCATCAGACTTAAATAGTATCAAACGAAAATCATCTAAAACCCTTCATGTTTGAACACCGCAACTATTGTGTAGGTTAGGGGAATATCACCACTCTTGTAATTTCTTAAATATCTGCTTGTCCTTGTTATATGTATCTTTGTTGTTAATGAAAAATGGAATTTATGTTTACCATTTACACTTGTTTACAAAATACCCTTATACAAAATAGCTATTAGCTAGGTCGATCGTGCTTTTTTATTTGTCATTATGGTTACAATCCGGTGACGGTTTGTTGCATTTGTAACGACTGCTATAACATCGACGAAAATACTTAAAAGCGACAGAAATAGTCGTAAACAGACGCCAGCACCATACAACATCAATTATAGCCATGGAGTTCCCATGAGTAATCAAGCAGTAAAACAGGCACCAGAAGCGCCATCAAGTGCGATGGATAAGTTTCTAAACGGCATTGAGCGTGTCGGTAACAAAATTCCAGATCCGGCTCTTCTATTCTTTTGGGGATTGGTCCTAGTTTGGGTTCTTTCCGCAGTTCTATCACAATTTGACTTTGGTCTGGTTCACCCAGTGACTCAGCAATCAGTAGAGATTAAAAACCTACTGACTGGCGAGTCTATGGCAAGTTTCCTTGCAAATATGGTGAAGAATTTCACTGGCTTTGCACCGCTAGGTATCGTGTTAGTTGCGATGCTAGGTGTTGGTGTGGCTGAAGCATCTGGCTTTATTAATACTGGCCTTAAGAAGATGTTGAATGTAACACCAGTTAAATTCTTAACGCCGATGCTGATTTTAGTGGCAATTGTGTCACACACAGCAGCCGATGCAGGTTACGTACTGGTTATTCCTCTTGGTGGTATTATTTTCCATGCGGCAGGTCGTCACCCTCTAGCGGGTATTGCAGCGGCATTTGCTGGTGTTTCTGGTGGTTTCTCAGCAAACTTTATTCCATCAGGTATCGATCCATTACTGGCAGGTTTTACGCAAGAAGCCGCTCGTATTATGGATCCTGATTACATCGTAAACCCGCTAGCAAACATTATTTTTACTGGTCTATCATCATTCATTATTGTTGCAATTGGTTGGTATATTACAGATAAAATCATTGAGCCTCGTCTAGCGAAAACAGCGATTGATGATGATGCTGAAGAAGCACCAGATATGGGTTCATTTACAGAACTTGAGTCGAAGGCATTCTCTCGTGCTGGTTGGGCTATGGTTGCTGGTATTGCTTTACTTGTTGCTGTGCTTATTCCTGAAACATCACCGCTTCGTTCTCCATCGGGTGAGATTGCGGCATTTAATGCTCCAGTGATGCAGTCGATTGTTCCGTTGATTTTCATCCTATTTGTGATTCCAGGTATCATCTACGGTAAAGTAGCAGGCACTTTTAAAGAGAGCCAAGATGTTATTAAAGCGATGTCAACCACAATGGCTGGTATGGCGGGCTTTATGGTCATGGTATTCTTTATTGCTCAGTTCCTAGTTGCATTTACTCAATCAAACATTGGTACGCTGTTGGCTCTTTCTGGTGCTAAATTGCTGCAAGAGATGAATCTACCAGGTCAAATCACTATTATCGGTATGATTCTTCTAACCGCATCAGTAAACCTATTAGTAGGTTCTGCATCTGCGAAATGGGCATTGATTGGTCCTATTATGGTGCCAATGTTAATGGCGGTAGGTATTTCTCCTGAATTAACTCAGGCGGCATACCGTGTTGGTGATTCAGTATCTAATATCATTTCTCCGATGATGGTGTTCTTCCCGCTTGTTGTGGTTTACATGCAGCGTTATGTGAAGAGCTCTGGTATCGGTACATTGGCTTCAATGATGATGCCATATTCTATCGCGATGCTTGTAGGCTGGACTATCTTCCTATTGGTTTACTGGGCAATTGGTATCCCTCTAGGTGTTCAAGCGCCATACACTTACACCATTCAGTAAATCGCTAAGATTGTTTGAAATGAAAAAAAGCCTCGATAGTAATATATCGAGGCTTTATTTTTGGCGACGAACCATGAACATGTTATGAAGTAATCATAGTGTAACGGGTTAATTTATTTGCCCAATAATAGGCAAACTAAGGTTAACCAAAGTGCTTCATGTGGAAGCGTAGATGATCTTCAATAAAGCTCGCCATAAAGTAATAACTGTGGTCATAACCATCTTGCATACGAAGCTCTAATGGATACTCATTTGCTTCTGCTGCTGCCACAAGGCTTTCTGGACGGAGTTGGCCATCAATATAAAAGTTATCTTGAGTACCTTGGTCTACTAAGGTTGGTAGCTTTTTCTCTGCCAGGCGCATTAACTCGCTTGAGTCATAGTTTTTCCATTCTTTAGGATTATCACCAAGGTATCCATTAAATGCTTTTTGTCCCCAAGGGCAGTTGATTGGATTGGCAATCGGACTAAAAGCAGACACTGAGCTAAAACGTTCTGGATTACGCAGTGAGATCATTAGAGCACCATGACCACCCATAGAGTGACCTGAAATAGCTCGTTGCTCAGTAACTGGGAAGTTGGCTTCAATAATCGCTGGCAGTTCATTTACCACATAATCATACATACGGTAATGACGATCCCATGGTGCTTGGGTGGCATTAACATAAAAGCCCGCACCTAAACCAAAATCGTATGCACCATTTTCATCATCTGGTACGTTTTCACCGCGAGGGCTAGTATCTGGAGCTACAATGGCAATACCCAGTTCGGCTGCAATTCGTTGAGCCCCTGCTTTTTGCATGAAGTTTTCATCTGTACAGGTTAAACCTGAAAGCCAGTAAAGAACGGGAACTTTTTTACCTGTTGCTGTTTGTGGCGGTAAAAAAATAGCAAAGCGCATGTCGCAGCTTAATACTTCTGAATGGTGAGTGTATTGTTTGTGCCAGCCACCTGCACTTTTATTACAGCTGATATTTTCTAATGTCATTGGCTTGATTCGTCTTATTGGTAAAAGAGCGCTGCCCAAGTTGAGCAGCGCTAAAATTAAGAGTAGTAGTGTAGTAGGGAGTAACTCTTAATTATTTGTTGTAGTGAATTACCGTACGGATACTTTCACCTTTGTGCATTAATTCAAATGCTTCATTGATGTCTTCTAGCGCCATTGTGTGAGTGATGAACTCTTGTAGACCAAACTCACCAGCCATGTAACGCTCAACGATTTCAGGAAGCTCAGAGCGACCTTTAACACCACCGAATGCGCTACCACGCCATACACGACCAGTAACGAGCTGGAATGGACGAGTAGAGATCTCTTGACCTGCGCCTGCTACACCGATGATGATTGACTCACCCCAACCTTTGTGACAACACTCAAGTGCAGAACGCATTACGTTTACGTTACCGATACACTCAAATGAGTAGTCAACACCACCATCAGTCATTTCAACAATGACTTCTTGAATTGGCTTATCGTAGTTAGCTGGGTTGATACAATCTGTTGCACCTAGTTGAGTTGCTAGTTCGAATTTAGTTTCGTTTAGGTCAACACCGATGATACGGCTAGCACCAGCCATGCGAGCACCAATGATTGCAGATAGACCGATACCACCTAAACCGAAGATTGCTACTGTGCTACCTTCTTCAACTTTTGCTGTGTTAAGTACTGCACCCATACCTGTTGTTACGCCACAACCTAGAAGACATACTTCTTCAAGAGGTGCTTCTTTATTTACTTTCGCTAGAGAAATTTCTGGAAGTACAGTGTACTCAGAGAAAGTAGAACAACCCATGTAGTGGTAGATTGGTTGGCCGTCTTTGTAGAAACGAGTTGTACCATCTGGCATTAGGCCTTTACCTTGAGTTTCACGAACTGCTTGGCATAGGTTTGTTTTACCTGATTTACAGAATTTACACTCGCCACATTCTGCTGTGTAAAGAGGGATAACATGGTCACCAACAGCAACACTTGTTACGCCTTCACCAACCATTTCAACAATACCGCCACCTTCGTGACCAAGAATAGATGGGAAGATACCTTCAGGATCGTCACCAGATAGAGTGAATGCATCTGTGTGACACACGCCAGTTGCGATAATGCGTACAAGAACTTCGCCTTTACGAGGAAGCATTACATCTACTTCTTCGATTGATAGAGGTTGATTTGGACCCCAAGCAACAGCTGCTTTTGATTTAATAAACTTGTCAGTCATTGATTTACTCTCTTTATTTATGTATTGGGTACGAGACCGATAACTTATAATTACGTAATGCTTGTTACGTATAGACTGTAGATGAATTCTTTACTAATGCATAAGAAAGTTGTTTTCTTATTGCGTTTCGATGTGATGCATTATATTTGTTTCTTGATAAATGATAATTGGGTTAAACTGCAAATAACTTTTACCTTGATGTAATAATGGAGCAAAGTGACGATGTTTTTGTGGGAAGGGGTAACAGAATTTGTTGCCGTATCTGAAACTGAAAGCTTTACCGCTGCGGCAAAAAAGATTGGGATATCAACGGCGCAAGTGAGCCGACAAATTAGCGCTCTGGAAAATAGACTTAATACCAAACTATTTTATCGTACAACGCGTAAGGTATCCCTAACCGAAGAGGGCAGTATTTATTATCGTCATTGTCGTCAGGTGATGGATGGGCTTGAAGAAGCTGAACGCGCTATCACCAGTCTACGAGGAGTTCCTCAAGGACTTATAAAAATGACCGCGCCTGTGACTTATGGTGAAAAATACATCGTCCCTTTGGTTAATGACTTTATGTTGCAGTATCCAGAGATTGAAGTAGCGATGGATTTAACCAACCGTCAGATGGATCTGGTTGAAGGCGCGTTTGATTTAGCGATTCGTCTAGGTAAGTTGGGCAATTCATCGATGATGGCAAAACGCCTTACAACTCGTACTATGTATCTGTGTGCATCACCGGCTTACTTAGAAAAATACGGTATGCCACATACGCTATCTGAACTACGCCACCATAATTGCTTAATTGGTAACCATGACTACTGGCGATTCCAAGAAAAAGGTAAAGAAAAGAGCATTCGTATTGCGGGTTCGTTATCTTGTAATAGTGGTTATGGGCTACGAGATGCGGTGATTAAAGGCATTGGCATTGCACAGTTACCGGAATATTACGTGGATGAAGATTTAGCGAACGGTTCTATTGTCCCTATTTTGGAGAAATTCCAAGAGCCAGATGAGGGGATTTGGGCTTTATATCCTCATAACCGCCATTTGTCTCCTAAAGTACGTTTGCTGGTGGATTTTTTAGCCGAAGAGTTACCAAAAAAACGAGTAGATGCTTAATAGCTAAAGCTCAAGATTTTAACGATAGATAATCAATGACTGTAGAATATAGCGAACAAGATAAAATTTTTATGCATCGCGCCATTGAATTGGCTGCAAATGCAGAAGCTGAAGGTGAAGTGCCAGTTGGTGCTGTTGTGGTATACCAAGGCCGAGTTGTTGGGGAAGGGTGGAACCGCTCGATAGGGCAACACGACGCCACCGCCCACGCCGAAATCATGGCGTTGCGACAAGCGGGACAAGTTCTACAAAACTATCGTCTACTTGATACCACTTTATATGTCACATTAGAGCCGTGTCCTATGTGTGCCGGTGCTATGGTGCATTCTCGTGTGGGGAAGGTAGTTTATGGTGCGCCTGATCTTAAAACTGGTGCTGCTGGTAGTACGATGAATCTTTTGAGTTATGCTGGGGTGAATCACCACGTTCAGTTTGATGCCGGCTTACTAGAAGATGAGTGTCGCGCTCAATTACAAGCATTCTTTAAGCGTCGTCGAGCTGAAAAGAAAGCGCTCAAGCAAGCAGAAAAAGAAAAACAGCAGAGATAAAATTGAATTGGTATCGTTTATATGAAAAAGCTCGGTATTGTCCGAGCTTTGTTTTTTTGCGTTTTAGCTTTTGATTAGCAACATTCTGCTGTAGCACTCATAACATAACTGCGCTGACGCCAGAGCGTTTTTTTACGTAGATTACTGCTCAGACGCTTGCGTCGGGTCGAAGAGGCTTGCAGCATTTTTTTAAATTTTGATTGAGTGCGTTTACTTTTCATCCTTTATCCCTCTTGCTGGCAAAAGGCGACATTAGCGACATAAGATCAGCATAATGTGTGCCAGACATAAAATACCCAACAAATAAGGCTGGTCTCTTGGCTAAGAGAGCCATCTATTTGCTCAGTATGAGTACTGAAACGAAATCAAATAGAATACCTATAAATAAATAGGCACTAAAAAAGGTATATTGAATATCCATATAATCAATACGAACCCCACGATTGATTATGCTGGTAATTAAATGAAAGAAGCTATATCTATTTGCAAAATGAGATGAAAAAGAAGATCTGGCTCTCATTGGATTAAGAGCCAGAATAACTTATTGATTATTTAGACGCTGCAACTTTGGCCGGTTGAGGCTTGGCTGCCGCGCTAATTGTTTGTGGTGTGATTGTTTGTAGCCCATCAACAATTTCAACCCCATCACCTTGGTGTTCTCGGCTGTGAGCTTGTTCGTAACCAACGATGCTTTGGTAATAACGGCGGATATTCTCAACATAATTTAAGGCTTCATCACCGCGAGCATAGCCATATCGAGTTTGAGTATAGTATTGGCGTTGGCGCAACATCGGTAAACGTTGTTTGACATCTGTCCATGTGTCTGGATTACCACCTTGCGCCTTGGTTAAACGTCGCGCATCCATTAAGTGACCAAAACCAATATTATAAGAGGCAAGAGCAAACCAGACCTTTTCATGGGATTCAATACTATCGGGTACGCGAGCTATCATGCGGCGAAGATACTCAGTACCCCCTCGAATGCTCTGTTTTGGATCCAATCGATTCGTCACATCTACCGCTTTTGCTGTCGGTGTGGTGAGCATCATCATGCCACGGACACCCGTTGGTGATGTGGCTTCTGGGTTCCAGTGTGATTCTTGATAAGAGAGCGCGGCAATTAAACGCCAGTCAAATTCCCCAGCATATTGTTTAAATAGCGGTTTCCATTTTGGTAATTTCCCTTCAACGGCGCGTAAAAATGCGCGGGTATCTACATAATCAAATTGATCAACGTGACCGAAATACTTCTCTTCTAACTGCGCTAATTCACCGTTTTGTTTTATTTCACCAAAAAACTCAATAATGAGCGCATATAGGTTGTCATTGCTGCTGTTTTTTACAAACCAACTGATCGGCTCTTCATCGGTTAATTCCATGGCAATAGCAATATCTGGATGAATACGTTGGATCAGCGCCACATCAACTGAGTCTGCGATAGTAAAGTCAAGCTTTCCACTGGCGACATCACGCATAAGTTCATCGTCATCGGTTTCTGAGACTGCTTGCCATTTTAGGTCTGGGTATTTTTGCTGTAATTGCTTTAACTGTAATTCGTGGCTGGAGCCTTTCACTACGGTTAATGTCCCTTTATTTTTGGCAAGATCTGCTGGCGTTCTTGGGCGCCATGTTCCTTTTTTATACACCACCAGTTGGCTGGCATAGTAATAGGCTGGAGTAGCTCGAAAATCTTGTAGGCGATTGGGTGTAATCGTTAGGCCTGCGGCGAGAATATCAACATTACCCCGATCTAATGCTGGGAAAAGGCTAGAGAGAGAAAACATAGGCTGCATTTCCAGCTTTACACCCAGCTTTTTAGCAAACAGTTGAGCCAGTTCGTAATCCAGACCGGTAGGCCCTTCATTACCAATATAATACGACAGCTGATTGTTCAAGGTACCCACACGCAGTACGCCCGTTTCTCTGATGCGATCTAAAGCATTGTGTGGCTCACTTTGCCACTGACAGCCGCTGATCAGAAAAAGTGTAATAAGGCTAACAAAGTACTGCCTGATTTTTTTGGGTAACGTATAGGTACTCAACAATCTGTGCTCTCGGTTAAAATTCAGGGCTCTTTATATCAAAGCTAACGGTTGGCGGAAAGTTAAAGAATGTCGTTCTCTAATTAATTTCACTGTTATTTGCCTTTAATTCAATAAAATTGCAGCAGAAGAACCGTCTAGAAGCGATAAAAAACATGGGATTTTAGCGCTAAATACAGTTTTTTATCATAGATCGAAAAAAAATCACGCAAACGGTTGCGTCAAGAGTTACGTCACAAAAAAATTTCCCTTATACTATGCGCAACTTCTCCTCGGTTAGAGGGATTTAAGTGATGACAATTGAGGTGGCATTGACGTAACTCTAAGCGATAAGCGGTAGGATTAGGTCAATATCACCTTCACTTAACTGTTATCGAGAGACGTACGCACATGGAAATTTTGCGTGGTTCACCCGCACTGTCTGAGTTTCGCGCCGCTAAGTTATTAGAGCGTTGTCGTGAGTTATCTTTACCTGTGACCGGTATTTATGCCGAGTTTGTTCATTTTGCCGATTTAACGGCTCCTTTAACTGAAGATGAATCGCAAAAGTTAGCACAATTGCTCACTTACGGGCCTACGATTGCTGAACATCAACCAACAGGATCACTCCTATTAGTCACGCCTCGTCCTGGCACCATCTCTCCATGGTCTTCAAAAGCGACCGATATAGCCCATAACTGTGGTTTAGCTCAGATTAAGCGTTTAGAACGCGGTACTGTGTATTATGTTGAAAGTACAACAGTTCTAACAGATGAACAGCAAAAAGCACTGAATTCACTGCTTCATGACCGCATGATGGAAGTGGTATTTACGGAGCTTAATCAGGCCGCTATCTTATTTACTCAAGCACAACCAGCTCCAGTGGAGGCGGTTGATATCTTATCAGGCGGTCGTCTTGCACTTGAAAAAGCAAACGTTTACCTTGGCTTGGCACTGGCTGATGATGAAATTGATTATTTAGTGGAAAGCTTCATCAAACTTGGCCGTAACCCAAATGATATCGAATTGATGATGTTTGCTCAGGCGAACTCAGAGCATTGTCGTCATAAAATCTTTAATGCAGATTGGATCATTGATGGCGTTGAACAGCCAAAGTCGCTGTTTAAAATGATCAAAAATACCTTTGAAACCACACCTGAGCACGTACTGTCTGCTTATAAAGATAATGCCGCAGTGATGACAGGTTCAAAAGTCGGACGCTTTTTCCCAGATCCTGAGACCCGTCAATATCAATACCATCAAGAAGACGCACATATCTTGATGAAGGTTGAAACCCATAACCACCCAACAGCTATTTCGCCATGGCCTGGTGCTTCTACGGGGTCTGGTGGTGAAATTCGAGATGAAGGTGCGACAGGTATTGGTGGTAAGCCAAAAGCAGGTTTGGTTGGATTTACCGTATCTAACCTACGAATTCCAGGGTTTGAACAGCCTTGGGAGAGTGATTTTGGTAAACCAAGTCGAATCGTTAGTGCTCTAGATATTATGCTAGAGGGCCCATTAGGTGGTGCGGCGTTTAACAATGAATTTGGTCGTCCAAACTTATTGGGTTACTTCCGTACGTATGAAGAAAAAGTAACCTCTCATGCGGGTGAGGAAGTTCGCGGTTACCATAAACCGATTATGATTGCTGGTGGTCTTGGTAATATCCGCGATCAACATGTTCAGAAAAAAGAGATCCCTGTTGGCGCTAAGTTAATTGTACTTGGTGGTCCGGCGATGAATATCGGTTTAGGCGGTGGCGCTGCTTCATCAATGGCATCTGGCCAGTCAGCAGAAGATCTGGATTTTGCTTCAGTTCAACGTGAAAACCCGGAAATGGAGCGTCGTTGCCAAGAAGTGATTGATCGCTGTTGGCAGTTAGGTGAGCAAAACCCTATTGCCTTTATTCATGATGTAGGTGCAGGCGGTATTTCTAATGCTTTACCTGAATTAGTTGATGATGGTGAACGTGGCGGTAAGTTCGATCTTCGTAGTGTACCTAATGATGAGCCAGGAATGAGCCCATTAGAAATTTGGTGTAACGAATCACAAGAGCGTTATGTGTTAGCAGTAGCTCCAGAGCAGATGCCTGTTTTTGAAGCGATCTGTCATCGTGAACGAGCTCCTTTTGCCGTTGTTGGTGAGGCTACAGAAGAGCGTCATTTAAGCCTTGAAGATAGCCATTTTGACAATATGCCAATCGATATGCCAATGGATATCCTACTAGGTAAACCACCAAAGATGCAGCGTGATGTGGTTTCTCAAAAAGTAGAAAGCCCTGCTCTTGAGTGTCATGGAATTGAACTTAATGATGCTATCGACCGCGTATTGCGTCTGCCAGCCGTTGCGGAAAAAACCTTCTTAATTACGATTGGCGATCGCTCCGTAACGGGTCTAGTTGCACGCGATCAGATGGTTGGGCCTTGGCAGATCCCAGTGGCAAACTGCGCAGTAACAGCGGCAAGTTATGATACTTATCATGGTGAAGTGATGTCGATGGGTGAGCGTACCCCAGTAGCATTGTTGGATTTTGCCGCTTCTGCTCGTTTAGCTGTTGGTGAGGCTCTAACCAACATCGCAGCAACCGATATTGGTGATATTAAGCACATTAAATTGTCGGCTAACTGGATGTCTCCAGCGGGTCACCCAGGTGAAGATGCTGGCCTTTATGAAGCTGTTAAAGCAGTGGGTGAAGAGTTGTGTCCTGCATTGGGTCTAACCATCCCAGTGGGTAAAGATTCCATGTCGATGAAGACGCAATGGCAAGACGATGGTCAAGATAAAACGGTTACATCACCGCTGTCTTTGATTATTACCGCTTTTGCTCGTGTTGAAGATGTGCGTCATACCGTGACACCTCAACTTCGCACTGATCACGGTGATTCATCACTTATTTTAATCGACCTAGGTTGTGGTCAAAACCGCTTAGGTGCAACGGCACTAGCTCAAGTTTACAAACAGTTAGGTGATAAACCTGCCGATGTTGATTCTCCTCAACTGCTAAAAGCTTTCTTCAATGCTATTCAGCAATTAGTGCAGCAGCAAAATCTACTGGCTTATCACGATAAAGGCGATGGCGGTTTGCTGGTTACCTTGGCTGAAATGGCTTTTGCTGGTCATTGTGGTATTAAAGCAGATATCAGTACTCTTGGTGACGATGCTCTGGCCGCTCTCTTTAATGAAGAGTTGGGGGCCGTTATTCAAGTGGCAAACCCAGAATTAGATACAGTGTTATCGACACTGGCGGCATTTGGCTTAGATTCTTGCTCTCACGTAATTGGTTCTGTTGAAGTCTCTAATCGTTTTGATATTTATGCAAACGGTCAAATTGTCGTTGATCGTGAACGTAACCAGCTGCGTACGATTTGGGCTGAAATGACGCATAAGATGCAAGCCCTACGTGATAACTCAAGTTGTGCTGATCAAGAATTTGCAGCTAAACACAACGAGCAAGATCCTGGACTAAATACCCATCTCACTTTCGATCTTAATGAGAATGTCGCTGCACCATTTAATGCTCCGAATATTAATCTTGGTGCAAAACCTAAAATGGCTATCTTACGTGAGCAGGGTGTGAATTCGCATGTCGAAATGGCAGCGGCTTTTGATCGCGCTGGATTTAACGCTGTTGATATCCATATGAGTGATATCTTAACTGGACAAGCGGTGCTCGATGAGTATCAAGGGCTAGTTGCTTGTGGTGGTTTCTCATACGGTGACGTATTAGGTGCTGGTGAAGGTTGGGCTAAATCTATTCTGTTTAACGAGCAGGCAAGAGAGCAGTTTGAACGCTTCTTCCATCGTCAAGATACTCTATCGCTTGGGGTATGTAATGGCTGTCAGATGCTATCAAACTTAAAAGAGTTGATCCCTGGTGCTCAGTTATGGCCTCGCTTTGTACGCAACCAGTCTGAACGTTTTGAAGCGCGTTTTAGTTTGGTGGAGATCCAGCCATCAGATTCGGCTTTCTTCAGTGGCATGGCAGGCTCTAGGATGCCAATTGCCGTTTCTCATGGTGAAGGTCGCGTAGAAGTTCGAGATGATGCGCATCTTATGGCGCTAGAACAATCGGGTACTGTGGCAGTACGTTATGTTGATAACCTTGGTAATCCAACCCAAGCTTATCCTAATAACCCAAATGGTTCGCCAAACGCGATTACTGGTCTTACAACTCAAGATGGTCGTGTCACCATTATGATGCCGCATCCTGAGCGTGTATTTAGAACCGTGGCTAACTCTTGGCACCCTGATGACTGGAGCGAAAACAGTCCTTGGATGCGTATGTTCCGTAATGCTCGGGTTCACATTGGCTAATCGACAATAGTTGCCACTAACGGTTAACCTTGTTAGTCAAATTAGAGCAACACAATTAGAAAACGCTCAGTGATATCAGCACTGGGCGTTTTTTTAATTAAAGTTAATATTAATCATGACTAAATTCACTGGCTGTTCAGGCTTACCAGCTAATATGTTGATTACTGTGTTGGATTAATAATCTATTTTGTGAGCTGATTTCGATTTTTTGTTCACTTAGTTTCGGATATTGCTAAAAATAGCCACTAGAATATTTATTAAATTATCTTAATTAGTATAATCGCGCAGTGATATGCGCTCGTTCGCACTTACTGTTGTTCAAGGATTGATTTTTTTATGGGACAGGATTCTCCCGCTGGCAGGCGAAAAGCCATGGCCGCGCGAGTTTTAGCCGTTTTGGTTATACTCTGCTTAATTCGCAATATTGATAGTTTTGCCATTATCTTCAAATATAACCAAGTTGGCATCGTACCGAGCATTATTGGTATCTTGGTTCTTCTTTCTGGTGTTGGTGCCAGTATTGGGCTGTTACGAGGAAAAATGTGGGGCTTTATGCCATTGTATTTTTTTCTACCAGCATCCACGCTTTTTCTTGGTATGAGTATTTTACCCGTACTGCCAAGTCTCTTTCCTATCTCTATCCGCAGCTTTGTTGTACTGGGGCTAAACAGTGTTGTTTTAATTTATTCTGTTTTTCTTTTGCTCAGAATGATGGAACCCAATGTTTTAATAGACCATGAAAACTCTTAATTTCTATTACGGTATTTATGGTATATTGTTGACTATGAATCAGCCGCTTAGCAAAGGATTACCGAGATGAAGAAAATTGAAGCCATAATCAAACCATTTAAATTAGACGATGTGCGTGAAGCTCTTGCCGATGTCGGTATTACGGGCATGACGGTTACTGAAGTAAAAGGGTTTGGTCGTCAAAAAGGGCATACAGAGCTTTATCGCGGTGCTGAATATATGGTTGATTTTTTACCTAAAGTGAAGCTAGAAATTGTCGTTGCTGATGAAGTCGCTGAGCAATGTATCGATACAATTGTTGAAACTGCACAAACCGGCAAGATTGGCGATGGCAAAATCTTTATGTTTGATGTTGAGCGAGTGGTTCGTATCCGTACTGGTGAAGAAGACGAAGACGCCATTTAGTACTTTTTTCAGTTAATCACTCTTACATTTACATTGGTTTTTGCACAATAAGCCATAGTAAGCAATTAACATGATTTATATAACAAAGGCCTGATTGTATTAATCAGGCCTTTGTGTTTCTAACTGTTCAGATTAGTTGGTATGTTTGTATTTTGTGGCTAATAAATGCGCTGTGCCAAGTCATTATGAAAAAGTTTCATGATTAAATTGAATACAAACCAAAAGAAAATTCATTTTAGGACTATCTGATTTAGATCAATTTATTGTAGACTACAGACAATGTTAATGAATCAGACGAAAACGTTTGCGTCCGCGTGGATACTAGCGTTTACAGTTTTTCATTTTTACCTAAAAATAGGGTTTATACCTTAATCTGAGTCAGGAGATACAGATGCTTAAACGCGATATGAATATTGCCGATTATGACGCGGAACTTTATGCAGCCATTCAGGAAGAAACTGCACGTCAAGAAGAGCACATCGAGTTGATTGCTTCTGAAAACTACACTAGCCCACGAGTAATGGAAGCACAGGGTTCTCAGCTAACCAATAAGTACGCTGAAGGTTATCCTGGTAAGCGTTACTACGGTGGTTGTGAGTATGTTGATAAAGCAGAACAACTTGCCATTGATCGTGCATGCCAGCTATTTGGTGCAGAATACGCGAACGTTCAGCCTCACTCGGGTTCCCAAGCAAATAACGCAGTTTATATGGCTCTGTTAAATGCTGGTGATACAGTTTTAGGTATGAGCTTGGCTCACGGTGGTCACTTAACACACGGCTCTCCTGTAAACTTTTCAGGTAAATTGTATAACATCATTCCTTACGGTATCGATGAAAATGGTCAGATCGATTATGACGAAGTTGAAGCGTTAGCGCTTGAACATAATCCTAAGATGATCATCGGTGGTTTCTCTGCATATTCTCAAATTGTTGATTGGGAACGCATGCGCAAGATTGCCGATAAAGTGGGTGCGTACTTCTTTGTTGACATGGCTCACGTTGCCGGTCTTGTTGCAGCTGGTGTTTATCCAACTCCGGTACCTCATGCTCACGTTGTTACCACCACAACTCACAAAACATTAGCAGGTCCTCGTGGCGGCTTGATCTTATCTAATGCTGGTGAAGATATTTATAAAAAGCTAAATTCAGCAGTATTCCCTGGTGGTCAGGGTGGCCCATTAATGCATGTTATTGCGGCAAAAGCGGTTGCCTTTAAAGAAGCGATGGAGCCAGAATTTACTGAATATCAAGCTCGTGTTGTTGAAAACGCGAAAGTGATGGTGGGTGAGTTCTTAGAGCGTGGTTATAAGATTGTTTCTGGTAGTACTGAAAACCACCTATTCCTAGTAGATCTAATTGATAAAGGTATCACAGGGAAAGAAGCTGATGCGGCATTAGGTGCGGCTAATATTACTGTGAACAAAAACAGCGTACCAAATGATCCTCGCAGCCCATTTGTAACTTCTGGTATTCGTGTTGGTACACCATCGATTACTCGTCGTGGTTTTACAGCAGAAGATGCAAAGCAATTGGCCGGTTGGATGTGTGATGTATTAGATAACATCGATAATCCTCAAGTGATTGCCGATACTAAAGCTAAAGTACTAGAGATTTGCAAACGCCTACCTGTATACGCGTAATTTCTATTCTTTATCCATATTAATTGAAAGGACTTGCCTTATGGTGAGTCCTTTTTTAATGCCATTAAGAAAGATTTTACTTTGAATGAGTCATTTTCTAATAAAATCTAAACGGAAAGTGCAGAAAAAATCACCGAATACTCTCATTATTAGATTGAAATGGGTTACACTGAGCGAATGATAATAAGGAGGCAAGATGCATTGTCCTTTTTGTGGTGCAAACGACACCAAAGTAATTGATTCTCGATTGGTTGCTGACGGTCATCAAGTTCGCCGTCGTCGCCAATGTTTAGCATGCAACGAACGTTACACAACATTTGAAACCGCTGAATTAGTGATGCCTCGCGTTATTAAAAGCAATGGTAACCGTGAACCTTTTAATGAAGATAAGTTATCTGGTGGTATTCAGCGGGCACTAGAAAAACGCCCAGTTAGTACAGACGATATCGAGCGTGCAACCAATAACATCAAATCCAAACTTCGCGCAACCGGGGAGCGTGAGGTGACATCGGAGATGATCGGTAACTTAGTAATGGAAGCATTAAAAGAGCTTGATAAAGTGGCTTATATTCGTTTTGCTTCTGTATACCGTAGTTTTGAAGATATTCGTGAATTTGGCGAAGAGATCGCTAAGTTAGAGAAATAATCACGATTAGGCCGTAGTTATGTTTTCAGCGTTTGATCATAAGATGATGTCTCGGGCAATAGCCTTAGCCAAAAAAGGGCGATTTACGACGGCTCCCAATCCTAATGTTGGTTGCGTAATCGTAAACAATGGCCAGATTGTGGGTGAGGGTTTTCATTATCGAGCAGGTCTACCTCATGCTGAAGTATTTGCCTTACGTGCGGCAGGCGATAAAGCGCGTGGAGCAACAGCTTATGTGACTCTTGAGCCTTGTTCTCATTATGGTCGAACACCACCATGTGCTCTGGCATTAATTGAAGCTGGGATCTCTCGTGTGGTTTGCGCCATGGTTGATCCCAATCCCAAAGTGGCGGGTAATGGGGTTACTTTATTGCAAAATGCTGGGGTGACCGTTGAAGTCGGATTGCTAGAACAAGATGCTAAAGCCTTAAATCTTGGGTTTATTAAAGCGATGCAAACTGGGATGCCCTATGTTCAGCTTAAAATGGCATCTAGCCTTGATGGACGAACGGCTTTGGCTAATGGTGAGAGTAAGTGGATTACAGGACCACAAGCTCGTGCCGATGTTCAGCACTTTCGGGCTCAAGCAGGCGCTATTTTATCAACCAGTGCGACCGTTATTGCTGATGACCCTTCAATGAATATTCGTTGGCAAGAGCTGCCTTTTTATATCCAACAACAGTATCCCAAATCCGAGTTACGCCTTCCCATTCGTGTGATTATTGATAGTCAAAATCGCTTATCACCAGATTATCAATTATTTCATCTTCCAGGTAAGACCCTACTTGCTCGTTGTGAACAAGGTGATGAAGTATGGCCAGATTCCGTAACGCAGCTCATTATTTCTCGTACGCCAGATTCTTCTCAATTAGATTTACATGAGTTGCTACAACAACTGGTCAAGCTCGGTATTTATCATATTTGGGTTGAAGCTGGAGCTGGACTTGCTGGCGCTCTGGTACAAAATCAGCTCGTTGATAGCTTTATCTTATATCAAGCTCCTAAATTGATGGGAGCTGAGGCGCGTGGCGTGATGAATTTGCCTCAATTAACGGCAATGGGTCAGGTCCCGAATGTCAGCATCTCTGATCTAAGAATGGTTGGTACTGATATTCGAATTACCGCAGATATTCATTCATCTTACGCGCCTAATTAAATCATCAAGGAACAACACATATGTTTACTGGCATTATTGAAGCTGTCGGTACGATTACCGCCCTGACTCCTAAAGGGGCTGATATCTCCGTTACAGTAGATTCAGGTAAATTAGATTTATCCGATGTAAAACTCGGTGACAGTATCGCGACAAATGGTGTGTGTCTGACTGTAGTGCAATTAACAGGCAAGGGATATGTCGCCGATTTATCCCTTGAAACGTTAAAAAGAACCGCATTTGCCAATTACAAAGCAGGGCAAGCCGTAAACTTAGAAAAAGCCATGTTGCCAACAACACGTTTTGGTGGGCATATGGTTTCTGGTCATGTTGATGCCGTTGCTGAAGTAATTGAACGCACTCATACCGGTCGTGCCATCGAATTTTGGATTAAAGCGCCAAGTCATTTAGCGCAATACATTGCTGAAAAAGGCTCGATTGCCATTGATGGTATTAGCTTAACGGTGAATGCGATTCGTGGTGATGAATTTAAATTGACCATTGTTCCTCATACAGCGGCTGAAACGACGATGGAATCGTTTAAAGTTGGACGTCAGATCAATATTGAGGTTGATGTTATAGCCCGTTATTTAGAACGTTTGATGCTTGGACCAAAGGCGGCAGAAAAAGAGCCAAGTGTCACTATGGATCTTCTAGCTCGCAGTGGTTTTTTAGGATAATCAGAACAGATTGGTATAGGTGAGAATATGGCTTTAAGTAGCGCACAAGAGATTATTGAAGACATTCGCCAAGGCAAAATGGTGATTTTAATGGATGATGAGGATCGTGAAAATGAAGGCGACCTTATTATTGCGGCAGAAAAAATCACTCCAGATGCGATCAACTTTATGGCAACTCATGGTCGTGGCTTGATCTGTCTAACCCTAAGCAAAGCGCGTTGTCAGAAGCTGAATTTACCTTTGATGGTAAAGGATAATACTGAGCAGTTTGGTACGCCATTTACCATTTCTATTGAGGCTGCTGAAGGGGTTACCACGGGTATTTCAGCTGCCGATCGTGCGACAACCGTACAAGCAGCAGTAGCCGCAGATGCGACCTCAGCTGACATCGTTATGCCTGGTCATATTTTCCCATTGATGGCGCAAGAAGGTGGCGTATTAACTCGTGCAGGTCATACTGAAGCTGGTTGTGATGTAGCTCGTTTAGCTGGCCTTGAACCATCAAGTGTGATTGTTGAGATCTTAAATGAAGATGGCACAATGGCGCGCCGACCTCAGCTTGAAGTTTTTGCCGAAAAGCATGGCTTGAAGTTGGGTACAATTGCTGATCTGATTGAGTACCGCAATAATAACGAAACCACTATTGAACGTATTGCTGAGTGCCAGTTACCGACAGAATTTGGCGAATTTAATATGGTGACTTACCGCGATAAAATCGATAACGCAATACATTACGCGCTATCTAAAGGTGAGATCCATCAATCGGAACCTACGTTGGTTCGCGTTCATGCTCAAGATACTTTTAAAGATATTCTACACAGTGGCGCAACTCAGTGGACGTTACCTTCTGCAATGGCTCGTATTGCCGCAGAAAATGGTGTCTTGGTGATCTTAAGTAAGCAAGAGAGCCAAGAATCTATCGTTGCTAAGGTGAAAAGTTTGGCTGCAGAAGCTGCTGGCCAACCTATGGTGAAATTTAACCCTAAAGCGCAATCTCGCCAAGTGGGTGTGGGTTCGCAGATTCTTGCTGATTTAGGCGTGGGTAAAATGCGCCTATTATCTTCAAGTAATCAGCGTTATCATTCACTATCAGGCTTTGGTCTAGAAGTTAGCGAATATATTTGCGAATAACTTTTAAACAATTGTTGGAGCGCAAGAGTTGAGTATTCACTCTGAAAGCATAGAAAAATTGAAAGTGTTTCTTTGCTCTTGCTGCTTTTTTACTATAAATCGTAACAATTCCGGTGAAACCTTGGCTTTGCCTAGCAGTTTTCAATAAAAGTGTGATAGACTCCCGCGGTTTCTCATTCCGGAAAAAACACATAGTCACAGGAAGGCCCATGAAGGTAATTGAAGGCGCCATCGCGGCACCAAATGCAAAAGTTGCTATCGTAATTTCACGCTTCAATAGCTTTATTAACGAAAGCCTACTTTCAGGTGCACTAGATGCGCTGAAACGTCAAGGTCAGGTTAGCGATGACAATATCACTGTTGTTCGTTGCCCAGGTGCTTATGAACTACCATTAGTTGCACAACAAGTGGCGAAAAGTGATCGTTATGACGCTATCGTTGCTCTTGGTTCTGTAATCCGTGGTGGTACACCTCATTTTGATTATGTTGCCGGTGAGTGTAACAAAGGTCTAGCTCAAGTAGCTCTTGAGTACAATACACCTGTTGCTTTTGGTGTGTTGACTGTAGACTCTATCGAACAAGCCATTGAGCGTGCCGGTACCAAGGCTGGTAATAAAGGGGCAGAGGCTGCACTAAGCGCGCTCGAAATGGTGAATGTCCTGTCCCAAATTGAATCCTAATGGGGGTTAGTGTGAAACCAGCCGCGCGTCGTAATGCACGTCAGTTTGCTGTACAAGCAATTTATTCTTGGCAAATTACTCAAGGTGATATTGCTGATATCGAACAACATTTCCTTTCTGGCGATAAGTTTGAAGAAGAAGAATACCAAGCAGAAGCGCCTGTTCTTGCAGCGCCTCATACTGATGTTAACTACTTCCGTGATCTATTCACTGGCGTAGTGCTAAACCATCAGGACCTAGATAGCAAAATGCGTCCATACTTGTCTCGTCCGCTTCAGGATCTAGACCAGATGGAACTTGCGCTTCTTCGTCTAGCAATGTACGAAATGGTTAAACGTGAAGACGTACCATTCAAAGTTGTTATCAATGAAGCTATCGAACTAGCTAAGCTATTCGGTGCTGAAGATAGCCACAAATTCGTTAATGGTGTTCTAGATAAAGCAGCACCATCACTTCGTAAAGATAAGTAATTTATCTGCGTACAGATTCGAATAATAAAAAGGCCAGCTTTGCTGGCCTTTTTTCTAGCTGTTTGAGAGACAAGGACCAGAACAATGGCTCGTAATGAATTTGAATTGATAACACGCTACTTTGAAAATCAGGCGGTAAATCGTAAAGATGTTACCCTCTCTATCGGTGATGATTGTGCTTTATTAGAAGTACCTGCTGGTTGCCATCTGGCGGTTAGTACCGATAGCCTTGTTGCGGGAACACATTTTTTAGCTGATGCTGATCCCGCTCTTGTGGCTCACAAAGCTCTCGCGTCCAACATTAGTGATTTAGCTGCAATGGGGGCGACTCCGGCGTGGGTCTCTCTGGCTTTAACAATGCCAGAGCCTGATGAAACTTGGTTAAGTGAGTTTTGTCGCGGCTTTTTTGCTTTAGCTGAATATTACAATATTGAGTTGATTGGTGGAGATACCACCAAAGGGCCGCTAAGTTTAACGTTAACGGTGCAAGGTTTTATTCCTCATGGCCAAGCACTTACTCGCCGAGGAGCGAAAGCTGGCGACTGGATTTATGTCACGGGTAACTTAGGAGACAGCGCGGCAGGCTTAGCCGTTATTTTAGGGCAAGAAAACGGTTTATCTTCTTCTCTTGCTGAAACACTAGTTCAGCGTCACTATATATCACAGCCCAGAGTTTTAGCAGGTCAAGCGCTACGAGGCATTGCATCGGCGGCGTTAGATATCTCTGATGGACTCATTTCCGATTTAGGGCATATTTTAAAGCAATCACAAGTTGGCGCTGAAATTGATGTGACAAAACTGCCCCTCTCTCCTGAATTGCTGCAGTTTGCTGGACACAATGTAGAGCAAGCACAAAAGCTTGCACTGACCAGTGGTGAAGAGTATGAATTATGTTTTACTGTTCCTGAACATAATCGTGGCGCTTTAGATACAGCTCTGGCCCATGCAGGAGTAAAAGTAACTTGTATTGGACAATTAGTTCCAGCCCTAGGGGTTACACTAAAAAATTCAGATGTCGAACTTGATTGGCAGCTAACTGGGTGGGATCATTTTGCCCATCAAAACAATTGATATACGTTTTAGTAGAAAGATAAAAGGAAGAAAGCAGTGAGCAATCCCAAAGATTTAATTAAGCTGAGTAATCCTTGGCACTTATTAGCGACTGGATTTGGTAGTGGTTTAGCTCCGATTGTACCAGGTACGGTTGGTACGCTCGCTGCAATCCCACTTTACTGGGTTTTAGCTCAGTTACCTTTTTTACTTTATCTATTTGCTATTGTGATTGCCGCGATTATTGGTGTCACCATCTGCCAAAAAACCTCTGACGATATGAAAGTGCACGATCACGGCAGTATTGTTTGGGATGAGTTTGTCGGTTTTTGGATTACGATGGCCATTGCTCCAACCATTAGCTGGCAATGGATCTTAGCTGGATTTATTCTCTTTCGCTTTTTTGACATGTTAAAACCGTGGCCGATTAGTTGGCTCGATAAGCATGTAAGTGGGGGGTTTGGCATTATGATTGATGATATCGTTGCTGGCTTTATGGCAATGATCAGCCTATGGTTTGTTGGCTATTGGTTAGGTTTGTAATCTTTCACCAGAATCTAGAAATGAAAAAGAGCCTTGAAGTTGAAGTGACCCCCAATAGTTGGACTCCAATTATTGGGGGTCTTTTTATGTCCAAATATAGCCGAGTATTTAAGTGTTCTTAGAGCTAACTATCTGCTTTTTTTAGTAACCAATCAGAAAGTTTTTGACTGAATGATGAGTTACCACTTAAAAGACGGCAAAGAACATAAGAAAATGCGAATGTTGGGAAAAACAGAACCGCGAGTACTTTGTATAAATTAGTTTGGCCTATTTCTAATTGTTCAAGGGTGACGATACAAAAGAACATCGCTGGGATACCAAAGTAACCCACTAATAGTAAAATTAATAGGGAATCGCTCATCATGATTGCCATCTGAATTAAACACGAACGTACTCTATCGCACTTTTTTACTCAGTGTTTTTCCGCTATAAAAAATTGAGGGTATGGGCTCAATTTAGTTTTATTCATACTAGTCTTAACATAGGAGTTAGTAGTTAAGGACAGTAATGAAAAAGCTCATACTAGGGATAGGATTGCTTGTTGCAAGTTGTGTGGTTGCAAAGTCAACCCCCTCAACGCTAACGGCTTGGGTACTGACCGGAAGTTGGCAACATCCCGATAGTCAACATAGCCCCTTTACGACAATAGATAGCGTGAGAAAATGGGAAGCGACACAAACTGATATGGTATTTGGTAGTTTACAAGATTTGACCGCCAACAAAAATACGGTTGCTATTGGTTATATGTATGCCCATAAATTTGATTGTCGCCCAGATGAACAACTAGGATGGATTGCTGATAGGGCTTATCAACAAGACATTCCCCTAGAAACCGCTTTTTTACATTATCAGCAAGACACAATTGTTGCTCTCCCTGACTTAAGTTCGGGGCTTCATTATCTGTTACAAGGTGAACCACTTCTTTCTCTGTATGTTCATCAACAAAATTACGCAACTGCTCGTTTACCGCTGCAAATACAAGTCAATGATCAACTGATCACTCATTTTGCTTATCCGATAACCTCACTCTTAGTTACTGCATCTAAACCGCCTCGCATTAGTATTCCAATTTTAGATGAGGACAGTGCGATAAAAGAGTGGCGAGAAATAACCATACAATGGCAACAAACTGATCAAGGATGGTTGGCACAGCTTAGTCGACCTTTTTCATTGTTGAATAATCGGCCTGTTTATCGGGGGCGCTCTCTTAATACGGGTGATAAAAGCTTACAAGCGGGTTTTCGCCCTTGGAGTTTACAACTTACTTGGTCTGAGCCAACTCAAGTTGAACGTATTGCAACTGAGCCATGGTTAGAACTTGATAGTTATGATGATCAAACTGTGATGGTTTTTCCAGGTTGGGATCCGGCCAATGATCGTGACAGTGATGGTTATATCGATAGCAAAGAGTGGCAACAGCGAGCAAATAAAAAAGCCAGTGCTCGATTTCCTCACCAGGCACGTTTGATCCCCACTGGCAAAATGTGGAGTGGTAGCTGCTGGTATCGAACCAATTTTTCCGACGCTAAATTTAATCAGCTCCATGCTAGTTGGTATCAGTTTGATTGGCAGCGACAAGGTTTAAGTGGGGCGTATAACGATGATATGGCAAAACTGCTTGGCAAGAATCAGTTTACGCTATTTCAAGGGGGTCTGATCCGCGAAATGGTTCCTCTCATTGCTGGAGAACTGGATGCTGAGCAGAAATATGGTCAGCAATTGGCGCAATTTTTTACTGAAATAAAGCATCAAACCAAAACCCAATATTTAGCGGCTAATATTTCTGAGTTAAATTTATGGCAATACCAAGCTTGGCCGCAAGAATTAAAGCAAGTCGTGAATGTTTGGTTACGAGAGCACTATCTATATCCGGCGATAGGGTTGGCTCAATTACAACATTATTGGGAGCATTTTGCGTTAATGGCTCAGGGGGATATCAGCTTAGTTATGAGTTCGACTAAGACGGGTTTAAGTCAACAGTACCCATCACAACAGCAGGCTTGGCAGCAAGATATCACTACAGGCCTTGCGCTCTATTATTTGTTCAATGTTCCACAACAGACCTATTACCACAGTTGGAATCAAACCTTTGTTTATGGCAGCGGCAATACGAAATTTAATCCACAAAATCCAGTTAGTTCAACGTGGTATCAATCGGGTGTCCCTAAAAATTGGGCTTATTATCCGCAACATATGTTAGCGGTTGATATTGGTGAGCCTACGTTGCCTCCAGATGGCTATCGGTTAGTGAAATGGGTTTCAGAAAAAGCGAAAGCTAACAGTCAAGATACTCAACTAGGTACGATTCCAATTTATCCCTCACATTGGTTCTGGTTGAAACGTGATGGCTGGTGGGATGATATACCCAAAGAAGGTGTGATTGCGCGTCAATATAGCAAAGGGTTGGTTTTATATCGCGCGAGTCGAGAGGCTAAGCAGTCTAGTTTTTACCAAGTTGAACCAATAAATATAGAACTGCCAGAGCTATATCAACGGGTGAATTTTGATGGGACCTTGTCTCCAGCAAGCCAACAAATTTCAATCAAAGGTTATGAAGGAATTGTGCTTAAACGTTATGACGGAACAGAGCCTTAAATGGAAGGTTGTCGTTTGTTTCTGCAAGGAGATAGCAAAAAGGAAAGTAGAGATAAAAAAAGAAAAGGCTTACCCCAAATGAAGTAAGCCTTAATGACAGGGTAAATATCAGTGGTAATTATTTTGCTAGATATTCACGGATCTGTTTCTCAATGCCTGGACCATCAATTTCCAGCATTTGATGCAGTTCGGCTTGAGTACCTTGTTCAATAAATCGATCTGGTAAACCGATATTGAGTACTGGCTTAATCTGCTTTTGCTGCATTAGAAATTCAATCACGCCTGCACCAGCACCACCGGCAATGGCATTTTCCTCAACAGTAACAAGGACGTCATGAGTCGCGGCAAGTTCGAGGATTAACGCTTCATCTAATGGTTTTACAAAGCGCATATCAGCAACAGTCGCATTCAGGTTTTCAGCCGCCTCTAAAGCATACTCAAGCATAGTACCAAAGTTTAAAATTGCGACTTTTTCACCTTGGCGGCGCACAATACCTTTACCGATTTCAAGTTCAGTCATCTCTTGCTGAACATCAACGCCCATACCACTACCACGTGGATAGCGAACGGCAGATGGTCCTTGATGTTTGTGACCAGTATAGAGCATTTGACGACACTCATTTTCATCACTTGGTGTCATGATGACCATATTAGGAATGCAGCGCATAAAGCTTAGATCGAACGCACCTTGGTGAGTCTGACCGTCGGCACCGACTAGTCCACCACGATCAATCGCGAACATGACCGGAAGATCCATAATGGCAACATCATGAATCAATTGATCATAACCACGCTGCAAGAAGGTTGAATAGATGGCAACGATCGGGTGGTAACCACCAATAGCCATACCTGTCGCTAGAGTGACGGCATGCTGCTCGGCGATAGCAACATCAAAATACTGTTCTGGATACTCTTTGGAAAAACGAACCATACCAGAGCCTTCACGCATTGCAGGAGTGATGGCCATCAGTTTGTCATCTTGTGCTGCCATATCGCATAACCAATCACCAAAAATATTGGAAAAGGTTGGTTTTGCATTTTTTGCTTTCGGTAGCGGTTTTTCTGATAGATCAAACTTAGGTACAGCATGATAATTAATCGGATCGGCCTCTGCTGGTGCATAGCCTTTCCCTTTCTTGGTCATAATATGTAAGAACTGAGGACCTTTAAGATTTTTCATATTCTTAATGGTTTTAACCAGCTCATGAATATCGTGACCATCGATAGGGCCGATGTAATTAAAGCCCATTTCTTCAAATAAAGTCCCAGGCGCTACCATGCCTTTGATATGTTCTTCGGCACGTTTAACCATTTCTTTGATTGGTGGCGCACCTGCGAGTACTTTCTTGCCACCTTCTCGAATAGAAGTGTAGAAATTACCAGACAGTAAACGGGCTAGGTGATTATTTAGAGCTCCGACATTTTCTGAAATCGACATCTCATTATCATTCAAGATAACAAGCATATCTGAATGAATATCGCCAGCGTGGTTCATTGCTTCGAAAGCCATACCCGCAGTAATTGCACCATCACCAATGACGCTAACTACCTTACGACCAAGCCCTTCTTTTTCGGCGGCAATAGCCATACCAAGAGCGGCGCTAATAGAGGTTGAAGAGTGACCAACAGACAAGACGTCATACTCGCTCTCTTCTCGCCATGGGAACGGGTGAACCCCACCTTTTTGGCGAATGGTATTCATGCGTTCGCGACGACCCGTTAGAATTTTATGTGGGTACGCTTGATGGCCTACGTCCCAAATTAGATGATCAAATGGGGTGTTGTAGACGTAATGCAGAGCAACAGTAAGTTCTACCACCCCTAAGCCAGAAGCAAAATGTCCACTGGTTTGACTAACAGATTTCAGTAAGTAAGTGCGTAATTCGTCACAGACTTGCGGAAGACTGTCGATGGGTAATAGTCGTAGTTCATCTGGCGTATCTGCTAAGGCCAAATGGGGGTATTTCGAGATGTCTAAAGTCATAACTGTTCGGCGCTTGTACTTATTTTAGTTCTTACGTTCGATAAGATAACGAGCAAAAACTTCTAACTGAGTTGTGTCATAAGGAATGGCTTCAAGTGCTTGTACGGCTTCTTGATAGAGTTGCTGCGCTTTTTGTTGCGCTCCCTCTAGACCAAGTAAAGCAGGATAAGTGCTTTTATCAAGAGCAATATCTGAACCTTGTGGTTTGCCTAGCGTTTCAGTGTCACTAATAACATCTAGGATATCGTCTTGAACTTGGAATGCTAACCCAATTGCCTCTGCATATGTGTTAAGTTGAGGTAATATCTCCAAACCTTTTTCGCCTGCAGCAAGAGCCCCTAGGCGGACAGCACAGCGAATGAGTGCTCCAGTTTTATGCTTATGTATCTGTTCTAACTGGGTTAATCCCAGATGTTTTCCTTCACCATCAAGATCAAGGGCTTGTCCCATACACATACCGGCAGCCCCGGATGCTTGTGCTAGCTCTTTTATCATCTTGATGCGTTGTGATTCGCCATCAATACTTAATGTACCTTCAGCGAGAATTTCAAATGCCAAGGTTTGTAAAGCATCGCCAGCAAGAACGGCGGTCGCTTCATCAAAAGCAATATGGCAAGTTGGTTGTCCTCGACGTAACTCATCATCGTCCATCGCAGGCAGATCATCATGAATGAGAGAATAGGCATGAATGCATTCAATAGCTGCGGCTGGAGTATCAAGGTTTTCCTCATTGACTCCGAGCATATTACCTGTGACATAAGTCAAAAATGGACGAACTCGTTTACCACCAAGAAGCGCACCGTATTTCATCGCTTTAAGTAGTGTTTGGTCAGCAAAAGGTTGAGCATCTAACCAATGGGTTAGTTGCTGATTATTTCGCTCTTGATAATGCTGTAATAATTGCAGAAGAGAAGAATTAGTCATCATTTACATCAAATTCGGTCAAAGGAGCTTCATCGTCTGCTTGTAGCAAGATTTCGACACGTTGTTCGGCTTGAGTGAGTTTCTGTTGGCTGCTACGAGCAAGGGCAATACCTCGTTCGAATTTTTTTAATGCGTCTTCTAGAGCAATATTGCCTGACTCTAACTCATTTACAATTAAGTCTAGTTCGTCAAGCGCCTCTTCAAAGGCCATATTTTCTGGTTTTTTAGCTGCCATATTGATGCTCACTATTTTCTAAGTGCACGAAAAATAACGTAGAGACTGATTAGCGTCAAATTATCTCACAGTATTGTGCTTCATATATAGGAATTTTCATATTTTGCCACAAGAAAGCTAAATGAAATGAGAAAAGTGCCGATACTCCTACAGAGATAAAATTTTTGACGCGCAATTGCTGTTTTTTTATCCCAATGGATATGAGATTGCGTACACAGATAGGGTTTTGAGGTGGATTTGTGGATTTAGCTACCCTTATAGGCATGCTGGGTGCATTTGCTTTTATTGTAATGGCGATGTTGCTTGGTGGCAGTCTAGGTATGTTTTTTGATGTGCCGTCAGTCCTCATTGTATTTGGAGGAACAACATTTGTTGTCCTTATGAAATACAGTATTGGTCAGTTTCTCGGGGCTACAAAAATTGCTGCTAAAGCCTTCATGTACAAAACGGATAATCCAGAAGAGCTAATCGCTAAAATTGTAGAAATGGCCGATGCTGCTCGTAAAGGCGGCTTTTTAGCGCTAGAAGAGATGGAGATTGATAATCCTTTTTTGCGCAAGGGCATTGATTTATTAGTTGACGGACACGATGCCGATGTAGTTCGAGCGACATTACAAAAAGACATCTCGCTTACTCATGAGCGCCATGAGCAGGGGATTGGTATTTTCACGTCATTTGGTGATGTGGGTCCAGCGATGGGGATGATTGGTACCTTAATCGGCTTAGTTGCGATGCTGTCGAATATGGATGATCCTAAATCGATCGGTCCTGCTATGGCTGTTGCCTTATTAACCACACTCTATGGTTCAATCCTTGCCAACATGGTTGCACTCCCTATCGCAGATAAACTCTCACTTCGTAAAGATCAGGAAAGGCTTAACCGCCGATTGATTTTAGACGGTGTTTTAGCCATTCAGGATGGTCAAAACCCACGAGTGATTGATGGGTATTTGAAAAACTACCTGCATGAGAAAAAACGCGTTACGGCAATGGATCTATAAGGTCAGTTCATGGAAATTGAAAGCAGCAAAAAACAGAGTGGGGCGCCAGCTTGGATGGCTACATTTGCCGATCTTGCGACCTTGTTAATGTGCTTTTTTGTCTTACTTCTTTCGTTTTCTGAAATGGATGTAATGAAGTTTAAACAGATTGCTGGCTCGATGAAAAACGCCTTTGGTGTACAAAACCTATTGGATATTAATGATATTCCTAAGGGTACTAGTGTGATCGCGCAAGAGTTTAGACCAGGTCGACCTGAGCCTACGCCAATTGAAGTGATTATGCAGCAGACCATTGATATGACCCAAAGAACATTGGACTTTCATGAAGGTGAGTCCGATAAGGCTGGTGGCACCGAACGCTCTGCTGGCACTCTCACCGGTGGGCAAGCTGATAAGAAAAATAAAACTCAGCAACAAGATCAAGACCAAAATGCCTCGGACTCTCTTAAGCAACTAGAAAAAGTGCTCAATAAGGCGATAGAGCGAGAAATTGAAGAGGGTAATGTTGAGATCGAAAACTTTGGCCAACAACTGGTTATTCGAATCAAAGAACAAGGTGCATTTCCTGAAGGTTCAGCGTTTCTTCAACCTAAGTTTCGCCCGCTTGTCCGCCAAGTTGCCAGTCTGGTAAAAGATGTCCCTGGTACTGTTCGAATTAGTGGTCATACAGATGATCGCCCTGTTGAATCCGAGTTATACCGTTCTAATTGGGATATTTCGGCACAGCGTGCAGTATCAGTTGCGCAAGAAATGGCAAAAGTTACTGGCTTTGATCAGCATCGGATGCAAGTGGTGGGATTGGCTGATACTGCACCTATTGCCAGCAATGATACGGCTGAAGGGCGCAAGCGTAATCGTCGAGTTGAGATTTCTATTATGCAAGGTAAACCTTATTATTCCGATCCCATTAGTGTTGATTCGGTTCCACCCATGACAGCTGAGCACACTCAATAGATATTCACGGCAACGAAAAATATCATCTATAGTAAATTGAGATGTTATCAACCGTGTTAATTATGAAACAAACGGTTATCGGGTTAATGCGGTTTCTATGAGCTGAACCATGCTGTATAATCCACGGTTTTGATTCCGTTTAGTACTTTAAGCTCAGTGAAGCGAAGCGTGTTATGAAATTTATTGTTAAGCCCCATCCAGAGATCTTTGTTAAAAGCGATTCAGTACGTAAGCGCTTTATTAAAATTTTAGAATCTAATCTTCGTATTATTCTAAAACGTCAATCTGACACTGTATCGATTTACAACCGTCGTTTTCACCTAGAAGTGACTGAACCTGATACGGCAAAGCGCGAAGCTATTGTAGCAACGCTAACCCAGACACCAGGTATTCATCATGTACTTGAAGTTCAGCAAATGGAATTTAAAGATCTTCATGATATTTATGAGCAAACTTTCGCTCTAGTTGCGCCAAACCTTGAAGGTAAAACATTCTGCGTTCGTGCTAAACGTACTGGTCAGCATGACTTTACCTCTATTGAGTTAGAGCGTTACGTTGGTGGCGGTTTAAATCAGAATATTGAAACTGCGCGCGTTAAGCTTAAAAACCCAGATGTAACTGTTAATATCGAAGTTGAGCGTGAGAACCTAAACTTAGTGCTTGAGCGTCATCAAGGTCTTGGTGGTTTCCCTCTAGGTACTCAAGAAGATGTACTAAGCCTTATTTCAGGTGGTTTCGACTCAGGTGTTTCTAGCTACCTACATATTAAGCGTGGTTCAAAGGTTCACTACTGCTTCTTTAATCTAGGTGGTCCTGCGCACGAAATTGGCGTAAAACAAGTTTCTCACTTCCTTTGGAACAAATACGGTTCCTCTGCCAAAGTGAAATTTATCGCGGTAGATTTTGAGCCTGTTGTTGCGGAGATCCTTGAAAAAGTAGATGACGGCCAGATGGGCGTGGTGCTTAAGCGTATGTTTATGCGTGCCGCAGGTCAGGTCGCTGAGCATTTTGGTATTCAAGCTCTCGTTACTGGTGAGGCGTTAGGTCAGGTATCGAGTCAAACTCTGACTAACCTACGTCATATCGATGGTGTTACTGATACATTGATTCTTCGTCCTCTGATTAACTGGGATAAAGAAGATATTATCAATATGGCTCGTCACATTGGTACGGAAGATTTTGCCAAAACCATGCCTGAATTCTGTGGTGTGATCTCGAAAAAGCCGACGGTTAAAGCGGTAAAAGAGAAATTGGAAACAGAAGAAGCGAAGTTTGATTTCTCTATTCTTGATCGTGTAGTGAAAGAGGCGCGTGTAATGGATATTCGCGACATCGAGAAACAGAGCCAAGAGCAAGCTCCAGAAGTTGAATTAGTATCAGAAATCGCAGGCGGTGCTGTGGTTCTTGATATTCGTAGCCCTGATGAAGAAGATGAAAGCCCATTAGAAATCGATGGTGTTGAAGTTAAACATCTTCCATTCTACAAGTTGGCGACTCAGTTTGGCGACTTACCACAAGATAAGACTTACCTGCTGTACTGTGCGCGTGGCGTAATGAGCCGACTACAAGCGTTATACTTAAAAGAAAACGGTTTTGATAACGTTAAAGTATATCGTCCGTAAAATAAGTCCGGCAGATAGCTAGATTTAGCAGAATAATAAAAGGCGAGAGCAGTGATTGTTTCTCGCCTTTTTCTTTTGAGCTATTTCGTTATCCCTAGATGCAATCTTGTACAGTTAACTTGTTATGAGTTATGACCAGATGGTAAAACATCGTAGTGCATGTTTGGCCACACAACCATAGGGCCAGCAACGTCTGCAGCTTTTGCCTTTCCTGCCAGTTGGACAATAATTTCTAACGCAAACTCTTGTGAAGTCCCCGGACCTTGGCTAGTCAGTAGATTATGATTTTTGTCGTAAACCACACGTTTAGTACGCAGTTGTGCGGCAGGAATTGCATCATGAAAAGCTGGATGGCAGGTCATTATCGCCTTTGGCATCATATTATGGTGAACCAATACAAGAGCGGGAGCTGCACAAATAGCCGCAATAAGTTTACCATCATAATGATGTTGTTCTACAAATGCTGTTACTAAATCACTATCTCGGAAGCATTCAGAGCCCCCTAATCCGCCGGGTAAAACCACACAATCAAAGGGTTGATCTGCAATATCAATTAATGGTACATCAGCAACTAATTTTATGCCACGAGATCCTTCTACTATCAAAGCGCCATCGCCCGCTGCACTTGCGGTAGTCACAGTAAATCCTGCGCGACGCAAAATATTGATGCTATTTACCGCTTCCATCTCTTCTGTTCCCGGTGCGATAAGAACGACAACATGAGGCGTTGAGTTAGTCATGATAGTGGTGCTCCAATTGTTTTATCTGCTGCCAAAGCTTCTCATTATAAGGTGAGGCAATGTGATGACGGCGTGCTGTTTCTATGAGATATCCCGTAATATAGTCGATTTCAGTGGTTCGGTGGTGAAAAACATCTCGGTTCATGGATGAGTAATTTGCTTGTGTTGCTAAAATCACCTGATTAACTCGAGTTAGCAGCTCTTCTGTTGTGATGGGCGCGACCTCTTGACTCATCACCTGTGCAACCTCATGGCAAATTGCTGTGATTTGTTGCTGATGTTCAGCCGAGTCTAATTGACCATTAGTACATTGATAAATCGCAGTTAGAGGATTAATGGCACAATTGATGGCAAGCTTTAGCCATAAAGGTTCAAGAATATTTGGATGACAATGGCAAGGAGGCAAAATGTGATGAAATTGCTGTGCCCAATCGGCTACTTGTTGCTGCTCGCCTTGCAAAAGCCCTAACCATGTTTGACCAATACCGGTATGAGTCACAATATCATGTTGCTTAAAAGCTGCTTGAGCTGTGGTGGCGTAAGCGATTGTATGATGGGGAAGCAGTTGGGTTACGGAGTGCTGAGTCCCCATGCCATTATGCATAATAACAACCAGGCTAGTTGGTTTGATATCTTGATAAATAGGGCGTAGTGCATCAATAACTTGAAATGCTTTGACCGTAACCAAAACCAGATCGCTTTGACGGAGCCATTCTCGGTTGTTGGCCGGAAGCTGTAGTCGCTGCGAAAGCTTGGATGCATCATGAGGTTTAAAGGTCAATGAGTAGTGAGGTTCATCGGTTCGAGTCCACATTTGCACTAAGTGGTGCTGGTTTAGTTGATGTCCCCACAGCGAGCCAATAGCTCCAGCGCCAACAATGGTGATTTTCACTGTTTCGATCCTTTTCTGATGCACGATTAAATAGAAACTATACCCAAGTAACCTCACTGCTTGAAGTTACTTAGGAATATATGATTGCATGAGAAAAACAGAACTCATAGATAAACAAAAGGCGCTCAATGAGCGCCTCAGTAGCATGTTGCTTTCGACAATTAGAACTTGTAAGTAATATCGAAGTAGTGAGCAACACCTGTAGATTCGAATGCATCAGTATCTTTGATACCGTATACATTGTAGTAAGCTTTTAGGCCGTAACCTACAGCAAAACGCTCTGAATGCCAGTAAAGGCCGTTAAACATTGCGCCACCGTTACTTGCTGAAGAGTACTTATCCTTCATACCAAATTGGTAATCGATGTAACCTTGGTAAGATAGGAATGTACCGTTAGCAAATGTATAGAAAGGTTTAAACCAGTTAGTTGAGATCTGGTAACCGTTCCAGTCTTTGATATTTGCATCATATAGACCGTATAGGTTTAGGCCAATTTTACCTAACCATGGCACATTTACATCAGAACCAAGACCGATGAAGTAGTTATTAACACCACCATTATTGCCACCCCAGTTCATCAAAGTTGCGATATAAAGTTCTTGAACTGGACCGAAAGAAAGGTCTTTACCTGTCATGCCATCTAGAGAGAAGCGAGGTGCAAACTTCATGAACATTTTGTCGTCTGAACCTGACTTATCTTGGCTGTCAGAATTTGTTAGGTTGAACACATCAACATAGCCGTAAAGGTCGATAACACCAGAGCGACCGCCGAATTCCATTTCTAAGTAATCGTGACCAGAATGTGCATCTTTCGCACGAGGAAGTTCGCCAAGAGCATACATCAGGTTGAAGTTCATCCACTTGTAGTCATTCTTGTGGATATCGTCAGAATAGTCTGCTGCATTAACTACAGATGGTAGGGCTGTTGCTGCTAAAACGCTCAGTGCTACTAGTGATTTACGCATGGTTGTGTTCTCGCTAATTGTGTCGAATTATCGGGTCTATCGCTGGCCTCCCGATTTGTGGAGTGAATTCTAGTGCTTTATGTCACTCTTGGGAATGTAACGTTTGCGCAAACCTTTGCAAAATGTGAAGTTGATCTAATGTAATCGATTTCATTGAGGCGTTAAATGTGATCTAAAGTGTTATTTTTTGCACTTTGTGAACGATTTTTCTGAACTTAATTAGAAATTGTTAGTCTCGCGCGAGAAAAAATACGATTTTTTAGCAATAAAAGTCATAAAAAAAGAGGAGGGTTATTTCTGTTCAACAGATTTCCTCCTCTTCGATTATCAACCAATAAGACTGGGTTATTCTTGAGCTGAATGAGTCTTGGGTTGGTGATAGTTTTTATTAGACAACACTTTGATTAACACTAAGACGGGAATACCGATTAAAGCTGTGGTTAAGAAGAAAATATTGTAGCCAAAATGGTCAACATAGATGCCAGAAAAGCCTGCTATAAACTTCGGAAATAGCATCATGATTGAGCTAAACAGTGCATACTGAGTTGCAGAGAAGGCAACATTGGTTAAGCTCGACATAAAAGTAACAAAAGCGGCTGTTGCAATACCTGCACCTAAATTATCGGCTGAAATAACCAAAGTTAGCATTTCAAGGTTGTTACCCATGTAGGTAAAGACCATAAACAGGAGGTTAGTAATGGCAGATAAAAGGGCGCCTAAAGCAAGAATGCGGAGTGTGCCAAATTTACTGACTAAAATACCCCCGAGTCCTGCGCCAACTAACGTCATAATGACCCCAAACACTTTCGATACCGAGGCTACTTCTGTTTTAGTAAAGCCCATATCTACGTAGAAAGCGTTCGACATCACACCCATAACCACATCAGATATTCGATAACAGCTGATAAGTAATAAGATGGTAATTGCACTGGTACCATAGCGACTGAAGAAATCTTTAAATGGCATAACGGCTGCGGTGTAGAACCAAGCACCTAATTTTGCCGTTTTATGGCTATATCCGCGTTGTTTTAACGAGATAAAATATTCATCTTCAATTTTAGCAATGGCTTGAGTATCGAGAGTTGGCTCGTGAATGCAAAGAGTGGTGATGATCCCCACTAACATGAAACCTGCCATGATAAAATAGGCGATTTGCCAGCCATGGGCATTGTAACCACTATCACTACCAAACCAAGCTGCAAAAGCGAGCGCACCAGCTCCCGCCATAATCATAGCAAGACGATAACCAGTCATATAGGTAGCAGCAAGAGCCGCTTGAAGACGCTCTGTTGCCAATTCAATACGGTAGGCATCAATAACAATATCTTGGGAGGCAGAAGCAAAGGCAACAATGACGGCAAAAATGGCTAATTGTGCCAAGTCTGTTTGTGGATTACTCAATGCCATACCACAAAGCGAGAGCACAATAAGTAGCTGACTAAAGAGCATCCAACCGCGACGACGACCGAGTAAATGACAAAATAATGGTACTGGGAAGCGGTCTATAAGCGGTGACCAGATCCATTTAAAGCCGTAAGCTAGAGCAACCCAACTAAAGAAACCGATACTCGTTCGACTGACATCAGCTTCGCGCAGCCAAAAGGATAAGGTCCCAAAAACTAATAGGATAGGGAGTCCCGATGAAAATCCCAATGCCAACATAATTAATGCTTTGGGATTGAGATAAACACGCCAACCTTGGTCTTTATTTATCTGTGATATTTGATCCATACATTCCCCGTGCAGCAAATGGTGCTGCAAAGATTTGGTTGTGGTTTGACTATAAGTACATAGACAAAGATTATAAAAAAAGATTCTTAGAGTTGTGCTAATCCATTGTCAAACTGTGTAGCGATTAAGGTCTGATGGCAGGGAGCTTAGTGACGTAATCTTCTAAGCCTAATAGATAATGGGCGTAGTGTTTGACTTGATGTTGGGTAAATTTATGTCCTAACAACTGGTAGTCTTCAGATCTTTCTAATGTATACATTAGATTCCAATAGGCAGATTCATAATCACTATTGGGTTCATTTGATAGCACATTAAGTTGCCACCAATCTTGTAATTGCTCAGTACAGATATTTTCTAAAGCTTGATAATCAATTTTACCTTGAATAACACCTAAAGCGGTTAGTGCTAAGGCTGGTGCATGATCTGAGACAAAATGGTCGATATCTGTATCTGCTGATTGATTGGATGAAATGAGTTTCAACATAAGCACCACCTCTTGTGAAATAACTAAGGTGGTGCTATTTCACTTATTGAATAACTTTCATTGCTTTAATAACTATAGGCTGTTGTGGGACATCTTTCATACCCATAGTTGGAATAGTTGTGGTCGGGATCTCAGCCATTTTTTTCACAACAGAGAAACCATCAACAACCTTACCAAATACAGCGTAGCCCGGATTATTGGCCGATGCATTCAAGAAATCATTGTTTGCATAGTTGATATAAAATTGGCGAGTCGCTGAATTTGGATTTGAAGTACGCGCCATAGCAACAGTTGCGGTGTCATTTTTTAAGCCGTTTGTTGCTTCATTAATAATGGCGGCATAGCTTGGTCTTTGCTTCATATTTTCATCAAATCCGCCACCTTGAGCCATAAAACCAGGGATCACGCGATGAAAAATAGTACCTACATAACTGCCATCTTTGACATATTTGAGGAAGTTAGCACTTGAGATAGGCGCTTTTTGTTCATTTAATTCAATGGTGAAGTTACCTAAGTTAGTGGTTACAAGCACTTTAGTTGCCGCACTAACAGGTAGTGCGATCATTAAACACAATGCAATGAAAAAACGTTTCATTATAAATTCTCCTTGAGATATTGATTTAGTTCAGCGTCCGTGGCGATATCGTGTAAAACAGAGCTGATCAGTTTGTCCATACTCTGCTGCATATCTTCTAAGCTGGCTTCTAACGGCGCTTCTTTACTCGCTTTACCTGAGTATTGTTTCACAAATTTACCATGGCTGGTCGTGACCGTTAGCGAAAGTTGCAGGGCGGTGTTCATTTGATATTTAACTAAACTTTGGTCAACGTTCACTTGTGCCGTTTGAATGGCTATGGTCATTTTATTTGAGTTCTGGCTTACCAGTTTAACCCCTTGCGATTGCAGTTGTTGACTCAGAGCTCGATGGAATACTTCCGTTAATGGCTGACGGCTTTGATAAGCATCAACATTATTACGGCCAGAATCTACAATAGCAATGTACTTCAATTGACGAAGATCATTCACTTGCAGTTGCATTGGCTCTGACACATTCAATGACTGATGAGTCAGGGTCAATGTTGGTGTTAATGGTATGGTGGGCAGAGCTGTTGGTTGGCTCGCACATGCAGATAACAGCAAGGTTACTAATGCAAGAAAGCTTGTTTTTATTGTACTCATAAGGGTGAGGACTCCAGTTAAATTGGATTACTTTTCTGCTTGATAAATCACAAATTTCTTATTTTGAGCAATCACGGAAACCTTGCCAAAGACACGCTTTAACTTATCGTAGTAAGGAAGTTGACGATTACCAATAACAATCATCTGTCCCTTATGTCGGAGAACTTTATGTCCGTCACAGAACATCTGCCATGCGATGTGATCGGTAATCGCATTCTGCTGATGAAATGGAGGATTACAAAGTACCAAATCGGCACTATCAAAAGGAAAATCATCTAAGCAGTTCCCGACCTTAACCGTTAATTGCTCTGGATTGGTCAGGTTATGATCTGCGTTTTCGCGACAAGAGGCGCCGGCCATAAAACTTTCATCAACACAAATGACCTTTGCTTGTGGATTTAATTGCGCGGCTTTAATACCAATTACGCCATTACCACAACCTAAATCAATAATATCTTTATATTTTTCATTTAGTGGAATGTGATCCAGTAAGAATCGACCTCCGATATCTAAGCTCTCACCTGAAAAGACATTGGCATGATTGCTGATGGTCAATTGATGTTCAGGCACTGTCCAGGTTACAGGTTCAGGCAAAGCTTGAATTAAGGCTTTATTGACTTGGGTAAAAATAAGACGTGATTTTTTGATCGCTAAAGACGTTTTTGTTTCACCAAGGTATTTTTCAAACATCTTCAGTGTTGAAGAGTGAATATCTTTCGCTTTACCTGCCGTAATTACTTGGCAATCTTGTGGTAGTGCCTGGCATAGTTGCTGTAATTGCCAACGAAGTAAACGCGTACTCTTTGGTAATTTTACTAAAACTAATTGTGGGTTGTGAGGCAGTTCATCTAAGCAAGAGAGTAGGGTTACTGGCGGCAGAGTATTTGCTGCGAGATTCTCTAAATGGCCTTGTTTAGCCACAAAAGAGTCCGTCATACTAATAACTGGAGCTTTATCAGCAAACCAACAGCTAAGTGCACCGAAACTGTCGTTGAGTATTAGTATCGGACGTTCGGGGTCTAGAATTAGATCCTGAATATGATTTATTAGATACTCATCCGCGGCATCCCATGCTTGCAGAGTTTCGTTTTTACGAGCAGGATAGCGACCCAATAATAAGGTGCGATCGTGCAAAGAGAGCTCAAGTTTCATTCGCAATAGCTTTTAGGTATGTTAACAATCTGCTGCGTATTTTCGCAGAACATGCCGCTTGTGCAAAGTAAAGTCTCACCATAACAAAAACTATCAGCAAAAAGAGAAGTAAAATGATTAAAACTCAGATTGAAAATAAACTGCAGCAGGCATTTTCTCCTACCCATTTAGAGGTTATTAATGAGAGTTACATGCATCATGTTCCTGAGGGGTCTGAGAGCCATTTTAAGGTTGTTGTTGTCAGTGCGCTATTTGAAGGGCAAAGACTGCTTGGTCGTCATCGTGCAATAAATAGCATTTTAGCCGATGAACTGGCTAACCATATTCATGCATTAGCAATTCATACTTATACTCCTGATGAGTGGCGACAGCAGCAAGAGGCTCCTCAGTCACCTAATTGCCGAGGCGGTTTTCATTTAGGGTAGGTAAAATGATGCATTTATCATGAGATTTGCTCAAAATCGTGATTTTTTTCTAAAAGCTGTGCAGGTCATGGCTTTTTTTATCTGGATTCCTTGGCAAGCTCCATTCTTTTTTCTACTTAATACCTATATCATTGGTTAATTAATACACAGCTGAGATTTCAGCATAAATAGACAAAGTCGCAATTGTGAATTGTTATTAACAATAAGAGACAAAATAAAAACAATTAATACGATGTGGTTATTATTCACTTGTTGTAAATGTTTATTGTTTTAGTTGATTTTGTTAATAGCTTGATTTAAGTGAAATGAAATTATTAAAACGTAATATTTTCACATTTGTGCGTTATGTCAAATTTATGGCTAAAGATTTCCCTTGTGTTTAAATGTTCGCTAGTTTTCGACTCGATTAAGACCGATTAGCATAGAAAAATCCTGTCATTTAGTGCTAGAATCGCGGGCTCAAAAATTACTTACACACTCTAAATGTGATTGTTAAGTTAATAGGATGTTGCGTTGTTGGCAATGAAGTCGTCAACATCGGACCAAGGAAAGTCGTGTCTTAATTGCGCAATAGAAAATTCTTTTTCCCGTTAATGTAGTGCAAGTGCGTATGATTACAATAAAAAAGGGTCTGGACCTTCCTATTTCAGGAGCTCCTACCCAGGCGATTAGCGATGGCCATGCCATCAACAAAGTCGCCTTGCTTGGCGAAGAATACGTGGGTATGCGTCCGACGATGCACACTCGCGTAGGGGATGTTGTAAAAAAAGGTCAGGTTCTTTTTGAAGATAAGAAGAATCCGGGCGTGAAATTTACAGCTCCAGCTGCTGGCAAGGTTGCAGAAATCAATCGTGGTGCAAAGCGCGTTCTTCAATCAGTTGTGATTGAAGTTGAAGGCGATGAGCAAATCACGTTCAACCGTTATGAAGCGGATCAACTAGCTCAACTTGATCGTTCTGCGATTGTTGATCAACTAGTAGAGTCTGGTCTATGGACTGCGCTTCGTACTCGTCCTTTCAGCAAGGTTCCAGCAATTGATTCAGAAACAAAGGCTATCTTTGTTACTGCAATGGATACTAATCCTCTAGCTGCTAACCCTGAAATGATTATCCAAGAGCAAGCGGATGCGTTTGTTGCTGGTTTGACTGTTCTATCTCGTCTAACTGGCGATAAAGTACATGTTTGTAAATCAGGTGCAAGCCTTCCTCGTTGTACTCAAGCTAACGTTGAAGAGCATGTATTTGCGGGTCCACACCCAGCAGGTCTACCTGGTACTCACATTCACACGCTATTTGGTGCTGATGTAAACAACATTGCTTGGTACATCAACTATCAAGACGTGATTGCGTTCGGTAAGCTTTTCCTTACAGGTGAGCTATTTACTGATCGCGTTGTTGCTATTGCAGGCCCTGCAGTAAACAAGCCACGTTTAGTACGTACTCAGATCGGTGCTTCAATTGAGCAACTAACTGATTCTGAACTAATGCCTGGTGAACTGCGCGTTCTATCTGGCTCGGTACTAAATGGTGTGAAGGCAGAAGGTCCTCATGCATTCTTAGGTCGTTACCACCTACAGGTTTCGGCTCTTCGTGAAGGTTATGAGAAAGAGTTTTTAGGCTGGATTGTTCCAGGTAAAAATAAGTTCTCTGTAACTCGCACATTCTTAAGCCAATTCTTCAAAGGTCAGTTGTTCAATATGACAACGACTACGAATGGTAGTGAGCGTGCTATGGTGCCAATCGGTAACTACGAAAAAGTAATGCCATTGGATATCGAGCCAACGTTACTGCTTCGTGACCTATGTGCTGGCGACAGCGATAGTGCACAATTACTAGGCGCACTAGAGTTAGACGAAGAAGATCTAGCACTATGTACGTTTGTTTGCCCAGGTAAGTATGAGTTTGGTCCACTGCTACGTAACTGCTTGGACAAAATCGAGAAGGAAGGGTAATTCATGGGTTTCAAGAATTTCCTAGAAAGCATTGAACACCACTTTGAACCAGGTGGTAAGCATGAGCGTTGGTTTGCTCTATATGAAGCATTCGCAACTCTTATGTACACTCCAGGTACAGTGACGCGTTCAAGTGCTCACGTTCGTGATAGCATCGATCTGAAGCGTATCATGATCATGGTTTGGTTTGCGGTATTCCCGGCGATGTTCTGGGGTATGTACAACGTAGGTGATCAAGCGATCACTGCACTAAACCACATGTATGCTGGTGATAAACTAGCAGCGATTATTGCAGGCGACTGGCATTACTGGTTTACCCAGATGCTAGGTGGCACTATGTCAGTTGATGCTGGCTGGGGTAGCAAAATGCTACTTGGTGCGACATACTTCCTACCTATCTACGCAGTAGTATTTGCTGTAGGTGGCTTCTGGGAAGTGCTGTTCTGTATGGTTCGTAAGCACGAAGTTAACGAAGGTTTCTTTGTAACTTCTATCCTGTTTGCATTGATCGTTCCACCTACACTTCCTCTATGGCAAGCAGCACTAGGTATCACATTTGGTGTTGTTGTAGCAAAAGAGATCTTTGGTGGTACAGGTCGTAACTTCCTTAACCCTGCTCTTGCAGGTCGTGCGTTTCTATTCTTCGCATACCCAGCTCAGATCTCTGGTGATCTAGTATGGACTGCGGCAGATGGTTTCTCTGGCGCGACTCCGCTAAGTCAATGGGCTCAAGGTGGTCAAGCTGGCGTTGTTAATACAGTAACTGGTCACACAATCTCTTGGATGGACGCGTTTGTTGGTCATATCCCAGGTTCTATCGGTGAAGTATCGACTCTGTTCATTCTTATCGGTGGCGCAATGATTGTAGCTATGGGCATTGCTTCATGGCGCATCATCGCAGGTACAATGATCGGTATGATCGTAACTGCGACACTGTTCAACATCATCGGTTCTGATACTAACCCTATGTTCAGCATGCCTTGGCACTGGCACCTAGTTCTAGGTGGTTTTGCATTCGGTATGATGTTCATGGCAACTGACCCAGTATCTGCAGCATTTACTAATAAAGGTAAATGGTGGTACGGCGCACTTATCGGTGCAATGGCTGTGATGGTACGTGTTGTGAACCCTGCATACCCAGAAGGTATGATGCTAGCAATTCTATTTGCTAACCTGTTCGCACCGCTATTTGACAACCTAGTTGTTCAACGCAACATCAAACGGAGACTAGCTCGTCATGGCAAGTAATAAGGATAGCTTCTCTAGAACGCTGATTTTTGTTGTCGCATTGAGCCTTGTGTGTTCAATCGTAGTATCAACAGCAGCGGTATCACTACGTTCTAAGCAGCAAGACAACGCAGTTCTGGATGTTCAACGTAACATTCTGTCTGTTGCCGGTCTGCTAAAAGACAACACCAATGTTAAAGAAACTTACAACGAATTTATCGTTCCTAAGCTTGTTAACATCAAAACTGGTGAGTTCGTAGCTAAATCTGAAGAAGGCCAAACAGCAGATCAGTACAATCAACGTGCAGCTGCTAAAGATCCTAAGCAATCTATCAAGCTTTCTCCAGAACAAGACTTTGCTAAAATCATTCGTCGTGCAGACATCGCTAAGGTTTACTTAGTGAAAGACGCAGCAGGTAAAATTACTAAAGTGATTCTTCCTGTACACGGTAATGGTCTATGGTCAATGATGTACGCGTTTGTTGCTGTGGCAACTGACGGTAACACTATTGACGGCATCACTTACTACGACCAAGCGGAAACTCCGGGACTTGGTGGTGAGGTTGAGAACTTCAAATGGCGTTCTCAGTTCGTTGGTAAGAAACTGTACGATATGAATTTCAAACCTGCGATTCGTATTGTTAAAGGTGGCGCTCAGCCAGGAAGCGAGCACGATGTTGACGGTCTTTCTGGTGCAACACTAACAAGTAATGGTGTACAGCATACCTTCGACTTCTGGCTAGGCTCTCAAGGCTTTGGTCCGTTCCTAGCTAAGGTTCGTAACGGGGAATTGAACAATGGCTGATACTAAAGAAATGAAAAAGATCCTATTTGGACCTTTTATCGCCAATAACCCAATTGCATTACAGATCCTTGGTGTTTGTTCTGCGCTTGCGGTAACGACGAAACTAGAAACAGCGGTTGTTATGACGCTAGCAGTAACTGCGGTAACTGCATTTTCTAACTTATTCGTATCTCTAGTTCGTAACCAGATTCCTAACAGTGTGCGTATCATTGCTCAGATGGCGATCATCGCATCTCTAGTAATCGTGGTTGACCAGGTACTAAAAGCATATCTATACGATATCTCTAAGCAGCTATCTGTATTCGTAGGCTTGATCATTACAAACTGTATTGTAATGGGTCGTGCTGAAGCATACGCAATGAAATCTGCACCACTACCATCATTCATCGATGGTATCGGTAATGGTCTTGGTTACGGTTTTGTACTTATCACAGTAGCATTCTTCCGTGAACTACTAGGTTCAGGTAAGCTATTCGGTGTTCAGGTTCTACCACTTGTTTCTGATGGTGGTTGGTACCAGCCAAACGGTATGATGCTGTTGGCTCCGTCTGCTTTCTTCCTAATCGGTTTCATGATCTGGATTATTCGTACTTTCCGTCCAGAACAAGTAGAAGCGAAGGAGTAAGGGGAACATGGAACACTATATTAGTCTATTAGTTCGTTCGATCTTCATCGAGAACATGGCACTTTCTTTCTTCCTAGGTATGTGTACATTCCTAGCGGTATCTAAGAAAGTAAAAACATCTTTTGGTCTTGGTATTGCAGTAACTGTAGTACTGACTATCGCTGTACCTGTGAACAACCTTGTTTACACTTACTTGCTAAAAGATGGCGCATTAGTTCAAGGTGTTGATCTAAGCTTCCTGAACTTCATCACCTTTATCGGTGTAATTGCTGCACTAGTTCAGATCCTAGAAATGGTTCTTGACCGTTTCTTCCCACCACTATACAACGCGCTAGGTATTTTCCTTCCGCTAATCACAGTTAACTGTGCGATCTTTGGTGGTGTATCTTTCATGGTTCAGCGTGACTACAACTTTACAGAATCTATCGTATACGGTTTAGGTTCTGGTATCGGTTGGATGTTGGCAATCGTTGCTCTTGCGGGTATCCGTGAGAAGATGAAGTACTCAGACGTGCCTCCAGGTCTTCGTGGTCTAGGTATTACCTTTATCACTGTAGGTCTAATGGCGTTAGGCTTTATGTCTTTCTCTGGCGTACAGCTGTAATCAGGATAAGTAAGGAATAGTCAATGGATATTATTATTGGCGTAGTTATGTTTACCTTGATTATCCTGGCTCTAGTTTTAGTGATTCTATTCGCTAAATCTAAGCTAGTACCATCAGGTGACATTACTATCTCTGTAAATGGCGACCCAGAAAAAGCGATTAAAACCGCTGCGGGTGGCAAACTGCTTGGCGCACTAGCGGCAAACGGTATCTTCGTATCATCAGCTTGTGGTGGTGGTGGTTCATGTGGTCAGTGCCGCGTGAAAGTAAAAGCAGGTGGTGGTGATATTCTACCTACTGAGCTTGACCACATCACAAAAGGTGAAGCACGTGAAGGTGAGCGTCTAGCTTGTCAGGTAAACGTGAAATCAGATATGGACATCGAACTTCCAGAAGAGATCTTCGGTGTTAAGAAGTGGGAATGTACGGTTATTTCTAACGATAACCAAGCAACCTTCATCAAAGAGCTTAAGCTTCAGATTCCAGATGGCGAATCAGTACCATTCCGTGCTGGTGGTTACATTCAGATCGAAGCACCTGCTCACCATGTTAAGTACTCTGAGTTCGATGTACCTGAAGAGTACCGTGAAGACTGGGATAAGTTTAACTTGTTCCGCTACGAGTCAATCGTGAATGAGCCTATCATTCGTGCATACTCAATGGCGAACTACCCAGAAGAGCACGGTATTATCTTGCTTAACGTACGTATCGCAACTCCGCCACCTAACAATCCAGACGTACCACCGGGTCAAATGTCATCATTCATTTGGTCGCTTAAAGAAGGTGATAAGTGTGTGATTTCAGGTCCATTCGGTGAGTTCTTCGCGAAAGAAACTGACAACGAAATGGTATTTATTGGTGGTGGTGCTGGTATGGCGCCAATGCGTTCACATATCTTTGACCAGCTTAAGCGTCTACACACTAAGCGTAAGATGTCTTACTGGTACGGTGCACGTTCTAAGCGTGAAATGTTCTACGTAGAAGATTTCGATCAGCTAGCAGCTGAGAATGATAACTTTGTATGGCATTGTGCACTGTCTGATCCATTACCAGAAGATAACTGGGATGGTTACACTGGCTTTATTCACAACGTTCTTTATGAGAACTACTTACGTGATCACGAAGCTCCAGAAGACTGTGAATACTACATGTGTGGTCCACCAATGATGAACGCTGCTGTTATCGGCATGCTAAAAGATCTTGGTGTTGAAGACGAAAACATTCTTCTTGATGATTTCGGTGGCTAATAAGCCTATAACGCACTAATGAAATGGCTGACCATGAGAGTGGTCAGCCTTTTTTCGTCATGGCGTTATAAAGCCCTTTAAAACAGTAAGTCTTTATGTGAAATGATGAGCAACTAAATCATCTTTCATTATGGTTATTATCAAATATCTATTTATATATCTATGTATATAGTGTAAGCAGGCACTTACTAATCATAATTAAAAATGATTTAGAAGTTAGGAGTCATAATGAAACAACTCTGGGTTCGATTGACCGCTATTTTGGCTGTCAGTCTATTTTTAACAGCGTGTGGGGACCAGCGCGAGCAAGTGCATTTAGATGGCACGACAATGGGAACTTATTACTCGATTAAGTATATTTCTCAACCCGATTTACCAACACCAGCAACCATTAAGGCTGAAATTGATCGTAAACTTGAGTTAGTCAATGATCAGATGTCGACATATCGTCCTAGTTCTGAACTGAGTCGATTTAATCAGCATCAAAGCAGTGAGCCATTCCCAGTTTCAGCGGCAACAGCAAAAGTCATTCGTGAAGCTCTGCGTATTTCTCAGTTGTCTAATGGTGCTTATGATGTCACGGTTGGACCTTTGGTTAATTTGTGGAGTTTTGGTCCTGAAGCGCGTCCAGAGAAAATGCCAACTGAACAAGAGTTAGCTTCTCGTCAAGCTGAAGTGGGTTACCATCACCTATCGGTTACTGACGATAATAAGCTGATTAAAGATATCCCTGGCCTTTATGTGGATCTTTCATCGATTGCGAAAGGATATGGTGTTGATGTTATCGCGGAATATCTAGCAAGTTTAAATATTAAAGACTATATGGTTGATGTCGGTGGTGAGATCCGAGTTAAAGGGGCAAACGTAAATAATGTCCCTTGGCGTATTGCGATTGAAAAACCGATTAGTAATGAACGTGCGGTTCAAGATATTATCCAAGTTGGTGATAACGGCATTGCAACGTCAGGTGACTACCGTAATTACTTTGAACAAGATGGGGTTCGTTATTCTCATTTAATCAACCCTCGTACCGGTAAACCTATTGCGAACCATGTGGTTTCTGTTACTGTGATCAGCCCAAACAGCATGACGGCAGACGCTTATGCTACGACATTCTCTGTTATGGGTGAGCACGAATCAATTGCGTTAGCAAACAAAGAACAACTTCCTGTAATGCTTATTGTGAAAACTAAAGATGGCTTTAAAGAATACGCTTCTGATACGTTTGCACAGTACGTCGTTAAGAAAAATTAGTAGATAGAGGTAGTCATGGCTGTATATCTTACAACATTTGCTGTTTTCCTATTGGTTATTGTTGCAATGGCCGTAGGGTACATCTTCCAGCGTAAAACCGTAAGCGGTAGCTGTGGTGGCTTAGGTTCAGTGGGCATCGATAAAGAGTGTGATTGTCCTGAACCGTGTGATGCACGCAAAAAACGTGAAGCTCGTGCAGCACGTCAGGCTGAGTGGAAGAAGAATCAGATTATTTAAATGATTTAAGTTTCTAGAAGCTAGAGCTTAGAAAAATTTAGGATAGGGTTTAGGAGTGAAAAGCTTGATATATCGTTAGGCTTAGTCAACACATTCCTAGACCCTAGACCCTAGACCCTAGACCCTAGACCCTAGACCCTAGACCTTTTTCCCCATTTCCCGCTATAATAGTGCTGTATGAATAAACAGTGCTTTCTATGTCTCTAATTTCTCCTCAAACAGAACCCGTTCGTAAAATCATCCATGTTGATATGGATTGCTTTTATGCAGCTGTAGAAATGAGAGATGACCCTGAATTGCAACAAGTACCGTTGGCGATTGGTGGACGCTCAGAGCGTGGCGTTGTCAGTACGTGTAATTACATTGCCCGGCAATACGGTATCCACTCTGCTATGCCAACCGGAAAAGCATTAAAACTGTGTCCTCATCTGACTTTGGTTAGAGGTCGAATGGAGGTCTATAAGCAAGTCTCGCAGCAGATCCGCGAAATCTTTCGCCGCTATACCGATAAAATTGAGCCCTTATCACTTGATGAAGCCTATTTAGATGTCACAGAGTGTGAGATGTTTCGTGGCTCTGCAACTTTGATTGCGCAAGATATCCGTCAAACGATTGAGCGTGAGTTACAACTTACCGCATCAGCCGGTATTGCCCCGATCAAGTTTGTTGCTAAAATTGCTTCTGATATGAATAAGCCCAATGGGCAATATGTGGTAACTCCTGAGCAAATACTGCCTTTTGTGACAGAGCTTAAGTTAGAAAAGATCCCAGGAGTGGGGAAGGTAACGTTACAAAAACTGCATGATAAAGGTTTGTATCTTGGCAAAGATGTTCAAAATTACGATCGTACACTGTTAATGCAGCAATTTGGTAAGTTTGGTCAATCACTATGGAATCGTGCTCATGGTATTGATCCAAGAGAAGTGGTCGTTGAGCGTAAAGCAAAGTCGGTAGGTGTTGAACGTACTTTTGCTCATAATATCTCAACCTATGATGAGTGTTGGCAAGTTGTAGAAAAGCTCTATCCTGAATTAGAGCAGCGATTACAACGGGTACGACCTGAGCTTAATATTGCCAAACAAGGTGTTAAGGTAAAGTTTGCTGATTTCCAACAGACTACGGTTGAGCATTCATTCCCTAAATTAACAAAAGAGCAATTTGCTGGATTGTTGCAAGAGGCGATGACGCGTCAACAGGGGCGAGAAATTCGTTTAATTGGTTTGAGTGTTGGACTTGAACAAGGGCTAAAGGCGCAGCAACTTGCTTGGGATTTTTAGTTTATTGTTACTTTAAATATAAAAAAACGAGCACCTTTACGATGCTCGTTTTTCTTTAACCAGAAACTCAGTGTTTAACTGGGATGTTTTTCAAGATCGCAACCATTTGATCCCAGAATAGGGCAACAGTCTCGATATTAACTTTTTCATCTGGTGAGTGTGGGAACTTAATTGTTGGACCGAAAGATAGCATATCCATAGTTGGGTATGGCTTCTTAAATAGACCACATTCAAGGCCTGCATGAATCACCATGATATTTGGTGTACGGCCATACATATTGTTATAAGTATCGCGGAATAGATGCATGATTTCAGAGTCTGCATCTGGCTTCCAACCTGGGTAAGCTCCTGCAAACTCACAGCCTGCACCAGCCAGTTCGGCAACAGCTTTAAGCATGCCTTCAACGTTGCTACGACCTGAGTCAATAAGCGAACGAATCAAACAAAGAATAGTAACTTTGTTCTCTTCCGTTGTGATAACACCTACGTTTAGAGAGGTTTCAACAACACCTTGAATGTCATCACTCATACGGATCACGCCGTTAGGGCATGCATTTAGCACAGCAACTAAGCGGTTTTGATCTGCAAGAGCCATGATTTGGGCTGGTTGCTCTTGAGTTTCAATAAATAGGTTAATGTCAGTTTCAACATGGCCTAACTCAGCATTTAGCAGATCTTGATAATGACTAAACAGTTCATTTAGTTTATCTAAATTAGCAGCTGGTAGTGCCACAACGGCATTTGCTTCACGAGGAATAGCGTTACGAAGGCTACCGCCAGTGATGCTTTCTAAACGCAAACCTAATTCTTGAGCGTGACCAAATAAGAAGCGACCAAGCAATTTGTTTGCATTACCGCGACCAGTATGGATATCACAACCTGAGTGACCACCTTTCAAGCCTTTGATAACAAGTTTTGCACCAACAAGCTCTGATGGGGTAGCTTCACGAGCAATTTCGACAGTGATCGCACCGTCTACACCGCCAGCACAGCCCATGTAAACTTCACCTTCTTGCTCGGAGTCAGTATTAAGAAGAATATCACCTTCTAACCAACCCGCTTCAAGACCGAAAGCGCCTGTCATTCCTGCTTCTTCATCGATAGTTAGCAGAACTTCTAGAGGACCATGCTCAATATCTTTTGCAGCCAGAACAGCAAGACATGTTGCCATACCAATACCGTTATCAGCACCTAAAGTAGTACCTTTAGCAGTAACCCATTCGCCATCTACATATGGTTGGATAGGATCAACTAAGAAGTCGTGAGCTGTGTCTTCATTTTTCTGAGGCACCATATCGATGTGTGCTTGTAGAACCACACCTTTACGATCTTCCATTCCTGGCGTTGCTGGCTTTTTAATGATTACGTTACCAACATTATCGCGACGAACATCAAGGCCTTCTTGTTGAGCAAAGCTAACAATGTATTGTGCTAGTTGCTCTTCATACTTTGATGGGTGAGGAATAGAACAAATTTTATCGAAAAATTGCCATAACGCTTTTGGTGAAAGTTGACTGATTTCAGACACAGCAGTCTCCCTTTATAGAATCTTGGACTGAGGTTTTACCTAAAGAACAGTCTAATGCTGCTTTAGATAACCGAAATGATAGTGATATTAACTATCACGAATGGAGTCAGCATACCACTGTGTCTTTGGCCGTGATAGTGAAAAATTCTTTGCTTGAAAGGGAATGTGAGCTCTCCATCACTCTGATTGTCATAACGCTATACGATTTTGTAGAAACTTGACTGTTTTTTAACTGGCGCATTGAGCAAAAAGAAGAAATGACTTTGAATAATTGGTTGGTTGAATAAAAGCTGCTCGTTATTGGTGTAATAAAATTACCGTATAATGTCAGAATAAAGTGTTTTTTGTAAAAAGTGTGACGAACTTAAAGAAAATGCTTGTAATTAAATTACTATATGGTTATGATTTCAGCATCTTCAAAGAAAACGAAGTAAATACACTAAACGCTCAGGATGAGCCCGAGAATATCGCCTCCAAGGAACCGAGATTAAGTGGGACCAATGATGGTCTAAATTGCTCCAAGGACTTGAGCCATGCATGACGCATGTTTTTGGATTACTTATGATTAAGGTGATAACAATGAAACTATTTTCTTCTATTGCGCATTTTTGGAATAACCGTTCTATCTATACTGGTAACTTCACTTACCCAAGTTCTTTCGGTTATAAATAATTGAATTTGTGCTGTTGTATTTTCTGATACAGCAACACCGAACATTATGTTCACCCCCCTAAAATTAAGAATTCTTAAATAGCCAAATGTGGTTATTTGCAACAATTCTGCCGCCACTCCAGTTTGGGGTGGCGTTTTTTTATGCTTTTAAAAGCAAACTTGCTTAAGAATGGCATTCTTCATTTTTTAGTTGTTGAAAAAACAATCACACTTATTTTATTTATCTTATTGCTTTTAAAGGTCTTTTTATCTTTAAGTTTCTGTTGAGTATAAATAGAACTCTAATCTATTACTTTTTTGGCAATTGTCAGGGTAAATAGTGGAAATCCATCACTTCTACGACTATAATCCCACCCCAAAAATAGGCTGCGCAAACGTTTTCTATTTTTATTTTACTTTTATGCATAAATCTCCAAGGAACCGAGTTGCATGTTCGAAAAACTGTTTAAGTTAAAGGAAAACGGTACGAATGTTCGTACTGAGGTGTTAGCTGGGGTAACAACGTTCCTCACCATGGCTTATATTATTTTTGTGAATCCAACAATGCTGGCCAATACCGGTATGGATAAGGGCGCAGTGTTTGTTGCGACCTGTCTTGCTGCCATGATTGGCTGTTTTGTGATGGGCTTTATTGCGAATTATCCGGTGGCTCAAGCGCCAGGTATGGGTCTTAATGCCTTTTTCACTTACAGCGTTGTACTTGGTATGGGCTATACTTGGCAAGTTGCATTAGCTGCGGTTTTCTTATCTGGCTTATGTTTTATCGCCCTGAGTTTGCTTAAAGTTCGTGAATGGATAATTAATGCCATCCCTCATTCTTTGCGGATCGGGATATCGGCAGGTATAGGTTTATTCCTTGCTTTTATTGCCCTTCAAAGTTCGGGTATCGTTGTTGATAATCCTGCAACGTTAGTGAGTGCAGGCGATCTAACCAGTTTCCCAGCTGTTATGGCAGCTTTAGGTTTTTTCTTAACGATCGCTTTGGTTCATCGTGGTTATAAAGCTGCAGTATTAATCGCTATTTTGGTTGTTACTGGCATTAGCATTATTTTTGGTGAAGTGACGTATAACGGTGTTGTTTCTATGCCACCAAGTCTTGCACCAACCTTTATGCAGTTAGATTTTTCAGGTGCAATGGAAGTGGGCCTGATTTCAGTTGTATTTGCTTTCTTATTTGTTGATTTGTTTGATACTGCAGGCACATTAGTTGGTGTAGCAACAAAAGCAAATCTGATGGATAAAGATGGCAAACTGCCACGTTTAAGTCGTGCATTATTAGCTGATAGTACAGCAACATCGGTTGGTGCGTTATTAGGTACATCCAATACCACCTCTTTTGTTGAAAGTGTGTCGGGTGTAGCAGTTGGAGGACGTACAGGTCTTACTGCTGTCACAGTCGGTGTATTATTCCTGTTAGCTTTATTTTTTGCGCCACTTGCCGGTATGGTTCCTGCTTATGCAACCGCTGGTGCGTTATTCTATGTGGCAATTTTAATGATATCTGGGTTGGTGAGCGTAGATTGGCGTGATCTTACCGAGGCAGCACCTGTTGTTGTAGTGTGTTTATTAATGCCTTTAACCTACTCAATTGCAGAAGGGATTGGTCTTGGTTTTATTACTTACGCAGCAGTAAAAGTGATGAGCGGGAAAGGGCGTGATATCAATGTCAGTGTTTGGGTCATTGCAGGTCTGTTCTTAGCTAAAATCATTTTTCTATAAGTTTCAGTTTGGCTAGATAGTTTCTATTTAGCCTCTATATTTTTACAGTTTTATCAGAACAGAGGTTCTTTGGATTATGACTCAGAAGTTCGTCATCACTTGGGATAACATGCAGATGTACACTCGCCAGTTAGCAGAGAAATTGCTACCTGCCGATCAGTGGAAAGGTATTATTGCAGTAAGCCGTGGCGGTTTAGTACCTGCAGCGATTTTGGCTCGTGAGTTAGGCCTTCGTCATGTCGATACCGTGTGTATTTCTAGCTACGACCACGATCACCAACGTGATATGCGTGTTCTTAAGCAAGCTGATGGTGATGGTGAAGGTTTCATTATCATTGATGACTTGGTTGATACAGGCGGTACTGCTGAGAAAATCCGCGAAATGTACCCTCGTGGTAAGTTTGTGACTGTATGTGCAAAGCCTGCAGGTAAGCACCTTGTAGATGATTTTGTTGTTGATATTCCTCAAGATACTTGGATTGAACAGCCTTGGGATATGGCCGTAACATTTGTTGATCCTATCGCTAAACGTTAAGATCATCGATAAGAAGTAGTTTACTAAATCCAGTAAACTAAGATTGACTAAAAGGCGCTCTATTTTGAGCGTCTTTTTTTATGATTTAACAGCAAACCCATACTAGCCTTGTTATAGTATCTGCAATTCAAATTATCTATGTAATAACTAATGAAACAGTACGTTACTGTTTGTCTGTATTACATTGAGATACTTTTTTCTTGGCGACTGTAACTAAGTTGCAGTGTGATGCCCTTGAACGGCTAGGGAAGTTATTATGGCTGAATCTTCAAAGACCAATCTGTCTGAAAAACTATTTGCACCAAGAGCTAATATTAAAGAAACCTCAAATTTAGTGAAAATTGCTCATAGTGATACAGCGGTGCATAACGCAATTGATGGCGATAGTGAAACGGGATGGTATCGAGTTTTGCGTCGTCCGCAATGGATCTGGCAAGGGGTTGATCCCATTGTGCTTGAAGAAGTCTTGGCTCGTATCACTTCAACAGAAGCTCCTCGTACCGATGATGCACTTCTTGATACCGTGATTGGTTATCGCCCTGGTAACTGGAACTATGAGTGGTCGCAAATAGCAGGGCGCTATCATAAGCAAGCTCGTTACCAAGCATCACAAGGTAATCAAGAAACTGCTGCTGAACTGATGTTTAAATCCAGTATCCATTACAGCATTGCAGCTTATCCTCATATCAAAGGGGACGAATTAGCGGCTCAAGCAGAATTACACGCCAATCAAAGTTATAAAGAAGCGATTGAGTTACGTCCTCATGATATGCGCACAATAGATGTAAAATATGAGGGTAAAACGTTCCAAGCGTTTATTCATCTTCCTCGGACCGATAAGCTGCTTCCGACCGTTATTGTGAGCGGTGGCTTAGATACTATGCAGTGCGATCTATGGCGTTTATACACGGATTATTTAGGTCCTGCTGGTTTTGCTATGGTCACTCTTGATATGCCATCGGTGGGTTACAGTGCCCGTTGGAGTTTGACTGAAGATACCAGCCGATTGCACCAAGCCTTACTACAGCAACTGCGTGATGTCCCTTGGGTAGATCATCATAAAGTGGCGATGTTAGGTCTACGCTTTGGTGGTAATGCAGCTATTCGATTGGGATTTCTTGAGTCAGCTCGATTGAAAACCTGTATCAGTTTAGGCGGTATTATTCATAGCTTCTTTACTCAACCTAAGATGCTTGATCAAATTCCACGTATGTATTTGGATGTTTTAGCATCTCGTTTGGGCAAAAATGGGGTATCAAAAACCGCGTTATTATCTCATTTACCTGCTTGGTCATTAAAAAATCAAGGTATTGTTGGTCGACGCCCAGTAGGTATTCCTATGCTTGGTTTGAGTTTAAAAAATGACCCTGTTTGTCCTGAATCGGATAATCAGCTGATTGCGATGTCGAGTTATCGTGGTAAAGCGGTGACCTTACCAGAGAAGCCGCTTCATGATGGTTATCATCGGGCCATGACTATGGTGGTTGAGTGGTTAAACGAAAAAGTATTAGCAGATTAATAGCAACTTGCTGAAATTTAAAGCGTTAACTTGTGATGGTTAGCGCTTTTTTTTACTTTATACTGGTTTTACTTTTGTTTATCCCAAGAGACTTGTCCATAATTATTAGATAGTTAGCTAATGGGTGATTAGCTGCATAATCAAACTATGGATGGGTAGACTATGACAACAGCAACATTTCCCCCTTATGGCCGATTAGTCACAAAATTAACCGCTATCGGTCCATATTTACGTCAAGAACAGACCAGTACAGAGCTGTTTTTCTTTGACTGTTTAGCCAGTTGTATTAATGCCAATAAAGACCCTGAGAAGCGAGAGTTTTGGGGCTGGTGGATGGAATTAACACCAACTGAGCGTGGTTTTAGTTATCGCTATTTTTTTGGCCGCTATGATGTTAATGGTGACTGGAGTGAAGATAAGTTACCAGCAAAACACAAAGATGCGGTTATGGATACATTAAACGATTTCTATCCGAAGCTATGTCAGTTTGTGATTGATGAAAGCGAATTAGAGTTAATACCAAGCGAAGACTTATCTGAGCCTCAATTAGAGCGCTAAAATCACTTCTTTTTTTCGCTACGATAAAATATTTTTCCAATAGAGAGTGTCCATTTTTTCTATCTAAATAGATGAGATGGGCACTTTTTTGTTCTAAAAACCATCAACAGCTGTTTTAAGTATGAATTCATGCTATTCAATTCGCTTTTTTCTTGTGCTTTTTGCGTGGTATTGATAAAAGGAAGGTACTCTTATTATTCATCCTATTTTTAAAACCGATGGCAGAATCTAAAACACTTACAGCGAATACAAAAAACGGTGCCGATGTTAAGCACACCGTAGTTGTTAAGCTAGGTACCAGTGTTCTAACTGGTGGTACTCTAAAGCTAAACCGTGCCCACATGGTTGAGCTAGTGCGTCAATGTGCAATGCTTCGTCACGAAGGTCACAAAGTTATTGTGGTAACTTCAGGTGCAATTGCAGCAGGCCGTGAACATTTAGGTTACCCCGAACTGCCCAAAACCATGGCAAGTAAGCAGTTACTAGCAGCTGTTGGTCAAAGTTGTTTGATCCAAGAGTGGCAGAGCTTATTTGGCATTTACGGTTTTAATATTGGTCAAATGTTGTTAACTCGTGCTGATTTAAACGATCGTGAGCGTTTTTTAAATGCGCGCGATATGTTAGTTGCGCTTCTTGATAATGGCATTATCCCTGTTGTAAATGAAAATGACGCAGTAGCAACGACTGAAATTAAAGTTGGTGATAATGATAACTTATCTGCATTAGTCGGTATTTTAGCCGGTGCTGATAAACTCTTATTGTTGACCGATCAACCTGGCTTATTTACGGCAGACCCTCGCAGTAACCCTGATGCTGAGCTTATTCGTGAAGTTCATACTATTGATGAGACACTACGTAACATTGCCGGTGGCAGTGTCGGTGGCCTTGGTACTGGTGGTATGGCTACAAAACTTCAAGCGGCAGATGTTGCTCGTCGTGCGGGTATTGAAGTGGTTATTGCAGCGGGAAGCCGACCTGATGTAATCATTGATTTAGCTCGTGGCGAATCCGTTGGTACTCGTTTCTTACCTCTTGAGTGTCCACTTGAGAGTCGTAAACGCTGGATTTTAGCAGGTCCTCCTCCAGCGGGTGACATCATGATTGACGATGGTGCGGTTGTTGCTGTTCAAGAACGTGGTAGTAGCCTATTACCAAAAGGGATCACTGGCGTTAAAGGTGAGTTTGAACGAGGTGAAGTTGTCCGTATCTTCAATAAAGATGGCGTATTACTGGCTCGTGGTATCAGTCGTTATTCCAGCACTGACATGTTAAAAATTGCCGGAAAACACAGTCATGATATCCATCAAATTCTTGGTTATGAATATGGTCATGTTGCGATTCATCGTGATGATTTGGTTGTGATCTAAGCATAATTAATCAATATATTGCATATCTTTTCTGTGGTGAATAACCGACAATGGCAGAAGAGATAACAAGAATACAGCAGGGGAAGTTGGACGTGAATTTAGAATTAATGGGTCAAGCTGCACAAAAAGCGGCTTTTGAACTGGCAACCGTTGCCACAGCACAGAAAAATCAAGCACTAGCGATTATTGCAGACGAATTGGAAGTACAAGAAGCAACCATTTTAGCTGCAAATGAAAAAGACATTGCAGCTGCGCGTGAATCAGGCATGAGCGATGCACTTATCGATCGTCTTTTACTCACGAAAGATCGTTTGGTCGGTATTGCTAATGATGTTCGTAATGTCATTAAACTAAACGATCCCGTTGGCTCTGAAATTGATTGCCGAGTACTGGAAAATGGTATGCGTTTGAGCCGTCGTCGTGTACCACTTGGCGTTATTGGTGTTATTTATGAGGCGCGACCAAATGTAACCATCGATATTGCGGCCTTATGTCTAAAAACAGGTAATGCCAGTATTTTGCGTGGTGGTCGTGAAACATTCCATTCGAATATGGAACTGGTTAAAGTCATTCAATCTGCATTAGATAAAGCAGGACTTCCAGCGGCTTCGGTTCAATATATTGAACAACCTGACCGTGAATATGTGTCTCAGTTACTGCGCTTAGATCAATACGTCGATATGATTATTCCTCGCGGTGGTGCAGGCTTACATAAAATGTGTAAGGAAAACAGTACCATTCCTGTGATTATTGGTGGATTTGGTATTAGCCATATGTTTGTTGATGCCAGTGCAGATCTTACTCGCTCACTGGATGTGGTTGAAAATGCTAAAGTGCAACGTCCGTCTGCATGTAATGCATTGGATACACTACTTGTACATGAGAAAATTGCGGAAGCTTTCTTACCTCGTTTGGTTGAGCGTATGAATGCTGGCAAAGTGACCTTAGTTGCCGATGAAGCGGCATTTGCACTATTGGAAGGTAAAGCCTCATCACTACGCTTGGCTCAAGACGGCGATTTTGATACTGAATGGCTCAGCTATACACTTGGTATCAAGGTGGTAGCTGATGTTAATGAAGCTATTCTTCATATGCGCGAACATAATGCGAGCCACTCAGATTCGATTCTAACAAATGATTTGATGGCTGCTGAGCGTTTCGTTAATGCGGCAGGCTCTGCAGCGGTATATGTCAATGCATCAACTCGTTTTACTGATGGTGCACAATTTGGCTTAGGTGCTGAAGTTGCGGTATCTACTCAGAAGTTGCACGCTCGCGGGCCAATGGGCTTAGAAGAGTTAACCAGTTATAAATGGGTAGGCGTTGCGGACTATTTAAGTCGAGCTTAATCTGTCTCCATTGAAAAACGGCTGAAGTGTGATGCTTCAGCCGTTTTTTTATTTTGGATCTTGTTCTGAATTCGCGCGTTCTTTTTCTTGCTCTGCTTTTAATGCGGCTTCACGCTGCTGTTTTTCTCGGAGATAGTCAATTTTCTCTTTCTGACCAAACTTCATATGTGCGGTGTATTTAAGAGCCGCAATATTGCTGGCAATCACTGCTACGATAATTAACGATATTACCCACGGATTAAAGAGCCACTCCATTTGCACCTCTATCTAGTTAGCTTCATCATTTGTTTATCAGCATAGCAATAAGCCTTTATTTTCGCGAGAATAATTCAGACTAAGCTAATGTTTTTTCAAGCACTTTTTGATACATGTCAGTAAGCAGTTCAAGGTCTTCTATTTTGACACATTCGTTAACTTTATGAATTGTCGCATTAACTGGCCCCAGTTCGATCACTTGAGCTCCTGTACGTGCGATAAATCGACCATCTGAAGTGCCACCACTGGTTGAAAGCTCGGGGGTGATATGAGCGACTTCTTCAATCGCGGCCACCACAGCATCAACGAGTGTTCCTTTTTCGGTTAAGAATGGATGACCGCTGAGTGTCCAGTTTAAGTGATAGTCGAGCTGATGTTGATCTAAAATCTCATGAACTTGAGCTTTGATCGCTTCATCGGTTAATTCGGTACTAAAACGGAAGTTAAATTGAACCTGACACTCTCCAGGAACGACATTTGATGCTCCTGTACCTGCGTTGATATTGGGGATCTGAAAGCTGGTCGGCGGAAAATAGTCATTGCCGTTATCCCATGTTTTTGCCGCTAACTCAGCCAGTGCAGGCAGAGCTCGATGAACGGGATTATCTGCAAGGTGAGGGTAGGCAACATGGCCTTGGATCCCTTTTACAGTTAGATCGCCTGTAATGGATCCACGACGTCCATTTTTGACCACATCACCCACAACAAGCGTTGAAGATGGTTCGCCCACAATGCAGAGATCAATTTTTTCATTACGTGCTTCGAGCGTATCAACCACACGTGTTGTCCCGTTAATAAATGGCCCTTCTTCATCTGAGGTGATAAGAAGACCGATAGATCCTTGATGATCAGGGTTTTCTGCAATAAAACGTTCAATAGCGACAATCATGCAGGCTAAGGAACCTTTCATATCGGCAGCTCCTCGCCCATATAGCATGCCATCTTTAATCGTGGGCTCAAAAGGAGGAGTATGCCATTGCTCTATTGGGCCAGATGGGACTACATCGGTATGGCCAGCAAAAACAAACAGGGGAGCTTGAGTGCCTCGGCGAGCCCATAAGTTAGTAGTATCGTTAAATACCATGGTTTCAATACAAAAACCAAGTTGGCGTAAACGCTCTATCATTACATCTTGGCAGCCAGCATCTTCAGGAGTGACGGAGCGGCGGCTGAGCAAATCCTTAGCCAGCGAAATAACAGGACTATCTGACATCCTTGAATCCTTATTGTTGAGTAAAAATAGCTTGGTATTGTTCGGGTTTAAAGCCTAAATGATAAGCGTGATTATGAAGTAATACCGGACGCTTAATGATGGCTGGATTATCTAACATAATCTCAATCGCAGAGGCTTGGTCTAGCCCTGCTTTTTGCTCATCAGTCAATTGACGATAAGTGGTTCCACGTTTATTGATTAAGCTCTCCCAGCCTAATGCGGCAATAAAAGTCTCCAACATCTCTTTATTGATACCATCAACACGATAATCGTGGAATGTATAAGGGATATTCTCGGCGTCTAACCATTTCTTCATTTTTTTGATGGTATCGCAGTTTTTAATGCCGTAAGCGATAGTTGGTTCTGTCATGCTGAGTCTTCCTCTGTATTGTTCTACTCTAATGGAAGGTATGAATTCAATGCAAATGAGTTACCTTGTAAGCCATTGAGATCTTTATTTGAGTTAATTGAGAAACTCTACCTGCGTTAGTAGGACTCTGTCTAGTTTCGATTCTGTGCCAGCGAGTTTTAAGTAAGAAAATTACAAAAGTTAACGCATTCAAATTTATTTGAAATAAAAAATGAGGTCAGGATCGAGAAATTAAACTGTGGTCGTTATTAAACCGTGTGCCTAATTGATCAAACGCAACATGATTTGCGTGGAACAGAGAATAATAGACCTCAGTATAGTATGGAGGTCTCAATGGAATTGAATCCTGTTTTTGCGCGTCGTTTATATTTAGCGCTATTGGTCGAGCATTTGGAACGCCCTAATGTTCCTCGTTTAATTGAACAAACGGGTTGGCCGCGTCGTACCATTCAAGATGTACTGAAAGCGCTACCTGGTTTAGGAATCGAGCTCACATTCATTCAAGATGGTCGTCGACATAATGATGGTTATTATAAGTTGAGTGATTGGGGACCATTTGATGTTTCTTGGGTCGAAAGTCGCGAAAAGGATCTGATTATAGCCTTGAATTGATGCAGTGAGATTAGACCAATCTCAATAAGAGCAAACCGCTGCCAATACTAGGAATGACAGCGGTTTTTTTGTGTTTTATCGTTACTGACCTAATGATTCTAGATACAAAACAGTGGCTGCGGTTCTTGATTTCACTTGCAGTTTTTTCAGCAAGCTTTTCATATGAACTTTCACGGTTGATTCTGAGATAAACAGCGTGTCGGCAATTTGCTTATTGCGATGACCTTTCGCCACTTCTTGTAAAATTTGCAGTTCACGATCGGTTAGTGTGCTCAGTAGCGAGTCTTGTGCTAAGTCATCACTTAAATACTCTTTTACAATAGAACTGTATGCTTCTCCTCCTGCAAGAGCTTGATGAAGAAGAGCGATCAATTCATCGGGTTCGGTATCTTTTAGTAAATAGCCATCAGCTCCTGCGGCAACAAGGGCTTTAATATCAGCTCTACTGTCTGAAACGGTTAAGACAACAATAGTGGAGCTGATCCCTTCATTACGCATTGCGGTTAGGGTATCTAAACCTGACATCCCTTTCATATTAAGATCGAGTAGAATCAGATCTGGATTGGTCTCCAATGCTAAAGCAACCGCATCTACCCCATTACTGGCTTCTCCGATCACATTGAACTCAGGCTCAAAACTAAGTAACTGATTGATACCTCTACGCATAAGTGGGTGATCATCCACAATGATAATTTGCCAATTACTCATTTTGGTCTTCCTTTGGTAATAAAAATGTTAGCTCAATTTCACAGCCTTTTTGCGGTTGAGTATGGATCTCTAACTGCCCATGTAACCGAGCTGCCCGCTCATTCATAATGGCTAAACCGTAGTGGTTAAGCTTTGGATTTCTAGGATCAAAACCATCACCATCATCTTTAATTGAAATGGCAATTTTGTCGCCTTGTTGTAAACATCGAATTAAGATCTCATCCGCATTGGCATGTTTGATAGCATTAAGTAGTGCTTCTCGTATGACCTGTAAAAGATGAATTTGATGATGGGCTTGCAAATGCAGTGATGAGAGTTGATTATCGACCACAATCACGGCATTGGTTTGCTCTTCTAATGGTTCAACCATAGTGGTTAAAGCTTGAGCAAAATCCGCTTCTGCAACGGTTAACCGGAATGTGCTCAATAGCTCTCTAAGCTGAGTATATGCTCCTGACAACCCCTGTTCAATATCCGCTAAAATTTCCTTTGCTTGCTGAGAATTATCTTTATTTATCTGCCTCTTAAGCAATGTTAACTGTATTTTTAGATAAGAGAGCGATTGCGCTAAAGAGTCATGAAGTTCTCTAGCTATGGTCGCTCGCTCTTCCATGATCAGCAGCTGCTCGGTCTGTTTTTGAGCTCGGTTATAGTAAATACCACGAGCAAGAATTCGCGCAATATTATCGATTAGAGCTTGATCGGGGCATGGCAGTGAATATTGCCACCATAATTGTCCTAATACTTCGCCATCAATAGCCAAATCCTGATAGTGCCAAGAGCAATGAATATCGACAACACCGGATTCGATCTCATATTGATGTCCATTACTCTCACTAATACTGAGCTTTACTGCGGTTAGGCCTTCTAATGCTACTAACGTATTGAGCATGGTATGAAAATTTTCTTCGCTGAGTCTGCTTACAGAAAGCTCTTGAGAACATTGATATAGAATTTGTAATGAATCATTAGCATGCCGTAATCGATGAGTTTTCTCATTCACTTTTTGCTCTAACCCGTGATAAAGCTTACCCAGTTCAGATGCCATTGTATTAAAAGTATTGGTAAGAAGGCCTAATTCGTTGTTATTGGTTATCGCTAAATGAAGATCAAATTCACCTTGTTTAATTCGTTTACTGGCACTAACAAGGCGATTCAGCGGGGTAACAACTTGGCGCTGAGTAAAATGAATCACAAAAAGGGCGACACAAAGAATCAGGGTTAATCCCATCCCTCCTAATACCGCAAGCATACGCAGTTTTGTGATAGAAAATTCTTGTAGTTCAAACACAAACTTATCAATACGAGTTACAAAGTCAGCAACATTTGTCAGGTACTTCTGCTGTTTTGCTAAGGAATCTGGTTTGAGTTCATGCCATCTATCGATCAAGCTATAGTAATGCAATTTGATCCGCCTTGGCACTATTAGAGAGTCGAGTTCAGCCATCGGTTCTGCAAATAATGAGTGTTCAAATTTAGCTATATGATGAGGCAATTGTTCCGAATGTGTTTGAATGTCATAAGCCAAACGATAGCTTTGCATTCTAAGCGAACCTGACACGTTTACAGCTTCAGCATCGTTTAAGCTAGAAGCCAACGTTAATAAGGCAAAGCTGGTTGTGATCACCGAAAGCAGCAAAATACAGAGCATGGCTCTCGCTATTGTGGTGGTCACTGGCTTAAATGGTCGGCTCGGCACGTTATTTCAGTCCTATCTTTATTTCGCTGCAACAAAAGGGTGAGGGGCGCAAATATTGAGCGCTTTCCCCTTAAGATTTGTTGATCTATCGCAATTCTACCCCGTAATTACCTCTTAGGGGGTATTTAAGCATTTATTTCAATAATTAGACTACTCATAACAAAAAATGAAGTTTTATGAATGGTGCTGTGACGTTTTTGAGGATTTTTTTGTGATTCTCTGAGGAAGCCTACTACCATTTGTTCATATCTATTCATAAAAATATTGAGTGATGTTTGATAAATCAAGACGAAATTTATTTTCACGGCGGCAAGCTAGAGAGTGGGCAAGGCTTCCGTGGAGTATTGCTGAAGCTGAATTTGTTGATCGCTGTACACGCTGTAAAAAATGCATAACAGCTTGTGAAACACAGATTATCGCAGTCGGGGATGGAGGGTTCCCCGAAGTGAATTTTCAGCAGGGAGAAGGAGAATGCACATTTTGTTATCAATGTGCTGATGCTTGCCCCGAATCGCTTTTTTTAGAGCAGAAACAATCACCATGGCATAACAGAATTGACATTCAGAACAATTGTATCGCTCTCCAGAATGTTGAATGCAGAAGCTGTGGTGATATGTGTGAGACTCAGGCGATTTCATTTCAACTTCAAGTTGGGAGCTGTGCGGTTCCTCAACTTGATACTGATAAATGTACTGGGTGTGGGGCGTGTTTATCAACTTGTCCCGTTAGTGCCATTACATTAACAGCCCATCAATCGAAGGAGTAAGCATGGCTGTACAAGAAGTTCATATTTCCAGTTTAGTCGTGCATGTTAATCCAGAATATTTGCCACAAGTTAAAGAGCAAATCTTACAGCTGCCAAATACTGAAATATATGGCGACAGTGTAGAAGGAAAGGTCGTGGTAGTCCTTGAAACAGAGAATCAAGGCTATGTGACTGACACAATAGATAAAATTAATAATTTAGACCACGTGTTAGCAACGTTTTTGGTGTATCACCAAATTGAGCACTTTGAGACGCAATCTGAGGACAACGCATGAAGATGACAAGACGAGCATTTGTGAAAGCGAATGCTGCAGCTTCCGCAGCTGCTGTGGCGGGGATCTCTCTGCCAACATCTGCAACGAACTTAATCGTAAGTTCAGATGAAACCAAAATTAAATGGGATAAAGCGCCTTGTCGTTTTTGTGGTACAGGTTGTTCTGTTCTTGTTGGCACCCAAAATGGCCGTGTTGTAGCAACTCAAGGCGACCCTGAAGCGCCAGTGAACAAAGGCTTAAACTGTATTAAAGGCTACTTCTTATCAAAAATCATGTATGGCAACGATCGCTTACAAACGCCGATGCTACGTATGAAAAATGGTCAATACGACAAAGAAGGTGAGTTTACAGCAGTTTCTTGGGATCACGCATTTGATGTAATGGCTGAGAAGTGGAAGCAAGCACTACAAAAACAAGGCCCATCAGGTGTTGGTATGTTTGGTTCGGGCCAATGGACGGTAATGGAAGGTTATGCTGCATCTAAAATGATGAAAGCAGGTTTCCGCTCTAACAACATCGACCCTAATGCTCGTCACTGTATGGCATCAGCGGTTGTTGGCTTTATGCGTACCTTTGGTATCGATGAACCTATGGGGTGTTACGACGACTTTGAACATGCTGACGCCTTTGTGCTTTGGGGTTCAAACATGGCTGAAATGCACCCTGTTCTATGGACTCGCATTACCGATCGCCGTTTGAGTAATCCACATGTTAAGGTCAATGTGCTGTCTACGTATTATCATCGCTCATTTGAGTTAGCAGATAATGGCATGATCTTCGAGCCGCAAACCGACCTTGCAATTGCTAACTACATTGCTAATTACATTATTCAAAATGATGCAGTAAATTGGGACTTTGTTAATAAGCATACCCACTTTAAGCGCGCACAAACGGATATCGGTTACGGTTTACGTGATGATAATCCACTACAGAAAAAAGCTAAAAATCCAAACTCGGGTGAAATGTTTGCCATGACGTTTGATGAGTATAAAGCCTCTGTTGCTGAGTACACATTGGAGAAAGCGTCGGAAATGTCGGGTGTTGAGCCTGAAAAGCTCCTGACGATGGCAAAAATGTATGCAGCTCCAAAAACGAAAGTGATGTCACTTTGGACCATGGGGGTTAACCAGCATACTCGTGGCGTTTGGATGCAGAGCCTGATTTATAACCTTCACCTATTAACGGGTAAAATTGCTCAACCAGGTAATAGCCCATTCTCATTAACAGGTCAGCCGTCTGCATGTGGTACTGCTCGTGAAGTGGGAACATTTGCCCACCGCTTACCTGCTGATATGGTGGTAGCAAATCCAAAGCATCGCGCGATTGCTGAGAAAATTTGGAAATTACCAGAAGGTACTATCCCACCAAAACCTGGTTACCATGCTGTATTGCAAGATCGCATGCTAAAAGATGGCAAGCTGAACGCATACTGGGTAATGTGTAATAACAATATGCAGGCGGGTCCAAATATCAATGAAGAACGTCTACCAGGTTACCGCAACCCTGATAACTTTATTGTCTGTTCAGATCCGTATCCAACGGTAACGGCACAAGCGGCAGACCTTATTTTGCCAACTGCGATGTGGGTTGAGAAAGAAGGCGCATACGGTAACGCAGAACGTCGTACTCAGGTTTGGTATCAGCAAGTTAAAGCGCCAGCAGAAGCTAAATCCGATCTATGGCAGATCATGGAATTTTCTAAGCGCTTTAAAGTTGAAGAAGTATGGGGTGATGATCTTATCGCTCAAATGCCTGAATACCGTGGTAAGACTATGTATGACGTCTTATTTAAAAATGGTCAAGTGGACAAGTTCCCACTTACTGAAGCTCAAGAGCTTAATGATGACGCTCAAGCCCAAGGTTTCTATGTACAAAAAGGCTTATTTGAAGAGTATGCATCATTCGGTCGTGGACATGGTCACGATTTAGCTCCATATGATACTTATCATCATGTTCGAGGCTTACGTTGGCCTGTTGTCAATGGTAAAGAGACTAAGTGGCGTTTTGCTGAAGGTTCGGATCCTTATGTACCAGAAGGTAGTGAGTTTTACTTCTATGGTAAGCCAGATGGTAAAGCCAATATCATTTTTGCGCCATTTGAATCAGCACCTGAAACACCAGATAAAGAGTACGATATGTGGTTGTGTACAGGCCGAGTACTTGAACATTGGCATACAGGAACAATGACTCGTCGAGTTCCTGAATTGTATAAAGCAGTGCCTGATGCGTTTTGCTTTATTCATCCAGATGATGCAAAAAATCGTGGTTTACGTCGTGGTGATGAAGTGATTGTTGCTTCTCGTCGTGGTGAGATTAATTGTCGAGTAGAAACTCGTGGTCGTAACCGTCCTCCCGTTGGATTGGTCTTCATTCCATTCTTTGATGCTCGAATTTTAGTGAACAAGTTGATTCTTGATGCGACCGATCCGCTCTCTAAGCAGACGGACTTCAAGAAGTGCCCAGTTCAAATTCGTAAAGCATAAGGGATTAAAAGCGGCGTTGCGGCGTCGCATTTAACAGAATTAGGAATTAGCCAACTAAGGCGGAGAGAATCATGAAACGATTATTAATGGCCATCGTTGCTTCTGGATTACTGCTGGCAGGAGCCGTTCAAAGTGCAGAAGAGCCAACCAATCCAACTGAGCAAGCGGTAGCAAAATTAGAGAAACATTATGCAGGTGGTATTGGAGGACTTGCTTCACTTCGCGGTGATACTGAATTAAGCGTATCTCGACCTGCAGATCCTATGAAGCACGTGCCAAAGCAGCAACCGTTAATTGATAGCGATTATGTGTATCAACCACCATTGATTCCACACACAATTCGTAATTATGAAGTCGATTTAAATGCCAACAAATGCTTAGCATGTCACAGTTGGAAAAATGCTAAAGAGATGGGGGCGACCAAAATTAGTGTGACTCACTATGTGTCACCTCGCCAAGGTCAAGTCTTGTCTGATGTGTCTCCAAGTCGTTATTTCTGTCAGCAGTGTCACGTACCGCAAGTTGATGCGAAACCACTTGTTGGTAATCAGTTTAAGCGTGTTGAAGCACTGCAAGAATCTCATTAAACAAGGGGCTGGCAATGAAATTATTGAAGACATTTTGGCGGCGTTTAAAGTCACCAAGTAAAGTCGCTGTTGGCATCGTACTGTTTATGGGCTTTATGGGCGGTTTGCTATTTTGGGGTGCTTTCAATACGGGTATGGAAGTGACAAATACCGAGGAGTTTTGCTCTGGTTGCCATGCTCCTATTGTTAAAGAGATTAAATCAACCATTCACTATTCTAACCGTTCAGGTGTGCGTGCGATTTGTTCTGACTGTCACGTACCACATAATTGGACAGACAAGATAGTACGTAAGGTTCAGGCATCAAAAGAAATTGTGGCTCATATGATGGGAACAATCGATACTGATGAGAAATTCCAAGCTCGACGGGCACACTTAGCTGAACGTGAATGGAAACGAATGAAAGACAATAATTCACAAGAGTGTCGTAATTGTCATGAATTTAATTATATGGATTTCTCTGAGCAAGCACCTCGTAGTGCCAATCAGCACTCAACAGCCTTAGCTTCTGGTGACAAGACCTGTGTTGATTGCCATAAGGGTATTGCTCATAAATTACCCGATATGAAAAATGTCGAAGGCTGGCAATAACAGGAGAATAAGGTATGAGTACACTTGAATCTGTGATTTGGCATATCTTAGGCTATGCAGCAATGCCAGTTATTATTTTATCCGGTTTTGCTGCTGTTGCTGCTATTTGTATTTGGTTACTTTCTTTAAGTAAAGATAAGCAGATAGATTAATCGTCAAAAATAGAATAGATAAAGCCGTCTCCTTGTGAGGCGGTTTTTTTATAACTGTATATGCCAGTTCGGTTTATGTTCAGGATCTGATTTTCGGTACAATAATGCGATAGCCACCATTGCACCCCAAGCGAGATAAAGAGGAAGCCACTGAACAATAAAGAAAACAGCATCAATATTGTGGTGAGTGAGCCAGATCTCTCCTAATTGAATCGCGACCATTGCAAAAAATCCCACCAAACTAAAAACAGTAAACGACTTTCTATCCATTATTCTTACCATCATAAAAATTATGTCTATTATCTTACATGAAAGTGAGAATTATTATCAATTGGTTATGGCAATTTATTCTATCGGGTTAAACTATCATCGTTATGTGTCAGTCACTTGGGTATATATACCCTTGCTTCAGCAATTTCTTTTCCAAAAGTTCGATTCGATTACGGTTGACGTTAAAATCGTAATAGCCCACTCGTGATGCCGAGCGTACATCGAGATGATCATTTTTTTGTTGAATCTCTAAATCATCGATAAAACCAAGAAATTGGCTAGAACAGGTTATATGCAGATAATTTGGGGTCTCTTTAATGAGTTTACTGCCTGGTAAAGTTAACGCAATTGCTTTAATTGATTGCCAGTTAGATAGCCCCTGAGAGGTTAATAAAAAAGGATCTACATGGTGCTCTGGGCGCTTATCGATACTTGATACACAGTTAGGCTTATCATTACATGGATAATTGATCTGATCGCTATAGAGATGGTTATCAGGTTCTGCGCATCCAGAAAGAGATAAGAGAGCCATTGTGCTAATAATCCATGTTTTCATGATTGTTCCTTTTTAGTTATATAGAAACAGATAAGAGATAAAGCCCAGCCAAGATATTACTAATAGTCCCCATGGAACCCAAGATTGACGATATTCAATTTGATGTTCAATAACGGTATCTACATCCTCAGTTTGATTTTTCTCTTTTTGTTGTTTTTTTCTTAATTTATCTCGTTCACGTGATTTGGCTTTTTGCTGCTTTTTATATAGTTCGATACCACTTTGGATCCCTAGAGCAATCAATTTAGTCTGTTCTTTAGTTTGGCCTGGCTTTTGAGTCCCTTTGGCAATACGCATTGCCTCTGCTTGGGTTTCGGGTGAAACGCTCTGTTGTCTTTTCCCTTTCATATCAACTCGCTATGTTGGAAGTATGGCTATCAATCTACTATAGATGAGGTGAAGTGTAAAAATATCTATTATTTAGAGTAAAGTGCGTTATGTAAGAATATTTCATCATATTACTACATATGTAAATTAGCATATTATGCAGGCTTATAGTCATTATAATTCATCTAATGTATTGATTTTAAATATCTATTCAATCAGTTTTATGCGAGTTTCTTTTGTTTGATAGATAATGTGATCCGGTTAATAAAAACGCTGTTTTTGTGTTTTTTAGATCAAAAATCGTGATCCAGACAGCAAGTTATAAACCCAAATAGTGCGGTAAAGCACATTCTTTACACCTTCCTAATGGCGAACGATGAATAATCGATTAGAGTTCAATTAGGCCATACGGCTACAACATATTATTAAGAAAACTTGAATTTAAAATTATTGCCACCATAGCTTGGGATAGAACAAAACTTTTGAGGGAACAGTTTGCTTTATCCAATTGATGCTTACGACAAGCATGGAGGGTTAAAACCTTCGACAATGTTATGGCTGTCACTCGCATTTAGTGCAAAAGCGTGGGTCGTATTTATAATGGCAGGAGTCAGTCGCAATCAAGGCGCACAACTGCTGGAATTGATTTATCCCGTTCGAGAAACACTTTATGTTGGGTTGGCGTTTGGTCTTCCAGCTATTGGTTTGATGTGGCTGTCGGGTCAGCGGCATAAAAATAATAAATTAGTAAATTATTTGTGGCGGCATGGTAGGACTATCTTGCTAGCAACGTATCTAACAGACGTTATACTGCAACTGTATCATCTTGTTTTAACGCAAGGTTCATTTAGTTGGCTAGTTGGGATCAATCTATTATTGACCTTATGGCTACTCCTATACCTTTATCGTAGTTCAAGAGTTAAGAATACATTTGCAGACAAGCCTATCGAGAGGTAAAGCAAATGAATGATTGGGGAAAAGGGCTCGTACTATTTAGTGCATTTCTAAGTCCATTGGCGATGGCTGATTGGCTATTAGATGTGCATTTTGAGATGACAACAAGCGATCATAAAAAACAAACCGTAAATACATCGCTGTCACTGCTTCCTGGAGAAGAAACAGTCATTTTTGATAGTATCACCAATGAGTATCGCGACGTTGTGGGCAGTGCTGAGTTATTAGAAGTGTCTGCTGATGAAGTTAAGATTGCGTTTAAAATACGTGAGCGTCTTGATGATGGTGGCTGGCGTACAATTATTTCCCCAACCATATCGACAGGTTTAAATGGACCAACTTCTTTTGAATGTATTGACGATGCTTTACATGAGCAAGTTAAACTTCAAGTAGAAGTGATGACTGCTTAAAAAGTAACTTTCCCCATCTCTTCATTAAAGCGCCCCTAAATTGGGGCGTTTTTCATTTTAGGTCAAAGAAATCACGAATTCTTTATAAGATACGGCATTTGACAGGTTTTTTACTTGCAACTTAAGACAGGTAATTGATAATCAACCAGTAATTAATCCCTTACTTTTAATCGCTATATACCCAAGTAACGTTAAAGTGCTCGATTTATTCATCTTGCTATGAGGTCTGCATTTTGAAGTCATTTGGGTATATACAGTAATAATTTGGATAATTGAGTTAGTTTACCTAAGACTGGTTTTTATCTAGGTTACTATTCTATTTTAACGATAACTCAGGAGAATTTTATGGCCATTTCTCAACCTGCCATTGTGCCAGATCGTGGTTGTTTCGCACTTTACATTGTGATGAATGTAACTGGCGATCGAGCTAAAGTGCTTAGCCAGTGCCAAGCTATTCACCCTCTACTTGCTCAGTTAAACCAAGAGCAGCAAGATGCAAATCTTCACGCAAGTGTGGCATTTGGCAAAACATTTTGGCAGTCATTAGAGCAAAATTGTCCTCCTGAATTGACTGAGTTTCGCCAGTTTGGTCAAGGTGAAGTAACGGCTCCTGCAACTGGTGGTGACATCTTGCTTCATATCCACTCTAATCGCCACGATCTAAACTTTTATGCCTGCCGTAAGTTTCTTGAGCTGATTGCAGATGATATTGAAGTTCTTGATGAAACATATGGCTTCCAGTACCTAGATCACCGTGATATGACCGATTTTATCGATGGTACAGAAAACCCTCAAACTCAAGAGGATCGTCAAAACGTTGCTATTATTCCAGCAGGTGAGTTTGCTGGTGGTAGTTATGTGATGGTACAACGTTTCGTCCATAATCTTCCTGCTTGGCATCGTCTTAGTGTTAAAGCTCAAGAAAAGGTGATTGGTCGTACTAAACCTGATTCGGTTGAGCTAGATGATGTTCCTGCTGCATCTCACGTAGGACGTGTTGATATTAAAGAAGAGGGGAAAGGTCTGAAGATTTTACGCCACAGTTTGCCATTTGGTACAGCAAGTGGTGATCATGGCTTACTGTTTATTGCTTATTGTCAGCGTCAGTATCACTTTGATGCTATGCTTGAGAATATGTATGGTGAGCGTGATGGTAAAACAGATCAGATGTTACGCTTCTCTCAGGCTGTTACGGGCGCTTATTTCTTTGCTCCATCAGTTGAGATGTTAAACGCATTATAAGCAAGAGCCATTTACGGTAGTAAGAAAAACGAGTATGAGCATTGGCTGTACTCGTTTTTTATTGCCTAAATTTTGGCTCTAGAAACAAAAAGCGCCACCCGAAGGCAGCGCTTTGTAAGAGGTAATAAAATTATTACTTCTTGATGCGTAGAACTGGAGTTTCACCAACAGTTACTGCGCCAGATAGCTTGTTAAGCTCTTTGATCTCATCCATGTTAGAGATAACAACTGGAGTCAAAGTAGACTTAGCTTTTTCTTCTAGAAGAGCTAGATCGAACTCGATGATAGTATCGCCAACTTTAACAGTTTGGCCTTCTTCAGCGATTCGAGTAAAGCCTTCACCTTTAAGCTCAACTGTATCGATACCGAAGTGAACGAAAAGCTCGATGCCGTCTTCAGACTCAATAGAGAAAGCGTGGTTAGTTTCGAAGATCTTACCGATTGTACCGTTAACAGGTGCTACCATTTTGTTGCCAGATGGCTTGATAGCAATACCGTCACCAACAATCTTCTCAGCGAAAACTACATCTGGCACGTCTTCGATATTAACGATTTCACCAGATAGAGGTGCGATGATTTCGATTGCACCAGCTTCGCTGCTGTCGTCAGAAACTAGCTTCTTCAATTTGTCAAACAGACCCATATCGTTGCTCCTAAGCGTTGTTATTGTATCTGCAGCTATATTAGCAGATGGTCTTTTCTGCGATAAATTTTTCTACGTGGGCTTCAATTTCAGCCGCTGTTGGCATTGCAAGAGCTTGTTCAGCCATCGCTTTAACATCAGCAAAGTTAGCGTTACGGATAACTTTCTTAATGCGTGGGATAGAGATAGCACTCATACTGAACTCGTCCAGACCCATACCTAATAGAAGTAGAGTTGCACGCTCGTCACCAGCAAGCTCACCACACATACCAGTCCACTTACCTTCTTTGTGAGAAGCATCGATTACTTGCTTGATCACAGTAAGAACTGCAGGTGATAGTGGGTTATATAGATGAGAGATTAGCTCATTACCACGGTCAACTGCTAGAGTATACTGGGTTAAGTCGTTGGTACCAATACTAAAGAAAGAAACTTCTTTCGCTAAGTGGTGTGCAATTGCAGCAGCTGCTGGTGTTTCAACCATAACACCGATTTCGATGTTAGCGTCAAAAGCTAAGCCTTCAGCAGTTAATTCTGCTTTAAACTCTTCAATAGCAGCTTTAAGTGTGCGAACTTCTTCAACCGAGATAATCATCGGGAACATGATACGGATCTTACCGTGTGCTGATGCACGAAGAATAGCACGGAATTGATCACGTAGGATTTCACGACGGTCAAGGCTGATACGAATCGCACGCCAACCCAAGAATGGGTTCATTTCTTTTGGTAGATCTAGGTATGGAAGATCTTTATCACCACCGATATCCATTGTACGGATGATCACTGGCTCGCCGTGCATAGCTTCTGCAACTTCTTTATAAGCTTGGTATTGCTCTTCTTCAGTAGGAAGTGCATCGCGATCCATGAATAGGAATTCAGTACGGTAAAGACCAACACCTTCACCACCGTTACGGTTAACGCCGTCACAGTCTTTTACTGTACCGATGTTACCGCAAACTTCCACTTGCTTGCCGTCTAGAGTAATTGCAGGAAGATCTTTTAGCTTAGCTAATTCTTCTTGCTCTGCACGGTGTGCTTCACGGATTGCTTTGAATTTGTTTAGCTCTTCTTCAGATGGATTGATCACGATCTGATTGTTAATAGCATCAAGAACTAGCATATCGCCATTCTTAACACGAGCTGTAATGTCGTTCGTACCTACGATTGCAGGAATTTCTAGTGAACGAGCCATGATAGAGGTGTGTGATGTACGACCACCAATATCAGTAATAAAACCTAGTACGTATTCTAGGTTGATCTGAGCAGTCTCAGATGGAGTTAGATCGTTTGCAACAAGAATAACTTCTTCGTTGATTGCACTTAGGTTTACAACATTGATACCTAGAGCATTCTTAACGAAACGGCTACCGATATCACGGATATCTGATGCACGTTCTTTTAAGTATTCATCATCTAGTGATTCTAGCGTAGTAGCTTGCTCTTCAATGATAGAGTAGATAGCTAGATCAGCAGATGCTTTGTTGTCTTTAATGAAGGCTATGATTTCTTCTTCAAGCTCTTCATCTTCAAGCAGCATGATGTGACCTTCAAAGATCGCTTCTTTCTCTTCACCGAAAGTGATACGTGCTTTTTCTTTGATTACTTCTAGCTGGTCTGCAGATTTTTTTCGAGCGTCGAAGAAACGTTGAATTTCGTTATCGATCTGGTCAGCAGAAATCGGATTTTTATTGAGAACGATCTCTTCTTCTTGCAGTAGTAGTGCTTTACCAAAAGCAATACCCGGAGATGCCAGGATACCTGAAATCATAGCCTTACCTTAAATTAACTAAAAACTGGAAAACAAAGTCAGTGAGAATCTTTAATTAGATTTCACGGAACATTGCGATTTCTGCGCCTTCGTGCAGTTCAGTTAGAGTAACTAGCTTCTCAACAGCTTCTTGAGCTTGTGCGCCTTCAGCAGCGATAGTAATTACAGCACCTTTAACTAGGCCTAGAGTTTGTAGTTTGAATAGGCTCTTAGCACTTGCACTCTTGCCGTTTGAAGTCACAGTGATGTCTGCGTCAAATGCTTTTGCATCTTTAACGAACTGTGCAGCTGGACGAGTGTGTAGGCCGTTTGGTGCAGTGATTTCTACTTGCTTCTGATACATATTTCACCCCGATATATAGTATTTATTTAATCATTTTGTAACTGAACTTAAGCATAACCCATTTAGTTTGGTTTACTCAAATTGGTATCTAAACTACCTAACAGTTCGGCACATTAGCCTTAATCCATATCAAGTTTTTCTGACTTTTTTGTTTTAGACTAAGTTTCGCATCCAGTGTCGTTTTTTTGACCCTTTATTTTGATGCAAAAAATAAAGTGCGTCGGTTTTATATTAAAGCTCAACGTAAATTGCAATAAAAAAGCCCCCAAAAGGGACTTTTTTAAACGTTAATTAACATAGCAGATATTAAAATGTGATCACTGTCTTGTTTCTTTTTCTGTGAAGACACCTGCAAACAAGGCTGTCGATAAGTAACGCTCACCTGAACTTGGGAGGATGACAACGATATTTTTGTCTGCGTATTCTGGGCGGGAAGCTAAATTATTTGCAGCAACCACAGCTGCACCTGATGAAATTCCCGCCAATATTCCTTCTTCTGCCATTAAACGTTGTGCCATTTCGATAGCATCATCGGATGAAACGCGTTCTACTTCATCAATTAAATCTAAATCTAAGTTACCAGGAATAAAGCCCGCTCCAATACCTTGAATCTTATGTGGCGCAGGTTGTACTGTGTCGCCATTAAGAGTTTGAGTGATAACTGGTGATTCAGCAGGTTCCACGGCAACGGTTGTAATGGCTTTACCTTTTTGTTGTTTAATGTAGCGACTCACACCTGTAAGGGTGCCACCAGTTCCAACTCCTGAGACGAAGACATCAATATCACCACCTGTGGCATCCCAAATTTCAGGGCCTGTGGTTTTTTCATGGATTTCTGGGTTGGCAGGGTTGTTAAACTGTTGAAGTAGTAGGTATTTGCTTGGATTTGAGGCAACAATTTCTTCTGCTTTTTCGATTGCTCCTTTCATACCCTTGGCTGCTTCGGTTAACTCTAGGTTTGCTCCTAACGCTTTAAGTAACTTACGACGCTCAAGACTCATACTTTCTGGCATGGTAAGGGTGAGTTTGTAACCACGAGCGGCAGCAACAAAGGCAAGAGCGATACCTGTATTACCACTGGTTGGCTCAACCAATTCAACCCCTTCTTTTAATAAGCCTTTACGTTCAGCATCCCAAATCATGTTAGCGCCAATACGACATTTTACGCTAAAGCTTGGATTACGTGCTTCTATCTTAGCCAATACTTTGCCATTACTGACTCGATTTAAACGCACAAGTGGGGTGTTGCCGATGGTTAATGAGTTATCTTCGTAAATCTTGCTCATATGGTCATTCCCTCGAAAAAGACTATAAATAATACCAAGTAGATTAAGCATATACTTGTTATAGCCAATGCAAAGGAATTTATCGTTATATCTTATTGTTATAAGGATTGGATAAAAGATGATGGTCTGAGAAGACGAGAAGACGAGAAGACGAGAAGACGAGAAGACGAGAAGACGAGAAGACGAGAAGACGAGAAGACGAGAAGACGAGAAGACGAGAAGACGAGAAGACGAAAGGGGCTCGATTGTCTATGCTTTACGCTAAATCGAGATCGAACCCCTGATCATTAGTATCTTCTATATTGATCGCGATAATTATCTACCCACATCGCCGTTGCCCCACAAACTGCAATTGGCATAACAAATAGGTTGATAATTGGTGTCATAGTAAACAGCATGATAAGAGCGCCGAAGCTTAGGCTTTGACCGCGCTTTTGTTTAAGGGCATCACGCATATTAATAAAAGGTACTTTGTGGTTATCAAATGGGTAGTCAGCATATTGGATAGTCATCATCCAAGCGCTAAATAAAAACCATAAGATGGGACCTACCGTTTGACCAATTGCTGGGATCCACATCAAGATCAAAAGACCCAATGCTTTTGGTAAATAATACTTAAGTTTGATCCATTCACGACCCATGATACGAGGAAGATCTTTAATTACTTCGCTAAAGCCTGTATCGGGGGCTGGTTGTCCGGTTAATTTGGCCTCTAGATATTCTGCCAATAAGCCATTAAAAGGTGCTGCTATCCAGTTTGCTATGGTACTAAAAAAGTATGAGCAGATAACCAATGTTGCCAGCGCCATCAGTGGCCATAACACATAAGATAACCAGTCGAGCCAGCTTGGTAAGTAACTTAGCCAGTGGTGAATCCACTCTCCAAGGTTGCTAAATACATATCCAAATGCACCACCAAATAACATGATATTGATAAGCAGTGGAATAATAACAAAACGACGAGTTCCTGGTTGAGTTACCAAGGATAATCCTCGCATAAAGTAGCCTGCGCCACTTGTTGTATTTTTTATTGGCTGTGTTGACATACCTTTCTCCTTTATGAACCTCATCAAATGTGTGATCTTGATTGAGGATTTTTTGCATGTTAACGGTGACAGTGGGATGGAATCAAATAGAAAAAAGGGTGTCTTACCAAGATAATTGAATTTGAATTCAAAATCTTGATGAAAAAAACAGCAAAAAGTCAGCTAATTGAAATATCTTCACCGAATATAGATATTCATCTTCTCATTGTGAATTGAGATTTGGTACATTAAACAGTTAGACAATATCGGCAGTACGTTTTTGCTTGCCGAGAGGATTTTTTACTATCATTAACCCCGTCAGGGATAACGAGTTAATTTAGAGTATTCGGTATGCAGGAATTGCGTCTAGTTCTTATAATTTTCGGTGCGCTAATTATTGCAGCACTTCTTCTACATGGGCTTTGGACCAGCAAAAAAGAAAAGCCCGCTAAATTTGGTGAAAAGCCTCAGAGCAAGCTAAATGAGTCTGTTGTTGAGCCTAAAGTTGAAACACCTAAAGTGGTTCAAGAGAGTGTAGAAACGCCAGTAGTCAAAGAATCAAAAACGAAAAAGGCTGAGCGTAAAGAACCAGAATTACATTTTGGTGCAAAGCCTGAAGCAGATCCTTTGTTAGGGGATATTGCACCTATTTCAGCTGATGATGATTTGCCTAAAATGAGTGCGGTTGATGAGCCTAAAGCGGCCGTACAACCTCAAGCTATTGTTGAGCCTGTAGCACAAACGGTTGTTTCTGAGCCTGCACAAGCACAAGCACAAGCACAAGCACAAGCACAAGCACAAGCACAAGCACAAGCACAAGCACAAGCACAAGCACAAGCAGTAGAGCCAACTATTGAAGCTCCAGTTTCAGTGCCAGAGCCTACAATGACCGCAGAGCCAGTTGTTCATACTCCAGTTGCTGAGCCTATTGCAGCAGAGATGATTACGCCAGTTGTTGAGACTACGGTAACGCCAGTGATTGAAACGCCAGTAACGGCTACTGAACCACAAGTTGAGCCTCGCCATGAAGAATTGGTAGAAGAGGTGGTTACACCAGCTGAAGTTTCACAACCTGTGCCTGAAATTAAGCAACCAGAAGTGAAGGTTGAACCAGAATTTGTTGAGCCAGAGCCTTATGAAATTATTGAGCCTGTTATTGCTGAGCCAGAACCCGAGCCTGCACCTTTAGAGCCAAGTTATATTTCTCTATGTGTTCATGCCCGTAGTGGTGGTGTGTTAATGGGTCGTCAGCTGTTTACTGCTTTGGAGAATCATGGCCTGATTTTTGGTGAGAATTCTGTTTATCATCGCCATCTTGATCGTGCTGGCACTCAGCCTGTTATTTTTTCTGTAACGAACTTGGTAGCGCCAGGTAATTTCCCTGATATCAATGATGCACATTTTGAAACGCCAGGAATTGGCTTCTTCTTAATGTTGCCATGTCCAGGACGTGCCGATGATAACTTCAATACGATGTTACAAACGGCTCAGCGTATTGCTGACGATTTAAATGCAGATGTTTTGGATCATGAGCGCAATATGATTACACCGTATCGTATTACAGCGTATCGAGATAAGGCCAAACTTTACGCAAATGCAAAGTAATATAGAAATTACGCTAAGCAGGCTCTCAATTGAGGGCCTGTTTTTTTATTAATGTAGTAAAATCTAACGAATACCATATTTGCACATACTCCTATGTACCTTAACGTTACTTGAGTATATGCAAAGATAAAATATATTTAGGTAAGTAAGACAATGAGTAACGAACTTCATCAAGAACTATTATCGCTACGCGAACAGTTAGATTATCACGGTTATCGCTATTACGTTGAAGATAATCCAGAAGTCCCAGATGCTGAATATGATCGTTTAATGCAACGATTACTGACTATCGAATCTGAGCATCCTGAGTGGGTGACAATAGACTCTCCTAGTCAGCGTGTTGGTGGTGTTCCTCTTGATGGCTTTACTCAAGTTAAGCACGAATTACCTATGCTATCACTTGATAATGCATTTAATGATGATGAGTTACGAGCTTTTCAAAAACGTATTCAAGATCGTCTAAATGATGCCTCAGCTATCCAATACTGCTGTGAGCCTAAATTGGATGGTTTGGCTGTCAGCTTATTGTATGAAAATGGTGTTCTTGTTCAGGCTGCCACTCGAGGCGATGGTACCACAGGCGAAAATATTACGAATAATGTGCGTACCATTCGCAGCATTCCGTTAAAACTACAAGGTAATGATTGGCCAACTCGAATTGAGGTTCGAGGTGAGGTCTTTATGCCTAAAAAAGGGTTCGAACAACTCAATCAACGAGCACTAAAAAAAGGCGAGAAAACCTTTGCTAACCCGCGTAACGCAGCAGCAGGTAGCCTACGTCAGCTTGATTCTAAAGTAACTGCAACCCGTCCATTAAGCTTTTATGCTTATGCGGTTGGTATTGTAGAAGGCCGTGAGTTAGAAGGCTCGCAATATGACCGTTTGTGCCAATTAAAATCGTGGGGCTTTCCAATGAGTCCTGAAATTCGTCGAGTTGATAGTATTGAAGAGGTTATTCGCTATCATCAGATGATCGGCGAAAAGCGCGAGTCGTTAGAATACGATATTGATGGTGTCGTAATTAAAGTGGATAAGGTTGATACTCAGTTACAACTTGGTTTTGTGGCACGAGCACCTCGTTGGGCGATTGCGTATAAATTCCCTGCTCAAGAAGAGATGACGCTACTGAATAATGTGGAGTTTCAAGTTGGCCGAACAGGAGCGATTACCCCTGTTGCTAAGCTTGAGCCTGTCTTTGTCGGTGGGGTAACGGTTAGTAACGCAACACTTCATAACGCTGATGAGATTGCCCGCTTAGGTGTGATGGTGGGCGATACCGTGATTATTCGCCGTGCAGGTGATGTGATCCCACAAATTGTTTCTGTGGTTGAGTCTCGTCGGCCAGCTGATGCAAGCCCAGTAATCTTCCCAACTGAGTGTCCGGTATGTCAGTCTAAAGTCGAGCGAATAGAAGGTGAAGCCGTTGCGCGTTGTACAGGTGGCTTATTCTGCCAAGCTCAGCGTAAAGAAGCTTTGAAGCACTTTGTGTCTCGTAAAGCACTTGATGTTGATGGTTGTGGTGAAAAGGTGATTGAACAATTGGTTGATCGCGAAATGGTAACTACGCCTGCTGATTTGTTCCGTTTAAGCGCTGGTGTGGTTACGGCTTTAGATCGAATGGGGCCTAAGTCGGCACAGAAATTGGTTGATGCTCTTGGTAATGCCAAAGAAACGACATTGTCTCGCTTTATCTATTCATTAGGTATTCGAGAAGTAGGGGAAGCGACTGCTGCAAACCTAGCTCATTACTTTGAGACTTTAGAAGCATTGATGACTGCGAGTAAAGATCAATTAATCGAAGTTCCTGATGTGGGTGAAATTGTGGCTGCTCATATCTTTAATTTCTTCCGTGAAGAGCACAACCTTGCTGTGGTTAATGATTTACGTGATGTTGGTATTCATTGGCCTGATATTGAAAAAGTTGCAGATGATGTTGAGCTGCCTTTTGAGGGGAAAACAGTTGTCTTAACGGGTTCGTTATCACAGCTGTCGCGTACAGAAGCGAAAGAAGCACTTCAAAAGCTAGGGGCTAAAGTAACGGGGAGTGTTTCGAAAAAGACTGATCTTGTTGTGGCGGGTGAAGCGGCAGGTTCAAAGCTGACGAAAGCTCAAGAGCTGGGTATTGAAGTTTGGGATGAACAACAATTGATCGATTTCATGCAGCGTTAATATTCTGACCAAAAACAGCTGTTGAAAATAAAACCCTTGTTTCTGATTGAGGCAAGGGTTTTTTATTATTACGAGTTACTTCAAATATTAGGCTTATTACTTTTATTCTGCTCATTATTGAAACGTTATTGTGACTTTATTTTTTATCTTCAAAAAGAATAACTCTGTCTGAGATTTCATGCCTAAAACTAATGAATTCGATTCATAGATTAAAATGTTAATAGTGCAATTTTACTAATTTATAAATTTGCACTGTATCACAATATTTATTCTTATTGGTATAACTATTTGATTGTTATCGATTTTGTTGTTTTTGTTTTTATTTTTGAACTGGATCACTATTAACAAGGGAACTTTGCACTGCGTCATATTTTTAACACAAGAAATTAAGTTCTGATTGATGTTTTGCGCTGCAAAAGTAGTCTTAGTAATCGAAGAGAGACAAAGGTTCATTGTAAGAACCAAGAATATATGGTTTAGCGGATTTTCAATCGGCTGGCATATGGGAGAGTTACTTGCTGCCTCGGCGGCCAACCATTTCAGGTAGCAAGTAAACAGCTAATATCTTTTAGGAGTTATTCCATGGAAGCTAAGTTTTTCAAAGTATCTGCACTAACAGCAGCAATGGTAGGCGCATTCGTAGCAATGCCAGTAATGGCAACTTCCGACAGTGCTGCAGGTCCTGAGTATGTTGAAGCAGTTAATGAGTTCATTGATGGCTCAACACTAGCGGGTGTTGCCGTTGTTGATACTCGTTCACGTACTCGTACTACTGGTAAACCAGGTGGTCAAGATGGCGATCGTTGGAGCCGTCTAAACTACTCATCTTACAACCTAATTTTAGATTTCACTTCTGGTTACCACGATGGTTGGCTAGGTGCTGATCTTGGTGGTTACTTCTCTGGTGACCTTTACAATGACAGTGCTGTAAATGGCGGTACAGGTGAATACCTATGTAACGAAATCTCTACCTGTAACAACCTTGACTGGGGCGCAGGTGATGGTCAGCAATTTAAAGTAACACGTGCTGCGCTTAAGTTTAAAGCTGGCGAAGCTGTTGACGGTCGCTTCGGTTTCACTCAAGCGAATGGTAACGGTGTTCTAGGTAATGTATGGTCATTTGTTCCTGGTACTTATCGTGGTGCTGAGCTAAACGCTAATCTAGATCGTTTCAAGCTTACATACTTTATCGCTGACCAATTTACAGCACCTTGGCTTCTAAGTGAAAATGACTACGCTCCAGCACTTTGGTCTGACACTTCTTGGAGTATGGTCCACTCTCTAGGTTTCTCTGGTAATGTTTCTGACCAACTATTCATCCAATTGGGTCTAGGTCAAGCAACAGATGTTCGTTACGCAAATAGCATCGATTGGGGTGCTGGTGTAGTGAATTCTTACCACGGTGAAACTGACACAACAGGTTACAAAGCTTACGCGAAGTACACTTTCAACGAGAACATGTCATTGGCTTATGACTTCTACGGCGTAAACGATGACGTTCAGTATGATGGTCTAGGTTTCACAACAGGTCTATCTTTCAATGCTAAGTTTGGCCAGTTCTCTTGGATGTCTGACCTTCAGTACGCATCAAGTAATAACGACCGTGATGTTAACCCACGTATGATTTACACCTATGGTATGACTAACGGTACTTACTCACTATGGTGGGATGCCCTATCTGACTGGAACAAGTCTGGTGAGGTTGCATGGTACAACCGTATTTCTTACGACCAAGGTAATGGTTGGAACTACTACCTAGGCTTCGGTTACGGTACTGGCTCTAAATCTGCCGCTGAAGGCGCGAAGGGCGATTGGGATTATGAGAGCGAGTACGCATTTAACGCAACAATTGCATACTCTCTACAATCTGGTGCTCTTAAGGGCTCAACAATCCGTCTACACGGTACAGTGCTAGAGCGTGATGAATATGCTGGTGCACCTAAAGCTGATGAAACGGATCTACGTTTCCAAGTTATTATCCCTTACACTTTCTAATTTGAATTGTTAAGAGATACCACTTTAAAAGACTCGCAATTAGCGAGTCTTTTTTATTGGAGAAAATAAATGCATCTAGCTTGAGAGGTGAAGTATCTTGTCTATACTTTTTTGTGATGTTAATCACAAAATGAAGGTGCTTTATGAAAAAGCTAGTTTTTGCTGTATGTCTAGGGATGGCTGTCTTCACAAGCTCATCTGTCTTTGCTAATGGTGGTAATAGTGGTGCTGGTGGCGGGTTTGGTCAAACTATTTGTACTTTACCTGATGGTAGTTATGGCTTTATGCCTTGGTTTGCGTGTAAGTGGAAAGGTGGGGAGTCTCTCGACTTTTAGTTTTTCTTTTATCGTCTTGCTCCTTATTCGCTAAGAGAAGGGATGCTCTTACGTTTTAATTCAACTTTTCATGAGTGCTAAGTTGATGAGGATTATTGTAGATTTACCTCACAGTGCTAAAATAGCGTCATTAGTCTTTTCGCAGCATAGATAAGCTGCATAATCCTTCTTTATTAAGGTAAGTCAAATGACGGTTAAAACTCGCTTTGCACCAAGCCCAACTGGCTTTTTGCACGTAGGTGGTGCACGTACAGCTCTATATTCTTGGCTATACGCAAAACACAACAATGGTGAATTCGTTCTACGTATCGAAGATACTGACCTAGAGCGTTCTACTCAAGAAGCGATTGATGCCATTATGGAAGGTATGGAATGGCTTGAGTTGAACTGGGACGAGGGCCCATACTATCAAACCAAGCGTTTTGATCGTTATAACGCAGTTGTTGATCAACTACTTGCTGAAGACAAAGCATATAAGTGTTACTGCCCTAAAGAGCTTCTTGACGAAATCCGTGAAGAGCAGATGGCAGCGGGTGTAAAACCTCGTTACGATGCTAACCATCCAAAAATAATTGCGGCAAATGCTGCAGCAACAGAAGATTCCCCATTCTGTATCCGTTTCCGTAACCCAAAAGAAGGTACGGTTGTATTTGATGATAAGATCCGTGGTCGCATTGAAATCGCAAACAGCGAGCTAGATGATCTGATCATTCGTCGTACAGATGGTAGCCCAACATATAACTTCTGTGTTGTTATCGATGACTGGGATATGGGTATTACTCAAGTTGTTCGCGGTGAAGACCATATCAACAACACTCCTCGTCAAATCAATATCTATAAAGCACTAGGTGCACCAGTACCTGAGTTTGCTCACTGTGCAATGATTCTTGGTGATGATGGTGCAAAACTGTCTAAGCGTCATGGTGCGGTAAGCGTAATGCAATACCGTGATGAAGGTTACCTACCTCAAGCACTACTAAACTACTTAGTACGTCTAGGTTGGTCTCACGGTGACCAAGAGATCTTCTCAATGCAAGAGATGATCGATCTATTTAGCCTAGAGTCTGTAAGTAAGTCAGCATCTGCATTTAACACAGACAAACTACTATGGTTGAACAATCACTACATCAAAACAGCAGAACCTGAATACGTAGCTAAATACCTTCAGTGGCACCTAGATCAAAAAGAGATCTCTCTTGAAAATGGTCCAGCAATTACTGACGTGATTAAGCTTGTGGGTGAGCGTTGTAATACTTTGGTTGAGTTAGCAGAGCAGTCTCGCTACTTCTACCAAGATTTTGATGCTTTCGAAGAAGGTGCAGCGAAGAAACACCTACGTCCAGTAGCAAAAGAAGCATTAGAGCTTGCTCTTGCAAAAGTTGAAGCATTAACTGAGTGGACAACTGAAAATCTACATGCAGTTATCGCTCAAGTGTGTGAAGAGCTTGAACTAGGCATGGGTAAAGTAGGTATGCCTCTACGTGTAGCAGTAACTGGTCAAGGTCAATCTCCATCTGTTGATGCTGTAATGCAATTAATCGGTAAAGACCGTGTTGTTGCTCGTATTAAGATGGCTCTTGAGTTCATTGCAGCTCGCGAAGCAAACGCTTAATTTCTATCGAATAACTCGATAATAAAAACGAAGGTATCTCGGTATCTTCGTTTTTTTTATCACTATTATTTGATGTACTTAACAGTTTATTGCTTATTTAGACTCTTCGTTAATGTACTCTATTGACATGAAATCATTAGGTTTTTATTATTCAGCTCATCAAGGGGCTATAGCTCAGCTGGGAGAGCGCTTCGCTGGCAGCGAAGAGGTCATCGGTTCGATCCCGTTTAGCTCCACCAAATTTAAAACCTCGCTATTAAGATTTGTATAGAGATCTTTATCGCGGGGTTTTTTCTTTTTATCTCTTAATGAAAATAAAAACGGCCACCTCATGGCAGCCGTAATCATCATCATATAGTTAACTAATATTCAATTAGAAACGAGCGTTAATGATAGGGAATACCGGTAGGTTCTTGCTTACGAAAGTACCTGATTTGTCATAGTTGATCAGACCGATCTGAACACCTTGGTTGATATGATCTGTTGCGTTAACAAAACCAAACTGTAGACCGTTTAGAGTACCTGCATAGTTGAAAGTACCAAACTGAGCACCGGTAAAGTTACCTGCTGTGTAGTTAGCTAGACCAAAATCTACACCTTTTGCATTGCCATCGTTCCAGTTAGCTAGACCGAATTCAACACCAGTCATCATAGAGCGAGTACGGTTAATACCAAATGCAAGACCGAAGTTTAGACCTTTAAAAGTATCAATATCCGATAGACCTAGGAACGAGAAGTTAACACCCGTTACTGAACTTGTGTGGCCGTAAAGGGCATTTAAACGAACACCTGTTACGTTACCAGCAGGTAGGTTTACGCCTGGTACGGATAGCTGAATTGGTGTATCAGCCATTGCTGCAGGGGCTGCCATTGCTGCACATAGTGCAAGAGATGCGATTTTTAATTTCATTTTAATTCCTAATAGATCTCATTTGTGACTGAGTAAAATTCACTGAGGTATATTTGATTCTTTATTATCAATAAAACAATTTTATCTCTTTGTTTATAAAGCTATATTTATCATAGATAGATAAATATAGTAAGAAAAAAAATATTGTTTTATATTTTTGCGAGTTCACGAAATACACTAAATTGTATATAAATTTATAATACGAAGTGTAGGAATAGTGTCAGAATTTTATAGGAGATGAGAGATGGCGCTCCCTACTGGAGTCGAACTCTTATGTAGATCATAAAACCTATAAATGAATTAGTGATAGGTCAATTATCTATGTGTAAATATCAATCAGCTTTAGTTTTTCTGGATTTTCCTTAATTGGCTATTTTTACTTGCAATGGTGCTGCATTTGTACAGAATGATACCATCTTAATTATATGGTTATTAAAATACTTTAATTTATTACTGATTGGAAGTTTGACAGAACAAGCTTCATTGGTATTACTAAATTGTAAAATATTCTATGTGTGTGAAGTGATTTAGAGTAAATCAGGGAGTAATTGACAGGATGACAGATGGTTTTTCTAACAACGCTACACCAAAGTATTTAGGCTATGTGTATCAAGTCTTAATCGCCATTGAGAAGTGCTTTGACGCAAAACCCAATGAGACTATCTGGATAGAGTGCTTTGGGGATATTTATGACGGTAAGACGTTCACAGAGGTAAAACACCATGTAGAAGAGCATAACTTAGCTAGTAACTCAAAAGATATCTGGAACACTTTGAAGAACTTGGTAGTTGAAGATTCCTCTATGTTTGAACAAATTGTCTTACACACGACATCTTTCATTTCCGAGAGATCAATATTCCATGGTTGGAACACACTAAGTGCCCATGAAAAACTCAACCTCATAAAGTCTCACGAACCATCACTCTCAATTAAGCTTCTCTATGACAAAATTTTTGAAGATGCATCGGATGTCGAGTTATTAAGTATATTGTCTAGATTTACAATTGATCAATCTCGGGAGCATGTAGAAGAAAAATGGAAGAGCTTATTGGAAGCTCGCAAATTGAAGTGTGTGTTAGAGCCATACAGAGAAAGCATTTTACATTGGATATACTCATACGTTAATAAAAATGCAATCGTAGACCACCGACGTTGGAAGGTTAATATCAATGATTTTGATGATGCTTTCCAGTTTCAGGTTAACAGATGGAGTGGAGATAACATTCCTTTTCCTGTAGACCGCACGGAGTATGATACGGAGCAGCATGCTGATGGTTACTTGTTTTTATTAGAGTATAGAGATATTGGTTTGAAGGGGAGAGATCGAGGTATTGCTCTCAATGATTATTTTAAAGCTAAAAATAGCGAAGAGAGTCTTGTAGATCTTAAACCAGATATTATGCCCGAAATTATTAATAACTATTTAGTAGATGTAGTAGAGAAGGCTACAGGGTATAAAAGACAATATTCTTATGAAATAGATCCTGAAGATTTAGGTACATCTAAATCTAACAAGATTGCTCGTGATGCATATTTTGAATTTCATAATAGCTCGGTGCTAGAAGTGCCAGAGGTAAGTGGTACGAGACCTTATTTCATGAGAGGTAAGGTACATGAGGCTATTAATAACACCTCTTATACTTGGAAATATAATGAAGAGGATATTGACTAATGAACCCAAAAGTTATTAGAGATTTGAAATATTCACCATCTTTTATAGCAGATATATTATATGAATTTATTGAAGGATCTAGACGAATTGATGAACGTGGTGCAAAATTTGAGTTGATTTATCTTGTCGTTCCTTTTGTTATGGATGATATTTTAAGGGATAAACTGAGTAGGTCTAAAGCTAGTAGTACATTTCAAACAGCGTTCCTAAAAAATGATGAAATTAAAGAAAGGCTATTTTTTATAAATAATAAAGTTCTGTATTCAAAATCAGTTACTAATGATGGAATTATCTATTTGAGTTCTATGTATGAAACTATAATTAATTCTTTTATCTTAATTAAACATGAAGAAAAATGTTTATCTAATATAAGTGATTATAAAAAAGAATTTTTAAAAGCGTCTTACAACTTAGGTATAATATTTTCGAAAGAAGGATATGTTAACGTTCTTCTTAAATCCAAGGTCAAAAATATATGAAAGCTTTTTTAAGGAATATAATTCTTATTGGTCATGATGGTACTGTGAAAGACCTTGGGTTTGAACGAGGATTAAACATAATAACAGGTGATTCTAAAACAGGGAAAAGCGCTTTAATTGAAATTGTAGATTATTGTTTGTTTTCAAAGCGTTCAACAATACCTGTAGGGATTGTTACTGACTTTACTGATATATTCTGTTGTGTATTTGAACATAATAATAAGAAGATAGTTATTGGACGTTCGAATAGGCAACCAACAAAGTGCTATTTTGCTGTTGAATATTCAGTTGATTTTATTGCTGATAATATAATCAATGCTAATTACTTTAAATCTAAAAAAACTAGATCTAGATTAGAGGTTCAAAAGGACTTTGAAGAGCACTTAGGATTATCTGTTGAAGATACGTCGTTGACTGAAAATGATTATAACCTTAATAAAGGAAAAGTTTCAATTCGTAATGCTACTTCACTTTTTTTTCAACATCAAAATTTAATAGCTAACAAACATAGTTTGTTTTGCCGGTTTGATAACTTTATTAAAAGTAGATCGGTTATTGATCAGTTTCCTATATTCATGGGGTGGGTTGATAGCAGATACTATAGATTAAAGAAAAGATCAGAAGAATTAGAAAAACAAATAAAAAAGATAGATAAAGAAGAAAAGAAAACTCAGCTAGATATTCAAGAAAAAAGAGAAAAATTACTTATACCAATTAGGGAGTATTATAGAATTTTAAATCTTAAATTTTTGGATGAAGATGCATCATTAGATAAGTTGAAATATTTAGCGAGAAACTTGCCTTTTGTTCCATTAAATGCAGAACAAAATGTTGATTTCAATAAACAGTTAAATTCTTTAGAGAAGAAAAAAGATAAAGAACTTACGTCTTTATATGAATGTAATCAATTAATAAGTCTTATTAAGTCAAACGAAGAAGAGTCAATAGATTATTCTAATTCAATGGAGCGCCTCAAGGAAATATCACAAGATGAATTTGAGTCCAAACATAATGTTAGTTGCCCATTGTGTAATGCACCTGTAAGTAACGTTGTTGCTAGAGTAGAAGAGGTAAAGCATTCTAGAATGTTACTTCTAGATGAATTATCAAGAATTAATAGTTATAAGCAAGATAGTTCGAAATCCCTTAACTCATTACTTCTAAAGCGAGATAAGCAAAAGCAAGTTATAGCTAATATAGAAAATGAGATGAAACAATTAAGAAAATTGTATAAGGTTAAAAATAATTTAGACATAAGAGATTCATTAAATATTATTAGAGGGAGAATAGAGAGCTCTTTGGAAATTTTTATTGAAGGGCAAAGTTCAGAAAAAGCCAACCACTATTTGTCAGAATTAAGAGAAGAGTTAGAAATTTGCGATGAGCAGATTCGAGGTTATGGCCTTGAGCATAAGTTTTCTGAAGCTAACGCTCTCATTAACCAGACGATGAATGAGCTTAAAAAAGACTTAGATTTTGAAGATGACTTGCGAGATGGTGAAATGAAATTTAAAACAGAAGATTTCACGTTTACTTATTACTTTAAAAAGCAGGAAATACTGCTATCCGAAATGGGAAGCGGTGCAAATTGGCTAGCTTGTCATCTAGCTGTCTTTTTATCAATTTTAAAATTAACATCAAGTTCACATTCTGTGATACCTGCCTTCTTATTTTTAGATCAACCTAGTCAAGTATATTTCCCTAAGGTGACTAGAAGGTTTTCTTCAATAAATAAAGAAGAGTTATCGAATGAGGATGGAGTTGATGAGGATATCAAGCAAGTAATAAATATATTTAAGGTTATTGAGCGCTTCTTGGATAAACTCGAAGAAGATCCAAATGTTGGATTTAAGCCACAAATTATAGTTTTAGAACACGCAGATCAGCCTGAATTCAATAAATATATTCGCTATAGATGGTCTTCAAATGGATCTAAGTTGATATAAAGTACTTTGGGATAGGTGCAATGATTAACGGATTAATCCAGAGATGGCGCTCCCTACTGGAGTCGAACCAGTGGCCTTCCCCTTAGGAGGGGGACGCTCTATCCTGCTGAGCTAAGGGAGCTTCTTGATATGAAACTCCCTCATTATACTGAAAAAAAACAAAAATATAAGAGATTGTCGTTAACGTTTGACTTGCTTGGTCAGTAAATCACCGGTTTGGATGCTAGCAGCAAGATCCGGTTGGTTAATGATAAGTTCTGCTGACTTTTCATAAACACGGCTAACGACTAGGGTAAGTTGGGTGGCAACCATGCGAGTTCTTGGAATCCCCATTTGATCGATAAAGCTGGCACTGTGCCATAATTTCAATCTATCGCCCTCTTTTACCCCATGAATGCGTCCAACATTCATTTGAGCCATATTGCCATGAGCACTCACAATTTCAGGTAAGCTTGTTCGACAAGATAAGGAGTTTTCTAAATCTAGCATCATATTACGGCTTACTCGCTCAACGGCTAGTCCATAAGGAGATTGCCAGAATCGAGCAGACTTAGTATCTACGGTACTGGTACGAGAAAAAGGCCATAAAGCAATATCACGGTAATTCTTTTCAAATAGGATCTCTCCCGTTTTACCGTCCATAATGGTCATTGAAGTGGCAAATTGGCGATTCACTTGATCCTTTTTTAATAACTTTTGATCTAAGGTCGCAGAAATATCTGTAATTTGCCCACTGATAAGATATTGAGCATCTTTATCTTCTGCCAACATCATCATCATCGATGGGTTATTGGCATTAAATGGAATATGAGTGGTTCCTGCGACAACAAAACTTTGCGACCGTTGCTGGATTTGTCGCTTTAGCATGGTAGTAAAATCCTCTCCAACTTGGTAAATGCCACCCATCACCGCTTGTTGCTGAGAAAGTAAAGTGAAGTCACTAAGTAACAAAGGCTTTTTATATTGAGTCTTGTGGCAAGATTTTGCCGCAGGGTAAATATCAATGCGTGCAGTGAGGTAAAACTTGCCGCCTTGTTTATCGGTTTTGAGTACAGAGACTTGGCGTACTTCGTTACCACTGAAGCGATACTCTTTATTTTTCTCACTTAAATACGGTTTGATATTACTGAGTGTCGCAATATCAGCACCAGAAAAAATTATTGCTTGATAGATGGCATCTTCTAAAGCGTTAATGCGGGCTGTGCTTTCACTTTCTAAAATAACGGCTTGGCCCGTAACTTCTAGCCATTTAGCGTGAACGGGCAGAGAAAATACGCCACCTAGCATGACACTAAAGTTAAGCAATGCCACCAATATCTTTTTCATTCTTTCATTCTCGGTATATTTTTTGCTTTATTGCAGATCGGTTATGTAACCCTATAAGCAAAGAATGTTCCTAAAGTTAGATGATATTGAATATATTTAAAGTTTTTATGAATTTTGACGATAAACAGAGTGACGGTAGATCTAACTGGAGCAAAAGAATGAAAATATGGTGGGCCGTAGCGCTAACTTTGCTGGTAACCTCTTGTAGCAGTCCCGCTGTATATAACGGACGAGAACCTTATCCTGGTGCGTCATTTTCTTTGACTGAAACACCACGCCATACATTGGATTATTTCATCCAAGGAATGGCTGATCAGTTAGTGCAATCAAACCAATATCTAACCGCTCAAACACCAGTCGCTGTAACGTCATTTGTTGATTTACAGTCAATGAGCGAAACCAATTGGCTTGGTAATGCAGTAACGGAAAGCTTTATGTATCAGTTGCAACACCGTGGTTTTACCGTTGTCGATTATAAAATTACGGGTTCAATTAAAGTGACCCAAGCGGGTGATTTTACAATTAGTCGTGACTGGCGAGAATTAGCACCACAGCAGTCAGTTGATTATGTATTAACAGGAACCATGTTAAGACAAAGCGGTGGCGTTATGATCAATGCACGTATTGTAGGGATGCGCTCTCGTGTTGTGATTGCTTCTGCTCAAGGTTTTTTACCTGCTGATAGAATTGGTCGTGACCTTGATTTTATGAATAAGATTCAAATGCGTAATGGTGTATTGATTCGAAATGATATCAATAAATTATCAGATAATAATGTTATTTTGAGGCCTTAGAATTCCGTGAATAATAACTCCGTTTGGCTGCTAGGAGCCGTTCTTTTCGTTGCAGGATGCAGTGGTTCAAATAATGTTGGTTTTAGTTCTCCGTCATCGTCGTCTTATGGTAGCCAGGTGATTACGGCAGTAGGTTATGCCTCTATTAGTGATCAACAAGGTAGAAATGATGATGAAAAACGCATTCGAGCTATGCGCGCATCAAAAATTGACGCTTATCGAGAGTTAGCCGAGCAGGTTTATGGTGTGCGTATCAGTGCTCGTGCCGCGATGGAAGATCAACAATTGGGTCTTGAAGTGGCTGATGGTGCAACCGATGGTGTAATTCGCGGTGCTAAAGTCATTAGAAGCTACCCGGTAGGAGACAGTTACGTTACTGAAATGGAGTTGGATCTTAAGTTGATGGAAACCATGAAAGATCACGGTCAAATCATCCATGTTCCGGCACAAACACAGACGATATTTTAAGTTTAATGCTGGTGGGCGCTCAGGTGTTAAATATTAAGCTTTGAGGTTGGTGCCCAGAGAGCGGATATTCTGTGCAATACCATCACTGTTGTATGTCATTTGCTGCTTACCGCGGCTTTGCTGGAATAAATTATTGAGTTTGTGAAAGCTCAGTTGAGCACGTTGAAGTGCTTCACCATTAATGTCATTTTGTTGCTGGCATTGGCTAACAAGGGATGTTAATTCGATCACTTGCTGGGCTAGCAAAGGGGAGTCAACCAATGACGCTCGCTGTGGATGTTTGGCAATTTGGTGATCTAACAACTGAGCTTTTTGAATGCGTTCGAGCTTTTGCTTGGCAAAGTGTTCAATATTAAGTGCATTACGGGCAACGATAGCTTGCTTTTCTTGGCTAAGTATCTGACGTAATGCTTCTAAATTTTCTTGTTGCTGATTAAGCAAAGACTCAATATTTTCCACCTAACGCTCCATTACCGCTCTGTTATGGATTAGATATCTTTCAGTTCATTTTCAAACTTCATGATATTTGAAGCTAATTTATCAGGATCGACTTTGTATGATCCGTTACTGATCGCTTCTTTGATTTTAGCCACTTTATCGGCATCAAAACTTGGCTCGGTAGCTAATTGCTGATGAATTTGGCCTACCGCTTTACCCTGAGCACTTAATGAAATCTCATCGTGCTGGGTTGGTGTCGTTGATGCTGTTGTATTGCTTGTTGATGATGCATTGTCATTAACTTTTTGTTGCTGACTTCGCATGGTCGTCATCGCTTGACTATTTTGACGTAGTTGATCTATGCCTGCCATTGTGTGAACCCTTATCAGTGTCGAATTATTGTATTCTATAGTATGAACTATCGACTTGATCACCGTTTACTTTAGCACTATTTTGTCAAAATTATAATGAAAGCCTTGTGCTTATCATGGTGGTTAATAAGAGACATCGACCTCACCGACAGCGGAAACTTGGGCTGAGATGATTTTATTGGAGCGATTGTTTTTTACCCGGATTTGTTCGCCAAGGGTGCCATCAGATAGAGCAGTGCCTTGAGTGATGATCTTTAAGCCCGGTTGCCCGGCACTGATCACAACTTTATCATTACGACAAACCATACAAATATCATTCGCTTGTACGGCTTCACCAATTTTTACATTGCGTTTTACTTTAGCACCAAATAACGCCTGTGGTGATTGATAGATTGCCCCTCGTTGAAAGCGACTTTCGATAAGTGCAACAGTCAGGTTATTTTGGGAGAGAACCATTCCTCGGCCTAATGGAACTGAAGCGACAACCCGAGGTAGCAGTAGCTGCACGCGCACCGGGACATAGACTTGCCAATTTTCATGATTACATCGAACCAGTACAGTGGCATTGTTATTGATCTCTTGTTTGCCCGGTAACGATGTTTCTAGTGGTTCTGAACAATGAGAAAAACGTAGGCGAGAGTCCAATTGTGCCGCTTCGATGCTAAGTTCTCCCTCTTTAGGTGGTGTTATTTGAGTTTGAACAAAAGCTTCAGCACTGTGGCGAATTGTTTCGAGATCAATATCAGCAGCAAATGACATATTGTTACTAAAGATTACCGAAACAAGGCCGATAATAGAGGGGATAAATTTAAAACGCATTATATTGTCCGCTATTTGTTCGTTCTACATCAGATGACAGTGCAGATATTGGCATTTAGTAATACTTCTTTGCAAAACATTATGGAGTCCTTATGACGGGGATACTAGATTCGGTCAATCAACGAACCCAGTTAGTTGGCCAAAACCGATTAGAGTTATTGACGTTTCGTTTGATGCGACGTCAGCGTTATGGGATCAATGTCTTTAAAGTTAAAGAAGTATTGCAGTGCCCGAAGTTAACTACAATGCCTAATTTGCATCCATTAGTAAAAGGCATAGCACATATTCGTGGTCAAACCATTTCTGTTATCGACATGAGTTTAGCAACGGGCGGGCGTCCAATTGAAGATCTGTCTAACTGCTTTGTGATCATCTCTGAATTTAACCGCTCTGTACAAGGGTTTTTAGTAACCTCGGTTGAGCGTATTATCAATATGAATTGGGAATCCATTCTGCCTCCACCGAAAGGGGCGGGCCGCTCGAACTATTTAACCGCGGTGACTGAAATTGATAATGAGTTGGTTGAGATCTTAGATGTAGAAAAAATTCTAGATGAGATCTCCCCTGCTGATACCGATATAACAGGAACAGTATTTGAAGAGTTAGCGACTCAATTACCTGAGGTTAACCGTATTTTAGTTGCCGACGATTCCGCTGTTGCGCGTAAACAAGTTCAGCGAGCAATCGAAGCTATCGGTTATGAATGCGTATTGGTAAAAGATGGGCGTGAAGCGCTAAATACCTTAAAAGAGATGGCAAAAGAAGGCAGTATTTACGATCAACTGGCTTTGGTTATCTCAGATATTGAAATGCCTGAAATGGATGGCTATACCTTAACCGCTGAAATTCGTAATAACCCGCAACTGAAAAATCTCCATGTTATTTTGCATACCTCTTTAAGTGGGGTTTTTAATCAGGCAATGGTTGAACGTGTTGGCGCTAATGCCTTTATTCCTAAATTTAACCCAGATGAGTTGGGTTCAGCAGTACTTCAGGCGATCCCACAAACGAACTAATAGAAAGGTTTTATTTAAAGTCTATTTAAGGTTTTTGGGTTAAGAGGTTAAGATTTTCTGGTTAAAGTTTTTTGGGCAGTGGTGTTACTATCTGCCCCAAACCTTATTAATAAAAGCTATCTCATTAATTATTTGGTGAGATTGATATAACAAATAAAAGAGTCTTACATGACAACAACAGTAAACGATAAAGACTATGCCGAGTTTTGTCGTTTTTTAGAAGCTCAATGTGGCATAGTGCTAGGTGACAGTAAGCAGTATTTAGTTCGCAGTCGATTAAGTCCTTTAGTCAGTCGTTTCTCTCTTGCTTCCATTTCAGATCTTATTCAATCTGTCTTAGTGGGGCGAAATCGAGAGTTGCGAGTGGCTGCGGTCGATGCGATGACAACCAATGAAACACTGTGGTTTCGCGATATTTATCCATATACCGTATTAACCGAGCGTATTTTCCCTGAATTAGCTGCACATAAAAGACCGCTTAAAATTTGGTCGGCAGCCAGTTCTTCAGGTCAAGAGCCGTATTCGATTGCCATGAGCGTACTAGAAACTCAGATGAAAAAGCCGGGTTTGCTCAGTGGGGTGCACATTACCGCAACCGATATATCACAAACTATGTTAGATATGTGTCGGACAGGGGTTTATGACAACCTTGCGTTAGGCCGTGGTTTATCACCAGAGCGTCGTCGTATGTTCTTTGATGATAATGGCGATGGTCGAATGAAGATTAACGATAAAGTGAAGCGTTTAGTTCAGTTTAGAGCGCAAAACTTAAAAGACAGCTACGCTCTACTGGGCAAGTTTGATGTGATCTTCTGTCGTAATGTTTTGATCTATTTCTCACCTGAAATGAAAGCTAAAGTGCTTAACCAAATGGCGCAAAGCTTAAATCCTGGTGGTTACTTATTGCTGGGCGCATCAGAATCGTTAACTGGTCTTACCGATAAATTTGAGATGATTCGCTGTAATCCAGGGATTATCTACAAACTTAAATAACCGTTATTTTTGCAATAGAGCAAGTTGGTTATCTCTTCTATTTCATGGGGTTCTGCTTAGAATCCCATTCCTTTCTTAATTGGCATTATCCTTGCAGTAATAGCGCTAAGTTATTGTGGAGGCATCGATGTCTATTTCTTTTGATAAAGCGCTTGGGATTCACCAATACACGGTAGGGCTACGCTCTAAACGGGCTGAAACAATCGCCAGTAATATCGCAAATGTGAACACCCCAGGTTACAAAGCAAAGGATCTGGATTTCAGTCGAGCATTGCAGGCGGCAAGTTCAGGTCAGCAAGCCGGTCTTGCACAAACCAACGGGCGGCATATTTCTGCCGCACATGCAGGTATTGGCGGAATTGCTGGAGCACAAAAGTTTCGAGTTCCTACCCAACCTGATACCGGGGATGGCAATACTGTTGATACACAACTTGAGCAAAATCTGTTTATGCAAAATGCGCTAGAGTATCAGGCATCACTCGATTTTCTTGGCTCTAAATTTAAAAACTTAACCAAAGCCATTAAGGGAGAGTAGTAGATGAGCTTGTTTAATATCTTTAATGTTACAGGCTCAGCCATGAGTGCTGAATCGGTACGTTTAAATACAACGGCCAGTAACTTATCTAACGCCAATACAGTCAGCAGTTCAGCTGGGGAAACTTATCGTGCCCGCCAGCCTATTTTTGCCGCTGCTTTAGACAGTGCCTCTTATAACAATACTCAAGAAAGTGTTCCCGTTCGATTAGAAGGCATTGTAGAAAGTCAAAAGCCTTTGATTGCTGAATACAATCCCGAGCATCCCAAGGCGAATGCTCAAGGTTATATCTACAAACCTAATGTTAATGTGATGGAAGAGATGGCAAATATGATTTCAGCCTCTCGCTCTTATCAAAATAATGTTCAAGTGGCAGATACCAGTAAGCAGATGCTCATGAGCACCTTGCAGATGGGTAAATAGAGCGTCAGTGAGAAGTGACTGTTATGACAAGCATTAATGGCAACGCTGGAAATAATCTCTCTTATTTAGATCAGCTAAAGGGTATGCACGATAAAAAAGTGCAGCAAGAGCAGAAGACCACAGGTCAAAACGCCTTAAAACAAGAAGATTTTCTCTCTTTGTTAACCAAGCAGTTAGCCCAACAAGATCCGTTTAAACCCGTTAGTAACGATCAGATGATTGCACAGATGGCATCATTTGCAACGGTTGATGGTATTACCAAAATGAACGATCAATTTGGGGTCCTAAATACGGCATTAACATCAAACCAAGCGCTTCAAGCGTCCTCTTTAGTTGGTTTAGATGTTCTGATCCCAAGTGCAACCGCAATGAAAACCCAAGATGGCGCAATGAGTGGTGTCGTGCGAGTTAATCAAGGGGTCGACAACGCCATTTTACGAGTGGAAAACGAAAAAGGGGAGTTGGTTAAAACCGTCTCTCTTGGCACGCAAGCTCCTGGCGAACATCCATTTAGTTGGGATGGCAAAGATGATAACGGCAACAGTTTGCCGCATGGAAAATACCGTTTTGCCGTTTCTGGCACTAGTGGTGGTAAAAACCAAGAATTTGAAGTATTTACCCATGCAAACGTCAACAGTGTTTTGATGGGTAATCAAGATGGTCAGGTAATGTTAAATCTGGCTGGATTCAGTTCACCATACAAACTTACTGATGTCTTGCAAGTGGGTCAAGCAACCGAAAAAGGAAATGGATAATGAGTGTTAATATCGCATTGAGCGGCTTGGGTGCGGCCCAAAAAGATTTAAATACAACCAGTAATAACATAGCTAACGCAAACACTTATGGCTTTAAAGAGTCCCGTGCTGAGTTTGGTGATGTGTATTCTAATTCCATTTTCTCCAATGCTAAAACTAGCACTGGTGGCGGTGTTCAAACCTCAACGGTTGCTCAGCAATTTCATGAAGGTTCAAGTTTATATACCAATAACCCGTTAGATCTTCGAATCTCAGGTGCAGGCTTTTTTGCTGTTGCTGATAATAAAGCAGAACCAGCTAACAACAGTTTGACGCGAAATGGTGCTTTTCATCTTAATAACCAAAACGAATTGGTGAACTCAGAAGGTAAGTTTTTATTAGGCTATGAGGTGAATAGCGACACGAATACGGTGTCCTCTTATGAGCCTAAATCGATGAAAATTGATGATGTTTTTGGTAAGCCAACGCCATCAAAAACTATGGATATTTCGCTTAACTTGCCAAATAAAGAAACTACGCCAAAGAATCATCCGTTTAACTTTGACGACAAGGATTCTTACAGCCGCTCCACCTCGTCTACTATTTATGATTCATTGGGTAAACCTTACAAAATGAATACCTATTATGTGGCGAAGTATAATCCAGCCGATCCAACTACAGCGAATACGTGGGAAGTTTACCATACGGTGACTAATCCATCGGGCAAAGAGCTACCTCTAGACGTAGATACAGCAAAGCTAAATCCTGCATTTGTAGCTAATGGCGCTATTCATGGTACTGCTGCGCACAAAGGCTATATCATGAAATTTGATACCTCTGGCCAACAGCAAGCAGGTTCACCTTCTGTTATTAATATGGTGAATTTCAAAACAGCTGGTATTGATGTGGGTGGTGCTGATGATTCACAGGCGTTAACGATGAATTATAAAGAGCCAACCCAATACGCCTCTCCATTTGAAGTGCGTCAATTTAAAGATGTGGATGGCGCGACAACCGGTTATCTTTCTAAAGTTGATATCGACCCTGATGGTAATGTGTTAGCGTCCTATTCAAACGGTAAAGATCGTATTGTTGGTCGTGTTGCCATGGCGCGTGTTTCAAATGAACAAGGTTTAAGTCAGCTTGGTGGTACCTTGTGGAATGTGACGCAAGAATCTGGTGATGCGGTATGGGGTGATGCATCTCAAGGCTCATTTGGTGCGATCAAAAGTGGTACGCTTGAGCAATCGAATATTGATATGACCCAAGAGCTGGTGGATCTGATTACTGCGCAACGTAATTTCCAAGCCAGCTCACGAGCGTTAGAAGTGAATAATCAATTGCAGCAAAATATTCTGCAAATTCGCTAGTTGCTTCAATAGTATTCATCAACTGCTTATCATTGCCGCTGACTTTAATCACGAGATATTACTTGTTCGATTAAAGAGGCGGCAATTTTTTTCCTCGTATAGATTCAATTTATTGACGGTGAATTTACACCGATTTTGAGATCTCTTTCTTAATCATTTTAGATAGTTAAGCCATTTCTTTTTAAGTTTTATTATATGGAATGATTTTTGCTTAATCTGAGCCATTGCAGATGATTGGATTGAAAGAGAGTCAAACATGGATCGCGCTCTATATTTAGCGATGAATGGTGCCCAACAAGATATGCTTGGGTTACAAGTTCGTGCTAACAACCTCGCTAACGTAAGTACCACGGGTTTTCGTGCCGATTTAGAGCAAGCTCGTAGTATGCAAGCTTATGGTGAAGGTGTCCCCGATCGTGTTTTTACCATGGCTGAGCGTCCGGGATATAACTTTACTCAAGGCTCGGTTATTACCACTGGACGAGATCTGGATGTTGCCGTTGAAGGTGATGGTTGGCTAGCTGTACAAGATGCCTCGGGTAATGAAGCTTATACTCGCGCGGGTCATTTAAAGATCGACCAGACAGGCATGCTTCAAAACAGTAATGGCCAACTGGTGCTCGGGCAAAATGATTCTCCGATTTTTATCCCTCTGCCTATCAGTAAAATTGAAATTGGCCGTGATGGTACCATTTCTGTACTTCCTCAGGGTGCACCACCCGAAGCGATGGCACAAATTGATCGTATCAAGCTGGTTAAAACAGATAATCATCAGCTATTTAAAGATGCTGATGGTTTATTTAAGTTTAAAGGTGGGCAAGAGCCACAGCAGGCCGATGCTAGTATTCGTTTGCTTAATGGCACGTTAGAAGGCAGTAACGTAAATGCTGTGGGTGAGATGACCGCGCTTATCGATCTCCAACGCCACTTTGAAATGCAAGTTAAGTTAATGAAAACCGCAGAAGAGATGGATAAATCCTCGTCTTCGTTGATGCGTATTAGCTAATTAAAAGGAAATCACCATGCATCCTGCATTATGGGTCAGTAAAACAGGGCTTGACGCTCAACAAACCAATATTTCGACTATTTCAAATAACTTAGCTAACGCCTCAACCGTTGGTTTTAAAAAAGGGCGAGCGGTTTTTGAAGATCTGTTTTACCAAAATATTAACCAGCCGGGTGGCCAAGCGACTCAAGATTCAACCCTGCCAACCGGCTTGATGTTAGGTGCGGGCTCTAAAGTGGTCGCAACCCAGAAAGTTTTCACTCAAGGTAATACCCAAACCACAAATAATGCCATGGATATGATGATTGAAGGGGATGGTTTTTTCCAGATCCTACTTCCTGATGGCAACATGGGATATACCCGAAATGGTCAGTTTACCATTAACGCTGAAGGCCAATTAGTTACAACTGGTTCTGGTTATGTTGTGCAACCTGAAATTGTGGTACCAGAAGATGCGGTGGGTATTACTGTCGGAACGGATGGTGAAGTTTCAGCTCGTATTCGTGGCCAGCAAGAAAACCAAGTACTCGGTCAGCTAACAACCGTTGATTTTATTAACCCAGGAGGTCTTGAGCCGATTGGTCAGAACCTATTTTTACCAACTGGTGCTAGTGGTGACGCTCAAGAAGGCACTCCAGGCTTAGATGGTTTGGGGACGATTCGTCAATCAATGCTAGAAACCTCTAACGTTAATGTGACTGAAGAACTGGTGAATATGATCGAAGCGCAGCGTGTTTATGAGATGAACTCTAAAGTCATTTCGACCGTTGATCAGATGCTGAGTTACGTGAATCAACAGCTATAAGGTTATTACCAATGAAATCTCCCATTGCTGGCTTGCTATTACTGGGTTTGTTACAGCTTGTTGGTTGTGCGTCTACACCTGACGTTCCTCAATCTGATATTGAAAAAGGAACCACAACGGTTGATGCGGTTGAAGGGGATCAAAGTGAGTCAAAAGGGTTAATAGATAAACTTCGTCACCGAGAAGATCCTGTCGCTGGCGATCCCGCTTGGGGCCCGGTCCGTCCTCCAGTACCTGCAGAGCACTATGTCGCAGCAACGGGCTCTCTATTTAATCAGACTCATGTTCAAGATCTGTATGACGATACGCGTCCACACAGCATTGGCGATATTGTTACTATCTTATTGGAAGAAAAAACGGCAGCAAAAAAGAGCGCCACTTCAGAGCTCGATAAGTCAGCGGATATGAATATGAAGCCAATCGCTTTGGGTGGTAAACCCGTTACGATTCATGACTACAGTTTGTCTTATGATTTTTCTAACGACAATACTTTTTCTGGCTCTAGTACAGCCGATCAAAGTAACAGTATTAAAGGTTCTATTTCGGTAGAAGTGATTGATATTCTTGCTAATGGCAATTTGGTTATTCGCGGTGAAAAATGGTTAACATTAAATTCTGGTGATGAGTTTATTCGTGTGAGTGGCCATATTCGCCCAGACGATATTAGCCAAGACAATACTATCCCATCGACTCGAATTTCGAATGCGCGTATTCAGTATTCAGGTACTGGTGATCGCCAAGATGTACAAGATCAGAACTGGCTCTCTCGATTCTTTAATGTGGCGTTTTAATGGTACTTAATATCGCTTATTTATCTCAGTCAAAAAGTAGGGTGCTTATGCGCTTGTTTGTATTCACTTTAAGTTTGTTATTGGCACTGCCTACCTTTGCCGCTCGCATTAAAGATGTATCGGAAGTGGCCGGGGTTCGTAGTAACCAGCTGATTGGTTATGGTTTGGTTGTTGGTCTTGCTGGATCGGGTGAAACCACGCCATTTACCGACCAAAGCTTTAATACCATGTTGAAAAATTTTGGTATCCAACTGCCTCCTGGTACTAAACCGAAAACAAAAAATGTGGCCGCGGTGGTGGTGAATGCGACGCTGCCAGCCTTTGCCAAACAAGGTCAGCATGTAGATATTACGGTCTCCTCTATTGGTTCGGCAAAAAGCTTACATGGAGGTACCTTACTTCAAACATTTCTAAAAGGTTTGGACGGTAAAATTTATGCGGTTGCGCAAGGAACGCTGGTGGTCGGTGGTTTTAGTATCGAAGGTGCTGATGGTTCTAAAATCGTGTCAAATACGCCAACTGTAGGTCGTATTTCAAATGGAGCAACAGTTGAACAAGAGATTGCGAGCCCATTTGGCCGGGGAGATTATCTAACCTTTAATCTCTTTGATTCGGACTTTACGACAGCACAGCGTATGGCAGATGCGGTTAATCAATTTTTAGGCCCTGATATGGCATCGGCAATAGATGCAACATCCATTCGAGTTCGTGCTCCTCGTGATGTGAGTCAACGTGTTGCTTTTCTTTCTACCATTGAAAATCTTGAGTTTGAAACTGCAGATAGTGCAGCAAAAATTATTGTGAACTCACGAACAGGAACGATTGTAGTTGGGCAACATGTGCGATTAAAACCGGCGGCTATTACTCATGGCGGCATGACAGTAACCATTAAAGAAAATGCTCAAGTTAGCCAGCCTAATGCGTTTTCACAAGGACAGACAGTTGTAACGCCAAACTCAGATATTAATGTGACAGAGAAAAATGCTCGCATGTTTGTGTTCCAACCGGGCGTGACTCTTGATGATCTGGTTCGTGCAGTGAATCAAGTTGGGGCTGGGCCTTCTGATGTGATGGCTATTTTACAGGCTTTGAAACAAGCAGGGGCCATTGAAGGTCAGCTGATCATTATTTAATTGGATGGATTGTGCCAAATGAAGCAAATTGAACCTGGATTTATTAATGACCTCACAAACCTAGATCGGCTTCGAGCAGGAATTGGTAAGGACAAAGAGGGATCATTGCGTCAGGCGGCACAACAGTTTGAATCGCTGTTTACCCAAATGCTGTTTAAATCGATGCGTAATGCTAACTCTGCGTTTGAATCAGATTTAATGAGCAGTAATAACACTAAGTTTTTTCAACAGATGCGCGATGAACAAATGGCTTCTGAGTTGAGCACTCAAGGCAATTTAGGCTTAGCCGATATGATTGTGAAACAGCTTGGTGGTGAGAGCGACAACAGCCTGAGCGGCAAAACGTTGCCAGTCGATAAATTTGCCGTTAGACCTATCTCTCAGCCGAGTGAATCTTATTATTTATCGGCTGATGAGCGGGCAAAGTTATATCAAGATAAATACGATATCGAACCTAAAAGTGCAGAACAAGCTAAAACCGCAGCGACTCCAGACGGTGTAGGTCAGTTAAGTGACATGACAGATAGGGTAAAAACCCAGCCAGAGCCAGGTCGATTTGATTCACCAGAAGGGTTTGTTGCACACATGAAGCCCTATGCGTTTAAAGCCAGTCGAGCATTGGGTGTGGATCCGGCTATGTTGATTGCTCAAGCGGCATTGGAAACAGGATGGGGCAAAAAGGTGATTCAAAATGCGGCAGGATCGAGCCACAACTTATTTAATATAAAAGCCGATCCTCGTTGGGGGGGGAATAAAGTTGCCACCCGAACACTGGAATATCATAACGGTATCGCGGTGCAAGAAAATGCTGCGTTTCGTTCGTATCATTCCTATCAAGAAAGTTTTGATGATTTTGTTCAGTTCTTAAAGCAAAACCCTCGTTATGGAACGGCACTAAAGCACACGACCGATCCGAGTCGTTTTGTTAAAGAGATCCACAATGCTGGTTATGCGACCGATCCTAACTACAGTCAAAAAGTTTTAGCAGTAATGAACAAAGTAAAAACTCTATGGTAGAGATTACTATAGATGGGGATGTAACTATCGATAAATGCACTCGTTGGATACAACTCTTATACTACGATATCGACAATATTAGAGACCAGTTTGACCAGATCGTTACTTTCAAACAGCGCATTATCCACTTCTTTATCTGATACCTGCTGGTTGCTGTTATCTGATTCATTATCTTCACCAGTGATCAGTGGCATAACAACTTCTTTGAGCGCATAGCCAATTAAGCCTGTCATCAGTAAGTTCATAACCGATTATCCTTTCATTTTTGTATCAAAATAAATTCAGCAATATCGAATGAATTATAAATAAAACCCAATAAATAACTACGATTTTTTGCTGCTATTTTTTATCGCTATGTGTCTTTGTATCTTTATTGAATCTGTGATGCTCATAAAAGAAGGTGGCTATTAGCGCCTTCTTTTTTCTATGAGCGGTCTTTGTGGCTAACTTTGGGTATGTTTCTTGCAAAGATGGTGCCATCGTTTATGGTTAGGATAAAATGATGGCTCTGGATTTAATGCAAATTGGTATGAGTGGCCTGCGTACTTCGCAGAAGCAATTGGATGTTGCAAGTCACAATATAAGTAACGTCAACACACCGGGATACAGTCGCCAGGTTGTTGAACAAAAAGCCGATGATGCTTTCTACAATGGCAGTAATTATTACGGCACAGGAGCTTATATCGATAATGTTTCTCGTGCTTACGATCAATTTGCCGCTCGAGAGCTGACCTTGTCGACTACCCACCTAGAAGAAGCTAATGTTCGTCAGCAAAATATGATGATGTTGGATGATTTTACGTCGAAAAGTGCCGTAAATACCGTAAACAGTATGAACGATTTTTATAATTCGGTGCGATCTTTATCTGATCATCCTAACGATCTTGGTGCGCGCCAAACGGTATTAGAACAAGCGAAACAAACCGCTCAAAGTTTTCAAACTAGCCATCAAACGTTGACCAATATGCACCAAGATGTGACCGATCAAATCGGCGTATCATTGGAGCGCATTAATACCTTAGGGCAAGAACTTGCCGCGGTGAATACCAGCTTGCAAGAACAGGCGGCAAGCGGCAAATCAAACGATCTATTTGATAAACAGCGCTCACTGATCAACGAACTTGCCAAATACACCAAAGTGACCGTGTTAGCCGATAAAGGCAGTTTAGCCAATACAGTGATCATCGGAAGTGGTGATACCTTGGTGTCAGGCGTTACTTCAGCAAAATTAAAACTAGTTAACGGTAAGCCAGATACTCAAACCCAGCAAATCGCATTGGTAACAGGCAATAGTGCCAAAGAAATTAAAAGCGATGGCATTGGCGGCAGCTTAGGTTCATTACTGGATATTCGAGACAATGTGATTGATAAAAGTCTGGATGAAATGGGGCGAATGGCAATTGGTTTCTCCAAACAAATTAACGATCTGCAGCAACAAGGTGTGGATTTAAACGGAGAGCAAGGTGCATTGCTATTTAGCGATGTAAACAGTGTCAGTGCGATGCAGCAGCGGGCAATTAAGCCATTAGGCAGTAATGCTGAGATTCAAGTGAGTATTGATGATGTTAATCAGTTAAAAACTGGTGACTATCAGCTAGATATGAATTTTGATGGGACAAACTACAATTACACCGTGACTGATCAAGACGGAAAACAGACGACAATCTCAGATACCTCACAGAAACAATCGCTCTCTGTCGATGGCTTTTCGATCAATATTGAAAAAGCCTTTTCGACGCCAACCGCAGGACAAAGTGAATCCATTTTAATTCGTCCTGTACGAGATGGTGCGGCCAATATGGCGGTAGAAATGAGCGATCCGAAAAAGCTTGCGGGTCACTCTCAACTTGCCGTTATGCCTCATCAAGCTAATCAAGGCAGTGCGTCTGTTATTAAAACGGTGCCGCAATTGTCTGATGCATTAGCCGGTGTCTATGAACTTAAAGTTAATAACAGTGGCAATAAAATTTCTCTGATTAATCAAGCAACGGGTCAACCGATGACTCTGATTGATGATAAAGGCAGTGAAGTGACCGAACTTGGTTACGATAGCGCTAAACCTCAAAACTTAACGGTGAAAACCGATGCGGGCGATCTATCTGGGCTAGCATTGCAAGCTGGTGCCTTAGCTGGTGACAGTTTCCAATTGAATTTAGGTCGAGCCCAAGCAACGGGGGGCAATGGTAACTTCTTAGCGATGCAGCAAGTTCAAGCTCAAAAGTCGATGAATAATGGTAAATCAAGTGTTATCGATCTGTTCCAAAAGCTTTCTACCGATATTGGTATGGCAAAGAAAAACGCTGATCAAACCGCAGAAGTGACACAGTTGGATTTTGATGCCGCGAGCGAGCGAGTATCTAATTTATCTGGGGTCAACCTTGATGAAGAAGCGGCTAACTTGATGAAATTCCAACAGTCTTATATGGCTTCCTCTCGTATTATGTCGGTGGCTAAAGAGACCTTTGATACTTTAATGCGTGCGGTATAGGGAGTGATGACCGATGAGCCGAATTTCAACCTTAAGCCAATACAATAATCTGACTTCAAACCTAATGCGCAAGCAAACCCAATTGAGTCATACCAATAATCAATTGGCAACCGGAAAGCGTGTTGATACATCGGGTGATGATCCTGTTTCTTCCATTAGTATTCAGAACTACAAGCAGCAACTGACCCAAATTGGGCAATACAAAGATGCAATCACTTTGGCAAATAACCGTTTAGGCGTGTTAGAGACTAATATTGCTGGTGTGGAAGATAACCTTGATGTTACCAAGCAGAAAGTGTTGGGAATGTTAAACGGGGCAATGGCAGCAAACGATCGCAAAGCATTTAAAGATGAGCTGCAAAGTTTGTATGATGGCCTACTGAGTTTAGCCAACAGTAAAGATGAAGCGGGTAACTATATTTTTGCTGGCAATCAGATGGACACTAAGCCCTTTATTGAAAAAGACGGTTATATGACCTACCAAGGGGATAGCCAGTCACGCCAAACTCAGATTGATAGCAATATGAACGTCAAAACCAGTTTGCCAGGCGATCAGGTCTTTATGGACATTCCCAACCCATATGGTGATTTTCGGCCAAACTTTGCCGGGCTAACGGAGGGTTCTAAAGCACATGTATTGAGTGCCGATATTTCAGATTTCTCAAAAGCCAAAGCGATTCAAGTTTCTTTTTCTGATGGTGGTACAACAGCAGGCCCTAACGGTGAAACGGTTAAAGTGACCAATTACTCGTTAAGTATTGATGGTACTGAAGTTGTTAAAGATCAGCCTTATGATCCGGAAAAAGGGATTGAATACACAGGTAGTACGGCAGGAGATCCAACGCTTAATTTAAAATTTGCTGAGATGCAAGATGGTGACACCATTACTTTGCAGCCAGCACAGAGTTTTAATATTTTTGACTCTATTCAAGCGGCAATTACCTATGCAGATGCGCCAACATCATCTCCAGAAGCGCAAGCAAACCTGCAACGTGTTATTGATGATTTAGATGCCGGATTTGTGCATATGAACCAGCAGCGTTCTGAGGTTGGTTCAATCATGAAGCAAGTAGAACGCCAACAAGAGCAGCACCTCGACTTTGAACTTACCCTTAATACCGCGCACGGCGGATTAGAAGATCTTGATTATAGCTCTGCGGTGTTGGATCTTAATCAGCAGGCTATGGCACTACAAGCCTCACAAGCTGCGTTTAGTCAGACTAAAAATTTAAGTCTGTTTAATTATTTGTAGTCTAATTAAGTTTCAAATTTTAGTGCAGAGTAATACTCAAATGAGGCGGCAATGATTTGCCGCCTTTTACTTTTTTGGGGGTCTGCACCTTTCTCATTTCTCTTCTATTTTTAAAAATTAAATATTTTGAGATTTGATTGAAAATTTTTCTAAAGTTTGATTTCTCTATGCCGTTAACAATAGCAACTAAGTTATTGAATGTTTCTTTATAACCCGGCTATGTACTGGGTGAGATCATACCAAGGAGTGTTATCTTATGGCTGTTACTGTTAATACTAACGTCTCTGCAATGACCGCCCAGCGCTATTTAAATAGCGCGAGCAATGGCGTGGCAAACAGTATGGAAAAATTATCATCGGGCTTACGCATTAATAGTGCAAAAGACGATGCTGCGGGTTTGCAGATTTCAAACCGTTTAACAAGCCAAACCAATGGCCTAAATGTGGCAATGCGCAACGCCAATGACGGTATCTCTATGGCGCAAACCGCAGAAGGTGCAATGCAAGAATCAACTAATATGTTGCACCGTATGCGCGATCTTGCACTACAATCTGCAAACGGTTCAAACTCAGATGACGATCGTGCTGCAATTCAAAAAGAAGTGACAGCATTACAAACAGAAATGACTCGTATCGCAGACACTACCACGTTTGGTGGTCAAAACCTGCTTGATGGCTCATTTGGCACAAAAGAGTTCCAAATTGGTGCTAATGCAAATGAAACAATTGGCGTTTCTTTAAGTGATATTTCATCTGATGCTATTGGTAATTTTGCTGCGGGAGGCTCTGCTGGTAAAATTTTTGGTAAGGGTGTACAAAAATCTGGTGCTGCTCTTGATTTTGCTAAAGTTGGAGCAACGAATAAAGAGCTTAAATTGGATGGCCCTAATGGCAAAGAAACTTTAACTTTTGCTGGTAATGAAAAATTAACTGAAGTTGTTTCTGAAATTAATAAAGCTAATACAGGGATAAAAGCGAGTACTTCGGTAACCACAACAATAGGAAACCTAGCTTCTACGGAAACTGGTAAATTAGTTATTGGCAAAGACGAATTTGATCTATCTAAATATAAAGGTGATTCGAAGAAATTAGCGGAAGATTTAGGTAAAAGTGGTTATAGCGCTGAGGTTGCCGATGATGGAAGTACTATCAATCTCACTGCAAAGGATGTAGATGGAATAAAAGTTACTGGCGCAGCTAAAGATGGTGTGGAACTTGGTGGACAGAAAGCAGGTGCTGCAAACGACAACATAGTTGCAGATGCACAAATAAAATTATCATCGAGCAGTAACTTTAAAGTTGGGGGAGCTTTAGCTGATGATTTGACTGATAGTGCTACTGGTTCTTTAAATTCTGTTAAAGATATTGATCTTACAACCGTTGATGGCTCTCAAAATGCACTAGATGTAATTGATGCCGCTATTGCTGGTATTGACTCTCAACGAGCGGATCTAGGTGCGGTACAGAACCGTTTTAACCATACCTTAAATAACCTTTCTAACATCAATGAAAATGTAAATGCTTCGAATAGTCGTATTAAAGATGTAGACTTTGCAAAAGAGACTACAAATATGACTAAGAACCAAATTCTACAACAGGCGAGTACATCAATTCTTGCTCAAGCGAAGCAGATCCCACAGTCAGCGTTGAGCCTACTAGGCTAATTGATATTTTAACTATGACTCAGAACCCTAATCACATGATGGTTAGGGTTTTTTTTGTACTATTTTTATATTCGCGATGTTGGTACAAAATGTGCATTAGAAACAATTAACAGTATCTAGTTCGTAGCCATAAATAAGGTAATAAATGAAATTCATTGAAGCGATTCCTCAATTTGTTGACAATTTCTCTTGTATTGCTGATAAGTGTGAAAATCATTGTTGCCATGGTTGGAATATTAATATTGATAAGACAACGTATAAATTTATGGTTCATAAAAGTACGTTCAAAGGTCGAAGTAAAAAATGGATTGAACGAATCCCTAATCAATCAGCAAGCTCAGCGTATGCGAGAATAAAGTTGAATGATCAAGGTGTTTGTCCATTTCGAGATCAACAAGGTTTATGTGAAGTTCACAAACACCATGGACACGCTTGCCTATCTGATACGTGCAAAATATACCCGCGCCTTACCTTTACTCGAGGAGATCGGGTAGAACAACTGCTTTCACTGTCATGTCCTGAAGCGGCTCGCCAGATATTGTTTAACCCAGAAGCTATGTTATGCCGAGAACAAGAAATTGAGAGTGACTTTGCTGCAAAGTCTTATGAACGACCATTTTATTATGATGTGTTACGTCAACTCTATATTGATATTTTGCTAATAGACTCTGTTCCGATGGAAGCCCGTTTGTTTATATTGGGAATGACATTAAAGCTCTTAGAAGCTAGAAAAGATGATCGAGATGAGTTTGAAAAATGCTATCAAGTCTGTATTGAACAAATTACAAATGGCGATTTTCTGTCTACATATACTCAAAGTACAACTGCAGAAAGTTTTCATCCTGGTTTTTTAATTCGAGCTTTTAATGCTCACCTTTATATTGGGGTTAAGAGTCAATACAGTTCTGTTATTGAACAGCTCAAAAAAATACACAACAATTTATTAGCTGCATTAGAGCCAGCAGGAGATGATGTTCAACAGCAAGTGGATATATTACAGCAAGGGTTTAATGGCCATTATTCGTCATTTATTGCTGAGTATCCTCAACTTTGGATTAATTATTTCTTATATGGTATGCATTTTTATGATTTCCCAAAAGATGATTGGTATCAGGCTTACAGTAATTTAGTTATCGATTTTGTGATTATTCGTGGCATTTTGATGGCAATCGCATCACAACGAGAACTTACCCACCAAGATGTTATTGATGTTGTTCATACCTTTCATCGAGCTCGTAGTCACGGGATACATTTATCGGGAAGTATTAAAAATATTATTGAAAATGGTCTCCAAGTTGATGAAAAAGTATTGCCACTAATGTTATTAAAAATTTAGTTATTATTCTTTAGACATAAATTTATCGGGTAATGGAGATATTTTGTGGGATTAAGCGCAGGTGGACTAGCTTCTGGTCTTGATATTACAGGAATGACCCAACAGCTTGTGGCTGCTGAACGAGCTCCAAAAGAACAACGAATTAAGGAGCAGCAGCAGAAGGTTGGGGTACAGCTTAGTGGCTATGGACAGATAAAATCTGCGGTTTCTGGACTTGAAGATATGGTGAAGAAATTTACCGAAGATAAAGTCTTTGCTGGTCAATCGGCAGAATCCTCAGAGAGTAGTTTTGTGGATGTTAAGGCATCAGCAGAAGCGAAAAATGGTACTTATAATATCGAAGTACTGGCTCTCGCAAAATCGCATAAAATAGTATCCAATAACGCCTTTGATTCTGATCCTAAAGCAGAATTAGGCTCAGGAACCTTAGATATAACGGTTGATGGCAAAACAATGTCATTAACGATTGATAAGAATAAAAGTAGCTTAAAAGAAGTGGTTAGCGCGATTAATAACGCATCAGATAACCCAGGTGTTACAGCAACCGTTATTAATGATGAAAAAGGAGCTAAGATTGTTTTTTCTAGCTCACAGACAGGCGTTAAAAACCAAATATCCATTGATGCATCTAAGATGGATGGTGAACTCAAAAAACTGAGCTTTGATCCTTCAAATATTACCGCTAACCCAGAGATGATTCAGATGCAAGCGGGTGTGGATGCTCAGATAAGAATCGATAACCATACCGTAGTAAGTAACGATAGTAATAAATTTGAAGACGTGATTGAAGGGCTAACACTCGATATTAAAAAGCTCACAAATACCGAAGATGTTAAGTCCGCCAAGATTGATATTACAAATAATACATCGGGAGCGAAGAAAGCGATCAAGGAGTTCATTGATGCTTACAATGGCTTTATTGATACCAGTGAAAGTTTAAGTAAATACAATACTGAAACAAAAAGTAGTGGGCCGCTTAATGGAGATAGCCTAACCCGTTCGATTATTAGCCAAATGCGTAACTTAATGAATAGTGGGGTTGAGGTAAATAATCAATCTTATTATCTCAGTGACTTTGGCGTTACAACGGATCGATACGGAAAGATAGAAATTGATGATGAGAAATTGGATGACGCATTAAAAGATAATTTTAAAGCGTTTAATGCCTTTTTTCATACGAAAGATGATGGTTTCCTGGATAAATCAGAAGCTATTTTTAAAAGCTTTACAAGCAGTACTGACGGTTCGATTACACAAAAAGAAAAGAGTTTAAAAGAACAGCAGCAGCGACTTAATGATGACATGTCCGATCTGAACGAGCGAATGAAAGCATACGAAGAACGTACGTATAAGCAGTTTAGTGCGATGGATGCTGCGATTGGTAAAATGAATAATGAGTTAAATACTATGATGAGCCTGATGGTATTTAAATAAGTTAAGGTGAGTGTGTGGAACAGTTAGACCAGATAGAACAACAAATAATAGCCCTACTGCGATCCTCAAATTACCCTGATGATTTTCCAGAACAGCTAGAACAATTCGTTTTAGCGCGACATCAGATTGTTGAATCCATTCTTTCTGACCGCGATAACTTAACGCGTGAACAATTTGATGCTGTGGTATTAAGAACACAGCAAATGAAAGAAATTTTACAACAACATAAACAAATAATTGCAGATAAATTACTTCAAGCGAAGCGGAGTGAAAAAAGTGTTTCACTCTATCAGCGTTATCAGAACAAACTATAGGAATAAGCCATGCGTGGTTCTCTTCAAGCTTATAAAAAAGTATCGGTTAATGCTCAGTTAGCCAGTGCCTCTCCTCACCGTATTATCCAGATGTTATATGCTGGAGCTATTGAGCGTCTTATCCAAGGCAAAGCGGCGATGGAGCAAGGTAATATTGCGATGAAGTGCGAGCGCCTTTCAAAAGCACTGGATATTATTATGAGTTTACGTGACTGTCTATCTATGGAAGATGGCGGTGATGTTGCCAATAATCTTGATTCGCTTTATGACTATATGATTCGCCAAGTGAGTACGGCAAATGCTGAAAATCAGCCTGAGCCAATTGATGAAGTGATCACTATGTTGCGTGAAATTAAGTCTGCTTGGGATCAGATCCCATCTGAATACCATTATTTGACTAGCTAATCGATGATATAGGGTTCCCAAGCTATAATGTATAGATAGCTTGGGTACTTTATTATTATTTGTTGCTGAATAGTGCCTAAAATATTAGATGCTATTTTCGAAAATAGTGTGAAGTGCGTTGTAAATTACCAAAATTACAGTGTTTTTTTCTTGATACCTTGCATTGTTATCACAGGTTTTCATCCTTCATTGTTGCCTTATCTTGAACATTTATTACAATAGTGACCATTACTTGTGGTTTCTATTTGCCACAAATGCATAAATTTGTAAAAAGGCAGGGCATATAGACCTATGCAAGGTATAGCAAAGACTCTCGTTATTGATGACGATCTGCAGCACCGCCGCGATCTCAGTGTGATCCTTGATTTCGTTGGTGAACAGCACTGCGTCATATCATCTGACCAAGTTGATGAGCAAATATGGGATAATACTTGGGGTGCCTGTTTATTAGGTAATTTTCAGTCACATAAAGCACTGACTCGTATTATTGATGCCTTACGAGTGCAGAATCACATCCCGATCATCGCACTTCCTGAACATCGTTCCGAACTTGCTGGTTTACCCAATTTTGTTGGTGAGCTAGCCCAGCCATTTAATTACAGCCAGTTGATGGATGCCTTCCGTCATTGCCAAGAGTTTTTGGGCAAAAAAGCATTTCAAGTTCCTCAGCTTGGCCGTAAAAATACCTTGTTCCGTAGTATGGTGGGCCGAAGTGCGGCGATCAGCCAAGTTCGTCACTTAACAGAACAAGTATCGAAAACGGATGCCAGTGTCTTAATTTTAGGTGAATCAGGTACGGGTAAAGAAGTGGTTGCTCGTAATATTCACTATCACTCTTCTCGTGGCAAAGGTCCGTTTGTTCCTGTTAACTGTGGCGCAATTCCCCCAGACCTTTTAGAAAGTGAACTTTTCGATCATGAAAAAGGGGCATTTACCGGAGCCATTGCAGCTCGTAAAGGTCGTTTTGAATTAGCCGAAGGGGGGACACTGTTCCTTGATGAGATTGGTGATATGCCAATGTCGATGCAAGTTAAGTTACTTCGAGTTCTGCAAGAGCGCTGTTTTGAACGTGTTGGTGGTAACCAGACCATTCAAGCAAACGTACGCATTGTTGCAGCAACGCACCGTAATTTAGATGAGATGATCGCCAACAGTAAGTTCCGTGAAGATTTGTATTACCGTCTGAACGTATTCCCAATTGAGATGCCAGCACTACGAGAGCGAATTGAAGATATTCCGCTATTGTTGCAAGAGCTACTTGCTCGTATGGAAGCTGAAGGGGCAAATGTTGTTCACTTTACACCTCGTGCTATTACTTCTTTAATGGAGCATAAGTGGCCAGGTAACGTGCGCGAATTAGCCAATCTGGTTGAGCGACTCATCATCCTTTACCCAGGTGAAATGGTGGATGTAAATCATTTACCTATGAGCTACCGTCATACGGATTTACCCGAGTTCCATCCAGAACCTCATGTAACATTAGAACAGATGGAGCAAGAAGCTCTGGCCGATATCTTTGCTGAAAGTAATGATGATGCGAACTCTTTAAGTGATCTACCTCCTGAAGGTTTAAACTTAAAAGAGATGTTGGCTGATCTGGAAATTGATATGATCCGTCAAGCATTAGAAGCTCAAAATGGGGTTGTTGCACGTGCTGCCGATATGCTGGGTATGCGTCGTACAACTCTGGTTGAGAAAATGCGTAAATATGGTCTAAGCAAAGACGATATTCGTTAATTTCTAAACATAGACATCTATAAAAAGGCCTTGTTGTAAGTAATACAGCAAGGTCTTTTTTTTTTATCTCTATGAATCGCCAGTCATTACTTATGTTAGCGTCTGTCTGCAATCTATCTATTTCCTGTTTTCCTGTGTCCAATAGCTCTCTATTTTTTAGAATATCGCTAAGTCTATTTGCCTTGTTAACCTCGGTATTTTTATCTCTGTCATAAATTTGACAATATCCTGACATTGAAGTAATCTCCAACGCTTTGAAAAATATATGTTTTATCTGGCATGTATTTTGCTTAATTAGACTTTTGTCAATATTTGTATTTTTCATGGACGAACTGAAGACCTCCCTATCTTTGTCACAACAAGCGCGTTATCAGCAAGTGTTTGATGTAATGCCAACAGGTGTGTTGCTACTTGATGCAACAGGCCGAATTCACGATGCGAATCCAGAAGCTCATCGCCTATTGGATGAACCATTAATTGGTGAACGTTGGATTGATATCATTAAGCGTGCTTTTGCCCCGCAAGATGATGATGGTCATGAGGTTTCTTTGCACAATGGTCGAAAAGTAAAATTGGCTATCTCAGCTTCCAGTGAAGGGCAGCTAATTTTTATTACGGATATGACCGAAACGCGATTATTGCAGTCGCGATTAAGCGAACTTCAGCGTTTGTCTTCGCTTGGCAAGATGGTGGCCTCGTTAGCTCATCAAGTGAGAACCCCTTTGTCGAGCGCTATGCTCTATGCCTCTCATTTAGGTTCAGAACAGTTGGCTCCAGCAACTCGACAGCGTTTTCAAGGTAAGTTAGTGGATAGATTGCACGACCTTGAAAAACAAGTCAGTGATATGTTGCTGTTTGCTAAAGGTGGAGATAACAAAGTCGTTACCCGCTTTTCTTTAGAGAGTTTACTCAATTGCCTTGAAGCCATGATTGAGCAGCCAGTTATCCATCACCAAATTGATTTTAGTATCGATTGTGACGATGAGTCCTGTTGTTTATTGGGAAATGAAAACGCCTTAGCCAGTGCGATCAGTAACTTGGTAATTAATGCGATCCAAAATGCAGGGGATGGCGCTCAAATAGCCATTCAATGCCAATTACAGCAGGGTAATATTTTGATCTCTGTGGCGGATAATGGTCCTGGGATTCCAGCTGAGTTGCAGCACAAAATACTCGAACCCTTTTTTACCACCCGCAGTCAGGGAACCGGACTTGGATTGGCGGTAGTACAAATGGTGGTTCACGCTCATAACGGACAATTAAATATTGTTTCAGAGCCTGAGCAAGGGGCTTGTTTTACTTTGCAGCTACCTTTAGCTGACACAGATACGGAGTAAAGGATGAATCAAACTTGTGTGCTTGTTGTTGAAGACGATGATGGCCTACGTGAAGCGCTGATTGATACATTAGCGCTTGCTGGATACAACTGGTTAGAAGCCAATAGCGCAGAACAAGCTTTATTGATGCTAAAAGAGCAATCGGTGGATATTGTTGTCTCTGATGTTCAGATGTCGGGTATGAATGGCCTCAGTTTACTCCGTAGCATCAAGCTTACTTATCCAAAACTCCCCGTGATTTTGATGACAGCTTTTGCCAACATTGAAGACGCGGTTATCGCGATGCGTGAAGGGGCTGTCGATTATATGTCTAAGCCATTTGCCCCTGAAGTATTACTTAATTTAGTTGGCCGTTATGCTCCAATCAAAAATGATTTAGGCCGAGCTATTGTGGCTGACGAAAAGAGTAAACGCTTACTGAATTTAGCAGAAAAAGTAGCAAAAACTGATGCCAATGTGATGGTGTTAGGCCCTAGTGGTTCTGGTAAAGAGGTGATGTCGCGTTATATTCATGAACACTCTTTACGTTGCGATGGTCCATTTGTCGCGATTAACTGTGCTGCTATTCCTGAAAATATGCTTGAAGCCACACTGTTTGGTTACGAAAAAGGTGCTTTTACCGGGGCAATTCAAGCGTGTCCGGGTAAATTTGAACAAGCACAAGGTGGCACCATTTTGCTCGATGAAATCAGTGAGATGGATTTAAGTTTACAGGCGAAGTTACTGCGCGTACTGCAAGAGCGAGAAGTTGAACGCCTTGGTAGTCGTAAGAGCATCAAACTAAATGTACGTGTTCTTGCCACCAGTAACCGAGATTTACGCCAATATGTAGAGCAAGGTCAATTTCGAGAAGACTTATATTACCGATTGAACGTATTCCCAATTACCTGGCCGCCACTGGCTGAGCGTCTAGGTGATATCGCACCATTAGCCCAATTTTTTGCCGAACGCCACTGCATAAAACAGGGCTTACCGGTTCCCCATGTTTCTGAATGTGCGCTAAAAAAACTGTGTTGCTACAACTGGCCTGGTAACGTTCGTGAACTCGATAATGTGATTCAACGTGCTTTGATCTTGTGTGAAGAGAAAATTACCCATGATCATATTCTTCTTGAAGGGGTTGACTGGCTTGATGCGGATTGTCTGCAGCAAGCGATTTGTCAGCAGCAACAAGTATCTGAACTTAGTGAGAGCGAGTTGGCATCAGATCAAGCAGCAAAAAGTGTTGAACCCGAGCCTGAAGACACTAAGAAACCAGAAGATAATAGCAAGAAAATGATCGTGAGTTGTGCCGATGGTTTAGGGAATGAATTGAGAGAGCAAGAGTTCTCTATTATTTTCGACACCTTGATGGCTTGCGATGGTAAGCGTAAAGATGTAGCAGAACGGTTAGGGATTAGCCCGCGTACACTTCGTTACAAACTGGCGAAGATGCGCAGTGCTGGCATCGAGATCCCAGTTTAGGAAAAAAACGTGCTGCAGCAAGGACTAAGGCAGAAATCTGGCGCTATGTTTGCAAGTAGAACGCCGATCATAAAATCCGACATAAAAATGACATTACGAGACATACGATGAATATCAATGGACTACAAGCTGAAATGCAAGCCATGGGGTTGGAAGCTCAAAATACGGTAAAACCTGCAACAGGACAGCAAGTGAGTGCCAACTTTGGCAACTTACTCAATGATGCCTTAAAGACTGTGAATAATCTGCAAGGGCAGTCCAGTGATCTTGCCACACGTTTCGATCAAGGTGACCGCAGCGTTTCTTTATCGGATGTCATGATTGCTCGTAATAAATCCAGCGTAGCCTTTGAAGCTACCGTTCAAGTTCGAAATAAGATGGTAGAAGCTTATAAAGAACTGATGAACATGCCTGTTTAATCTCACTATTTAGCTATAAACGATAGGAATGGTATTTCGTGTCTGACTCGCTTTCTAATCAAGAGTTGCTTCCCGGTAATAATGGACAAGCAGCATTGATCTCATCTAATGACACAGCCGATACGGATCTAGGGGAAAAAAAGGCCTCGAAATCCGACAGTATTTTAGGAAACTTAGATCTGCTTCGTCAGGTGATCTTAGTGCTTGCGGTGGCGATCTGTGTTTCTCTTATCATTATGGTGATGATGTGGATCAAAGAGCCTGAAATGCGGCCATTAGGCAACTATGAAACATCAGAGCTTATCACCGTCTTAGATGCATTAGATCAGAAAAAAATAGAGTATCAATTAGACGGTAATACCATTCGAGTCCCCGCAGATCAATACAGTGCCATTAAGTTAACACTTGCCCGCGATGGTTGGAGTGCACCAGAAGCTCAAGGTGATGATATCTTATTAAAAAACATGGGCTTTGGTGTTTCTCAGCGGCTAGAGCAAGAGCGGTTAAAGCTCAGCCGAGAACGACAATTAGCTCGTGCAATTGAACAAATAAAGCAAGTGCGCAAAGCTCAGGTTTTGTTAGCGCTGCCAAAGCAAAGTGTGTTTGTTCGTAATAATCAAGATGCTTCTGCCACCGTCTTTTTAACCTTATCTTCAGGAGCAACATTAGGTCAGCAAGAAGTGGACTCTATTGTCGATATGGTCGCTTCTGCGGTACCAGGATTAAAACCCACTCGCGTAACAGTGACCGATCAACATGGCCGTTTGTTAAGTTCGGGTACCGAAGATCCTAGTGCAACCGCGAAACGTAAAGAGTATGAATTAGAGCGCAAGCAGGAACAAACCCTACGGGAGAAAATTGATGCGATCTTAATGCCGATTTTGGGGCTTGGAAATTACACTTCACAAGTGGACGTTTCTATGGATTTCAGTTCGCTAGAAGAGACGCAAAAGCAGTTTGATCCATCGAAACCGGCTACACGAAGTGAGTTCATTCTAGAAGATCTTAATAACAGTAATCGAGTTGGCGGAATTCCTGGCGCATTAAGTAATCAACCGCCGGCAGATAGTGCAATTCCTCAAGATGTAAAAGACTTGCAATCGGGTAAAAGTTTGTCTGATGGTTCAGTGCATCGTGAAGAGACTCGTAATTATGAGCTTGATACCACCATTCGTCATAAGCGTTCTCAGACTGGCACCATTGCTCGTCAAACCGTATCGGTTGCCGTGGATTATAAAAATATTACCGATCCGAAGACCGGAAAAGTTACTCGCGTACCTGTATCCGATGCGGAGCTAGAAAAAATTCGACGTCTATTGATGGGCGGAGTTGGTTTCTCACAAGCTCGTGGCGATCTCCTTGAAGTGATATCGATGCCATTTGCGTTACCTGAAGAATTAGCATTAGCCAATCCACCAATTTGGGAGAACCCGAACTTCAGTTCTTGGATCCGTTGGATTGCAGCTGCACTGGTGATTATTGTGATGATCATTGTGTTAATTCGCCCAGCGATGCGTAAGTTGCTCTATCCAAATCAAACCGCAGAAGGGATCCCTCTAGACGAAAATGGGGTGCCAATGTTGAACCATCATGGGGATGGTATCACTTTAATTGGTTCTGATTTAGATGCCGGTGATTCGTTAGAATTGAGCACTAGTCAGCTTGAATTACCGAGCTTACATCGAGATGAAGATCTATTAAAAGCTGTTCGCGCATTGGTAGCGAATGAGCCCGATTTAGCGGCACAAGTTATTAAAAATTGGATGAGCGAAAATGGCAAATGATGTAACGCCACCTCCGGCTGAAGGCTTTGATATTAGTCAGCTTTCTGGTACTGAAAAAGCAGCGATTTTATTGTTGAGTTTAAATGAGCAAGATGCTGCTAGTATTATTCGCCATCTAGAACCTAAACAGGTACAACGGGTCGGTGGTGCTATGGCGAGTATAACCGATTTAAACCAAGAGAAAGTGAATTCAGTGCATCGTCATTTTCTGGAAGATATTCAGAAATATACCAGCATTGGTATGGGTAGTGAAGACTTTGTGCGTAATGCTCTTGTCGCCGCTCTCGGTGAAGATAAAGCCAATAACTTAGTGGATCAAATCTTAATGGGCAGTGGCTCCCGTGGTCTTGATTCATTGAAATGGATGGATCCTCGTCAAGTGGCCACCATTATTCAAAATGAACACCCTCAGATTCAAACTATTGTTTTATCGTATCTTGAGCCAGAACAATCTGCCGAAATCTTATCCCAGTTTCCTGAACGAGTACGGTTGGATCTGATGATGCGTATTGCCCACTTAGAAGAAGTTCAACCTGCAGCGCTCCACGAACTTAATGACATTATGGAGAAACAGTTTGCCGGTCAGTCTGGTGCGCAAGCTGCGAAAATTGGCGGCTTGAAAGCGGCGGCTGAAATTATGAACTATCTCGATAACAGTATGGAAGGTATCTTGATGGATCAAATTCGTGAGCATGACGAAGATACTGCCGTTCAGATTCAAGACCTGATGTTTGTGTTTGATAATTTGATTGAAATGGATGATCGCAGTATTCAGATTTTGCTGCGTGATGTACCTCAAGAGCATCTGCAATGTGCACTGAAAGGTGCAGACGATCCACTGCGTGATAAGATTTTTGCCAATATGTCAAAACGCGCTGGTGAAATGCTGCGTGAAGATCTTGAAGCTATGGGGCCAATTCGTGTATCCGATGTAGAAGCGTCACAAAAAGAAATTCTAGCAATTGCTCGTCGTTTGGCTGATACCGGGGAGATTATGCTAAATGGCGGCGGCTCCGAAGAATATTTATAACAGGGTAACCCATGGATAATGATCGTCGTCGCGGCTTTGTTCGCATAAATTCAGACCAAGCTGAAGTGTTAGAACGTTGGTGTTTTCCCGATTACAGCGATGAGTTGCCACATCAACATGACAACGCACTAAATTATGAGCTTCAGCGGCAAGTACCAGAACCCGAGCCTCATCATGCGCCAGAGGAAGATTCGCCGCCACCATTAACGGCGGCAGATCTCGATGAAATCCATCAATCTGCTTACGATGATGGATTTGCTGAGGGGCGAAAAGCAGGTTATGACGAAGGATTTAGTCAAGGACAGCAAGATGGGCAGCAGTTAGGTCAGCAGCAAGGTGTTGAACAAGGTCTCGCTCAGGGTTTAGAGCAAGCGCAAACGCACATTGCGGCCCAAGTGGATGCGTTAGCTTTAGTGATGGATAATCTCGCTACGCCTATTGCGGTTATGAACGAAGAAGTCCGAGCTCAAGTCTTGCAATTGGCAATATCACTCACTCGAGAGCTGATTCGGGTAGAGGTACAAACCAATTCTCAAGTGATTCTGCAAACCATTAATGATGTTATCGCCAGCTTACCTGTGGTTGAGCGAGAGACACATATTGCGCTTAACCCAGAAGATCACCAGCAAGTTCTAGAGGCATATGGTAGTGAAAATCTTGCTGAACGTAAGTGGAAACTCACCATAGAGCCAGCATTACAACGCGGTGATGTGCAAGTTAGAGCGGGTGATGCTAGTGTAGATTATCGTATGGAACAACGCATTCGTCATTTGCTACAGCAGTTTGTTGGGAATAATAACCTCGATCAAGAGAGTATCGCAGAATGACTCTTGCACAAGAACTTGCCAAGTTTACAACCCAAGGTTTGGCGTGTCGCCCCGTTGCATCAGGACGTTTAACTCGGGTAGTGGGGTTAACACTTGAAGCGGTTGGTTGTCGTGCACCTGTTGGTAGTTTATGTAAAGTAGAAACGGTGAACGGCGAATTAGAAGCTGAAGTGATCGGATTTTCTGGTGATACTCTGTTTTTAATGCCCAGCGAGCAGTTAACTGGTGTGATGCCTAGCGCTAAAGTAACGCCTATTTTACAAGAGAGTGGTTTACCCGTAGGTCCTGAATTACTTGGTCGAGTTATTGATGGCGTTGGTAATCCACTTGATGGTCTAGGTGATATTTATACCCAGCACCGTGCCTCTTTTAGTGCTCCTGCAATCAATCCATTAAAACGAAAACCGATAAAAGAACCGTTAGACGTTGGATTAAAAGCTATCAACGGCTGCTTAACTGTAGGTAAAGGTCAGCGAATTGGCTTATTTGCTGGATCCGGTGTCGGTAAGTCGGTCACTCTTGGCATGATGACCCGAGGTACCACAGCACAAGTGGTTGTGGTTGGCTTGATTGGTGAGCGAGGCCGAGAAGTAAAAGAATTTATTGATGAGATTTTAGGTGAAGAAGGGCGTCAGCGCTCAGTCGTTGTGGCCGCGCCAGCCGATGCTTCGCCTCTAATGCGTTTAAAAGGGTGTCAAACAGCGTTAACGATAGCAGAATATTTTCGAGATCAAGGACAGGATGTTCTTTTGTTAATGGATTCTCTTACCCGATTTGCTCAAGCCCAGCGTGAAATAGCCCTTTCTGTTGGAGAGCCTCCGGCAACTAAAGGTTATCCACCCTCAGTGTTTGCAAAACTCCCTGCCTTGGTTGAGCGAGCCGGTAATGGTGATGAAAACCAAGGGTCTATTACTGCCTTTTTTACGGTGTTAAGTGAAGGTGATGATTTACAAGATCCCATTGCAGATGCCTCGCGAGCAATCTTAGACGGCCATATCGTTTTGTCTCGTGAAATGGCTGATGCGGGTCATTACCCAGCAATCGATGTAGAGCGCTCTGTCAGCCGTGTAATGCCTGCCATTGTGACCGAAGAGCATATGATTATGGCAAAAGCGGTACGGCAGATCTTATCTATTTGTCGTAAGAACCAAGACCTGGTTGCGATAGGGGCTTATAAACCAGGAACGGATCCCAATATTGATCAAGCCTTTAGTTTAAAACCGCGGTTAGATGGTTTCTTACAGCAAGGAATGAAAGAATCGGTTCCCTATGAAATGTGTGTGAATATGCTTCGTAGCACACTGAGCTAGTTTTGAGCTGTTTAGTAGTCAGAAAAACGTCTAATGCGTAACCTGTCATTAACTTAACTAGTCAAATTAATGACGATTAAGGATTTGCTGCTGTATGTCGAATAATTCTCTTAGCTTAATTTTAGAACAAGCAAAAGAACAAGAGCACCAAGCTCAATTAGCCTTAAATCATGCCCATCTAGAACGAGAAAATTACCTGCAGCAATTGGCCCAAATAGAACAATATCGACTGGATTACTGCACTCAGCTGTCAGAACGAGGGTTGCAAGGCTTAACTGCCAGCTCTTATAACCATTTACAGAAGTTTTTAACCCAGCTTGATGAAACCTTGGCAAAGCAGAAAAGCATTGGTTCGCATTTTGAACAGCAGATAACCGACTGTCAACAACATTGGCTAGAGATGCAGAAAAAGCGCCGTTCTATTGAATGGTTGATAGAGAAAAAACAGCGTGAGCGACAAATGTGGTTAGATAAGCAAGAGCAAAAAATGATGGATGAATTTGCCACATTACAGTTTGCGCGAAGAATGCAAGCTTCTGGGCGTTAGTCGATAGTATAAAAACTATCCGTTAATAGGCTGGTTAGTGTGATAATAATCACGACTTACCCTCTGTTTTTCTACATATTTTAGAAATTTTCAATATTGGTTTAATTTTTGCATTCGTCTGTGCTTTGGTTTTGTCATAGTCAAGAATTTGGGTATTCGAGTTCGAGAGTAGGAAAGAGAAAGACGTTATGCAATTGTCCCATCTATTATCTCAAGTTAATGCTAAGTCTCATACAGGCTCTACAGCGACAACTCGCAATGAGCCAACAGATCCTGCCAGTCGTGGTGAAGAGGCTCAGTTTGCAGTATCCCTGCATTCTGCTATGGATGATACATCTGATACTCAGCTTAAAACCAAATCCCAATTAAAGTATGAACTTGGCGGCGAAGAGGCATTAAAAAAAGAACCGTTTAAAAAAGAGGGGGCGAAAGCAGCGATTTCTTCCGATGAGGTATCAATTGAAAGCCAAGCTCCTAGTGCTGTCCTGTTAAGTAAAAATACTACAACGAAATCTGCAGCTAGTGATGACTCTCAAGCTTTATTAGCTCCTGATGAAGTTGGAGAAAAATCACAAACCTCGTCATTATCTGTATCACCATCATCTATTGAAGAGAGCTCTGATCCTCAGACGGTTGCTCAGTCTATGGATGAAGGTCTTGATGTTTTACAACAACTACAGCAGTCCCATAGTCAATTAAATAGTCAACTACGTTCTAAAAAAGTGCTTACTGATCAACAAGATGCAAAATTTGGTACAGAATCAGTTAGTACTGAAGACGGGGGCGATGTTCTACAACAGCTGCAGCAGTCCCATGGTCAATTACATGGTCAACTGCACTCTAAAGAAGTGTTTACTGACCAACAAGATGCAAAGCTAGATACAGAATCGGTTAGTACGGAAGACGGGGGCGATGCTCTACAACAGCTGCAGCAGTCCCATGGTCAATTACATGGTCAACTACGCTCTAAAAAAGAGCTTACTGACCAACAAGATGTAAAACTGGATACAGAATCGGTTAGTACAGATGTTGGAACAGCACATGATACAACAGCGCCATTAACCACAAGAATTGATACTGATACGATAGCAGCTTCAACGTCGACGGCTACTCGAAATGCCAACGGTGATAAAGTTCTACTTGCAAGTAAGTTAGCCTCTACTGATGAGGTGGAACTTAAGCATCATCGTTCTATCGACACAGAGCTTGATTCACATGAATTTAAAACTACGGTATCAGGTGGTAAAGAATCGACCAAAGAGTTATTAGAGTCGCAGCAAAACAAATCCGTTCATGGGCAAAACGCGCTATTGGCATCGAAAGCAGAACTCTTGCCTCAAGGTGATGCCGTAAAAGCGGGCATCAATCATTCGGCGGCATTATCTCAAGCTCATACCCAGTCATTACTGGATCAGAGCCATGCTACTGACAGCAAAGAGGCATCAGCACAAGCGGCATTACAGTCACTATCTGCTCATCAAAATGGTGCATCGTCAGCATCATCCTTGCTGGGAAATCGTCAGGACACTTCTCTAAATAATCAGCCACCACTGTTATTAACCAAAGAGCAATCCGGCGATCAACTGGCGGATAAAGTGCAGATGATGGCGGCGAAAAACCTTAAGCAGATTGATATTCGCCTCGATCCTCCTGAGTTGGGCCGCATGCAGATTAAACTGTCCCTTCATGATGACAACCAAGCTTCGATTCAATTTCAAGTTGCCCATCAACAGACTCGCGATCTGATTGATCAAGCTATGCCAAGACTGCGAGAGTTATTGTTGCAGCAAGGAATGCAGTTGGCTCAAAGTTCTGTTCATCAAGAGACTAATCAGCAGTTTTCGCAACACTTTAATCAACAAAGTGGTCAAGATTCGTCTGCGTTTGGCTCTGGTGGCCACAGCGATGGTTCTCATGATGGTCACGATGATGGAACTATTATTGAGGGGTATGTTACGACCTCTTCTGACCGAGTTGATTACTACGCATAACGATAAATAACAATAAAAGAGAGACATAAATTTTATGGCTAATGGAAAAAAGAAACTTTTTATTATTTTAGGGGTTATTACCTTATTAGCCGCTGGTGGCTGTACAGCATGGTTTACCTTTGGTAATCAAGTATTAGATGTTGAGCATCAACAGCAGGAGAAAAGCGCAAAGGTTCAGTCTCCTATTTATTATGTTGTTATGCCGCAGCCTTTTACGTTTAATGTCACCGGCGATCCTCGTGATCGAGTTGTGCAAATTCGAGTACAATTGATGGTTCGTGGGGCAGAGAGTGAAACCTTGACCAATCAAAATATCCCCTTACTAGAAAGTACGTTATTACAGAATTTTAGTGCTGCAACTGTGGAAGATTTACGTACGGCTTATGGTAGGACAGAGCTCCGCCAGCGAGCTCTTACGGCAGTGCAGTCGAGCATGGAAAAAGTGACAGGAGCACCTGTAGTGGAGCGGGTACTCTTTACCGGATTTGTAATGCAGTAGGTATAGTGTGAGTGATTTATTAACCCAAGATGAAATAGATGCCTTACTGCATGGGGTCGGTGATGTAGACGACGGCCCTGAATCAAACAGCAGTGAAACGGGTGTTATTACCTTTGACTTCTCATCTCAAGATCGCATTGTTCGCGGTCGGATGCCCACCCTTGAATTGATTAATGAGCGCTTTGCTCGTCATATGCGGATCAGCTTATTTAATATGCTGCGCAAAACGGCAGAAGTCTCGATCAATGGGGTACAAATGATGAAGTTTGGTGAATACCAAAATACGTTATATGTGCCAACCAGTTTGAATATGGTGCGTTTTCGGCCATTAAAGGGTACCGCTTTAGTCACAATGGAAGCGCGTTTGATCTTTATTTTGGTGGAAAACTTCTTCGGTGGTGATGGTCGATTCCACGCAAAAATTGAAGGGCGTGAATTTACCCCAACTGAGCGGCGTATTATTCAAATGCTCTTAAAGCTGGTGTTTGAAGATTATCGCGAAGCTTGGTCTCCGGTTATGGGAGTTGAGTTTGAATATTTAGACTCAGAAGTAAACCCAACCATGGCCAACATTGTTAGCCCGACGGAAGTGATCGTAGTGAGTTCTTTCCATATAGAACTAGACGGTGGTGGCGGTGATTTTCATGTGGTAATGCCTTACTCCATGGTTGAACCGATTCGAGAATTACTCGATGCTGGCGTGCAAAGTGACAAGATGGATACGGACGTACGTTGGAGTCGAGCACTGCGTGAAGAGATCATGGATATTCCTGTGAATATTCGCGCTAAATTACTCGATGTGGATCTGACTTTGCGCGATCTAATGGAGTTGCAAGTTGGGGATATTATTCCGGTTGATATGCCTGATACAGCCACAGTGTTTGTGGAAGACTTACCAACCTATCGCGCTAAAATGGGCCGCTCAGGTGATAACGTCGCATTAAAAATTTCAGAAAAATTAAAGCGCCCGGATATGGTGAAGACTGAGTTAGCCTTTCTTGAGCGAGATGCATTAACTCGTACCTTAGCAGCTGTGGCAGATAACGATTAATACTAGGATTTCTTATGTCTCAAAATGATCAACAAATGGCAGATGAGTGGGCGGCAGCATTGGCAGAGCAAGAAGCTCAAGTACAACCTGCACCTCTTGAAGAGTTAACTGACGATAGTGCACCTGTTAGTGATGATGAGCGTCGTAAACTGGACTCTATTTTAGATATTCCCGTAACCATTTCGATGGAAGTAGGACGTACTCAAATTAGCATCCGTAACTTACTACAACTAAATCAAGGCTCGGTTGTTGAGTTGGATCGGGTTGCAGGTGAATCGTTGGATGTGATGGTAAATGGCACATTGATCGCCCATGGTGAAGTGGTAGTGGTGAATGATAAATTCGGTATCCGCTTAACCGATGTGATCAGCCAAACTGAACGCATTAAGAAGTTACGTTAATGAATACGGCACCTGATCTTAATATTGCCACTACGCTAGCATCGTTATTATTGGTTATCGGTCTAATTTTCTTGCTAGCGTGGTTAGTAAAACGAATGCGAGTCACAGGCTTTAAAGGTCGTCAGCAAGAGTTACAAATTGTCTCACAACTGGCGGTTGGCACCAAAGAGCGAATCGCATTAGTGCAAGTTGGGCAAGAACAGGTTCTCGTTGGTATTACCGCTCATAATATTTCACTGCTGACAAAGTTAGAGCACCCTGTCACCTTAGATAAGGTCGCAGGGAGTGATTTTGCTAGTCAATTAAACGCATTTTTAAATAAACATGATAAGTCGTAACATCGTAATAGTGCTGATGTTTGCACTTTTGGGTTTTTGCTCTTTTAACGCTCTTGCCAATACGTCGTCTGCAACAGCAGTTGATAGTTTAAGTCAAAGCGTCCCATTTTTAAGCACCCAAAAAGGCAGCACAGGAATACCTGCGGTTTCAGTAACCGTAAATCCTGATGGCAGTGAAGATTATTCGGTCACATTGCAGATTCTGGCTTTAATGACCGCTTTAGGTTTTTTGCCTGCCATTGTGATTTTAATGACATCCTTTACCCGCATTGTGGTGGTGATGTCGATTTTGCGTCAAGCGTTAGGTCTCCAACAAACACCATCTAATCAGGTGATTATTGGTATTGCTCTGTTTTTGACTTTCTTTGTGATGTCTCCTGTTTTGGATCGAATTAATGCTCAGGCGGTACAGCCTTATATTAATGAGCAGATCACAGCACCGCAAGCGTTAGAGAAAGCCAAAGTGCCGATGAGAGAGTTTATGCTTAAACAGACGCGGGTTAAGGATCTTGAAACCTTTGTCAATATCTCAGGGGCTAAGGTTTCTGATCCGCAACAAGTCCCAATGACTGTTCTCATCCCAGCGTTTATTACTTCGGAATTAAAAACGGCATTCCAGATAGGTTTTATGCTGTTTTTGCCTTTCTTAGTTATTGACCTTGTGGTGGCGTCAGTATTGATGGCAATGGGTATGATGATGCTCTCACCTATGATTGTTTCGTTGCCGTTTAAGTTAATGCTATTTGTGTTGGTTGATGGTTGGAACCTGATTTTATCAACGCTTGCAGGGAGTTTTGCCGTATGACGCCAGAAGCTTTTGTCGATATATTTCAGCAAGCCCTCTATATGGTCTTGATTATGGTTTGTGCCATTGTCATTCCGGGGCTTATTGTGGGCTTGGTCGTTGCGGTGTTTCAGGCGGCAACCTCGATTAACGAACAGACATTAAGTTTTCTGCCTCGCTTAATTGCCACTTTGCTTGCGTTAATGTTTTTTGGTCATATGATGACTCGGATGTTGATGGATTATTTTCATCAGATCATCGAGCAGATACCGAACTTGTTGTATTAACCAAGGTTCGTTATGCACTACACCTCTGCAATTTTACTGGATTGGTTAGCCAACTATATGTGGGCGTTTATTCGTATCTCTTCCATGATGATGACGATGACGTTTTTTGGTGCGCGCTTTGTTTCGGCTAAGATTCGACTCTATTTAGCATTAACCATCACATTCGCGGTCGTGCCGGTATTACCCCAAGTTCCCCAAGATATTGCTTTACTCTCTCTGCATGGTTTCATTATTACTACCCAGCAGATTGTTATAGGTGCTGCCATTGGTCTTGTGACACAATTTATTACTCAATCCTTTGTTTTACTAGGGCAAATCCTCGCTATGCAATCGAGCTTGGGTTTCGCATCTATGGTCGATCCTGCAAACGGTCAAAACACCCCAGTGTTAGGTCAGCTTTATCTGTTTTTAGCCATTATTTTATTTTTGATGACCGATGGCCATTTAGAGATGTTAGAGCTGATAGTAAAAAGCTTTACTACTTTGCCAATCGGAAAGGCTATGTTCAACGGGCAAGATTATTACCAACTGGCATTGTGGTTTGGTCATATGTTTAAGATGGCGTTAAGTATGGCTCTAGCGGGGATTATTGCGCTCTTAACGGTCAACCTCTCGTTTGGTGTCATGACGCGAGCGGCTCCACAATTAAATATTTTCTCATTAGGTTTCTCTTTTGCGCTGTTAATAGGTTTTGTGATCAGCTGGTTTGTGGTGAGGGGGCTGCTTCCTCACTATGAACAATATTGGCAGTTTGGCCTAGATAAGATGTGTGATTTGGTGCGATTAAACTGCTAGAGAATTAACGTTGAACTGTATTTATATATCGTTGGAATTGATGAGTATGACAAGAATAGCTAAGGGTTATTATGGCTGATTCTGACGATCAAGAACGTACCGAAGACGCCACGCCCCGAAGGCGGCAACAGGCCCAAGAAAAAGGGCAGGTTCCGCGTTCTCGTGAATTGGCTTCGGTTGCCGTACTGATTGCTGGTGCGGTGGGGTTAATGTGGTTTGGTGGCTCGCTTGGTCAGGCGTTAGCTGCGGTAATGTCACGTCTATTTTCTTTGACCCGAGAAGAAGTGTTTGATCTCGGTGCAATGTCAACGGTGATTTCTGAGGTGATCTGGGGAATTGCAGCTCCTTTAACGCTCGTACTGGTTTTTCTTTTTGTGGCGGCCTTTATTGGCGCTGCCGGGTTAGGTGGAGTTCGCTTTTCTTCAGAAGCGGCGATGCCTAAATTATCAAAAATGAACCCGTTAAGTGGCTTTAAGCGCATGTTTGGGATGCAAAGCTGGGTTGAATTGATCAAATCCATTTTAAAAGTGGGACTGGTCTCAGGTGTTGCCTATTACTTGATGTATGACAGTTTGGATGATTTTTTCCAGTTAGCTCAAGAGAGTTATCCCAACAATATTTATCATGCGTTAAGTACTTTATTGCATTTTATTTTGTTGATCAGTTGTTCGTTATTAGTGGTTGTTGCGATAGATGTGCCATTTCAGATTTATCAATTTAATCAGCAATTAAAAATGACCAAGCAAGAGATTAAAGACGAATATAAAGAGACTGAAGGTAAGCCTGAAGTTAAAGGACGTATTCGTATGCTTCAACGTGAAATGGCTCAGCGCCGTATGATGGCTGATGTTCCTCAAGCGGATGTGATTATTACCAACCCTGAGCATTATTCTGTTGCCTTACGGTATGATCCAAAACTGGATAGTGCGCCCGTAGTGATAGCCAAAGGGGTCGATCATACTGCATTTAAAATTCGGGAAATTGCCAAGGAACATAATATTGATATTGTTCCTGTACCTCCGTTAGCGCGTGCGATTTATCATACTACCGAGCTAGAACAACAAATTCCTGACGGTCTCTTTATTGCGGTGGCTCAGGTATTAGCTTATGTCTTCCAGTTAAAACAATATCGTCGAGGGAAAGGACAAAAACCGAAACTATCGCCTGATTCTGAGCAGATCCCAACAGAACTTCGCCACTAGATATTTATAAAATGGAAGTAAATATAGAAAAGTTGCGATATGCCTCACAAAAATAATTTCATTTAAGTTAGTGAAATATCAATAAGATAGCTGTCAAAATAGTGACGTATTTTTAGGCATGATTTTTGCTATAAAAACAGCTTTGTAGCGTTGAAGCAAAATCGTGGCCACAGGATTGCACTATGCCCTGTCTGCTATGGTTCCCTTCGATTGGTCTTTCCCTTTTATTGTTATTTTATTTACTGAATGAAACTGTCCGTTCCGTTTACCAATAAGCTGCCATTTGATCGTTTGCAATCCATGCCCGCGATAGGTGCCCCTGTACTTGTGTTGGCAACCTTAGCTATGGTGGTATTGCCAATGCCGCCATTGCTATTGGATATGGCATTCACCTTTAATATCGCATTAGCTCTTGTGGTGTTATTAGTTACTATTTATACCCGACGACCATTGGATTTTGCCGCCTTTCCAACTGTCTTGTTGATTGCAACACTGCTTCGTTTGGCGCTTAACGTGGCTTCTACGCGAGTGGTTTTGTTGCACGGCCATGAAGGCTCTGATGCAGCGGGTCAAGTTATTGATGCCTTTGGCTCGGTGGTGATTGGTGGTAACTACGCGGTTGGTTTGGTGGTCTTCGTTATTTTGATGATCATTAACTTTATGGTTGTCACTAAAGGTGCTGGACGTATCTCAGAGGTGAGCGCTCGTTTTACCTTAGATGCGATGCCCGGTAAACAGATGGCGATCGATGCCGATTTAAATGCGGGATTAATCGACCAAGAGCAAGCCCGAACTCGACGTGCAGAAGTGACCAAAGAAGCGGATTTTTACGGTTCAATGGACGGTGCCTCTAAGTTTGTAAAAGGGGATGCCATTGCCGGTATTTTAATTCTGTTTATTAACATTATTGGTGGCTTAATCATAGGTATGATGCAGCACCAATTAGGTTTTGCAGAAGCGGCATCTATCTACAGTTTATTGACCATTGGTGATGGCTTAGTCGCTCAGATCCCATCGTTATTACTTTCTATTGCAGCAGCAATGATGGTAACACGACAAAATACCGATGAAGATATGGGTAAAGCTCTGTATTTTCAGATGTTTAATAATCCACAAGCGTTAATGATCACCGGGGTCATTTTGTTTGTGATGGGTATTGTGCCGGGGATGCCTCACATTCCATTTTTGTTATTGGCATTACTGATTGGTGCTGTCGCTTATTGGCGTATAACCAAAGAAAAACAAGCGATAGAAAATAACCAATCGTCGTCTTCTTCGTTACCTGCTGAATTAACACCGCAACAAGCACCAAAAGAGCTGTCATGGGATGATGTACAACCGGTTGACATGATAGGTCTTGAAGTTGGCTATCGCTTAATTTCTATGGTGGATAAAGAACAAGGCGGTGAGCTGCTTGAACGTATTAAAGGGGTACGTAAAAAGCTTTCTCAAGACTTTGGTTTTTTAATTCCTGCGGTACATATTCGTGACAATCTTGAATTACCGCCCAACTGTTATCGCATTAGCTTGATGGGGGTAACGTGCGGTGAAGCCAATATTCATCCCAATATGGAACTGGCAATTAACCCCGGCCAAGTCTACGGCAATATTGATGGTGAAATGACTAAAGATCCCGCTTTTGGTTTGGATGCGGTTTGGGTTCAAGAGTCACAACGTGAACATGCTCAGGCATTAGGGTACACAGTGGTGGATTCATCGACTGTGCTAGCAACTCATTTGAGCCAAATCTTAACCAACAATGCCGCCCACTTATTGGGCCATGAAGAAGTTCAGAATCTACTGGAAATGCTGGGCCAATCTACGCCGAAATTGGTCGACGGTTTTGTACCTGATCAGCTACCTTTGGGTGTGGTCGTGAAAGTGATGCAAAACTTATTGAATGAGGCCATTCCGCTTCGTGACATTCGAACAATCGTACAGACGCTATCGGAATACTCCAGTAAAAGCCAAGATCCTGACATATTGACCGCAGCCGTTCGAATCGGATTGAAACGACTAATCTGTCAAGATATCAATGGGGTAGAGGCAGAATTACCTGTGATTACTCTAGTGCCTGAACTGGAACAGATATTGCATAAGACGATGCAATCTGCTGGGGGAGAATCGACAGGAATTGAACCAGGCTTAGCTGAACGTTTGCAGCAATCTTTAGCCGATGCAACTCAGCAACAAGAATTTAAAGGGGAACCTGCAGTACTGCTTACATCTGGGGTATTGCGTTCCACTCTTGCAAAATTTGTAAAAAATACCATTCCAACACTACGCGTTCTTTCTTATCAAGAAGTGCCTGATGAAAAACAGATCCGTATCGTCAACGCGGTCGGTCATTAATGTTGGTTATTTACAGCGTTATCAAACGGGAAGATACGAGTGAAAATTAAACGTTTTTTTGCCAAAGATATGCGTACTGCACTTAACGAGGTCAAAGAAGAGCTCGGTTCTGATGCGGTGATCATGTCGAATAAAAAAGTGACTGGCGGCGTTGAAATTGTTGCGGCAGTGGATCCGGATAGTCATCCAGAACCGATGAAATCATCAGCAATGCAATCTGCACGTGATGAACTGGCTTATGGCTTTGGCCAAGCTAAACGTAAATTAGCAGACGATCATGTTCAGTTACAACAAAGTGCGCCATCGAGTCGTTTTGCTAATGTGCTGCAAAATTATGCAGAATCTCAACCAAACGGTGATGAGCGCCAAGAAGATTCGCTAACTGCTTTGTTGCAACGTCAGTCAAAGCACCGCCAGCAAGAATCAGAACACAGCTATCATGATGAACCGCGTGAGTTTCAGCGTCACTCTTTATCATCTCGTCATGATGCTTCGGCTCAGTCACAAGGTTATGATTTTCGAGCTCAGAAGCATTCATTAGATATTGGTGATTATCAACGTCCATCATCCAGTCAATATGAACGTGAGCTGCATGTTGGGAATCGAGCTAAGCCTAATTATAGTCAGCGTCCAGCTAAACCGCGCTTGGACCCTTCTCGTTATGAAGCAAAATCTTCCCATCAGTTTGATGATATAGAGACTATGCGCTCTGAGTTAGCCTCTATTCGTTACTTGTTAGAGCATCAACTGTCAGGATTAATGTGGCAAGAAGTAGAACGCCGCGAGCCGATGCGGGCAATGATGGTTAAGCGTTTGGAAAAGATGGGCTTATCTGATGAATTGGCTGACCAACTCGCCAGTTATATTCCAGAAGAGCTACCACCGCATCAAGCATGGCCAGCATTACTCGATTTATTATCCGATCAAATCCAAACCATCAAAGAAAATGTATTGGAATCTGGTGGTGTGGTAGCGCTGTTAGGTCCAACCGGAGTAGGTAAAACAACGACGATTGCCAAGCTTGCTGCACGAGCTGCCATGGAGTTTGGTCCAGAGCAAATCGCCCTTGTAACAACCGATACTTTTCGTATTGGTGCACACGAACAATTGGCAACATATGGTCGAATTATCGGCTGTCCGGTAAGAGTTGCTAAAGATGCGGAAGAACTTGCCGATATATTACATCAGTTACGTCATCGCCGCTTAGTATTACTGGATACAGCAGGTATGGGTCAGCGTGATATTCGTTTGTCAGAACAGCTTGATACCCTAATGCAAAACAGTGGGGCTCATATTCGTAGCCTATTGGTGATGCCAGCAACGGCTCAGCGTCGAGTGATGCAAGAGACCATTGAACATTTTCGTCGTATCCCATTATCAGGTTGCGTCTTAACCAAATTGGATGAGTCTTTAAGTTTAGGTGAGGTGATTGCGGTCACTATCCAAAATGCATTACCGATTGCTTATCTTGCCGATGGGCAGCGAGTTCCCGAAGATATCAAAGTAGCGACGGGTAAGTTTTTAGTCGCACGAGCAAATGAGTTGTTGGAGCAAGAGCTTAACCAACGACCTCACTTCTGGTCTAGTGATCGTCTTGAGCAAAAGGCGGCAGATTTTTATGATTGAGAACGCAATGTACGATCAAGCTAGCGGCCTGCGCCGTTTAACTCAGATTCCCTCGACCAAAGTGATTGCTGTAACTGGCGGTAAAGGCGGGGTTGGTAAAACCAATATTACCTTAAATATGGCGATTTCAATGGCTAAGCAAGGTAAGCGAGTGATGGTCTTTGATGCCGATCTCGGCCTGGCTAATATTGATGTTATGTTAGGTATTCGAATTGGCCGTAATCTTTCTCATGTGATGGCTAGCTTGTGTGATTTACAAGACATTATTGTCGAGGGGCCATACGGAATTAAGATTATTCCAGCATCTTCGGGTACTCGCAATATGGCTGAATTAGACCCGATGCAGCACTCAGGGCTTATTCGAGCTTTCAGTAGTTTACAAGATGAGGTCGATGTATTGCTGATCGATACCGCAGCAGGTATCTCTGATATGGTCTTAAGCTTTGCCCGTGCCTCACAAGATGTTTTAGTTGTGGTGTGTGATGAACCGACCTCAATTACCGATGCGTATGCTCTGATTAAAGTGCTAAACCGAGATTATGGGGTTCAGCGTTTTAAAATTGTCGCAAATATGGTGCGCAGTTATCGTGAAGGGCGCGATCTGTATACTAAGTTAACCCGAGTCACTGAGCGCTTTTTGGACGCTAACTTAGAATTGGTGGCATGTATCCCACTAGATGATGCAGTACGTCAAGCGGTAAGATGTCAAAAACTGGTGGTAGAGGCTTACCCACGAAGCCCTGCCAGTTTGGCGTTAAACTCGTTAGCAACCAAAGCAACAACTTGGCCGAGCGCAAGTAATCCAGGTGGTCATCTTGAGTTTTTCGTTGAGAGATTACTGGTAAAAAGAAGCCTAGAAGGGGAATGTGCTTGTGAATAGAGCGCTAACTTACGGGCGCTATCAAGAAAGTCCACAAGCTTTTATTGCCCGTCACTCATCGTTGGTTAAACGGATTGCTCACCATTTGATGGCGCGTTTACCACCGAATATTTTGATCGAAGATTTAATTCAAGCGGGCATGATCGGCTTGCTTGAAGCACAGCAAAATTATGATCCGACCAAAGGTGCGAGTTTTGAGACCTTTGCCGGAATTCGTATCCGTGGTGCTATGTTGGATGATATTCGTCGTGGAGATTGGGTTCCGCGCTCTGTTTACAAAAACAGTCGCCGAATCAGTGAAGCAATGGCCCAACTTGAGCATGAATTAGGGCGAGATCCTAATGACCATGAGGTTGCTGAGCACTTAGAGATGTCGCTGGAACAATATCATCAAGCTCTTAACGATGTAAATTGTGGTCGTTTAGTTGGTATCGATGATCTCGGTATCTCTGAAGATGCGGTTGCGAATGATGAATTATTAGAAGAAAATCTACCTTTTCAGGGAGTTGTTGATGATAGTTTCCGCCAAGCGTTGGCAGAAGCGATCAAAACGCTACCGGAAAGAGAGGCTCTGGTTTTATCGCTTTATTATGATGAAGAGTTAAACCTAAAAGAGATTGGTGCAGTAATTGGGGTGAGTGAATCTCGCATTTGTCAGATTCATACCCAAGCAATGCAGCGTTTAAAAGCCAAACTAAAAGCTTGGCAAAATTAACTATTTACTTTAGCAAAACACTGTGACCTCAGTGGAGGCAACTTTGAATAAAAATATGAAAATCCTCATTGTTGATGACTTCTCAACAATGCGTCGAATCGTGAAGAACTTACTGCGAGATCTTGGCTTTAATAATACTCAAGAAGCTGATGATGGAGTAACCGCCTTACCTATGTTAAAGCGTGGCGATTTTGACTTTGTTATTACCGACTGGAACATGCCTGGAATGCAAGGGATTGATTTACTTCGCCATATCCGAGCGGATGACAGTTTAAAACATTTACCTGTACTGATGATTACTGCAGAAGCAAAACGCGAGCAGATCATTGAAGCTGCGCAAGCTGGGGTAAATGGTTATATTGTTAAGCCCTTTACTGCCGCTACATTAATAGAAAAATTAGAAAAGATTTTCGAGCGTATGCAGTAAATCTGGTCGTCAGATGTTAATAGGGTAATGACAATAATGATTACACTTGATCAAGCAAAACAGCTCGTTTGTTTGTTAGAGGATGGACAACAAACTGAAGCCAACGCTCTTATGCAGATGATCATCGCAGAAACGCGAGAACCTATGTATGAAGAAGTTGGTAAGATCACCCGACAACTGCACGACTCTTTAACTCATTTTAGGTTAGATCCGCGTTTAAATGATCTGGCGACCAACGAGATCCCAGATGCTCGCGATCGCTTGTCTTTCGTTATTGATAAGACAGAAGCAGCTGCCAACAAAACCATGGATGCCGTCGAAAGTCTTTTACCGATTGCAGACCAATTACATGAAACTTTATTGCAAGTTCGCCCGCAATGGCAACGTTTGATGGATGGAGAAATTAACTTAGCGGAGTTTAAGTTATTGTGCCACGACATCGATAAGTTGCTGATGCAGGTCGAGGGTGACAGCAGTGAAGTTCGTTCTCAACTGACTGAAATATTAATGGCGCAAGATTTTCAAGACTTAACGGGACAGATTATCCGTCGAGTGATTGCGTTAGTTCAAGAAGTTGAAGAGCGATTAATTGAAATATTGAAAGCCTTTGGTTTAGAAGAACAAGGACCAATGTCAGAAGCTCAACAAGTTGAGCGGGCATTGCGTGCTGAAGGACCGATTGTTAACACAGAAAAGCATGACAATGTTATGTCGAGCCAAGATGATGTTGATGATTTACTCTCCAGTCTTGGATTTTAAGGGGACATTATGAGCTTTGATTTAGATGAAGATATCCTGCAAGACTTTTTGATTGAAGCAGGAGAAATTCTTGAGTTGCTTTCTGAGCAGCTTGTTGAACTCGAACGCAGTCCTGAGAATTCCGAGTTACTCAATGCTATCTTTCGCGGTTTTCATACCGTAAAAGGCGGGGCTGGATTTTTATCATTAACTGAGTTGGTTGATGTTTGTCACGGTGCTGAAAATGTCTTTGACCTGCTCCGTACCGGTAAACGTCACGTAACATCTGAATTGATGGATGTCATCTTACAAGCATTAGACACCATTAATGTGATGTTTGCTTTGGTACAAGATCGTGAACCGTTAGAACAAGCTGACCCAAGTTTACTTGCAGCATTGCATCGTTTTAGTCAACCGGGCGATGCTTCTGTGGCTGAGCCAATTGTGGTGACTCCTGTGGTAGAACCTGAACCTGAGATTGTGGTGGTGGATGTACCCGCCAGTGCATCATCTCATCAAGAGGATCAACCCGTGACCTCTGGCTCAAGTGTTGATGATATCACGCAAGATGAATTTGAACGTTTACTCGATGAGTTACATGGCGTGGGAAAAGGCCCTTCTGTAAATGAAGGATCATCCGCGACACAATCCTCAGCGCCTGTATCAAATTCTGCATCGACATCAACTCAACCGAGCGATGTGGTACGTTTACACATCGAATCTGACAGTAACGATATTACCGATGATGAATTTGAACGCTTATTGGATGAGTTGCATGGTTCTGGAAAAGGCCCAAGCAGTCATGAAGATAACGTTGCAGGTACAGAATCATCGATTGTTGCTGATTCTGCTAATGAACAGACAGCAGCAGAAGTGACATCGGGCGATGAAGAGTTGATGAGTGACGATGAGTTTGAACGTTTACTCGATCAACTTCATGGCATAGGTAAAGGGCCTTCAGCACAAGAGTTAGAAGCTGCAACGTGTTCTGTGGCAGAAATGAATGATCAGAAAGATGAGCCCGCACCTGTTAGTCAACCGGTGAGTTCATCTGAACGTTCAGAGTCACAACCAACACCTGTTGTCGCTCCTATTAGAACAGCAGAACCTGTTGCGGTTCGTGAAACGGCGGTAAAAGAGAAAGCGATCAGTAAACCTACTGCTGAAACTACTGTACGAGTTGATACTTCAACGTTAGATACCATTATGAACATGGTCGGTGAGTTAGTCTTAGTTCGCAATCGGTTAGTGAGCTTAGGGCTAAACAGTAACGATGAAGAGATGTCAAAAGCGGTCGCTAACTTAGATGTTGTTACCGCTGATCTGCAAGGTGCGGTAATGAAAACGCGCATGCAGCCAATTAAGAAAGTTTTTGGCCGTTTCCCGCGTGTGGTTCGAGATCTTGCTCGTCATCTGAAAAAAGACATTGTGCTTGAGATGCAAGGTGAAGAGACCGATCTGGATAAGAACCTGGTAGAAGCTTTAGCCGATCCTCTGGTTCACTTGGTGAGAAACTCAGTGGATCACGGTATTGAGATGCCGGAAGTTCGAGAAAGAATTGGTAAACCAAGAACCGGTACTGTGTTACTGTCAGCCTCGCAAGAAGGGGATCATATTCTGTTAACCATTGAAGATGATGGTAACGGAATGGATGCCAATAAATTGCGAGCCATTGCGGTTGAGCGTGGCATTATGGACAGTGATGCTGCTTCTCGTTTAACCGACAATGAAGCTTATAATTTGATTTTCGCACCGGGTTTCTCGACGAAGAAAGAGATCTCTGATATCTCTGGTCGTGGTGTGGGTATGGATGTGGTAAAAACAGCCATCAGCCAATTAAATGGCTCAATCCATATCGATTCTGCCATGGGTAAAGGAACGCGTATTGAGATTAAAGTACCGTTAACCTTAGCTATCTTGCCAACCTTGATGGTCGGTGTCGCTGATCAACCTTTTGCGTTGCCACTGGCTAGTGTTAATGAGATTTTCCATCTTGATTTACGTAAAACCAATATCGTTGATGGACAGTTAACGACCATAGTGCGAGATAAAGCCGTACCTCTGTTTTATCTCCAAGATTGGTTAGCCCCTCGTTATTATACCGAGCATAAAGATCGCGATCATGGTCATGTTGTGATTGTCCAAATTGGTCATCAACGGATCGGTTTTGTAGTCGATACCTTAGTTGGTCAAGAAGAAGTGGTGATAAAGCCATTAGATGAATTATTGCAAGGCACCCCGGGTATGGCTGGGGCGACTATCACCAGTGATGGTCATATTGCATTGATTTTGGATGTACCTAACCTGCTAAAACACTACGCAGGTCGTAAGTAAGACGGGACACCCGCCAACAAATAGCGCCATAGGAGACTGTGGCGCTAATAACAATTAAAAAGGGGAATATCGTCATGGCTATCAAAGTATTAGTCGTAGATGACTCAAGCTTTTTTCGTCGCAGAGTAAGCGAAATCATCAGTGCCGATCCAAAGTTAGAAGTTATAGGTAGTGCTGCAAATGGTAAAGAAGCCATTGCGCAGACGCGTCAACTGCATCCTGATGTGATCACTATGGATATCGAAATGCCTGTTATGGATGGCATTACTGCGGTTCGAGAAATCATGAAAGTGGCTCCTACCCCTATTTTGATGTTTTCATCTTTAACTCATGAGGGAGCCAAAGCGACCCTTGATGCGTTAGATGCAGGCGCATTAGATTTTCTACCTAAGAAATTTGAGGATATCGCACGTAACCGTGAAGAAGCGGTATCACTCCTGCAAAAACGTATTGTGGAATTATCCCATAAGCGCCGTTTTATGCGTCGACCAGTAAGCTCAACACTGACGTCAGGTTTAGTTCATACGTCTCGTACATCTGCGACGACACGTTTAAGCGATACGGCTCGTTCTCATATTTCGAGTTCAGCACTTTCAACAAGTCATAGCAATTTACGTACAACTAAGCCAACCGTGGCAGCAACAGCATCTGCAAATTCAGCTCGTGTACAAGTGGCAAAGCCTCACATTACGGAGCACTCAGTACCTGTCAGTGCGAATAAGCCGATGATGCGTTTTAAAGCGTCAGGTAAAAAATATCAGTTGGTTGCAATAGGTACTTCAACAGGAGGACCGGTTGCTCTACAGAAAATTTTGACCAAGTTGCCTGCACGTTTTCCATTACCGATTGTGCTGATTCAACATATGCCTTCAACATTTACCCCTGCGTTTGCTGCTCGCTTAGATAATCTGTGCAAGATCAGCGTTAAAGAGGCGCAAGATGGTGACATTTTACAGCCAGGTAAAGCGTATCTAGCTCCTGGTGGTATGCAGATGATGGTCGATGGCCGAGTGGGCGCTGGACGTTTGCGTATTCTTGATGGCGGCGAACGAATGAATTATAAACCGTGTGTCGATGTAACATTCGGTTCAGCAGCCAAGGTTTATCAAGATAAAGTGCTTTCTATTATTTTAACAGGTATGGGAGCCGATGGTCGCGAAGGGGCTCGGATGCTAAAAGCTAACGGTTCGACTATCTGGGCTCAAGATGAAGAGAGCTGTGTAGTCTATGGTATGCCTCAAGCAGTTGCTAAAGCTGGCATTTCGAGCGAAGATCTCCCTTTAGATCGTATTGCCGAGCGAATTTTAGTTGAGCTCGGTTTAGAGTAGGGAGAGATTTTTTGATAGTTTGGAGTATCGCCAACCAAAAAGGTGGGGTGGGTAAAACCACGACAACCGTAACTTTGGCTGGATTATTAAGTGAACGTAAGCAGCGAGTATTATTGGTTGATACCGATCCTCATGCGTCACTGACAACCTACCTCAATTTTGATCCCGATGCGGTGACGGCCAGTCTTTTTGATCTGTTTCAGTTACCCGAGATCACCCGAGATCGAGTCAAACCGCTGATACTCCATACCGATTATCCAAACATCGATATCATTCCTGCTCATATGTCGCTGGCAACATTGGATCGAGTATTGGGTAATCGAAGTGGTATGGGGTTAGTGGTTAAAAAAGCCCTTAATAGCCTTGCGCAAGATTACGATTATGTCTTGATTGACTGTCCACCTATTTTAGGGGTGATGATGGTTAACGCATTGGCAGCCAGTGACCGTATTTTGATTCCGGTTCAAACTGAGTTTCTTGCCATGAAAGGGCTGGAGAGAATGATGCGTACACTCGATATTATGCAACGTTCTCGCCCTGCTGGTTTTAACGTTTGTGTTGTTCCTACCATGTACGACAGACGAACGAACGCTTCATTACAAACGTTACAAGAGCTTAAAGAGCGCTATCCTGAACAAGTGTGGGCTTCTGCCGTACCGATTGATACCAAATTTCGAGATGCCAGTTTGCGCCACATGCCACCATCGCTGTATGCCAAAAGTTGTCGTGGAGTCTTTGCCTATAAAACGTTGCTTAACCATTTAGAGCGATTGGAACATGGCAAATAAACCGCTATCAAGTGAACAAGCTTTAAATGACTATTTTAGTGATTTGCTTGTTGAAGAATTATGGGATGAACCAAGTTCAGAGGATTTTGATTCAAAGTCTCCTGACTCTGAAACTCTTGATTTTGAAGATCCTGGTTCTAAGGTGTCTACTTTCGAACATTATCCATTAGAGACTACGGCTGACATTAGTAAGGACTGTGAAGATACTGATATCTGTGATAACGCTCAAGATATCACAGCCGATTCTGAGTCAACCCATTTAGCCTCTAAAGAAAAGTGGCTTGATACCGATACCTTAATTAAATGTTCTCGTTCACAGATTCATATTGAGCCAAAGTATGCAGAACCTATATTGACAGAATCGGTATTTGCAGAGCCGATCTTGGCTGAACCTGTATCTGAGAGCCAGCTGCAATTACAGCAATTATTAGATACGTGGTCGCAGCAGCAAGATGAACATTGGGTTTCATTGGCTGATGTCCATTCTGAGCCCGCTATTGAGCTCACTATCGAACCGGCTATTGAACCAGAGTTAGAAGAGAACCGCGATGCATTGGTTGTCTCAATTGTAGAACCTGAAATACTTGCAGATTTCAGTGATAGTAGTGCCGAGCCGATTGCTGAAACATTGCCGGTTTTAGAGCGTGATGATGCACTCTTTGCTGATGTTGAGACTGAACATCAAGCGCTCGTATTAGAGGCAAGTGCGCCGATAAATGAATGGCAGGGGCAATTTACCTCATCTTCTTTTCAGGCTCTGTTTTTTGAAGTGAACGGTGTTATGTTTGCTGTTGCATTAGAGCAGCTAGGTGGAATTCACCGCTTAGGCGAACTGAATCATTTATTAGGTCGCCCTAAGTGGTATTTAGGTTTACAGAGTTCGCCATCATTACAATTGGATGTGGTCGATACCGCTCGTTGGGTAATGTCCGATAAACTTCGTAATGATGACTATCTGGAAAATTATCAATATATCGTGATGTTAGGTGAGAGTCGGTGGGGATTGGCTTGTGATCAATTGCATGGTACTCAAACCTTATTATCAACCGATATCCAGTGGCGAGAGCAAGCAGGAAAGCGGCCTTGGCTTGCTGGTATGGTTAAAGAAAAAATGTGTGCCCTGATCCATGTTAGTGAGATGATTACCATGCTTAATCAAGGGTGGGACGTCAAAGCACTTACTCATGATTAGAGCCAATGAGGATAAAAAATGTCACAGCTAAATGTAGCGGAAATTCAACAAGACGATAATCGAGACCAAGTATTGCAATGGGTTACATTTCAATTAGAAGATGAAACCTATGGTATTAACGTAATGCAAGTGCGTGAAGTGTTACGTTACTCCGAAATTGCGCCTGTACCTGGTGCTCCTGATTATGTTTTAGGTATTATTAACCTTCGCGGTAACGTTGTGACTGTGATTGACACTCGCTCTCGCTTTGGTTTAATGCCTGGCGATATTTCTGATAACACTCGTATTGTGATTATCGAAGCAGAAAAGCAAGTGATTGGTATTTTAGTCGACAGCGTTGCAGAAGTTGTTTATCTTCGTAGTTCTGAAATCGACAGTACGCCGAGTGTGGGTACTGAAGAGAGTGCGAAGTTTATTCAAGGTGTATGTAATCGTGATGGTAATTTGTTGATTTTAGTCGACTTGAATAAATTATTATCTGACGATGAATGGGACGAAATGGCGTATCTATAATGCTTAATGTAATTCTTCAATGGTTACCGCTTTCTGTTGCTGGTTTGGCTTTTATTTTTGCTATGGTGGCATGGCGTAAAGAGCGCCAATTACGAGCAAGTTACGAAACAAAATTTGCTGCAATCGAAACGGTATTAAAAAATTCTCGCCAACAAAACGAGAGTTTATCTAAACAATTGAATGAATTACGTGCCGGTACTATGGGTATGAGCCAGAAAATGATGGATCTAAACCGTCAACTGGAAGTGGTTTCTGATCGACAAATTGACCTGAGCATGCAAGATGCCGATGGTCGTTTGTATTCTAGAGCCAGTAGAATGGCAGAACTTGGTGCTGATCTGCACGAATTAATGCGCGAATGCGACTTACCTAAAGCGGAAGCCGAATTGCTTATGCGCTTACAGCAGACTCGCAGCCAAAAACGTCGCTCTTAATCCTACCTATTCAGTTATCCCTTTAATGATTACTTTATGATTAAAGGGATAATTTTCACTTTATTCCCCGTTAAATTACGTATTTGGATATCCCTATTAAACCAATAGGAATTATCGTCTTGTTTTATCATTAGTAGTCATATATAAACGTGCCACTATCTCTGATAAGAATGAACAATCACTGTCATCGCTTAAATCTAGGATCCAAGCAGGGTGCTGTTAGTTTAGAGCGATTGGATAGATAATATTTCATACATTTTATTTACATTTTCTTACTGAGTTTTGGTGGCATGTTTTTGCTTGTCTAACCTAATCTTAGGGGGATGTGGTAAGATGTTCGCTTGTGTGTAACACCAAGGATCTTCTACATATTATGCTGTCTATTGAAGACTTAGCCTGTATTCGTGATGAGCGGATGCTGTTTGAACACCTTAACTTTACGATTTCATCTGGTGAATTGGTGCAGATCGAAGGACATAACGGCGCAGGTAAAACAACATTATTACGAATCATTGCAGGGTTAGGTCGAGCTGATCACGGTGTTGTACGTTGGAAAGGCGAAGATATTGTTACAGCTCGTGAAGATTATCATCACGATTTGCTGTTTTTAGGCCACAGCACTGGGGTTAAAAAAGAACTCAGTGCTTATGAAAATTTAGCGTTTTTCCAAGCGATGCATCCATGGGAATACGATAGTGAGTTACAAGGATCTCCTCGGGTAACTGGAGAAGAAGCCTTGTGGGATGCATTGGCGCACGTTGGTTTAGCCGGTCGTGAAGATGTGTTAGCTGGACAATTATCTGCAGGTCAGCAACGTCGAGTCGCTTTAGCTCGTTTATGGTTGAGCAATCACAAACTTTGGGTATTAGATGAGCCTTTAACTGCCATTGATAAACAAGGTGTCAAAGTGTTAGAGAATCTGTTTTTAGCCCATGCCCAACGTGGTGGTATGGTGCTGCTAACAACTCACCAAGATATGTTCACCGATAGTGACCACTTACGTAAGATTAAGTTAGGACAATAATTATGCTGACTTCGATAACTCAAGTGATCCGTCGTGAATTGTTGATTGCATTTCGTCGTCAGGCTGATGTCTTTAACCCGCTTTGGTTTTTCATTATTGTTATTACTCTTTTCCCACTAGCGGTAGGACCAGAGCCAAAATTACTAGCTCGTATTGCTCCCGGTATTGTTTGGGTGGCGGCACTATTAGCGGCACTTTTATCGATGGAACGACTGTTTCGTGATGATTTTGCCGATGGTTCATTAGAGCAAATGATGTTGATGCCGACCCCTTTGCCTGTGTTGGCCTTTGCCAAAGTGATCGCTCACTGGCTACTAACGGGCTTACCCTTAATTATTATTAGTCCACTGCTTGCGATTTTATTGTCTTTTGATTGGTCGACTTGGCTTGCGGTGGTACTGACGCTATTACTTGGTACACCAACATTAAGTTTTGTTGGAGCCATTGGTGTCGCTTTAACTGTTGGTTTGCGAAAAGGTGGGGTTTTATTGAGCTTGCTCATATTACCGCTTTATATACCTGTGCTTATATTTGCAACTTCAGCGATTGATGCCGCCAGCCTTGGTATGGCTTATAACGGACAGTTAGCATTAATGGGAGCAATGCTAGTGGGTTCGGCTACCATGGCTCCGTTTGCTATTGCAGCATCACTTCGAATTAGTGTGAATTGACGATGACTGAAGCTCAGAGACTAGAATAAATAGTATCTGAGCTTTTGCTGTTTTGGCTTAAGGATAAATGTGCAATTCAGCGCTAGTCAATTCAATGATTATGGTGAGCGAGTTGAGGTTTTATCCTGATATAAACCATAGTGAAATTATGGTTACAGTAACTCGGTCATTAGAATACGTTTTATAACAATTAATTTATAACCATCAATTTGGGTAGAGTACATTATGTGGAAGTGGTTACATCCCTACGCAAAACCTGAACGATGCTACCAGCTATGCGGTACATTGTTGCCTTGGTTCTCTGTGTTAGCCTTCTCATTAATCTTAGTTGGTACCATTTGGGGCTTAATGTTTGCGCCAACCGATTACCAACAAGGTGATAGTTTCCGTCTGATCTATTGGCATGTTCCCGCCGCTATTTGGTCTATGGGGGCTTATGTGTCGATGGCGATTGCTGCTTTTATTGGCTTAGTATGGCAAATTCGTCTATCTGATATGGCCGCTGCCGCAATGGCTCCAGTTGGTGCGGTATTTACTTTTATCGCATTATTTACCGGTGCGGTCTGGGGTAAGCCGATGTGGGGAACTTGGTGGGTTTGGGATGCTCGCCTCACTTCTGAGCTAATTCTTCTTTTCTTATACCTAGGTGTTATTGCGCTTTATAACGCATTTGATGACCATAAGACAGCGGCAAAGGCTGCGGGCTTACTGGCGATTGTTGGGGTGATCAATATTCCAATTATCCATTTCTCGGTGGAGTGGTGGAACACTCTACACCAAGGTGCAACTATTACTAAATTCGCTAAACCCTCTATGAGCACCGATATGTTGTGGCCTCTGCTTCTTAATATCTTTGGCTACGCGTTTTTCTTTTGTGTGGTCACAATGATCAGTTTGCGTAATGAGATCCTATTACGTGAAAGCCATCGCCCTTGGGTTCGTGAATTGGTGAAGTGAGGTAATTATGCATTTTGATTCGTTTAGTGATTTTCTCGCTATGGGTGGGTATGCAGGCTACGTATGGAGTGGCTATGGTATTTCACTATTAGCGTTGCTGTGGATTTTAGTTTCAAGCTTGCGAAAAAAACGTCGTTTACTGGCCGATATTAAAAACAAAATGGCTCGTGAAGAACGCATTAAGAAAGCGAAAAAATTGGAGAATACTCTATGAACCCAAGACGTAAGAAGCGTCTAACGATTGTTATAGCGATTCTAATTGGTTTAAGCGCAACAGTTGGTCTGATGTTGTATGCCCTAAATCAAAATATGGATCTGTTCTATACTCCAACTGAATTAGTTAACGGTAAACCAGATGGTACCAAACCAGAAGTGGGTCAACATTTACGCATTGGTGGTATGGTGGTGAAAGGGTCTCTTAAACGCGATCCTGAGTCATTAAAAGTCAGCTTTGAAGTGGAAGATGTTGGTCCGAAAGTAACGGTTATCTATGATGGTATCTTGCCTGATCTTTTCCGTGAAGGGCAGGGTATTGTGGCTCAAGGTGTGTTAGTTAACCCTACAACCGTGCAAGCAAGTGAAGTACTGGCTAAACACGATGAAAACTACATGCCACCTGAAGTTGCTGATGCAATGAAGAAGAATCACACACGTCTTCAATACACCGAAGAACAACTACAAGGTAAGTAATACATGATCCCTGAATTAGGGCTGTTTGCTCTTATCGCTGCACTAGGGTTATCCGCCCTAGTCAGCATTTACCCACTCTATGGTGCCTCTGTCGGTAACCAAGCAATGATGCGCATGGCTCGTCCTTTGACCTATGGCGTATTTTTGATGCTGCTCGGCTCCTTTGTTTCACTGTGCTGGTCATTTTATAGCAATGACTTTACCGTAACCTATGTTGCAAGTAACTCAACCAGTTTACTGCCATGGTATTACCGTATTACGGCAGTATGGGGCTCCCATGAAGGCTCTTTACTGTTATGGGTATTTATCCAATCTGCATGGGCGGCTGCGGTTGCTCGTTTAAGTAAAGGTATGCCGTTAGAGTCGGTATCTCGTGTACTTGCTGTTATGGGTATGATTTCTGTAGGTTTCCTACTGTTCATCATCCTAACTTCAAACCCATTTTTACGTACACTGCCTTTCTTCCCTGTTCAAGGCCGCGATCTTAATCCTCTGCTTCAAGATCCGGGTTTGATTATCCACCCACCTATGTTGTACATGGGTTATGTTGGCTTCTCTGTTGCTTTTGCTTTCGCTATTGCTTCACTGATGACAGGTCGCTTGGATACGGCATGGGCTCGCTGGTCTCGTCCTTGGACTATTGCTGCATGGTCATTCTTAACTCTTGGTATCGCACTTGGTTCTTGGTGGGCATACTACGAACTAGGTTGGGGCGGCTGGTGGTTCTGGGATCCAGTAGAAAATGCCTCTTTCATGCCTTGGTTGGCAGGCACCGCACTAATGCACTCACTGTCGGTAACAGAAAAGCGCGGCACATTTAAAGCGTGGACAGTTTTGCTTGCTATTGCTGCATTCTCTTTAAGCTTACTGGGTACTTTCCTTGTTCGTTCTGGCGTTTTGGTTTCTGTGCACGCATTTGCCTCAGATCCTTCTCGCGGTATGTTTATTCTTGGTTTCCTTGTTGTGGTTATCGGTGGTTCATTACTGCTGTATGCTCTACGAGGTGCACAAATTCGTTCGCGCGGTAACTATAGTCTGTTCTCTCGTGAAAACATGCTATTTGCCAACAACATCCTATTAGTTACTGGTTTACTTGTGGTTCTTATCGGTACTTTATTACCGCTGGTACACAAGCAGTTAGGTCTAGGTTCTGTTTCAATTGGTGAACCGTTCTTCAATACGTTGTTTACATGGTTAATGGTGCCATTTGCTTTTGTTCTGGGTATTGGTCCTCTGGTTCGCTGGAAACGTGATAATATTTCTAAGATCAAAAAGCCACTTATTATCTCTGCAATTGCATCTGTTATTTTTGCCTTTGGTTCAATTTATCTGTTTGCAAGCACAGTTGAGCCGCTAGCGGTACTGGGCATGTGGATGGCTGCTTGGATTGTGATTTTGCATGGTTTTGAATTGTATGAGCGTGCAACTCACCGTCATAGCTTAATTGAAGGTTTAGGTAAGCTAGGTCGTAGCCACTGGGCAATGGTCTTTGGTCATATTGGTCTAGCGATATCGATTATCGGTATTACACTGGTTTCAAATTACGATCTAGAGCGTGATGTTCGTCTAGCACCAGGTCAAAGCGTGAATGTGAAGGGCTACGATTTCTACTTTGCAGGTCTTCGTGATGCAGATGGTCCTAACTATGATGGTTATGTTGCTGACTTTAAGATCAGTAAAAACAATATCATGGTAACAACACTTCATGCAGAAAAGCGCATCTACACGGTTGCAGGTTCTATGATGACAGAAGCGGCAATTGATAGTGGCATTACGCGTGACCTCTATGTTGCGATGGGTGAAAAACTAGGTGATGGTGCTTGGGCCGTTCGTATTTACTACAAGCCATTTGTAAACTGGATGTGGTTTGGCGCATTACTAATGGCAATTGGTGGTGTCTTTGCGATCAGTGATAAGCGTTACCGTTTTCGCAAAAAAGCACAAATTACTGAATCTAAGCGCTAGGAGATGGCCGAATGAATAAGAAGTTTTTATTTATCCCACTTGTTATCTTTTTAGCTTTAGTGGCGATGTTTATGGTGCAGCTACTGCGCAATGCCGATGGTGATGATCCAACAAAATTGGAGTCAGTCCTGGTCGGTAAGCCAGTGCCTACCTTTAAGCTAGAAGATATCTTTGAGCCGGGTAAAGAGTACGAGCAGACTATCTTTAAAGGTCAGCCGTTATTGCTCAATGTTTGGGCGACATGGTGTCCTACCTGTTATGCCGAACACCAATATCTAAATCAGCTTGCTAAGCAAGGGGTTAAAATTATTGGTCTTAACTATAAAGATGATCGAGCAAAAGCCATTGATTGGTTAACCCAATTAGGTAATCCATACGTTCATACACTTTATGATAATACCGGTATGTTAGGCATGGATTTGGGGGTATATGGTGCACCTGAAACCTTCCTAATTGATGGTAACGGCATTATCCGCTATCGCCACGTTGGTGATGTTAATGCGACTAACTGGAATGAGACCCTCAAGCCTATCTATGACAAGATGAAAGAGGAAGCTAAAGGATGATAAAACGTGGATGGAAAGTGCTGCTTAGTGCTGTTATGGCATTAACTATTGCACTTCCGGCTTTAGCCTCTATCGATGTGTATGACTTTAAAAACAATGAGCAAGAAAAGCAGTTTCAAGAGCTGACTTCAACGCTACGTTGCCCTAAATGTCAAAACAACGATATTGCTGACTCAAATGCAACGCTTGCTCAAGATATGCGTCGTAAAGTGTACGAAATGCTGCAACAGGGTAAAAGCGAGAAAGAGATCATTGATTATATGATTGCTCGTTACGGTAATTTTGTAACCTATGATCCACCTGTAATGGCATCAACCATCATTTTATGGGCAGGTCCTTTACTGTTCGTAATTATTGGCTTTACTGTTCTAGTGATTCGTTCTCGTAAAAATAGCAAACTGGCTACTGAGAATAGCGACACACTAGATGCGGAAGAAGAAGCGCGTTTGAAGGCGATTTTAAGTGATATGGATCAGCCATCAGATACAGATAAGAACAATAATACTAAGGTGAACAAATGATACTGTTTTGGCTATTAACCGCGGTAATTGTTCTATTCTGTGGTGCTATTTTCGTTTACCCAATGTTATCGCACAAAGAAGTTGATGATGTTGCTAACCGTGATGAGCTCAATAAAGCATTTTATAAAGAGCGTGTTGATGAACTGGCTCATGAAGCAGAAGAAGGTTTGGTTGAAGATCAGCAAGAACTTGTGGCTGAGCTTCAGCAATCACTTTTAGATGATATTCCAGCCCAAGAAGAAGAGAAAAAGAGCAAAGTTAGCTTAGCCATGTTGCTACCAGGTTTTATCTTGCTGGTCGGTATTAGCTACGGTATGTACTTTGCGTTAGGCGGCATCCAAAAAGTAGAAGCTTGGCATAACACTATTGATCGTTTACCTGAGCTAACACAGCGTTTAATGTCTGAGCAAGCAGGTGAACCATTATCCGATCAAGATATGTCGGATCTAACTTTGGGTCTTCGTACTCGTCTCCATGATCATCCAAATGATGCCCAAGGCTGGTATTTATTGGGTCGTATTGCAATGTCTAATCGTGATGCCGATACGGCAAAATCAGCGATGAAACGTGCTTATGACTTGGATCCAAACAATACCGAATATCAGCTGGGTTATGCGCAAACATTAATGCTGATCGATAATGGCAATCCAGGATCGGTTGATTATGCTCGTCAGCTTTTACGTCATGTTATTAAGCAAGATCATACCAATATGACAGCAATGTCACTATTGGCGTTTGATGCTTTTGAACATAAAGAGTATGAACAAGCGATTTCTTATTGGTCTATGATGAAGGCCCTTTCTGGTTCTGATGAATCTCGTGTTGCCATGCTAGATCGCAGTATTTCTCGTGCACAAGCTATGCTAAATAAAGCAGCTGTTGCTCCAACAACAACGGTTGCCAAAGAAGAAGCGCAAGCTAAGAAAAATGATGTTGCAGCAGATAAAAGTGTGCGTGTGACCATTAATCTTGGTCCAAACGTAAAAATGCCAAAGCAGGGCATGATTATGGTTTCTGTACATAATGCATCAGGTGCTCCAATGCCAATTGCTGCCCGTCGTTTACCGTTAGATACTAAGTTTCCTCTAACATTAACACTGGACGATAAGGATAATATGATGCCAACTTCGAAGCTTTCGGATTTACCAGATATGATCATTAAAGCACGTATCGACAGTGATGGTGATGTGATGAGTAAGCAAGGTGACTACTATGGTGAAAGTGTTTTAGTCCCTCTTGGTGGCTCGACTGAAATGACTATTGATAAGCAATATTAATATTTCTTATACACACTAGATAAATTAAATAGGCTAAATACTCTGGTATTTGGCCTATTTTTTTATATACTCACGCTGTCTTCTATAATTAATTGTATGATACTTATTGATCAAATAATAAAGGATTGAGTAATTAGTGATTTAATTTATAGATTGCCATAACCACTTATTGCGATATTTGAATAGATAGTTTTTTGAAAAAATCTTTTTCAAGTGAATGTCTGGAATTGATAGAGCAGGGTGGATATCATTATTTAGTCTGCTTTGTTTATGGATTTTATTTTGAAAAAGACGTTTATTTTCCCAGCTCTGGTTGTTGTTGGTCTTAGTGGGTGTGCAGATACACCAGACCAAACTGATACAGCGGTTTCAACCAATACAATTGATCATATAGAAACGGACACAGCAGCAGAACAAGCAATGGATGTGTATGATCCATTCCAAAGCTTTAACCGTGTTATGTGGGATATCAACTACGACTATTTAGATCCTTATTTAGTGCGTCCAGTTTCTCTTGCTTATGTCGATTATGTTCCAACGCCTATTCGTTCTGGTATTTCCCATTTTCTGGCAAACCTTGATGAACCAGCGAGTATGGTCAACAGTTTATTGATGCAAAATCCAAAAGCGGCTCTTGCTCATTTTAACCGTTTCTGGATTAACAGTATCTTTGGTTTAGCGGGTATTTTTGATATTGCTTCATTAGCAGATATTAATAATCCAGGTGATCGCTCTTTCAGTGATACCACTGGTTATTATGGCTTGGGTAATGGTCCATATTTTATGGTGCCTGGCTATGGCCCAACAACATTACGTGAAACAACGGATCTAGTAGATGATCTATATCCTATGCTGAGCTATTTAAATTTCTGGCAGGGATTAGCGAAATGGGCTTTAGAAGGGATGGAAGATCGTGCAGCTCTAGTGAAACAAGAAGCTCTGCTTAAGAACTCTCCGGATCCTTATATCTTTACTCGTGATGCTTATATTCAATATAAAGACTTCCTCGCATCGGATGGTAAAGCAACCGTTGAGAAAGAAGCGCAATTTGATGATAGCTATTTAGATGAAATTGATAGTGATTAATCTCATTAATTAATCAATTTATTGAAAATGAAGTATGAAAAAGGCCGCTATGTATAATTGCGGCCTTTATACTATCTAGGTTCTAACTCTTAGAACTTATAGCTTGCCTGAACACCTGCAAGCCATACATCACCTGATGTGTTGCCATCAAATGATAGGCTTGCACCTGGCATGATGTTACCAATTAGATGGTCTAGATCTGGTTCATTTTCGTTTAGGTGCGCTTTCTTCGCATGGATGTAAGTTAGACCTGCATCAAATGTTAGGTTTTCAGACCACTTATAGCCTGCACCGATGCTATACCAAGTACGATCCGTTTCTGGGATTGTTTGAGTACGGTTGGCATCATTTACTGCTGCTGTATCGTAAGCGATACCAGAACGTAGAGTTACCTTGCTGTTTAGCTGATAAGTCGTACCAATAGCAAAACGGTAGTTATCTTTCCAGTTCTCTTGTTTGATTGGTGTTTGGCCGCCAATACTTGGAATATTTGCTTCTAGTTTTTCAAAAGCGCTCCAATCAGTCCAGTTTACACTTGCATGAATCGCAAGAGCATCAGTGATTTGGTGGAAACTGGCAATTTCTGCTGAAGCTGGAAGCTCAAGTGGTAGAGAGCCTGCATATGAACCACCACGTTGACCCGCTTTAAGATCAAACGCAGCACCAGAAGCATGACCTGTTAGATCTAACTTAACCGCAGAATGGTAGCTTACACCGATACGGTTTGCTGGGTTAATCTGCCATGCAGCACCTGCTTGCCAACCCCATGAACTGTCATCACCTTCCATATACTTAAGGTTTTTACCAGCAAGAGGTGAGTACATTGGATTATAAGCTGCAAACGCTTTTGGAAGAGAACTTGGCAGTGCTGCACCAAAGTGACCTTTACCGATCACGTAACGAACACCAGCACCAACACTGAATTGCTCGTTGATCTTGTAAGCTAGGTTCGGGTTGATTTCAACAGTGTGTACTTCTGCTTGGTTACCAAACATAGAGCCTGTGAAATTTGTACCAAGGTCTGTACGCATACCAAAATGAGTACCAACAGCTAAACCTAGCGTGAATTTATCGTTCAAAGGGCGAGAGAAGTAGAAATTAGGAACGACAGCACTATTAGCAATATTATTTGCAGAAGTTGAGTCAATGGTATGGCCATTTAATTGCAGATTACCGTTAACATCAATGTTTGGATCAACATAGATAGCACCTGTCGAAATCTGAGTGCCTTCTAGGTAAGTCAGCATAGCAGGGTTACGGAACTGAGTACTTGCGTTATCCGCCATTGCCGCTTCACCAGCAAATGCACGACCAAGGCCGGTTGCTGAATATTCTGCTAACTGGAAACCTGCTGCCATTGCATTTGATGTTAAACCAAGTGCAACCGCTGCTGCTAAAGATAATGTGATTTTTTGCTTATTCATGCTTCTTATTTATATTTGTTCGCTCAAATTTATTGCTGTGAATCATACGTATAAGTTCCTGTGCTTTAAGTTTTATTTGTAAAGAAATATGAAAAAAGAATTAAAATCTGGTTTATTTTGGTTTTCTGGTTTTATATCTGGTAAATATTAATCAAAATAGTCTGGTCTGATCTGTTTTCAGCGTACACCTGTACCAGAATATGCTGTTTTCGGCGACGATCTGTAAGCTAAGTGAGTGTGATCTAGATCTTGTTTTTCTGAGGGGGATGAAAAAGGTAGGTGTAAATATATGAAATTATTGAGCGAATATTGAAAAGGGAGCGAGGTGCTCCCTTTGTTAATTTATCGTAAGTTGTTCGCTGAAATTAGAATGAGCGATTGTACTGAATACCGTATAACCATGCGTTAGCACGAGTGGTTGCATCAACACCTAAACCTAGAGGATTTGATTCTGTTGCTTTAACATCTTCACCAACAAGGTAAGTTACACCCACATCAATGCTTGATTTTGGATCTAAGTGGTAGCTGAAGCCGCCAGAGAACCAGTTACGAGCTGAGTCTGGTACTGAAATTGATGTACGCTTATCTTGAGCACTTGTATCATGCATATAACCTGCACGTAATGTCCAAGTGTCGTTTAGGTAGTATGTACCACCGATAGAGTAGTGCCAGCCGTCTTGCCACTCATAGTTATTTAGGTTTACACCACCGCTTGTTTCAAGAACATCAAACTCACTCCAACGGATCCACTGAATGCTATAGTGAACAGCAAATTTATCATTTAGCTTGTTGAAGCCAGAGAATTCTGCCATATCTGGTAGTGGCATTTTAAGCTTATGATTTGTGATATCTGCGCCAATATAAGACATATCGCCTTTAGCATCTAGGGTTGGGCTATAACGGTAAGAAAGGCCAAAACGGTTGTCTTCATTAAGCTCGTATACTGTACCTAGATTAAAGCCTAGAGCTACACCATCTGCATCGATATTTAATAGATCTTTACGTGGAATAGTAATATCAACTACTGGAACTTTAGTTTCAGGAAGGTAGCGCTCTAGTTTACCGCTACCATAAATAACATCTAAACCACCACCAAGACTCCAATGTTCATTAACACGGAAAGCCGCACTCAATGCTAGGTTGACACTTTTAACGTCAGTTAAACCGCCAAAAGCATTGGCTGCATATTTATCGCTAAATTCAGTTTTCGTACCGAAATTAGAGTAAAGACCTGCACCAACAGTCCATTTCTCATTAAGAGGGTGAATATAGTAGATATTCGGCGCAAAGCTAGTACCACCAATTTGCTCATCAGGAAGAGCATTAGTACCAAATGGTGATGTGTACGTCGCATTTTTAACTTTTACATCAGTATCAATCGCAATCACACCAAGAGAAAGTGCTGGCGCATCGAAAAGAGCCATTGATGCTGGGTTTTTTGCCATTGTTGATGCGTTATCTGCAATCACACCGTCACCAGCGAATGCTCGGCCTAGACCAGTTGCTGATTGGGCATTTAGCTGAAAACCTGCTGCCATTGCTTGTTGTGATGCAATCGTTACTGCTGCTGCAACGAGAGTTTTTGTAAACAGACGCTTCTTATTCATTTTTTATATTCCTAATTATTTTTATGCTTATCTATTTTTTGATAAGTCGCAGCAATTTTAGGCTGGGTATTGGGGTTAACAAATCAGACCAGTATTAAAATTTATTCAATAAGTTAGGAAATGTGAGAACAGTAGATTTTAGAATACTTACTCAGTATTTGTGGAGGGTATTTACGGTGGATTTATCACCATTTTAGAATCTTAACCTATTTATTTTTATTGACATAAAGTGCATAAAGTCAATATTTTGACCTGTTAAGATAAATTTTCTGGTGAGTTTTGTGTGATAAAATAAAAGCCTAACCACATCGTTAACTATAAAACGGTATGTATTAGGCTCATTATTAAGTTGTTATCTTAAGTAACTGTGCTTTTAACTTATTCGCTGTTAAATACTTTGCTGTAAGTCGGCACGAATACTATCAGCAACTGGCATTAGGTTTTGTCCAGTATCACCAACAATCACTAAGCTTGCTTCATGAATTGGCATTACCACCGTTTCAACTTGGCTATTGCTGTAGGTTTCAAGTTCAGCAGAAGTCTCTGGCACAATAAATACGGTCACTTTACCTACTTCCGTTTGCATCACCATATGTAGTGCATGCATTGTGCCAAAACCACAATGGTTAACATAATAGATATGACCAGGTAGCGCTTTAAACGTATTACCAAAAGGCGATAGTTTTGCGTTAACTTGCTGTAGTGCGACACCTTCATCTACATGCCTAATAAAGGGGGCTTCGTTATCCACATGCTTAATGGCTATTTGTGCAAGGTTTTCAGCTTGAGCAGGAGCAATAGGGGTTATATCGTAACGACCAATAAATATTCCTACTACTAAAGCAACCGATGCAGCCAATGCTGGATACCATCTGCGCCGATCGGATTTTACGGAAGGTTGTCCTGCTTGCTTAAACAGAATTTTCTCTGCAAGATCGTCAGGTACATCAACATCCATTGCTTGCTTTAATTGAGCATCCAAGTTGATAAGATCGTTAGCAAGTTTTCTGTTGGTCACCGATGCATTTTTACTTGCTTGTAATTTGGGATCGTCATCATTCGGGTCGGCAAAGAGACGACGTCGAAATTCAAGATCGTCCATTTTTTTGTCCTCTTACTTGGTTGTTATCGTCAAGTTGTTCTTTTAATTGGTTACGCGCTCGAAATAAGCGAGTCATAACCGTATTTTTATTAAGCCCCAAAATTTCCGCAATTTCTTCTCCGCTAAATCCTGCCATAACTTGTAAAACTAATGGCTCGCGATACTCGGGGGCGAGGTTCATAATCATGGAATGCAGTTGTTGCTGTTGATAATCACCATCACTGCTGCTTTGTTCATCGGCAATGTGATGGTCGTCAATATCAACGGTTTCAAATTGCTTACGTTCAAAGCGGCGTGCGTTTTCACGACGAAGAATGGTGATGAGCCATGACTTCGCTGCATTATCATCTTGAAGGCTATCAAGGGATCGCCATGCTCGTAAACAGGTCTCTTGTACTAGATCTTCGGCAATATGAGGATCCTTACACAACCAGTAAGCATAACGATACAGGTCTCGATGCCAGGCTCTAACCAGAGCTTCGTATCGTCTTTGTCTATTCATATCTAAAGAGACCGAGGCATCTGGTTTTTTCTTTCCAAAAAATTTTTTGATCATCATGTTGCCCACTATGATGTCGTTTTTAGCAACAAAATTTGGCTAAAGACATTAGTTATAGACAAAATCTCGAATTATTTGTGCCAAATCTCGATTAATCAGCATTAAAATTGATCTGGTTCAAATTCTGAATTCTCATAAGGGTTATATTAGTCCACGTCATCTGATGGCACTGATTGATAGCAAGACTTTATTGTTTTGTTGTTAGTTATCCGTCTGTTGAGCAAGATGACAACTTCCTTTTGAAGGCTGACTTTACTTTCTCCTATCAGGATTTTCCTGATTTGCAATTGGCTTTACGTTAATTGACTTATTTATCTTACGTAGATTGCTTTCCGCGTAAATTTCTAACCATACCATCGGGTATGGTTTTTTTTTGCCTGTTATCTGCCGTATCGCACTTTTTCCTACCAAGTAATTCCTCATGTGAATGTATGGTTATTTTAACATTCGGACAAAATATAAAGTGAATTTTGGTTAAAGTATATATAACTTGCCTGATTTTTGTGATGAACCGATAGTTATCGTACTATTTTTAAACATTTGTTTGAATTAAATAACAAGTTTATTACAATTGTGTCATCCGACCTCTTCTTTTATGAAGATCGTTTTGGTTATTGAAAGGGATTTTCCCGCATAAGGAGTTGCGATGACACGTCTCCAGAATCTGAAAACAGCTCAAGGTGAACGCATAGCTGTGGTATCCGGATTACGAACCCCCTTTGCCCGTCAATCGACCGCTTTTGCTCAAGTACCCGCAGTGGACTTAGGTAAGTTGGTTGTCAATGAAATGCTACAGCGGCTGGACTTTGATCCTAAGCTTATTGATCAGTTGGTTTTTGGTCAGGTTGTTCAAATGCCAGAAGCGCCAAACATTGCCCGTGAAATAGTGCTAGGGACAGGGATGAATGTTCACACTGATGCTTACAGTGTGACTCGCGCCTGTGCAACCAGCTTTCAAGCCGTCGCTAACGTCACCGAAAGTATTCTCTCGGGTTCCATCGAAATTGGTATTGCAGGCGGTGCGGATTCATCTTCTGTTCTACCTATCAGTGTTTCTAAAAAAATGGCCGCAACACTGCTGGCATTGAGTAAAGCAAAAACGATGGGGCAGAGAGCTAAGTTATTTAGTCAGCTCAGTCTTAAAGATTTGATGCCAGTGCCTCCCGCAGTTGCTGAGTACTCGACGGGTTTGAGTATGGGGCAAACCGCCGAACAAATGGCAAAAACCCACCAGATAACACGTCAAGAGCAAGATGCTTTAGCTCATCGCTCCCATACCTTAGCAGCTCAAGCATGGCATGATGGATTAATTCGAGATGAAGTGATGACCGCATTTCCTGAGCCGTATCGGGCGTGGATTGATAAAGATAACAATATCCGAGAAGACTCATCCCTTGAATCATATGCCAAATTAAGACCTGCGTTTGACCGTAAATATGGTTCGGTTACTGCGGCCAATGCGACACCGTTAACCGATGGTGCGGCTGCTGTGTTACTGATGTCTGAAGGGCGAGCAAAAGCGTTAGGTTTAACACCGTTAGGTTATATTCGCTCGTATGCTTTTGCTGCGATTGGTGTTGAAAAAGATATGTTGATGGGACCGTCTTATGCGACGCCGTTAGCCCTTGATCGCGCTGGGATTTCCCTATCGGATCTTACTCTTATTGATATGCATGAAGCTTTTGCAGCTCAAACATTGGCTAATGTAAAAATGTTTGGTTCTGCGCAATTTGCTCGTGACAAACTGGGTCGAGATCACGCCATTGGTGAGATTGATATGGACAAATTTAACGTCTTAGGTGGCTCGATAGCGTATGGACATCCATTTGCTGCAACAGGAGCGCGCATGATCACCCAAACATTACGCGAACTGCAACGCCGCGGAGGTGGACTGGCGTTAAATACGGCGTGTGCTGCTGGTGGTTTAGGTGCTGCTATGATTTTGGAGGCTGACTAATGAATAATTCTGCTTTCACATTGACCATTGATGATGACAAATTAGCATGGTTAAAGATTGATGTTCCTAATGAAAAAATGAACACGTTGCAAGATTGCTTTGCTACTGAAATATCACAGGTTTTAGAGCAACTAGAAGCAAGTTCTGACATTAAAGGTATGGTTATCTATTCGGGAAAACCCGATAACTTTGTCGCCGGTGCCGATATTAAAATGTTAGCGGCGTGTGAGACTGCTGAACAAGCGCAGCAATTAGCAACAACTGGACAAGAGTTATTTACTCGGTTAGAAAATTTGCCATTTCATGTGGTTGCCGCAATTCATGGTCCATGTTTAGGTGGGGGGCTTGAGTTGGCCCTTGCTTGCCATAGTCGAGTTGCCACACTAGACGATAAAACACGTATTGGTTTACCAGAGGTACAATTGGGTCTATTACCTGGATCTGGTGGCACCCAAAGATTGCCTCGTTTAATTGGGGTGGCTAATGCTCTGGATATGATTTTAACCGGTAAGCAACTGCGCGCGAAAAAAGCCAAAAAAATGGGCGTGGTAGATGCGGTTGTTGATTCTGAAATATTGCTTACCGTTGCCAAAGAGATCGCATTAGAGCACAAACCTAAACGCCAATCTTCTTGGCAAAATTGGGCTATGGGGGGGAATCCGCTGGGGCGCTCAGTAGTTTTCGATCAGGCAAAGAAAAAAACTGAACAAAAAACGCGAGGAAATTATCCGGCAACCACCGCAATTCTTGAAGTGATTAAACATGGATTAGATAAAGGTCTGAGCCAAGGATATGCTCTTGAAGCACAGCGTTTTGGTGAGCTTGTGATGAGTTCGCAATCAAAAGCTCTGCGCCATATTTTCTTTGCAACGACCGCAATGAAAAAAGAGCAAGGGAGCTTAGAGCAAGCACATCCCTTGACGCATATCGGTGTGTTAGGTGGAGGCTTGATGGGGGCTGGGATTAGTCATGTCACTGCAACCAAGGCGGATTTGCCTGTACGCATTAAAGATGTCCATAACGATGGTGTCCTTAATGCTCTTAACTACAACTATAAGCTGTTCAGTAAAAAGCGCGATCGTAAGATTATTTCGAAAGCTCAGTTGCAAAATCAGATGTCTATGTTTACAGGTGGTACTGATTTTATTGGGTATAATCAGCTAGATATGGTGGTTGAAGCTGTATTTGAAGATCTAGCCTTAAAACATCAGATGGTAAGAGATATTGAGACTCACTCGAAACCAGATACGATTTTTGCCACCAATACCTCTTCGTTACCTATTCATCAGATAGCTTCTGCTGCGCAACGACCTGAACAAGTGGTTGGACTGCACTATTTCAGCCCGGTAGAGAAAATGCCATTGGTGGAGATCATTCCTCATCAAGGAACCGAACTTGGTGGAGCGACATCGCAGCAAACTATAGAAACGGCAATAACCTTAGCGAAAAAACAGGGGAAAACGCCGATTGTTGTTGCCGATACAGCTGGGTTTTATGTTAACCGAATTCTTGCTCCTTATATGAACGAGGCGGCGCGCTTGTTACTAGAAGGCGAGCCGATTGAGCATATAGATCGTTCTCTGCTGGATTTTGGATTCCCTGTTGGTCCAATCACGCTTTTAGATGAAGTCGGTGTCGATATAGGAGCTAAGATCAGTCCTATTTTATTGGCTGAGTTAGGGGAGCGTTTTCAAGCTCCAGATCTGTTTGATACCTTACTCAATGATGGCCGTAAAGGGCGCAAAAGTGGTAAAGGGTTTTATCTGTATAACGGCAAGAAAAAAGAGGCGGATAAGCAGGTTTATCAATTGCTTAACCTCGAACCTGAACAGCATTTGGCCGGACAGGATTTGGCGCTGCGCTGTACATTAATGATGTTAAATGAAGCGGTTCGTTGTTTGGATGAAGGTGTTATTCAGTCGGCGCGAGATGGTGATATAGGGGCGATTTTTGGTATTGGTTTCCCTCCATTCTTGGGTGGACCATTCCATTATATGGATAGCCTTGGTTTAGACCGTGTATTAGATATGTTTATCGACTATAGCCACAAGTATGGTGAGCGTTTTGCGCCTTGTGAGGGGATTGTTATGCGTGCGGAAAATAAGCAATCTTTTTATTAACCATGAATCATAAATAGTAAAGAAGATAAAAGGTCCCAGCTGGTAGCTTAATACCAACTGGGACCTTTTGATTTGACTATTGCGCTTTTTCTTGTAGCTGAGAAATTGAGGTAATTGGTTCACCTAAGTCTAGCTTGTCAGCTTCATGATGTTGATTACCTTGGCTAAACATCACTAAGCGATGAGCGGTTCTTGGCTTAATTCTATCAACAATAAAGCGAATCATATCGGCCCGAGATAGCTCTGAAATGGCCTTAACGACGCGCTGTCTTTGGTTAAAGTCTTCATCTTTATTGCCAATCGCAACCCAAAAACGTTGAGCTCGTGATCTTAGGTTGGTATCTGGCTCTGATATTTGTGCAATTAACCCTTGTTTACTGGCTTGCCATTGCGCTTCATTAAGCTCTAACAAAACTAGAGCAAAGGCATTGGTAAAGTCATCAATCGCTTCTGCTAAATGAACTGGGTCTGCAACAGGAGACTGGACATACAAAATTAACCCTGGATGGCGATTAAGCGGTAAATTTGCAGTACCTACCATATAACCAAGTTGTTGTTTGGTTCGCAGCTCATGGAAAAACGTCGTCGACATTAAGTGATTGGCTAAAGTATACAGCGCAATTTTATGTGGCGACGTCTCGCGTGACTGGTAGTACATCAAAATCGCAGAATCGGCATGATCACACTCAAGCTCATAAGTAAGAGTGCCACAATCATCTAAGTGCACTAAAGGTCTTTGAGCTTCACCGTACAGTTGATCGGTTACCCTAAATGCATCCTTGAGTGTTTCAGCTAATGCCAAAGCCTGATCTTTGTGCCAGTTACCGTAGACGAAAGTATCTATATGCAGCTCTGCAAACATATCATCAACAAAACCCGGTAACTCATCGATGGTAATTGACTCTAATGCCTCAATTAATACTGGATAAGGTGGGTTGTTCGGTTGCAATAATCCCGTAAGCTGGTTAAAAAGCTGAGAAATGGGCTTATCTTCGGCTGCATTGCGCCAGTTTCTAAGTAAGAGTGCTTTGATATTATCAAAACGTTCTGGTTTAAACTGACGGTTTTTAAATCGCTCTAAAATCAGGTTGAGCAGGAGCGGTTGCTTTTCACTAAAGCCAGATAGTTGCAGTGTGACTCCGCCTTGATGAGCATAGAGATTGTAAGACATACCTGCAATTTCAGCGGGATATGCCGACTCATTGATTGCTTCTAGCAGCATTTCAACACACAAGCGCGTTTTCACAATATTTCGAGGCGAGCTCACCGCATGTGGACTGTCGATAGCCACATAGACAACCCCTTTAGGTACTCGAAAATCGTGCTCTTGTTTAAACCACAAACGAAAGCCAGGTAGCTCTTGAATCAGTTGAGGGGGCAGTTCTGAACCTTCTTGTAGTGGTAGCGGATCAAAACGCTCACACAGATACGGGTTAGGTTCTGGTAGCATCAGCTGCTTATTAAGCTCTTTAGTCTGCCAAAGTTCTTGTTGTTGCTGAGTGAATGGCGTTACAGAATATGGTGTGTCATACCATTGAGCCTGTTGATCATAATGCTGATCTTGAGCCACTAAAATCAAACGCATATTATCAGGCGATAAGTAATCTAAAACTTGGCGAATAAGATCTTCATCAAAACCTGCCATCATATAATCACCGTAGATAATATCTTCTGGTGCATAATGGAGTAGATTCATCACCAAATAGCTGACGGTATCAAGGGGACGACTTTTTTCTTGATAGCGAAACGCAAATTCTAGAACTGATTTTTTCTCTTCATAACGCCAGTTATTCAGTCCGCGTTGTTTAATTAGCTCGATATATTGGAAGATGGTTTGGACGATTTCATCTTGATGCTCAATACCTTGAGGCGTCAAATTTACCGAGACTGTAAATTCACGGAAATTGGTTCCATTTACACCGCCACCTGCGGCCAGAGAATTGATCCACTCTTTTTCTTTTAAGTATGACATTAAGCTGCCTTCGCCTTCATTACCGAGTAAATGAGCAAGGTAAGAGAGCGGTTTTATGGCGTAATAATGATCCCATGAAGGCATAGCAAAAGAGAGAGAGAGACGACGAACCTCTTTGATTGGCTCTATTTGAATATAGTGCTGGTTCTGTGCCTCTGTTACCCAAGGAGCGGTAATTGGGGCTTTCTCTTTGCCTGAGTTAGGTATTTGGCTGAAAAAGTCCTGAGTATAAGCTTCTAGTTGGTCTAAAGACTGAGGACCTAATAAGACTAACCCCATAATATTGGCAGAATAATGCTGGTGGTAAAAGGCGAGAAGATCATCACGTACCAAGTGATTTGGTCTGTCTTCTAAGGTTGTGAGATCGCCCACCGAGAATTTAGAAAATGGGTGCTCAGGATTAATGGTTTCCTTGTGCACTTGATAAATACGGCGAATATCGTCTTTAATTTTTAACTTATATTCCGAATCAACTGCATTACGTTCCTTATCTACTGCATCAGCATTAAATAACGGCGCAGTAAAGAACTGACCAAAGCGATCTAATCCCTGCTCAAAACCATGAGGGCTGACTTCAAAAAAGAATGTGGTGTTTTCTGTTCCCGTCCAGGCATTGTTGCTTCCACCATGCTGATTGATAAAGGTTTGAAATTCACCCACCTTTGGGTACTTTTCGGTACCTAAAAACAGCATGTGTTCGAGAAAGTGTGCCATACCTTGACGATCCATCGGATCATCAAAATGACCAATCTGTACCGAAAGCGCAGCAGCAGAACGTGGAGCCTCAGCGTCATGCACAAGTAAGACTTTTAACTCATTGTCTAACGTGAGGTAGCGATATTGTTTATGATCGTTAGGACTAATATGCACAAGAAACGCCTATTTTTGAGGGAATTAAAATTAATTATGACCTTGCAAGCGCCAACTGGCAAACGGATGATAGGAATTTAGAGCATGAACAACAATTTCGAAAAATAATCTGACAATATCTGCATTTTGGCACTTTAAGGTTTATCTGAAATCTCATGATAGTAATTACAGTGAATTGTGGCTAAAACTTTGCAAGATACTGGCTATGATTTTCAACATGGTATAAAAAAATGGGTGAATAATAACTTCCCAGAATAGTCATTATTGAGCGATACATTGTTAGTGATAGTTTGGGCTAAATGGCAATCTCAGAGTGAAAGGCGGGTCACGATTTCACATGTTTTCAAATAATAGTGGTATTCACTCCGACTCAGAGTTGCTAGCATTACCTCTCTTGCTGTTTAGCAAAGCATTAGGCTCTAAAACGGAAAAACAAATATGCGTATTTATATTATGCGTCATGGTGAAGCTGAAAATTTTGCTCCTAGTGATGCCGAGCGACCTCTAACACAGCGTGGTCGCAGTCAATCAGCTCAAATCGCGACTCAACTGCATGAGCGTTTAAACCAGCAGCCAATTGATTGGGTATGGGTTAGCCCGTATCTACGAGCACAACAAACTTGGCAAACTCTGGCTGATGTTCTATCTGAGCCTAAACAAATTTCGACCGTTGCCGATATTACTCCATATGGTGAAGCAGAAGAGGTGGCGGCCTATTTAAAAGCAGCCATTGATGTAGAGCGACCAGAATCTGTGCTGTTGGTTTCGCATTTACCTCTAGTGGGGTACTTAACCGCAGAATTGGATCCGTCTATTCAACCTCCTATGTTTCGAACCTCAGCGATTGCCGCTCTAGAATACAATCCAGAGACTGGGCGAGCAGAGTTCTTGTGGCAAGATGTGCCGCAATAATTCATAACATAGAGAAAATGGTGTAATGAAGATTAAGATGATAGGGGCTGGGGTGGTGCTATTTGCTCTTGCAGGGTGTGCAGCACAAATGGAGCCGGCTCGAATTCTTGCTAATGGTCAAATCCGTTGGTCTGATGGCATAAAAGAAGGCATGCATGTTTCGCCTACAGGCAGTAAGTTGACCTTTGCTAACTATTCTAACGAAGTTGGTGCCCAACCTGTCACGATCTTTTCTCGAATCGATAGCGCTCGTAATGGTGATTGTGAATATTACTTTGATGAAGCGAAAGTTAAACGTCGCCTAGAAGTGTGTAAATCAGGAGAGGTGACCCTATTGAATCAAGGTCGAGTGGTTCGTGTTGGTTCTCTAGCATCTCCGATTATTTAACGGTTATTACCCTATTGATTGATACTATTTTTTAATGTGGCATTGAAATACGAAACGCCCAGTAGGATATATACCTGCTGGGCGTTTTGTTTGGTTATTTTTCTGGTATTTCAATTAAAACCAACAGCGCACCATCTCCGCCAAATTCAAGAGGCGCTTGGTGAAATGCCATTACATCTGGGTGTTGAGCTAGCCATAATGGCGCTTTTTGCTTGAGAATGTGTCGACCAATACCATGCATCACACAGGCACATGACACACTTTCTTTAATGCAGGCTGCAATCATCGCGGCTAATTCGCGTTTGGCTTCTTGTTGTGTCATTCCATGCATATCTAAATACATATCTGGCACATAGACGCCCCGGCGCAACTTTTTCACTTCATATTTTGAAACATCAGAACGCGCATAATGCATCGGACCATTTTCATTTAAGTGCGGCTCAAATTCATCAGAGAAATAAAACTCATGATTTTGGGTTTCTTTACCCATCACTTTGCTTTTATCTGCTTTTGTGGTCTGTTTGCGCGGCGCAATTATGGTATCATGGGTAAACTTTTTTATGCCTTTTACCTCGGCTTGGAAGAGAGAGAAATCATCTTCCATGTTCGGGTCTTTATTACTCATAGTGAAATTCCAACAGCTGTATATCAGTATTGTAGCGTTTTTCGGAGGCCATTTTGGATAAGATTTTTGTCGACGAAGCCGTCAACGAACTTCACACACTACAAGATATGTTACGTTGGACGGTAAGCCGTTTTAACGCAGCAAATCTATTTTACGGTCATGGTACAGACAACGCTTGGGATGAAGCCGTTCAGCTTGTATTGCCAACTTTGTATCTTCCACTAGATGTGCCATCAGAAGTGCGTTTTTCGCGTTTAACTTCTAGTGAGCGCCATCGTGTGGTTGAGCGCGTTATTCGTCGTATTAATGAGCGTACACCAGTATCTTATATTACAAATAAAGCATACTTTTGTGGTATGGAGTTCTTTGTTGACGAGCGCGTACTTGTGCCTCGTTCTCCAATCGGTGAACTGATCGAAAACCGCTTTGAACCATTTTTAAAGCAAGAACCAACACGAATCATGGACCTATGTACAGGCAGTGGTTGTATTGGTATTGCGTGTGCTCATATGTTCCCAGAAGCGGAAGTGGATATTGTTGATATCTCAACTGACGCACTGGCTGTGGCTGAACAAAATATTCAAGATCACGGTTTAGAACAACAAGTGACCCCGCTTCGTTCAGATTTGTTGCGTGATGTTCCTAAAGATCTTTATGACCTAATCGTAACTAATCCACCGTATGTGGATCAAGAAGATATGGATAACTTACCAGACGAATTCCGTCACGAGCCAGAGCTAGGTTTAGCTGCGGGCAGCGATGGTCTGAAATTGGTTCGTCGTATCCTATCTAATGCACCTAACTATCTAAAAGAAGATGGTGTATTAATTTGTGAAGTGGGTAACTCAATGGTCCACATGGAAGAGCAATATCCGCATATTCCATTTACTTGGATCGAGTTCGAAAACGGCGGTCACGGTGTATTTATGCTAACTCGTGATCAGCTAGTTGAATTCGCTGACGATTTTGCACTATATCGTGACTAAGACTGCTGTTTAAGTCTGCACAAATAATAAACCGGCTCTTATTATCAAGAAGCCGGTTTTTTTATATCGCTAGATGACCTACATTAAGTCCTATCTTTTAGATAGTGGCTAGCGATTTAAAATTAGCGCTCTGCTTGGCCGTGAGCCTGTTTGTCTTGCAGTGATGCCATCACGCTTTCCTGATGCTGAAGATAATCTTCAAGACCTGCGCGGCGTAAATCACAAGATGGGCAATCGCCACAACCATCGCCAATAATGCCGTTGTAGCAAGTCAGTGTTTTTTCTCGAACATAATCAAGCTTGCCGTATTGATCGGCTAGAGCCCAAGTTTCTGCTTTATTTAGCCACATTAGCGGTGTTTCAATACGCAGTGGGCGGTCCATACCTAAAACAAGTGATTGATTGAGTGATTTTACAAACTCATCGCGACAGTCTGGGTAGCCAGAAAAATCGGTCTCACACACACCCGTAATCACAGCCTCAGCACCGATTTGATACGCGTAGATACCAGCCAAAGTTAAAAACAGAATATTACGACCTGGTACAAATGAATTTGGCAGACCATTTTCTTGTAGCTCATGAGAAACTGCAATGTTGTCACGAGTTAGTGAGCTAATAGCCAATTCATTTAATAAACCCACATCCATCACTTTATGCGCAGCAACACCTAACTCTTGGGTGATTGCTTGTGCCACTTCAATTTCTAACTTATGGCGCTGACCATAATCAAAAGTAATACAGTGTACTTCATCATAGTGAGCAAGAGCTTGAATCAGACAGGTTGTGGAGTCTTGACCACCACTAAAAACAACAACGGCTTTACGCATAATAATAAGATCCTTTCAATCCGAGCTTTTTACTGTTGGTTGCCAATTTAACAAGTACAGCATTATCAACAGTGGTTACCGAGAAACAGTCGGTTCCAGCACAATATATTAAGTGCTTATGGTACTTCAGCTGGTGAGAAGAGAAAAGAATTACCCGATTAAGACATACGACTTTTCATCAGAGAAAACGATGTTAGCAGGAGGTACAGATAAAAAAATGCCGCAGGCAAGTGCGGCAAAAGCTAATTACTCTGATTAGATTAATCAGTCGACTACATACAGGTAATGAGACCGAGTATTAGCTAACAGACACAAACTGTTGGTATTAGAACAAGCCATCGAAACCAAATAGGCAAAGTACGATAGCCTGTTCTAATAGGGGGATTCTTTAGTGAGACCAGTCTCCGCTTTGTTCTAATTGCTCTAGTTGCGCAAGATAAGGTGAAAGATCGCCGATATTGTCGCGAACCCATTGTTCATCGTAGTAAGTATCGAGATAACGTTCACCGCTGTCACATAGTAGGGTCACGATAGACCCGGTTTCGCCACGCTGCTTCATTTCGCAAGCGAGCTGTAATACACCGTATAAGTTGGTTCCGGTTGAGGCTCCAGCTTTTCGTCCTAATAGTTTTTCTAACCAATGGACGGTAGCCACACTTGCCGCATCAGGAATCGTGCGCATCTCATCAACCACATCTGGGATAAAACTCGGTTCAACACGAGGTCGACCAATCCCCTCAATTCGGCTACCAACGGCCGAGGTTAAACTGCAATCACGACTTTGATAGTAAGGAGCAAAAACGGAATTTTCAGGATCTACCACACACAAACGAGTCGGTTGCATTTGATAGCGAATATAACGACCAATGGTTGCCGATGTTCCACCCGTACCTGGACTCATCACAATCCAGGTTGGAATTGGATGTTGCTCAAACTTCATTTGTTCAAAAATACTGTTAGCGATGTTGTTATTACCACGCCAGTCTGTTGCTCGCTCAGCGTAAGTAAATTGATCCATATAGTGACCATTAAGCTCTTGGGCTAAGCGGCGAGATTCTGCATAAATTTCTGATGGGCAATCAACAAAATGAGCCTTGCCACCATAAAACTCTATTTGCTCAATTTTTTTACGAGCCGTTTTACGAGGAACGACCGCAATAAACGGTAATCCAAGTAGACGAGCAAAATACGCTTCGGATACAGCTGTACTGCCTGATGATGATTCAATAATTGGTGTACCTTCCGTGATCCAACCATTACATAGTGCGTATAAAAAGAGGGAGCGGGCAAGACGATGCTTTAAACTGCCTGTTGGGTGGGTACTTTCGTCTTTAAGATAAATATCAATACCGTCTAAGCTTGGAATATCGAGCTTGATCAGATGGGTATCGGCAGAACGTTGATAGTCGGCATCAATTTTACGAATAGCGTTATTGATCCATTCTGTTTTATTGCAACTCTTTAACTTAGCATTCATCTGATATCTCTCTTATAAGGCTGATATTTATCTATTCTTTTTATAATGTTAGGGTTGGCGCTCATCATCAGTGCTTTTGTTATACTATGACGAAACTAACGGGGAAAATCTTTGCTTTCTTTCTCCTTAAATCGGTAAAATAGATAAAAATTTTCTCTCAACGTAATGAATACTTAGTCAGTGCATTATCTGAGCACGACAAGAGAGAAAACCAATAATTTTATAAGTATTAGCAGAAATAAGGACGGATATGAGCGATTTAGACAGTGTTGACAGAACTCTGCTGCGCTTACTGCAAAAAGACGCGACTTTGGCGTTGGCTGAATTAGCTGAGGCGGTGAATCTCACCACAACGCCTTGCTGGAAGCGATTAAAGCGCCTAGAAGAAACTGGAATTTTACAACAGCGAGTCGCTCTACTTGATCCGATCAAATTGGGTTTATCGTTTACTGCGTTTGTGCAAATCAAAACCATTAATCACTCTAAAGATTGGTATCATAATTTTGTTGAAACAGTTTCTGATTTTGCTGAAGTGATGGAGTTTTATCGTATGGCGGGTGAGTACGACTATATGATGAAAGTACAAGTCGCTGATATGTTCGCATTTGATAAGTTTTATAAGAAACTGGTTAACAGTGTCGAAGGGTTAACTAATGTGACTTCAACCTTTGCTATGGAGCAGTTGAAGTATACGACGGCGTTGCCAGTTTAAATCACATTGTCATTCCGGAATTGAGGAACGAAATATCCGGAATCTCATTAGGCGTACTGTATCATTTAGTTAGTCAACAGCACGCTAAATGAGATCCCCTATCTCGTTCGTTTCACTCACTGTAGGGGATGACAGAAGATAGGGTTAATCCTTCATCCTCATCAATCCTTCCTGAACTGCAGAGGCAACCAACTCACCTTGTTGGTTATAGATCTCGCCACGAACCAAGCCGCGACCACCTGAAGCCGATGGGCTATCTATCACATACAGTAGCCACTCATCCATACGAAATGGGCGGTGGAACCACATTGAGTGATCGATTGTTGCCACTTGCATCTTAGGCGTAAATAGCGTCACCCCATGAGGCTGCAGAGCTGTTACTAAAAAGCCCCAGTCAGAAGCATAAGCTAATACATACTGATGAATGCGCTGATCATCTGGCATTTCACCGTTGGCTTTGATCCATAAATACTGTTTAGCTGGTTCTTTCTTGGGATTAAGAGGATTAACGACCACAGCAGGGCGCACTTCAATAGGGCGCTCTCGACCAAAGATCTCAACCAACTTAGGGGGTAAGTATTGGGCAATAGATTGAACAAGCTGACGCTCAGATGGTAGTTCTTCTGGACTTGGTACATCATCAATTGGCATAGGTGCCTGATGCTCAAACCCTGACTCTTCTGCTTGATAAGAAGCAGTAAGGTAGAAAATAGGACGACCGTTTTGAATCGCTTTTACTCGACGGGTGCTAAAGCTTTTGCCGTCACGCAGTTTTTCTACGTCATAAATAATGGGTTTTTCAGGATCGCCAGGAAGTAAAAAATAGCTATGGAAAGAATGCACGTGGCGATCCGCTTCAACGGTTTTTTTCGCCGCTGAGAGGGATTGACCAATAACTTGTCCGCCATAAACTTGAGGTAGGCCTAAATTTTCGCTTTGGCCACGGAACAAGCCTTGTTCTAAGCGCTCTAAATGTAACAGATTGAGAAGTTCATTCAGTTCTTGGCTCATATGAGCTCCAATTTCGTGTTATCATAGTGGTGTTTTACGAGGACTTAAACACAAAAGCAACAACTATTCTGTTCGTGTTCTAGCTTCATCGTTACACCTTTAAGTTGTGTTTAGGATTTTTACAGGGAATAAGAATGAAAAAAGCCTTTATGATGGTGTCAACTCTAGCCGCTGCGCTAGTAGTAACCGCGTGTACAAAATTAATTCCAACAGATACTAATATGGGACACATCCAAGGCAATGTTACTTACCGTGAGCGCATCGCTTTACCTGATGACGCAAAAGTAACGGTAACATTAGAAGATGTATCATTGGCTGATGCTCCTGCCGAAGTGCTGAGCCGTCAGACCTTTTTAACCGATGGCAAACAACCTCCGTTTGCGTACCAGTTAAGTTATCAATCGGATCAAATTGAGCCTAACCATCGTTATATCGTGAGTGCTCGTATTGAAGGCCAAAATGGCAAGCTATTGTTTGTAAGTGATACCGCTTACCCAGTGCTTACCAATGCGGCGAAAACAGCAACTCAAGATATTTTGGTTATCAACGCTCAATAAAATTTGTAGCCGTTAGATAAAATTCTATACCCAAGTAACCTCAAGATGCGAGGTTCAGCGAGAATAATTTGGTTTACAGGCAAGGCAACGATTTGAAGATCTAGTGGCTCTAAATTAAAAATCGTTAACGTAGTATGTGAAGCAAATTAACTCGCCCTTTGGGAGCGTGTCACAGACACAATTTCATCGTCAAACAATTTGGAAATAGCGAGCTATTACACTGCATTGTTTGTCTTGAACTTGAATCAGTGACAACGCTCTGAATCCTGCATCTTGAAGTCACTTGGGTATATAGGGCATTGAACTTAGGTTTGATGCCTTTTTTGATCTACTCACCATTCCATCGATAATTTTTGAGTCGAATTCGCCCCGTTACTGACACCTCAATACCTTCCTGTTCTAAGTGACGTTTTTGACGCTCTAGGTTCTCGCCTTTAAGCGATATTTGTCCTTGTGAATTAATCACTCTATGCCACGGTATTGTTGAGCCTTCAGGTAAATTTGCTAGCAGTTTTCCTACCTGTCTGGCATAACCTGGATAGCCAGCAAAACGTGCAATATCACCATAGGTTGAAATCTTACCTTTGGGAATGTGATATACTTGACTATAGATTTGCGCAGAAAAATCATCCATATTTATAAATACTGAGTAAAAAATGCAAAATCGTTAATGTGATCAATATTAACGTGTAACAGTTACTGAGTATTGTTTTCTTTCTGTCAGAATAACGCAAGGAGGTGCAACATGTTGTATGCCGCGTTACTTATGATTGCCAGTGTCGCCTTAACCATCGTTGGGGTGACTGCGCTTGGACATGGACAAGGAGAGATCCCTGCTCTTGCGCTTGCTATTCCTGCATTGTGGATTTTGCCGCAGGGTAAAACAGCAGCTTGGTTACTTCTTAGTGGCTTGGCGCTGTTTGGCTATGCGTTACCCGATCAGCCGTTGGCGCTGTCAATCAGCTTATTTATGATTCTCCCCATTCTCGCGGTCTCTTTCTCATCAAAAAGTCCGTGGCAGCTTGGTGCTATGTTAATTGCGGTTGTGATTGCGATGCTGTTTGGCTTAATGGCGTTGCAAACCGAAAGTAAGTTATCGGGTTCGATGGGGGCAACTTGCATGCAGTTAATGGGTGTTTTGATGATCTGGTATGCGGCAAGAAGCTGGCGACCTGTCACGGGGAACACCTGGTGGGCGCTGGTATTGGTGGTTCCTCTATTAATGGGAGGAATGGCTCCTGCAGCTTTAGTGGCGCTGTGTGTAACGGGTCTTATTGCTGCAATGCAAGAGATGGAAAAGCACAAAGTGGGTGAGTGGATTCCGAAGATGGCGTGGGTGTTACCTGCGATTGGCTTTGCGACCTTGGTTTTAGCACCACAGTTTGAAGTGCCAAGTCCAATTTTGGTTTCGTGGTTGCTTATCTTAGGTGGCGGCTTGCTGGGTGAGTTCTTACTTGAAGAAAATGAAGAGGAAGAAGTATAAACCCACATCAGATAAACTCTATTTGATTGAATTATAAACACTTAAACTTTTAAGGTAGGGGAGTGCTTGCAATGTCCTCTACCTTAGTACATAATCCATCTCGTTCTCGCAAGAGACACAAATAATCTATGGAGGCTCCATTGGTCCTCCCGCAACACTAGTTTGTGAACCTGGTCAGGTCCGGAAGGAAGCAGCCACAGCAAATGACGTGTGTGCCGGGATGTGGCTGGTGGGGCCTCCGCCCGTTCTAGGGTAAAAAAAGTTGTTATAACCCGCCTAGATGAACCCCATCCTGTTTTGAAACTTCTAAAGAAACGTTCCATTCGTACGTTATCCCAATGATTTTTAGCCCTAACAGAACAATTTTTGGGTGTAACTCATTTTTTTCTCTTTGCTTATGAGCCTGATGTATATCGAAGTTCAGGGTATTCAGAGTTAATTTGTCCTATTCATTACTACGATATACAGCAGAAACATTGGAACGAGTTTGTTTATCGTGGAGGCATGGTTAAGATTTACAATGTTGGTCACGCTCTAGGCAATCAAGTCATTGAGTTTTATGGGTGTGTGTATTGATTGCAGTGAAAAAATTCACATAATAAGGCGTTCAATAGGGAATCATTCCGCGTGACGTTTTGGTATACGGGGCATCGGTATTGCGTTGCTCACCCTTTAGTCGGGCATTAGCTGAATAGGGAAAATCTGTGAATATTTTTGAAGTTTTTATTAATGTTCTTGAGCAAGTTTGGTATCTGTTACCTTTATTGCTCATTGTTAGTGTTTTCAAAAGTAGGTGGCTAAAAGGTATATTCGGTGAATATCTCGTAAACCGTCTTTTGTCTAAATTACCAGAGTCTGATTACACACTAATAAAAGACGTAACCTTACCAACTAGCGATGGTACAACTCAAGTTGATCATATTGTGGTTTCTAAATATGGCATCTTTGTCGTTGAAACTAAGAATATGAAAGGTTGGATATTTGGTTCAGCTCGCCAGAAGCTGTGGACACAAAAGATTTATCGTCATTCCTCTAAATTTCAAAATCCGCTACATCAGAATTACAAGCCATCAAAGCGCTGGAAACCTTGCTAGGTTGCAATGTCGATTACTTACATTCAGTTATTGTTTTTATCGGCGACAGTACCTTTAAAACCGAAATGCCGCCAAACGTTACCTATGCTCGAGGAAGTATTCGATACATTCAGCAATTTAACAAGGTTGTGTTCTCTGATAAGGATTATGCTCGGTTAACTGACTCTATAAACCAGATAAAGTTAAAGCGCGGAGTTATTACGGATTTAAAGCATCGTAATTATGTCAAAGAAATTGTCGCATCTAAAGTTAGCTCAAATCAGTGTCCCCGTTGCGGCTCTGAAATGGTGTTGCGTGAAACTAAGCGTGGTGAAAATATAGGTAAACAGTTTTGGGGGTGTTCAACATTTCCTAAGTGTAGGGCGGTGAAACAACTCAACTAATAAACTGTTATTGAGGGATATCTAAAATAGAAAATGCCTGAATTTAGAACAGTAAATTCTATATACAAGTGAGCTAGCTTAGTTGCTAACTCACTTTTGGACAAAAATCATTTAGAGTATTATCCACATTTTTAATAATAGTTATTAGGAAAAGTCATGGAGATACTTCAGCATTGTTATCCAACTAACTATCAATATTTACTTATATAAGGTACCTTGGGCTTGTCTAACACTTCGGATAGGTGTCGTTGCGCGACACATATCCTTATTTGTTATATCGTTATTTAAAATAGACCGTAGCAATAACACCAAAGAAACCTAAAACCACAATAACAAAGAGTAGTATTAATGCTTTCATCATGCTGTCAACTTTCTCTTTTATTGCTTTTACATCAGAGTTCTCTTCGTTTTTAATTCCTACTGGACTATCCGTAGAACTATTTGTTGCAACGTTCGCTAATACACTACCTCCAGCCCCAGTAAAAGATGCAGCGACAATTGCCATAAAAACACTATAAGAAAGTCTTAAATTATCAGGAATAAACAATAGTGGTTTTATATCTTCACCAATATTTGAGAGGCCAATTGCAAAACCCAATACCCCAACAAAACCAGACCCTATTAAAATCAACCCAAAACCCTTGGATAGTTGATCTGTTTTATAACTAACAGACCACAAAAAGAGTGCCAAATAGCTTGCAACAAATAAGATTAAAGAAATTGAAGTAAATCCTACTCTCCCTAGAACAAGTGCGATAAAGTAGATCGCAACACCCACATGAAAAAACAATTTACTATCAGTTGATTTATTCACTTTTTATACTCTAATTTAAATTTTGTAGACGATATAACAGTATATTAATAAGCATTCTTACTTTTATGAAAAAATATACTTATTAAATACCGATCATCGTTACATATTATGAATCTAATAGCAATTTATTACACCTAAGGATTTGAAAGAGGATGTGAAAAGTAAAAAATGTATTTAATCAGTCTTATTAAATACAAACTGGAATGTGTAATTGCTTAATTATCAATTGGATATATCTTAACCTCTTTTTTTAACAATAGATATTCCTTATTAAAAACGGAACTAAAACGATAAAATCTCCATGTTTCATTATAACTGTTCATATATACAGACAACAAAACTAATCCCAAATTACGTTAATAAGATATGAATGATTATTTGTTCTAAGAAGCTTTGGGGCCAATATGATTTTGCTCAATATTGGATAAAAGTTTGTTAGACTACTTTAGATTGGTAGGTTAATAAGTAGGGGAATGTTCGATTTATTTTCAGCATTAACCTATATGTTACTTCTAATACTGACTAAGGTGTTTTAGGCTTATCCGATACTTCGGGTAAGTGCCGACTGCGCGGCACATATCCTTATTTATTATGTGTAATTAATTTGATACTCTAGTCCAGCCGATTACTTCTTTGTTCGTTAATTCACTTATCGCGCCGTTCCAATTTTTATATTGACCACCCTCAGTTTGGAACTGACCAAAGCATTGCGTAGTTCCATTCTCGGTCTGCAATCGTGATTGATGTATCGAAACAATTTTACCTTTTTCTTTTCCTGCTTGATCGATCCAGTATTGGAAACTTGATGCATTTTCTGTGCAACTCGGTCCGTAATGTGCGTATTGCTGATAAACAGACTTGCCAGCAAAGAAAGAAGCAAGTAATACACCGATAATAATTATTTTTATTACTATAGTCAGAGCTGTATTTGTTTGGTCAAGTGTGCTCTTTTTTGTTGTCGATTTTGAATCATTAACTTCACTTTTTTGTACTTTTGTATCTTCCATTATTATTCCTAGCTATTGATATAAAAAGGTATTTTATTAAAGTACGATTCAATATAATGTGAGTGGTGACTCATATAAAACAAGAACAGTTCTATGTTGGAGTTTTGTTGGAAAATCACTAATTTTACATCTCACTTTCACGAACACTTCACATCTCATCCTTTATTCTTCGCCATAAATCACTAAACAGATATAAAAAGAATAAGGATTTCCATGAAAAAGCACCTTCTAGCCGCTCTGCTATGCACATCATCATCTGCAATGGCTGCACCTTATGTTGGACTGGATTTAGGTCTATCAACTTTCAGTCATGACTACCAAACTCACTTTAGCGCCGATAATAAGACAGTTTCACCAAATGATTCAGGCATGGTTCTAAATGGTTATGTTGGCTACCGTTGGGACGAATTTGGTCTTGAACTAGGTTACCGCCATTTTGATGAGCTAGATGGTTCATCAAGTCAATTTATGGGTAATGTTGATGGTTTTCGTCACGAGCGCGAATGGGATGCGGATTTAAAAGTCAGCCAAATCACTTTAAAACCTGTTTATTTTTATACGTTGACCGATCGAGTAGAACTAAAGACTGGCCTTGGTCTAACTTATACACAATATGATTACCGTTCTGGTTCAAGTGACGAATACGAACTGATCACCAATGATGATATCGAGCATAACGTAAATCGTGCTGGTGGCGAAAATAAGAAAAACAATGAGTTTGGTGTTATTGCAAGTGTCGGTGTGGATTACCGTATTTGGCAGCAGTTACATATTGGTGCGGGAGTTGATTACTACGCCGATAGCCAAGCCAATGCAGCAACCTTTATGCTAACCAGTCGTTATCAGTTCTAGTTTTTAGCCATAACTTAAATCGGTTGAATTACCAGTAACACCTAAACAATAAATTGTTAGATGAAAAGCCCCATTTGTTTGGGGCTTTTGACGTAATGTTATTTACCGTGCTCGTTACGTAGGTACATGATGGCAACCATGCTAAAGCCAATAAATTGCCATAGATACTGCCCATCACTTGCGCCCGTAATAGTTTGGGTAAAAGCCATACAACTGGTTACAAACAGAGATGAAAAAGCGGCATAGAGTAGCCATGGTCGCTCTTTTCCAACCATAAACTCACCTGCCAGCACCGAGCGAATTACTAATAAAAATGGTAAGCATTGTAAGATAATGAGAATCGGAAACATAAAATCGAATGTTGGGCTTAACAAAGCATGACCGACTTGGCTTTTATCCCAAGTTCCAACTATATAGCCCTTCCAACCAGCCCAAGTATCGCCTGTATATGCGGTCTCTGGCGTAATCATGCCAAGCAATACGCCCATTACTTTATCGATAAAGCCATTTTTGAACCAAAAAACGAATAAAAAAATCTGGATTGGAATGATCTGAAAAGCAAACTTCTTCAACATGTGTGTATCCCAAAAAATGAATAATTTGGTTTACAAGTATGTGGAAGGCACTTTTCTAACGTTTGATGCAAGACAAGGGAGTCAGACTCTAAACAAAAATCAAACATCCCGTTAGCGTGTCAGCATTAGAAATACCGACTTAACAATAGGCGGGAACAGCAATCCTTTATTTCAGTTTGTTTGAGACTATTTGGGTGTTTGGAATAGGTTTGTTTTTTGTGAAGATTCAATAAGATCAAATAGTTGTCCCTTAGATTCTTTTTTCATCTCAGTATAACGTTGGTAATTATATTGCGAGCCTTTTGGGTTATCTGCCAGTTTGTCAGCTACGCTGAGTAAGTAAAAACTGATTGGGCTTGGTGTGCTTTCTGCTGCGTAAAATAAATATGGGAAAGCTTGATTCGGATGCTGATTGATCAATAAAGCAAGCCCCAAAGTGAGGTTGGCAATATCACAACGTGGGTTCAGTTCGAACGCCTGCTTAGCTAAGTGAAGTGCTTGTTTTCGATCTGCTTGTTTATGTTCATGTAAGTAAGTTAAAGATTCAGAGTAAGACAATAAAGCGCTGACCAAATAGTTGTCTCGCCCTTGTTGTTGAATCGTATTTAGCTGCTGAGCAATATCTGAAAAAGCGGGACCACCTTTACCTTGATAGAAAAGAGAAATCCCTTCAGAGATTACTTTCCAATCATCATAGTTACTAATGGAAGTTACACGATGGCTTGTCACTTCATAATTGGAACTCATAGGTGCAATGATGGCTTTGATTTCTAAAATTACATCGCCAATAGCATCGAAGAAAGTATCTTGGTTAAATGTCTGTTCTATTTTTTGGTTCTGGCTTGGTTGATGATTATTTTGTACTAAAACACTAAGTACATAATTACCATCTGTTTTCTTAATCCAACTTTTGAGCTCAATTCCGTGGTTAGCAATTGACTGTTTACTTTGATTAGACAATTGAGAATAGTGATAACCAGATAGGCTTTTAGCTGAATTTAGTCCATAGAAGAGATAGTTATACACGCTTTCCGCCATTTCAAAGTCACTGGTGGAGTCGAGCGTAATATCATGAATATAAACTGGAATCATGTCACTCTGATGCGTCGCTATCACTGTTGTATCATCAGAAGTGTCAACATTTTGTATTGCCCAAGCGCCAATTAGTCCAACCGTCAGGACTGCCGTCATAGCGACAATCAAACTCTTGTTTTTGGACTTTGCTGCAAAAGTTGTAGGAAATACGGCCTCTTCAATGACAGATGAGTGCTCTTTAGTTACTTCAATATCAAACAGGTACCCTTGTTTGGGAATGGTTTGAATGATGCGATATGGACGCGATTTATCTTGAAGTTGGCTGCGCAATAAGCTGATAACTTGTCTTACTAAGTTGTCGGAAACTTGCGTTCTTTGCCAGACGTTGGTTGCGATTTGTTGGGCACTCAGTACCTTTCCTCGGTTCTCGATAAAATAACTGAGCAGTCGCGCTTGCAATGGCTCTAAATGAATCGCCTCACCATCAATCATCAACTGATTTTTCTCAGGGTAGAAAGAAATAGGGGTGTCATGTTGTAAGACAAAGCAATGCGAATGAGTCATAACGATTCAATGAGTTAGAAGTAACCAGACAAGACTATTGGTTTTATAAGTCGGAAGCAAGTTAAGCAGCAGTAAATAAAATGCAGTAGCGGAGATATTGTATTTACTCATTTCATCAATATCTTTCTTCTTTATCGCAACAGTATAAACACTCAGAAGATCAATTTCTTATCATCTTTATTTTGCTCTAAACCCACAACTTTCATGCCTATAGCTAATCCTCTTACATGAAAAAACTCTTTACTCAAACTGTACCGTACAGTACGATTTGTGGCGTATTGATATAGGTGTTTTAAACTATGAAAAAGAAAGTCATTGTTTTTATTGGTATTATTTTAGCAACGGTTGCAGGTTATCGTTATATAGAGTCTCAGAACGAAGAATCGACCGATAACGCGTATGTGCATGCCGATGTTACCGCTATTTCGCCTGAAGTTGGCGGTCAGGTAATGGCCATTCATGTGAAAGATAACCAATGGGTAAAGCAAGGCACACCATTGTTTTCAATTGATAATGCCGACTATGAAGCTAATTATCAGATATCTCAGGCAGCTGTCGAGGTAGCTCAAGCGGCACTAAAAAATAATCAAACACGTATTGATATGCAGAAGGTGAAAATTGAGCAAGCAAAACAAAATATTGCCAGTGCCGATGCCAATGCAAACCATCAAAATGCAGAGCTGAAACGTTTTGCTCGCTTGCTAAAGCCTAAAATGATAAGCGAGAACCATTATGAAGCGCAGCGTTCTACAACCATTGATGCGAACGCAAAATTAAAATCAGCTCAATTATTACTGACCTCTGAACAGAAATTATTAGAAACGTTACATACTGAAAAACAACAGTTAATTGCGCAGGTACAACAAGTTCAAGCCAAACTAAAACTGAATGCTATCTCATTACAACGCACTGTAATTAAAGCGCCGTTTGATGGTTATATTGCCAGTCGTCAGGTACAGGTGGGTAAATACGTGCAACCGGGGATGGGGGTTATTGTGATGGTGCCAAGAAAAGTTTGGGTTGAGGCGAATTTTAAAGAAACTCAGCTTAAAGAGATCTCGGTGGGTCAAATCGTTGATGTGGTATTAGATGGATATCCCGATACGGTATTAACAGGAAAAGTAGACTCTATTACTCCCGCGACAGGCGCTCAATTTAGCTTGTTACCGGCACAAAATGCGACGGGAAATTTTGTGAAAGTGGTACAGCGAGTTCCCGTTCGCATTGATATTACGATCCCTAAAGCATTAGAGCACAAAGTCTACCCAGGCTTATCAGCTGAAGTGACTGTAGTAACTCAGTCGTAGGAGCCAAGCTTATGTTTCGTTATGTTGGCTTGATCATCTGCATTGTTTTTACGTTTGTTCCGTTTGGCTTAAATTCTGAGATGTTTTCTGATGCAGCCAGCGAAATGGCAGTCTCTATTGGAGCGTCGGCTGATGAGTTGAGCGTCATAAAAATTATATTTATGGCAGCTCAAATAGCGGGATTAGTTTTAACTCCACGCTTAGTTCGAATGAAAGGTGTAACAGTTTCATTAACCGCCGCGGTGTGTTGCGCATTATTGGTCAATATTGGACTTTATGTTTCACATACCATCATTATGAGTTCGATGTTATGGGCCATTAATGGTTTTGTTCTCAGTGTTATTTTAATTTCGGTTAATTTATTGATTCTCGATACTTGTCCTCGAAAACAATTGCCAATTTTTATTGCAGGCGCTTTGGTTTTTACTACCTTATTGCCGATGGGGATGTACTCTTGGCTGATGGCGGAAATACTTGAACATTTCTCATGGCAGATGTTTATTGTGTTTCAGATCTGGAGTTATGCTATTGCGCTAATTTGGCTTGTGGTTTACCCACCGAGCAATCGTATTTTTGTTGCCGAGCCTAAGTCTAATCACTTTATCTATTTGCTGAGCCTTAGTTTTTTTAGCCTAGTCACTTATTTGCTGATGAGAGGCAGTTATTATAATTGGCTCGATAACCCAATATATTTAGACTTGGTTATTTTATCGGGAGTATTAGCGCTAGCGATTATTTTATTCATCATGCAGCGAAAACAAAAGACGATAACGCAGCAAGTACTGAGTAAACTCAATACCAATGTTTACATGTATAACGCATTTTTAGCTGGATTTGCGGTGATGTCGAGCAATGTATTATGTGATAGTTTCTTAGAAAAGGCCTTACATTATAATGCATTAGTAACAGGCGAAACAAAACTGCCTGCCGTTATTACTATGTTATTAGGAATGGCCGTAAGCGTCTGGGTCAGCAATCATAAACCCGCTTTAAGTGATAAAATTGTACCGATTGGCGTTTTACTTATTTTAATCTCCAGTATCAAGTTAAGTTTTATGCCGAGTTATGTTTGTCCTGAACAATTGACTATTCCGCTATTATTACGTGGTTTTGGGATTGGCTTATTGAATGTCTCAGTTTCTATTGCAGTGTTAATGTATTTTACCCGCGAAGAACAATTAGAAGGGGTCAGTTGTTTTTATCTATTTAGAACGGTGGGCGGATTGATAGGTGGCGCTTTTTTCAGCCATTTTATTCACATCGAAAGTGCGCAAGCGATCAATCAGGTAAATAGTAATGTAACCGCGTTTAGTAATACGGTAACGCATTATCAGGCAACATTAAATAATACCTTCTTAATAAATGGTCATTTACCGTCTCAAGCAATGGGGGCAAATTACATGAGTGGAGTGGTTCAGCAACAGGTCATGACCCTAACATTAAACAATTCATTAATTATGTTCGTGATTGCTATTTGTATCTTGGCCCCAATCTTAATTGTGGGTAAGAAAATGGCGGCCAAGCAAAAAGAAGCAGCAGAACATTAAACTTTTTTATACAAAGATATAAACGCGGCGACTGCTTGAGTAATAGTGATTTTTAATTCGTTATCATCAGGCAGTTCGTGCCCCAACATGGCTGTGGTTTGATAATCTAATTTTATCAGTGCCAGCAGCTGAGCACAGGCAAGTTGTGGATTGGTGATCGATAATTGTTGTTGTACTGCATCAGATTGTAAGTATTCAATCAGATAACCATGAATTCTTTGTGGACCACGCTGCCAAAAGCTTTCGGTGACCGATTGGTTTTTGTGAAAATCGGCAGCCACAATTCGAAATAGACTAAGCAGTGGGTCTGCGCATAATCCTTTAATATATTTTAAGCCAAATCCTTCTAATGCCTCAGCAACGTTTAAATGTTGGCTGTCGGATAATTTGAATGCTTCTTCAAGACTTACACTAGTGTGATAAGCCATTACTTCGGTTAATAACCCTTCTTTATTGCCAAAATAGCGGTATAAAGTTTGTTTAGAGCCACCACATACAGCAACGATTTGATCAAGAGAGGTATCTTTATATCCATGTTCAATAAAGAGCTCTGTTGCGACCTCTATTATTCTTTTCTTTTTTTCTACGGTTGATGCACGCATATCGTTCTACCTAAATCGATTAATCATCATACTGTTCAGTACAGTATCATTATCACAGTAAAAAAGGGAGATAGAGAGTTTGAATTATCCCTTTTTTACGTTAAGGTGAAACCCGTTTTTACTCGGTATTGACTGTGATTGTGATGAGCCAAACAGATATTCAGCAAAAAATTGCGAGTTTTACTTCTATCGAACAAGCTCTGGAATATTTTGAGATTGAATTTGATAGTCGCTTTATTGATGAATATCGAATTCCACTGATGAAACGCTTCAATGGTTACCTGCTTATTCAAAAGCCCGATGACTGGTTTTCAGCAAGACGCGCTCTAAAAAATGCCTATTGTAAGATTCAACGAGGCCGACTCGATCCCTATACTCGTTCTGCTTGTCGAGGATGTACATCGTGTCAGCGCCGTTAATCTGTTGTGTTGTTTAAGAACTACTCAGCCAGCGGTGCATCCAGTTTGTCGTAACCTTTAATTTTATAGTTGGCGATGGATATCAACCAGCAAGCGATAAAAGTAATGACAACCGCAATACCTACCATACCAAAATGATCCGTCATATTGTTGATGCTATCCCAGATAGGGCCTTGCAGTTGTAGTGAAGAGGCAAGGGCGCTAAGTGCTTCTAGACCACCAATCATTAAGGCTACAATCACCGAAACACCCGTAATCGTCATATTGTAATAGAGTTTTCGTGAGGGTTTTGAAAATGCCCAGCCGTAAGCGCCAACCATTACCAAATTATCTAAGGTATCAATCAACGACATTCCAGCGGTAAAGAGTATTGGGAAAATCATAATGAGCCAGATATCCATACCTTGCGAAGCATTAGTTGCAGATAGGGCAAGTAAGGTAATTTCTGTTGCGGTATCAAAACCTAAACCAAAAAGAAAACCGACAAAATACATGTGCCAGCTTTTATTAATAAATTTAAACGAAAAATGAAACAGTTTATTTAAGGGTCCTGATAGTTGAATATCTAATTCTGTTTTATCAATCTGTTGGTTCTTTTTATAAAGATTAAATTTCTTATAAACCGAAATAAAAATGGTAAGGTTGATATAAGCCATTATTAATAAAAACAGAATCGAGACACTGGTGCCTATGGTGCCGCCAATATTACTGATATAGGGGATTTTATCTTTAAAAGTACCCACGGTAACAGCAATCGCGGTTGCGGCTAACATAACAATAGTGGAATGGCCTAGAGAGAAAAAGGTACCAATGGCAATCGGCTCTTTTCCTTGCTCCATCATTTTACGGGTTGTGGTGTCAATGGCGGCAATATGGTCGGCATCAACCGCATGGCGTAATCCAAGCGACCATGCAAGCAAAGACATTCCCAACATGCCAGGACGCTGATAAAAGGCGAAAATTGCTGTAATCCAAACCACAACATTGACCACAATCAGACTTGAGATGAGCCAAATAGCGTGTTTTTGGGTGGTGTGACTAATTTTCATCAGAAGATCCTAGTAAGGAAAGAGCAAGATTCGCCTAAATCGTAATAAATATACCCAAATAATTTCAGTATGTGAGGTTCTGCAATAATCACTGGGGTATATGACAATGCGGCAGTAATAACCAGTTTATTATATGGAATATAGAATTGTTCGTAATGAGCTTTTATTTAAAACATAAGTTACCGTTTTATTTACTCAATTTCGATTCGGCCTCAATATATTCTGTCACCATTACTAATTTACGAGCCAATTCTCGGTTAAGCCATAAATAGCTATAGAAACTGATATCGGTTCTCGGTTCTTTACTGCCTGCAATGGTTGGAAAGAGTGCCAATATCTCTAAATCCTTTTGCTGTAAAACATAAGGCAGTACAGCTTCGCTACTAATGTGTTCTGCTAAGGTCTCAATACAGCTTGAAAGTTGCTCTTTAGCTTCAAATAAACCGTCTAATTCTTGGATCTTACGATGACCATATTGGTGACTCCAGGGGGTCTGCGTAATGTTTTCCAGCAAACTAAACATGCGTTCATAACATTGGATCAGTTTTTTGGTGCAATTACCTTGATTGGGTGTTTCATGTTTAATGCTACCTTCTAGGCCTGAGAGTTGCTTTAAGGTGGCATTTAGAGGTGCAAGATTGATTGGTTCGTGTTCTTCTTGCTGGTGGGCCAGTTGGTTGTGTTGGCTATAAACAAGATGAAAGTGCTCAAGGTAGTCACCACTAAGTATTTTAAAATGATAACTGGCTCTGGCTGGAAATAAGAATTTACTGGCTAAGATGGCAAGTAATCCACCCCATAACACATTGACAGTACGCCACAGTGCAATAGTGAGATCGCCAGGACCATTACCTGCGACAAGCACTAAAGTCACAGAGGCTAAAATAGCGCCATAAGAGTACTTTCCTAAGGTAAAAAAGAGCGTAACCGCGAGCATAGAAAGTAATAGCGTGTAGTGCAGGATTTTGTCAGTTTCTGGTAGTAAATAGAGCGATAAACCTAACAGAGCGCCTAGAAATGTGCCCGAAATTCGTTGGCTCGCTTTATGTGAAATTGCCCCTGAATAGTTTGCAGCCATTACCACAATGATGGTGATAGGAGCCCATGCGATGTAAGGGATATGAAAAAACATTGCGATGGTGTATGCAATAACGCACGAAATAAGAATGCGTAACATATTAAACAGTCGAATATTTTTTATTATGGTTTTATTGAGATTCTTCATTTTATTCACTTTATAAGAATATCTATAAGATTTTGATTTTATTTTAAATTTTTATCTCATCCATCTTAACTAAAAAGGCATATATACCCAAGAGGCTTAATTTGTTGAAGCGACTGAGGTATCTGTTTATAGGGTAGCTGACATTGTGCTAATGACGAATGGAAACAGAAAAGAGAGGACAATAGTGAGCGATTTTCAAAAAAAAATTGAAAAAGATTTAAATGAATGCCGCTTTTATTTAAACAATGAGCCATGTATTGTGAGCCCCATCGCATGAACATATACCCAAGTGTTTTTATTACAATATAAGTTTGAGGGCGTTTCTTCCAAGTAACCACGCATCTTGAAGTCGCTTAGGAGCTTGAAGTCACTTAGGTATAGATATAAATAATAAATATTGGAGACAGCCATGAGTATTGTTTCAGCTGCAGAAGCTCGTTATTCAACTAAAGCATTCGATGCATCACGCAAACTAACAGACAAACAAGTTGCTGACCTTAAAGAGTTGGTACGAGTAAGCGCATCAAGTGTTAACTCTCAACCTTGGCACTTCATTTTAGCGAGTACCGATGAAGGTAAAGCTAAAATTGCAAAATCAATGCAAGGCCCGTACGTATTTAACGAGCGCAAAGCATTAGATGCATCACATGTATTGGTTTTTTGTGCCAAAACAGACATAGATGAGCAATACCTACTAGAGCTATTAGAGTCGGAAGATAAAGCGGGCCGTTTTGCTAATGAAGAAGCAAAGCAAGGTATGCACACAGGTCGCTCTTTCTTTGTAAATATGCACCTAGAACAGCTTCATGATGTACAAGCTTGGATGGAAAAACAGGTTTATCTAAACGTTGGTACTCTATTACTTGGTGCTGCTGCGATGGATATTGATGCTGTGCCAATTGAAGGTTTTGATGCCGACGTACTTGATGCTGAATTTGGCTTAAAAGAGAAAGGCTTCAAGAGCTTAGTTGTTGTTCCTCTTGGTTTCCATAGCGAAGAAGATTTTAACGCGAAACTACCAAAATCTCGTTGGGAAGAAACGCGCGTTTTCACTGAGTGCTAATCACCCTTATCGCTTATTTATAGGATGTAGATAGGCTTAATACCCAAGTTTTTCTGATTGCTTGGGTATTGTAAATTAATCAGTAACTTGTTCATTGCCTAATGCTGTCAGTACTCTTTTTCGTTGCTGGCAGCATTTTTCTTTAATGAATTCTTGAAACTTGCGGATGGTTGGATTTAATAATCTGCGGTCGGCGCAAACCATATAAAGTGGTGCTGAAAACCCACGCCATTGAGGGAATATAGGCACTAAGCGTCCAGCGATAATATCTTCACTCAAATCCATCAACGATGTATGTATGATCCCTTTTCCTTTTAAGGCTAAGCGGTGAATCATATCGCTATCATTACCTGTCATATTTCCCGATACATGCACAATCTCACTACGATTGTCACAGCTAAATTGCCACTTGTTATATAGCGTATCGGCAACCATAAAGCACAAACAGTTATGCGCTAATAGATCCATAGGTTCTGTAATGGTTGGATTCGCAGCGATGTATTCTGGTGTGGCGCAAGTGATCCCTTCGTTTAACTGACAAAGGGAAATCGCCACCAAATTTGAGTCAGCGGGTTGGCCATAACGAATCGCTATATCAACGGGTTGGCTATAAATATCAGCCACTTTATCCGATAGCTCTAGTTTAATAGTGATATCGGGGTAGATTTCTTGAAATTCTGCGATCCAAGTGAGCAATAGATTGCGACCAAAATCCGATGGGGCCGTGATATGTAACTTTCCTGAAAAGGCATTTCTGTCATTGGCAATCTGATCTAAACCATCTTGTAAAATATTGACAGCCATCGATGCTTTATCACAGAAAATCTCCCCTTCGTTGGTTAGACGTAAATGACGTGTTGAGCGAATAAAAAGAGGAAAGCCAACCTGCTCTTCAAGTCTTTTTATTGCGGCACTAACCGCTGCTGGGGTAATCCCCATGCTATTAGCGACTTTAGAAAAGCTGCCCATACGGCTGGCTTCAATAAATACTTGTAGATCGTTTAAGGCTTTCATTACCGGTCCATCTTTGTTTGGTTAATGCCTTGGAGAGGGTACTTCATAAAAAGCGGCTGAGGCTACTGTTATTCTGTCATCGGAGAGTAAAAGTTGTGACAATGTTAAAGAAATTGAGTGCATAATACGCAATCGTACCTTGCATAAATACTGAACTTGAGGGTATAACTAGTTGGAAGGATAAAAAAGAAGGAAAGTTATATGGACGAAAAATCTGGCTCGGTATTGCCAATGACATTTTCAGTAGCAGACAAAGAATTTGACGCCAATTTTGATCAAGTGTGTATGAACCTTGATCGTATGGTATGGCTAACCATCGGAGGCGGGCTACTGCTCCTACTTTCCAGCTTCTTCTAATTAGCCCAAGTCATTAAAGATAAACATTGGATGTGATCCGTTAAATGACTTGGGTCGAAAAAACAGGCAGCGAGGCATAAAGTCTCGCTGTTGTTTTTGAGAAAGATTGTATTAACGCTGCATAATTTGAATCGAACTGATTTTATTCATAAAGCCATCTGCATTGTATTTCCCCGCAGTTCGGGTGTAATAGTCACCAGAAAAGTTCTTATCTTCATAAAATCGAACCGTCCAGCCCACTGGAATTTCAAACGATTCTAATGTGTTATCAAATTGCACATTACTAAGATCAGCAATATTGTCGGTAACGGTTACTGTTCGGCCTGCTTGATTACGCATATTGTAAATGATCAATTCACCACTATTGCCGCTTGTTAGGTCACCACTCCATAGTTGAGATTGATGACAACGAGCTTTGCTCTCTTCACAAAAAATACTGTTACTGCCTTGATCTCGTTGACAAGCCAAACTGACATTGCGTCGAGCTTGCGCTTCGGTAATACCCGCCTCGGCAAAGATCTTAGTAAATGGGTTTAATACACAAACCGATACAGAGCGGCTAACTGAGCCGTTATTGGAACCGGAGACAATGATATTTTGATTAAAGTTAATTGCAGCAAAAGAGGATGATGAAAACAGAAATGCCGCTGCACTTAACCAAGAGAATATACGCTTCATAATAACCTATTTGAATTGTGTTTTATTGGCGGTAAGTTAAAGCTGAAACGTCATTTCGACAACATAATTAATGTCGATAAATGTATGGAATTGTCAGAGTAGGCGAGTTGATGAAGAGAATCAGAGGATAGGGAACGTCCTTGTTACGAACCCAGAGTGAGAAGCTAAGCGTCTTGTTTCGGTTTGCTTTGGGACATGGCAAAAGCAAGTCGAGATTTCAATTCAGCTTGTTTCTGCTCTGTAGTTTTACGGGCAAATACGACTGATTTAAGTTTTTGTAAGATCATAATGACCTCCAATAAAGTGTGAGCTATGTATTAAAGTTAATGATATGCACTGTGTTTTATTGCGGTGGCTAAAGTATATTCATTTATGAATGTCCATCTGGACAGACCAGTTTATTTTTTTAGGTGGTAAAATGGCGTTGTGAGGATGGGTTCGCAAATATTATTTCGCAAATTTTTGGCTGTTTACGTCACATATAGAGTAATAACTCATCTACATAGTTCTAGTTAGCACAAAATAGCAGAAAAATTTTATTGGTAAAAAATATAGAACAGTCTGTATCAGTATTTTGATTAAACAAAAAATAGTTAAGTGTTTCAATAAATTAAAAAATAGGATTCGAAAAATAGCGATTTAGCAAAATTGCCAATAGGTATATCCTTAACTAAGATACTACTAAAAATGTGAAATAGATCTCTCTTCATAATATTTACAGACTTTGTTTTTTCTCTTTCATACGTTTTCCCCCTATCTTTTTGATTGAGCATTTACGACAGAGCATAACCGTTTAGGTCATTATAATGAATGAAACAAAATCCCACTTTGCTCGCAATTTGATTGTGACAGGACTTATCGCTGCAGGATTGGCTACTGCGGGTTATTTTTATGTGAAGCATCAAGAAGAATATCCAAGTACCGATGATGCTTATGTTCATGCCAATATTGTTTATGTGGCACCACAGGTGAGCGGTAAAGTCATTTCAAGCAATGTGACCGATTATCAAACGGTAAGTAAAGGCGATTTGTTAGTTCAAATTGATCCAGCGCCTTATCAAGCCCAATTGGATGAAGCAAAAGCTGCTTATGAGTTGGCAACCCAAAATAACGCCGCAACTGACGATGCAATTTTAGCGGCGAGTGCGAATGTGAAAACCGCGATGGCTCAGCTAAATGATGCACAAAGTACTTATCGTCGAATTAAAGATTTGGTGAATAAGAAACTGTATCCGCAACAAGAATTGGATGATGCCAAAGCGAAGCTATCAACAGCGGAAAACAATGTTGAAGCGGCTCGTGCCAATATGTCCCAGCTGATTAAATCACAAGGCGCAAAAGGTAAAGATGCCCCTGAAGTGAAAAAAGCGGCAGCAGCACTAAGCCAGGCGAGTTTATCTCTGTCTTATACCAATATTTTTGCTGACCACGACGGTAAGTTAGGTAAAGTCAGTGTTCACCCTGGCAGTGTGGTTGCTCCAGGTCAAGCGCTTATGCCATTAGTTGAAGCCAATACTTATTGGGTGCAAGCTAACTTTAAAGAAGATCAAGTAGGTCGCATGCATATTGGTATGCCTGCAACCATTGAACTGGACCTTTACCCCGATATTGATTTCCACGGTACGATAGCGGCGATTTCACCTGCAAGTGGTTCCTCTTTCTCTCTATTACCTCCTGAGAACGCAACTGGTAACTGGGTAAAAGTACCACAACGTTTCCCTGTTCTTATCGAACTGAATAATGAGCAAGAAAATAAAGCGCATCCTTTACGTGTTGGTGCAAGTGCCACAGTAACGGTTGATACTTTAGCGAAAACAGATGATGCTCAGGTAGCACAGCAAGGTAAGTAATCATGGCTGAGGTGGAAATACCAACAGGCTCATCGGCAGCAGATCAAATGTCTGAAAAAAGTCGCTCATTGGTGACCTTTGCAGTCATGCTATCGGCAATTATGGTGTTATTGGATATGACCATCGCCAACGTTGCCTTGCCGCATATGATGGGATCGCTTGGGGTAACCTCTGAGCAAATTACTTGGGTGCTGACCTCTTACTCAATGGCGGAAGCGATCTTTATTCCACTGGCGAGCTATTTAACGCTTAAGATAGGGGTAAGGAAATTACTTCTGGTCTCTATCAGTGGCTTTATTGTGACTTCTGCATTGTGTGGCCAAGCTGACTCTTTAGCGGAAATGGTTACTTTTCGTGTGATGCAGGGGGCATTTGGCGCATCGGTGATCCCGTTATCTCAATCGATTATGGTTCAGATCTACCCGCCTACACAACGGGGTAAAGCTATGGCTCTGTTCAGTGTTGGAGTATTGTTAGGCCCAATTTTAGGGCCAACACTGGGCGGTATCATCACTGAGAACATGGACTGGCGTTGGATCTTCTATGTTAACTTACCCGTGGGTCTATTCTGTTTAGCGCTGTTGTTCTTCTTCGTTAAAATTGATGGTCGAGGCAAGAGTCGGGTCGATTGGCCTATTGTTATTGCGATGGCCATTGGTATCGGTTTGCTTCAGATGGTATTAGACCGCGGTAACGAAGAGGGTTGGTTCGAGTCTAACTTGATCTTATTCTCAGCGATCATCAGTGCGATTGCGGTGATCTTTTTTGTTGTTCGCTCTTTTAAGACCAAAGGTGATATTGCACCGGTTTGGTTACTAAAAGACCGCAACTTAGCGATGTCATGTTTGGTTATGGCCGGGTTTGCTATGGGGATGTTTGGTATTACCCAGTTGCAGCCAATGATGCTTGAGCAATTGCTAAATTATCCCGTGGATACTACGGGCTTAGTGATGGCTCCGCGCGGATTGACCTCAGCGATTGTTTTGCTGATGATGGCGCGATATATGGACCGTCTTGATGCTCGGATGTTGATTGTGGTGGGATTATTATTGAATGCGTTAGGTACGTATTTAATGACGCAATACTCCATGAATATCGATCTGCATTGGATTTTATTGCCAAGTATTATTCAAGGTGCGGGCATGGGCTTAGTATTTTCACCACTTAGCCAGCTTGCGTATGCGACATTAGCGAAAGAGTACACAGTGGGTGGCGCTGTGGTGTATAACTTATGTCGTACAATTGGTGGTTCGTTTGGTATCTCGATTGTAAATACGTATTTTAGTCGTACTGAGCAGCGAGAATGGCATGCATTAGGCGGCGACTTAACGCTATCAAACCCAATCTTACAACAAGCCGCACAAGCACAAGGCCACAGTATTACAGATCCAAGTTTTATGGCCAATATTCAGGCTTTGTTACATCAGCAATCAACACTGCTGGCTTTTGTTTATACCTTTGGTTTTATTTTGGCCTCTTACTTATTATTGATTCCATTTATCTTCTTATTTAAGAAAAAACCAAAACCAGTCGATCATTAGAGAATAAAGCCAGTTCCTAATATTAGGATCTGGCTTTTTTTGAAACCATCATTTGGGGAGCAATTGATTTAGGATCTCCTAGGGGGAGGAGATAATCTATTGTTGCTTAATAAGAGTCTTGATATAGCCTAAAACAAACTCTTGGCAATCTACTGCTGTCTGAGGATCAAAGTCTTGCTTGTGTTGATCTGTATTAGACAAAATTCGGATACCAATAAACGGTATATTATAAGCTTGCGCAACTAGAGCAGCTGATGAGGTTTCCATTTCTTCTACCGAGGTGCCGTAAGTGTTATGGAACCAGTTAATTCTGTCTACTTCTCGGTTCCATTCATCGGCTGTACCAATAATACCTGTTACTACTTTTCCTTTGTTATAACTTTTTGCTTGCTGTTGTGCGACTGTCAGTAAATGGCTATCGGCTGCAAATTCGGTGTGCTCTACAGGCTTACCATTTTCACGAAGGCGCATCGTTACGGCAAAGTTTTGCCAGTTTTCAGGATGGATTCCCTGACCTTTTTCTTTAAAGCTTACTTGATAAGCACCCATATTGAAGCTGGTTTTTCCCAATACGATATCACCGCGGTATAGCTTTGGATCATGACCGCCTGATGTACCCTGGTTAATAATTAATTTTGGTTTGAATTGCTCTATGGCGAGTGTTGTTGCCGCTGCTGCATTGGCAATTCCTACCTCGGTACGGGAAACAACGACGGGATAGCCTGCAATGGTTCCTTGCCAAAATGTCCAAGAGCCCATAGTTGTTTCTTTCTTATTATCTAGCGCATTGATTAATGTGGTTGTTTCAATATCCATTGCGCCTTGAACCAAGATTGGCTGTGATTGAGCAAAGATTTGACAAGAAAAAAGAATAGCGATTAATGCTAAACCGCGTTTTAGTAACAACATAAAATTATCCATAATTCTGGGAAAGGTCAAAAACGCGGGTAATCTAACTAAAGCAAACGTTTGCGTCAATGTAATTTTTAATTTTCTATCTGTCTTGGTAATAACAAACGGATAAATAACACTTTTTATTTTTTCTAACTATTTTCTGCTATCAAGTCAGAGTAAGTTACTGTTTATTTAAATTAATACAGTGTTTTTTCATAAGTCGTATCTAATGTTGCATTTTTGTTCGATGCAATCGTTTTCCATTCAAAGTAGTTTGAAATCATAGGTCAGAAAATAACTCGACCATATATTTAAAAAATACACACAACATCTTAAAAAATTTATTAAAAAACAGCTTACAGGAAACACACTATGTCTGACTTGAATGTATTCAAGCAGCCGAAGCAGTTCTATTTGATCTTTTCAATAGAATTTTGGGAGCGCTTTGGCTTTTACGGTATGCAAGCAATCTTAACCGTTTATCTGGTTCAGATTTTGGGCATGTCCGAATCAAAATCTTTTGTTCTTTTTGGTGCTTTCTCGGCATTAGTTTACGGCTCAGTTGCAATTGGCGGTTGGGTTGGCGATAAAGTTATCGGTACGAAAAGAACCATCACACTTGGCGCGGTTGTTTTAACTGTAGGTTATGCATTGTTGGGCCTTTCAGCGATGGCTAATTTCGGTGGTGAAAGCTTAATTTATGTCGCGATGGGCTTTATCACTATGGGTAATGGCTTATTTAAAGCAAACCCATCGAGTTTATTAGCAAAAGTCTATGATGATGGGGATGCTCGTCTTGATGGTGCATTTACGATGTACTATATGGCGATTAACCTAGGTTCATTTTTCTCTATGCTACTAACGCCTTGGATTGCTGAGAAAATGGGCTACGACATTGCATTTGGTATCAGTGCTGTTGGTTTGGTTATCACAGTTATTAACTTCATGATGTGTAGCAAAATGGTGAAAGATGTTGGTTCAGAACCTGATCTTGCGCCAGTTAATAAAAAGCACTATTTAGGCGTTGTTATTAGTGCGATTGCGTTAAGTTTTGTTAGTGCTATTTTGCTACAACACCTTTTCTATGCTCACGCAATTTTGGTTGTGGTTGGTTGTTCTATTGTTTTCTTATACCTAAAAGAAGCCTTTTCTATCTCAGGTTTGGAACGAGCAAAGATGCTGGTGGCGTTTGTATTAATGCTGCAAGGTGTGGTGTTCTTTGTTCTTTATTTCCAGATGCCAACATCACTTAACTTTTTTGCTATCCATAATATTGAGCACAATATTTTTGGTATCTCCGTTCAGCCAGAGCAGTTTCAGGCTCTAAACCCATTTTGGATCATGATCGCAAGTCCTATTCTTGCCATGATGTATAACAATATGGGTGAGCGTTTTGCTATGCCTTATAAGTTTGCGATGGGTATGGTGCTGTGTAGTTTGTCATTCTTGGTACTGACTTTCGGTGCAAAATTTGCCAATGCACAAGGGATCATGAGCTCAAACTGGTTGATCATCTGTTACGGTTTCCAGTCTATTGGTGAGTTGTTAGTGTCTGGTCTTGGTTTGGCGATGGTAGCGCAATTAGTCCCTCAACGTATGATGGGCTTTGCTATGGGTATGTGGTTCCTAACTTCGGCAACGGCTGCGGTTGTAGCTGGCTGGGTAGCAACATTAACAACAGCACCTGCGGGTATTACTGACTCTCATCAAACACTGACTATCTATAGTGATGTGTTTGCTAAAATTGGTTATTCAACCGCTGCAATTGCTGTATTAACGCTATTAATTGCCCCTAAGTTAACTCGAATTATTCGTGGTGAAACTCAAGCGGCAACTGAGCAAGCAACTGCCTAAAAAATATCTACCTGTGAGATCTTAACGATCTAAATCTCTGGCAAGAAAGAAGCGCTATGTAGTGATTACGTAGCGCTTTTTTTCTGTTAAATGTTGTTATGAAATCTAGCCATTAAATATGACTACTTCAGTTTGTAGCTTGTCTGTTTCCACAGTTTAAATAGAGCTGGGAGCACCACGAGTGTCAGTAATAATGCCGATGACATACCGCCAATCATTGGTGCGGCAATACGCTGCATAACTTCCGATCCCGTTCCGTGACCAAACATAATTGGAATTAAACCAATAATGACCGTTGCTACTGTCATCATGACTGGGCGTACTCGTAAGCCAGCACCTTCACTAATGGCTTTAGTGAGATCAGCCATGGTTAACGCTCGTTGCTCCTGTTTTGCTTGTTCTATCTGGCCATTCCACGCTTGGTTAAGATAAACCAACATGATGACTCCAATTTCAACGGCAACCCCGGCCAGTGCGATAAAGCCAACCCCAACTGCGATAGAGAAGTTATAGTCCAAGATCTCCATTAACCAGAGGCCACCAACCATAGCTAGAGGCAGCGTGCCCATAATCAGTAGCACTTCCCCCGCACGACGGAAGCTCATATAAAGCAACATCATAATGATGGCGATCGTGGCCGGAACAACTGTAGTTAGACGGGCTTTTGCTCGTTCCATATACTCATATTGACCTGACCAAGAAAGCGAGTAGCCAGCAGGCAGAACAAGTTCTTGTGCTACTTTTTGTTGTGCTTCATGAACATACGAGCCTAAATCGCGACCATCGATATCCACAAAGACCCATCCGTTTGGTCGTGCATTTTCGGTTTTGATCATTGGAGGGCCATCTTCAAAGCGTAATGTAGCGACATCGGCCAAAGCAATACGAGCACCGCTTGGAGTCACCAGAGGTAAGCTCTTGAGTTTTTCTAAAGAGTCTCGATAGCTCTGAGGATAACGGACATTAATTGGGTAACGCTCCAAGCCTTCAATGGTTTCACTGACATTCATACCACCAATGGCAGTAGTAATAACCTGTTGAATATCTTGAATGTTAAGCCCATAACGAGCCGCTTTTTGACGGTCGATATCCATGGTGATATAGCGCCCTCCAGCCACTCGCTCGGCATAAACTGAGGCGGTGCCTGGTACTGGTTTTAAAATGGTCTCCAATTGCTGACCGATCTTTTCAATCTGTTTGAGAGCTGGGCCAGCAATTTTTACACCGATAGGCGTTTTAATCCCTGTTGCCAACATATCGATACGAGTTTTGATCGGCATAATCCAAGCGTTGGTTAAACCTGGAAATTGCACCAATTGATCCAGTTCATGACGAAGTGAGGCTGTTGTCACACCCGGACGCCACTCATCTCTTGGTTTCAACTGAATAATGGTTTCAATCATGGTTAGGGGAGCGGGATCGGTAGCTGTTTCTGCTCGACCAATCTTGCCCCAAACCGTTTTCACCTCGGGGATAGTTTTGATTAACTTATCGGTCTGTTGCAAAATTTCACGGGCTTTACCAATGGAAATACCAGGGTAGGTGGTTGGCATATACATTAGGTCGCCTTCATCCAATGGTGGAATAAACTCGCTGCCCATATTGTGAATTGGGTAGTAAGCCGAAGCCATTAGAATACCCGCGGCCACCAATAAAGATTTAGGGTGACGTAGGCTGATATTGAGTAGTGGACGATATGCCGATACAACCGCTTTATTGATGGGGTTCTTATGTTCTGGTAACACTTTACCGCGAATAAAATAACCCATTAATACTGGAACCAAAGTAATGGCAAGACCGGCCGCTGATGCCATGGCATAGGTTTTTGTAAAGGCAAGGGGAGAGAACATTTTCCCTTCTTGACCTTCGAGAGCAAATACTGGAACAAAACTTAACGTAATAATTAATAGTGAGAAAAATAGCGGTGCACCTACTTCTTCAGCGGCTTTTCCGATAACTTGCCAACGGTTTTCATCCGTAAGTGGTGTTTTCTCGATGTGCTTATGGACGTTCTCAATCATAACGATTGCGCCATCAACCATGGCACCAATTGCAATCGCAATACCACCTAGAGACATGATGTTGGCATTAATACCTTGCCAGTGCATCACGATAAAGGCCGATAAAATTCCGATTGGTAAGCTGATCATAACCACTAAAGATGAACGCAAATGGAATAAGAACAGCGCACAGACAATGGCAACAACAATGAACTCTTCCAGCAGTTTTTGATATAAGTTATCAACCGCATTGTCGATCAAGGTTGAACGGTCATAAGTAGGGACTATCTCCACGCCTTCAGGCAAGCTGCGCTGTAACGACGCCAGTTTCTCTTTTACATTGGCGATCACTTGCTGCGCATTTTCCCCAAAGCGCATTACAACCACACCACCAACCGCTTCTCCTTCGCCATTAAATTCTGAGATACCACGACGCATCTGTGGGCCCAGATTAATATCAGCGACATCTCCTAATAGCAGAGGAGTGCCTTTGCTGGTGACACCAAGAGGGATATTTTTTAGATCAGCAATATTTTTAATGTAACCGGTCGCACGAACCATGTGTTCAGCTTCAGCCACTTCAACAACAGAGGCTCCTGCTTCTTGGTTGCCTGCTTTTATCGCTTTATTGATCTGCTGTAGGGTTAAGTTGTAAGCACGCAGTTTATTGGGATCAATTTGGATCTGATACTGTTTAACCATGCCGCCAACAGTGGCAATTTCAGAAACGCCATCAACCGTTTGCAGTTCGTATTTTAAGAACCAGTCTTGCAAACTGCGTAGCTCGCTCAGATCATGTTTGCCGCTACGATCGGTTAAGACATAGCTGTAAATCCAGCCCACACCCGTTGCATCTGGCCCCAACACAGGTTTGGCACTAGGCGGCAATTTCGGTGCAACTTGGCTGAGATACTCCAACACTCGTGAGCGAGCCCAATACATATCAGTATCATCGTTAAAAATGATATAAACGTAGGAGTCACCAAAGAAAGAGTAACCGCGTACCGTTTCAGCCCCAGGTACAGCAAGCATGGCGGTTGTTAATGGGTAGGTTACTTGATCTTCCACAACTTGCGGAGCTTGGCCTGGATAACTGGTTTTGATGATCACCTGAACATCCGATAGATCGGGTAGGGCATCAATAGGGGTTCGTTTAACACTGTAGATCCCAGCGGCAACCAAAAACACTGTTGCCATTAAGACCAAAAAGCGATTTTTTATAGACCACCGAATAATAGCTGGAATCATTAGTGACCTACCTTAGTCGCAGGGTTTGCCACTTGAATTGCAATAATCTCAAATTGTCCTTGAGGCGTTTTCTTTAGCTCAAAGCGAATGGACTGTTTGGCTGATAAATCGGATAGATCAACCGATTTTGCAACGGTGAAATTCATGGTCATAGTTGGCCAATTCCACGCTTTTACTGGCTGGTGGTGTACCGTTAACATTCGATGGTTCGCCATGACTTTAGTGATAGTACCATCGACCCATACGGTATCGGCTTTTGTGTCGGCTTGCTGATCCGCTTGACTAATACGACTGAGATCTGCGGTCTGACTCGATTCGGAATCGATCATAAACTGGGCTGATGTGACAATCTTATCATTGGCGGTGAGACCTGAAATGACCTCAATCATATCACCAGCTTCGCGTCCTGTTTCAATGCGAGTAGAACGATATTTACCCTCTCCAAGGGCTAATACAACTCGATCCATGTTACCTGAACGGATCACCGCCTGATTTGGGATTTGTAGCACTTTATTTTTACTCTGTGGGATCAGTTCAACATTGGCAAACATGTTAGGTTTTAAGGCACCATCTTTATTTGGAAAGACCACTCGAATACGTAAAGTTCGCGTTTTAGGATCTAAAATAGGGTAGATGTAATCCACTTTGCCTTGCCACTGTGTTCCCGGTAGGCTGTCGATTTTCATATCGGCAGTTGTTCTCAATGTGATCCAGTGAGCTTGGCGCTCGAACACTTCTACATCAACCCAAACATCCTGTAATGATCCAGCGCTGATCACCGTTTGTGCTGGAGAAAGGTATGCGCCTTGACGAACATTTAAGGTCGCAATAACGCCATTCGCGGGCGCTTTAATCGCAATTGTTTGAGATGCCGTACCGCGTTTAAGTAGTTGGTTGATTTGAGAATTATCTACTCCAAGTGATTTTAAACGTTCTTTTGCACCATTAATTAAAACTGTTTTTCCCAAACGACGAGCATTAAGTAACTCTTCTTGAGCCCGAACTAATTCGGGAGAGTAGAGCGTAAACAGCACTTGTCCTTGTTTGACTTGTTCCCCAATAGCGTTGACATTCAGTTTCTTGATCCAGCCACTGACTCGGCTGTTGATTTGCCACAGTTGGCTTTCATCAAATGCTACATAACCCACCGTATCAATCTGTGGTGTTAGAGGGGCAGAAATCACATTAGCTGTTTTCACCCCAAGATTATTTTCAACCACAGGTGAAATTTTAACTGTGCCTGCCAGTTCTTTGCCGCCATTGTCTTCTTCGTACACAGGGATCAAATCCATTCCCATTGGTGATTTGCCGGGTTTATCTCGTTTGTAATTGGGATCCATCGGTGCAACCCAGTAGAGCGGTTCTTTGTTTTTAGCTGATGGCTCAGTTGATGAATCACTGAACTGAGTTGCCGCAAAATAACCACCACCGGTACCAATCGCTAATGCTAATAAGCTGATACTAAATACGTTTTTCATAACATCCCTTAATATTTATTCAGTAAGTAAGCGAGATTGGTGTTCGCTAGTTGCAGGTCGGCATGGAGACGTTGTTGCTCCAATTGTAGGGTTAGCTCTTCACTGGCAGCGCGAATGTATTCATCCAGCTGGGTGGTATTGTTTTGATAGCCACGCTCAATGGCGCGAGTTTTCTCTTTGGCTTGGCGTAATAGCGTTGAGTTGTAACGCCCTAAACGTTCGGTGATATTTTGCCTGTCGATGAAAAGAGCCTGTGCTTGCGCATTCATTTGTTTGAGCATCAGATCTTTTTGTGATTGAGTTGCCCCAAGTTGTAATTTGGCTGCGGAGAGCTTTTTATCTTGACGTTTATCAGTAAATAGCGGCAGATCCATGGTGACGTAAGCACTAACAAGATCTGAGGCTGGATCACCATTCATCCCTTTTGCCTGACGATAACCGTACATAACCTCAACACCAAACTGAGGTTTATAAGCTTCGTTAGCAATATCGATTCCGGTTTCATTGCTTTTGATCAGAGCTTCAATAGCTTTCACCGTTGGATGCTGTGCCAAGAGAGGATAAAAATTAGAATGTGATTGATTCAAACTTTGGCTCAGTTGCGCCCAATTTGGATCGTTTTTAGGTGATAAGTTAGAGGCTTGATCGCCTAACCATTCACCCAGTTGAGCTCGAATTTTTTGCTGCATTTGGCTATTGGCTTGAATTTTTTCACCAATACGAGAGATCTGCAGTTGGGACTGAATAATATCTTGCGCCTGGTTAACCCCAACGCCGTAATTCGTGCTGAGGTATTTTTCTAACGAGCGAAACAGCTGCTGGTTCTGTTTTAATAACTTTTGTGCCTGCTGTTGATAATGCAGTTCAACCCAAAGTGTTGTAATGGCTTTTTCGATATCAAGCTGGCGAATTTCGGCTTTTTCTCGAATACTAGAAGCTTGCTCAAAAGCTTGGCGTTCAAGCAGTTCTAAAGTGTCACCTCGGCCAAATTGCTGCATCAATCCAACAGAAATATTGGTCATAGGATCATTATCAAATCCCATATTTTCAACTGGAAAGCCACCAACTCCCATTTTGAGTTTTGGGTCCATTAATTGGCCTTGAGCGATCCCCATCTCTTGCATCGCTTCGGCTTGATAATGAATTTGTTGACGGCCAGAGTCGTGCTCAACGGCCCAGTCGATCAACGATTGCAGCTGATCATTGGCAAAGCTTGGTGCTGAAAAAGAGGCAGCAACCATGAGTCCCAACAAGGACTTTGCTGATAAATGCGTATTTTTAAACATAACGTATCCACGATAGATAATTATCATCGCGATATGCGCAACATACTGTAATTATTGTTTTTTACTTTAAATACAGTCGATTACATTACAGCTTGACTATAATGAGTGCATATCGAGGTATATAAAAGAATCGTAGACTAGGCTATTGGGGGGCGATAAAGGTTTTCACAAGGTGAGACAGGTGTCTCAAAGTGATAAGTACTCAGTTGAGTCGTTGATGTTGGAGAAGAGAATGCATAATTAGCGGTTGGTAATACGCCAGTTACAACATGGCACTGGGTCATATCGTCACAACAATTGTCTGACTTGGATTGATCGGATAAGTGACGAGCACAATCAGTCATCATGGCGTGTGATTGGTCATGATGTTGCATCTGCTGCGTATGAGCTATTGGTGCGTGACTATTATCGTGCATAACATGTTGTCCTGAGGCAGACATAGCAAAAGCTGGCTTCGTTATCACAACCATGATAACCACCAGAACTAGCGCAATCCACTTATTAGACAGCAATGTGTTTGACGATAAAAAAGAGTTCACAAATAAGCATCCAGCTAATTAAACGTGTTAACTATAAAGCTTCCCCTTAGGGTAAGGTCAAGTCTGTTTTAATGAAAGAATAGCGATACTACTAATAGTAGTACAAAAATTCCGCCAATCAGTTTCATTAATAGACCTAAGTTATTTGAACCACCTTTTGGTGCTTGATTACAACATCCCATAATAGACCTCTGCTGTGAAAAAGATTAAAGAAGACTTAATAGTAATTGAGCTTTAATTCGGTGCCAAGATATTGTGCAACTGCTCTAATGTTGCATTTTTTACTATTGAGCTTCCCCCTACTGGAAGGGGTATAGCAACGAATAAGTTAATGGTCTATTTCACTACAATTGGTTGATAATTAATTTCAAGATCTGGTTGTTGGCAGATATAAGCGCGGTGATCAAACGAGTGCTGAAAAAGTAAAAAATCTTTAATAGCCATTGGTTTACTGAATAAATAACCTTGTGAATAATCAATATTCAAGCCAAGTAATTTATTAAATTGAGTTTGAGTTTCAACCCCTTCAGCAACCATTTTACAATTTAGACCTTTACCTAAATAGGCGATATTTTTCAAAATTGAACTGGTAATAGCATCAGTATCTGCGGTTAATACAAAGAGTTTATCAATTTTTATAATATCAAAATTTAAGCTGCGTACACTTGATAAGCTTGAATAACCAGTACCAAAATCATCTAGAGCCCAGCGCACCCCAATCTGACGAAATTGTGTCATAACGGTATTTAACTCTTTCATGGCACAGGTGGTATTTTCGCGTTCAGTTAATTCAAAAACAAGGCCCGATTGTAAGCTGGTATTTTTTTTGATTAATGCCATAACTTCAGCCATATAAGCTTCATCTCTCAACATAGCCAACGTAAAGTTAATTGAGATATAAAAATCAGGGTTATGCTTACACAATTGAATTTTGTCTTTCACTAATTGATTCAAAAGCTGAAGAGTAATCGCTTTTATCTGCCCACTTTCTTCGACTTTTGTAATAAAGTGATTGGGTGCGAGAATGCGTTTTTTCTTATGATGCCAACGACACAGCAATTCTGCGCCGCTACATTGTAAGTTTTTATTTGAAACTATTGGCTGATAATAGGCGATAAACTCTTTTGCTCGGATCGCTCGTTCAATATCTACTCTAAATGAGAAGTTATTGTTATATAAATGCTTTGCAAATAATAACCCCAGTAGAATAAAAGCAAAGATAAAAGCAGCTCCCATAGCGATAAGTATAATAACGTCTTGGGTTGGCTCACCGATAACAACTTTAAAAGGGTATTGAGGTGATTGATAAACCGCTTTTATTAATAATTTTTGTGGTTGATTGATAATAGGTTGATTGTGATTATTTACAACATAGCCATTGAGCGTAAGGTCAGCATTATCAAGCCAATCATCCATATAACGTGCATTAAGAAATAGTTGGTAAAAACCATTTTTTCCTTTTATTACAAAGTGCAGTTCTTCAATGTTATTTAATGAACTTTGTTTGCGGTATAAAAAAGGTAACGCTTCTGTCTTTATTTTTTGCTGTAAACTTGATGATATTTCTTGATTTAAATGTAGTTGGCGGTCACTGTATACATAGTGATCATCTTGAATATAAGCCACACTACGAAGAGAACGTGATGCAAGAATTAGAGTAACAAGTTTATTTAAATCTTGTGAATGATTATGTACTTCTTGAATTAATAAAACGTCTTTTTTTAATTGTGTAAAACTGCTATTGAGTGATTTATTTACTTCAAAGCTTATTTGTTCTGAGCGATATGACAAATAAGTAACCACTAAACTGCTCGAAATAAAAATCGAGAGCAGAGCAATAAGAAAGAATTTTTTTAACGAGAAGGACATAACTGAAGCCAACAACTTACGAGATTATTTATAAATTATTTTTGTTATCCCTAAGTAGCATTAAGGTACTTGGGTATTTGATATAGATATATTTAATAATATTAACTGATAATCTACGTAATTTGCGCATAAAATCGATAAGAAATATTTGTTGTAACGATTTAAATTTCTTATCTATATGACTTTACTTAATTTTCAAGTGGTTAAGAATGATAAGATATGGAGGCCTGATTAAACTATGGGGGATCATCATCCTTGATAATCGATTACTCATTGGATATTTTGCGTTCTAGGTCTGTTTTTACTATTGCAAGAGCGGCCAGTGCGATTGCTGGGTCTATCTCATTGCTTTCGAGTAAATAAATGAGGTCTACAGCGAGTTTGACCTCTGCAGGAGCATTGTCTAGAGGGCTGCTTTGTTTTTCTGTAGTCATTACTTTTCCTTTCTTCTTAATTGGTTAAGGTTAATTCTATCTCGTCTATATAAAGAGAAGCTATCCTTTGCGTTCACGTTTCATTATTGTCTGTTCTATTTTTGTGAGTGCTTGCTGACAGCGAGATACTCGACCTTCGAGCACAAGCACTTCATGTTGAAGTTTTTGCTGTAATTGCCAATCACTGCATTGGGAGAGTTCGAACTCTTTATCTCGCAGCTTAGTTTTAAGTTGGCGCTCCCAATCTTTATGCTGATTGAGGTTTTGGTAGATCTCATTGAGCGGCTGATAGTGAGCACTTCGGTATTTCGGCTCATTTTTACGGATCGAAATCGTTGCAAATTCACGTTGAACCGCTTGTATCTGAGCCACAATTTTTTCACAGATATGTTGAGTTCGAGTGGGAAGTAGTCGGCCAGATTGTTGTTCTTGGCGCAATTTAAAAACTTCTGAGGCTATTTCGTTAACACAAGGTGTCAGTAATTTACTACGACAACGAAACAGCTGTTCATCAAATAATGGTTTATTGGCTTCGCCACGGGTACGGTCTAAATTCGCAGCTTGCGTTTTGAGTTGGGCAATTAAAGTGTCGAATCTCGTTAAATCTATCATAGTGAATCCATTTAAAACCAAGCTTGATACGCTAATTTTATGGCAAGAATCATCACCACGGTAATAAAAATAGGGCGAATAAACTTAGCGCCAAACCGAATGGCTGAGTGTGCTCCTATGTAAGCGCCTACCATCAAGCAAAGACCCATGGTTAAGCCCAATGCAAAATTGATATGGCCTAAAATGGCAAAGGTCACAAGCGAAGTCATATTACTGGTGAAGTTCATCGCTTTAGCAAGACCTGATGCCAGCAAAATATCCAATCGATATAAAGCCATACTTGATACAGTCCAAAAGGCACCAGTACCAGGGCCCGCTAGACCGTCATAAAATCCCAGACTCGAGCCTTGTAGCCACTGTTTACGATATAAACTCGCTGATACTTGCGGCAGACTTTGTTGGGCCGTTTTAGGGTGTGGATGCCAAATAGTATAGATTGCAGCGGCAAGAATAATTAAAGGAAGCGCTTTTTCAAGCCACATAGTACTGATTTGATTGACAACCAAAGTACCAATAACGGCTCCGATAAATGTCGCAATAAAAGACTTTTTCCAAAATGATGGCGAAAATAACAGTTTTCGATAATAGGTCCAGGCTGCGGTTGATGAAGCAAATGTTGCCGCCAATTTGTTGGTCCCTAAAGCGATATGAGGTGGCAGGCCAAGTGAAAGCAGCGCAGGTACGGTCAGCATACCGCCACCTCCTGCTACAGCATCTATAAATCCTGCGACCAGTGCAACGCCACCCAGTATCGCTAAAGTTAAAGGCTCGATATTTTCTATCATAGTGTGGATACCCAAGTTGCTTGAGTATAGGATCCTTAATATTCAATAACTCGTTTAAAAGGCGGCAAAGAATCAAGTAGTGCTTTTCCGTAACGCTTACTAATGATGCGTCTATCTAATAGCACGACTCTACCAGAATCTTCTTCTTTTCGCAGTAAGCGACCTACCGACTGGATCAGCTTTTTACTCGCTTCCGGTACGGAAATTTGTAAAAAAGGATTACCGCCTCGACTTTCAATGTATTCGGCGTGAGCTTCTTCAACAGGTGAGGTTGGTACGGCAAAAGGAATCTTGGTGATAATCAGGTTGGTTAGATATTTCCCTGGTAAATCAAGTCCTTCTGAAAAGCTTCCCGTACCAAATAGAATGCTGGTTTTACCTTTTTCACAGTTCTCTTTATGTTTTTTTAGAGTTTCATTGCGCGATTCTTTACCTTGAACCAGCAGTTCCCAACGATTTTTCTTCGCTAATGGACGCAGAGCTTCAGCCACTTTGTTCATTTGCCAATAAGAAGAGAAGAGCACAAGGCTTGCTGTTTCTCCCTCTAGATATTCAGGCAACACCTCGATAAGCAAATCGGTAAATTGAGGTGCTTGGGGCTCATATCTGACCGCAGGGATCACTAGACGTGCATTGTTCTGATAATCAAAAGGAGAAGCCAGTGCTAAAAAGCGTACACCATCGGCTTCACTGATCCCTGCTTGACGACAAAAGTAAGTAAATTGATTTAATGCTCGCAGTGTTGCTGAGACTAAGATGCAACCTGCCGCGCGACTCCACAATAATTGATCGAGGCGATAGCCCACTTCAAGGGGAGAAACTTCAACAATATAGTCGTTTTCACGCTCTGGACTTTTTTCTAACCAACGAGCCAGAGGGGCTCCTTTGTCTTTATTTGGTTGTGCCATTAAGAACCAGACCTTTTCTAAGTTCTCTAATCGCTGCAAATAAAAGCCCATTTCCGCCAGTGCTTGTTCTCCCAATGAGGGCAATATTTCATGTTCTTTTAATCGCTCTGAGACCAGGTCATGAATTTTACCCAGCGATTGTGCGGCTTTTTTACTGGTTTCTTTCAGTGCGACAGATTCTTCAGAAAGCCAAGCGGGTAACTCTCCATGTTCAAAACGATAGACTCCATCTTGATTAAATTGTGATGGGTCAATGTTATTGGCAATTTGGCTGAGAGTTGGCACTAAATGTTGAATACTTTCTTGGATAGCATTTTGAAAACGATTTGATTTCTTATAATCGGCCAGCTCTGCAAATTTGCTTACGTGTTTATTTAAGTTTTCTAGCCATGCTGCAGCCCCTTTTAAACTGGCCGCAGCTGAAGAAAAATCACGAGCAACTTGTGGCAAATGATGGGCCTCATCAATCACATAAATGGTATCTTCTGGATCGGGTAAGATAACGCCACCCCCCAATTCTAGGTCTGCCATTAGTAGTGCATGGTTAGCGATAATTACATCTGCTTTATCTAAATCTTCCCGTGCTTTAGCAAAAGGGCAGTTACGATGTAGTGGCAAACCTGAATGGCAGCTATGTTTATCTGCCATGATTTGCTGCCAAATTCGGTCTGGAATGTTTGTTGGCCAACTGTCTCTGTCACCATCCCATTTCCCTTCACTGCGCGCTTTAAAAAGACGTCTCAAAAGTTCTAAATCTGACTTTTTAGGTTTTTCGTCTAACAGGGTGATTTGCTGTGAATACTCGCTAGAACAACATGCTTCTAACTTATGGTTACAGCAGTAGCGTTGGCGACCTTTTGCAAGAATAAAGCTAAATTCTTTTGGGTAGATACGATTAAACAGAGGCAAATCTTTATTGATGAGCTGTTCTTGAAGAGCTACCGTTGCCGTTGAAATAAGCAATCTCTTATTATTAAACATGGCAAAAGGAATCCCTCCTAAAAGATAAGAGAGCGATTTTCCAATTCCTGTGCCAGCTTCTGCCACTAACATTCTGTTTTTCTTGTGGTACTCCCCAGCCAATGTTTTTGCTATTTCGGCAACTAAATAGTTTTGAGCTCGACGTGGAATAAAGTTATCAAGCTGTTGCCCTAAGTTGGTATAGCACTGTTTTATGTCTTGTTTAATTTGAGTATGTAACATATTTGAAACTTATTCTTGGCTGGGAGCTGCATTATAGCATGAAGCTCTAACTGTGAGCTGAAACAAATTTTAGGATATTTTCTCAGCAAAATGAGATTGAAATCACGAATTGATATTGAACCTTTTAAATGCAACCAAGTGTAGATATCACTTTAGTGGTTTAAACTATGTTTTATCTATTTTTTGAAATATTATCTTGGTTGTATTTGTGATGTTTGCGATTTCTTGGTTTTTTCTACCAATATGTCATTTGTATTACTTAAAAAAATACATTCTAGGGGTAAAAAAATGCTGTATGTTATTTAGGCATTTTTATAATTATGTTATTGATTTTATTTTCTATTTTATGTTTTTTGAGCTTTCATTTAGAAGATTTGACATCAATATTGAACTTCTGACAGGATAAGCGGCACAAGTTACTCACCCCTTGAGCTTACTGACTTTATGGATATAAAAGTTTGTAAATTAAGAGGGGAATTATAAAAGAAAAGGAATTCCAAAAAAGGAATTTCAAGAATAGGCAGTGGATATCATGAAAAAGACTCTTCTAGCTCTTGCAGTTATGACTGCAGCGGGTTCTGCAAATGCAGCAATCAATGTTTACGATAACAACGGTGTTAAAGTAGACCTATCTGGTGCAGCAGAAGTTCAATACTTCGATGGTTTTGAGAAAAGCAAAGATGCAACAATTCGTCTAGACGACGGTGACTTTGCAATCAACGCAACTTACGCAATCAATGAGAACCTAAACGTTATCTCTGGTATGGCGTTTAAATACGAGTCTCGTGACGTTCAAAACGACGAGCTATGGGTTGGTTTCTCTTCTAACCAAATGGGTGCTCTAACTTTCGGTCGTCAGCTACTAGTATCTGATGATTCAGGCATCGGTAAAGATTACGAGCTAGGTCTTGAGCAAGTTGACTTCGCTCAAACTGAAGGTGACCGTGTAATCAAGTACGTTTACGATAACGGTTCTTTCTATGCAGCAGCATCTCATGAGCTAAATGCAGATCACAGCACTACAATCACTGACGGTCGTCTAGGTTTCCGTACTAACGGTCTAGATGTTCGTGTATACGGTTACGACGGTGAGCGTATCGGTGCTAAAGGTCTTGAGCTGGGTATCACACCTGATCAGAAGCCTATTGTAAAACCTGGCGAAGCTGGTGAAGATATCCGTGGTTACAACCTAGAAGCTGAATACGGTTTCGGTGCATTCAACATTGCAGCATCTTTCGGTCAAATCGAATACAAAGCAGCTGATACTCATGTTACTGACCGTGACTTAGACCTATACGAAATCAACGGTTCATACACTATGGACAAGACGACTTTCGCTCTAGGTTATGTTCATGCTCAAAACCATGCAAATACTGAAAAGTATGGTAAGCGTCACGACAACGTATACGCTAACGTAACTCAACAGCTACACAGCAATGTTAAAGTGTACGCAGAAGTTGGTTACGCTGATAACGATAAGATCATCAACGACCGTGAAGAGTTCGGCTACGTTGCTGGTATGGAAGTTAAGTTCTAATTTAGTTTAGATAACTTCTTGATGAAAGCCGCCGCTTATTTGGCGGCTTTCTGTTATATAACTTATAAGTATTTCGCTACCATTGTTTTATTTATTGAGAACAGTAGCTAAAGCAATAGCTAGCAAGAACAGGATAATAATATGAAAAGAATTGCATTATTGATTGGCGCTGCTCTGTCATTTGGTGTCCAAGCGGCAACCTTAACTGCTGGTGATAACATCGAGTTATTGGTTATTGATGGTAAGAAAATTGAACAAAAAGGTTGGTCAAAGGCAGAAAGTGTCGAGCTAGCTAATGGCGAACATCAGATTGTGGCTCGTTTTGATGGGGAAGTTAAGCGCGGCTCTCAAGGTACGATTTATACTACGCGACCTTATCTGTTTAATGTTGATATTAAAGATCAAAATGCAGAAATCGTATTATCAGATACGTTAACGACGCTATCTCAAGCTGAAGCGTATTTTGCTCGCGGTCCTGAATGGCAAGTTAAGTTCGCAAATGGCTCTGAGCAAGTTCTTGACGCTACAGAACTTAAAGGCAGTGGCTTTGCCGCTTATGCGGATATGGAAAAATTAGTTGCGCAGTACAATAGCGAAAATGGCATTATCTTTGAGCAGGGTAATCCCGTTGACTTAGAAAAAGTGGCAGTTAAAGTGGATGAGCAAGGTAAAGTAAAAATTACCGGTGACAATTTAACTCAACTTAAAATGTGGTATAGCAAAGCAACACCAGAAGAGAAAAAAGCATTTAAAATGTGGATGACAGAGCAAGACTATCTATAAGGCTTTCGTCATTATTGAATGTAAATACCAAGATAGAGAAAAGGCAGCGAATATATAGCTGCCTTTTTAATTGGAATTTTTTAACCACCGCTTACGCATCATGATGATAACGGCTGTGCTCTCGACAGTGGCGGCAACGTGGTTGAGCAGGATCAACTTCCAGATCGGCTAAATCAATTTCTTCTTCGCAATCAGCGCATAAGCCGTATAAACCAAAGCGGATAGAGCAAACCGCTGCATCGACAACTTCTAGGCGTGTTGCCAATTTATAAAGGTTTGGGATATAAGCCGCTTTCGCTAATGCTAAAAGATCATACAGATCCAGCTTGTTAAGCTCTTCCATTGAAGGCGAAACTGCATTTAATAACATTTCACTTTTTAATTCTTTTGCTAAGTCAACGCGCTCATTTTCAAGCGTATCTTGTAGCGGTTGATAGTCTATTTGTGAGTTAGCCATAGTGTTCATTATTATTCACAAGAGGAGTTAAAGGAGATACTTTCGTCCTTGAGTATTTGTGTTTTTTGTTAGTCTCGCTACTTAGTTTACGGCGCGAAAAGAAAAAGTGTCGTGATTTGAATCAATTCTTGATGATTCTGTAAGCGAATATTGATAAAAAAATTGATTTTTTACAGAAAGTTTTGATTTTTGAATAAATTTCGATTCCAAATCATATAGTTATAATAAATATGAGAAAATAACAATAAAACCACACCGAAATCGTAATAATTTCCATTTCACTTAGGTCTTAGTATGATAGCCGTGTTGCAAGCTGATGAGAGAAAGGAATGAAGCAATCTGCTATTCGTATTGGGTTATTGGTGATTGGATGGGCTTGTGTCATTTTAGGAACGATAGGTATTTTTCTACCTCTGTTACCTACAACGCCATTTTTGTTATTGGCGAGTGCATGTTTTATGAAAGGCTCACCTAAACTTAATGATTGGCTGATGAATCATAAAACGTTTGGCCCTATTTTGCATAATTGGCATCAAAACCGTGCGATTTCATCTGTTGTAAAGCGCCGAGCGAATATTACTATGATCCTTAGTTTTCTGCTTTCTATTAGCTTAGTTCCTCTGTGGTGGCATAAATTGTTGCTATTTGTGATGGGTATAACTTTATTGTGTTGGTTTAATCGGCTTCCAGTGGTGGATTCGGTTGCCGCACCTGTAGAAAAACAATAATATTGGTGCGCTTTATCGGTCTTTGCTCGTCCATTATGGTGCAGGGGAGGCAGATAAATAACTGTCTCAACCAAGGCATAATTTTTGTTCTTGGTATTGGGAGTAAATAAGTAAGCTTGTTGTGACTCTTAAGTTGATATTAACGTTAAAGAGTACCCTCGGAACCAAATTATGACACAAGAAAAAATCGAACTAATCCAAAGCAGTATCAAGTCTATTCAGGATTACCCTAAGCCAGGTATCTTATTTCGTGATGTAACTAGCCTGATGGAAAACCCTGATGCATACCGTGCCACTATGGAAGTGCTAACCGAGCGTTACAAAGACAAAGGTATTACTAAGATCATCGGTACTGAAGCGCGTGGATTCCTATTTGGTGCCCCTTTAGCTCTTGCTCTTGGTGTTGGTTTTGTTCCTGTTCGTAAGCCAGGTAAATTACCTCGTGAAGTGATCGCTGAGAGCTATGAACTAGAATATGGTAAAGACACCTTAGAAATTCACTTAGATGCAATTGCTGAAGGTGACAAAGTTCTGCTTGTTGATGATCTACTGGCAACAGGCGGTACTATTGAAGCGACAACCAATCTTGTTCGTCGTCTAGGTGGTGTTGTTGAAGATGCTGCGTTTGTAATTAACCTACCAGATATTGGTGGTGAAGAGCGTCTTAAAGGTTTAGGCCTTAACGTTTACAGTATTTGTGATTTTCCAGGTCACTAGTAGCTTAAACACTTAATTTTGCTTTAAGTGTTCGAACTGTGCTGAAGGATTGGGCGCTTATTATAGCGCCCTCTCGTTGTTACTCGCTGTTACCCGTCGGCTGTGTTAGCATCTTCTTTTATTACTGTTTTTTCCTTTATTTACTATGACGTATTCATTTTTAGAACGTAATAAATAGTGAAGAAAGGAAATGACAGCAAAGGCCGCAATATTTCTTTGTTGGCAAGGTTAATAAGGTTAGGAATTGAATGAGTTATCAGGTTCTTGCTCGTAAGTGGCGTCCAGCACAATTTGCTGATGTAGTGGGTCAAGCTCACGTACTTACCGCTCTTGAAAATGCGCTAGAGCACAATCGACTTCACCATGCGTATCTATTCAGTGGTACTCGTGGTGTTGGTAAAACGACGATTGCGCGTATTTTTGCTAAAGGCTTAAACTGCGAGCAGGGAGTTACCGCTCATCCATGTGGTCAGTGTGCAACCTGTAAAGAGATTGATGAAGGTCGTTTTGTCGATCTTTTAGAGATCGATGCAGCATCTCGAACTAAAGTCGAAGATACACGTGAACTGCTTGATAATGTGCAATATAAGCCAGCAAGAGGCCGTTTTAAGGTTTACTTGATCGATGAAGTTCATATGCTGTCTCGCCATAGTTTTAACGCGCTGTTAAAAACACTGGAAGAGCCACCAGAGTATGTGAAGTTTATTCTGGCTACAACCGATCCTCAAAAGCTTCCTGTAACCATTTTGTCGCGCTGTTTACAGTTTCATTTGAAGCATTTAGATAACCAGCAGATCCAAACTCAGCTGGAAAAAGTGTTAACAGAAGAACAACTAGCCTACGACATTAAAGCATTAAGTTTGATTGCTCGTGCCGCGGAAGGCAGTATGCGAGATGCATTGAGTTTAACCGATCAATCTATTGCACTTGGTAATGGCCATGTTGAAGCCGACAAAGTAGCAGCCATGCTGGGGACTCTTGATACGGATCAGGCTCTGATGTTGTTAGAGGCGGTTGCACAAAAGCAAGCACAAGTGGCGATGGATACTCTACATCAGTTAGCTCAAGTTGGTGTTGAGTGGGATGGGTTATTACGTGAACTCGCAGCGCAACTGCACCGTATCGCCATGAGTCAGGTACTGCTTGAGAGCCAAGATGAAAGTTCCCCTGATTTTGAACGTGTTTTGCTGTTGAGCAAATTAATGACACCGCAAGATGTACAGCTGTGTTATCAAATCGCACTGCAAGGTCGTCAAGATTTAGCATTTGCACCGGATGGTCGAACAGGGCTTGAAATGGTGTTACTTCGTATGCTCGCTTTTCGTCCGATGAGTGGGGCGGGTATTGTGCCGCAAGCGATTTCGGTTCCGACGCAAGAGCCTATCCAAGGTGCTACGGTACAACCAATGCCTGCGCCACAACAAAGCATGGAAAAAGTGCAAGCGTTACGAGCTCAAGTTCAGCAGCCTAGTGCTCCTGCTCCACAGATGCCATCTCAACCACCCGTTGGGCATCAAGTGCAAGGATATACTCAGCCTAAACCGCAGAATGTACCACCAGTCGCGATGCAACAATCGGAACCTGATGCTGCTGTTGCCAAACCTCGCACCAGTGGTTTGTTAGCGGCGCGTAATCAGCTTCGTAGCCAAACAAAGCGAGGCCAAACGCCACCTCCTGCAGGCGGTGAGGTAAAAAAGTCTGAATCGGCACCGGCTAAAAAAGTCGCAACCAGTGTATTAGACCGCATTGCTACTAAGCACAATGTAGGATCAAATACAGCTAATGCGATGCCTGTGTCGAATGTTGAAACGATTAATGCAAAAGACCAAGAGCCGGAAGAGTATCAGTGGAAACCGATGTTGAATGTTGCACAAGAGCAGCAAAGCAATATCGCCACGAAAGAACTAAAGCAAGCACTGGAACATGAAAAAACACCAGAAATGATGGAAAAGCTGGTGGTTGAGGCAGCTGCACAAGATAACTGGGCCGCTGTTGCCAATGAGCTAGAGGTAGGGCGCCTAATTCAACAGTTAGCGCTTAACTCGGTATTTGAGCAGAAAGACAATCAAGTCACGCTGTTATTACGTTCCTCGCAAAAGCATTTAGATGGGGCTAGAGCACGTGAACAATTAACGGAAGCATTGCAGCAGAAACTAGGTTGTGATGTGGTATTACATATTGAATTAAATGATGAAATCGGCACTACGCCCCTTGAGCTGCGTGAGGCGATTTATCAACAAAAACTGCAAGCGGCTTGTCAAAGTCTGCAGCAAGATCAAAATGTTAATTTCATCTGTCAGCGCTTTGGTGCTGTATTAGATGATGAAAGTATTCGACCAATTTAAGTCGATTGACAAGATTGAGTTAATTTACAAGAAAGACTGGCTGTTAATGATTTGCTCATGAGCAGAAATACGATATAACAGTTCAGTAATATGATTTTCAACCAGACCAATAGAGAGAGAAGATATGTTTGGTAAAGGCGGTATGGCGAACATGATGAAGCAAGCTCAGCAGATGCAAGAGCGTATGCAGAAGATGCAAGAAGAAATCGCCAATATGGAAGTAACTGGTGAATCTGGTGCGGGTCTTGTTAAGGTAACCATCACTGGTAATCACAGTGTTCGTCGTGTAAACATCGATGAAAGCCTAATGGAAGATGACAAAGACATGCTTGAAGATCTGATTGCTGCTGCATTTAATGATGCTGCTCGTCGTATCGAAGAAGCACAAAAAGAGAAGATGGCTGGTGTAACTGGTGGCATGAACCTACCAGCTGGCTTTAAGATGCCATTTTAATCAATGCGTACCAGTCTTTTACTGGAACAATTAATGGAAGCCTTACGTTGTCTGCCAGGAGTCGGTCCTAAGTCGGCACAGCGTATGGCTTTTAGTTTGTTACAGCGCAATCGCCAAGGTGGGTTACAGCTTGCTGAGGCGTTAAATCATGCGATGACTGAAATTGGTCATTGTCGTGATTGTCGAACGTTCACCGAAGATGATATCTGTGCTATTTGTGACAATCCACGTCGCAAAGAGAACGGTATTGTCTGTGTAGTTGAAAGCCCAGCCGATATTGTTGCGGTTGAAGCAACAGGGCAGTTCTCAGGCCGTTATTTTGTCTTAATGGGACATTTATCGCCGCTTGATGGCATTGGTCCTTCGGATATTGGTTTAGATACACTAGAGTTTCGTCTGCAAAATGAAGCGATTTCGGAGCTGATTTTAGCAACAAACCCGACGGTAGAAGGTGAGGCGACAGCTCATTATATTGCTGAACTCTGTCAAGAATATGGTGTTCCTGCCTCTCGTATTGCCCATGGTGTGCCTGTTGGTGGTGAGCTTGAGTTAGTTGATGGTACAACGCTTTCACACTCTTTAGCCGGTCGACAGAAGCTATATTAATAGCCTTATTTAATAAAAAAATACCAGCAAATAAGTGCTGGTATTTTTTTATTTGAAATTTACTTCATAATCATTTTTTTGGCCAGATCGGAACTGGTACTTGATTATAAAGAGTAAAATATATTAGAACCGTAAGTTAAGCTGGTAAATAAAATGGTTTTATCATTAATAATTTCCATTTTACGGCTCTGTTCTGCATCCATTTGGAAGATTTTCTTCACTACTTTAAGATTTTGGTTATTAAAGTCAGGGTTAGAACCCGATGTGATTTCTTTAAATTCCAACGGCCTTGTAATTAAATACTGACCACTGATATTCCACTTACCGGTTTCAGAAATATGCAATGAGATCGGCTCTTCATCTTGGCTAAAGAGTTTCATTACTGTTATTCGTGAGTAAGTGTGGTTTGGTAAATACACCATGTGGCTATTTTGCTCAACACGGCGCAGCATACGTAAATCGTCTAATTGAGTCGGTTCAATACGGCTGTAGGTTGAGGATTGCCACTCTCGCGACATCAGCATTTGCGCTAACTTATAATCGCTCGATAGATAAAACCAAGCACTGCCAACGATTGAGATGAGCAGTAATAATAGTGCCCAGTAGCGTTTCAAAAAATTTATCATAACCAGAGAGATGCTATTGTTATTAGTTGAACTTAACGACATAAGTTTGCATTATCCTCATGGCTGGTAAGTAGGCGAAGCGTAACATTTTCATTAGCAGTTTGTGCAGTATGAATATAGTTAAGCCACACTTGATTGCTCTGTCCGCCGGTTACGATAACTTTAACTGGTTTACTCTCCTGCTGGTGGTTATCTAAATAACTCGTGATACAGGTCGAAATGAGGCTCTGCCAATCGTTCATAATAGGGTTGTTATTTGGTGTTACAACTTGCACCCCTTTAACCGAAAAGAGTGGAATAAAATTGTCAGAAGCTTTTGCTGGTGCAAAGTAACTTGCCAGAGGGATCAATAATGCCAGTATCAAAGCGATGATAGATAAGAGTGAGCGCGAGCCGGTTACCTTTGCCGAACTTTTCTGTTGTACAGGTTCTGTGCTTATAGGCTGTTGTGGCTGCTGAATATTTGATAATTCAACTTCTACTGCGCTTTGAGGAGCGGTAACAAGGGCACTGTCTTGATAATGGTGCTCAGGAACCGAAGTGAGATCTTCTGCGTGTTCGGTTGCTGTAATAGCCAGTGGCATATCCACATATTTTTCGACAGTTGCGATCATTTGATAACCGCGTTTAGGTACGGTTTTTACATATTCAGGAGACTTGGTTGGATCTTTAAGTGCTTTACGCAGTGTTGATATACATTGGGTCAGACTGGAATCATCAACCTCAAAACCTTGTTCGCGCCACACATAATCGTGCAATCGATTACGTGTAATGATCGCTCCTGGTTCATCAATCAATAATGATAATGCTCGGCTCTCATTGCTACCTAAGCGGATAAGTTCATTATTTTCAACTGTGTCAATTAAGCTATTGTCGTATGGATCAAAAATAAAACGTTGCCCAATACAGTGCTTAGCAGATGTTTTATGCATGTCTAGCCTCAAAGCGAGTATTCTTCCCTTTGTGTACCATAAAATCCCTTAATACATTCTGAATATAAAAATAAAAAAATTATACTCAAAAAAACTAAAGAAAGGAAAAACTATCAAATTTGCTTGAAAAAGATAAATTTGACCACATCTAGGAGTAGGTAGGAAATACGTTACATTTGGAGTTTTTTTATGAGTGAACAAAGTCTAGATAAAAACAAAGAGACACGTGGTTTTCAGTCTGAAGTGAAGCAGCTTCTTCATTTGATGATTCATTCACTGTATTCAAATAAAGAGATTTTTTTACGCGAGCTCATTTCTAACGCCTCCGATGCGGCTGATAAACTTCGTTTCCGTGCGCTATCAGATGGCTCACTTTACGAAAATGATGCGGAACTTGCGGTTAAGATTTCTGTTAATCAAGATGCAGGCACACTGACAATCAGTGACAATGGTATCGGTATGACCCGAGAAGATGTGATTGAACATCTAGGTACTATTGCTAAATCAGGAACAAAAGAATTTTTTGCCAAATTGAATGAAGAAGAGACCAAAGATTCTCAGCTTATTGGTCAGTTTGGTGTGGGTTTTTATTCTGCTTTTATTGTTGCCGATAGTGTAACCGTGAATACTCGTGCGGCGGGTGTACCTGCGGATCAAGCAGTAAGCTGGTCATCGGCTGGTGAAGGCGATTATACGGTTGAGAACACTACCAAGGCCGCTCGCGGTACTGATATTATTCTTCATTTACGTGATGATGAAAAAGAGTTTCTTGATGAATATCGCCTGCGTGACATCATCAGTAAATACTCTGATCACATCGGCATTCCAGTTCTTATTCAAACGACTGAACGAGATGAGGAAGGTAATGAAACCGGTAAAAAGTGGGAGCAAATCAATAAGGCTCAAGCTCTTTGGACCCGCAATAAATCCGATATTAGCGATGAAGAGTTTAAAGAGTTCTACAAGCATGTTTCTCATGACTTTGCCGAACCTTTAACTTGGAGTCTAAACCATGTTGAAGGTAAGCAAGACTACACTAGCTTGCTGTATATTCCGTCAAAAGCGCCTTGGGATCTGTACCATCGCGATAGTCAACACGGTTTAAAACTGTATGTACAGCGTGTATTCATTATGGATGATGCTCAGCAGTTTATGCCGATGTATCTACGCTTTATGCGCGGTCTTATTGATTCAAATGATCTGCCACTAAACGTATCTCGTGAAATTCTTCAAGATAACAAGGTGACACAAGCACTTCGTAAAGCGTGTACTAAACGTGCTTTATCTATGCTAAGCAAGTTGGCTAAAGGCGACAGCGAGAAATACCAGACATTCTGGCAAGAGTTTGGTCAAGTTATCAAAGAAGGTTTAGCCGAAGACTTTGCTAATCGTGACAAAATTGCACAGTTGTTACGTTTTAGCTCTACTTATAACGACAGCGCAGAACAGACGGTGGCCTTGGCTGATTACGTTGAGCGTATGAAAGAAGGCCAAGATAAGATCTACTACATTACGGCTGATAACTTTAATGCCGCGAAAAATAGTCCGCACCTAGAGCAGTTCCGCGCTAAAGGTATTGAAGTTCTTCTTATGCACGATCGTATTGATGAGTGGATGATGAGCTATATGCCTGAGTTTGAAGGTAAAGGTTTCCAATCCATCACTAAGTCTGATCTTGATCTGTCGAAATTTGAAGACGAAGCAGAAAAAGAGAAACACAAAGAGACTGAAGAAGCCTTCAAATCGGTTGTTGAGCGTACTAAAGAATACTTAGGCTCTCGCGTGAAGGATGTTCGTACTACGTTCAAACTGCATGACACGCCAGCTGTTGTGGTAACCGATGAAAATGAAATGGGTACCCAAATGGCGAAGTTGCTTGCAGCTGCGGGTCAAGAAGCGCCAGAAGTGCAATATATCTTAGAGCTAAATCCAGATCATGCCTTAGTGAAACAAATGGCAGATGAAGCGGATGAAGAGATCTTTGGCCGTTGGGTAGAGATGCTGTTTGGTCAGTCTCTACTTGCTGAACGTGGTGCAATGGATGACCCTTCACGTTTCTTAACTGCAATGAACCAGCTTTTGGCTAAGTAATTGTTTATCTAATTGACAACTATTACTGATAATTCATGTAATGCAAGCCCAGTGACCGTGCTGGGCTTGCGACTCTTGGCTAATCAGTGTATTTTTCATCTTTTGCAAAACTCCATTTTATTTATAGGGGATCAAGATGCGCATCATCCTTCTAGGCGCTCCAGGTGCAGGTAAAGGCACACAGGCTCAATTCATCATGGAAAAATTTGGTATTCCTCAAATTTCTACTGGTGACATGCTACGTGCTGCTATCAAAGCAGGTACAGAGCTAGGTAAACAAGCTAAATCAGTAATCGATGCTGGCCAATTGGTATCTGACGATATCATCCTTGGTCTAGTGAAAGAGCGTATTGCTGAAGACGATTGCGCGAAAGGTTTCCTACTAGACGGTTTCCCACGTACTATTCCTCAAGCTGACGGTTTGAAAGAAATCGGCGTTGACGTTGATTATGTTATCGAATTCGACGTATCTGACGATGTGATTGTTGAGCGTATGGCTGGTCGTCGTGCTCACCTTCCTTCAGGTCGTACTTACCACGTTGTATTTAATCCGCCTAAAGTTGAAGGCAAAGATGACGTAACAGGTGAAGACCTTGTTGTTCGTGATGACGACAAAGAAGAAACTGTACGTGCACGTCTAGGTGTTTACCATGAGCAAACTGCTCCTCTAATTGAGTACTATGGTAAAGAAGCAGCTGCTGGCAACACTAAGTACCTAAAATTTGATGGTACTCTTCCTGTTGCTGAAGTAAGCGCAGCACTTGAGAAAGCACTTGCTTAATTATTGATTTGGGTTCATAGCCTTTATCAATAGAAAAAAACGGGCATACCGATTGGTAGGGCCCGTTTTTTTTATGCCATGATTACGGTAATCCAGTAATTAAGTGATTTATTAATAGTTATAAGTAAGCCTTAGTGATCATACTCTACATTCTGCATCTTACGGTCACGAGTGGATAATGTTCTAGAATTCATTGAATTAAAATCATCATGCGCCAATAACAAACTGTACTCTTTTTATTAACAAGGTACACTAGAGCGCAAGAGAAAAGGAATCTGGTTAATAATGAAAGATAATCATAAATATGGCGTATTATTAGCAAATCTTGGAACGCCAAGTGAGCCAACGACTGCCGGTGTAAAACGATTTTTAGCTGAGTTTCTTCATGACCATCGTGTGGTCGATACCAACCGCTTTATCTGGTGCCCAATTTTACACGGGATCATCTTGCCTACCCGTTCACCTAAAGTCGCAAAACTGTACCAATCTATTTGGATGGATGGTGGTTCTCCATTGATGGTGTACTCACAAAGCCAACGAGAGAAACTAGAACAACAGTTGGCTGTTCCTGTGGAGTTAGGAATGACTTATGGTGAGCCAAGCTTACTGTCTGGTTTGGATAAGCTAAAGCAACGTGGCTGTGAACGTATTTTGGTCTTGCCTCTCTATCCTCAGTATTCTGCCACGACCACGGCTGCGGTGTTTGATCGTATTGCCAAAGATCTTAAACAGCGCTCAGATTTACCCGAATTGCGTTTTGTAAATCAATATTTTGATCATCCAGAATACATTGCTGCGCTTGCACACAGTGCAAAAACATTCTGGCAGCAACATGGGGAACCTGATTATTTATTGTGTTCATACCATGGTATTCCGCAGCGCTACGCAGATAACGGTGATCCGTACCCAGAGCAGTGCCATGGAACCACGGCCGCGCTTGCTCAAGCTTTAGATATGCCACGTGAGAAAATGAGCATGAGTTTTCAATCCATTTTTGGTCGTGAAGAGTGGGTAAAACCTTATACCGAAGGCACCATTCGAGCTCTCGCACAAAAAGGGGTAAAACGGTTAGATGTTATGTGCCCGGCATTTTCGGTTGATTGCCTTGAAACATTGGAAGAAATTGCCAGCGAGTGCAAAGAGGTCTTTTTGGAGGCTGGTGGAGAAGCCTTTAACCTGATCCCTTGTTTAAATGACAGCGAAGACCATATTCATTTGATGATGACGTTAGTTGAACAATATACTCAAGGCTGGTTATAACTGTAATTCTGCTCATTCTTTTAAGTTATAAAACCAAGTCTAAATAAAGAAAAAATATTGATTAAGCTCTTATTTGCTGATGATTCTCACAAAAGCGATAAGAGCTTTTTCTTTTATGTTCTAGATTATGTGATAGAATTCGCAAAATTCTCACAACTGACAGCTCATTGACATGAAATTTCCAGGCCAAAGAAAATCGAAGCATTACTTTCCAGTACATGCCCGTGATCCGCTTATAAGTCAAACTAAACAAGAAAAACGTCTTGCACGTACCCATGTTGTTGGTATCGATCAAACGCTGGTTGATATCGAAGCATATGTAAACGATGACTTCCTGGAACGTTACAACTTAAGTAAAGGCCACTCATTGGTGATCACTGATGAAATGGCAGAAGCCCTTTACCGCGAGCTGAAAGATAACGATTTAATCACCCATGAATTTGCAGGTGGTACTATCGGTAATACTCTTCACAACTATTCAGTATTGGCTGATGATAAATCAGTACTACTTGGTGTGATGAGTAAAGATATTGAAATTGGTAGCTACGCTTATCGTTACCTATGTAATACATCTAGCCGTATGGATATGAACTTCCTACAGCCAGTAACAGGTCCTATCGGTCGTTGTTTCGCTTTGATTTCACCTGAAGGTGAGCGTACTTTTGCGATCAACGAAGGTCGTATGAACCAACTTCACCCTGATAGTATTCCTGAAAGTGTATTTGAAAATGCATCAGCGCTTGTGCTTACTGCGTACTTAGTGCGTTGTAAAGAGGGCGACCCAATGCCAGCTGCAACTATGCGTGCTATCGAATATGCTAAGAAATACGATGTGCCTGTTGTGCTAACACTAGGTACTAAGTTCGTTATTCAAGATGATCCTCAATGGTGGCGTGACTTCCTTCGTGACAATGTGACTGTTGTTGCGATGAATGAAGACGAAGGTGAAGCATTAACTGGTGAGTCGGATCCTCTTGTTGCTGCCGATAAAGCACTTGATTGGGTTGACCTAGTGCTTTGTACTGCTGGTCCTGTAGGCTTATACATGGCTGGCTACACAGAAGATGATGCTAAACGTCAAACGAGCCTTCCTCTGTTACCTGGTGATATTGCTGAATTCAACCAGTATGAGTTCAGTCGTCCTATGCTAAAAGAACAATGTGAACAGCCAATTAAGGTTTACTCTCATATTGCTCCATACATGGGTGGCCCAGAGCGTATTAAGAATACCAATGGTGCAGGTGATGGTGCGCTTTCTGCGTTATTGCATGATATGTCTGCAAACCGTTACCACAAAGAGAATGTACCAAACTCAAGTAAGCATCAGCACAGCTTCCTAACTTACTCTTCATTCTCTCAAATCTGCTTATATGCAAACCGTGTGAGCTATGAAGTGTTAGCGCAATATTCTCCTCGTCTGTCTCGTGGCTTACCAGAGCGTGAAGATAGCCTAGAGGAAGCATACTGGGAGCGTTAATCGCTTTTTATGTATTGCTAAATAAAAAAACCGCCATCATTAATATGGCGGTTTTTTTGTCTATTACTTTTTACTGGTTACTTTTTATAAGCATCACAGTGAACGGCTGCAACGGCACGACCAGACGGGTCCGCGGCATTTTTAAAGCTCTCATCCCACTCAATGGCTTTTGCGCTTGAACAGGCAATAGATGGACCACCAGGTACACAATGTGCCGCACTTTCTAGCGGGAATAGCTCCTCAAAAATCTCACGGTATGCATACGCTTCTTTGGTTGTTGGCGTATTGTATGGGAAGCGGAATTTTGCCGTTTCCATTTGCTGATCGGTAACTTTTTCTTCAGCAACAGCCTTTAGGGTATCAATCCAGTTATAACCTACACCATCTGAGAACTGCTCTTTTTGACGCCATGCGACAGATTCTGGTAAGTAATGACCGAAACACTCACGAATAATGTGTTTTTCAATCTTACCGTTACCGCACATTTTATCTTGTGGGTTAATACTCATTGCCACTTCCAAGAACTCTTTATCTAGGAATGGTACACGAGCTTCAATACCCCAAGCGGCCATCGATTTGTTTGCGCGAGCACAGTCGAACATATTTAGTGCAAGCAACTTGCGAACTGTCTCTTCGTGGAACTCTTTAGCGTTAGGCGCTTTATGGAAGTATAAGTAACCGCCAAAGACTTCATCGGCACCTTCGCCAGAGAGTACCATCTTAATACCCATGGCTCGAATTTTACGAGACATAAGATACATAGGCGTTGATGCTCGAATGGTTGTTACATCATAAGTTTCAATATGATAAATAACATCACGGATAGCATCTAGGCCTTCTTGAACTGTGTATGTCAGCTCATGGTGTACCGTACCAATATGATCTGCAACAACTTTTGCCGCTTTCAGATCGGGAGCACCTTCTAGACCAATAGCAAATGAGTGCAGGGTTGGCCACCAAGCTTGTGATTGTTCATCATCCTCGATACGGCGAGCTGCAAACTTTTTCGTAATTGCTGAGATAACCGATGAATCAAGACCACCAGAAAGTAGTACACCATAAGGAACATCGGTCATCAACTGACGTTTTACTGCACTTTCAAGGGCGTCTGCTAATTTTTGTTTATCAGTTACTGCATCTTTTACGGCATCAAACTCCATCCAATCACGCTTGTAATAGCGAACAGGTTCACCTTTTTTACTCCATAGGAAGTGACCTGGAGGAAATTCACTGATGGTTTTACACACAGGAACTAACGCTTTCATCTCAGAGGCTACATAGTAGTTACCGTGTTCATCATAGCCTTGGTAAAGTGGAATAATACCGATATGGTCACGGCCAATCAGATACGCATCTTGCTCTGCATCATAAAGAATAAAACCAAAAATACCGTTTAAATAATCCAGTAGCTCAGGACCTTTTTCTTTGTATAGCGCCAAAATGATTTCGCAATCAGATTCGGTTTGGAACGGGTAATCAGGCGCAAATTCAGCACGTAATTCTTTGTGGTTATAAATCTCACCGTTAACAGCAAGAGCGTGAGTTTTGTCTTGGTTATAAAGTGGCTGTTCGCCGCTGTTAAGATCGACAATAGCTAAACGTTCATGGACTAAGATTGCTCGATCTGATGAGTAAATACCTGACCAGTCAGGACCACGGTGACGCATTTTTTTTGACATTTCTAACGCTGTTGTACGCAGTGCAGAAGAATCACTTTTAATATCAAGAATACCGAATATAGAACACATACTACTTACCACTCCAAAAAAACTTTTAATGACTATCCATAAATCTTGGTGTTCGCGAGTTGCCTATTTACCACGCTAACTTATGCTGCTTCGTTTGATTATGCATTGGGTTAGAGTTTGGGTACATAGACGATTTGGCCAAATTCTCGTCGCTCCCTTGTTGTTTTCTAAAATTGCGTATTCGGTAAAAAAATGCAATGAAAAATCTGAAATATTTTAAACTATAGCCTTGTCGTTAAATATTGTTCAGTTATTTTCAATATAACTGAATATTTTTCAATGAAAGCTGTTTTTTGACCATAAAAAAGAAAGCGGCAATAAGAATATTGCCGCTTGGGTTGATTTGAAATGTTGCTCAGAAATTAAGGTATGCGTTGAATTTGAGGGTCTAAATGTTCACATACGTGACGAGCAAATCCACTTCCTGCTTCACTGTAAATGTTAAATGCAGCGTCAACGCCTTGCTCGATTAGCCATTGTTCATCTTCACTGTATTTAGCAATCGCGGCAATTTGACCTTGATAATCACGCAAGCGAATCTGCTCAAGGGCAAAAGTATTGGCTTGACTGTTTGGCATGGCTAATAAAATAAGGTCTATATTGCGACGTTTAATAACGCGAGCCCAAAAATCGGGGTCGGTTGCATCGCCACAAATAACATTTCGGCCTTCTTGTTTGTGTTGCTCGGCAGAATCTTCTCGGGTTTCAACTCCAATCACTTGATGACCATAGCGTTCGGTGAGTTCATCATAAGCACCTGAGCCAATGCGTCCCATACCTAAAATCATAATGCGAGCAGAGCCTAAATCGATAAGCTTATCGCCAGAGTTGAGTTGCTCTGGAGCGAACTCTTTTAGCCAGCGGGATGATTGACTATAAATTTTGTGTCCTGCACTGGTTACGGCGGCTGCAACCAAAAACGAGAGTGAAACGGCAATGGCAATCGCCACTAAGAAATTGCCTGGTAACCATCCTAATTTATAAGCCACACCACCGACAATTAAGCCAAATTCACTGTAGTTAAATAGGGTAAGAGTGCCTAATAGTGAGGTTCGGACTCGGAAACGGAAAAGATGGAAAACAAGATAATACAAAATGCCTTTTAATGGCAAAATGAGCATCAACACCAATGCCATTAATAAGCCATCAATGGTTGGGGTTTCGGCCAGGCCAATATTTAAGAAGAAGCAAACCAGCAAGATTTCTTTAATATTAAAGAGTGATTTTGATAATTCAGACGCTTTTGGATGACTGGCGAGCATCATACCTAGAATCAGAGCCCCCAGATCTGGTTTCATACCAACAGATTCAAACAGACCTGCTCCGGCAACAAGGGCTAAGAAAATACCATAAAGCACCAACATTTCGCCGTGACCTGCTTTATCTAAGATTCGATAAAATAGAGGGCGTAGAAGGGGAAGAGCAAAGAGGCCTAACGCTGTGATTTCAGGCATTTTCCCGGTAGAGGCAGTTAAGAAAACGACGGCAAAGATATCTTGCATAACCAGCACACCAATGGCCAAAGTACCATAGGTTGCATTGAGTTCGCCTTTTTCTTGTAAGGCTTTAATGGCAAAAACAGTACTTGAGAATGAGAGTGCAAAGCCCATTAGAGCCAGTTGTCCCATATCAAGGCCAGCTAACATATTCAGACCGAGTAACTGAAGCCCTTTCAGACATAGGGTAAAGAGCAGTGTTGACAGCAGATTATGTAAGGTTGCGCCTCCCCAAATCTCTTTCGCCAGTAAGGTTTTAACATCCAGTTTTAAGCCGATGGTAAATAAAAGTAAGGTTACGCCTAAATCAGCAAATGTGGTTAACGCATCGGTAGAGTGGTAGCCAAAACTGTTAAGAAAAAAGCCAGCAATAAGAAAGCCAACCAGCGGTGGAAGTTTGCAGCGAAGTGCAATAAAGCCAGCTACAAAAGCGGTAATAATAAAAACGATTTCCATATCTCGGTAATCTTTCCTTTATTTTGTACTCAAAAATATATCTAAGTTTCTCTCAATACAGTGTGCGTTGGAGAAGTCATAACTCAATTTACAGATATATGATGACTTGATGTGTGAGATATTTTGCAACATGCTCATTTAAAATAATCGAGCAAAATATCCTCTAGTTGTTTGTCATTATATGCTAAGAAAATAGAAAGTTACGTTGAGTATATCAAAAAGGGGAGACTGTGATGAGCCTCCCCTTAAAATGCAATGTAACCGATTATTACGGCTTCGTTGCGGCTTTTTAATCTTCTAGCAAACGTTGCAGTAGAACACCGTTTAGCATTGCGCGCTTGATCATTGAAAATGCGCCTATTGTTGGTTGGCTATAAAGCTCAGAGGTAACAATAGGAAGATCTTTGTTAAATGTAGAAAGTGACTGCGTTTCAACACAGCGACGAATCGCAGGAAAAACTATGTCTTTCGCTTGAGTAATATTACCTGCCAGAACAATTTTTTGCGGATTAAACAGGTTGACTGTCATCGCTAGCGCTTTACCTAGTTGGTTTCCCACTTTTGTGAGAGCTTGAACGGCCAGTTCATCCCCTTTGTTAGCAGCCATACAGATAGCTGGCATCGTAAGCTCTTCTAGCTCTTGAAGAGTGCTTGGATAGCCTTGATCAAGCAGTTCTTGAACATGTCGAATTACGGCAGGATCGGATGCTACTGTTTCTAAACAGCCAAAATTACCGCACTGACATTTATCACCTAATGGATCAATTTGGATATGACCAATTTCGCCGACGTTACGGTTATAGCCTAAAAATACCTGACCATTAACAATAATTCCTGCGCCCGTACCGTGATGCATGCTGACTAAGATTGAGTCTTTACAATCGCGGCTTGCGCCAAAGTAATGCTCAGCAAGAGCTAGGCCTCGAATATCATTACCAACAAAACACGAAACACCAAATTTTTCATTGATGATATCTGCTAAAGGAAAATGATCGACCTCGATATGTGGCATGTATTCGATTACGCCAGTTTCCGGATCAATAAGACCTGGAAGAGTAATGCCAAATGCAACAAGCTCTTTAATAACGTTTTGATTTTCTGCAATAAATTGACGAATGTGATTAATTAAACCATCAGTCAACTCTTGCTGGTTGGAGTATTGAAAACGATGTGAATCGCTCACAATATGTTTACCACTTAAGTCAAAAATCGTGAGTTCGATATAAGTTCGTCCAAGACGGATTGCTACCGAATGGAAAGGAGCTGACTCAGTAGTAAGAGAAATTGCGCGTCTACCACCTGTAGAAGCTTGTTGCGCGACCTCTTTAATAAGGCCGCGCTCAAGCAGTTGGCGGGTAATTTTAGTAACACTTGCAGGAGCAAGCTGACTTACATCAGCAACCTGAATGCGTGATATAGGGCCTTGTAAGTCGATAAGTCTGTAAACAGCGGCACTATTTAGCTGTTTTACTAGATCTACATTACCAATTTGTCCGCCTGTCATATTTTAATTCTGCTCGTATTCACCATTAACAACTGTCGCCTGGACGTTGTAATCGCGATCGAACACAGTTAGGTTTGCAACCATACCTTGTTTAACAGCACCAAGTTTCTTGTCTACGCCAATTGCGCGAGCAGGATACAAGGTAGCCATACGAATCGCTTCGTCCAGGGCGATACCCACATGCTCAACACAATTTTGTACTGCTTCTATCATTGTCAGTGCTGAGCCGCCTAGTGTGCCATTTTCATCAACACACTTGCCGTCTCTGTAATATACTTTCTTACCGACAAAAATAAAGTGATCCATGTTAGCACCTGCCGGGGCTGTGGCGTCGGTCACTAAAACTAACTTTTCACCCTTCATTTTATGGGCCATACGGATGTTTGCATAATCCACATGGAAACCATCAGCAATGATACCTGTGTACACTTCAGGGGTATCATAAATAGCACCGACCATACCTGGCTCACGACCTGCAATTGGTGTCATTGCGTTAAATAGGTGAGTGGCAAAGGTAATACCAGAAGCAAAGCCTTTACGAGCTTCGACATACGTTGCGTTAGTATGACCTGCTGAAACAACAACACCGGCTTCAACCAGTTTTTGGATATGAGCGTGGTCGTTTTGCTCAGGCGCTAGTGTTACTTTGGTAACAACATCTGCATTTTCACAAATGGTATTGATCATGGCATCGTCAGAAGTACGAATGTAATCAATATTGTGAATACCTTTTTTCATCACGTTTAGGTATGGACCTTCAAGGTGTAGACCTAATGACTGGTTTTGGTATTTTGCTTCGTAGTCGCGTTGAGCTTTAATAGCCGCTTTCATATCTTCATCAGATGAAGTGATAAGCGTAGGAAGGAAGCTGGTACAGCCTGATTTGATGTTTGCGCGGTGCATTGTGTGAATCGTATCAGCGTTGATTTCATCGTTGAACATCACACCGCCACAACCGTTAAGTTGGACGTCAATAAAACCTGGAGTTAGGTTAGCACCGTTTAGGTCAATAGTTTTGATATCTTGTGGAAGTTCTGCAACAGGGCAAACAGCATGAATGTTCACGCCGTCAACAATGACGGCGTGGTTATTCAGCACATCGCTACCTGTGAAGATTCGACAATTGGTAAGCGCGTACATGAACAGTTCCTTTATTTTTACATGTGGTTAATGTTTTCAGCTTCTAGCTCTTGGAAATATTTAACCGTTTTAACTTTAAGTTCTTGAGTTGCAGGCTCATCACATACAATCAGTGATTTTGGATGCAGCTGTAGAGCTGAGATAGTCCATAGGTGGTTAACACAACCTTCAACAGCAGCTTCTAGTGCTTGTGCTTTGTTGTGACCTGTAACCAAAATCATGATCTCTTCAGAATCAAGCAGTGTACCCACACCAATAGTTAGAGAGTATTTAGGTACTTGATTAATATCGCCATCGAAGAAACGAGAGTTAGCGATACGAGTATCATGAGTTAATGTTTTGATACGAGTTCGAGAAGATAGAGACGATGCCGGCTCGTTAAATGCGATATGACCGTCGTTACCTACGCCACCCATGAATAGGTTGATTCTACCGTAAGATTTGATTTTGTCTTCATAACGTTGACATTCAGCAACATGATCCGCTGCATTACCATCAAGAAGATTGATATTTTCTTCTTGAATATCAATATGATTGAAGAAGTTGTTGTACATAAAGCTACGGTATGATTCTGGGTGATCAGAAGGCATGCCTACGTACTCGTCCATGTTGAAAGTAACAACATGCTTGAAACTTACTTCGCCCGCTTCATAAAGCTCAATAAGACGTTTGTAAGTCGCTAGTGGTGTACCACCAGTCGGTAGACCTAGTACAAATGGACGCTCAGCTGTTGGCTGGAATTTATTAATACGATCAGCAATATAGCGAGCAGACCACAAACCTACATCTTTTGCGTTATCTAGCGGGATAAGTCTCACGGTGACACCTCATACAGAATAATTAAAACAGGGAAATCATAGCGGCATATCGCCTTTGTTTCGAATGATAAAATAAGTTTTATGATCGAGCTAGCAAAATCGCTCAGATATTGCCAACTCTGGTGATAAAGATCACAAATGAGGACGTTTTAATTTGCGGGGCGAAATTAAATTCTTAAACTGCAAATGACTTAATCGGATAGCAAAAAAAAGTTATCAAATATCGAATCTAAGAAAACCATAGGGGGAACTAAGGGTGAACATTCTTGGATATTTTCAAAAAGTAGGTAAGGCGCTAATGGTGCCAGTAGCAGTACTTCCAGCTGCTGCGATCTTAATGGGTATTGGTTACTGGATTGACCCAACAGGTTGGGGTTCAAACAGTGCAATCGCTGCGTTCTTAATTAAAGCTGGTGCGGCAATTATCGACAACATGTCGGTACTGTTCGCTGTCGGTGTTGCTTACGGTATGTCAAAAGATAAAGACGGTGCAGCTGCACTTTCTGGTTTCGTTGGCTTCCTAGTGGTAACAACGCTTCTAGCTCCTGGCGCAGTAGCACAGATTCAGGGTATCGACCCAAGTGCAGTACCTGCGGCATTCTCTAAAATTAACAACCAGTTTGTTGGTATCCTAGTTGGTATCGTATCGGCTGAACTTTACAACCGTTTCTCTGATGTTCAATTGCACAAAGCATTGGCATTCTTCAGCGGTAAGCGTTTAGTTCCAATCCTAACTTCGGTTGCAGGTATTGTGATTGCTGGCGTACTGATGTTTGTATGGCCTTCTATCTACGGTGGTCTAGTACACTTTGGTGAAACTATCCAAGGTATGGGCTCTGTTGGTGCTGGTATCTACGCATTCTTTAACCGTCTACTTATCCCTGTTGGTCTACACCACGCACTAAACTCTGTATTCTGGTTTGACGTTGCAGGTATTAACGATATTCCTAACTTCCTAAGCGGTAAAGGTGTTCCTGGCGTAACAGGTATGTACCAAGCTGGTTTCTTCCCTGTGATGATGTTCGGTCTACCAGGTGCGGCTCTAGCTATGTACCACACAGCTAAGCTTAAGAACAAAGAGCGTGTAGCATCTCTACTTCTAGCTGCTGGTTTTGCATCATTCTTCACAGGTGTTACAGAGCCTCTAGAATTTGCATTCATGTTCCTTGCACCAGTACTTTACGTAATTCACGCAGTACTAACTGGTCTATCTGTTTACATTGCAGCATCAATGCAGTGGATTGCAGGCTTCGGTTTCTCTGCAGGTCTAGTTGATATGGTTCTATCAAGCCGTAACCCATTAGCGGTACAGTGGTACATACTAATTATCCAAGGCATCGGCTTCTTCTGTATCTACTACGCAGTATTCCGTTTCGCTATCGTTAAGTTCAACCTTAAGACTCCAGGTCGTGAAGATGACGAAGCTGAAGAGACTTCAGGAGCAGCGGCGGCAGAAACTGGTGAACTAGCTAAGCAATACATCAAAGCTCTTGGTGGTCGCGACAACCTAGAAAACATCGATGCTTGTATCACACGTCTACGTTTGACTCTTAAAGATTCAAGCCTAGCAGATGAGAAAACGCTAAAAGCATTAGGTGCGATGGGTGTAGTTAAACTAGGTACTAACAACCTACAGGTTATCCTAGGCCCTCTAGCTGAAATCGTTGCTGGTGAGATGAAGAAAGTCTCTCCTGCAGAAGACCTATCTTCTGTAAAACTACCTTAATTACTTAAGTTCTTTAAGTAACAAACTGTAACACCGTAAAACTTTAATAAACCGGCCTCTCTCATAATTTCTTAAGTGAAATGAGAGGCCGGGATTTTGAGTACCTTATTTTCAGTACTCGGTTTAGATTTCCCTAAATTATTAGGGGCTCGGGAGACAAGGAAACATATCATGACTCTAAAATTATCTGCGTTAGCTTCTGTTATCGCTCTTGCGGTAACTGGATGTGCTTCACAAGGAACAAATGATCAAGCTGTAGTTAATAACCTAGCGAATAATCTAGAAGTTAATTACAAGGTAGTAACGAACCACGGTGCTGACAATGGTCTACAATGTCAAAACCTAGGCGCAGAATGGGCTTCTTGTGACCTAATTAACCTTACTCTTGTTAATAATGGCCCAGAAGTAACAAGTAAAGATTGGAAAATCTATTTCCACAGCATCCGCCAAATTCTGGATGTACAAAACGATCAATTTAAGATCACTCACGTAACTGGTGACCTACATACACTAGAGCCAACCGAGAAATTCGATGGTTTTGCTGAAGGTGAAACGGTTGTGATCCCATACGTGGGTGAGTACTGGACTCTGTTTGAAAATGACTACATGCCACGCGCTTATGTTGCAGCAGGCAAAGCAGAGCCAAAAACAATTAAAAGTACTGACACTGAAAATCCAGCAGATTACTTAAGCCCAATTGATGGTGATAATTGGAAACGTGTACCTGCTGATAACAACACGCTAGCTACAGCGCAGTCTCGTTTTGATAAAAATAACGATGTACAGCTACTTGCTAAAGAAGAAATTGCAGGCACTATCGTTCCAACTCCATTGAGCACTAAGCTAACGGGTAAAACGGTATCACTAACAAATGGTATTGCGATTGATAACTCGGCGTTATCTGGCGATATGCTAAATGCAGTAAAAGCACGTTTAACCATGCTTGGTGTGAACAGTAACGGTTCATACCCAGTTAAAGTAGAATTAGCACCTAAGCACTTTGCAAAAGCAAACCAAGTATCTGGCGCATATCAATTAGATGTTACGCCAAAAGGAGCCACTATCCTTGGTTTTGATAAAGAGGGTGCGTTCTACGGTATGCAATCTCTGATGTCTCTAATGAGCACTGGTACACAAAACGAAATTCCTACTCTAAAAGTTGTGGATGCACCTCGTTTTGATTACCGTGGCATCATGGTTGATGTAGGCCGTAACTTCCACAGTAAAGAAGCGATTCTTCGTACTCTGGATCAGATGGCTGCCTACAAGATGAACAAACTTCACATGCACTTATCTGATGATGAAGGTTGGCGTCTAGAAATTCCTGGTCTTCCTGAGCTAACCGATATTGGTGCGAAGCGCTGTCATGATCTTTCTGAAACATCGTGTTTGCTTCCTCAGTTAGGTTCTGGTCCTGAAGCAAATAACTTCGGTTCTGGCTTCTACAGCAAGCAAGATTACCTAGATATCTTGAAATATGCGAAAGCTCGCGGTATCGAAGTGATTCCTGAAATCGATATGCCAGCACACGCTCGTGCCGCTGTTGTGGCAATGGAAGCGCGTTATAACCGTTTAGCGGCTGATGGCGATATGGAAGCGGCGAACGAGTACCGTTTGATGGATCCTCAAGATACTTCAAATGTAACAACGGTTCAGTTCTACGATAAGCGCAGCTTTATCAACCCATGTATGGATTCATCGATGAACTTCGTGAACAAGGTGATTTCAGAAGTGGCTGCGATGCACCAAGAAGCAGGTATGCCTCTAACAACATGGCACTTTGGTGGTGACGAAGCGAAAAATATCAAGCAAGGCGCAGGTTTCCAAGATCTTAACGCTGGCAATAAGGTGGCATGGAAAGGCAACATCGATATGTCTGCTGAAAACAAGCCATTTGAAAAATCACCAATGTGTAAGAAGCTAGTGGACAGCGGTGAAGTAGCTGATTATGCACACTTACCAAGCCACTTTGCTGAGAAAGTAAGTGAAGTTGTTAATAATAAAGGCATTCCAAACTTCCAAGCATGGCAGGATGGCCTGAAGTATTCGAAAGATTCTTCAGCGTTTGCAACAGATAAAGTACGCGTTAACTTCTGGGATGTATTGTACTGGGGTGGTACAGCATCTGCTTACGATTGGGCTGATAAAGGTTATGACGTAATCGTATCTAACCCAGACTACGTATATATGGATATGCCATACGAAGTGGATCCTCAAGAGAAGGGCTACTACTGGGCAACACGTGCGACTGATACTCGTAAGATGTTTGGTTTTGCGCCAGAAAACTTACCACAAAACGCAGAAACTTCTTTAGACCGTGATGGCAATGGTTTCTCGGGTAAAGGTACGACTGAATCGAAAGGTTTCTACGGTCTATCGGCTCAGCTATGGAGTGAAACAGTACGTACTGATGACCAGTATGAGTACATGGTATTCCCTCGCGTACTTGCAGCTGCAGAGCGTGCATGGCACGAAGCTAGCTGGGAAAATGAATACAAGACAGGCGTTGAATATTCACAAAAGAGTAATTTAGTGAATAAGAAAGCGCTAAATAACGATTGGGCTCGTTTTGCCAACGTACTGGGTCAACGTGAATTGGCTAAATTGGATGCTGCTGGTATTCAATACCGTGTACCAGTACCTGGTGCAAAAGTTATTGATGGTAAGCTAAACATGAACGTGAGCATGCCAGGTCTTAAGCTTCAGTATTCAACAGATGCTGGTAAGACTTGGGTAACTTACTACAATGAAGTGAAACCAACAGTAACTGGTAAAGTTGAAGTTCGCGCAGTAAGTGCTGATGGTAAACGAACTAGCCGAGTTGTGAGCCTATAAGATTCCCCCTAATGCTAGATTTTTCTATGAGTCAATATGGGAAAAAATAGCAAAAACTATCGTGCGGAAATGTTTTTCCGCACGAATTCCAGAATCTGATATGATTAAACCTCGCATTTGCGAGGTTTTTTTGTTCATATCGCAAAACAATGCACACTATTTGTTGAGTCGTGAGTCATATTTGTGGATCATAGGCTGAATTAAAAATCCTGTAAGCACACGAGGTATTATTGATGAGTGGAACTGAAGCTCGTCCAACTAACTTTATCCGCCAAATTATCGATGCGGATTTAGCAAGTGGCAAACATACAAGCGTTCATACCCGATTCCCACCAGAGCCAAATGGTTATCTGCATATCGGTCATGCTAAATCTATTTGTTTGAACTTCGGTATCGCTCAGGACTATCAGGGTCAATGTAACTTACGTTTCGACGATACAAACCCTGAGAAAGAAGACATCGAATACGTTGAGTCTATTAAGAACGATGTTAACTGGTTGGGCTTTCAGTGGAGCGGTGAGATTTGCTATTCATCGAACTACTTCGATAAGCTACACGGGTTTGCTATTGAATTAATTAATAAAGGCTTAGCGTATGTTGATGAGCTAAGTCCTGAGCAGATGCGCGAATACCGCGGTACACTTACCGAGCCTGGTAAGCACAGCCCATACCGCGATCGTAGCGTAGAAGAGAACCTTGAACTATTTGCCAAAATGAAAAATGGTGAAGTAGAAGAAGGTAAAATGTGTCTTCGTGCGAAGATCGATATGGCATCTCCATTTATGGTTATGCGCGATCCTGTTCTATACCGTGTTCGTTTTGCAACACACCATCAGACAGGTGATAAGTGGTGCATTTACCCAATGTACGACTTTACTCACTGTATTTCTGATGCGTTAGAAGGCATTACTCACTCTATCTGTACGCTAGAGTTTATGGATAACCGTCGTCTATACGATTGGGTTCTAGAGAACATTACTATCGACTGTACCCCTCATCAGTATGAGTTCAGTCGTCTAAATCTAGAATACACAGTGATGTCAAAGCGTAAACTAAACCAGCTTGTAACCGATAAATTGGTTAATGGTTGGGATGACCCTCGTATGCCAACTATTTCAGGCCTACGTCGTCGTGGTTATACTGCTGGCTCTATTCGTGAGTTCTGTAAGCGAATTGGTGTGACTAAGCAAGATAACACCATTGAGATGAGCTCTCTTGAAGCGTGTATCCGTGAAGATCTAAACGAAAATGCACCACGTGCAATGGCTGTATTAGATCCAGTTAAAATTGTTATCGAAAACTTCGATGGCGAAGCTGAGACTCTAAACATTGCAAACCATCCAAATAAACCTGAGATGGGTAGCCGTGAAGTGCCATTTACTCGTGAAGTTTACATTGAGCGTGAAGACTTCCGTGAAGAAGCAAACAAGAAGTACAAGCGTCTAGTTCTTGGTAAAGAAGTACGTCTTCGCGGTGCTTATGTGATTAAAGCTGAGCGCGTAGAGAAAGACGAAGCAGGTAATATCACTACTATCTACTGTACTTATGATAATGAGACTTTAGGTAAGAACCCTGCTGATGGTCGCAAAGTAAAAGGTGTAATTCACTGGGTATCTGCAGATCAATCTGTACCTGCTGAAATTCGTCTATACGACCGTCTATTTACCGTACCAAATCCTGGTGCTGCAGAAGATTTTGTCTCTGTAATTAACTCAGAATCTCTAACTGTGATGAATGGTTTTGTTGAGCCAGCTCTTGTTAATGCACAAGCAGAACAAGCATACCAGTTTGAACGTCTAGGTTACTTCTGTGCAGATAGCAAAGATTCAAGTGCAGATAAGCTAGTATTTAACCGTACTGTAGGCTTACGTGATACTTGGGCTAAAATTGCTGACGAGTAATCGTTTATCACTTAAGTGAGCATAAATTATGAAGGTGGGGCTTTGGCTTCACCTTTTTTTTGTGCTCAAAACTTGTTGATACTTAAAATCTAGGATTTGACAACAATAATTAGATTGGTCGGTACTGTTATTAGAGGTGCTAGCCGCAATAAGAGTTAGGACTGTGGATAGATAATAAAAAACCAGCCGATAATTAGGCTGGTCCTTGAGGTGAGTCTACTTTCTTTCTGACTATGTTGAGCGCATAGCTTTTGGCTTTAGTTATTGAATTATGAAAGCAGTAGATTATTTCTGATCGTGCAGGCTCTCGTCTTTACAGCAATCACCGTTTGCACAGTGGCCGTATAGATACAGGCTATGATTAGTCAAGTCGACATTGTATTGTGCTGCGATCTCTTTCTGACGACGCTCAATAAGCTCATCAGAGAATTCAATTACTTTGCCACAATCTAAACAAACAAGGTGATCATGATGGTGTTGTGTTGCTAGTTCGAACACAGATTTACCACCTTCAAAATGATGGCGAGTCACAATGCCAGCATCATCAAATTGGTTCAAAACACGGTATACGGTCGCTAAACCAATTTCTTCGCCGATATCAATCAGCTTTTTGTAAAGGTCTTCCGCACTAATGTGTTGACACTCTGGTTGTTGAAGAACTTCTAAGATCTTCAAACGAGGTAGTGTAATTTTCAAGCCTGCTTGCTTAAGCGCGTGATTATTATCTGACATTCGAGTTTCCTATGGGCTAGCTGCGAAATAGAAGCAGTAGTCTTTCTCATTAATGTTTATTATAAGTGACCATAAGATAACATTAAACCTCAAAAAGCAACTAATCTGTGTTCTGGGTAGATTTTCTGAAGTTTGCTTAATTGTTATCAGGATGTATCATGTTTTACATTGTGCGACAGGGAGTGGATCACAATGAATTACTATAAACCCAGCATCGTAAAACTGGCTTTAAATCTATGGCCACCATTTTGGGGCTCAGGCATTAAGATAGTCGCAATCAGTGATGATTTCCGCTCTGTTAAGATGAAACTTAAATTGCGCTGGTGGAATAAAAATGCCAATCGTTCTCAGTATGGTGGAAGTATATTTTCCCTAACGGATCCTGTCTATTCGCTTATGCTTATGGGTATCTTAGGCCCTAACTATTACGTTTGGGATAAACAGGCCGATATTAATTTTATCCGCCCAGGCTGTAGTGATCTGTTTGCTGACTTTGTTATTTCTGATAGCTGTGTTGAAGCAATAAAAAGGGCTACAGAGCAGGGTGATAAATATTTCCCTGAGTTTGTGGTTCATGTTCATAATGCCACAGGTGAAGTGGTTTCGACGGTTAAACGAACGCTGTATGTCCGTAAGAAGCCTGAACATCGGTAGATCAAAATGGATATGGATAGAGTAGATGTTGGCGAAGTGCGTTGTATCAAGAAGAATTGATAATAAAAAAGCGCACTGATTTGCTCTAGTGCGCTTGGTTTGAGAATGGATAATATTAGTCCATTAACTCAGATAGACACATTTCGTCCATTAGCTGATTAACCCACTGGGTCACACGCTGTTCAGTCAGTTCAGGTTGACGGTCTTCATCAACACATAGACCAACAAAGTGGTTATCATCAACCAGTGCTTTTGAAGCTTCAAACTCAAAGCCTTCTGTTGAGAAGTTACCTACTACTGTTGCGCCACGGCCTTCTACGATTTCACGGATAGTGCCCATCGCATCACAGAAGTACTCTGCGTAATCTTCTTGGTCGCCACAGCCAAAGATAGCAACAAGCTTAGTTGAGAAGTCGATTTGCTCTAGTTCTGGGAAGAAGTCATCCCAGTCACATTGAGCTTCACCGTAGTACCAAGTTGGGATACCAAGAATAAGCAGATCAAAGTTATCGATGTCTTCTTTGCTGCTTTTCGCAATATCTTTAACCTCAACCAGTTTGTCACTTAGTTGCTTCTGGATCATTTTAGCAACAGCTTCAGTATTACCTGTGTCGCTACCGAAGAAGAGTCCTACACTCGCCATAGTAAAGATTACCTGTATTGTTGTAGTTTAACCGTACACAAAAGACGGCTGAATTCAATGTTGTACCAATGATAATCGTTTCTGCTGCACAAACTGAATACTTTTTGCTGGCAGCAGATCCTTTTGTCGTTTGATTGCTCATTGTTCGAGCAATTTTAGCCAAGGCCAGATCCTTCCCAACTAAGTTGAATAATCCCTTTGGAGATAAATCCCGCACATCCTAAAAATAGCACTAACCAGACAATACGGCGGCCAAAAGGGGGAACCTTGCCTTGCTTTAAAACATCCTTAATTGCCATACCTATAAAAAAGAAAATAGCGGCAAATAAGAGGTCTAATCCGATTGATTCGAGTAAATCCATGTACTCATAAAGCATAACGAATCCTTACGCAGCTCGAATGGGATCACTATATCATAGAGTTGCAGATCAATTCACGGCCTCTTACTTGTCTTTCTTGTTCGTTATTTTTGCAAAAACTGCTCAATTACCCGATTGACGGTCTCAGGTTTTTCCGCATGAAGCCAGTGTCCAGTATTTGCAACCAAATGGGCTTTGGCGTTCGGAAACTGTCTCATAATAGCCTCTCGATAATCTGGTGTGATGTATTCGGAGTCTTGCCCTTTCATAAATAACGTTTTACCCGTAAATGGAGGAATGTCGTGCCAACCCATAATAGTTTGATAATTTGCAATTAGGCCTTCAACATTAAAACGCCATTGATAGCCATTCTCTGTTTTTGTGAGAGATTTGAGCAGAAATTGACGAACACCGGGATCTTGAACATGAAGCGCTAAATACTGTTCTGCTTCTTTTCGATTCAAGATTATGTGTCTACTGACTTCGCGTAAACCAGCAAAGACATTTTGGTGGCGATGTTCACTATACGCAACAGGAGCAATATCAAGAACAATCAAATGATCAATGCGATCAGATGCCAATTCTGTAAGCGACATGGCGACTTTTCCACCCATTGAATGTCCGATTACTGCAAAATGATCGATTGATAATTCATCGATCACATCGAGTACATCTTGCGCCATTTGCTGATAAGTAAACTGATCACTATGAGGCGATAAACCGTGATTGCGTAGATCAACGTTAATCACTTTATATTTATCTTTCAATGCTCTAGAAATTAAACCTAAGTTATCGCCACTGCCAAATAAACCGTGGATCAAAATGATCGGATAACCATCCCCAATTGCGTGGTAATGTAACTTCACTGACAATTTTCTCTTATTTGTTATGGTATTTACCGTAGAGTATAACCTCGGATCAGGTTATAATCGCATGAGATTTTAAACGGAACGATAATGAAGACAACGATGAAAACTATTGAGGTAGACGAAGAGCTATACCGTTTTATTGCGAGTCAAACTCAACATATCGGTGAAAGTGCATCTGATATCTTACGTCGCTTGCTTATGATGCCTGATACTCAGTACCAGCCACAACCTGAAGTGGTTATGCCTGTACGCCCTCGTGGTATTGTAGTAAGCAAAGACGCAGGAAATGAACCCCAGTTAGATCGTGTAAAAGAAATGCGATCACTACTGATTTCTGATGAATTTGCCGCACAGGAAAAGGCCATTGGTCGCTTTATGTTGATTCTGTCGTCCCTTTATCGAATCGATTCTAAAGGTTTTACAGAAGCGGCAGCCATCAAAGGTCGTACTCGTATTTATTTTGCTGAAGATGAAGCAACATTACTGGCGAGTGGTAAAACTACAAAACCAAAAGCTATTGCTGGCACACCATTTTGGGTGATCACCAATACTAATACCGACCGTAAACGCCAGATGATTGACCAACTCATGGTTAAAATGGGCTTTGCTCAAGACATCGTTGATAAAGTTTGCGGCGAGATTTAATGGGGGCTTTTAGCCCTCCTTTTTTATTTCACAAGGACTCGTTAATTATATGGCTATTCATGATCGAGCAGGTCAGCGCGCACAACAAAGTGATTTGATTAATATCCCTGCGTTAGTTGCAAACTACTTTCTGATTGAACCAAGTGCTGATAATGCAGCACAAAAAGTAGAATTTGGTACTTCGGGCCACCGTGGTACAGCCAATAAAGGAACATTCAACCAACACCATATTTGGGCAATCGCTCAAGCGGTAGCAGAGGTTCGTCAAGCACATGGCGTGACAGGTCCTCTTTTCTTAGGTAAAGATACTCACGCATTATCTGAACCTGCATTTATCTCTACCCTTGAAGTACTGGTTGCTAATGGCGTTAAGGTTATTGTTCAGAAAGACAATGGCTACACGCCAACACCGGGTGTATCTCATTCCATTCTATGTCACAACAAAGCATCGGCAGAAAAAGCCGATGGTATTGTTATTACACCTTCTCATAACCCACCTCAAGATGGCGGTATTAAATATAACCCTGTTCATGGTGGTCCTGCTGAAGGCGAATTGACAACGGCGATTGAATCACGAGCAAACGAAATTATTGCTAGTGGTATGCAAGCTGTGAAGCGTATTGCTATTGAACAAGCGTTAGCCAGTGATCTAGTAGAAGAGCGTGATTTGGTTACGCCTTATGTTGAAGATCTTGTCAATGTAGTTGATATGGCTGCAATTCAAAATGCGAACTTAACCATTGGTGTGGATCCTCTAGGTGGTTCGGGCATTGAATACTGGCGCGAAATTGCAAAATACTACAATCTAAACATCACGTTAGTCGATGAGTCGATTGATCCATCATTCCGTTTTATGTCATTAGACAAAGACGGTGTGATTCGTATGGACTGTTCATCTCCATATGCGATGGCAGGTTTGCTTGAGTACAAAGACAAGTACGATCTTGCTTTTGGTAACGACCCTGATTATGACCGTCACGGTATTGTAACACCAGCCGGTTTAATGAATCCAAACCACTATTTGGCAGTGTGTATTGATTACCTATACCGTCATCGTGCTCAGTGGGCTGATGGTGTCGCTGTTGGTAAAACATTGGTATCAAGTGCGTTGATTGACCGTGTGGTTGCAGATCTTGGTCGTAGTTTATGTGAAGTACCAGTAGGCTTTAAGTGGTTTGTTGATGGATTGTACTCTGGTGAACTTGGCTTTGGTGGAGAAGAGAGTGCCGGGGCATCGTTCCTACGTATGGATGGTACACCTTGGTCAACAGATAAAGACGGTATTTTACTGTGCCTATTAGCTGCTGAAATCACAGCGGTAACAGGTAAGAACCCACAGCAATACTATGAAGAATTAGCGGCTAAACACGGCGCTTCTGAGTATAGCCGTCTGCAAGCTGTAGCAAACAAACAACAAAAAGCGGTATTGAGCAAGCTATCACCAGAAATGGTTGCGGCTGAAACCTTAGCTGGAGACGTAATTACTGCGCGTTTAACTCACGCTCCTGGTAATGGCGCTGCTATTGGTGGCCTAAAAGTGACGACTGAAAATGGTTGGTTTGCAGCTCGCCCATCAGGTACTGAAGATATCTACAAAATCTACTGTGAAAGCTTTAAAGGTAAAGAGCACCTAGCTCTTATCGAAAAAGAAGCACAAGAGATTGTTAGCAAGGTATTTACTGACGCAGGTCTTTAATTTGCCGTAATCTTAGGTAAAAGATATCTATTTAATACCCCAGTAGTTAAGAGCTGCTGGGGTATTTTTTTATAACTGTTGCAACAGACAGCCTTGTAGTTGAATAAACAAATATCACACTATGGTTTTGAGTTTGGCCAGTATGAGGGCATAACAAACCAAACTTGATTGTGTTCATCTATCGCCTGAGTTGGATGGGTGAGTGCGTTATGGTTGCTTTGAGGTTTTAGATCTTGATATCGCGGAGGTGAAAGCCACTCTGATTTATCAAAAAAGCGTAAATGAGCAGGAGCATGTTCGGCAAAACACCAGAGCCCTTTGGCACAATTAGGGTTGATATCCGGTGCTTTGATTTGCGCTGATTCTGAGGTAAAGAGTCGACCTTGCATAATAAGACGCTTAACCTCTGGTTGCCCAAATTGAGTTTGCCATTGCTGTTGATAAGCCGATTGTTCAGTCAGTAGCAATTGGTGAGATACCATTCGTGCTGTTTTTTTCTCTAGCTGATCATTCGCATTTGGACCGAGCCACTGTGCTTTATGTTGTAGATAAAATTTAATAGCCACTTCCCAATGCTCAATTTGCTGGGTTTGTTTTTCTCGAACTAGAAAATCGATAGCTCCAAGTGTCTGTTTATCTTGATATATCTGAACTTCTTCGGCAATAAGTTCATATTGAGGGTGAGCCAAGATGAATTGACGCCACAACCATTGATAATAAAACCCCAGTCTCCGATTACCTCCGTATCTACTCCATGTCGGTTTTACTGCTGTTTGGAAAAAATGCTTTAGCCATTGGTTATCAACATAATTGACGTGATCTGATAACAGAGAGGGGAGCGCCATTACTGCTCGAATGTCCGTATCGAACTTCTGAATTGAATTTTCAATATTGTTTATTAATGACATTATTTCATTCTCGTAAAGAATTTTTGCACAGATAGGTGCTATTTTCAGCAAAAATCTGTAGTAATAATACACGTATTCCATTACAGTAATTAGAGGTTAGACCAGTTGAGGGGAATACAATGTTTACGCCATTTTCTATTGTGAATATTATTTTACGCCGAATTTTTGTTCTTGTTGCAGGTATTGTTTCATTTCCTGTAATGGCGTGCCTTTCTCATTCTCGACGCTCTCGATTCTATAGTTATTTGCACCGTTATTGGGTAAAAACCAGTACGAAGCCTGTGTGGTTAAAATTATCAGAGCATGGCGCAAGTGAGTTTTACTAATATCGACTACCAGTTATAACGGTTATGGCCACATCTATCTTGAAGTTACTTGGGTATATTGACGTTACTTGAGTATAAATGTGGCTTTATCTTTTTGCTTGGATGGTTTGTCTTAGTTGATACTGTATTTTATTGTGCAAACCAGTATGATTAATCTGTTACTTAATATTTAGGATTGATCATGAATAACATCCAATTAGAACGTCTACTGAATGATTTCCTTTCTCCTCAATTAATTAATGATTACTGCCCAAATGGTCTTCAAGTCGAAGGCAAGTCAGAAATTAAAAAGATTGTTACAGGCGTTACTGCTTGTCAGGAATTGATCGATCTAGCGATTGCAGAAAATGCCGATGCTTTATTGGTCCATCATGGTTTTTTCTGGAAAGGTGAGCCTGCTCATCTTCGTGGTATGAAGTATCACCGAATCAAAGCACTGATTGAAAATGGTATCAATCTATACGCGTATCATTTACCCCTCGATGTACATCCGCAAGTTGGTAATAACGTTAAGTTAGCTCAATTACTTGGCATTGATATTATTGGTGGTTTAGAGCAGGGAAATCCACGCTCAATTGCACTTTATGGCGAATTAGAACAACCGCTTGAAGCCAGTGAATTTGCCGCTCGTATTGCGATGACATTACAGCGTGAGCCACTTTATATTAGTGGTAACCAATCACAATTAATTAAAACGGTTGGGTGGTGTACTGGTGGTGGTCAAGACTATATTGAACTGGCGGCCTCACAAGGAATAGATGCTTTTATCTCTGGTGAAGTATCAGAACGTACAACTCATACGGCTCGTGAAATGGGTATTGATTACTTTGCCGCAGGCCACCATGCCACTGAGCGTTATGGTGTGAAAGCTCTGGGTGAGTGGCTGGCGCAAGAGCATGGTTTTGATGTTCAGTTTATTGATGTGAATAATCCAGTGTAATAATTAACGGAAAAAGCCTAAGAAATTATCCAGTTCTTAGGCTTTGCTTTTCTATTTATTTAGAGCTAGCTGTAATCTTTCGCTACTCGCTACTCGCTACTCGCTACTCGCTACTCGCTACTCGCTACTCACGTTCATGCATTGGACTAAACTCACGTTGATCTTCACCGGTATAAAGCTGACGAGGTCGGCCGATACGGTTGGTTGGATCGCCATGCATTTCATTCCAATGAGCAATCCAGCCAATGGTGCGTGACATTGCAAAAATAACCGTAAACATAGAAACTGGAATACCAATGGCTTTTAGAATAATACCTGAGTAGAAATCAACATTTGGATACAGTTTTTTCTCTACAAAGTATTCATCGGAAAGCGCAATACGCTCAAGCTCCATCGCCACATCCAGTAGTGGATCATCAATATTAAGCTCATTGAGTACATCATGACACGCTTCACGCATTACTGTCGCTCGTGGGTCGTAATTCTTGTAAACACGATGACCAAAGCCCATTAAGCGGAATGGATCATCTTTATCTTTAGCGCGCTCAATAAATTCTGGAATATTATCTACGCTACCAATTTCTTCTAACATCTTGAGACAGGCTTCATTTGCCCCACCATGAGCAGGTCCCCAAAGAGATGCAATACCTGCGGCAATACAAGCAAACGGGTTTGCACCAGATGAGCCGGCTAGACGTACCGTTGAAGTGGATGCGTTTTGTTCATGATCGGCGTGAAGAATAAAGATTTTATCTAACGCACGGCCAACCACAGGGCTAACTTCATATTCCTCACACGGTGTTGCAAACATCATATGTAAAAAGTTTTCGGCGTAATCAAGATCATTACGCGGATAGATAAACGGTTGACCGATTGAGTACTTGTAACACATTGCCGCCAAGGTTGGCATTTTTGATAGGAGGCGGAATGCTGTGACTTCTCGGTGGTAGTCGTTATTGATATCTAAGGCATCGTGATAGAAGGCAGCTAAAGCGCCAACCACACCACACATAACGGCCATTGGGTGGGCGTCACGTCTAAAACCATGGAAGAAACTAGCAATTTGCTCATGCACCATCGTATGACGAGTTACCGTAGTTCGGAACTTTTCGTATTCTGCTCGTGTAGGGACTTCACCGTATATCAAAATGTAGCAGACTTCTAAATAGTCAGCATGATTGGCAAGCTGATCAATTGGAAAGCCGCGGTGTAGCAAAATACCGTTGTCGCCATCGATATATGTAATTTGAGATTCACATGAGGCAGTAGCTAGAAAACCTGGGTCAAATGTAAAATAACCGTTAGCACCTAATGTTCGAACGTCAATAACAGCAGGACCTTGAGTTCCCTCAATAATCGGCAGTTCAATTGGTGCCTGCCCTTCAATATGAAGAGTAGCTTTCTTATCTGCCATAACAATCTCCTTTGCTTTTTATAATCCTAAATCCACACGGATGTACATTTGTTGTACCGCTGAGAGAGCTAATTGTCAATTTTTGTGCGTCTATGTGTGCGCTTGTTTATAAGTTTTAACTTTTAAGTGAGTTTTATTGTGAAATGTGTTTGATGTCATGTAACGAGAATTGTTTTTAAATGTTACAGATTGTATACTCGCGGTAGATCTCTGGTAAGCTCAAGCCAGAGCAAGTAACCTAAGTTTTCAACAAAATAAGTAACTTAGGCCAGCAAGATATTTCTGTTTTCATTAAAGAATACCTTGTTTAGGTTGCATTTTTGTTACTCTTATGTTTTCGGCTCAGGCGTTCATTCCAGAGGTTTTTTATTACTATAAAAAGCTCAATGGAGCTGAGTGAGCAGAAAGTGAAAGTAAAGAAAGTCAGACCTGTCAACCTCGACCTACAGACGATCCGTTTTCCTATAACGGCCATCGCCTCTATATTGCATCGTGTTAGTGGTGTAATAACCTTTGTTGCCATCGCTATTTTGCTGTGGCTACTCAATGTTTCGTTATCTTCTCCAGCCGGATTTACTTCAGCAAGCCAGATAGTTGATGGTTTTTTGATGAAATTTGTTCTGTGGGGAATTCTTACTGCGCTGTTTTATCACCTTGTGCTAGGTATTCGTCATCTTGTGATGGATATGGGATTTGGTGAAGAAATGTCTGCGGGAATTGCCAGTGCAAAAGTTGGCTTTGCAGTAACAGCTGTCTTGTCATTAATTGCAGTGGTGATTGTATGGTAAGTAAAGTTTCAAGTTTTGGCCGTAACGGCGTACATGATTTTATATTAGTCCGTGCAACTGCCTTGATATTAACCCTCTACACACTGTATCTAGTTGGATTTTTGTTATTTGGTCCTCCCATTACCTATGCTGTTTGGCTCGAATTTTGGGGCGCTTTATCAACAAAAGTTTTCACTATGCTCGCTCTCTTTGCCATTTTAATTCATGGCTGGATTGGGATCTGGCAAGTATTGACTGACTACATTAAACCTGCCGGATTAAGAGCTGGGTTGCAGTTTTTTGTGATTGCTCTACTGCTGGTGTATCTGTTTTCTGGATTTTTTATTGTGTGGGGTGTGTAAGTGAGTATCTCAGTTCGTGAATTTGATGCTGTTGTGATTGGTGCTGGGGGAGCGGGTATGCGAGCAGCCCTTCAGATATCAGAGCAAGGTTTAAAGTGCGCTTTATTATCAAAAGTGTTTCCGACACGTTCTCATACCGTTTCAGCTCAAGGCGGGATCACTGTTGCATTAGGAAACTCTCATCCTGATAACTGGCAATGGCATATGTACGATACGGTAAAAGGTTCTGATTACATTGGTGATCAAAATGCCATTGAGTATATGTGTTTAAATGGGCCCAAATCAGTCATTGAGCTTGAGAAGATGGGGCTACCATTTTCTCGTTTTGATAATGGGACTATTTATCAACGTCCATTTGGTGGCCAATCCAAAGAGTTTGGCGGTGAGCAAGCAGCTCGTACAGCGGCAGCCGCGGATCGTACCGGCCACGCCTTACTTCATACCTTGTATCAGCAAAATATTAAACATAAGACAACGATTTTTTCAGAATGGTATGCGCTTGATCTGGTTAAAAATCAAGATGGTGCCATTTTAGGCTGTACTGCTCTTTGTATGGAAACCGGTGAGATTTGCTATTTCAAATCAAAGGCCACCATTTTAGCAACTGGAGGCGCGGGACGTATTTACGCTTCAACAACCAATGCTCATATTAATACAGGTGACGGTGTTGGTATGGCATTGCGAGCCGGTGTCCCTATGCAGGATATGGAAATGTGGCAATTTCACCCAACCGGTATCGCAGGGGCTGGAGTGTTAGTTACAGAAGGCTGTCGCGGTGAGGGTGGTTACCTGCTCAATAAAGATGGTGAACGCTTTATGGAGCGTTATGCTCCCAATGCAAAAGATCTTGCCGGTCGTGATGTTGTCGCCCGTTCTATGATGGTTGAAATTCGAGAAGGTCGAGGCTGTGATGGCCCATGGGGACCGCATATTAAGTTGAAACTCGATCACTTAGGTAAAGAAGTTTTGGAGTCGCGTTTACCCGGTATTTGTGAATTATCGCGAACCTTTGCGCATGTTGATCCAGTTAAAGAGCCGATTCCTGTGATTCCTACTTGTCACTATATGATGGGAGGCGTTCCGACCCAAGTATCAGGACAAGCCATTAAGCAAAATGTATCAGGGCAAGATGTTGACGTTCAAGGCTTATTTGCTTGTGGTGAAATCGCATCAGTCTCGGTTCATGGCGCGAATCGATTAGGTGGTAACTCACTACTTGATTTGGTGGTGTTTGGTCGTGCAACAGGGCTGCATTTAGGCGAAACCTTGCTGGCTCAAACAGAAGCTCGCCCAGCTACCGACTCAGATATTGAAGCATCGTTAAGTCGATTAAACCGTTGGAATCGGACCCAACAAGGTGAGGACCCTGTTCAGATTCGCAAAGATCTGCAAACGTGCATGCAAAATAGCTTCTCTGTTTTTAGAGAAGGGGATGCTATGGCTGAAGGGCTCAAAGAGTTAAAACAGATCAGAGAACGCTTAAACGAAGCTCGTCTTGATGATACATCGACTGAATTTAATACTCAGCGAATTGAATGCTTAGAATTAGACAACTTGATGGAAACAGCAATGGCTACCGCTGTGGCTGCAAATTACCGAACAGAAAGTCGAGGAGCTCATGCTCGTTTTGATTTCCCTGAGCGTGATGATGAAAATTGGCTCTGTCATACCATTTATAATCCTGAGACTGAATCGATGTCTCAGCGCGCAGTAAATATGACGCCAATTCACCGTGAAGCATTTCCACCAAAAGTACGTTCATATTAAGGGAGGGCAGAGAGATGAAACTGAATTTTTCTATCTATCGTTACAACCCTGATATTGATGATGCGCCGCATATGAAAGGTTACACACTGGATGTACCAGAAGGAACCGATATGATGGTGCTTGATGCATTAATTCTATTAAAAGAGCAGGACCCGAGTATCGCCTTTCGACGCTCGTGCCGAGAAGGGGTTTGTGGTTCTGACGGCATCAATATGAACGGAAAGAATGGGCTTGCTTGCATTACGCCACTGTCGACTTTAATGACGCAAAGTACAATTGTTATTCGCCCGTTACCTGGATTGCCGGTTATTCGAGACTTAATTATTGATATGGAACAGTTTTACAGTAATTATGCCAAAGTTAAACCGTTTCTAATGAATGAGGGGATCCCTCCTGCTCGAGAGCATTTGCAATCTCCAGAAGAACGGGCGCATTTAGATGGATTGTACGAATGCATTATGTGTGCATGTTGCTCAACATCTTGCCCTTCTTTTTGGTGGAATCCTGATAAATTTATTGGTCCTGCGGGATTATTGGCAGCATATCGCTGGTTAATCGATAGTCGAGATACAGCAACCGATGAAAGATTATCGGAATTGGATGATGCGTTTAGCGTTTTTCGTTGCCATGGCATAATGAACTGTGTAAATGTTTGTCCTAAGGGATTAAACCCCACAAAAGCGATAGGTCACATAAAATCTATGCTGTTAAAGAGAGCAGTATAGGGTTTAGAAATATTATGGCATGATAGTGATATGATTTTTGCCAATCATATTGAAAGATAAGAATTATCGATATGCTGGCCTGCAACAGATGGTCAGCTTTTATCTCGGCACAGACCGAGGCGTTGCGATAACTAGTGGTTAAGGGAAAACAATGCAGAATGGCGTGATGAAGGCCTGGTTGGAGTCTTCTCATTTAGCTGGCGCCAATGCGGCTTATGTAGAAGATCTCTACGAGTTGTATCTTAGCGATCCAGAGTTAGTCGATGAACAGTGGCGAAATGTGTTTGATGCGCTACCTGTTGTTAATCAAACAACGGTAGAACAACCACACTCCCGCGTTCGAGACTACTTCCGTCGACTTGCTAAAGAAACAACTTTTTTAAGTACTACCGTGACAGATCCGGATGAAGATGCGAAACAGGTAAAAGTGTTGCAGTTAATCAACGCATACCGTTTCCGTGGACATCAACACGCAAACCTCGATCCATTAGGATTGTGGCAACAAGAGCGTGTGCCTGATCTTGCTCCTGAGTTTCATAATTTAACGGAAGAAGATTTCGATCAAAGTTTCAATGTGGGTTCCTTTGCCGTTGGTCAGGAAACCATGAAGCTTTCTGAAATCTATGAAGCGCTAAAACAGACCTATTGTGGTTCCATTGGTGCCGAGTACATGCATATTACTGATACAGAAGAAAAACGTTGGATTCAACAGCGTTTGGAATCTGTGTTGGGGCATGATGAGTTCAGTCAAGATGAGCAAAAGTGTTTTCTTGAAGAATTGACCGCCGCTGAAGGCTTGGAGCGTTACCTTGGCGCTAAATTCCCAGGAGCTAAACGTTTCTCGCTTGAAGGTGGGGATGCTCTAATCCCAATGGTGAAAGAGTTGATTCGCCATGCGGGAAGCCAAGGTGTTCGAGAAGTTGTTGTTGGTATGGCCCACCGTGGTCGACTCAATATGTTGGTTAACGTGTTGGGTAAAAAACCGCAGGACTTATTTGACGAATTTGCAGGTAAGCATGGTGAAAGCTGGGGTACCGGTGATGTGAAATACCACCAAGGTTTCTCGGCTGATTTTGCAACGCCTGGTGGTGATGTTCACTTAGCTTTGGCATTTAACCCATCTCACCTTGAAATTGTAAACCCTGTGGTTGTAGGGTCAGTTCGTGCTCGTCAAGACCGCCTAGGGGATCATCAAGGTAGTAAAGTATTACCAATTACTATTCACGGCGATTCTGCGATTGCAGGTCAAGGTGTGGTTGCTGAAACCTTCAATATGTCACAAGCTCGTGGTTATCGAGTGGGTGGTACAGTTCGTATTGTGGTGAATAACCAAATCGGTTTTACAACATCAAATCCGCACGATACGCGTTCAACTGAATATTGTACCGATATTGCCAAGATGGTTCAGGCTCCAATCTTCCATGTAAATGCCGATGATCCTGAAGCCGTTGCTTTTGTTACACGCTTAGCATTTGATTTCCGTCATGAGTTCAAACGCGATGTCGTGATTGATTTGGTTTGTTATCGCCGTCATGGTCATAATGAAGCAGATGAGCCAAATGCAACTCAGCCACTGATGTACCAGAAGATCAAAAAACATCCAACGCCGCGTAAGCTTTATGCCGATTACTTAACTGAGCAAGGTGTATTTGGTTTAGATACCGCAACCGAACTGGTTAATGAGTATCGTGATGCGCTTGACCGCGGTGAATGTGTGGTGAAAGAGTGGCGACCAATGAAGCTGCAATCGGTGGATTGGGCTCCTTATTTAGGCCACGATTGGACCACTGAGTGGAATAGCAAAGTTGATATTAAGCGATTAACCGATTTAGGGACTCGTTTATGTCAGTATCCTGAAAGCCATAAATTGCATAGCCGTGTTGATAAGCTTTATAACGATCGCCTAGCAATGATTGCGGGTGAAAAGGCTGTTGATTGGGGCATGGCAGAAACCTTAGCTTATGCCACCTTAGTTGATGATGGGCGTCGAGTTCGTATTACTGGTCAAGATTCTGGTCGTGGTACTTTCTTCCATCGTCATTCGGTTCTGCATAATCAAAATGATGCCAGTATCTACGTACCATTAGCGCATTTACATGATAAGCAAGGTGCATTTGAAGTATTCGATTCGGTGTTATCAGAAGAATCCGTACTTGCCTTTGAGTATGGCTATGCGACGACAGAACCTCGTGGTTTGACTATTTGGGAAGCGCAGTTTGGTGACTTTGCCAATGGTGCGCAGGTCGTCATTGATCAGTTTATTAGCTCAGGTGAGCAGAAGTGGGGTCGTATGTGCGGCTTAACCATGCTGTTACCTCATGGCTATGAAGGTCAAGGTCCGGAACACTCATCTGCTCGTTTAGAACGCTATTTACAGCTGTGTGCTGAGCAAAATATGCAAGTGATGGTGCCATCGACACCGGCTCAGGTTTATCACATGCTACGTCAGCAAGTACTTCGCCCAATGCGTCGTCCGCTGATTGTTATGTCGCCTAAATCGTTATTGCGTCATCCATTGTGTATTTCGACTATGGATGAACTTGCTAATGGCACATTCCAAGCAGCTATTGATGAGGTGGATGCATTGGATCCAACTCAAGTAAAACGTGTCGTCTTTTGTTCAGGTAAAGTGTATTACGATCTGCTAGAGCAACGTCGTAAGAACGAACAGACGGATGTTGCAATCATTCGTATTGAGCAGCTATATCCTTTCCCATTGGAGTTAGTGAGAGAGCTTTTGGCTCCTTATGCTCATGTAACCGATTATGTTTGGTGCCAAGAAGAGCCACAAAACCAAGGTGCGTGGTACTGTAGCCAACATAACTTTTATGCCGCAATTCCGGCTGGCGCTAAACTGACTTATGCGGGACGTCCTGCATCTGCATCGCCTGCAGTAGGTTATATGTCGGTACACTTAAAACAACAGAAAGCGCTAGTTGAAGATGCGTTAACTGTCGAACAAAAAGAGCTTTAGTAAGAGCTGGAACAAAAAGGACAATCACGATATGACAATCGAAATTCTGGTTCCCGATTTACCTGAATCTGTAGCAGATGCAACGGTAGCCACTTGGCATAAAAAACCTGGTGATATGGTTGAGCGCGATGAGGTTCTAGTTGATATCGAAACGGACAAAGTTGTACTAGAAGTACCAGCGCCTGAAAGTGGTGTACTTGAAGCAATTATTGAAGATGAAGGTACAACCGTATTAACAAAACAACTTATTGGTCGCTTAAAAGTTAACGCAGTAGCGGGTGAGCCAACAGTTGATGTGCCTGCAGGTGCTGAAGCGTCACCAAATAAACGTAATACAGCGGCATTAAGCGAAGAAAATAGTGAAGCGTTAAGTCCCGCAGTACGTCGTCTACTTGCCGAGCATAACCTTGAAGCAAAACAAGTTCCAGGTACTGGTGTCGGTGGACGAATTACGCGAGAAGATGTTGATAACTATTTGAAAAATAAGCAGCCAGTTGCTGTAGTGAATACGACGGTAGAAGTAAAAGAAGCACCTCTATCGCATCGTAGTGAAAAGCGCGTACCAATGACTCGTCTGCGTAAACGTGTTGCTGAGCGTCTGCTTGAAGCTAAAAATAGTACGGCGATGTTAACGACATTTAATGAAGTTAACATGAAGCCAATTATGAATATTCGCAAACAGTACAAAGATGTGTTTGAAGAGCGTCATGGTATTCGTTTAGGTTTCATGTCTTTCTATGTTAAAGCGGTTGTGGAAGCGCTTAAACGTTATCCAGAAGTGAATGCATCTATTGATGGTGATGATATTGTTTATCACAACTTCTTTGATGTTAGCATTGCGGTTTCAACCCCTCGCGGCTTAGTGACACCAGTGCTTCGTGACTGCGATAAATTGAGCTTGGCTGAAATTGAGAAGGGCATTCGAGATCTTGCGATTAAAGGTCGCGATGGCAAACTGACAGTGGATGAGCTCACTGGTGGTAACTTTACCGTTACTAACGGTGGTGTGTTTGGTTCATTAATGTCAACGCCAATTATCAACCCACCACAAGCGGCTATTTTGGGTATGCATAAAATCCAAGATCGTCCAATGGCGGTTGATGGTAAAGTAGAAATACTGCCAATGATGTATTTGGCACTGTCTTATGATCATCGTTTGGTTGATGGTCGTGAGTCGGTCGGTTTCTTAGTAACAATTAAAGAACTGCTTGAGGATCCGACGCGTCTACTCCTTGATGTTTAACGGATAAAATAAAGCCAAACGCATGCTCACGTTTGGCTTTTTTCTAGCAGAGAATGACGAAGGTGTACCAAAAGAGTACGCTATATGGAAATAACGAGTCTCCCAATAAAGAGACCGATAACAATGGATAGAACATTATGAATTTGCATGAATATCAGGCAAAGCAGCTGTTCGCTGAATATGGTCTGCCTGTCCCAGAAGGATACGCGTGTAGTACACCACAAGAAGCGGCAGAAGCTGCTGGTAAAATTGGTGGTGAGAAATGGGTTGTAAAATGCCAGGTTCATGCTGGTGGTCGAGGAAAAGCCGGTGGTGTCGAGTTACACGAAACTAAAGAAGGCATCAAAACATTTTCTCAGCAATGGCTAGGTAAACATTTAGTCACATATCAAACAGATGCTAATGGGCAACCTGTCTCAAAAATTCTAGTTGAAGCAGCATCAAATATCGCCAATGAGTTGTACTTAGGAGCTGTGGTTGATCGCGCTTCTCAACGTATTGTATTTATGGCCTCAACAGAGGGCGGCGTTGAAATTGAGAAAGTTGCAGAAGAGACTCCAGAGCTTATTCATAAAGCTGCAATTGATCCTCTTGTTGGTCCTCAAGCATATCAAGGTCGTGAATTAGCATTTAAGTTGGGTTTAACTGGCGATCAAATTAAACAATTTACTCAGATCTTTTTAGGGCTAGGTAAAATGTTTACGGATTATGACTTGGCGCTTCTTGAGATTAACCCGTTAGTTATTACCGATGACGGCAACTTATTGTGTCTTGATGGTAAGATCAATATTGATGCAAACGCCTTGTACCGTCAGCCTAAGTTACGTGAAATGCACGATCCCTCACAAGAAGATGAGCGCGAAGCACATGCTGCTCAATGGGAACTTAACTACGTTGCACTCGATGGCAATATAGGTTGTATGGTAAATGGTGCAGGTCTTGCGATGGGGACGATGGATATTGTTAACCTCCATGGTGGACAACCTGCTAATTTCCTTGATGTTGGCGGTGGTGCAACTAAAGAGCGTGTAACAGAAGCGTTTAAAATTATTCTCTCAGACAGTAATGTTAAAGCCGTATTGGTAAATATTTTTGGTGGTATCGTCCGATGCGATCTGATTGCCGAGGGTATTATTGGTGCAATTGCTGAAGTTGGTGTAAAAGTTCCAGTCGTTGTACGTCTTGAAGGGAATAATGCTGAGCTCGGTGCGGCAAAATTGGCCGAGAGCGGATTAAATATTATTGCAGCAACATCGCTAACAGAAGCGGCCGAAAAAGTGGTTCAAGCAGCGGAGGGCAAATAATGTCAATTCTTATCAATAAAGACACCAAAGTTATTTGCCAAGGCTTTACCGGAGGCCAAGGAACATTTCACTCTGAACAAGCTATTGCTTATGGAACTCAAATGGTGGGGGGCGTCTCACCAGGTAAAGGAGGTTCCACACATTTAGGCTTACCCGTTTTTAATACAGTTCGAGAAGCTGTTGAAGCAACTGGCGCAACGGCAACCGTTATTTATGTACCTGCGCCATTTTGTAAAGATGCCATCTTAGAAGCCATTGATGCTGGTATTGAACTTATTGTTACGATCACCGAAGGTATCCCAACCTTAGATATGCTGGATGTAAAAGTACGTCTAGATCAGGCCGGTGTTCGCATGATTGGCCCTAACTGTCCGGGGGTGATTACTCCTGATGAGTGTAAGATTGGCATTATGCCAGGTCATATTCATAAAGCGGGTAATGTGGGTATTGTGTCTCGTTCTGGGACATTGACCTATGAAGCGGTTAAACAGACAACAGATGAAGGGTTCGGTCAATCAACGTGTGTTGGTATTGGCGGTGATCCTATTCCGGGATCAAGTTTTATCGATATTCTCGCGATGTTTGAGCAAGATCCTGCAACAGATGCCATTGTCATGATTGGTGAAATTGGCGGTACCGCTGAAGAAGATGCAGCAGCTTATATTAAACAACATGTCACAAAACCTGTTGTCTCTTATATTGCAGGAGTTACGGCACCTCCAGGTAAACGCATGGGGCATGCTGGTGCAATTATCTCAGGTGGAAAAGGAACCGCAGAAGATAAATTTGCGGCTCTAGAAGCTGCAGGTGTACGTACGGTGAAAAGTTTAGCTGATATTGGTTTGGTTTTACGTGAAGTGATGCCCAAGTAATAGCATCGGTTGAGCCGTCTATTTTCATAAAATAAAACCCGTTAAGTTATCATCGCTTAACGGGGTTCTTTTTCATTAATTGGTGTATTTAGCGTTCAGATTTTTTAAATTGGCTTAGGATAAAGAGTGCTGCCGCTGAAACAACAACAGATGGACCCGCTGGTGTGTCGTATTGCCAAGAGAGTATCAATCCACCTACGACTGCGATAGCGCCAATAATAGAAGCAAGGCAAGCCATCATTTCTGGACTGCGAGCAAAACGACGCGCCGTTGCTGCTGGAATAATAAGTAGTGATGTAATAATCAACGCACCGACAAACTTCATCGCAACTGCGATAACCAGACCAACCATTAGCATCAGCAATAGACGCATAAGATCAACATTTATACCTTCTACTTGTGCCATTTCTTCATTGATGGTCATTGATAGCAGTGGTCGCCACAACCAAACTAACATCCCAAGGACTAAGACTCCACCACCATAGATCCAGTACAGATCGGTTGTTGTAACAGCCAGTAGATCACCAAAGAGATAAGCCATAAGATCGATACGAACATTATCTAAAAAGCTGACTGCCACTAAGCCAAGTGATAGCGCACTGTGAGCTAAAATTCCTAGTAATGTATCGGTTGCAACCAGTTTTTGCTTTTGCAGTGTCACAAGAATAACGGCTAGAGCTAAACAGCAGATAACTAGCGCTAAATTGAGATTGATATTAAATAAAAATCCCAGAGCGATACCCAATAACGATGCGTGGGAGAGAGTATCACCAAAATAGGCCATTTTCCGCCATACAACAAATGAGCCTAAAGGTCCTGCGATAAGGGCAATACCGATGCCCGCTGCGAGTGCAGGAAGTAGAAATTCAAGCATAAAGCTGTGCCTTAGTTATGTTTATGGTTATTGCAACAAGATGAAACTGTCTGACCATTAAGATCATGTTCATGATTATGCTGATGTTTATATACTGCGACTTGATCCCCAAATAAAGCGATATAAGACGGGTGTGCTGTAACCGCATCAGGCGTACCTGAACAACATATATGGTGTTGTAGGCAGATCACTTGATCGGTTTTTGCCATAACCAAATGAAGATCGTGGGAGACCATTAAGATCGCACAGTTTAATACATCACGAAGTTCTTGGATTAGACGGTACATTTCAATTTGACCGTTAACATCAACGCCCTGTACCGGTTCATCGAGTACTAATAAATCTGGATTGAGCAAAATAGCTCTTGCCAGCAAGACCCGCTGCATTTCGCCACCAGATAAATTATGCATATCGTTATGGATAAGATGTTGTCCACCCACTTGAGCTAAAGAGTCAATTCGCTGTTCTGCAGTATATTTACCTGCTAAACGCATAAACCGATCAACAGAGAGAGGCAGGCTATCATTAAGGCGTAATTTTTGCGGAACATAGCCAATTTTAATTCCTTTTTTGCGAATGACTTTGCCCGATGTTGGTTTACGCAATCCGGTAATGATCTTTACTAGCGTCGATTTTCCTGCACCATTTGGCCCGATAAGTGTTGTAATTTGCCCTCGCTCGATTTTTAACGAGATATTGTCCAGTACATTTCGCTCTTGAATAGCGACGATAACTGATTGTAATTCAACTAAGGTAGTCATAGGAAAAGATGCTTAATAAGAATTTGCCAACAGGTGATGTTATAATATAACATATCAAAACTTGATACGTAACTAGACATTTTACTGGATTTTTTTATGAGACGCTTACTTTCTTTTTGTGGCGCAAGCGCCATGCTCTTTTCCTCTTTAGCCACTGCTCATGAACTTAATGTTGTCACAACTGTTCAACCATTAAATCTTATTGTGAGTGAGCTTACGGAAGGTGTTGCACATAGCGAGGCAATATTACCAGCTGGAACATCTCCTCACGATTATGCTTTACGCCCATCTGACGTAAAAAAGATAAAAAATGCAGATTTAGTGATATGGATTGGCCCTCAATTGGAATCTTTTCTAAAAAAAGTACTCCAAGGAAATAGCAAGAATCTTGCACTAACAGAACAGGCAGGGATCGATTTCCGTCATTATGGCGAAGAAGATGAAGATCACGATCACCACCATGACGATGGTATGGAAAATGCTGAACATGATCATCATGACCATGATCACCATCATGAAGGGATTGACCCTCACGTATGGTTAGGACCAAAACAAGCGATTGAAGTTGCAAAAGTGATCACTCAGCAACTGGTTAAGCAAGATCCATTGCACAAAGAACAGTATGAGGCTAACCTCTCACGTTTCACCTCAGAGGTTAACCAGACAATTACACAGCTTACAACTGAGCTGAAACCATTAACGGGACATGGTTACTACGTTTTTCATGATGGCTATGGCTATTTTGAAGAGCAGTTTGGATTAAAAAATTTAGGACATTTTACGGTTGAGCCCGATCGTCGACCAGGAGCGAAGACTCTAATAAGTATTCGCCAGGCGTTACAAGATCATCAGGCTTACTGTGTGTTCAGTGAACCCCAGTTTTCTCCAGCTGTAGTAGATAGCGTTGTTAATGGTACCGAGGTGAAAGTAGGGACCCTTGATCCAATGGCGACAGGTATTGTGGCTGGCAAGGGGGGATATGTTCGATTTTTACAACAGCTCGGACAAAGTTTTACCAAGTGTCTTAAATAACAATGAAATTATATCAGGTTGCGGTTTCTTCAATAAAAGGGCTACCACGTCAGCATAAAATTGCACTAGCCTCAACCTCATTGCTCGTCATGGCTGCCCTAATGTGGCAGCCATCTAAATCAACGTATCGTGCGCCTATTATATCTGGCGAGCGAGTTGCTATTGATTTAGCACACGATAATATTGAGGTTTTGTCTGAACAAAATAGTGAACCATTAGGTGTGATTTTGGATCCGCAAGATCCAGAATTCCAAGCGCCTAAAGATGATTTAGACAAAGAGCTAGAAGCAGTAAAAGACGAAGAACATAAACATAAAGTGGCTTCTGGCGATACGCTAGGATCTATTTTTTCTCAATATGGATTACCTGTCTCTGACATGTACGCTCTTATTGATGCAAATAAAAGTATTCAGCATCTTAAAGTAGGTCAGCAGATGGAATGGTCATTAGACAGTGATGGCCGAGTTAAAGATTTCAGTATTGTTCGTGATCGCAAGACTACGGACACTTTTACGCTTACAAAAAAAGGCTATAAATATAAAGCTGTTGAAATTGCAGGCGTTATCAAACCCGTTATCTTACATGGTAAAGTAACCGGAAGTTTTTATAATTCTGCTCGTAATGCGGGCTTATCTCCGACACAAATCAAAACCGTGGTTAAAGCACTGCAGTGGAAATTTAATTTAGGCAGTGGTGCAAGTCGTGGTGACCGATTTGCTATTTCTCTCGATCGTGAATTTATTGATGGTAAGCCGGTTAATATGGGAGATGTGAATGCATTCTTTTATAAACACGGTAATCAAACTTATTTTATTCAGCGTTTTGATGATGACCAATTCTTTGATCAAAGTGGTCGTAGTCTAAACCGTTCATTTAGACGTTATCCAACAGCGAAACGTTATCGAATCAGTTCATCTTTCAATCCACACCGTCGCCATCCGATTACAAGACGCATTTCACCTCATAACGGTACCGATTTTGCTGTACCTGTTGGTACTCCTGTATTGGCATCTGGTGATGGTGTTGTCGTTAAATCGCGTTATCATCCACTTGCTGGTAACTATATTGTGATTAAACATGGTCGTGAGTTTACCACGCGCTATTTACACTTGAGTAAACGCTTAGTGAAGGTTGGAGATCGCATTAAGATGGGACAACGAATTGCTTTAAGTGGTAATACAGGTCGTTCTACTGGTCCTCACTTACACTATGAATTGATCAAAAATGGTCATCCAGTAAATGCGATGAAGGTACCATTGCCTCAATCTGATCCTCTCTATGGCAGCAAAGCAAGTAAGTTCAGAAAAGAAGCAAAAGTTGAATATAAAAAATTAGCGGCAGCTGCTGGCTAATAATGACCATAAAGATAAGCGCACTATATTAAATAGTGCGTTTTTTTTATATCAATAACCATACTAAAAATACTACCTTTCCATTTTTGGGATCTTTGTATTTATTTTTGATATGTGATTTTGTTGATATAAAACAAGATTACTTGATTAAGAATAGGTAGAATTGCTAATTAGAAATGCTAATAATTCTTATTAAGATGGCGATTTAAAACATTATGAAACTGTCAGAGATGTCATGCGGGACAACAGGGGTCGTGACAGGAATGTCTAACCTTCCTACGGCTACACGTAAAAAATTAATGGTTATGGGACTTCTTCCTCACACAGAAGTTGCAGTGGTTCGTCTTGCTCCGCTTGGTGATCCGCTACAAATCCGTGTACGCGGCGTTGATATTGCTTTACGTAAGCAAATTGCTGAAAGTATTGAAGTTGAGGTTAAGTAATGCAATACCATATTTTAACGGTAGGTAATCCAAACAGCGGTAAAACGACTCTGTTTAACGGTCTGACAGGCGCGAAACAGCACGTTGGTAACTGGGCTGGTGTAACAGTCGAAAAGAAAACAGGCCGTTATGAGCGTGTTGGGGATGAATTTGTCTTAACCGATTTACCTGGTATCTATAATTTAGATAGTGCAAATGATGCTAACAGTCTTGACGAAGCGATTGCATCTCGCGCTATTTTAACTACACCTGCCGACGTGATTATTAATGTCGTTGATGCTTCATGCCTTGAACGTAGCTTATATATGACATTACAGTTGCGTGAATTAGGCCGTCCAATGATTGTTGTACTAAACAAGATGGATGTTCTAAAACGTCAACGTCAAATTCTTGATATTAAAGGTCTAGAAAAAGCATTGGGTTGTCCAGTGTTATCGCTATCGGCAAACAATAAAAAGCAAGTTGAAGAGTTTAAAGAAAAATTACATAAGATGCTGACTCAAGGCATCTCTGTACATGGTCTGTCTTTAGATTACGGTGTGGAATTTGAGAGTGCTGTTAGTGAATTAGAACCGCTATTTTCTGATGGTGAAGTCAAGGCTCGTGCTCAAGCGATTCGTGTACTAGAAAATGACACTTTGGTTATTAATACCTTAGAAGACGACGATAAATTTAAGGCTTGTAACACTCGCAGTAAATTAATGGTTGATGTTGACCCCGATATCCAAGTTGCTGATATTCGTTATACCTTTTTGCATAATTTATGTCAGAAGGTTCGTCGACAAGAGGGGAAACTGAGTCATAACATTACTGAACGTATTGATAATGTTTTACTAAACCGCCTGTTTGGTATCCCATTTTTCTTTATTGTTATGTATTTGATGTTCCTATTTGCTATCAATGTGGGTAGTGCGTTCATCGACTTTTTCGATATCAGTTTTGGCGCTATTTTCGTTGATGGTGCGCATCATGTTTTAGATGGCCACTTACCTGCATGGTTAGTTACGGTTATTGCAAATGGTGTTGGTGGTGGTATCCAGACCGTTGCGACCTTTATTCCGGTTATTGCTTGTTTATATCTATTCCTGACAGTGCTTGAAAGTTCGGGTTATATGGCTCGTGCCGCTTTTGTGCTAGATAAAGTGATGCAGAAAATTGGTCTGCCAGGCAAAGCATTTGTACCTCTTGTGCTAGGTTTTGGTTGTAACGTGCCAGCAATCATGGCAACGCGTACTCTTGAGCATGAACGTGAGCGCAAACTCGCTGCAGCAATGGCTCCATTTATGTCATGTGGTGCTCGACTACCTGTATATGCACTGTTTGCCGCTGCATTTTTCCCTCACAGTGGTCAGAACGTTGTATTCTCTCTGTATATTCTAGGTATCGTGGTTGCTATCTTTACCGGTCTTGTGCTGCGTAACACGCTTTACCCTGGTACAAGTGACAGCTTTATTATGGAGATGCCAGATTACGAGTTACCAACATTCCGTAATGTTGTGCTGAAAACATGGCAAAAAGTGAAGAAGTTTGTCCTTGGTGCTGGTAAGACTATCGTTGTTGTTGTTGCGATCTTAAGCTTCTTTAACTCATTAGGTGTTGATGGTTCATTTGGTAACGAAGATTCACCAAACTCTGTTCTATCTAAAACCGCCCAGGTTGTAACACCTGTGCTTGAGCCTATTGGTGTCAAAGCGGATAACTGGCCTGCAACTGTTGGTATTATTACTGGTATTTTCGCAAAAGAAGCCGTAGTTGGTACTTTAAATAGCCTATATTCACCAGAACAAGCAGGTGATGATACAGAGTATGATTTACTGGGTAGTTTAAAAGAAGCGGTTGAGAGTATTCCAGCTAACTTAGAAGGCATTAACTTCTCAGATCCTCTAGGTCTAAGCGTTGGTGATTTAGATAACCAATCGGCAGCAGCAGAAGAGCAGGGTGTCGATCAATCGGTCTTTGGTAATATTCAGGCTCACTTTGTAAGTTCTGCCGCAGCAATGGCGTACTTGATCTTTATCTTACTATACACACCATGTGCTGCCGCTATGGGCGCATATGCTCGTGAATTTGGTCAGAAGTTTGCTTGGTTTATTGCCGGCTGGACAATGTTGCTTGCTTATACTTGTGCAACCTTGTTCTACCAGATTGCACATTTCATGGATCATCCAGCATCAAGCATGCTTTGGATCGGATTATTTGTTGCAATCAATGTTGGTTTAATTCTTATCTTTAAACATCAAGGTAAGAAACAACGAGAAGAGTTATTGGCATTATGATTTTACAGCAGCTAAAACAGTATATTGAACAACACGGCCGAACCAGTCGTAAATCTTTAGCAAAACATTTTGCACTTTCAGAAGATGGTGTTGATGCAATGCTTGAGGTGTGGATTCGTAAAGGAATTGTGAGTAAAGAACTGGTTGGCTGCAATAGTGATGGATGTTGCCAAAGTGCAAAAGAAGTTTGGTATCGCTTACTAAAATCAAACGAATTGTCCATTATGGTCATGCGTTAAAGTAAACCAGACTGATTGAAATCAAATAAAAAAAGGCAATGAGGACATTATCTTCATTGCCTTTTTCTTTATGTTTTATGCTGGAATAAAAGTAATTTCAGCTTGCTGTTCTAATTCACTTTGCAGTTCTTCTACTAGTGCTTGCTGTACTGCTTCAGAACGTTGAATTCCTTTGGTATTACCCCAGATAGGGCCTGGCCATGCGATGTCATCACTAAAGCGGGCAATATGGTGTAAGTGCAGTTGTGGCACTAAGTTGCCAAGAGCGCCTACATTGATCTTTTCTGCTTTATAATCGGTTTCTAATAGTTGAGCTATCAAGCAAGATTCTTTGATAAGTTGAATCTGTTCTTGCTCAGATAGGTGATGAATTTCGCGAAGATTGTCCTTCTTAGGAACCAAGATTATCCAAGGTCCTAGTGCTTCTTTAGCTAATAAAACTCGGCTGAGAGGGAAGTCACCCAATACGCTGGTATCTGCGGCTAGTCGCTCATGCAATGTAAAACTCATTATGGATACATCCTATGTTTTGCTCTTGTTCACAGGCTAGAAAAAAATATTGCTGATTTAGCCTCTCTTTTATGAATTTTGACATTATCTTTCAAATAAATACATCACAATTATCTCTAATAATAAATAGGGTTCGATGTGTCGTATTTTAGAGGTGTTTTATGATTCCCGAATATAAGCAAGTTCTGGATTTTTGGTTTGGTCCATTAACGGAGGAAGTAACAGTAAGTGATCGAAAAGCATTATGGTTTACTGGTGGTGAAGAGGTTGATCGTTTAATCACAATGCAGTTTCATTCATTAGTACAACAGGCAGGAGCCGGGCAATTAAGCCATTGGACTCAAACCCCAAAAGGAACTCTGGCTTTAATTATTTTGCTTGATCAGTTTTCTCGGAATATTTATCGAGGTTTGAGTGCTGCTTTTCGCTATGATTCATTAGCACTTGCAATTTGTCGTCGTGGAATGTCTCAGAATCAAGATGAAGAGCTAACACCAATAGAGCGTGTCTTTTTTTATCTACCGTTAGAGCATTCTGAAGCATTAGAAGATCAAGAAGAGAGTGTTTTTCGTTTTGATCGATTAAGAAACATGGTATCAGCCAAAAATAAGCCCGTATTTGATGGTTTCTATCGTTATGCTGTGAATCATCATGAGGTGATTAAACTGTTTGGACGTTATCCTCACCGAAATGCGGCAATGGAAAGATTATCAACACCAGAAGAGTTGGCCTGGCTGAATCAAGGTGGACAGAGGTTTGGTCAATAATTGATAGATAAGAAGTAATAAATAAGCAAATAAAAAACCTCTACTGTAGCAGCAGAGGTTTTTATTTATCTGTTAAAACAATCCATTAAAGGTTGTTTGTTAAGATTATGGATTACATGCGATCCAGAGTCTTAATACCTAGAAGATCTAGACCTTGTTTGATTGTTTTCGCTGTTAGATGAGCCAGTTTTAGACGGCTCTGCTTAACTTCTTCTTCTGCGTTTAGAATTGGGCACGCTTCGTAGAAGCTAGAGAAAGTACCAGCTAGTTCGAATAGGTAGTTACACATTACGTGTGGGTGACCTTCACGAGCAACAGTTTGTACTGCTTCTTCAAACTGAAGTAGTTTAGATAGCAGTGCTTGTTCTTTCTCATCAGTGATAATAATTGGGTGAGTAAGGTCTGCTAACTCAACACCAGCACGTTTGAAGATAGATGCTACACGAGTGTATGCATACTGCATGTAAGGTGCTGTGTTACCTTCAAATGCTAGCATGTTGTCCCAATCGAAGATGTAGTCTGTAGTACGGTGCTTAGAAAGGTCAGCGTACTTAACCGCAGCCATAGCAACAGTATTAGCAATTTCTGCTTTCTCTTCTGCGCTTAGCTCTGGGTTCTTCTCTTCAATTAGCTTGTTAGCACGCTCTTGTGCTTCATCAAGAAGATCAGCAAGACGAACAGTACCGCCTGCACGAGTCTTAAATGGACGACCGTCTTTACCTAGCATCATACCAAATGCGTGGTGCTCAAGAGATACGCTCTCTGGAACATAGCCCGCTTTACGTACGATAGACCAAGCCATCATTAGGTGTTGGTGCTGACGTGAGTCGATGAAGTAAAGTACACGATCTGCGTGTAGTTTCTCATAACGGTATTTAGCACAAGCAATATCAGTTGTTGTGTATAGGTAACCGCCATCGCGCTTCTGGATGATTACACCCATAGGCTCGCCATCTTTGTTTTTGTACTCATCTAGGAATACAACAACTGCGCCGTCATCTTCTACAGCAAGACCTTTTTCTTTTAGGTCTGCAACGATGCCAGGTAGCATTTCGTTGTACATTGACTCGCCCATTACGTTCTCATCAGTTAGAGATACGTTTAGACGGTCGTAGTTACGCTGGTTTTGTTTTAGCGTAATTTCAACTAGTTGCTTCCATTTTTCATGGCAGTATTCATCGCCGCTTTGTAGACGAACAACATAGTTACGTGCTGTTTCTGCAAACTCAGGATCTTCATCGTAAAGTACTTTTGATTCACGGTAAAAGCCTTCAAGATCGCTGATGTTCATTGAAACATCTGAGCCATCTTGCTCTTTACGAACCATGTTTGCGATAAGCATACCGAACTGAGTACCCCAGTCACCTAGGTGGTTAGCACGGATAACATTGTGGCCTAAAAACTCAAGAGTACGAACAACAGCATCACCGATGATAGTTGAACGTAGGTGACCTACGTGCATTTCTTTTGCTACGTTTGGTGCTGAGTAGTCAACAACGATAGTTTGTTCTTTCTCTTTAGCAACGCTTAGACGGTCATCATTTAATGCTTCTTCTGCACGAGCGGCTAACCACTGCTTGTTTAGGAAGATATTGATGAAACCTGGGCCTGCAATTTCTACTTTCTCAGCCATTTCGCCAAGATCTAGATTATCGATAACTTTTTGTGCGAACTCGCGAGGGTTAGTGCCTAGCTGTTTTGCTACGCCCATTACACCGTTAGCTTGGTAATCACCAAACTGAGCTTTCGCAGACTGACGAACCGCTGCTGGGCTACCTGCTGGTGCGCCTGCGGCTTCTAGTGCCTGAGATACTTTGTCATTAATTAGTGCTTGAATGTTCACACGCTTATCCTTCAATTCGTTTATAACGCTAACGAACACATTAGCGGAGTAAAAACGTTACCTTTATCCAAGAAACCGTCAAAAATAATCACGAATATTTTCGCTATTATTGAGCGTTTTTTACTCAGTGAAACTATCGTGAGTATTTTTGACGGGGCCGCCTCACATGATGAGAGTATAGCCTCTTCGATAAAAGGTATGCATTACCCTAATAATACCCACAAGTTAAGGTACTTTGGCAACCCGAAAATCCCTCTTAATGTGATTTTTTTTTCGTTATCTAATTTTGCTGAAAAATATGCATGAGGTTAGATGGTATCTGGCCTGCCATTATCTGGTGTAAACTATAGCAATCAGTAAAACTATGGATAATTATGCATTTTTGGCAGGCGTAATAAGAACTGGAGAAAAAACATGCAAAAATTGAAAGAAATTGGCCTACATCCTGAGCAAATGTTGGCAAATCTGCCTGCTTTTATGAATAAGATCACAAGCTTGTTACAAGAGCTAAATATTTCTCTTACTGAATACAAGGCCGATCACATTGCTTTGCGAGTAAATAATTATGCAGATGCTGAGTTATTACACCAAGCTTGGCTCGAATATGGTATTGAATGGTCAAATAATTGGATTAATGGCCGTCCAATTATCGTGATTGGTTTTACGCAGCCATTGCAGGTAGGTGATTGGACTATTGAAGCATTAGAGCTTCCTTACCCTAGTAATAAGATCTATCCACAGCAGGGGTGGGAGCATATTGAGTTTGTGATTCCATCGAATGCGCGAACAACCGATGAGTTAAAGCAACATTTGGCAGAGCAGTTACCAAGTCTTGATTGGTCAGGGTTTGAAGAAAAGCAGGTTAAGGTCAAAGCAAGTTCTCCTGCTGGGGAAAAAGAGCGCTTACCAAATCCAACGATTGCGTTTAAGAAAGACGGAGTGTGTATTAAATTGCATCCTTGCTCTCTTAAAGCTGTGTTAGAAAGTGAGTCTGAATAGCGTTTAAAGAAATTGGAATTCGTATCCCTAGCTTAATTGAAGTACAGGGATACGATATGTTGTTGTGCAGTTATGTGTGGTTTTGTGTCGCTATAAGATGACGGTTCGATTTCCGTGTACAAAAACACGATCATCAAGAACTAAACCTAACGCTTTACTGAGCACTGATTTTTCTACATCGCGTCCTGATTTTGCCATTTCTGTTGCGCTGAACGTGTGATCAACTGGAATGACATTTTGAGTAATAATCGGCCCTTCATCCAAATCATTAGTAACAAAGTGCGCGGTTGCCCCAATAATTTTAACGCCACGCTCAAATGCTTGTTGATAAGGTTTTGCCCCAATAAAAGCGGGTAAAAAGCTGTGATGAATATTAATGATCTTATGAGGAAAAGCTGCGACAAAATTAGGGGTTAGAATTCGCATGTATTTTGCGAGTACCACATAGTTTGGATCATATTGCTGCACGGTTTGTAATAGCTGAGCCTCGTGTTCTTCACGGCTTAAACCTTCGTGGCTAACGTGGTGGTACGGAATATCAAACTTTTCGGTAAGATTTTGCAGCGTATCATAATTGCCAACAACTGCGGCAATTTCAACATCCAAAGTGCCATCAAAGGCTTTGACTAAAATATCACCAAGGCAATGAGCCTCTTTGGTTACCATGATAACAATACGTTTGCGATCATTGTTTATTAAGCGGCGACGACTTCCATTAGGTAGGGCTTTGTCGAGATCGGCTAAAAAAGTATTGTCGTTAAAATAGCCTTCGAGTTCGGTTCGCATAAAGAATTGATTATTGGTGTTATCAACAAATTCTTTATTATTAATAATGTTGAGCTGATGCTTATGACAGATATTGGTGATTTTAGCGATTAATCCTAGATCATCAGAGCAATCGGTAAGCAGTGTTTTCTTTTCCATTTTCATCCCTGTTTCTATTTCTAAGCCAGAATGTTTGAAACTCTGTCTCTATAGTTTTTTGCATAGTTTTCTGCTTGTGGTCTTCATTTTTTACTCTGAAAACATGACGGGGTCAAAACATTCTAATTCTTTCTTTGGTTTGAATTTTTAATAAATCGTCGGGGATTTCAAAAAGTAATTGAGCGATAAACTGGCTGGTAATTAGGAAAATTGGCATAATGCTACGTCAAAACCTGTATGGATAACCAATAGTTTTCTTATGATTGCCAAGTTTTTTGCTCCTGGTGGGGCTTTAGCGAAAGCCATTCCTGGATTTCAAGCCCGACAGCCTCAAATAGAGATGGCGACAGCAGTTGCTAATGCGATTAAACAACAAGGGCAGTTAGTTGTTGAAGCTGGCACCGGAACCGGAAAGACGTTTGCTTACCTGATTCCGGCTTTAGCCAGTGGTAAGAAAACCATTATCAGTACGGGTTCAAAAAGTTTACAGGAACAGCTTTTCCATCGAGATCTACCCTTGATGACCGAAGCTATTGGTTTTACAGGGCCTGTTGCATTGTTAAAAGGACGCGCAAACTATTTGTGTTTAGACCGATTGGCAAGACAGACTGTTGAAAGTCATGGCGTTCATACTGATCCTACACAGTTAACTCAACTGGTTAAGATTCGCTCTTGGTCTTCTGCATCAAAAACTGGGGACTTGGGCGAGTGTGACGAACTGGCTGAAGATAGCCCTATTATTCCGCTTATTACTTCCACCAATGATAATTGTCTGGGACGAGAGTGTCCTTATTATGATGACTGTTTTGTGATGAAGGCACGTAAGAAAGCGATGGAAGCGGATGTGGTTGTCGTTAACCACCATTTATTTCTTGCCGATCTGGCAATAAAAGAAACTGGCTTTGGCGAGTTGATCCCTGAGGCGGATAATTTTATTTTTGATGAAGCCCATCAAATCCCAGATATTGCCAGTCAATATTTTGGTCAAAGCTTTACTAGCCGCCAAGTACAAGACCTAGCAAAAGATATTGAAATAGGTTATCGCACAGAAGCGAAAGACATGCGCCAGCTCCAAAAAACGGCTGATAGATTGGCTCAAGCGGCTTTTGATTTACGCATTATACTAGGGGATCCTGGTTTTCGTGGTAACTGGCGTGAAGCGGTTAAAGTTCCTGCGGTGAGTCGAGAATTAACTCGCTTACAAGATGCGTTAGAGCTGACCTATGATGTCCTTAAACTCTGTTTAGGTCGTAGCCAATTGCTTGATACGGCTTTTGAACGGGCAACGCTATTAAAGGGCAAACTTAATCGGTTATGTGATACCAGTATTACGGGTTATTCGTATTGGTATGAATGTACTCCTCGCCATTTTAGCTTAAATATTACGCCGTTATCGGTTGCTGATAAATTTCATGAGCAGATCGAACAGAAGAAAGGGGCATGGATATTTACTTCGGCGACGCTCGCTGTGGATGGCGATTTTAGCCATTTTAGTCAACGTTTAGGTCTTAAGCCTATTGAGCAATTTTCGTTAGAGAGCCCTTTTGATTATCAGCAACAAGCTCTATTGTGCGTACCTCGCTTTTTGCCCGAACCAAATAGCTATGGCTTGGCCGATAAACTCGTGACCATGTTGACACCCCTTATTCAGTCTAATGGTGGACGATGCTTCTTTCTTTGTACTTCTCATCAGATGGTTCGAGATTTAGCCGAAGGTTTCCGTCAAAGCTTAGATTTACCTGTTCTTGCTCAAGGTGAAATGACCAAACAAAAATTATTGGCTGAATATTTAGAATTGGGCAATGCACTGCTAATTGCAACTGGAGCGTTTTGGGAAGGGATTGATGTTAGAGGACAAGCATTAAGTTGTGTTATTATCGATAAATTGCCCTTTACTGCGCCAGATGATCCTCTGCTTAAAGCCCGAATCGAGGATTGCCAAGTTCGAGGGGGTGATCCTTTTGCTCAGGTACAAATTCCTGACGCTGTGATTACATTAAAACAGGGTGTGGGTCGATTGATCCGTGATGAGCAAGATAAAGGGGTTCTGGTGATCTGCGATAATCGTCTGGTTACACGGCCCTATGGCGCAGTCTTTTTACGTAGTTTGCCACCGATTCCACGAACACGAAGCGTTGATGAAGTGGAGAACTTTTTGTCACTGCTCACCAATAATGAGGTTGAGCAAGTAAATGACAACCAACATTCAGAGGCTTGAATGAGCACCAAAATTCTCGCTGTTGATACAGCAACTGAAAATTGTTCTGTTGCCCTTATTATGGGTAATGAGGTTATTGCACGTTGTGAATATGCACCTCGTGAACATACAACAAAGATTCTACCTATGGTTGATAGCGTTCTAGCAGAAGCTGGCGTTAAATTAAATCAACTGGATGCGCTGGCTTATGGCCGTGGACCTGGTAGTTTTACCGGTGTTCGTATCGGTATCGGTATTGCGCAAGGGTTAGCCTTTGGTGCTGATCTGCCTATGATTGGTGTTTCAACACTGGCGGCAATGGCTCAAGGCTCTTATCGTACAGAACAAGCTGAGCAAGTTGTCGCAGCTATTGATGCTCGCATGGGTGAAGTGTACTGGGGACAATACCAACGCCAACAAGATGGGGATTGGGCTGTTCTTGGCGCTGAACTGGTTATTGAACCAAAAGCATTACCTGAGATGGTTCAAACTGAGTCTGGTATCTGGCTAACGGCAGGCACAGGCTGGGAAAGCTATGCTGAAGAGATGAGCAATCTGCCTCTAGAGCTGAAAACGGGTGCTATGCTTTATCCAGAAGCTCAAGATATGGCATTTTTAGCTCAGTTTGCTTTTGCTCGTGGTGAAATGGTTCCTGCTGAAGAAGCAAGTCCTGTTTATCTTCGCGACACGGTAACATGGAAGAAACTTCCAGGCCGCGAATAAGCATATTATTAGGGTAAGTAGTTTTCTGAGCTACTTACCCAGAATATTAAGAGGTGGTTATGCAGATCAGTTCCCGATTACCACAAATTGATGTTTTATCTTCAGCCACGAAAAAAATATCTGGCAAACCAGCTGCAATAGCTCATACCTCTGCTCCTTCGTCCTCATCTCGCCCATCATCTCTTGCGCTTTCTCATCATTTATCTAGTGTTCAGCAAACGTATCAGCCCGTACAGTATGATCAGGTCTCTCCAAAGGTTGGCTCTGCCCTTAACCATTATCAGCAGGTACTGCACTATGGGGCTAAAGAGCAACTGTCTCAATTAATTGGAGTCAATATTCTGGTCTAATCCCTCCAGTTAATACGAAATCTATTCTCATTATCAGTAGGAACTGCGGAATGAAACCTCATATTTGTGGTCGTAATTGAGAATAAAATTGAACAAGATGTCTATTTTGGCTGATTATTAGACATTTATGATAGGAGAGGTTATGTATAGAACGCTATTTCTTGGGGGGATCTTACTGTTTATGGTAGGCTGCTCCGCCGTGCCAGAAAGTCTACAGACCGCTTCGGACAAGCCGATTACGAATGTGCAGAGTTTGATTGCTACGCCTGAATTAATGCAAGGACAAGAAGTCCGCTTAGGTGGTGTTATTGCCTCTATTAAAAATGAGGAAAATCAGACTCGACTTGAAATATCTGCAATGCCACTTACTTCTGATGGACGTCCAGTTCTTGGCGCGAAACCGCAAGGTCGGTTTATTGCCTATGAAAACGGATTTCTTGAACCAATGGAATATGCGCCAGGGCGTTTAGTCTCAGTGGTTGGACATTTCCGAGGTATGGAAAAAGGCAAAGTGGGGGAATTTGATTATAACTTTCCCGTGATTGATGCCACTGGTGACCAGATCTGGCAAGTACATCAAGAAGTTAGAATTGATGATGTATATCCGCCTTGTTTTGGTCGTTACTGTCATCGCTATTGGCGTAATTATCCTTACCGAGGACCAATGAGAGGGCAAGTCATTCAACGAGTGACTCCTTAGGTAGATATGGTATTTGATATTCAATTCCAGTTAGCTGAGCTTCAGTTAGCTGGTTTTTGCTCTTTTGAGTTTGATAAAACTAATGGTAGTAAGAATAGTTCGGTGGCAAAAACTGACGCACCGCTCATTCTGATGTTTCATGGTTGGCAAGATAATGCAGCGACGTTTATCCCTTTAATTCAACATCTTCGTCCTTATTATCAAATGATAGCTGTTGACTTACCGGGTCATGGATTATCACACCACCGCAGCACAGATAATTTCTATCATTTTGTCGATTATCTTGATGATATTTCACAACTGGTTGAACAATTATCCAGTACTGAGCAGCCTATTATTTTACTGGGTCACTCATTGGGCGCAATTATAGCCAATAGTATTGGGGCTATGATGCCTGAACATATACAGGCAGTGATTGCTATTGAAGGTTTGACTCCTTTATTTGAGAGCGAAAGTAATACACTTAAGCGCTTACAAAAAGGTGTCGCCAGCCGTAAATTGAGTCGTCGTCGCTTACAAAGAGAACCAAAGGGATTTTTGAGTTTTTCAGAAGCGCTTGCGATGAGAGCAAAGGCGAATCAACTCAAACCTGAACTATTGGAGCAAGTAGTCGAACGTGGATGCTATCTCGATCAGCAAGATTGGTTTTGGCGACATGATCCTAAATTGCGCTGTGAATCGCTATTTCGAATGTCTTCTAATCAAGTGAAAAATATTATCGAAGGCATCGAGTGCCCCGTTTTCTCAATTGTGGGTGAACATGGCTTTGATTATTTACGAGCTCCACAAACATCTCATTCGTGGTTTCGTAATCTAGAACAAGTTCAAGTGAAAGGTGGCCATCATTGCCATTTAGAGAGTAGTGAGGCCGTTGCGTACTATGTAAAAGAGTTTATTTCTAAGACATAGGTGACAACAAAGATTACATCAGTGTGACAATATAGTTATCAACATCAAACTTTACTATTGAAGTTGAGCTTTAACGTACTGATATTCGTATAAATGTGCTGTAATAATCCAATAAACTGTATTTATTACACCAGAATAATAAAGACTATCGCGTCTAATTCTTATAAGGAGAGTGCAAGTGGATAAGGTTTGGCTTAGCCGCTATCCGGAAGATGTACCGGCAGAAATCAACCCAGACATGTATTCATCATTGGTTGATATGTTTGAGCAGTCAGTACAAAAGTATGCAGATCAAACCGCGTTTATTAATATGGGGCAGGTGATGACCTTCCGCAAATTAGAAGAACGTAGCCGAGCATTTGCTGCTTATTTGCAAAATGATCTTAAACTACAAAAAGGTGATCGTGTTGCGGTCATGATGCCAAATTTACTGCAATACCCAATTGCTATTTTTGGTATTTTGCGTGCAGGTTGTGTGGTTGTAAATGTAAACCCACTATACACACCGCGAGAATTAGAACATCAGTTAAACGATGCGGGCGCAAAAGCGATCGTTATCGTGTCTAACTTTGCTCATACTTTGGAAGCCGTTGTTAAAGATACAAGCGTTGAGCATGTTATTTTAACACGTTTAGGTGATCAGCTTTCTCGTCCTAAAGGTACTTTAGTTAACTTTGTTGTTAAATACATCAAGAAGATGGTACCGAAATATCACCTACCTCACGCAACATCTATGCGTATGGCTCTACGCAAAGGTCGTAGAATGCAGTATGTGAAGCCATTTATCTCAGGCGAAGATATGGCATTTTTGCAATACACCGGTGGTACGACTGGGGTAGCAAAAGGAGCGATGTTAACGCATCATAATATGGTATCGAATGTGATGCAGGCTAAAGGTGCTTATGGCCCTGTATTAACTGAAGGTCGTGAACTGATTGTAACGGCTTTACCTCTATATCATGTATTTGCGTTAACCGTTAACTGCTTACTGATTCTAGAAATGGGTGGTCAGAACTTATTGATCACTAACCCTCGTGATATTCCAACCTTTATTAAAGAACTGCAGCGTTATCCGTTTACAGCAATTACCGGTGTTAACACACTCTTTAATGCGTTAGTGAATAACGAAGATTTCCACGAGCTTGATTTCTCAAACCTTCGTCTATCGGTTGGTGGCGGTATGGCCGTACAACGCGCAGTCGCAGAGAAATGGCAGAATATTACGGGTAACTACCTATTAGAAGGTTACGGTTTAACAGAATGTTCTCCGCTGGTGGCTGCTTATCCATACGATCTAACTCAATATAACGGTTCGATCGGTCTCCCTGTTCCTTCAACAGAAGTACGTCTAATTGATGATGAAGGTAACGAAGTAGGTATGGATGGAACGGGTGAGCTACAAGTTCGCGGTCCACAGGTGATGAAAGGTTACTGGCAGCGTCCTGAAGCAACCAAAGAAGTGCTAACTGACGATGGTTGGTTATCAACAGGTGATATCGTTCGCTTCGATGATGATGGTTTCATGCACATTGTGGATCGTAAGAAGGATATGATTTTAGTTTCAGGCTTTAATGTCTACCCGAATGAGATTGAAGATGTGGTTGCTCTACACGGTAAAGTGATGGAAGTGGCTGCAATCGGTCAAGCTCATGATGTGTCTGGCGAGATTGTTAAGCTTTGTGTAGTTAAACGTGATCCAAGTTTAACTCGTGAAGAATTGATTGCGCATTGTCGAGAACACTTAACGGGTTATAAGATCCCTAAAATTGTTGAATTCCACGAAGAACTGCCAAAATCGAATGTAGGTAAAATCTTACGTCGAGTTCTACGTGAAGAGTCAGATAAAAAACTGGCAGAAAAGACAAACGCATAAACAAATGTACCACCCGAAAAAGGGATCGGTTACAATTGTGAATATACAGAGTGCCGGCTAATTAGTCGGCATTTTTTCTTTTTTACCAATGGCATTAAGTAATACAAAAAGGATATTAGGTATTACTTAATGCGGTTGGTTTGGTAACAAAGTAAAAGGTTTATTTTGGAATTTACAATTATTACGACCACTGCCGACTTAAAGATGGTATGCCAAGCGGCGTCTTCTGCGCCTGCTATCATGCTTGATACTGAGTTTGTTCGTACACGTACACTTTATCCTAAATTGGGTTTGATTCAGCTATTTGATGGCAAACAACTCTCTTTGATTGATCCTTTAGCAATTGAAGACATGGAGCCATTATGGGATTTACTACGCGATCAGTCAGTTATGAAAGTGCTGCACGCTTGTGGTGAAGATTTGGAAGTGTTTCAGCATCATGCTGGATGCCTGCCTGTACCTATGCTTGATACCCAACTTATGGCGGCTTTTTTAGGTCACGGTGTCTCGACAGGTTTTGGAGCCCTAGTTAAAGAGTATGTGGGTGTTGAGCTTGATAAAGGTGAAGCTCGTACAAATTGGCTTGCTCGTCCACTGACGGATCGCCAATTAAATTACGCAGCAGCTGATGTATTTTATTTATTGCCTCTGTATGAAACTTTGTTAGAAAAAGTAGGGGCCGCTGGATATTGCAAAGCGTTAGAGCAAGAGTGTAACGCTACTATGCTTAAACGAGTAAAACAAGCCGATCCAAGCAAAGCGTATTTAAATATTAAGAACGCATGGCAATTAAATCCAAAGCAATTAGCTATATTGCAAAAATTAGCCGCATGGCGTGTATTAGAATCACAAAAACGTGATATTGCGGTTAACTTTATCGTAAAAGAACTGAATTTATGGAAAATTGCTCGCTATAACATTAAGTCCAAAGCTGTAATGGAAAAAGAAGGCTTTGAACCGATGGAGATCCAACGTCATGCAAATCGTCTATTAAAGATGGTGTATGATGTGGATTCGATGTCAGCGTTTGATTATCCAGATAAAATTCAACGACTGGTCGATTTCGCTGGATACAAACAGGCGGTTAAACGTCTGAAAGATGTCGTAGTTGATGTCGAGAAGAAAACGGGTTTAGCGCCTGAATTTCTGGCATCAAAAAAGCAGATTCATCAAGTATTGTCTTGGGCTTGGAAGCATCAATATGCGGAAGATAAACGCCCAGAAATGCTAAAAACGTGGCGAAAACCATTATTTGAAGAGCGAGTAATGGGCTTATTAGAAAAAATGTCACCTAATTCGGCAAGCTTGAAATAACTAGGTTTAAGAATAAATAAAAAACCCCAGGCTTTTGGCTTGGGGTTTATTTTATTTATCGACAGAATGGTAATGCTGCTGACTGATTATTTATCTTCTTCAGGCAACGTTACATTTAATTCTAGAACGGCAAGATCTTCTTCTTTTTGATCTAAGGTTACAACAACCTGTTCTGGGTCAATTGCAACATACTTACGAATAACTTCAAGAATATCTTGTTTTAGTTGCGGTAGGTAGGACGGCGCACCTTGACCCGCAGAACGACGCTCAGCGACGATAATTTGCAGCCTTTCTTTCGCCACACTTGCCGTCGTTGTTTTTTTAGGGCGGAAGAACTCTAGCAAAGCCATGATAATTAGCCTCCAAATAGACGTTTAAGGAAGCCTTTCTTCTCTTCCTCTAAGAAACGGAATGGGCATTCCTCACCCAATAAACGAGCAACAGTATCTTGATAAGCAATACTTGCGTCAGCATCTTTGTCAAAGATAACAGGTTCACCTTTGTTCGATGCATTCAGTACTGCTTGGCTTTCAGGAATAACACCTAAAAGTGGGATATGCAAAATTTCTTCAACATCTTGAACACTTAGCATATCGCCTTGGTTTACACGAGTTGGGTTGTAACGGGTCAATAAAAGATGTTGCTTAACGGGTTCTTGACCTTGCTCTGCTCGGCGTGACTTTGAATCTAGAATACCTAGAATACGGTCAGAGTCACGAACAGAAGAGACTTCAGGGTTCGTGGTTACAATAGCTTCATCAGCAAAGTACAATGCCATTAGTGCACCAGTTTCAATACCTGCTGGTGAATCACAAATAACAAAATCAAAACCCATCTCGCCTAAATCTTTAAGAACACGTTCTACGCCTTCTTTACTTAGTGCATCTTTATCACGAGTTTGCGATGCAGGTAATACAAATAGGTTGTCGGTACGCTTATCTTTAATTAATGCTTGGTTTAAATTTGCTTCACCATTAATGACATTAACAAAGTCATAAACAACACGACGCTCACAACCCATAATTAGGTCTAGATTACGAAGACCGATATCAAAATCGATTACGGCTGTTTTTTTACCGCGAAGAGCTAACCCTGATGCGATTGCTGCACTTGATGTAGTTTTACCAACCCCACCTTTGCCTGAGGTAACAACGATTATACGTGCCATCAAATAAATTCCTTATTAAACGTTATAAAGCTAAAGGCTCTATGTTCAAATTATTTTCTGTTAGTGAGATAACGACACCCTTACCCCAGAATTCTTCAGGTATTTTATCACTTAGCCAGTAGCATCCCGCAATGGAAACTAACTCAGATTGTAAATTCTGACAGAAAATTTGCGCCTGATGTTGGCCGTTTGCTCCAGCAATAGCGCGACCTCTTAATGTTCCATAAACATGAATACAGCCATCAGCAATAATTTCAGCGCCTGCACTTACATGATTCATGATAATAAGGTCTGAATTTTTTGCATAAATTTGTTGGCCAGAGCGAACTGGAGTACGAATGATTTTTGTTGGTACCATCTCAGGCTCGGATGCTTGCAACTGACGCGCTGCATTCATAATAGCAAAACCATTTTGTTTTGCTTTATCTTGCATCTGAGGATTTTTACATCCGCTGATCCCAACAGGAATCATTCCTGCTTTCGTTATTCCTGACTTTAATTGGGCAAAATCAATCTTACTGCCCGCCTGCGAAATATCAATCACTAATGGCGCTGATGCGAAAAAGTTTGGCGCTCTATCAACTTTTTCTTTTAGTTGTGTCAATGCGGTCGTTATATCACCATCATTGAGATGAAGTGCCGAGAGTGTAAAAGAACTCCCTTTTAATTCTGCAGATTTAGTCATATTGAAGCTAAATTAGCCAATCCTGTCCGTTATCACAAAGGTACTTAGCATGGTATATTCCTAAATCCTTTCGGGCAAGTTATCCTTGCCAAGACTGTGTAAATTAAGATCTGTCTCTCACCCAAATATGAGGAATAGATCATTAAATTGAATGTTTTTGATAAAATAGAGTCTATAAATCTAGTAGTTTAACGGTAGTAAATATCATGTTGTGTGCCATCTATAAAAGTTTAAAGAAAGAGAACACGTACCTATATATTAGTAAGAAAGATGATTTTTCATCAGTGCCAGAAGCGCTACTTACTACATTTGGTAAACCACAATTTGTGATGGTATTAAATTTAGCCGGTCGAAAATTAGCAATTGCTGATGTCGAGAAAGTTAAAACTGCATTGGTTGAGCAGGGGTTTTATTTACAAGTGCCGCCACCAGTGCCTAATTTGTTAGAAGAATATAAAGCGGCAAAAGCTGCGGTAAAACCATAATAAGGTCATTATGAAAAAGCGACTAGTTTCTGCTCTTGTAGCATTTGGATTAGGGATGTCATCATCAGTTTTTGCAGCTGATGCAGGATTTGATAAATATGTGGAAGGCTTAAAGGCAGAGGCGCGAGAAAAAGGAATTTCAGAACAGATTATTAATGAAGCGTTTACAGGTATTGAATTTAAGCATCGTGCTGTTAAAGCCGATAAAAATCAGCCAGAGAAAAAATTAACGCTTGATCAATATATCCCAAGAGCTGTACCTCAATGGAAAGTAAAGCAAGCTAATCGCTTATATCGCGAACATTACACCGATTTACAACGTATCGGTAAACAATTTGGTGTTCAACCTCGCTTTATTGTTGCGCTATGGGGCGTTGAAAGTAATTTTGGTAAATTTACTGGCAAATATAATGTAGTAGAAGCTCTAGCAACCATGGCTTATGAAGGACGTCGCGAAGCATTTTTCCGAGGTCAGGTTATGGATGCATTGCAAATATTGAATGAAGGTCATATAAAACCTTCAGAAATGAAAGGTTCATGGGCAGGAGCAATGGGTCAGCCGCAATTTATGCCTAGCTCTTATTTAACCTTTGCCGCTGATGGAAATAATGACGGCAAATCCGATATTTGGAATACAACAGAAGATGTTTTTGCTTCTGCTGCTAATTATCTGCATAAATCTGGTTGGAATGATGAATATACTTGGGGACGTCAAGTTAAAGTACCAACAACATTAAATTCGGCACTTATTGGTGTTGAAAGGGATAAAGGTAAAACTTTATCACAATGGCAAGCTTTAGGTGTTCGTACCGTATCGGGTCAGCAATTACCAACAGAAGATATTCAAGCATGGTTAGTTCAACCCGATGATCAACATGGACGAGCATATTTGATCTATGAAAACTATCAAACACTATTAAAATGGAATCGATCTCACTATTTTGCTTTAGCAGTGAGTCATTTAGCGGATCAAATACAGTAATATATTTTTAAAGGCTGAGTGAAGACTCAGCTTTTTTATATCATGAGTTTAGCTGCATACATTACGAGATATATAAGAGTGTAATAAAAAGTAACAAGAAGTTATGATTGATATTGAACAAATGATTTGCAATTACTTCGATACGACGAATAGACAAGAAGAGTAATAGTCTTGTGGTTGGATATAAATAACCGTAATGAAAGAGGTTGTTTTGAAATGAAGTGAATGTTTATGTTAACTGTTCAATATAAAAAAACCCGACATAAAGCCGGGTTTTTTGTATTGAGAAGGATTAGATCTCAAACTCTTCAAGAGATTTGCCTTCATCAAGTGCTTTTTTAAGAGCACTTGGAGTACGGCCTTGACCTGTCCAAGTTTTTTCTTCACCGTTTTCATCGATGAATTTATATTTAGCTGGACGAGCAGCACGTTTTGCTTTTGGTGCTTTTGATAGTGAAGCTAGTAATTCTTCAGGATCAATACCGTCAGCTAATAGCATTTCGCGGTATTGCTCTAGTTTCTGGTTACGCTCATTTTCTTTAGCGATTTCTTCAGCTTCAGATTCTTCACGTTCGCTAACAACTGTCTGTAATTTTTCTAGAGCTTCTTGTAGTTGTTCTAGAGTGTATTCACGAGAAAGTGCGCGAAGGCTACGAAGATTTAATAGCGCTTTCATTGCATCAGACATTTATATTTCCTGTTTGTTATATATGGCTACTGGAATAATAATAGCAGCGTTAAATTATATTTGACAATAATAATACTATTATTATTTTAATGCTAGTGTCTGCTCTCTATAAATAATCATCTATTGTTACGAAAATTTAAGTATTCATCATTATGAATTCGTTACAAAGTGAACCGCATTAATAAAAGACCATCCATATATTTATATTAATAACACATGCGGTTAATTTCATAATCATTAGATGATGCTTGCTTTGTCTATAAGGAATAATTCTGTGTTTTTTATAAATAGCTGCAAAATTATTCACTAAACACTATCATTTTTTCATTCTAAGTTGTTGCAAATGAGCTGACATTACGTAGAATGAAATTTCCTTGACTAAGGGTAGAGGTGCATTGTCTATAAGTAACTAACTCGAGGGTGATTCCATTGACGGTTAGAGAAAGGAGCCAATGCCGAAGTAAGAGAAGGGTATCAAACCCTCTTGCTGGGGTTGTGTCGAATAGGTACAACACTGCCATAGTAAAATTTTAATATTAACTATGGAGCGCTACTGTGGGGTCAGGAGAGGGTTAACCTTCTTTCCTTTTCTCTTCTTGATAAGACTATGTGCTTATCAATGACAGTAGATCTCCAACCTGGATCGGTTGTAATAGAGATCATGAACTTTGTAGATTATTCCCATTCTTTAGTATCCATCTTACCGCCTCTGGTCGCGCTAAGCTTGGCTATTCTGACACGTCGTGTATTAATTTCATTAGGTGCTGGTATTGTACTTGGTGCTTTACTGTTAACCGACTTTTCATTAGGCAACACCTTTTCGTATTTAAAGCAGACGGCGACCGAACTGTTTGTTGTCGATGGCGACCTAAATTATAGCAATTTAAGCATTTTGCTATTTCTTGTTTTATTAGGTATGACAACGGCACTATTAACTTTATCTGGCGGTACACGAGCATTTGCTGAGTGGGCTCAGACTAAAATTAAGAGTAAGCGTGGTGCAAAACTACTGGCTGCATTTTTAGGTATTTTCATTTTTGTTGACGACTATTTTAATAGCCTAGCAGTAGGTGCGATTGCACGTCCCGTTACTGACCGATTCTATGTATCTCGAGCAAAACTGGCTTATGTTGTTGATTCAACAGCAGCACCTATGTGTGTAATTATGCCTGCATCAAGCTGGGGTGCTTATATCATTACCTTGATTGGTGGCATTTTAGTTTCTCACGGTGTAACTGAGTACTCACCATTAAGTGCATTTATGACACTGGCTCCAATGAACTTCTATGCAATCTTCGCCTTAGCAATGGTCTTTGTAGTTGCTTGGTTCCAGTGGGATGTGGGTCCAATGAAGAAGCATGAAATGGCTGCAAGTCACGGTCGAGGCTTTGATGAAGGTGATTCTCTTGATGAAGCAAAAGCATTAGATGAAGAGCTTGAAATTAAAGAGAGTGATAAAGGTCGAGTAGGCGATTTAGTATGGCCTATCTTAGTCCTTATTTTTGCTACCTTCTTCTTTATGATTTATACCGGTAATGAAGGTCTTGCAGCAGCAGGTAAGCCATTTGATATCCTAGGCGCATTTGAAAACACTAATGTAGGTAAGTCACTTGTTCTTGGTGGTACGCTAGGCTTAATTTGTGCACTTATTCCGGTACTTCGTCAGCGTTTACCTATGGCTGATGTAACAAGTACGCTATGGATTGGTGCGAAATCTATGTTTGGTGCTATTTTAATCCTGCTATTTGCTTGGAGCATCGGCAGTGTGATTGGCGATATTCAAACAGGTAAGTACTTATCAACCTTAGTTCAAGGTAATATTAACCCAATGCTATTACCTGTTATTTTATTCTGTTTGTCAGGCATTATGGCATTCTCTACGGGCTCATCATGGGGTACGTTTGGCATCATGCTTCCTATCGCAGGTGATCTTGCAGGGGCCACGGATATTACGTTAATGCTTCCTATGCTTGCTGGTGTCCTTGCTGGTGCTGTATTTGGTGATCACTGCTCACCAATTTCTGATACAACGATTTTGTCTTCAACAGGCGCGCGTTGTCATCATATTGATCATGTTGCGACACAGCTCCCGTATGCTTTATCAGTGGCGTTTGTTTCTGCTGTAGGTTTCCTTGTTTTAGGTATTACAGATTCACTACCAGTGAGTTTCTTAGCGGCAACGTTGACCTTCGTTGTGATGTGTTTTGGTCTGTCTTGGTGGTCTCGCCGCCCGGTATCAAGCACTAGCGCTGCATAATCGCAGTCATCATCTTGCTTAAAGCCTGCACAGTTTGCAGGCTTTTTTTATTGTTGTGATCCAAACTTAATGATCTCGCTTTTCATTGTGGGGAGATTTCTGTAGCATCACGCTAATTTTGGATATGTATTTTCAAACGATTTGGGGAACCTAATGGCTCAAATGTATTTCTACTACTCTGCGATGAACGCGGGTAAGTCGACAACCTTACTACAATCATCATTTAACTATCGTGAACGTGGTATGACGCCTTTAATCTTTACGGCAGCGATTGATGATCGATATGGTAAAGGTAAAGTGAGCTCCCGAATTGGTTTGCAAGAAGATGCTGAACTATTCAATAATGCCGATGATCTTTATGCTCAGATTACTGATATTCATAATGAGAAAAAAATAGATTGCGTATTAATTGATGAATGCCAATTTTTAACTAAAGATCAGGTTTATCAATTAACCGAAGTGGTTGATAAATTACATATTCCAGTATTATGTTATGGATTGCGCACTGATTTTCGTGGTGAGCTATTTGAAGGCAGCCGCTATCTATTATCATGGGCTGATAAATTAGTTGAATTAAAAACAATTTGTCACTGTGGTCGTAAAGCTAATATGGTTATCCGCCAAGATGAGACGGGCCGTGCAATTGCAGATGGGGATCAGGTCGAAATTGGCGGTAATGATCGCTACGTTTCTGTTTGTCGTACCCATTATAAAGAAGCGTTAGGACGTTAGATAAAAGGGCGTTAAGTAAATTTTATGACACAGAAAAATAATCCTTTACACGGCATAACGTTAGAGAAATTACTGACAGAGTTAGTTGAACATTATGGCTGGGATGAACTTGGCTATCGAATTAATATTCGTTGTTTTACTCATGATCCTAGCATTAAATCGAGCCTTAAGTTTCTGCGCCGTACAGAATGGGCCCGAACAAAAGTAGAGCAATTGTATCTTGATATGATTCGCTAATACCTATTTATTGCGATAAGAAGTTATTGTGATAAGAAATGCCAGCGTTAATATGCTGGCATTTTTTTCTCATAATAAGACAGAAGATCGCTCTTACGATTTAGTTATTCATTGTGTCTTTGGTGTAATTTATTTAATACATCCTGTAATGATAAGCCTTGATCTTGTAGTAGGACTAATAAGTGATATAGCAGATCAGCAGATTCACAAATTAATTCTTCTTTATCCCCTGATGTTGCTGCTAATGCTACTTCTACTCCTTCTTCTCCCACTTTTTGCGATATACGCTTGGTTCCTCGTGCATATAAACTGGCGGTATAAGATGATTTTGGATCAGCCCCTTTGCGACTTGCGAGTACTTGTTCTAATTGCTGCAAGAAAAGGGGGGAAGCGGCAGATAATTTAATGTCTTTATCATCAAAACAGGTTTCTGTATTTCGATGACAAGTTGGTCCTACCGGAATAGCTTGAATAAGTAAGGTATCTTGATCGCAATCGAGTTTTATCTCTTCAAGCTTTAATATATTTCCAGAACTTTCGCCTTTCATCCATAAACGCTGTTTAGTACGAGACCAAAATGTCACTTTATGAGTATCTAATGTACTACTGAGCGCGGCATCATTCATATAGCCAAGCATTAATACTTTTTGTGTCCGGCTATCTTGAACTATGACTGGAATTAAACCACCAACTTTTTCCCAATTAATCTCTGTTATTAAGCTCATAGTCGGATCTCCACATTTTGCTGTTTTAAATAGCGTTTTAATTGACCAATATTAATGATCTGCTTATGAAATACCGATGCTGCTAAAGCGCCATCAACATTTGTTTGATTAAAGGCTTGAGCGAAGTGAGCCATTTCCCCCGCGCCACCAGAGGCGATTAAAGGAACATGACAAACTTGCCGAATATTACTGAGCTGTGTGAGATCATAGCCATTACGTACACCGTCTTGATTCATCATATTTAGTACAATTTCACCGGCACCACGTTGCTGAACTTCTTTTACCCACTCCTCAGTTTGCCACTGAGTCATTTGAGTCCGTTTTTCATCCCCAGTAAATTGATAGACTTGGTACTGTTTAGTATTTACATCAAAATAAGAATCAATGCCAACGACAATGCATTGCACTCCAAACTTATCTGCCAACTCTGTAATAAGAGCTGGATTGGCAAGAGCGGGGGAGTTAATGGAAACTTTATCTGCTCCAAATTCTAATATTTGATTGGCGTCTTGAACCGTTCGTATTCCGCCTGCAACACAAAAGGGAATATCAATGACTTCGGCAACTTGTGATACCCAACTTTTATCGACAACTCGGCCATCACTTGATGCGGTAATATCATAAAAAACCAGCTCATCAGCACCTTCTTCAGCATACCGTTTCGCCAGTGGTACAATGTCACCAATGATCTCATGATTGCGAAATTGCACGCCTTTAACTACTTGTCCATCCCGTACATCTAAGCAGGGAATAATACGTTTTGTTAACATAAACTCTCCTTATTCCCGAGCCCAAAGTTGAAAGGCATCTTCTGCCGTAAAATGGCCATCAAGCAGTGCTCGCCCCACGATTACACCAGCTACACCACTATTTTTAAGTGCGGCAATATCATTAAGAGAGCCGATGCCACCAGAAGATTGAAAAGCAATGGTTGGATAGTTGCGACACAAATCTTGATAAAGGGCGACATTCGAACCTTGTAAAGTGCCATCACGGGAGATATCGGTGCATAGCACGTGTTGCAGACCGACAGTTAAATAATCCTCTAGTAGTGCCTCAATCGTGACACCAGAATCTTCTTGCCATCCAGAGACGGCAACATGGCGCTCACCTTGGTCATTAATATTAATATCAAGGGCAAGCACGATTTTGTCAGCGCCTAACTCCTGTATCCATTGTTTAACCTGTTGCGGATGCTTCACTGCGGTAGAGCCAATAACGACACGTTTAGCTCCTGCAGATAATAGCGCCTTCACATCTTCTAAATGACGAACGCCCCCTCCAATCTGAATATTGGCAGGTGTACTGGCTAAGATGCTAGCAATTAAGTCTAATTGTCTTGCTTGCGTATTTTTAGCACCGGTTAAATCAACAAGATGTAGCCATTGAGCTCCTGCCCGATAATAAAGAGCAAATTGTTCACTTGGATTCACTTTGTATTCGGTCACTTGACCATAATCGCCCTGATATAGGCGAACGACTTGGCCATCAATTAAATCTAATGCGGGTATGATCATTTTTCATCCTTGAATTAGAGCTCGAGAAAGTTCTTTAGTAATTGAGATCCGACTTTCCCTGAACGTTCTGGGTGAAATTGCACCCCATAAAAATTGCCACATTGAATGGCTGCGCTGAATCCTTGACCATATTCACATTGTGCGATAGTTCTGCCTCCTTGAGCAAAAATAGGCATGGCATAGCTGTGAACAAAATAAAAATAACTTCCCATTGGAATATCAGCAAAGAGTGGGTGGCCGGGTTCTGGCGTTATGGTATTCCACCCCATATGAGGGAGAGGAAATCCCTGGCTATCGAGCTTAATGACAGGAGCAGAACAAATATCAAGGCATGGCACTTGTTGTTCTTTCTCATCTTTCACTTGTTCTAGCGAGTAACGACCTAGCAATTGCATGCCCAAACAGATCCCCAGTATTGGCTGAGTGATTTGTTTGATGAGCTGAATGAGGTTTCGTTGCTCTAAGTTTTTCATCGCTTCGGCGGCAGTTCCGACTCCTGGTAATAGCAGTTTATCGGCACTTAAAACAATTTCAGGGTCTTTACTGACGGTAACTGGATACCCAAGTCGTTCAATGGCAAATTTTACAGAAGCGATATTGGCGCATCCGGTATCAATAATCACGACCTGCTGCTGACTCATTACAGTACTCCTTTACTGCTTGGTAGTTCGTTACCTTCAACTTTGATCGCTTGACGTAACGTACGGCCAAAAGCTTTAAACAGACTTTCAATAATGTGGTGATCGTTTTGTCCACTAGAACTGAGGTGTAAAGTACACGCTAAGGTATCAGTTAATGAGCGGAAAAAGTGCTCAACCATTTCCGTCGATAAATCGCCAACTTGTTCTCGACTAAATGTGGCATCAAATTTTAGATATGGCCGGCCTGAGAGATCCAAAGCACATTGAGCAAGACACTCATCCATGGGTAGCGAGAAACCAAATCGACCAATTCCTCGTTTATCTCCTAAGGCTTTACGCAGAGCATCTCCCAAAGCTAGGGCAGTATCTTCAATAGAGTGGTGATCATCAATGTAGAGATCGCCTGCAACATTTACTTCAAGTTGAAACCCGCCGTGGGTAGCGATTTGATCCAGCATGTGGTCGAAAAAACCTAAGCCGGTGCTGATCTGATTTCCACCACTTTGATCTAAGTTTACTTTAACGTGAATGTCGGTTTCTTTGGTGGTACGAATAACCTCAGCGATCCTTGGGTTGGAGGTAAGATCTTTAACGATCTGTTGCCATCCCATTTGTTGCGGGTGATATTGAATACCTCGAATAGCCATATTTTCTGCCAGTTGCAGATCCGTTGGACGATCACCGATAACGGCACTTTGACTAAAATCGACCCGTCCTTGCTGAAGATAGGTTTTTACTAGCCCCAATTTAGGTTTACGACAACTGCAATTTTCATGGTCAAAATGAGGGCAGATTAAGACATCGGAAAATTTCACTCCTTGGGAAGTAAAAATATCCATCATCATATTATGTGGCGCATCAAAGTCTGCTTGTGGATAGCTTTCGGTACCCAACCCGTCTTGATTGGTCACCATCACCAGTTGATATCCTGCATTTTGTAGCTCAAGAAGAGCCGGAATAACATAAGGCTCAAGCTGTAATTTATCTAAACGGTCAACTTGAAAATCAATCGGTGGCTCAACAATTAATGTGCCATCACGGTCTATAAATAAAATTTTCTCTTGGCTCACAATCGACATCCTTGCTTATTGTGTTAATTGAGTTCGGATAAAGGCGAGCGTTTTTTCACACTCATCACGGTTTCCGATACTGATTCGAATGCAGTTTTCAATTGGACTACGACGTAAAATAATACCGCTGTCCCACAGTGCTTTAAATAATGGCTCTGCATCTTCAAATTGCACCAGAAGATAATTGCCATAACCATCAAAGACGCGCACATTCGGTAGCATGCCTAAACCCGCTTGGAGGTAGGCTCGGTTAGCGCTGATATCAAGCACTTGAAATTTGGTTCGTGCTATTCCTGCCTCTGATAATGCGGCTATGGCAATATCAGCAACAGGAATCGGAACTGGGTAGGGCGCAATGACTTTTAGAAGTAATTCGATAACTTGTGGGTTAGCAAGGGTAAATCCACAACGAAGACCCGCAAGGGCAAAAGCTTTTGAGAGCGTTCGTAATATCACTAAGTTACTGTAGCGATCCAGAAGATTGGCAACACTTTCCTCGCTACAGAAATCAATATAGGCTTCATCGACCACCACTAAAGCACTATCTTGAGTACGTTCTAATAATGCTTCAATATCGGCTTTTGCTAATAGATTGCCTGTTGGATTATTTGGACTGCAAACAAAAACCAATTTCACGCGATCTAATTGGGCAAAGATAGCGGGTAAATCAAGTTGCCACTCTTTGGTTAAGGGTACAGCAATCGCATTAACATCAGAGGTTTGCGCACTGATGCTATACATACCATAAGTCGGGGGACAATAGAGGATTGCATCTTGATTTGGCTCGCAAAAGGCACGAATTAATAATTCAATTCCTTCATCGGCACCTCGTGAGGTTAGAACTTGTTCTGGTCGTACGCCAGCATAGTTTGCATAAGCTTCTATCAGTTGCGGCGGTTGACATTCACTGTAGCGGTTCAGTCGAGTATGGTTAATGTTGTACTCATTAGCAAAAGGGGATTCGTTTGCATTAAGCCAAATATCACCTTGCCCCCCTAATCGACGAGCAGATTGGTAAGGTGTTAACTCCTGTACTGTTTGTCTTGCTAATTTTTTTACCATGTTCATTTTCCTTGAAAAGAGTTAACACTGTGTTTGATATTGTTCAACTCGAATGGTTACCGCCCTTTTATGAGCATCTAAGCCTTCAGCATCGGCAATGGTTGTTACTGTTGGCGCAAGAGCCATAAGCCCCTCTGCACTAAGTTGTTGTACCGTCATTCGTTTTGAAAAATCGGCCAGCCCTAAGCTAGAGTAGGTTTTGGTATAGCCATAGGTTGGTAATACGTGATTAGTACCAGAGGCGTAATCGCCAACCGATTCAGGAGACCATAACCCAAGGAAAATCGATCCAGCGTTATCGAGTTTAGATAATAGAGCTCTAGGATCTTCAGTTTGAACAATTAAGTGTTCAGGGCCGTATTGGTTAGAGATGGCAATACACTGCTCAATATCTTGCGCCACAATCAGTAAACTGCTGGTAAGTGCCTTATCTGCAATAGTTGAACGAGATAACTCAGCCAGTTGTTTTTCTATCTCAATCGCCGTTTGTTGTGCAATGGTTTCATCTGGTGTTACTAAAACAACTTGAGAATCAGGTCCATGTTCGGCTTGGCTTAATAAATCAGCGGCAATAAAGGCAGGATTGGCACTGTGATCTGCAATAACTAATACTTCTGATGGTCCTGCAGGCATATCCATCGCCGCACCTTGGAAATCATTGCTAACTTGACGTTTTGCTTCGGTTACATAGGCGTTTCCTGGGCCAAAAATCTTATCAACTTTAGGTACGCTTTCAGTACCATAGGCCATGGCTGCAATAGCTTGAGCACCACCAATTTGGAAGATAGTGGTAATGTTACACAATTGCGCGACATACAAAATTTCATCAGAAATGGGTGGCGGGGAGCAAAGCACAACTTGTTTACAGCCTGCAATTTGAGCAGGAATACCCAACATGAGTACTGTTGAAGGTAAAGGAGCGCTTCCTCCTGGTATATATAACCCAACTGCATTAATTGGACGAGTGATCTGCTCACAAATAACACCGGATTGAGTTTCCACAATCACGGGTTTGGCTTTTTGGGCTTGGTGAAATAGAGCGATATTGTCATAAGCTTGATTTAGAGCTTGTTTCATTGATTCGCTCAGACGATCACTGGCTTGTTGGATCTGCTTTGAGGTTATGGCAAGTTGCTTTAATGTTTGCTGATCAAACTTTTCTGTGAGTTCGAATAAAGCTTGATCTCCTGTTTCTCGAACCGAATTGATGACTTGAGCGACTTTGGCTTTAATCGCCGCGCCATCAGTAATAGCTGGACGAGTGAGCAATTGTTGTTGCTCTTGTTCGCTATATTGTTGCCAATAGACCGTTTTCATCGCGCTACTCCATCATTTTTTCAATTGGCAGAACAAGAATTGAGCTGGCTCCAAGCTCTTTTAGTTGCTCCATCGTTTCCCAAAATAGGTTTTCTGAACTCACAAGGTGAATGGCGACTTTGGTTCTATCTTGAGAAAGAGGCATCACCGTTGGGTCTTCAGCACCAGGAAGCAATTGTTTGATTTGGTCTAAACGATCCGTTGGGGCGTGAAGCATGATGTATTTTGATTCTTTAGCTTGAATCACACCTTGCATACGGGTGAGAAGGCGGTCTATTAGTGCTTGTTTTTCAGCACTCATTGGAATTTTGGCCTGAATTAAGGCTGCTTTAGAACGAAGAATGACCTCGACTTCTTTTAGGCCGTTTGCTTCGAGAGTCGCACCTGTTGATACTAAGTCACAAATGGCATCGGCTAACCCTGCTCGTGGAGCAACTTCGACCGAACCGTTAAGCATACAAGTACTAAATTTAACCCCACGTTCGTCCATATAACGTTTAACTAATTGTGGGTAGGTGGTTGCAATGCGTTTGCCTTGTAGATCTTGAGGACCGTTATACTTAGCGTCTTTATCTATTGCGATAGAGAGACGACAACCGCCAAAATCGAGACGACGCAGCTTTTTATAATCTGCTGGTTCATTGCGGGCAATTCGCTCAAGGCCCACTTCTTCTAATTCATTTTCACCAATAACGCCCAGATCAACCACACCATCCATGATTAACCCTGGAATATCATCATCGCGTACTAAGAGTAGGTCAATGGGCATATTTTCAGCGTGAACAACCAGACGTTCACCGACCATGTTAAATTTTACGCCACATTGTTTTAACAAGTTCTGACACTCTTTACTCAAGCGTCCTTTTTTCTGTATTGCAATACGAAGTCGAGGTGTTTGCATAGTTATATTCCTTATATCAATCCATATAATCAGTTTGATCCAGTAAAAAACTGAAAAGCCCTCGGAAGATGAAGTTCTCTTCCGAGGGCTATAATGGCGCAATCCTTGCTAGCCTCTGGAAGATTATGCGATCTTCCAGGGCGATACGTATCCTCCCGAAAGATCAATCAGGATGATGATGGTGATGAATGTTAGTCTGGAAGATACGCATAATTATTTACTCAAAATTGAATGCTATTGATTAGCTTGTTATTCACACTAACTAAGCTACTCATGTTTTGCAACATTAATTTGAAGAAAAAATTAAATTTATTGTTAAGATTCTAGATGGCGAGAAAGAGAAAGATGAAATAAAAAAGAGAGGATACCTATACGTTATCCTCTCTTATTCAATTGCGATTAAATGGTATGAATGATTATCCGCAGCACTTCTTATATTTTTTTCCGCTACCACAGAGACAAGGATCATTTCGACCTATTTTATTGCTGTTTGCTGGCTGAGAAACCGATTCTTCTTGTGCTTGTGGGTATTCACCGTCGATGTAGAACCACAGTTTATTGCCGTCGACTTCTTCTTGTAAAAAACGAGAACGTTCTTGGAGAACATACTCATCTTTTCCATCCTGATAATACGCTTTAAATTCAACGAAGCCTTCACCAGATGGGGCGATTTCGCTATTTAGAACATCAAGTCCAAGCCAAGTTGAATGTACTGAATCGGCAATGGCATCACGATATTGTTCCGCTTCACAACTTGGGTGATAGGTTGCCACTACAAAATCCACCAAACCTAAAACATGAGCACTGTAACGAGCTCGCATCAATTGCTCTGGGTGAGTTGCATGAGCGTGGTTTTGATGAACTAACTGACAGCATTGAGCGAGAGACTTTTGGCTGCCACATGGGCACGATAATAATGAATTAGTCATTTACTTGTTGCCAATTTTTTTCAAAAGTTGTCGCCCATTGTACCGATTCTAAGTAGAGCTCAGCAATGGATTCTTCTTTTAGGCCAAGGAAACGATTGTAATAGTTCACTGTATCCCATTGTGCGTTATCAAAAGCTTCAGCCAATTGTAGAATGTCGCCCAACTGTCCTGTTCTTTCAATTAGAGCGTCTTTAACATCTTGGGTTAGAGGTAAATTATTCACCAGATCTGTTAACGGTTGGTCCAATAAGGAGTCTAACAATGAAAACAGTCCAGTAAGAAAGGCTTGATTACCATCGATATTTTTATTAACCAACTTACTTAAGCTTTCACAAAAATACGCTCTTTGTAGTGATAAGTTATGTAAAGCTTGAGGTTTAGCTTGTAACGCATGCGATGTTACGACAAACGTAATAAATCGACGTAATTTCTCTTCTCCAAGATAAACCAGAGCTTGTTTAAATGAAGCGATAGGTTTTGCTCGATTTGAAGTCATCATATTTACATGACGCAGTAATTTATACGAAAGTGAAACATCTGTTGCGATGATCTCTTCTACTTTGTCATAGTTAACTTCGTCGACACAGATCTCTTTAAGTAAACGAATCGCGGTTAATGCTGAAGGCTTAAGAGACTTTCTCTGTAGCATCTCCGGTTTACTGAAAAAATACCCCTGAAATAATTCAAACCCCGCATCTTTTGCGGCAATGAATTCTTCATAGGTTTCTACTTTTTCTGCAAGAAATCTAATATTTGTACGTTTTTTGTAATGTTCAATAAACCGTGCTGCTTTCTCGATAGGCAGAATACGAATATCAAATTTAATAATATGGATATAAGGTAAAAAACGGTTCCATGCTTCACTTGGCATAAAATCGTCTAAAGCTAAGGTGTATCCTTTTTTATACAGGTTGATGACAGCATAAAACAGCTCATTAGTCGGTTGGCAAGACTCTAGAATTTCAATTACAAAGCTTTGCTTGGCAAATAATAAAGGGGTACCTTTAATTAAACTATCATAAGGAAAGTTTACAAATGCTCTTTTTCCCGAAGTGATATGTACCGGGCCAGCAAGACTAAAGAAATTGTCATTGAGCAGCTGATTAGTCGCTTGCTCTTCATCGACATTTGGGTAGCTGTTTTGTGGTCCATCTCGAAATAGCAACTCATACCCAACAGTTTTCCTTTCTGTATTGAGGATAGGTTGTCTAGCAATGTATGAGAACATGGATGAATTCAATTGTATATTTCAGTCATTTTTATTACCCCAAAGTATAAATCAGAATGCAGATTAGACCTATACCTTTACTTGAGATGTCACCCTAATATCTATAAATATTTTCTTTTTTTAGGGATAAATCATCGGTACATCCTATTTATGTGATATTTTGTTGCACCTGCACAATAAGGTGTCGATTCATTATACTCCTTACGTTTAATTCTCTGTTGAGTTGTTACTCAATTTGTGCGTGTTATTAATCTGTTTGTGAAGAAATAGCTGAGTTATGTCCATATTTACCTTGATACAAGCGGGACTGCTTGTTGGAGGAGCTATTTTTGTGTTCTTGCTTATTCAAGCATGGCGCAGAAATAGAACGCAGGAAGCGCAAACAAAGATTGTTCCAATTGGCCTTATTGGGGGATTCGCAAATTTTTGCGATACCTTAGGCATTGGTAGTTTTGCCATTATGACTGCAGGTTATAAGCAGTTTAAATTGGTCGACGATAAAGTGTTGCCAGGAACTCTTAACTGTCAGTCCGTATTGGCCACTGTTGTTCAATCCCTTATTTTTTTAACAGCAGTCAATGTTGATGCTGTCACTTTAGTTAGTTTGGTAATTGCAGCTTGTGCTGGTGCGACCGTTGGCGCGAAATTGGTTTCTAGTTGGGATCGCCAGCTTATTCGTATTGTCATGAGTATGGCACTGCTTATTGTTGCGGGCCTTATGCTTGCAGGGCAGTTAAAACTTTTCCCATTAGGTGGCACTGCGTTAGGGTTAACGGGGTGGAAATTAGCTATCGGTATTGCTGGTAACTTTTTATTTGGCGCATTAATGACAGTTGGTATTGGTTTATATGCTCCGTGTATGACAATGATTTATATGCTAGGTATGAATCCATTGGCGGCATTCCCTGTCATGATGTGCTCTTGTGCCTTCTTGAGTTTTTTCTCAGCTGGTGGCTTTCTTGTTCGAGATCGGGTAAATACTCGTGCCGCTTTGGTCGTTGCCATAACAGGGCCTATAGCGGTTGTGATTGCTGCTTATTTGGTTAAATCATTAGATATGCATCTTTTGGCTTGGTTGGTAACCGGTGTGGTACTTTATACGGCAATTAGTATGTATCGCTCTTGGAGCCAAGACCGTAAATCTACACCAGAGCCTATTGCTAATCTCTAATACGGTATGATTTGCGGAACAAAGGAGAGAAAAGGTACGTGTTTGCGTACCTTTTTTATTACACGCTATTTAAGTGTTTGTTCAGTTTGAAATTGGCGGGTTTCTAATTGGTAGTCATCAGGCGTTATGACTAATACTGAGCCATGATCATACCAATCACCGAGAACAATACGAGTTGCTGGCTGACCATTTACGGTTAACTCATGAATATCTGGGCGGTGAGTATGGCCATGAATCATACGATAGACGCCATCTTGAGCCATTACCCGTTCTACTTCACTTGCAGTTACATCCATAATTTCAGCACTTTTTTGCTGATTATTTTGGCTACTGCCACTGCGCATCTTATCTCCGATGCGTTGACGAGTACTAAGAGGCAGACAAGAAAACAGCCACTGTAAACAAGGGTTATGAACCTTCTTACGGTATTTTTGATATGCTTCATCGGCAATACAGAGAGTATCACCATGAAGAATCAGTGTCGGTATCCCGTAAAGATTGGCAACATGATGTTCAGGTAATAGTGTCATACCTGTTTCTTTGGCAAACTGTTTTCCAATAAGGAAGTCACGATTACCATGAATGAAGTAGCATGGAGTACCACGATCTGTTAACTGCTTAAAGGCGTGTTTTATCTGCTGATGGAAGGGCGAGTCATCATCATCACCAATCCACATTTCAAACAAATCGCCAAGAACGTAGAGAGCATCAATGTGTTGAGTCTCTTGCTCTATGAAAGAGAGAAAGCATTGTGTGATGTCGGGGCGATCTGCACTGAGGTGTAAATCTGAAATAAAAAGTGTGGTCATAGTCAATAAAGAAAGGGCGATCTTAAAGATCGCCCTTATTCAATGAAGATTAGTCTTCGATAGTTACGCTTTCGATCACAACATCTTCAACTGGCACATCTGCGTGGTAGCCGCTACGACCTGTTTTCACTGCTTTGATCTTTTCAACAATGTCCATACCTTCTAGTACAGCACCGAATACACAGTAGCCCCAGCCACTCATGTTTTCGCCAGTGAAGTCTAAGAAATTGTTGTCTTTAACATTGATAAAGAACTGAGAAGTTGCAGAGTGAGGCGCGTTAGTACGAGCCATTGCAAGAGTACCAGTCTTATTGCTTAGACCGTTGTTCGCTTCGTTTTTGATTGGTGCGTGAGTTTCTTTCTCTTGCATGCCAGAAGTCATGCCGCCGCCTTGAATCATGAAGCCATCGATAACACGGTGGAATAGGGTACCGTTGTAGAAACCTTCACGGCAGTAACGTAGGAAGTTTGCACAAGTTTCAGGTGCTTGCTCTTCAAATAGGTTAATTTTGATGTCACCAAAATTAGTGTGAAGCGTTACCATGGTTTTTTCCTTTACTGGACTGTTTTCACTAAGCTGCAAATTTTAACGATTGCAGCGATTTATCACAAATATTAACGTGCTTCTTGCTTTCAAGATAGCCTAAATGTGGGTTAGTAGTGGATTTTCCTTGCCATCACTAATCATAAAAGGTGTAATTACTGCTTTAATGTAACCCCAAAAATGAGTAAAGAAGAGCATGTTAAAAATCTATAACTCTCTGACGCGACAAAAAGAGGAATTCAAGCCCATTCACCCTGGTAAAGTAGGTATGTACGTCTGTGGGGTTACAATCTACGATTTATGTCATATTGGACACGGTCGTACATTCGTATCTTTTGACGTAGTGTCTCGTTACCTTCGCTACTTGGGCTACGATTTAACGTTTGTTCGTAACATCACCGATATTGACGACAAAATCATCAAACGTGCTGCTGAAAATGGTGAAACATGCGATTCACTAACAGAACGTTTAATTGGTGAAATGCACGCAGACTTTGATGCACTAGGCATGAAGCGTCCTGATGTTGAGCCACGAGCAACTGCTTTTATTAGCGAAATCATTGCTCTTTGTGAACGTCTGATTGAGCGTGGTTTCGCTTACGTTGCCGATAATGGCGATGTGATGTTTGAAGTGAGCAAGTTTAAAGATTACGGCCGTCTATCTAAGCAAGATCTTGATCAGCTGCAAGCTGGTGCTCGTGTTGATATTGAGCTGGCAAAACGTAGCCCTCTTGATTTTGTACTATGGAAAATGTCTAAGCCGGGTGAACCAACATGGGAATCACCATGGGGTCCAGGTCGTCCAGGTTGGCACATTGAATGTTCAGCAATGAACTCAGCTATTTTAGGCGATCATTTTGATATCCACGGTGGTGGTTCGGATCTTCAGTTCCCACATCATGAAAACGAAATTGCTCAATCTTGCTGCGCGCATGATACCCAGTATGTAAATACTTGGATGCACAGTGGTATGGTGATGGTTGACCGCGAGAAAATGTCTAAATCTCTTGGTAACTTCTTTACTATTCGTGATGTATTAAACCATTATGATCCTGAAACAGTTCGTTACTTCCTAATGTCTGGTCATTACCGCAGCCAGCTAAACTACAGCGAAGATAACCTAAAACAAGCTCGTTCTGCTTTAGAGCGTTTATACACATCACTTCGTGGTCTTGATACTTCAGTTGAAGCTGCTGGTGGCGAAGAGTTTGTTGCTCGCTTTAAAGAAGCTATGGATGATGACTTCAATACTCCTGAAGCATATTCAGTGCTGTTTGACATGGCGCGTGAAATTAACCGTCTAAAAACAGACGATATGGCTGCTGCATCGGTTCTTGGTGCTCGTATGCGTGAACTGGCTGATGTACTAGGTTTATTAGGTCAAGAGCCTGAAGTATTCCTACAAAGTGGTGCAAATGATGACGACGTGGCAGAGATTGAAGCATTGATTCAACAGCGTCTTGATGCTCGTGCTGCCAAAGATTGGGCTGCCGCTGACCAAGCTCGTGATAAGTTAACTGAAATGGGTATCATTCTAGAAGATGGCCCTCAAGGTACAACTTGGCGCCGTAAGTAATGTTATTAGCGCAATTAGCGAAATGATTATTCGTTAAAAGCGTCACTTAAAAATACAAGCCGATAGGGGAGTGATTCCTTATCGGCTTTTTTTATCTTTTATAATTCAATTAGATAAATAAATTTTTGTATTTTAAGGATATTTATAAAACACAATTGATTAATTAAATTTAATGAATAGTTAATTTTACATTTACACTATTTTTGTTATTCGCTAGTATCGCCATCCTTTTATTATGCTTAGGTGGAATTTATGCGTAAGGTTTGGTTAGTATCAGCATTGGTTTTAGGTGGTTGTGGTGGAGGAGGTGGTGATGATGCTGCTGCAACTCCAGTCAAAAATTCAGCCGATAATACGGTTAAGACATCTTCTACTCCTATTCTTAATCCAAGTCGTAATAAAGTTGCATCCGCGACTGAAGAGAAAGTAAATTCAAATAGAGAGACTGTTGTTTTAAATAATCGTGAACATCAGCCAGTAGTAACAATTTCTCCTCCGCTATCAATAGATAAGAAACTTGAAGTTACAGAGATAAAACCAGAAGACTTTGTTACATCATCTTCTTCTCAGAATGTAATAAAAGAAAGTGCGGTTAAGGATATACAGCAAGATCATTTATCTCTTGATAAGCCAGCTGAAATTGCTGACTTAAATAAGGGCATTTCTCTCGATGATCAAACGATTTCGATCGCAGTTAATCCAGAAGATTCAAATATAATTGAAGAGAGTGTTAATAAAGATCAGGTAAAACCTTTAGATGTATCATCTAATCGTGTTGGTTCTTATCAGGTATATCAATTGCCTGAAAATATTAATGACGTTCTTAAATCACACCCAGCGAGCAGTGAGATCCAGGTTGGTCGTTTATTAAATATTTCTCGATTAAATAATAAGTTAAATGATTATTATGATGTATATGGGGCAAGAGATAAGTTGTCATTTAAGGTTTCTTTTCTCTCCGCTCAAGAGACTGAATACACTAAAGTTGCTTGTCGTTGGATAAGTGAAGGTGAAACTTCAGCTCAAGATCATGAATTATCAACAAAATGTGAATATCAATTATCAGGTAATGAGTATTTAAAACCGTTATTAATTGAAGTTCGTTATTATATTAAAGACCAATTACATTTGGCAAAATTTCGTTATCAAAAGCGTTTTCTAATTGATCGGAAATCCAATACCTTAGGTAGCGTTAATTTATATAATGATAGTGATATATCTGAAAATATAACGTTAGCCGAAAGTGGTTTGGCACAAATGAATCGTTCATTAAGCGAGGAATTTAAGCACAATATCCGTAAAGTCGAAGCTAACTATAGCGGTTTTGCAGCCATTAATATGCAGGGAAACTTGTTTACATGGGGCACTAAAACATTTATCGGAGAAGAAGACTATTTACAAACGGTAAATCAAGAGAAAATTGTTGATGTTGTACCTAGTTTACGATCCTTTGCTGTTTTAAATGAATATGGGCAAGTCCATGTTGTTGGTTCTTTGGGGAATTTTACCGACACTTTGTTGCAGGACCAATTTAAATTTACTCAAATGATGGGTAATAAACATGCTTTTGCATTAAAAACAGAAAATGGTCAAGTGTGCTTAGTGACCGACAAAATGACAAAAGCTGATTTTTCAGGAACCTGTAAGTATTTAAAACAAGATGCGCCAATAGCTAAATTTGTCGGTTTAGGCCAAGATTTTAATGGGTTTGCTATCTTAACGACAAGAGGTGAGCTAGTTGAATGGGGCAGTGCTTCGCATGAATATAAACAGTATTTGCGAGATATAGCGGCACAAAAGGTAAAGGAATCGCAAGAACAGGCTGAAAAAGAAGCTCTAGCTAAAGAAAAAGGAGAGTTGTCTGATACCGATTTATCACCGAGCACAAGTCAATTAATTCAGGCGACTGATGCGAAAACCCATTTTAATTGGGATCTCTATTTCGATAAACTTCGCAATATCGATAATAATGAGCCGTCTTTATTATTTAATGACTTAGTTGCAACAGATGGCGCTTTTGCAGCTTTAACAAAAAATAAAAAGGTCATCGTATGGGGAATTTCCAGTTATGGCGGTTCACCTGTATATGATTATGCTGGTTTTAAAGTTAAGTTAGTTGAAGATACGACGACATGTAAAGAAAGTAATAAGACGTTTTATACTCAGGATGGGTGCCCGAATGGTTTAAAACGTGTTCCAGTACCTGGTTACTATCAGCAAATGCGTGTTAATGAAGTTAATCAGAAATTATTGGAACCGTTAGAGAATATTAAGAAAGTAGTCGCAAATCATGGTGCTTTTGCTGCATTAACAGAAAGTGGTCAAGTACTGACGTGGGGAAGTGTTTTTTATGGGGGGAATACATACTCTCATGAATTAAAAGGCTTACATTCTGAGTTAGAAAACGCTAAAGATATTATGGCAAGTGATGATGGTTTTACTGCATTATTTGCCAATGGAAAGACTCTATCCTGGAAAGGGATTTGGAATCTGAGCGCGAAAAAAGGTGATCAAGTTTCGTTTGAGAAATTCTATGATTATGATTCTGTATCGACTGAAGATAAATATGGATGGTTTAGAGGCTTTGGTCTAAAAGATGGTAATAATGTAGGACACTTTATTACTAATGGTGAAGCCTTCATGGCAATTTCTGGCATAAGTGATGAACCTAAAGCATGGATAAGCAGTTGGGGTAATAAAGAGTTTGGTGGTGGTCTTTTAGATAGTACAAGAGATTTAATTGTCATTCCTGAACGAATTATTGCTACGTATCCTGACCATTATGGTTTTACATTTGTCACAGCTTATGGTGACGTTTATTCCTGGAGTGGTAATGATCGAGGTACTTATATCGGTTCATTCGATATTAAAAAAGCAGCCCCAGTGAGTAAGACTCAAATTCAATAAGAACTGATTTTATAAAATAAAAGGCTAAGAGTTATTGCTGTTAGCCTTTTAATATATCTTCAAATCATAATGTTTTTTTAAATTGTCCTAATAGGAATTTGCACCAAGATCACTATTCGAACATTAACTATGCTTGTTCGAGCAAAATTGATCACATTTTGCTATTGCTGTCGAAAATTTGTCATAAATATCTCGTACTATTTGTTCGAACTTTAGATAAGAGTTTCACTATTCATATAAGACTCAATATTTAAGTTGGATTAATACTTTAAGGACAAATAATAATGACAAAATTAGGCTTAACCTTGGCATTAACTGCTGCAATGTTAGCTCCTTCTGCTTTTGCCCAATCTGATCTCTCCGACAAAATTGTAGTAGCGCACCGAGGTGCATCAGGCTATCTACCTGAACATACTTTACCCGCAAAAGCTTTGGCTTATGCAATGCACCCTGACTATATTGAGCAGGATGTTGTGATGACGAAAGATAATCAGCTAGTGGTTTTACATGATCATTATTTAGATCGTGTGACAAACGTAGCTGAAGTTTTCCCAGATCGAGCCCGTAAAGATGGTCGTTATTATGCGATTGATTTCACTTTACCTGAAATTAAGCAACTGACAGTAACGGAAGGCTTTAATATTGAAAACGGCAAACAAGTTCAAGGTTTCCCTGATCGTTTTCCTATGTGGAAGTCACATTTCACAGTTCCTACCTTCCAAGAAGAAATAGAGATGATTCAAGGGCTTAATAAAACATTAGGCTATGATATTGGTCTTTATCCAGAAATTAAAGCGCCATGGTTCCATCGTCATGAAGGTAAGGACATCAGTAAAGCGGTACTTAAAGTATTAAAACAATATGGTTATACAAATAAAGACAGCAAAGTCTATCTGCAAACTTTTGACTTTAACGAACTTAAGCGTATTAATGACGAGTTAATGCCAGAGCTCGATATGGATTTAAATTTGGTTCAGTTGATGGCATACACTGATTGGAATGAGACCATGGTGTATGACAAAGACGGTAAAGCCCAGCCTTATAGCTACGATTGGATGTTTAAACCTGATGGGATGAAAAAGCTGTCTAAATACGCTGATGGTATCGGTCCATGGAAACCAATGGTGGTCTCTGATAAATCAACGAAAGACAATATTCAGTTAACTGGGTTGGTTAAGGCCGCCCATGAAAATGGCATGGTCGTTCATCCATATACCTTTAGAGCCGATAAAGGGCGTATTCCTGCTTATACTGATGACTTTAATGGAATGTTAGAAGTATTTTATAAAACCGCTAATGTCGATGGTGTATTTACTGACTTTCCTGATAAAGCTGTTGATTATTTAAGACAGCAAAATTCAAAAAAATGAATAATTAATCAATTGAGTAGTTTCTGATTTGAAATAACAATCAAAACAATTTCGTTACAACTCTATTGTTAAATATAAAAAAGAGACGATATTACAAGATGATATCGTCTCTTTTTCTTTTGAATGTTATTAAGTTGTAGTTTTATTTTAATCTGTAAAATAAAGTTGAATACCTATTTATGGGTATTTTTTGATGCTCTTTTTTTACTTTCTTAAAGGTGCTCAGGAAGTTTACTACCACATTTTCTGCAGTAATCAGCATCCATATCATGGCCGCTTGTTGCACAATTAGGGCAACGAATAAGTGCCTTATGGTGGTTAATTTCTTGGTTAATTTCAGCCGTAATAATACCTGTTGGTACTGCTAATATTGAATAGCCTAACAGCATAGTAAGCGATGCCACTGCTTTACCTAACACTGTATGGGGGACGAGATCACCATAACCGACAGTCGTGATTGTCACAATTGCCCAATAAATACTTTGTGGAATACTCGTGAAACCATTATCAGGTCCTTCAATGATAAACATCAAAGAGCCAAAGACGGTTACAAGGACCAAAACTGAGCTAAAAAAGACGAGTATCTTGCGCTGAGCCTGCATTAAGGAACGTAATAAGATATTGGAATCTCTAAGATAACGTGCAAGTTTTAGCACTCTAAAGATTCGCAGTACTCGGATTAAACGTACGATTAATAGATAGTTTGAACCCGGAATAAAGAACGCGATATAAGCTGGCACAATCGCAATTAAGTCAATTAGGCCATAAAAACTTCGCGCATAAGCCCAGGGTTTTGGCGAGCAGTAAAGCCGCAAAATATACTCAACAGTAAATAGAAGGGTAAAGAACCACTCTAAAATATAAAGTGTTGTAGAAAACTTGGATTCAATACTGGTAACAGATGAAATAATTAAAATTACCTCGGAACTGATAATGGCAATAATTAGACCAATATCAAAGAGTTGACCATATCGAGTTTGAGTTCCAAAAATGATTTGATAAAGGCGTTGGCGTGGAGTGAGAGTAACCATAACGAGGAATGTCTATTCGGATCAGTAAAATAAAAGCCTCGAACTTAGCGAGGCTTTTTAGCGATTTATTTCTGCCTGATTATAGCATCAAATGGCATAAATTTAATTATATCAGGCAAATGATTCATTAAGTTAAACCTGGAAACAGCGCACGTAATCCATTGGCGATAAATTCAATACCTAATGCAGCAAGGATTAAGCCCATAATTCGAGTAATAACGTTAATACCAGTTTGACCAAGCACTCGCACAATAAGAGGGGCCGCTCTAAACAGTAACCAACAACAAAATGCAAAGGTAATAATGGTTGCCGCGATGCCTAAGATGCTGGTTAAACCTGGATAACGCGAACCATAAACGATGGTTGAACTGATAGCACCAGGTCCTGCTAAAAGAGGCATGGCCAATGGAACAACACCAATTTGCTCTCGACTGACCGATTCTGATATTTCTTGTTTGTTCTGTTTTCCTTCACCTATTTTTCCGCTCATCATCGAGAATGCGATAGTCAGAAGTAGTAGGCCCCCGGCAACTCGGAACGAATCTAGTGAGATACTGAACATATCCAGTAACCACTGCCCAGCTAATAACGAAACAATCAGAATAATGGCAACCGCAACGTTGGCGGTTAAGGCCGTTCGGTTTCGCTCTTCTGGTGTCATATGGCCCGTCAATGAAACGTAAACAGGCATGATGCCTATCGGATTAACTGCGGCGATTAACCCCACAAAAAATTGAAGGAAAATAGCAAATTCTAAAGATGGCATTGAAGTAACCACATCATGTAAGTGTCGATGGATGAGAATATAAAGCATGGCCATTTGTTATGTTTGGATAGCCAGTCATAATAAATGAATATGAGTGCCTGTATTTCTCTAATTGGCGATACTTTAAGCTATCAATAGGGCGTGGCTCAAGCAAAATATCTAGCTATTGAGGGACAGAAATCGATTTTAAAATTGCTCTAATTACCTCCAAGTAAATTTTAACAGCAAGAGTGACAAGCTGGCCGTTAAAGTCGTGATTTGAAGATCTTGTTGTTTTAATTATTTAATCTGATTCGAGCTGGGGCATTGAAATGTTTTGTCATAAATTTTAATTTTGTTTTGTTTGTGTAAATCAAATAACAAGCTATTATCTGTTTGGGCGGCTGGCGTGCTAGAATATATGCAACAAAATTGACCAGATGAACAAATAAATAGTGATTTTTGTCACAAAATGCGTAGGATTTAGTAATAAATGTAGAAATATTACATATTATTTCCTTACGCGAAGAAACTGATTAAAGTCTATATTCGCCAAAAACAAGCTTAACGATCACAGAAAATGATTTTAACTTGTTGATTTTTAACTGCTTAGATCAAATTTTGATGAAAAATGTAAATTTTTAACAGCAAATGATCTAAATCAAGTTTTTTCATGGTGTGAAATTTTATAATCAGTTTTGAAAGCAATTTACTAAGTATGTGTGTTGCTGAGTTGTTATAACGGAAAACAACGAGTGGCATAAAGGATTGAGAACGTATCCTTACTAAAAAGTTTTCAATATTAAGTTTAGGAGTTAACTATGCCTGTAACAAATATGGCTGAACTAGATGCAATGATTGCGCGTGTTAAAGCAGCTCAGAAAGAGTTCGCAACTTTCTCTCAAGAGCAAGTGGATAAAATCTTCCGCGCTGCTTCTCTTGCTGCAAACAACGCTCGTATCCCTCTAGCTCAACAGGCTGTTGCTGAATCTGGAATGGGTATTGTTGAAGATAAGGTTATCAAAAACCACTTCGCATCAGAATTTATCTACAACAAATACAAAGATGAAAAAACTTGCGGCATTCTTGAAGTGAATGACGAGTTCGGCACTATGACTATTGCTGAGCCTGTAGGTATCATCTGTGGTATCGTTCCAACGACTAACCCAACCTCTACAGCAATCTTCAAATCTCTAATCTCTCTAAAAACACGTAACGCAATTATCTTCTCACCACACCCACGTGCTAAAGAATCTACTAACGCAGCAGCAAAACTTGTTCTTGATGCAGCAGTAGCAGCCGGTGCACCAAAAGACATCATTGGCTGGATTGATCAGCCATCTGTTGAACTTTCAAATGCCCTAATGAAGCACGATGATATCAACCTTATCCTTGCTACTGGTGGTCCAGGCATGGTTAAAGCAGCATACTCTTCTGGTAAGCCTGCTATCGGTGTTGGTGCTGGTAACGTTCCTGTTGTTATTGATGAAACTGCTGACGTTAAGCGTGCTGTAGCTTCTGTTCTTATGTCTAAGACTTTCGATAACGGTGTAGTGTGTGCTTCTGAGCAGGCAGTTATCGTTATGGACGAAGTTTACGATGAAGTTAAAGAGCGTTTTGCTTCTCATAACGGTTATGTTCTAACTAAAGAAGAAGCAGATAAAGTTCGTAAAGTACTGCTTATTAATGGTGCACTAAACGCAGATATCGTTGGTCAGCCAGCAGTTAAGATTGCTGAAATGGCAGGTGTTAAAGTTCCTGCTGCAACGAAAATTCTTATCGGTGAAGGCCTACAGGTAAGCGCTGATGATGAATTTGCTCACGAAAAACTATCTCCAACTCTAGGTATGTTCCGTGCAACTTCATTTGAAAATGCGGTTGACCAAGCAGTAACTATGGTTGAAATCGGTGGTATCGGTCACACATCTGGCCTATACACTAACCAAGACGTAAACGCTGACCGTATCAAGTACTTTGGTGACCGTCTAAAAACAGCTCGTATTCTTGTAAACATCCCTACTACTCACGGTGGTATCGGTGACCTTTACAACTTTAACGTTGCACCGTCTCTAACTCTAGGTTGTGGTTCTTGGGGTGGTAACTCTATCTCTGAGAACGTGGGTCCTAAGCACCTTATCAACAAGAAGACAGTAGCGAAGCGAGCTGAAAATATGTTGTGGCACAAACTACCTAAATCAATCTACTTCCGTCGTGGTAGCCTTCCAATCGCACTTAGCGACCTTGAAGGTAAGAAACGCGCATTCCTAGTAACTGACCGTTTCCTATTTAACAACGGTTATGCAGATGAAATCGTCGCACTGCTTAAAGCTCAAGGTATGGAAGTTCAAACTTTCTTTGACGTAGAAGCTGATCCAACTCTATCTGTAGTAGAGAAGGGTGCTGAAATGATGAAGAGCTTCCAACCAGACGTTATTCTTGCTCTTGGTGGCGGTTCTCCAATGGATGCGGCTAAGATCATGTGGGTAATGTACGAGCACCCAGAAACATGTTTTGAAGACCTTGCAATGCGCTTTATGGATATTCGTAAGCGTATCTTCAAGTTCCCTAAAATGGGTCAAAAAGCTGAGCTTGTATGTATCACAACTACCTCTGGTACTGGTTCTGAAGTAACACCATTTGCGGTTGTAACAGACGATAAGACTGGTGCTAAGTACCCACTTGCTGACTACGAACTAACACCAAACATGGCTATCGTTGATGCAAACCTTGTGATGAACATGCCTAAGTCTCTAACTGCATTTGGTGGTTACGATGCGGTAACTCACGCACTAGAAGCTTATGTATCAGTACTTGCTAACGAATACTCAGACGGTCAGGCTCTACAAGCACTTAAGATGCTAAAAGAATACCTACCATCTAGCTATGCAAATGGTGCTAAAGATCCAATTGCTCGTGAGAAAGTTCACAATGCGGCAACTATCGCTGGTATCGCGTTTGCTAACGCATTCCTAGGTGTATGTCACTCAATGGCTCACAAACTGGGTGCAGAATTCCATATTCCACACGGTCTAGCTAACGCACTGTTGATTTCTAACGTGGTTCGTTACAACGCGAACGATAACCCAACTAAGCAGACTGCATTCTCTCAGTACGACCGCCCACAAGCTCGTCGTCGTTACGCAGAAGTTGCTGATCACCTAGGTCTATCTCAGCCAGGCGACCGCACTGCACAGAAGATTGAGCGTCTACTAACTTGGTTAGATGAGCTAAAAGTTAACCTAGAAATCCCTATGTCTATTCAGGCAGCAGGTGTTCCAGAGGCTGACTTCCTAGCTAAGCTTGATGAGCTATCAGTAGAAGCGTTTGATGACCAGTGTACTGGTGCAAACCCTCGTTACCCTCTAATTGCTGAGCTTAAAGATGTACTACTAGCATCTTACTACGGTAAAGCTTTCGTTGAAGGCGAGACTTTCGAAGGCACTACAGTGATTAAGAAGTCTGAGCCTCTAACTGAGAAACCAGCAAAAACTAAGAAAGAGAAAGCAAAAGCTTAATCATTAGTTTTAGACCTTAAATTAAAAACCCGCTCATGTAGCGGGTTTTTTTCTGTCTGTCTTTTATGTAAGAAATTAAGTTGTTATTGATGTTCAGCTTCAATGATTCGGCCATTAAAGTAGTCATTTTCAACAATATATTCAGCACTTCGAACCATTTCATACTGCATTGAGAGAGACAGAGGGGCAGATGTATTTGTCTCTTGGTATGAGATTGGCACAATACTTCCTACCCGAACATCGAAGTGTTTTAACTCTTTTGCCCAGTTTTGTGTTAGGCCCGCAATCATCGCCTTATTTCCGATAGTATAATTGGCCGTATCTAAGGTTTCTGATGTGATCACATTTAATATCACACCAGCTCTTTTATTTGATTTCATATAGTTAGCAATAAAACGACCAAAGGAAAAAAATAGGGTAGAGTCTTGGGTAAGGGCTTGAGTCATATGTTCTTCTGAGTGGCTACTTAAAAGGTTTGGCAACACAATACCTTGCCAGCAATTTACGAGGATATCTATTGAGCCAAAATCCTGAAGTACTTTGAGTCCGATTTGATGAATGTTTGCCTCTGTCAGATCTTTTATTAGGTAGCCGTGACATGGATTTTTCAATGTTTGACAGCACTCTAATGTCGTTTGAAGGTGAGATGCATCTGTATCAATAAGAGCGATATGAGCACCTAATTGAGAAAAATGCATAGCCATAGCCCGACCGATGGCGCTGCCAGCAGCAGTAATGACGACAACAGATTGAGCGATTTGCATATTTTCTCCTACTAGAAATTCGTTAACCCTACTAGCCAATAGAGACGGTGATCGATTACTTATCAACTTACTTGGTTTTATTCTTTATTTTGATGGTAGTAAAAGTTTGCTTGTTGCTAATAGTTTGGATGAATAAGCTATGAGTGAGTTCACGAAATTTATAAAACAGTAATTTGTATGGTAATAATTAGGTGGGGATATGTAGGCAGCTATGCAACATTACGCTAGAAACTAAGCTGTTGCGTAGATCTGTGGTGCTTGTGCTTGCATTTCAGCAAAGCGTTTTGCTTGTACTAGCGCACCATAAAGTCGTTGAGGTGAAGACTCTGGTACAATTATTTCTGTTGGCGGCAATTTACGACGCTCGTGACCTGATAGGTTATGATATAGCTCTTCAGGCATCCCTTTCGTATCTTGTGGTGGAAAAGTAAGTGCAATAGGCTGTAAACCATCCATGAGTCGGCAACTTGCCAACCCACCTTGGTGAAATGCTTCAGCTTGTACTGCTCCTCGCTCATAACAAAATTCGGATGTGGTTAATGGGCGAGAGTCTTGTAATTCAAAGTAGCCACGAAGCTGGGAGTCGGTAACGGGTTTATTATCAATATGATCAACGGGAGTGTTCTCTAGAAAGTCTGGAGAAAGCAGGGCCAACATAAGAGCAAAATCTGAACGACGTCCTTGCTCAACGGCATGACCTAACTGATTGCCCAGTTGAATCTCGTTGATAAGTTGTGCTTTGTCTAAGGTATGGACAGCCGTCATAAAAATCACAGGGTTAATAATAAACTCAGTAATGTTATCGGTTAGACGCAAAAAAACTTGAGAGAAAAATAGAAAAAAGCCTCGATGGGAGAGTCGAGGCTTAGATTAGATGTCTATATTAGATGGTTATCAATATTCGTTTGATCAGAACTGTGGTTTAGCACCAAATTGATGGGCAGAATAGGCAACACGCTCTTCAGGTGTTGGCATTCTAAATGATGTTCCCATCATCTCAATATGGCGCAAACGGGGTAACAAACCACAGCCATTCGCAATTTGAATAGCAAGACCGGGACGAGCATTTAGCTCTAGAACCATAGGGCCAAGTTTTTTATCCAAGACCATGTCGGTACCCATATAACCCAGTCCTGTCATTTCCCACGCACTTGAGGCTAAGGTTAGTAGTTTTTCCCAGTTAGGAACTTCTAACTCGCTTAATAACCTATCGGTATCTGGGTGACGTTCGATCGGTTTATTAAACTGCACTGCACGTATAGCCTTTCCGCTGGCAATATCGATACCAACACCGACAGCGCCTTGGTGAAGGTTCGCTTTACCATCAGAGGCTGACGTTGAACAACGCATCATCGCCATTACAGGGTATCCTTTGAATACGATAACACGAACATCCGGAACACCTTCATAGCTAAAGCCATCAAAGACATTATCAAACTCAATCAGGTTTTCGACCATGGCAACATCATTCTTACCCCCTAGCGAGAATAGACCTGCTAGTGTATTGGTAATATGACGCTCTACATCTTCCTTGTTGATCTCTGCACCTGATGGTTTTACATAGACACCATCTTTATGTTTGACGATCACCAATATGCCTTTACCACCAGAACCTTGTGCCGGTTTAATCACAAATCCAGGCCAATCTTTTACCATATTATGGATGGTTTTAACGGTCGCTTGACTGTCAATAATACCAATCAGTTCTGGAACTGTCGCGCCGTACTCTTGCGCGACAATCTTGGTTTTTAACTTGTTATCTACCAACGGGTAACGACTACGATCATTATAGCGGCCAATGTAACTGTGGTTACGCTGGTTCATCCCCATAATACCGCGTTTTTTCAGTTTGCTAGGGGAGGTAAACTGTGACAAAAATGACATGGTTTAGTCCTCCGCCAGCGGTTTGAATCGACGTAATTCGCTGATTCGGTAACCGGTGTAAGTACCCAACAGTAGAATGGCTGCCATAATGATAAGTTGCAGACCAATAAAGTTAAAAGTAAGGTGACGAATTAATGGGTTTGTCATGGCTAGATAGATAAGTACCGCAGTTAATAGCGAACCACCACCTTGAACAAACACTTCTTTTGCCCCTTCTTCTTCCCATAGGATAGACATACGTTCAATTGTCCAAGATAGGATAATCATTGGGAAGAAGGTGATACTTAAGCCTTCGACTAGACCAATCTTATAAGCGACAACCGTAAAGACAGAAATGATCATAATAACCGTTATTATAACGGCGGATATTCGGGCCACTAAGAGTAAGTTAAGCTTGGATAAATAACTTCGGATAATGAGGCCGGTACCAACAATTAATAAGAAGCCTAAGATACCTGTTAGTAGCTGTGTCTGAACAAATGCAACCGCGATCAGAACTGGCATAAACGTACCAGAGGTTTTTAAGCCCACAATAATACGTAGGAAGACCACGATAAGAGCACCAATCGGGACAAGCATAATGGTTTTAAACATTGCTTGCTCTTCAATTGGTAAGCTATGGATAGAGAAGTTAAGTAGATCTTCGGCTTGAACTTTCTCTTGTGTTGCTTGTTGTGGCGTAATGTCTTGCGCAATGATCGAGAAGCTTACATTGGAGTTACGTCCACCAACAACATCAAGTAACGAGTGGCCTTGCTGGTTCCAGATTAAAACATTCTCTGGTTTGCCTTTAATGCCGGTTTCTAGGTTAAATAACTGCCACTCTTTATTCGCTGAGTCCCAGACTTCAACCATTGGCGTAATGCTTTGGCGACGACGACCATCTTCAAGCTGTAAACCACCGACAACACGAGAATAGATACCATCCATCGACAGCAAATTCGTAATTGCTTGCTCACGAGTTAAGCTGTTAAGAAGTAGGGAGGCATTTTGGTTCTGTTTGTCGTTAAATTCTTTGATTAGCTCACGAGTTAACGTAAGGTCATCTGATGATAAATTACGAGCTTGAGCCAGCAGTGCTGTCGCAGCTGTCTGTTGTGGGCTATCTAAGCTAACAGTAGCGGGTTCGCCTTTAGGTGCGATCTCTTTGTAATCTGATTGATTATCTACCAACATTTGGGTTTTGTAGTAGAGAATCTGCTTACCAATTGCATCTCGAATGGTCCACTCGATGCGGTGACCTTGGTCGTTATCAACGGTAGCTACACCATAGCCTGGTGATGAAGTACTTTGATCTATAAGAGTAAAACCTTGTTGGGTTTTTGGTGCAGCCATAGAGACCTTTACAGGTTCGCCAATTGCATCGAACTCAACTCGAGCTTCAAGTTCCCATACTTGACGGTGTTCACCTGGAGTCCATGGCACACCATACACTTCATGACGATAAATACTTAGCGCAAGTCCTACCGTAATGAGAATAGAGATCAAAAAATAAAACGGAACTCTAGACGTCATGACATCCTCTTCATTTAATTATTTTGTTACAGCTGCTGGCTCTGGTTTTGGCTCAGTCTTTCCTTGGATGTATTTTTTACCAACATCAACAAGTGCAATATCTTTGAAAAATTCACGACCTAATAGAACGGGATAATCCATCTGCGAACGGTCTGCGAGTGTAAACTGAGCTTTTTCATGAAGAGATCCCAGTTGAACCCATAGCTCAACCACAGGACGACGAACCGCTTCCTCTGTGCTTGCTTGGCGAATCTTCACCCAACGCACTACAGGCGCTTCGATTTCATCCACTTTTGCTGCTTGTGCTTTCTCATCAGTATTATCTTCACCCTGATGAGTTAAGTTAAAGCGAATCCACTCTTTACCATCGCGCTCGAAAGTCTGGATATCTTGTGCGTTGATAGACGATGTTGTTGCACCTGTATCAACACGAGCTTTAAAGTGGGCTTTGATTGAATCGATCCAAACCCACTCTTCCTGTCCTAAAACAACTTTACCGTTGGCGACTTTAGGATCGACTTTTTTCTCTTCGACTGGTACGCGAACAATTTGTTTTTCAACAATAAGTTTTGGTTCAGTTAAGCTTTTGTGTTTAACAAACTTTACGTCTTTTGAAATGTTGGCTAATTTGGACTCCAACTTAGCAATATGCTGGTTTTGTTGATCAATATGTTGAGACATCGACGCTATTTGACCATGCATTTGGGTTTCAAGGTTCGTAATAGCATCAAGTGTCTCTTGATGATTTTTTTGCTGAGTTGCAGTACAACCGGATAGCACTGCAATGGCAAGTAAGGGTACGCTGCGGCGAAGCATTATTTCTCCCAAAGTACTTCAAAAATTCTATAGACCACATTAGTTTAGCGCACAAAAAGGGATGCGAACAGCACCCCTTTGTCAGTCGTTAGTCAGGATTACGAGCCACTAAAATTGCACGTTTAGGGGCTGGGTATCCTTCAATAGTTTTGCTTGGATCATCTGGGTCCAAATAATCAGGAAGTGAGTTATTTGTCATCCAATCTGTTGATCGCTGCTCGTCTGTAGTAGTGTCACATTGATCTACGATTCGAACATCTACAAAACCACATTTTTCTAACCAAACTTTAAGCGCTTTAGCTGATGGGAAAAAATACACATTGTGCATTTGTGCGTAACGATCTGTTGGTACTAACACATCGTTTTCATCACCATCTATTACAATAGTTTCTAGCACTAATTCGCCATCTTTGCGTAATTGGTTTTTCAGCTGAATAATATGATCTAAAGGTGAGCGGCGATGATAGAGCACGCCCATACTAAATACAGTATCAAATGCCTTGAGTTCTGGAAGCTGCTCTATACCTAGTGGCAATAAGTAAGCGCGGTCATCCATACCCATAAGGCGTTTAATCGCTTCAAATTGGATCAAGAACAGGCTAGATGGATCAATACCTACGGCAAGTTGAGCTCCTTCACCTAGCATGCGCCACATGTGATAACCATTGTTACAGCCAACATCAAGTACTGTGCGATTTTTTAGTGGTGAAATGTGAGGTAGGACTCGATCCCATTTCCAATCCGAGCGCCATTCGGTATCTATTTGAATATCATGGATATTAAATGGACCTTTACGCCATGGTTGCATGATACGTAGTAAACTTTCGATACGTTTACGCTCACCATTTTCAATACCATTTTGGTATGCAACACTTACTTCATCTTGGATATTAATGAGATCAGGCTTTTCTGTTGGTAACTTTTTAAGTGCACGTAACCAACGTCCCATATCGCCATGTTCTTTATTTTCCCAATCCGTCAGTTGCTGTGGCAGGATATTTAGCCAAGGACGCAGGGTTTCATGTTGGGCGATAAGTCGATAAAACTCAGAAAAACTAAACAACATAATGGAACGTAAACCTTATTTAATCGCAAACATTGAGCCAAAGTTAAAACATTGGAACCAAACTTCAACACTACTAAAACCGATCTGGCTAAGACGGTCACGGTGAGTTTGAATAGAATCTGGCAGCATCACATTTTCAATGGCACTGCGCTTTTGACTGATTTCTAGCTCGCTATAACCATTAGCTCGCTTAAAATCATGGTGCAGATCGATAAGTAACTCATGAGCGGTTTCATCATCAAAAACGTATTTTTCTGACAAAATTAAGATGCCACCAGGGCGAAGACCTGCATAGATTTTCTCTAATAGAGTTTGGCGATCATCGGGAGCTAAAAATTGCAGTGTGAAGTTAAGGACAACAACTGAGGCCTCTTCGATTTCAACTTCACGAATATCGGCTTCAATGACATTAACTGGAGTGTCTGAGCGGTAGGCATTGACCAATAAACGGCAGCGTTCAACCATTGCACTTGAGTTATCAACCGCAATAATTTGACAACCTTCTTGTTCTATATGACGACGCATAGACAGTGTCGCAGCACCAAGAGAACAACCAAGGTCATAGATTTTTGAGTGTGGTTTGGCAAAACGCTCAGCCAACATACCGATAGCCGATATGATATTACTGTAGCCCGGTACCGAGCGTTGGATCATATCAGGAAAAACTTCGGCAACACGGGCATCAAAAGTAAAGTCACCGATTTTTTCTATTGGCGCAGCAAAAATATTGTCGTGGCCTGCCATTCTCACGAACCTCATAAGTTAAAGAACTGGAATTCCCAAATAAACACTCTAATTTGATTGATAACATCAAACTAGGTGGGCTATCCATAAGCCTGAAAGGTCGCGTATTGTAGAGAAAATGGGAACATTTGTCTTTATCAATTCGCACTTTCCCCTATTTATTCAGCAAATCTACAGTAAGTTAAACTGCGGATTCTCATCGTTTAAGATTGGTAGCGTAATGCTTGGTAAATTCACAGTACTTAGTTGCTTTATACTTTGCTGTTTTAAGAGCGCATAAAGTCGTGTTGCAAGTTCTGGTGCGTGATTATTATCTGGGGTATGGATAAAAAGGTAGGGCTGTTTACCTTCATTAAGCCAGATAGGTAAGCGAGTGAGCCAATTGGCAAAAAATGGGTCATTGCTGAGATCGTCTGGATGACCAATAAAACGAATCATAGGATTATCGGCTGTCGCTATCGCATGAACAGGGACGCGAGGTTTTTTTTGATGGGCATCTTTTACAGCGGCAGAGGTCGGTGGGGCTGCAAAGACTGGTCGACTATCCATAATAATTCGATTGGCTTTTTTTTCGAATAATAAGTGGTTGAACCGTCTCTCATCTTCACCTTTGGCAAAGAAAGCGGCGTGACGAACTTCAACTCCAACTGGATAGTGACTTGGAAACAAATCGAGAAACTGCTTTAAAAGTGGTAGAGACTCTGGGCCAAAGCTTGCGGGGAGTTGTATCTTCCATAAACCAATTTTGTGCTCAAGAGGCGACATTACAGAGAAAAAATCGCTCAGACTCTGTTGGCTATGACGAAGCTGTTGCTGGTGGGTAATAGTTTTAGGCAATTTAAAGGTAAAACGAAAGTTATCCGGTGTTGCACTGTGCCATTTTTGGGTTGTAGTTAAGTTCGGAACAGCGTAAAACGTAGTATTACCTTCAACGGTATTAAAGGTTTCTGCATAGCGAGCCAAGCGATCACCTGTTTTACAACCTTTGCCATAAATCGATTGTTGCCACTGGTTATGTGACCACATAGCGAGCCCTAATCGTAATGGTGGTGATGAGTTTGGCTGCATAGTGGATCCTTTTTGAGTAATGAGCTTGTAGACTGAACAATTACCTTGCACTGAACTTCGCATCTTTGAGAGGTTTGGGTATAATACCTCGTTATTTTTTATCTTCCGACCAAATATCTCCGCCTTTTTGGTGCAATTTTGAGCGATGCTAGGTCGGGAGGCTAGATTAGCCTGTGCAAGGTAAGTGATTAGTTTACTTAAATCGCTCACAGGAATGTAAGTATATAGATCGGGAATTTCTTATGCGCACCCAATATTGTGGCCAACTGAACAAGTCCCAAGCAGGACAAACAGTAGAACTTTGCGGCTGGGTTAACCGTCGCCGTGACTTAGGCGGTCTTATCTTTATCGACATGCGAGATCGTGAAGGTATTGTTCAGGTTGTTGTTGATCCAGATATGAAAGAAGTATTTGAATTAGCAAACCAACTGCGCAATGAATTCTGTATTCGTCTAACAGGTGAAGTTCGTACTCGTCCAGAAAGCCAAGTAAATAAAGACATGGCAACGGGTGAAGTTGAAGTATTAGCTTCAGGTCTTGAAATCATCAACCGTAGTGATGTACTTCCTCTAGACTTTAACCAAAAGAACTCAGAAGAACAGCGTCTAAAGTACCGTTACCTAGATCTACGTCGTCCAGAAATGAGCGATCGTATTAAACTGCGTGCGAAAGCATCAAGCTTTGTTCGTCGTTTCCTAGATACTAACGGTTTCCTTGATATTGAAACACCAGTACTAACTAAAGCAACACCTGAAGGTGCACGTGATTACTTAGTACCAAGCCGTGTTCATAAAGGTAACTTCTACGCATTACCACAGTCTCCTCAGCTATTTAAACAGCTGCTGATGATGTCTGGTTTTGACCGTTACTACCAAATCGTAAAATGTTTCCGTGATGAAGATCTTCGTGCTGACCGTCAGCCAGAGTTCACTCAGATCGATATCGAAACATCTTTCATGAGCGCAGAGCAGGTTCGTGCTGTTACTGAGCAGATGATCACTGAAATGTGGAAAGAGCTTCTAAATGTTGATCTGGGCGAGTTCCCAATCATGCCATTTAGCGAAGCAATGCGTCGTTTTGGTTCTGATAAGCCAGATCTACGTAACCCACTTGAGCTTGTTGATGTTGCTGACATTGTTAAAGACGTTGACTTTAAAGTGTTCTCAGCACCTGCAAACGATGAGAAAGGTCGTGTTGCTGTTATCTGTGTACCAGGTGGTGCAGAACTAAGCCGTAAGCAAATTGACGAATACACTAAGTTCGTTGGTATTTACGGTGCTAAGGGTCTAGCATGGATGAAGGTTAATGACCGTGCTGCTGGCCTTGAAGGTGTTCAGTCTCCTGTTGCTAAATTCTTAAACGAAGAAGTTATTGCTAACTTGCTTGAGCGTACAAATGCTCAAACAGGTGACATCATTCTATTTGGTGCCGATAGTAACCGTGTTGTGACTGAGTCTATGGGCGCACTACGTCTGAAACTGGGTGAAGACCTAGGTCTAACAGATAAGTCTGCTTGGAAACCACTATGGGTTGTTGATTTCCCAATGTTTGAAGAGAACGAAGATGGTTCATTGTCTGCAATGCACCACCCATTCACTTCTCCATTGAATATCTCTCCTGAAGAGCTAAAAGCAAATCCAGCTGGTGCGCTATCTAATGCCTACGATATGGTACTAAATGGTTATGAAGTGGGCGGTGGTTCTGTTCGTATTCATAATGGCGAAATGCAAGCAGCAGTATTTGATATTCTAGGTATCGCCGCTGATGAGCAACGCTTGAAGTTTGGTTTCCTACTTGATGCGCTTAAGTACGGTACACCTCCTCATGCGGGTCTAGCATTTGGTCTTGACCGTCTAGTCATGTTACTTTGTGGTACAGAGAACATTCGTGACGTTATCGCATTCCCTAAAACAACAGCAGCAGCATGTCTACTGACTGATGCTCCAAGTGTTGCAAACCCAGCAGCGCTTGAAGAATTAGCGATTGCGGTTAAGCTAGCGAAAGAAGAATCTGCAGAGTAATAAAATCGACACTGTCTTTGATTGTGAAGACAGTGAATTCGAGAGGATACTGAGCTAAGAATCTCGCTTGGTATCTGTAGATTTTTATATTTAACTGGTCGCTCAGAGTTCTGGACGACCAGTTTTTTCATTTTTGTGAAACAGAGAGTCCCTTGGGCTTATACCATGCTCCATACTCATTTATGTTTTGGGTGGTTATGAAGCTTGGTATCAAAGAAATAGGAGTAAGATATGGCTGGTCATAGTAAATTTGCCAACATCAAACACCGTAAAGCGGCGCAGGATGCTAAACGCGGTAAAATTTTCACTAAGCTAATTCGTGAGATTGTAGTTTCAGCGAAAGAAGGTGGTGCAGAGGTTGAAAATAACCCCCGTCTACGTGCTGCAATTGATAAAGCATTATCAAATAACATGACACGCGATACCATTAACCGTGCTGTTACTCGTGGCGCTGGTGGTGATGGTGAAGACAATATGGAAACCGTAATCTATGAAGGTTATGGTCCTGCAGGTACTGCTGTTATGGTTGAGTGTATGACTGATAACCGCAACCGTACTGTATCTGCTGTTCGTCATGCATTTTCTAAAGCTGGTGGTAACTTAGGTACCGATGGCAGTGTAAGCTACCTATTTGATAAAAAAGGGGTTATCTCTTACGCTCCAGGTCTTGATGAAGACGCTGTTATGGAAGCGGCATTAGAAGCGGGTGCTGATGATGTTGAGACGAATGATGACGGCTCGATTGATGTTTACACTACGCCAAAAGAGTTTGGTGCAGTGAAAGATGCAATGGATGCGGCAGGTTTTGAAGCTGCAAACGCAGAAGTAACCTTAGTGCCATCCACTAAAGCGGATCTGGATATCACAACAGCGCCTAAATTGATGCGTTTGATTGATGTATTAGATGACCTAGATGATGTACAAGAAGTGTATCATAACGGTGATATGTCTGATGAAGTTGCTGCAACTCTAGAATAAGTGTAGCTACGCATTAATGTCGATTATTTTAGGTATTGACCCCGGATCTCGTATTACGGGATATGGGGTGATACGACAAGTAGGCCGAAAATTAGAGTATTTAGGCAGTGGTTGTATTCGTACTTCTTGCCCTGATATTCCAGGTCGATTAAAACAAATTTATACAGGGGTGAGTGAAGTTATCACTCAATTTCAGCCAGATGTTTTTGCCATTGAAGAAGTCTTTATGGGTAAAAATGCCAGCTCTGCTCTGAAGTTAGGTCAAGCTCGTGGCAGTGCTATCGTTGCTGCGGTTAATGCCGACTTACCTGTTAATGAGTATGCGGCCCGTTTGATTAAACAAGCGGTGGTTGGCATAGGTAGTGCTGATAAATTACAGGTTCAACATATGGTTTGTTCTATGTTGAAACTAGAAGGCAAACCTCAAGCTGATGCGGCCGATGCATTGGCCGTTGCCATCTGTCATGCTCATACTAACCGAACGTTAGTTGCTATGGCTGGACAGGTATCTGGTGCTCGTCGAGGCCGATATCGCTAACCTGATATTTTGTTCTATTAAAAGCAGCTTCGGCTGCTTTTTTTCTGTCAAATAAGTGAAAAGAGCTGGATATCCATCCAGCTCTTTACTATTCTAAGGCCAGAAAATGCATTGCTGCTTCTTAAAGGGAGCGGCATAACGTAATTCATTCAAATATAGAGAGAATGTTGTGATAGGTCGACTACGCGGAACCGTATTAGAAAAACAGCCACCAGAGGTACTCCTTGAGGTGGGCGGAATTGGTTATGAAGTTCAAATGCCAATGAGCTGTTTCTATGAACTGCCAGAAGTCGGCCAAGAAGCGATTATTTTTACCCATTTTGTGGTTCGTGAAGATGCGCAACTTCTGTATGGCTTTAATAAGAAAAGTGAGCGAGAGCTCTTTCGTGAAGTGATTAAAGCTAATGGTGTCGGTCCTAAATTGGGCTTAGCCATTCTTTCTGCCATGACAGCAAGCCAATTTGTACTTAGCGTGGAGCAAGAAGATATCACGACATTAGTGAAGATCCCGGGTGTAGGTAAGAAGACTGCAGAACGTCTATTGGTTGAGATGAAAGATCGTCTTAAAGGGTGGGGTGAAGGCGACTTATTTACACCAGCTCAAGATACGGCGGCGTCAAATGCACCAATTCAAAACCCATCTTCGCAAGCGCGTGCTGAAGATGAAGCTGTTAGTGCTCTAGTTGCGCTTGGTTATAAACCGCAACAAGCCTCTAAAGTGGTTTCACAAGTGGCTCAACCTGAAATGAGCAGTGAAACGATCATCCGTGAAGCTTTACGTTCAATGGTTTAATAGGTAGGAATTCATATCATGATTGAAGCGGATCGTCTGATTTCTGCCAATCACACGACATCACGTGAAGAAGATGTGATTGATCGTGCGATTCGACCTAAGCTGCTGCAAGATTATCGTGGACAGGATCATGTCCGTGACCAGATGGAGATCTTTATTAAAGCGGCTAAATTACGTAATGAAGCGCTGGATCATCTCCTTATCTTTGGTCCTCCTGGCTTAGGTAAAACAACATTAGCCAATATTGTTGCCAATGAAATGGATGTTAATATCCGTACTACATCGGGCCCAGTATTAGAAAAAGCCGGTGATCTTGCCGCTCTTCTAACAAACTTAGAAGAAAACGATGTGTTGTTTATTGATGAGATCCATCGTTTAAGTCCGCATATTGAAGAGATTCTTTATCCTGCGATGGAAGATTATCAGCTCGATATTATGATTGGTGAAGGTCCCGCTGCTCGGTCTATTAAGATTGATTTGCCCCCTTTTACTTTAATAGGAGCAACAACCCGAGCCGGTTCTCTTACTTCACCTCTTCGTGACCGTTTTGGTATAACGCAGCGCTTGGAATACTACAAAGTTGAAGACTTGAAAAACATTGTAAAGCGCAGTGCCGATTGCCTTGGTTTATCAATGGAAGAAGCCGGAGCTATGGAAGTTGCGATGCGTTCGCGTGGTACACCTCGTATTGCTAACCGTTTGCTACGTCGAGTGCGCGACTATGCCGAAGTAAAGGGTGATGGTCATATTTGTCCTGATGTTGCTTCTAAAGCGCTAGATATGCTTGATGTAGATAGCAGCGGTTTTGATTATATGGACCGTAAATTATTACTGGCTATCATTGATAAATTTATGGGTGGCCCCGTTGGTCTGGATAACTTAGCAGCAGCTATCGGTGAAGAAAGAGATACCATTGAAGATGTATTAGAACCTTACTTGATTCAGCAAGGTTTCTTACAGCGTACACCGCGAGGTCGTATTGCAACTCATCGAGCGTATTTGCATTTTGGTTTAGATATTCCAGATTAATCGCTAAGATTCTATCTGTACTGTTAAAAAGCAATGAATTAACACGCAATAAAAAACGAGGCGGTAGTGATATCGCCTCGTTTTGTCTTATTTGGGTGTCTAAAGTCGTTATTTAAGCTTAAGTTTTAGGATGTTATCTAAACCGAAAACATGTACTTAATGCTTTTTATTCCATTATTTTGCGGCGTTTAGAAAACCAGCATCACGCATCTTAGCAACAACTGTTTCTTTTTGTTCTGTAGTTAAAGCACGAAGTGGTAAACGTGGGTCGCCACAGTCGATACCGTGAAGAGCCATCGCGGCTTTACCTGCTGCTACACCACCAAATTCAACTAATACTCGAATTAGAGCAATAACATTGTCCATGCCTTTAACAACTGCTGCATGATCACCGTTATTGAAATCTTCAATCATTTTAGTGAAGTGCGGAGCTGCATAGTTGTAAGTACTACCAACTGCGCCAATAGCACCAACAGCAAGTGCCCCAGGAAGATGCTCGTCAACACCAAATGGAATGTCGTATTTGCCATCGCAAGCACGTAAACAGCGTTGGTATTCGTATAAGTCACCAGAGTTAAACTTAATACCTGATAGGTTAGGGATCTTTTTATCTGCTTTAATTAGGAACTGTTCCATATCTAGGTTCACACCAGACATGCCTGAGTGGTAGTAGTAGAACCCTTTTGATGGCGCAGCTGCTGCAACGGTTGCACAGTATTCAACAAGATCATCAACAGAACCTGGTTTAAAGAAGCAAGGACCAATTGCCGATGTTGCGAAAATATCTAATGTTTCAGCGTGACGAGTCAACTCTAGTGTATCAACAATACTTAGAGCACCTGTGTGTAGAGTAATCTTTAGCTGGCCTTGAGATGCTGAAACCCAACGCTCTGCAATCGCTTTACGCTCTTCAACCGAACAGTGAATGCCTTCTCCTGTTGTACCACAAACATAAACTCCTTTTACGCCGTCTTTAATTAAGTGAGCGGCAATTTGATCGATAGCAGCAAAGTTAACGTTGCCATTAGTATCAAAAGGAGTGTGTGGAGCAGCAATTAGACCTGTTAGTTTTTCCATGGTATGCCTCGATATCAATCTGAAGTTTTACTTCATTAAATATTTAAAAGTGGAGTTTGAGTTTATTCTATGGAGTAAAATTTCATTAAGCAATGGCTAAAATCGGTTCAAGACAACAAAACCATTAAAATGTGATTGGTACGACATTTGGACAAACAATTTTAAATCGAACTGTTTTTACCCATATTGGATTTATAAAATTTGCGCAAAGAAAATGCGACTGATATAACACTTGGTAAATGGAGTAATACTTCACATTATTGTTATGCCATGTGAGAATGTTATAACAATAGAATCAATACGATAAATCAGTAGGGGATAGCATGACCGCAAAAACAACAGCGATAAAAGCGGGTAAAGTTTTAGATATGATCGGTAGTTTACAAGAAAGTTTAACGCCATCAGCTCAAAGAATTGCCGATTATGTTCTTGATAATGCAGCTGATGTTACTCGTTTCTCTATTGCTGAATTGTCTAGTGCGGTAAATGTGGGCGAGGCTACGATTATCCGATTCTGTCGAACGCTGGGTTTTAAAGGATTTCAAGATTTTAAGATGGAGTTGGCTATAGAGCTTTCTACTGCATCATCGCCTAATGAGAAATCTCTGTTAGATAGTGATGTGACCCCAAGCGATAGTGCCGAGCTTATTGGACAGAAGTTACATAACACGATCAATAACGTATTAGGTGAAACGCTTAACCTACTTAACTTCGATACTTTAGCGAAAGTGGCAAAACTGCTGCGCTCATCTCACGGCGTGTATTTTTTTGGTGTTGGTTCATCGGGTATTACTGCAGAAGATGCGAAAAATAAATTGATGCGTATTGGTTTCAATGTTGATGCATTAACCAATAACCACTTTATGTATATGAAAGCTTCTCTTTTGCATCCAGGCGATCTAGCCATTGGTATTAGTCACTCTGGTAACTCGTTGGAAACAACAAAAGCGCTTAAACTGGCAAAAGAAGCAGGAGCGACAACTGTAGCTCTAACTCATAATCCCCGTTCATCGATAGCAGAATATGCTGATTATGTGCTGGTTAATGGTAACCGTCAGGGTAAATTACAAGGTGACTCCATCGGTACTAAAATTTCTCAACTGTTTGTTCTCGACCTTATTTACGCTTTGTTAGTTCAAGAAGATATGGATGGTACACAAGCGCAAAAATTGAAGACAACACAAGCGCTCGATTTTTAGCTTAAGGCCCCCAAGTAATATTAAGGTGCTAGGTCTTGAAATTACTTGGGTATTACTCCGATCTTCGTTTGCTCTCTTATCTGACCCTCTCTCTTTTTTCTAACTCTTCTCAAAAGTTGATTTGCCTCTAATTTCATATTCAGATACATCTATTTTCGTGGAGTAGATCTCTATTTTCTTAAAACCAATTTGAAGCTAAACTTCATTCGCTTTAAATTGGAGTCAAACTTCATAAGTAAAAATGTTTTGGAGTAAGACTTATGACACACAATGAACAGCCAATTCTCAAAAAGCTTAAGGGTGGTTTTATCTCTTCATGCCAGCCTGTTGATAATGGTCCAATGGATGACCCAAATATTGTTGCAGCGATGGCTCAAGCTTCTGTGGCTGGTGGTGCAGCGGGCCTTCGTATTGAAGGGGTTGCCAATCTAAAAGCAGTCCGTCCAACCGTTACTGTTCCTATCATTGGTATCATTAAGCGTGATTTGCCGGATAGTCCAATTCGTATTACCCCATTTATTGATGATGTTATCGCATTAAAAGAAGCGGGTGCCGATATCATTGCTATAGACGCCACACACCGTACCCGTCCAGTTGAAATTGCAGCATTGGTTCAAGAAATAAAAGCTCAAGGCTGTTTAGTAATGGCTGATTGCTCTAATTATGATGAAGGCATCTATTGTCAGCAACTCGGTGTGGATATTATTGGTTCTACTATGTCTGGCTATACTGGTGGAGAAGTGCCAACCGAACCAGATGTAGAACTGGTAACTCGTTTGCATAATGCGGGATGTTGGGTTATGGCAGAAGGTCGCTATAACACACCTGAGTTAGCGAAAGTTGCAATTGAAGCTGGGGCTTCTTGTGTGACTGTTGGCTCTGCGATTACACGAGTTGAACATATTTGTCAGTGGTTCAGTTCTGCCGTTGCCAGTGCTGAGCCACAAAAGATTGAGGCAATAGCATGAAGTCAGTGTTAGCTGTTGATATTGGAGGCACTAAAATTGCCTGTGCGATAGTGCGAGATGGTCAAGTTTCTAATCGACAACAGATTGCCACTCCCAGTTCGCAGCAACCCGATGCGATGACTGAAGCGTTACGTCAGCTATTAACACCGTATATTGGCCAAGTCGAACAGGTTGCTGTAGCTTCAACCGGTATTATTGATCATGGCATTCTCAAAGCATTAAATCCGGCTAATTTAGGTGGGTTAAACCACTATCCCTTACAGCAAGAAATCATCGCTATTATGGGCTGTGATGTTGATGTGATTAATGATGCACAAGCGGCGGCATGGGCTGAGTTTAAAGCTCTTGAACAGCCTGTGAACAATATGGCCTTTATTACTGTATCAACAGGGGTAGGGGCTGGAATTGTTCTTAATGGTCAGCTTCAAGTTGGCCCACGTGGTATAGCAGGCCATGCCGGACATACAGTCGCCGATCCTCATGGCCCTCGTTGTGGCTGTGGCCGCATTGGTTGTGTAGAAGCTATCGCATCAGGAACCGCCATTGCAAAGCAAACCAGTCAGCGTTGGGGCGAGGAGTGTACAGGTAAAGAAGCGTACCAAGCTTTTTTAGCCGGAGATCCTCACGCCACTTTCTGTGTGGAAAATTCAGCAAAGGCGATTGCTAATTTAATTGCTGATCTCACTATTACGCTGGATTTAGATACAGTCACCCTTGGTGGCAGTGTGGGCTTAGCCCAAGGATATCGAGAGCTAGTTGCAGCACAATTAGCCGAGTTACCAGCAGTGTATCGTCCCAAATTAGTGGCGGCAAAAACACAAGCAGATGCAGGCTTAGTGGGTGTTGCTTTATGGGTCAACGAAACGAATTCCTAGTTCCCCCTAAGGTTCAGATGTACTGAGATGTCATCTGGGCCTTTTTATAAAGGATTTACAATATGATTTTAGGTCATCTTGATAACGCAAAAAGTTACGAGTTTTTACCGCAACCATTTAAACAAGCGATTCATTTTTTATTAGAACAAGATTTGGCTGCGCTAGAGCTCGGTCGTCATGAGATTGCAGGCGATTTGATTTATGCCAATGTCATGAGTTTTGATACGGCTGATGCAAGCTCTAAGCAGGCTGAAGTGCATGAGCAATATATTGATTTGCAGGTGCTGATATCGGGTGAAGAGCGCATTGATTTTGCCTTGCCTGACGCACACCCAAAAGCGACAGAATACGATGATGAAAATGATTTTTATCTAGTAAGCGAAATGGTTGCACAAAGTACTGTGATCATGAAGCCAAGAATGTTTGCCATCTTTATGCCGTTAGAGCCGCATAAGCCAGGTTGCGTAGTAGAAAATGCAACGAATATAAAGAAAGTAGTGGTTAAGATTCATCAGCAAATCATCCAATAACTGGTTTTGTTAATACTAAGTTATTATAAAGGTGGTGGCATGTGACAAAAAACGGGACTCTGACAGTCTCGTTTTTTGTCTCTAATGTTTAATTTGTATAATTAATGCAAATTAAATGAATCTTTTGTGATGCTGGTAACAGATAAAAAACAAATTCAATTACAGGATAACTCATGCAAGGAGTGAATTTATTTTGTAGTTTGGCTGTTTTTTGTCCGTTCTTTAATTAATCACGTTTCTCTTGGCTAATTGCCAAAAAATTTTTTTAGAATAAATGCTCAATCTGGCAATTAAATTTGCCATAACTTCTACCGCTATCAATACATTATACGATAAAAATCACCTCGAATTTTTCCTCTGAATCAGCACGTTTTATTTCCTTATATGAGCCATATTTCTTCAAGTTAATAGCCCCAAAACACCGTAATTTATCTTTATGGTGAAAGGTTAAATGGATTAGTTTTATTTATGTATTTAATTTGGCTTAAATTACGTTAATCCATGATAAATCTAAGGTGTTCTCTTAGAAAATACAGCAAAGATGCATAGTGAATTATCATCTTTGCCTTATTTTTTTCGGGTGAAATGTAAGTTTTGTATCAAATTAAAAACAGGTTGTGAATAAACGTGATTTACTCATGAGCAGATTTAAAAATTTCCTATTTAAATATCCTAACAGCCCTTCTAAATGGCTTTGAAAATCTTGATCTGTATCAATTGATGTTTCGATGGTTAAATTCTGAACAGCATTTATTGATATTTATCAAAGCAAATTGATTAATAAATTCTTTGAAGAGTAGAGCGAAAATCAGTAATATTAGCGATGACTTTATTAGCTGTAGCTTAACAATAAATTAACAGTTTTTCACAAACTTGCAACATAATAAGGATGCTTTCGTCATAGCTATGATCGCTGCCAGGAAGGTCACCCAATGATGCGGTTTATTGGCTATAACCAAAGCTAAAACCAATAATCGGTACACTGTGTAGTACTGTCGCCAGTCAGCCTGGCGAAAGAAGGAGTTCTCAATGTTCACTGATATCGTCGAACTATCGCGGTTACAGTTCGCATTAACTGCGATGTATCACTTTTTGTTCGTGCCTCTGACTCTTGGTATGGCATTTTTACTTGCCATCATGGAATCAGTTTATGTAATGACAGGAAAGCAAATCTACAAGGACATGACTAAGTTCTGGGGTAAGCTTTTCGCAATCAACTTCGCACTAGGTGTGGCAACAGGCCTAAGTATGGAGTTCCAGTTCGGTACTAACTGGGCGTACTACTCTCACTATGTGGGTGATATTTTTGGTGCACCACTAGCAATCGAAGCGTTAATGGCATTCTTCCTAGAATCCACTTTAGTCGGTATGTTCTTCTTCGGCTGGGATCGTCTGTCTAAGCGTCAACACCTTGCAGTGACTTGGTTAGTAGCACTTGGTTCAAACTTCTCTGCTCTTTGGATCCTAGTGGCTAATGGCTGGATGCAAAACCCTGTAGGTGCCGATTTCAACTTCGAAACCATGCGTATGGAAATGGTGAGCTTTGCTGATGTGGTTCTAAACCCAGTTGCTCAGGTGAAGTTTGTACACACAGTTGCGTCTGGTTACACAACAGGTGCGATGTTCATTCTAGGTATCAGTGCATACTACCTACTTAAAGGTCGTGATATTGCTTTTGCTCGTCGTTCTTTCGCCATTGCAGCAGCTTTTGGTCTAGCGGCAATTATTTCTACTATCATTCTTGGTGACGAGTCTGGTTATGAGCTTGGTGACGTACAGAAGACTAAACTAGCAGCAATTGAAGCCGAGTGGCACACTGAGCCAGCTCCTGCAGCCTTTACTGCGATTGCAATTCCGAACCAAGAAAAAATGGAAAATGATTTCCAAATTAAGGTTCCATATCTATTAGGTATCATTGCAACCCGTTCTCTTGATGAGCAAGTAACTGGTATTGTTGACCTTAAGAAAGAGCACGAAATCCGTATTCGTAACGGTATGATCGCTTACGGTTTACTTGATAAACTTCGTGCTGGTGACAAGTCACCTGAAAATATTGCAGCATTTGATAAAGTTAAGAAAGACCTTGGTTACGGTCTACTATTGAAGCCTTATGCGCCAAACGTAGTAGATGCAACTGAAGCAGATATTCAAAAAGCGACTGACGATTCAATCCCTACCGTTTGGCCGCTATTCTGGAGCTTCCGTGTGATGGTTGGTGCGGGCATGCTAATGCTTGGTATCATCGGTATGGCATTTATTCAGTCTTGCCGTCATAAGATCACAGAGAAGAAATGGGTTCTTAAAGCAGCTCTTTATGGTATTCCACTACCATGGATTGCAGTAGAAGCTGGCTGGTTTGTTGCTGAATACGGTCGTCAGCCATGGGCAGTAGGTGAAGTTCTACCTGTTCATATGGCAGCATCGAATCTACAACCTTATGAGTTATGGCTATCACTACTAGGTATTATTGCACTATACACAATCTTCTTGATTGCAGAGCTATACCTAATGATTAAGTACGCTCGTTTAGGTCCAAGTAGTCTAAAGACTGGCCGTTATCACTTTGAAAAAATTGACTCGCAGCAAAATGCTGTATCACGTCAAGTAGAAGCGTAATCAGGGAGAACCATAGCAATGTTTGATTATGAAGCTTTGCGATTCATCTGGTGGATACTAATTGGTGTGTTATGCATCGGTTTTGCTATCACTGATGGTTTCGATATGGGCGTAGGTATGCTGTCTAAAGTTATTGGTAAGACAGATACTGAACGCCGTGTAATGATTAACTCTGTCGCTCCACACTGGGATGGTAACCAAGTATGGTTAATCACCGCAGGTGGTGCTCTATTTGCAGCGTGGCCTCTAGTTTACGCAACTGTATTCTCAGGCTTCTACCTTGCAATGATTTTGACGCTAGCAGCTCTTTGGCTTCGTCCATTGGCGTTTGACTACCGTTCAAAGCTTGCTGAGCCTAAATGGCGTGACGCATGGGATAACGCTTTATTTGTAGGAAGTTTTGTTCCACCATTAATTTTTGGTGTGGCGTTTGGTAACCTGCTACAAGGTGTTCCATTTGAATTAAATAACCTACTGATTCCAACCTACAAAGGTAATCTATTGGGTCTTCTAAACCCATTTGCATTGCTATGTGGTGTTGTTAGTGTGCTAATGATCCTGACTCAGGGCGCGGCATACCTACAGATGAAAACAACAGATGCTGTTCATGTACGTGCTCGTGCAGTGGCAATGAAAACATCTATTGCAACAGCAGTAGCGTTTATTATCGCAGGTATTTGGGCTCATGGCCTTGATGGTTATGTAGTGACTTCAACAATGGATCACTTTGCTCCATCTAACCCACTGAATAAGCAGGTAGAAGTAGTTTCTGGTGCATTGTTCCTTAACTATGCTCAATACCCAGCAATGTGGATTGCACCAATTCTTGCTGTTGTAATGCCGGTTCTAACCATGCTTGCTTCACGTGCTGAACGTGCAGGTTTTGCCTTCTTATTCTCAAGCTTAACATTAGCGGGTGTCGTGCTAACTTTCGGTTTTGCGACTTTCCCATTCATTATGCCATCGAGCATTATGCCGAATGTAAGCTTGACCATTTGGGATGCAACATCTTCTGAGCTAACTCTGAAGATCATGACAGGCGTAGCCTTCGTTATGGTTCCAATTATCTTGGCTTACACCTCTTGGTGTTATTACAAAATGTTTGGTCGTCTTGATAATAAATTTATCGAAGACAACAAAAACTCATTGTACTAAGGAGATTAACCATGTGGTATTTTGCTTGGATTCTAGGTGTATTACTGGCATGTTCATTCGGTATTATCAACGCATTATGGCTTGAAACAACCGAAGATATGGACAAAGAAGATTGAGTAATATCAACAGTGTAATTACAGCAGTTCATGCGCCATTGGCTAATCTTCCAGTGAGAATATTAGCTTTTGTGATGGCTGTAGTCACAACCGGACTCGTGATGTGGAATCCGCATCAGTTTGCCGATGCAATAGGGGGTTTTGGTCCTGTTATTGCGCCAGCCATGATTTGGTCTACCTGTGCATGTATGATTCATGCAATGGGGTTTGTTCCACATAAGTGGTATTGGAAGTTGCTCTTTACACCAGTAATTGCACTACCTGTTTTAGCTTACATCTTAGGATTACGTTTACATTTAATAATGTAATATCCTGAAACAGAATAAACGGCTTGTTCTTATTAAAGAGCAAGCCGTTTTTTTATGGCTTGAGTATAGTGAGTTGTATTTTTAGGATGCAAGGACGCTACTGAGTTCGAGTATAGATAAACTGTGACAAAAAAAGACAGAGAGAATATACCCTGAACAGAAATGTAATTTGATTGTCAGAAACCAATAAATACGACAAATAATTGGGTAGAATAGCGCTCGGCTCGACTTATTAACGGATAATTATCTGAAAGGTCATCGAGTTAGGGTATAGTAAGCCCAATTACTGAGTAACAAAATCATATTGCAGTGCAGATTATGAGTGATATTAAAATCTTTAATTGGCCCATTACCATCTACTATGAAGATACCGATGTTGGTGGCGTGGTTTATCATGCCAATTATCTGAAGTTTTTTGAGCGTGCTAGAACAGAGATGCTTCGTAGTATCGGTGTGAGCCAGCATGTTCTTCTTGAGCAAAATCTAAGTTTTGTTGTGAAAAGCATGAACATAGATTTTCGTAAAGGTGCTCGCTTAGATGAGCACTTAACCGTACAAACCTGGGTTGAAAATGTCCGTAAAGCCTCTTTGGATTTTTGTCAAAGTTTGGTGAACAATGACGGTCAAATCTTGTGCTGTGCAACTGTTAAGGTAGCCTGTATCAACCCGAAAATAATGAAACCTCAAGCGCTTCCAGAGCATATTAAATCGGAGATTATGAAGTGACTGGCGAACTGTCCATTTTAGACCTTTTCTTACAGGCGAGCCTGTTGGTTAAGATTGTAATGCTGATTCTATTAGGGATGTCCGTGGTCTCTTGGACCATGATCATCAAACGCTCTCAGGTACTTTCTGAGGCAACAACACGAGCTCATCGTTTTGAAGACCGCTTCTGGTCTGGTGTGGATCTTTCTCAGCTTTACAAAGAAGTTGAAGCTCGTAAAGACGATCTAACCGGTTCTGAGCAGATCTTCTATGCGGGTTTTAAAGAGTATGCTCGTCTTCATCGCAGTAACGGTAAAGTGCCAGAAGCTGTGATGGAAGGTACTGGCCGAGCAATGCGTGTTGCGCTATCTCGTGAAGTGGAAGAGCTTGAAACTAATCTACCATTTTTAGCAACCGTAGGTTCAATTAGCCCATACATCGGCTTGTTTGGCACGGTATGGGGCATCATGCACGCATTTATTGCATTAGGCGCAGTAAAGCAAGCCACTCTAGCTATGGTTGCTCCTGGTATTGCCGAAGCACTAGTGGCAACAGCAATGGGTCTGTTTGCAGCGATCCCTGCTGTTATGTTTTATAACCGTTTAACTAACCGAGTTGCGAAACTAGAACATACTTACGCTACTTTTATGGAAGAGTTTTCTAGTATTCTACACCGTCAAGCGTTTGCTGCTAATCAGGAGTAAGCATGGCTTATCAACCGAAAAAGCGCAAAATGACCGCAGAGATTAACGTTGTTCCTTATATCGACGTTATGCTGGTGCTGCTGATTATCTTTATGGTAACCGCGCCGTTTGTCAGTCAGGGGGTTGATGTCGATTTACCTTCTACGCATACGGCACAAACGGTTGCAGATTTAAATGGTGAGAGTGATACACCACCGATTATTGTCGAAGTCGATAAAGACGGTAACTTAGGTCTGAGTGTCAATAATGAAGATGTTCAGCGAGGCTTGAGCTTAAATGATTTAATCACACGAGTAAAAGCAGAGCGACAATTGAACCCTAAAGTTTTAGTGATGGTGGGTGGGGATGGTAGAACTCCTTACGCTAATATTATTGAAACGTTAGATGCGCTTAATACCGCTGGTGTGAGTTCGGTTGGCCTAATGACCGATCCGATTGATCAGTAAAGGACCTTGAATGAAAAATAACAACTACACGACATCTGTCATCATATCGTTATTTCTTCATGCCTTACTGTTAATTGCTCTGATTTGGGGGGCGGATTTTGCCATGACTGAATCTAAGCCTGCGGGTAATGCGATTCAGGCTGTGGTCGTTGATCCAGCTCTTGTTCATCAGCAAGCTCAGCGCATACGAGATCAGCGACAAGCGGCGCAAAAAGCAGAGCAAGATCGACTTAAACGTCTTGAGCAACAAGCTGATGCGCTTGAAAAGCAACGCAAGGCAGAAGCTGAGCGAGTTCGTAAGCTTAAAGAAGATAAACTAGCGGCAGAAAAAGCCACTCGTGAAGCCGAAGCAGAGCGTAAAGCGAAACAAGAGGCTGCAGAGAAAGCCGAACAACTGCGTCAGCAAAAGTTAGTAGAGCAGCGTAAAGCAGAAGCGGCAGCGAAAAAAGCAGATGCCGAGCGTAAAGTTAAAGAGGCAGCGGCTGCAAAAGCTGAAGCCGAACGCAAAGCAAAGCAAGAAGCAGCAGAAAAAGCTGAGCAACTTCGCCAGCAAAAAGTAGCTGAACAGCGCAAGGCAGAAGAAGCTGCGAAAAAAGCAGAGGCAGATCGTAAAGCTAAAGAGGCTGCAAAGAAGAAAGCTGAAGAAGCCGCTAAACTGGCAGAGCAAAAACGTATCGAAGCTGAGAAACAACGTAAAGAATCTGAGCGTAAAGCCGCAGAAGCGAAAGCTAAACAGCAGCAACAAGAAGCAGCATTAGATAATATCTTTGATGGTTTAGAAGCCGAAACACAACAGCGTGGTGGTGCTAAAGGTCAATTTATTGCCGATGAAACTCAGCGTTATGGTGCTATTTATAAACAAATGATTCAGCAGAACTTACTGACTGATCAAAGTTTTATTGGTAAGCAGTGTGTGCTGAGTATGCGTTTATCGGCTAATGGTTTATTGTTAAATGTTGACCAGGTTTCTGGCGATAACACCTTATGCCGAGCAGCGAAGGCCGCTGTTGTAAAAATCAGTCAGTTCCCAATGCCGGAAGATCCTGCCGTTATTGAAAAACTGCGAAATATTAAACTTACCGTCAGTCCTCAGTCATAAAGGAGTTGTGGATGAAACGTTGGATAATGGGCTTGTGCTTAATGTTACTGACCGTGAGTCAGTTTGCACGTGCTGAATTAGAACTTGTGATAACCGATGGTGTCGACTCGGCCCGTCCAATTGCTGTTGTGCCATTTAAATGGGAAGGGCAAGGTAAACTACCTACTGATATCTCTGCTGTTGTCGCTTCTGACTTACAGCGCAGTGGTAAATTTAGTCCAGTACCTGTGGCAAAAATGCCGCAGCAACCATCTGATGAGAGCCAAATTAACTATAATGCTTGGACTCAAATGGGTGTGGATGCTCTTGTAATGGGAACGGTATCGCAAGATGCTAATGGTAATTACGTTGTTCAATATCAATTGATCGACTTAGTGAAAGGTCAACTACAAAGTAAACAAACCACAGCAGATGCTAATGGTCAGGTTGTAACTGAGAAAAATTATATCTTAGTCAATAACCGCGCAACGGTGAAACCAAACCGTTTACGTCAGTATGCTCACCGTATTTCAGATGTGGTATATCAAAAACTAACGGGTGAGCGTGGTGCTTTCTTAACTCGTATTGCTTATGTTGCAATGGAAGAGAAATCAAAATTTCCATATCAACTTCGTGTAGCTGACTACGATGGTTACAACGAGCGTACCGTACTTAAGTCTCAGCAACCAATTATGTCTCCTGCATGGTCACCAGATGGCAGTAAGTTAGCTTATGTTAGCTTTGAGAACAATAAAGCTCAGATCTACATTATGAATATCTATAAAGGTACTCGTGAGCTGGTTTCTGACTACCCTCGTCATAACGGTTCACCACGTTTCTCTCCAGATGGTTCTAAGTTAGCGCTTGTACTGTCTAAGAGCGGCAGTTTGCAGATCTACATTAAAGATTTAAATACTAAGCAGTTAACACAAGTGACTCGCGGTCGTGCTAATAACACTGAACCGTTTTGGGATCCTACGGGTAATTCATTGATCTTTACCTCTGACCGTGGGGGTAAGCCTCAGATTTATCGTGTTAACTTAGCGGATGGTCAAACTCAGCGCTTAACATGGCAGGGCAGTCAGAATTTAGGTGGCCAATTAACACCTGATGGTCGTTACCTTGTAATGGTGAATCGTTCAGATACTGGCTATAACATTGCTAAGCAAGATTTAAAAACGGGTGCGGTACAGGTTCTAACAAAGACATTTCTTGATGAATCACCAAGCATTGCCCCTAACGGCAGTATGATCATTTACAGCTCATCGATTGGTAATTCTAACGAGTTGTCTTTAGTGTCTATCGATGGTCGCTTTAAGGCTCGTTTACCATCGGCAAGTGATCGTGTTCGTTCACCTGCTTGGGGACCATTCCTCAACTAATAGTTACTAAAAAAGACAAATAGATATCAAGACAAAGGATACAAATAATGCAATTAAACAAAGTACTTAAAAGTCTAGCGATTGCGCTACCGCTAATGACTCTTGCTGCATGTAGTTCAACTGAAGGTACAAACAGTTCAGCGGCTGATCAAACTGCTGGCGGTTCATCTTCTATGGTTGATCAAGGTGCAATCTCAACACCTGTAGATGGTGGCAATGGATCAATGTCTGAGCAAGAAATTCGTAATCAGCAATTGCGTCAAGAGACCACTGTTTTCTTCAAGTTTGACAATGCTGAAATTCAACCTGAATATCAAGCAATGCTAGAAGCTCACGCTGAGTATCTACGTGACCACCCAGCAGTAAAAGTTATCATCGAAGGTCATGCAGATGAGCGCGGTACGCCTGAGTACAACATTGCCCTAGGTGAGCGTCGTGCTGCTGCGGTTGTTAAGTACCTACAAGCATTAGGTGTTCCTGCAAGTCAGATGTCTATCGTGAGCTACGGTGAAGAGAAGCCGCTAGTTCTTGGTCATACAGATGCTGATTACGCGAAAAATCGTCGTGCAGTACTTGTTTATAAAACTATCTAATTGATAGGGATCTATCATGAACAGTAACAATATGCGTAAACTCGCATTAGGGTTGCTGGTTGGTGCGGCGACTCAATTGGTCGCCGTTCCTGCTTTTGCCGATTCACAGTTAGATCGTCTAGAGCGTATGCTTGATGCGCGAAATCAGATGATGCTTGATATGCAGCGTCAACTCGATCAAATTTCAACAGATGTTGACGATCTTCGCGGAAAAGTAGAGCGCAATAGCTACGATTTAAAGCAGATGTTAGAGCGTCAACGTGAACTTTATCGAGAAGTAGATACGTTAAGTAGCCAGCAAGCGCAACAGGCAAAAGAGACCAAAGCAACCAATACGGATGCAAAGGAAAATCAAGAGAGCTACAGCAGCAATCTTGATGAAAACCAAGCGTATGAGAAAGCCGTTAATCTGATTTTAAAAGAGAAAGATTACCAAGGTGCAACGAAAGCCTTTAATGACTTTATTGCCACTTATCCAAAATCGGTTTACGCGCCTAATGCCCACTACTGGTTAGGTCAGTTGTATTTTGCTCAAGGGCAAATGAAAGCTGCTGATGAACATTTTACAGCAGTTGTTGCTGCAAAAGATTCAAGTAAGCGTGCCGATGCTCTATTAAAATTGGGTGCTATCGCTCAAAAAGCCAATGATAATGCCAAAGCCACTCAGTATTATCAGCAGGTTGTTAAAGAGTTTCCTAGCTCAACAACGGCCACACAAGCCCAAGCTGCATTGAACAAACTGGGACAATAATCCAGAATTTTCATTGGTTAAAAACTAAGGTCTGAGCTTAAGTTCAGACCTTTTTTATTGTGAGATTTCGCTGAAAGCTGGTGGTAACTCAATGTTCCTCCTGCATCTTGTGAACGTTTTGTATATAATCAAGGCAGACTAAGGATTAGCCACTAGAGCAAGAAGCAATGACAAAACAATTCAATCCCGCCGAAACCATTTATCCCTTTCCACCAAAGCCAACGCCTCTAACCGCCGATGAGCGCGCTACTTATAAAGAGAGCATTCAACGTCTATTAGTAGAGAAAGACGCGGTGATGGTCGCGCACTATTATACCGATCCTGAAATTCAGGCATTGGCAGAAGAAACAGGCGGCTTTGTTGGCGATTCGCTAGAAATGGCTCGTTTTGGTAATCAACACCCAGCGAAAACCCTACTGGTCTGTGGTGTGCGTTTTATGGGAGAGTCTGCCAAGATCTTAACACCAGAGAAGCAGATACTGATGCCAACATTAGAGGCTGAGTGTTCCCTTGATCTTGGCTGTCCAGCAGAAGCTTTTACTCAGTTTTGTGATGAGCATCCAGAGCATACCGTGGTTGTTTACGCCAATACGTCAGCGGCGGTAAAAGCTCGTGCTGATTGGGTGGTGACATCAAGCATTGCTTTGGAGATAGTCGAGCATTTAGAGGCTGAAGGTAAACCTATTATTTGGGGACCTGATCGCCATTTAGGTTCTTATATTCAAAAGCAAACTGACGCTGATATGTTATTGTGGCAAGGTGAATGTGTCGTCCACGATGAATTCTCAGCTAAAGCGCTCCGAGATATGAAAGCGGTTTATCCTGATGCCGCTATTCTCGTACATCCAGAATCACCTGCCAGTGTTGTCGCTCTGGCCGATGCCGTTGGTTCGACGAGTCAGTTGATTAAAGCAGCTAAATCGCTTCCTAACCAACAGCTGATTGTCGCAACAGATAAAGGCATTTTTTATAAGATGCAGCAGATGGTTCCAGAGAAAGAGCTTATTGAGGCTCCAACTGCTGGTGCTGGCGCGACCTGTCGCAGTTGTGCTCACTGTCCTTGGATGGCGATGAACGGTCTAAAAGCAATCGAGACCGCATTGATAGATGGCGGAGCGGAGCACGAAATCTTTGTTGATGAAGCTATTCGAGTGCAATCGCTCGTTCCTTTAAATCGCATGTTAGATTTTGCTGCTAACCTACAACAGTAATTAAATTCTATTCTGAGCCAAATGCCGCTTTCGCTTAATCGTTAAAGTGGCATTTTTTATTCTGACTAAACCTCGAACTTTGAAGTTACTTAAGTATAAGTATTAAAAAAGTACCAAAAAGCCAAAATTTTGCTTTACTTAATTAACAGTAGGTAAGGAGATTTTAGGCATGAAGCAAATTGGTCGGCTCCCATTATGGGGAAAGTATTTACTTGTGATCGTGAGCTTAACCATGGTGATGTGCTTTGTTTTTGGTGAGATTTTACGAATTTCAGAAACCAAATTTATTGAAGAAAAAATCCAAGGCCAATTAGAGCAGTACAGTAATATTATTGTTTCTGCTACTAAACAAGATCTCCTTGAGCAAGATACTCAAAGATTAGAAAATACTGTTCTCACTATTACACATAATATTCCCAGTTTAGCCCATCTCTGTTTTTATAATCGTGATAATCAAAAAGTGTTTCAATGGGGAAGTGCCGATGATCACCATGATGATCATTTTCACTATGAGATCACCAAAGATGTGGTGGTTAATAATGGTTATATCGGCAAAGTTGAGATCGCTTTAAAAAATCAGGTTCCTGAAGAGATCATAGCCCACCATGTCGCTTATATTCGAATTATTCTTGCGGCTTCATTATTACTTCTGGGCTGTTTATGCTATTTCGTATCGCAATATCTTATTATTAATCCTATTGCGCGAATTAATAATAAAATTCTTTCGCTTAAAGAGATGTACCCTAAATTAAATCAGGTAAAAGAAAACCAGTCAGAAATGCAACGGCTGAATTCATCAGTCTTTATTTTAAAGCAAGTATTAGAGAAGCAGCGAGAAAAAGAATTATTACTTCAAGAAGCGCAACATGAATCAGAAGAAGCCAATCGAATTAAGACTGAATTTATTGCGACCATGAGCCATGAAATTCGCACTCCGATGAATGTGATTTTAGGCTCGTTAGAAGTACTCAATGAAGAAGACTTAAGTCCTAAAAGTAAACGGTTTGCCGAAATCTCACAAAGTGCAGCCCATTTACTGTTAAATCAACTTAATGATGTTTTAGACTTTGCGCGATTAGAATCAGGAAAGGTGGCACTTAGCCAAGGGGAATTCTCACCGTATAAATTAGTTCGTTCCATAGAAGATATCTTTCGCAATCAAGCTGAACAAAAAGGCGTTAAATTTCATGTTGATATCGGTTTTTCACCAGAGCTATTCATGGTTAGTGATGAAGGGAAAATATCACAAATTCTCACTAACATTGTTGGTAATGCACTAAAGTTTACCAGCTCTGGGAGTATCACGATTAGGGCCCGTTGGCATGAGACAGAGCAACTGATTTTTACCATTAGCGATACTGGAATTGGTATTGATAAAGATAAAATAGCCTCGATTTTGCAGCCTTTTGTACAAAGTGATGCATCCTTTTCAAGACGTTATGGTGGGGCAGGGATGGGACTGGCTATCACCTCTGCGTTGGTTGAGTTGCTCTGTGGCCAGTTAGAAATTGATAGCCAAGTTGCAAAAGGAACCCAATTTACCGTGAGACTACCCATTGCTAAAAGCTATTTTAAGCAACAGAAACAGAGTGGATCTTCAAAGCACGATGATTGGACATTACTCCATGGTAAAAAGATTTTGTTAGTAGAAGACAGTATTTCTAATCAATTGATTGCTAAAACGATTTTAGAAAAAAATGGCTTTGTTGTTGAAACGGCTTTAAATGGTCGAGAGGCGATAGAGCAAGTACAGCAAGTCAAGGTTGATGCAGTATTAATGGATTTGCAGATGCCCGAATTAAATGGGTTAGAAGCCAGTCTTGCGATACGCCGCTTAGGGGGGATATATACATCCCTACCTATTATTGCGATGACAGCAAATGCTAGCGATAAAGATAGAGAGGAATGCCATCAAGCTGGTATGGATGATTATTTAACTAAGCCTATAAATAAACAGCATATGCTTGAAGTGCTAAGGATATGGTTAACGACTCAGTCAATCCCTGAAATTGAGTAGATTTGGTATACGACAAACCTACTCAATTATAGGGTTTGTCGCTTATTGATCTTCTGCTAACGTTTGGGCTCGTTGAGTTAGGCCACATAGCATAGTTGGAACAGCTTTAAAGATCTCTTCAAATTGAGCCAGAGCATCGGCACCTTCTTGAGATAATACTGCAAGAGCATTTTCTGGGTCGAACAGTAAGCTGATAGACAGAAGAACGCCACCTAGTAGGGCATTATCTTCACTGTCTTCAGGCATAATGGTTTCCCAATCATCACGTGCTAACTGCCAGCCTTGCAGCATGCCTTCTGTGAACTCGCGAGTCTCTTCTGTCACTAGTTGAGCATCATCGAGGGCGCAACCTTCAGGCCATTGCCAAGTACCCGCTAGCAGTGCTGCTCGTGCATCATTCCAGATACCAACAATAGCATTTGCGTAAGCTTCAAGTTCTTCATGAGTTGTAAATGGTGAAACTTCCTCACCACCCCATAAGAAAGCAAGCCACTCTGCAGGATCAAGAATATTTGGTGCAGCCGCCATAGAGGTCACAAAACCATAAGTTTGTGCAGAGGATAATAGCTGCTCGGCAAGGTTAGAATCTTCTAAAATTGCATTTAGTTGTGAAGACATAGTTAGAATCTCATCGGTGAAGGCTTAATGACGTCTTACTGTATTTAGCGACGTATCTCATGGCCTGATTATATACCAGTCTTACTTAAGAAGAGCAGTGATGGACTCGCTAAATTCTTGTTATTTCATCTTGTTGTTTGAATAATGAACGCTTAAAAACAAATAAAGAAAAAAGGCTTGCCAATGTAGTCGGGGATCTTTATAGTACGCCTCCGTTGTCACGGTAAAGCTGTGATGGCAACAATGTGGTGAGGTGTCCGAGTGGCTGAAGGAGCACGCCTGGAAAGTGTGTATACGGCAACGTATCGAGGGTTCGAATCCCTCCTTCACCGCCATAACTTCTTACGAGAAGAACAAAACGGAGAGATGGCTGAGTGGTTGAAAGCACCGGTCTTGAAAACCGGCATACGTTTGTAGCGTATCTAGGGTTCAAATCCCTATCTCTCCGCCATATTTAGAAAAGCCGCTGAGTTTATGCTCAGCGGCTTTTTGCATTTTTGCGAGATAGCTAATAGAATCCATTTCTCATTGTGCAATAATTTGCTTATAAATCCGTTGCCGTTGTCATCATTGAAGCGGGAATAGATAACAATGATCTCTTCAAGGAATGAAGTTATGGACGCACACTATCAGCAAAGACTCAACGCCGCATTTCGTCAATTACAAGGTGTCAGAATTACCAATTATGATCCTATTGTTGATCGCTTATTTCGCCGAATCGGCATCTATCTACCTCCGAGTTATTATCGCCACCCATTAAGCAACCTAGCGATTTTTGGGGTTATGTACTGGCCGCTCTTTTTCGTGCTCAATATCTTATTCGTCCCTGTGGCAAGTGCGGCACTTTACAGTTTAATTCCAAGCTTATTATTGAGTAGCTTGTTAACCGCGTATTTTTATTGGGCTCAATGTATTAACGATCTCACTGAATGGCAGCAGTTAGATTTGTGAACAGCAGGTTTGAACTTCTCAATAAATCATCCTACAAATTATTTTTCACTTTAGTACAATTCCCTCACTAAATATTCAATGTAAGTGAGGGAATAACGTGTACAGTGAACAACTAATGATGCTATTGGCGGTGTTTGAGCGCGCCGCCTTAATGCTCATGGCCCTTTTTCTCCTCACTCGAACACCGCTATTCCAAGATATTGTTAAGAAAAAACATCGTCGACCAATAGAAACGGCAATGATCTCTTTGTTGTTTATCCTTTTTGCGGTCTTCAGTACTTATACTGGAGTCAAAGTTGATGGCTCTTTGGTTAACGTTCGTATTATTGCGGTTATCTCTGGCGGAATTATTTTTGGCCCTTGGATTGGCATTCCAGCGGGCATTATTGCAGGTATTCACCGCTATTTGATCGATATTGATGGTCCAACTTCGGTAGCATGTTTAATCACGAGTGTTATCGCAGGCTTATTAGCTACATGGATACATAAAAAGTGTGCCCCTAAGCATTATGCAAAGTTAGGCATTTTAGCGGGTATGGTGTGTGAAGCGTTAACCATGACCTTAATTGTGGTGTTATCTAATAATGACTCCCAAGCCTATACCATAGTGTCACACATTAGCTTTCCAATGATTACCGGGACCTTATGTATTGGTCTTATCATTAAGCTGGTGCAAGATCTTGATGAAGAGAAAGACCTGGTTGCTGCAAGACAAGCCAAACTGGCACTTGATATTGCCAATAAAACCTTGCCGTATTTTCGTAAAAGCAATCGTGAATCTTTGATGGCGGTATGTAATATCATTCGCCATGAAACAGAGGCTGATGCGGTCTCTATTACCGATACTCAAGATGTTCTCGCGTATGTCGGAATAGGGGAAGAAAATTACTTAGATGCCTATCATAAGATCAGCACCATGACCCAGCAAGCCGTGACGACAGGTCAGCAAATTATCAGTAACAATCTCAATATTCACAATTTTCACTCTTTGTTGATTATACCTTTGTGTGAAAATGGGGAAGTAACCGGGACGCTGAAAATCTTTTATCGCCAGCCGAATCAGGTTAAACCGTCATTACGAGAAATGGCTATTGGTCTATCACAATTGATCTCGACGCAAATGGAAGTCTCCCGTATTGATCAACTGCGAACTATGGCGAGCAAAGCGGAATTTTCAGCCTTACAAAGTAAGATAAACCCTCATTTTCTGTTTAATGCGCTTAATGCCATTTCTACTTTAGTGCGAATTCGTCCAGATCAAGCTCGTGAATTGATTGCTAACTTAGCCGATTTTTTACGCTACAACCTAGATCACACCGATGAATTGATCGATATTCAAGAAGAGCTGCAACAAGTGAAAGACTATGTAGCGATAGAGCAAGCTCGTTTTGGTAATAAACTGAGTGTGAATTTTGATATTGATGATGTTCACAATAAAATTCCGGCACTGCTTCTACAACCGTTAGTGGAAAATGCCATTTTGCATGGAATTCAGCCTTCAGCCAAACCAGGACAAGTGTCTATTCTGGTTAAGCGCTTACTTACCGATGAAGTTCAGGTCACCATAGAAGATACCGGGGTAGGTATTAAACCTGAGGTTATCACCAAATTGCGTAACGGTAACATGGAGAGTCACCGAATTGGTTTGCAGAATGTCCACCAGCGATTGCTACTGTTATATGGTGAAGGATTAGAGATTGTCTCTGATAAGCATGGCACTAAAATGTCTTTTATTATTCATTAAGCGAGAAGGGAAAGAACAATGTTAAAAGCATTAATTGTTGAAGATGAGTACCTAGCTCGTGAAGAGTTGCAGTATTTGATTTCCACCCACAGTCAAATCGATGTGGTAGCCAGCTTTGATGATGGTCTTGAAGCCTTTAAATATTTACAAAGCCATAAGGTCGATATTGTCTTTTTAGATATTAATATACCCTCTATTGATGGCATGTTATTGGCGCGTAATATTCATCAATTTCAACATAAGCCCCATATCGTGTTTACTACAGCTTATAAAGAATATGCAGTAGATGCATTTGAACTCGAAGCGTTTGATTATTTGCTTAAGCCTATTAGTGAAACTCGGGTCAAAGGCTTGTTGCAGAAACTGGAATCGATAAACAACGACATCCCTGTTGCCAATGAAAAAGTCACAACATCATTAAATTTAACCCGTGATAACCGCATTTATGTCACACCCATTAAAGATATATATTATGCGGTAGCCAAAGAGAAAATCACTGAGGTTTGTACTGCATCGGGCCTTTATATTGTGCCATATACTATTAGTGACTTAATGACCCGCTTGCCCCAAGATCAATTTTATCGCAGTCACCGCTCTTATATTGTTAATACCAGTAAAATCTGCGAAATCATCCCCTGGGTAAACAGCACTTATCTACTGAAATTACGTGATGTAGAAGGGGAGATCCCGGTCAGTCGTAGTAATATTAAAACGTTTCGTCAGCTAATGAACTTGTAACTGATAACCCATTTTATAGTGACTAATGCAGAAGGCCACTTCTGGTTTTGTTGAAAATATGCGCGATTTTGAACTTTGATCTCGCGCAAACTCTGCATTTCATGCGGCTATTTTGCATTTCATTCCAACCCCAATGCAGCTCAGGTTTTATTGATTTCAACCTCTTGCGACAGCCATAAATAAGCTTAATCTCATCTTTAGAGCAGCGAGTTAATCGCTTGATTTTTATTGATGTTGGAGATGCTTATTATGGCAAGTGCGATCACCAAACAGAGCCGTATCTTTACTTTGATTGGCACCATAATTACCCAGTTTGCTTTGGGTTCGGTCTATACTTGGAGTCTGTTTAATTCACCATTAGCAGATAAGTTATCAGAACCTGTTAACCGCGTTGCGTTCTCATTTGGTATCTTGAGTTTAGCACTTGCTGTTGCATCTTCTCTATCCGGCAAATTACAAGAACGTTTTGGTGTTCGTAAAGTCACAATTGGCGCAGGCTTATTACTGGGTGCAAGCTTATTGCTAACTGCACACGCTTCCAACCTGATTTTGCTGTATGTTTTTGCAGGATTACTGGTTGGTTTTGCTGATGGTACTGGCTACCTATTAACCCTCTCTAATTGTGTGAAGTTTTTTCCCGAACGTAAAGGATTGGCCTCTGCCTGTGCAATTGGTGCTTACGGTCTAGGTAGTCTTGGCTTTAAATACATCAATATGTACTTACTCACTCACATGGGTCTTGATATGACTTTCGATGTGTGGGGCGCAATTGCTATGGTTATGGTGATTATTGGTGGTCTGATGATGACAGATGCTCCTAAGCAGCAAGTAAGTGCTAACAATAGTGCAGAGCAGCGTGATTATACCTTGGCTGAAGCGATGAAGTGTTCTCAATTTTGGTTGCTAGCCCTAGTATTCTTAACTGTTTGTATGAGTGGCTTATATGTTATTGGTGTTGCAAAGGATATCGGTCAAGACTATGTACACTTATCTGTCACAACGGCGGCATCTGCGGTCGCTATTATTGCCGTTGCTAACCTAAGTGGTCGCTTAGTCTTGGGTATCTTATCTGATCGTATTGCTCGTACTAAAGTCATTGCGATTGCTTTAGCAGTATGTCTTGTTGGTGTTTGCTCACTTCTATTTGCTCACCAATCTATGCTCTCTTTCTATGTGGCGGTTGCGTGTATAGCCTTTAGCTTTGGTGGTACGATTACGGTATTCCCATCATTAGTTAGTGACTTTTTCGGTCTTAATAATCTCGCAAAAAACTATGGTTTGATTTATTTAGGCTTCGGTATTGGTAGTTTTGTCGGCTCAATTGTTGCGTCTGTATTTGGTGGCTTTATCGCGACATTCTACTTAATGTTTGCTTTGTTAGTGGTGTCATTAATTATCGCATTAACCATCAAAATTCCGGGTCAAACAGGTATAAAACAGCAAATTATTATGGCTAGTTAAGCATAAATCAGACAACGTGCTAAAAATCACAAAATTGAATCGGGTAGAGCGTGTCTCTACCCGTTTTTTCTTGGTAACATGTTGTTTATCATCTTGTTATTACTGTATTTTTAAAAAATGGTAGCGAAAGTAACTAGTTTTTAATCTGAAAGTAGCGATTAATTCACAACTGAGTTAAATCTTTGGTGAGATATTTTATAAAAAAGCTGTTCTAATACAACAATCAACTGCCAAGTTAGTTAATGGCTGGTGATAATCGCTTTATTTATTCTATTTATTGGGCTTATTTGCTAGTTGTTTGAGGTGTTGTCTATGGCTGTTAAAGGGCAATTTAATTTTAAGAGTGCGGCAGTTGATATGTTTGCCATGGTTGTGTTCAGTTTTGTTGCTGGTATGGCAATTGAAATATTTATCTCAGGTATGACATTTCAGCAATCGTTGGCTTCTCGAACCTTATCGATTCCGGTGAATATTGCTATCGCTTGGCCTTATGGTGTCTTTCGTGATTATGTTATTCGCCAAGGCCACCGTTTATCTGAGCGTAAGTGGATGAAAGGCGCATCAGATATGGTTGCTTATGTGCTGTTTCAGTCCCCAGTTTATGCGTTGATATTGCTGGTGGTTGGGGCCGACATGAATCAGATTATCACCGCGGTTGCAAGTAATGCCTTGGTTTCTGGGGTATTAGGTATCGCTTATGGACAGTTTTTAGATATGTGTCGTCGTTGGTTTAAAGTTACCGGATACGCACAGCAACAAGCTTAATTTTCCCCGCTGTTTCCATTCAACTATTTTTGAATTCGTAAGGCCAGATCATCACGATCTGGCCTTTTCTTTTTTAGAACTATCTACCTAATCTGTTTATTTAATCGTCAAATATATGACGGGAAGGGCATTTTTATTCGATACATATATACCATTTCGTAATGTTTATCTTGTTCACATCCGATGAGTGTATTGAGATAAGGATCAATATTATGAAAATAGTTTAATACAGTCATTGCAATGTAATGTGTATGCATTAGGTTAAATAACAGTCAAATGCAGAAGGCCAACGGTTGTTTGGTCTGGTTGTTATTAAAGAATGGAGTCTTAAATGAGTAAATTGGCTTTGATCACAGGTGCAAAAGGCGGTATTGGTTCTGCAATTTCATGTCAGCTTGTTAACGATGGTTATCGTGTGATTGCAACCTATTTTACGGGTAAGCATGAATGTGCCTTAAAGTGGTTCAAGGAGTGCGGTTTTACTGAGCAACAAGTGCGTTTACTCGAATTGGATGTAACGAATACGCAGCAGTGCCAAGAGCGTTTAACCGCATTGCTGGAAGAAGAAGGTACCATCGATGTTTTAGTCAATAATGCCGGAATTACCCGTGATTCTGTATTTAAAAAGATGTCGGCAGAGGCTTGGTATGACGTCATCAATGCCAACCTAAACAGCTTATTTAATGTTACTCATCCACTCTTTGCCGCTATGTGTGAAAAGGGGAATGGACGAGTAATTAATATCTCTTCCGTTAATGCCTTAAAAGGTCAATTTGGACAGGCAAATTATTCAGCAGCAAAAGCAGGCATGATCGGTTTTTCTAAAGCTCTGGCAGCAGAAGGTGCGCGCAGTGGTGTGACCGTGAACGTCGTAGCCCCTGGCTATACCGCAACGCCAATGGTTCAAAAAATCAAACCAGAGATTTTAGATGCGATCAAAGGTGAAATTCCTATGAAACGTCTTGCCGAACCAGAAGAAATCGCCAAATCAGTCAGTTTCCTTGCCAGTGATGCAGGCGCATACATTACAGGGGAAACACTGTCTGTTAACGGCGGCTTATACATGCAATAAAGGGAAAATCATCATGGAAAGAGTATTTATTGTTGCAGCAAAACGTTCGGCGATTGGCGCATTTGGCGGCACATTAAAAGATCAAGCGGCAGGGAAAATTGCTGCAGAAGTGATTAAAGGTGCATTAGATGCGGCAAATATCAATGGCGCTCAAGTCGATGAAGTGATTGTTGGTAATGTGGTTGGTGCTGGACAAGGGATGGGGGTAGGCCGCCAAGCTTCATTGTGGGCTGGAATTCCGGCTACAGTGCCTGCTTATAGTCTTAATATGGTATGCGGCAGCGGAATGAAGACAGTCATGGATGGCGTTTCTCATATTCGTAGTGGTGATGCAAAGGTGGTGGTTGCAGCTGGGGTCGAAATTATGTCCCAGATCCCGTTTATTGTGCCAAGCAAAGTGCGTGATGGTCAAAAGATGGGAAATCTCACTTTAACCGATCTCTTGATTGCTGATGGCTTAACCGATGTTTATAACCAATGCCATATGGGAGTTACTGCAGAAAATATTGCTAAGCAGTTAGATATCTCCCGCCAAGAACAAGATGAATTTGCCCTTGCCAGTCAGCAAAAAGCCGTAGCTGCAATTGAAATGGGTAAATTTGAAGATGAGATTGTTCCTCTTGAGATTCAACAACGTAAAGGAACGATCACCTTTTCAACCGATGAATATCCAAAAGCCAATGCGTCTTTAGATGCGCTCGCCAGTTTACGACCAGCTTTTGATCGTGAAGGGTCTGTCACCGCAGGTAACGCATCTGGAATTAATGATGGTGCCAGTGCCGTTATTCTCGCTTCTGAGTCTGCATTAAAAGCACATAATCTTATTCCACTCGCTGAAATTGTCGGATATGCCCAGTCTGGACTTGAGCCAGAAATTATGGGGTTAGGACCTGTTGAAGCGGTGACCAAAGCTTTGGCACAAGCCGAATTGAATTTATCAGATATCGCCGTATTTGAGCTCAATGAAGCCTTTGCCGCTCAAGCTCTTGGTGTGGTGTATCAGTTAGCTGAAAAACATCAGGTGGAAGCTAGCGATATTATTGCCAAAGCAAACCTAAATGGTGGGGCAATCGCACTCGGTCATCCATTAGGGGCTTCGGGTAACCGAATTTTGGTCACCTTGACCCATGAATTGAAAAAACAACGCGGCCGATATGGAGTGGCATCGCTCTGTGTTGGTGGTGGTATGGGAACCGCAATTGTCATCAAAGCAATGTAATTCTTTTATTTAATAATTAACTGTCCTTTACAAGGAGATAGCAAATGTACAGTGATTTTTTTAAGACGTTTACTGATCAAACTGAAAAAACACTTCAACCTTATGTGAAATTCAACAAGCTTATGACTAAGAATGTTGAGGTACTCACTGAGCTTCAATTAAATGCAATACGCACCTACAGTGAGATGGGTATTGAGCAAATGAAATCGGTAGGTGAGATCCGTGATGTGACATCTCTTGCAGCTTATAACAGTCAGCAAATGGCGGTTTTGACAAAATTATCCCAGCAAATGGTAGAAGACAGCAACAAGCTTCAATCTATTGCTAAAGAGTTTAAAGAAGATTTGGAAAAGCTCTCATCCGAGAATCTAAAAACGGTGACTCCAGCTTAATAGCTCTTATCAGCGCCGCCAGTGACCGGTGGCGCTTTCCGATTACAGGAGTTTTTCCCATGTACCAAAACTTCTTCTCGGACTACCTTGTGAAGCTCCAAGAGACCAATCAACAGTGGTGGCACGATTTTGAAGCCAACAAGGCAGCCGTAAATTCCCCTCTTAATAAAGCAATGCAAGAAGTGAATTTTGAAGATACCGCAAAATTCTTCGAACAAGCTGCAAATCAACCAGCAGCAATGTTAAAGGTTCAGACTCATTGGTGGGAGCAGCAACTGCAAATTTGGCAGAATCTGGTGCTCAGTGATCCATCTAAATCTGTGGTTGAAGCTGAACTTGGAGATAAACGTTTTGCCAATGAAGCGTGGCAAAACGAACTTCTTTATAACTTTATTAAACAGTCATATTTGCTATTTAGTAAAACCTATCAAGACACGATTGATTCTATTGAAGGGGTTGATGAGAAGACAAAAGAACGTATTAGCTTTTTCTCTCGTCAGGCCATTAATGCACTTTCTCCATCAAACTTTATCGCAACCAATCCTGAATTGCTTAAGATGACCCTTGAGCAAAATGGTGAAAACCTCATTGCAGGACTGGAGAAGTTTAAAGAGGATATTGAATCGAGTGCTGATATTTTAAAAGTCCGGATGACCAACAATAACGCATTTCGCATCGGTGATGATATTGCAACAACCGAAGGGGATGTGGTGTATCGAAATGATCTGTTTGAGTTAATTCAATATCGACCTTTAACCGAGAAAGTTCATACGACCCCGTTGTTGATCGTTCCGCCTTTTATTAATAAGTACTATATCCTTGATTTAACCGCAAAGAACTCCATGGTTCGTTGGCTGTTAGAGCAAGGTCATTCGGTCTTTATGATGTCGTGGCGAAATCCCGGTAAAGCTCAAGCGGATACCGAGTTTGGTGACTACATTACCGATGGGGTGGTTAAAGCCGTTAGTGCAATTGAAGATATCACAGGACAACAGCAGGTTAACGCCGCAGGTTACTGTATCGGTGGCACTTTGCTGGCTTGTACCGTGGCTTATTATGCCGCTAAACGAATGAAAAAACGCATTAAATCAGCGTCATTTTTCACGACCATTTTAGATTTTTCTCAACCGGGTGAAATAGGTGCTTTTGTTAATGATACCGTGGTGTCAGCCATAGAGCAGCAAAACAAGGTTAAGGGATATATGGATGGTCGCAGTTTAAGTGTGACCTTTAGTATGTTGCGCGAGAATAGCCTTTATTGGAACTACTATGTCGATAACTATTTAAAAGGTAAGAGTCCGGTTGATTTTGACCTTTTATATTGGAACAGCGACAGTACCAATGTGGCGGGACCTTGTCATAATTTCCTCTTACGAGATTTTTATCTGGAGAACAAATTAATCCAAGATAAAGGGGTGAAGATTGATGGGGTATGGATGGATCTGAATAAGATCAAAATTCCAAGCTACTTTATCTCAACCAAAGAAGACCATATTGCGCTGTGGCAAGGGACTTATCGTGGTGCTCTGCTAACAGGGGGGAATAAAACCTTTGTTCTTGGTGCATCTGGTCATGTTGCGGGTATTGTTAATCCACCCAATAAGAACAAATACGGTTATTGGACCAACGATAATCTAGATGATTCTGCCGATGAGTGGTTAACCAATGCCGAATATGCAGAAGGGTCTTGGTGGACTCACTGGGATCAGTGGTTATCGCAGCATAATCGTCAAGAGCAAGTCGAGCCTTATTCGCCAGGATCTGAAAACTATCCAGTAATCGATAGTGCGCCAGGTCAATACGTGAAGCAGGTTCTGCCTATTACTGAATAGCTACAATCGTATTTTGTGGTAAAGCTGTAATAAGAAACTCGATAAAAATAAAGGCTTGAAGTGAATGATCAGCTTCAAGCCTTTTTGTTTAAGCCTTACGTGAGCGGAAACTCTTTCGCATTGGATGCAGTTCTTGTTTTTTCATGGTCACTTCAAGTTGTGGGTGAGCAATCATAATACTGTGATCCATAAACTTATTCTTAATGCGGCAGTGTAAGTCATGGGTCAAGCTTAAGCGGTGTCCGGTTTCTGCGGCGTAAGCACGAACCTCAAAACGTTGACAGTTGGCATCGAGCCCTAAGAAAAAGACCTCAGGAGCTGGGTCATCCAAAACCAAACGGCATTCATGGGCGGCATCAAACAGTAATTGAGTGACCAATTCAGGGTCAGCGACATACTCAACATTGATAAAGAGTTTGACGCGGGTAATAGAATCACTGAGCGACCAGTTAACAAATTGCTCGGTAACAAAAGCTTTGTTAGGCATGATCACTTCTTTACGATCCCAATCGACAATGGTGGTGGCTCTGGTCTGAATTTTTGTCACCATGCCAGTGAGATCACGAATAGTAACGGTATCTCCAATTCGAATTGGCTTTTCAAATAAGATGATAAGGCCAGAAATAAAGTTAGCGAAAATCTCCTGCATACCAAAACCAATACCCACACCGAGGGCGGCGACAAGCCATTGCATTTTGCTCCAGTCAAAACCAATCAGACCAGAGCCAACAATGATACCGATAAATATCGCAAAATAACGGGTAAGGGAGGTGATGGCATAACCGGTTCCTGGACGTAAATCCAAGTGTTGTAAGATCAACAGTTCCATCGCTGCGGGTAAATCTCGCGCTAAAATGGTGGTTAAACCAAATGTTAGTACCGCGAGCAACACACTGTTTAAGGTAATCGCACTCAGCTGATCAATACCATTAATCTTACTGGTTACATCCCACAGCGTAACGTTTTGTAGCGAGCTGGTGGCCAGATAGAGATCTGAAAGTAACCACGCCATCATTGCCAGATAAATCAGTAGCAGTAACGAGCGCAGTAAACGCAACGATTGCGCACTGATTTTATCTAAGTCAATTTCAGGCTCTTCAATCTCAATATTGATTTCGCTGGTACTGAAGTTTTCTTCTTTATCACCTTGTACTTCTGCCTGACGCTGCGCAATGATCTCTTGACGCTTGGCTTTCGCTCGTTCAAAAGCAAGACGGCGTTTTTGGATCAACATTAAGCGTTTACATAAGTAATAAATCAGCATGGTTACAACGCCAAGTACGGCCGATTGTTCCATGCGCAGCATAATGGCTTGAGAGGAACCTAAGTAACCGTTTAGTGCGCTATAGTTTAGAATTTGTGGGACTAAGATTAACGTCCACCAAAACAGATGATGACCTAAATGCGCTTTGCCTTCAGGAACATCACCATAGGTCATTGGTAGTTTTTGTTGCCACATACGATAGTGGAAATAACTTAAAGCACAGTTACTGATAATAAATGCCAGTCTCCCCAGGGTGCCATTGACTTCGATATCACTGTAATTGAGTGCAAAGTTTTGAATCACCATCATGGGAATGTAAATCCATAATAAGCGACGATAATGGGCAAACGTTGGGTTTACGACAAAGTCATCCCAGCCAAAATGACTGATGAAAAGGCCATTTTTTCGTACCAATTCTCTAATAAAGAAAAAGACGACTAATGCCATAGGGTAGACAATAGCTTGGCCAAGATGATGGACAAATGGATATTGCCATGCTTCTTGTAATCCATAGCCAAATAGGGTGATCACCAGTGGTATGACCCACGCAAAGCAGAAGGCGACGAAGACATTAATATAACTGTAACGGAACTTGTCCATAGTCACTCGGCCAATCTTGGCGCTGGTCTTTTCTAAGTATTTCTTCCAACGTTTACGAGCCCAAATCTGGCCGCTGATCAGCAGTCCACTTACAACGATGATAGTCAGTAAAATGAAGTGGTTTATGACCATTGGCGCTTTGAGTAAATTGATCCACTGAGATGGTGAAAAGAACCACTTTAGCTTTTCCCATGTATCGATGAGTAAATTAATACTGAGAGGGTTTGTGTCAGGCGCCCAAAATAGACGTTTAGCCGCAAGATTTTTTAGGTCGGTCAATTTGGTATTCAACTTATCATAAGCAACTTTTAGTACGGCCTGCTGATAGATAAGGGATTCTGAAGCAGCAATTAAGTCGTTGTATAAACCGATGTTCGCATCACTGAGCTCTTTTGCCATCACTTGTTGTTCTGGGGTAAGTCCTGAACTGGTAATGTGCTTTTGACGTTGAGATAAAGAATCCACTTGTTGTTGATATTCGTATTTTTTCAGCTGATTGCGACCAATACTGTTATCTAACGCTTCAATTGGGGGATTGCTTGGTAGCCCTTTAATTCGGTTACGCATGCTTTCACTAAATGCTGGGCTTAGTTTTAGCAAGTCGGTCATCGCATTTAGATCGTCTGCAGTTTTGGTTACTTCGCTAATTTGTTTATTGGCGGTGACCGCTTGTTGCTGCGTTTGTTCGTTTTGGTAGTTGAGGTTATTCAACTCCCCTGAAAGACGCTGATTAGCTTGAAGTAACTGTTGAATGACCAAGGGCTGATCACTCATGGATTCTTCAAGCTCTGTCCCTGTCTCTTGGTTGTCGCTACTGGCCATTCGCAATACACGATTTAAGGTACTTTGAAGATTGTTTCGGTACGCTTGGCGCGCTTCAATTTCTTGATTGTCGTATTGAACTTGGAGCTTGGCTAAAGTACGGCGATTACCTGAACTAAGCTGTTCTGCTTCTAGCATATTTAAGTAGCTATTGAGATACTGCTCGTTGATTTGAAGCAAAAGTAGGGCATTCGTATCGTTAATACGACGAGCTTGTTGCAGATCTAATTCGGTTGATTTTAGTTGGCGACGCAGGCGATCTGACTGAGCCGTAAAGTTATCAATACCTCGTTCGATTTCTAATAAGATATTTTTATGGGCGTTACGTGAGCTTTCGAGTTGCAGTAAAAGATTATCTTGTTCTGCAATTTCGAGGGTCAGCTGTTCTTTGTCCCATTGATTAAATTCTGGAAATTCACTAGTAGAGAAGGCATCAATTTTATTTTGTAGTGCTGCAACTTGTTTGGGAAAGGTATCTATAAGGTCGTCATATTGCTTGGTAAGACGATTAAACTCTTTTGCTTTAGCAACTTGGTTTTGTGCTTGTAAGTAGATATCAAGCTCTTTTATGGTCTCGGGAGTTTGTGGCTGCTTATTGAGGTACTCAATTTTGTCATTTAATGTTTGTTCATTCTCATTAGCGTGCGCAGGGGTCGTCACTAACATTGTGAACATCAAACAAACTAAGACAAACAGTCGTCTACCAAGCATAAAGCTACCTTTTCTTATTCTCTACCTGACTTGTTAGATTAACGTTAAATCATAGATTTGTTAAGGAATTAGCACTATTTTTGCGCACCGTTAATAGGTCACTGCATACGGGGAGGGTAAGATTAAAGCGAATTGATCTAATCCTCTGCAACTAAAAGAAAATAAAAGAAAAAGCCTTGACCCCATGGCTCTAAATCTTTAAATTACGTCTCCGTTGTCACGGTAAAGCTGTGATGGCAACAATGTGGTGAGGTGTCCGAGTGGCTGAAGGAGCACGCCTGGAAAGTGTGTATACGGCAACGTATCGAGGGTTCGAATCCCTCCTTCACCGCCATAACTTCTTACGAGAAGAACAAAACGGAGAGATGGCTGAGTGGTTGAAAGCACCGGTCTTGAAAACCGGCATACGTTTGTAGCGTATCTAGGGTTCAAATCCCTATCTCTCCGCCATATTTAGAAAAGCCGCTGAGTTTATGCTCAGCGGCTTTTTGCATTTCTGCGTTTTGAAATTATCTTGCAAGGTGTGTTTTATTTGTATTGCTGCTTTATTTTCATTACGTGATAGTAGTTACCCCAACGGCTAGAATGATACATTGCGGTGCGCTCTAGTAATGGGAGTCCTTCATCAGTTTAGGCAGGGATACCAATAAGGTATGATAAAACCTGACATAATCACGACAAATATTAGATAGAATAAGCTCATCCGTTACTGTAATGTGAATCATTATCATTATCATTATCATTATCATTATCATTATCATTATCATGTGCTGTGAGGTGATTATATGTCAAGCTTACTCAATACTTGTATTATCTCGCTATTTTTTGCATCAATGATAGTTCGGACTGTCATGTCTACTCATGTTATTCATTTAAATCTTGGTTATAGCAGCCCTCACTCCAACCTACACACTAACTACCTTTGTTCTAATTATATTATTAACTTATTACTCATTAGAGTATGAAAAACAAATAAGATCTCAATAGTAAAAAAGTAATATCGAATTACAAATTCTGAGCAGAGAGGAGATATTATTTTTAAAATTGGATAACGTCACGAAGAGTTAGGGAGGGTCTAATCAGTTATATAGAGATAAGAAAGGATTTATTCTCTGGAGTAAATAGTTAAAAAACGATGGTTTAAATACGTTATTTGACATGAGAGTGTAAGTATTATAACAAAAATATTTAATTATTAAAAAATATATTGTAACGCAAATGTTTATATGGGGATATTATGAAAATTAGAAAACTATATAGTTGTATACTTTTAGGTCTTAGTAGCTTATCTGCCAGCGCTATAGCTGATGTTGATAATTATTCTACGGGCGCAGACGTTATATCAATATTAAGCAGTGTGCAAAATCCAGATCGTATTGTATATGTAAATATGAAGCAGGAGGAAATATCAACTTACAACCGTATATTAGAAGATATCATATATAATGATAAACAATATATCTTTGATCTTTCTTTTGATAATAATGAAGAAAAAGAGAAGCTTCAAAAGAAATTTAAGGATTTAATGGGAGTAAAATTTGATAGTAATTTTATAGTTGTAACAGGCTATAAAAATCAACTAATGTATACTCCTATAGCAGATGCTAATGATCGTATGGTATCTGTTCTAGATCATGAAGCCAGATCTAATGATATCTCTAAATACCCAATGGCTTTAGCTTTACGTTCAGGTAACGCTACTAGTGATCAATCAATTTCTTTGCCCCATGTTTCGTTTTATCTTAATGTTAATAAAGAAATAACTGATCAGGAATGTACTTTCCGAAATTCTTTAATTTGGGATAGAGGAAGTCGTTCTTTCTGTAAAAATGGTAATATTTCACTTATTTATCAAGTTATATTAGAGCGTTCTTTATCGTTTGGTACTAATGGCATTGCAACGCCTGATGCAAAAATAGTTCGAATTAGCTTAGATGATAATACGACAGGTGCCGGTATACATCTAAATGATACACTGACGCAAAAATATTATTGGGCTAATTATCAGGTGGTATCTGGTTGGGCTAGAGAGTGGTCAGCCAGTGCTATTGCTCAAGATTATTTATTTGATATATCTACTTCAAATAAAAAAGCTCAGATATTAAAAACGTTCCCTCGGGAGAATATTAATTCTAATTATAATATAAATGAATCTTCTGGATTCACCATTGGTGTTACTGGTGGTGCTGAAGTTAGTAAAGATGGCCCGAAAGCGAGTCTTCAGGCTAATGCTAGTTATAGTCAATCTAAGTCGTTATCTTTTAATACCCAAGACTATAGAGTTGAAAAAAATTCAACTTCTGCCCAAAATGTTTCTTTCCGTTGGGCGAGAGAGCAGTATCCTGACTCAGAGTCACTGTTAGATAAGTGGACAAACCCTGTATGGTCGGAAGGTTATCCTGCGAATCTAAAAAAAGTTCAGCCGCTTAGTTATGCGAGTTTTGTTCCTAAACTTGATGTTATATACAAAGCATCTCCTAATGAAACAGGAAAAACTCAATTTACTATAGATTCATCAGTTAACATTATGCCTCTATATAATAGATCGTGGTTCTATTTTTATGGAATTGGTGCACATCAGACTTATTATGGTGTAGATGATCAGCCTCTTCGTAGAGTTAATAAGGCAATATCATTTACTGTTGATTGGGAGCACCCTGTATTTACTGGTGGAACTCCGGTAAATTTACAGTTAGCATCTTTTAATAATAAATGTATCGATATCCAAAACAACAATAAAGTAATGACGGCTGAATGTGATATTAATAGTAAATCACAGTCATTTATTTATGACCAATATAATCGATATGTTAGCGCAACTAATACTAAATTATGCTTAGATGGCGAATCTTTATCAGAACTGCAATCTTGTAGCTTGAAGCTAACGCAAAAATGGTTATGGGATGGAGATAGATTAAAAAATAGTTTTGAAGATAAATACTTAACTGTTGATAGTGATACTTTATCGTTAGAAACTGGTTTATCTAATAAACAAAAATTAAATTCATCATATACAAGAGTTTTTGACCCATCAACCATAAATCAGTAAACGTTAAAGTTTAATGTTATGTAAGCTCATTTGGTGTTAAGCCAAATGAGCTTTTCTATATAAAACTTAACTAACTCTAAATTTCATGATTATTAGCGATATTTGAAACAGATTCATGTCTATATTGTTGTTTCTAGTGTGGAGCTGGAATTCCTATCTTTCTATCATTTTTAGAACAACTACTGAGTTTTGATCGTATCTTTCAGGGAGTACAACTCTCATATTGCACCCCAACTTTCATTATGTGGTAGTGGTTATCTCAGTGGCTTTAAATTCTTACTTCTTAACTGCGAGCAAGAGGAATGCCTCTTCACTTCCAGCCCACTAGCGTAGGTAGATAACGTTTCTTCACTCGTTTTTGCCCCAAAACTTGTTAGATCAAATACTCATTCATTTTTTATTAACGTGGTTTTGGATTAGTTTTATTTACTGTTTATATGAACAGTTATAATGAAACGTGGTGATTTTATCGCTTTAGTTCTGTTTTTAATAAGAAATATTTCTTGTTAAAAACAGAAGTGGAATCATAATCAATTGAAAATTATATCATTTAACATTTCAGTTTGTATTTAATAAGACTGATTAAATACATTTCTTACTTATCACACCCTCTTATTGAGCGTCAGGCGTGAAAAATTGTTATCAACTTCATGATATATATAGATTATATCTAGTATGATAAAGGTTGTTTATGCGTGTATTTTTGCGCGAAAGTAAGAATGCTTATTAATATACTGTTAGGTGCTAAAAACATCGTACTTCATACTTGTTTTCTTGCATATAAGACCCCATGTAAAAAATGGGTATCTAATCGCAAGGATTTTAAATGGAACAATACAACCTTCAACTATCTTCAGTAAAACATACTGCTCCTGATGGCATTGAAATGGGTGTAATGAACAACGGCACTCCGTATCTTGGTGCTCGTGGTTTGGCAGCCTTATGTGGTGTCGCACCAAGCGTAATAATCACTCTTGTAAAAGATTGGGAAGCAGATTTGCGCTTTAAGCCTCGTGGTCAGGCTATTGAGCAGCTGATTCTGGATCAAGGTGGCGACCCAAGTAGTTTATATGTTCCAATTACCGTCGATGGGAAGACTTACCATGCAATCAACGATGTCAATTGCATGGCAATACTTGAATACTATGCGTTCGAGTCTCAAACACCACAGGAACAGGCCACACGTAATTATCGTAGTCTTGCCAAACTAACTCTTCGTACATTCATTTATGAACGCACAGGCTACAACCCTGAAGACTCGCTGCCACAATATTGGAAAACTTTTCACGAGCGTATAACACTTAACGAGTTACCGTCAGGTTACTTCAGTGCTTTCTCTGAGATTGCTAACTTAGTAATCTCCGGTATTAGAGGTGGTATGCCTTTTGACAGTAATACGATGCCAGATATAAGCGTTGGTATGGCATGGGGCAAGCATTGGTGTGGTAATAGCTTTGATGAAAAATACGGTCTTCGTCGAAAACACCTGCACGTATTTCCGGAAGATTTTCCCCAAAAAGATCCAATGGCATGGATTTACCCTGTTGAGGCGTTGGGTGAGTTCCGTCGCTGGATGGACGACATTTATGTCACCGAGAAGTTTGGCACTTATTTGAACAATAAGGCAAAAAAAGGTGGTTTAAACAATGTCGATATACAAGCTTTGGTTCAAGCAGTTCAACCTGCACGATTGAACTAGTTAGTGCGGGCAATTAGCACCTAACAATCTGTTTAAGAGTGATTCGCAACGCGTGGAATTTTTACTATGCGTTTAGTGAGGTATGCGGCGGCTTTGGTATTGCGTTGCTCACACCGTAACAGGGCATTATATTAATTCAAAAAAGTGTAGAGAAACTATATGACTAAAATGACACTTGGTTCTGCGATGTCAAAGACTGTAAAGTCTGAAAAGCCATTAGATTTATTAGCAGATATTTCAGATATTATTTTGTCTGAGCTTGCAAGTAGTTTGGAATCATTACCAATATTTGGTTTGTTGTTTAAAGGCTACAATGCCTTAAATACTATTCAAGGCGAAATTTCCGCACGAAAGATATACAACTTTTTCTATGAAATTCAGAACTTGCGTTTAGAAGATAAAGCTAAAGTAATGGATGAAATTTCCCGAAGTAAGGGGGGGGGTGATGAAGCAGGGCTTTTATTACTAGATCTGGTTGATAAATCAGATGATAACCTCAAGCCTAAACTAATTGGTAAATTATTTGTAGCGTGTGCATTTTGTGAAATCACAACTCAGCAATTTTTGCGTCTTTCAAGTGTTGTTAATAATGTGTTTATTGATGATTTACAGAAACTAAAAGAAGTTTATGAACACAATGCACTCTCAGATCAACTAAAATCTATATATACAGCAAATGGATTAATGGAAATTTCAATCAAAAAGCCTCAGAAATTCTCTCAAGGTTACACTATGTCTGAGCTTGGGGATGCTATATTTAATCAAGGGTTAGCGCTTGAATACTCTTTGACAGACGATGGTAAGCTATTGGCAAAAGTTTGCTTTGAAACTACAGAAAAAATAGGAAATACGCTAGAAAAGTTTGGCGTGTGACAATTAATATAACAAATAAGGATATGTGTCGCGAAGCCGACACCTATCCGAAGTGTTGGACAAGCCCAAGCCGCCTTATATTAGTAAATATTGGAAATAGCATGAAGGGGGATGACAAAATGCAGTCGAGCGTTATCCTTGGTGTGAACCAATAACTTTAACACTCTGATTTATAATAAAATCCTCGTTAGTTCTGCAGCGTGAAAGCCATTATCCTTATTATTGAACGTCGGTTATTTGGGTCGAAATATTCCTGTTAATTGCATGACATGTTGGCAGCAGGGGCAAAAGGGTTGGGCTTTTATATGTACCGTTTTATTCGGTGAGGGCAACGTTAGTTGCCCGGCTAACATGAACATAAATTGGATAGCTTGAAGCCGCTTCTTTTCATGCCCTCGCAACAAACCATAATCACGTACCCGACGAAATCCTTTCGGTAACACATGCTGCAATATCAACCAAAGAAATTGCAATACGGGTAATGTGCGTGTCTTCATCGTTTGAGTTTGACTCTCTTTATAACGAAATGTCACCTGATCATGATGGATAAACAGAATGTCTTTGTCCGCAATCACCCCTCGATAAAGGTATGTCGATAAATACAATAATGCAGGTTTTCCTTGCCCTACATGCCGACAATCAACCACCCACTTTTTCGTGATGTGATCGGGTAACGCCCACTTTAGTTCAGTGGTGAGATAGGCTAACAATCTTGCACGCCATACTTTCGCAAGAGCAAACGCATTAAAGAGATACTTATTTTTACAGTTCTTCCATTGTCGTTTTTTGTCATCAAAGCCACCGCCAGTGATCACCATATGAATATGAGGATGTAAATCTCGACGTCGATTATGAGTGTGTAAAACAGAAGTAAAACCGATGCGATTACCAAGGTGTTTATCATTGTTAGCGAAGCTTTTTATCACACTGGCTGTCACAGTAAACATGGCTTGGTAGAGTGCTTTGGTATGCTTTTTTGCCAGATATCGAAGCTCAGCTGGCAGTGTGAATGTCACCATAAAGTAATCAACAGGCAACAATTTCTGTTGCTGCTTTGCTAACCAATCGGATGTTGCTTGGTGCTGACACTGAGAACAATGACGGTGTCCACAAGACATCGCATATTCAGATTGATGTTCGCAATGCGAACATTGCCAGCGACTATGTCCTTGTTTTTCAGTGTGACATGTGAGTATCGCTTTCATGGCATAACGTATATCGTGATTGATCTGGGTGGAGTACGTAGCACAAAAGTCATCGTAATAGTCACGCAATAATGATTGAAATGTCATAGGTTCAGTTCCTATGATAGCGTTAAATCATTAGTGAGTTGATTAACGGTTGTTGTCGTATTTTTGCGGGAGATGTCGGTTAAATGGGTATATTTAGCGGTAGCATTTAAACTGTTATGACCTAATAAGTGCTGTACTGAACGTAAATCTAAGCCTCGTTCTAATAGGTGAGTGGCATAGCTATGACGCAAATTATGAGGACTGATAGATTTCGTGATCCCGCAGCTTTTAATGACGGCTTTCATTGCTTTTTGAACGCCGCCGCGATCCATCACGGTATGGTTAAGATTGAACTGTGAAGGAAAAAGATAACGACTATTTTTGTGGGTTTGCCAATAATATCGCAGGGCATACAGGGTTCGCCTTGGTAGTGGGATGAACCTGTCTTTACCGCCTTTGCCTTGTCGAATATGGACAAGCATACGATGGCTATCAATATCACCCACTGTGAGATTTAACCCTTCACCGAGCCGTAACCCGAGGCTATATAAGGTCAGAAAAAACACTTGGTAACGCAGTTGCGAAGTAGCATTAATCAATAGGCTCACTTCGCTTGGAGTCAAAATGTCAGGTAAGGTTTTCACATGTGGTGGCTTTACAATATTCAGCCACTCCCAATCACGTTGAAGGACATGCTTAAAGAAAAACTGTAAGCCATTGCGATCAATTTTCACGGTACTCCATGAATGTGTTTTGATCAGTTGTGTAAAATACCGTTTCAGATCGTCGGTAGTTAACGTGTCTGGCGATTTATCCAGTTGATGGGTAATGCGACGTAGCGCACGACTATAAGCATCAATCGTAGCGGGACGTTTACCTTGCAAGGTGAGATGGGTAAGGTGTTGTTCATAAAGATAATCTGAACGATGTTGCTGTGCTTTATTCATGATAAATACTCCTTTTGGAAAGGTGTATTTACCGTAGTTGAGGTTGTGGGTTTTCACTCTGCCGCGCAGCGGCTTCGTTCAACAAACTGTTTAAGAGTGATTCCCAACGCTTGGCATTTTTCATTCCATCGTTGGGTTTTGTGTTTAAGGTGATATGGTTAGGTTCAGTGGTAACGTTGCTCACCCCTTAACTAACAGGGCGTTAGTTTGACTATTAAACTAACATCATATAACCTCGATGTCTGTATAAAAACACAGTGGTGGTAATGATGAGAGATGATTTTATACAAAAAACTAAGTTAGCTTTGCAGCACCGAGTTGGTAATTGCTGTTCTAACCCAGATTGTCGGCGCAAAACAACAGGACCTAACTCTGATCACTCCAAAGCTAGTAACATCGGTGTCGCTTGTCATATCACCGCAGCTTCGAAAAATGGTCCGAGATATGATTCTGATTTATCTTCTGAGGATAGAAAATCAGTTTTGAATGGTATTTGGCTATGCGAGTCTTGCGCCAAAATGATTGACGTTGATGTAGTTAGGTATCCGGTAGAACTTTTATATAGTTGGAAGCATCAAGCCGAGGCTATAGCAAAGTATGAGTATGAAGGCCAAGATGTACCACCAGAGTTACTTCATAATGGATATTATTGCCCCTACTGCGAAACCTTTGTTAAGGAGGGTATTACCTTTTGCAAAGGTTGTCATGCGGATATTTGTTATGGCTTGACTCCTAATGAGAAGGGAGAGTCCGCAAAAAGTTGGGGAATGATTGGCCTTGTGAGTAGCATGCTTTTGTTTATGCTCGCGCCGCAGTTTTTAAATGGAATGTTTGGCTTTTCAATTCAGCCATTTTTTGGATCTGGTATCTTTGCAATAATTTTTACAGCGGTGTTCTCGTTTTCATTGATGCTTTTTATGCCTGAGCGCGAACATAAAGAACGGCTCAAGCAACCCCCGCGTTTCTTTAAGGCTCGGTCATACTAGTCAAAACTAACAAAGCATTTAAGAGTGATTCGCAACGCGTGGCATTTTCACTATGCGTTGGTTCTAGTGTTTAAGGTGGTATGCGGCGACTTCTGTATTGCGTTGCTCACACCTTAACAGAGCGTTGAGGCTGTAGAATTTCTCGGTTTTTCTCAAATTTCACCTGATATTTTGATAACTTTCCCGTATATATTGGCTTAAATACGGAGCCGTGACATTGGTGCTTACGGTGATAATTTAAGATATAGGCGTCGTTGCTGGTTCTGGCTGGTTTTAGCGGGTTTTCCCGCTCTAATGAATGTAATTTCGCAGCTTTTCTATGTTGTGGAGCAAGCTAAACATCGCCCATTGAGCGTTGACTTTCTCTTTACCTCTCAGAGTGAATCGATTCATCTGTTTGTTAACGGTGATATTGCCGAAAACGGGCTCAACACACCAAAGGCGCTTACTGTATTGCCGCCTTCCTTCTGGGCTATCAATTTTGTCTTTCATAGCTTGCATATGGTCAAAGTCTTTGGTGTTTTTGTATATAAAGAAGACTTGTCGGCCTTGCTGTTTTCCTGGAGGCTTCCACATACACTGAGATTGGTGAGTGCACTGTCGACAGTCGTTGAGGTAGCCACAAAACTGAGCGCCTCGCTCTCCGCGAATTACGGCATTCTTACTGCTAAGGCGCATCATCTTCCCCGCAGGACAGCGGCAAGTCATCGTATCTTGGTCAAACTCGAACATCGTAATGGGATAACAGGTTTTGCCTGTTTTGGAGCGCTTCTTACGTTTCTTTGCTTGCTCGGTTTTGTAGGTTTCACTGCTTTGAAAGAGTGGGTTGCGACTGCGAAATGCAGTGTCAGCGATGTAACAATCGTACGGAGTGCCAGCCAAGAATTTGAGATTGGCTTTGCTGTGAAAGCCACTGTCAGCCGTGAACTTGATTGTGTGCTCGGCAGAATTCGGCAGTTTGTCCAGTTGTTCGTTTAAAGCGAGTACTGCGGGTTTGAGCGTTTGCTGCTCACCGACACTACCCCATACTTGGCTGTACAAAATGACTTGGTGTTTGTCATCAGTGATAGCAATGCCGTTATAGCCTTGAATCGTGCCCTTCGAGGTGGTCATTTTTGCACTATCGTTGTCAGTGATGTTGCTTTTTATGGGCTTGTTATTAGAGCCTAACTTGTCCTGAGTACTTGCGAGAAATTCACCTATTTTATTGGTGCTGCTATCGAGCTTTTGTTTTTGTTTTAAGTCTTGTGCGATAACCTCGTTAGGTAGGGCGTCTTGATTTTGATGGCGTTCGATAATGCGGCGACTCGCACGTTCTAGTTTCTCTTTTTTGCGTTGCAGCTCATCGTGTGTGCCACTCCATTCTTTACTGGCATTGGATGAGATTTTACATCCATCAATGGCAAACATGTTACGCCCGATAAGACCTTGTTCATCACATATCATCAAGACTTGAGTAAAGAGTGATTCAATGGTGTCTTTCATTTTAGCGATGAAGGCAGCGATGGTGGTGAAGTGTGGTCTGACATCGCCAGATAAACACATAAAAGTGACATTGTTGATACAAGCTTTTTCAATGCGTCGACTTGATAGCATGCCGAGAGAATAGGCATAAAAGATAACCTTGAGCATGATGGAAGGCGGATAGGCGGCCGCTCCGTTCTGGTCATTGCAATAGTGTTCATCAAAAGGTGATAGGTCGAGGTGATTATCAACGATATGGGCTATTGCATACTCGATAGTGCCAGGGATGATTTGCTCATCGATGATGACAGGGACAAACATGTATTGGTTCGAGTAATCGGTTTTGAAGTTGGGCATAACCGTGTCTCATGACGAATAATTTAGATTAGATCACAAGGCTTTAGTGCGTTCAAGCTCATATCATGATGAAATATAGGTAAGATCAGAATTGAGAACGAGTAAGGAAGAAATCCTACAGGCTCGTTATATTTTTATCGAGGTTATATGGTCTTTCAAAGTGATTTAAATGAATATTGCCAGACATATCTGGTTAAAAAAGAAAATGTGCCTGAACCATCACCTTGGTCTTTTTTAAGGGATACAGAGAAGACTAACCAATCAAATTTTGAGCAATCCATGCTCTTTGATCGAGTTAGTTTCAAAGTATATGGTGCAAATATTCCTCTTATAATATTGATTAATAAGTTTGGTGTGAAAGGAGTCGAGGCATTATTAGAGCAAGATGCAATTAATTTTGTTCTATGGAACCATATGGTTACGTATATGGTTGATGAGATAAAAGGAGTTGAGCCTCTCCAATCAGGAACACTAACATCGCCAGCTCACTCTGATCCAGAAGAGTCGCTGAGTTTAGGTTTTGGGTGGTTAGCGAAACCTTTACGGACATCCTCAAAAAAGAATTTGATACGAAAAACTAGAGATAAGTATACGATACTAGACTCTAATCTATCAGCAAAGTCAGTCCAATTAGCAAAGTCCAGTTATAATTCAGGTAAGCTGAAAATTTATGGCTTAGACCCAGAGTTATCATCATATATTGATCTAAATAAAAGTGGTCGAGAAAAATTATGCAGTTGTGCAAGTGAAATACTGCTTTATTCTTATCTTATAAATAATAATATATCAACTTACGATAACTTTGAGTTTTATAATATTTTTAACGAGTCAGTTGATAAAATAAACAAGTCTAAAAAGGTTTTAAATAACTATAATGTGTTATCAAAAGTAGAAAATATACCTAATGCTGCCTCAATTTATAATCAACTTGAAAAACCTTTTGATAAGTTAATTAAAATCCGGAATAAGAATAATTCAAAAAAGTTCAGGAAATGGTTATCAGATAATTCATGTACAGATCAGGATATAACGAAAAGCTATATTGACTCAATAGTTAATTCCAAAGGTTTCTTTGAAACTAAGAAAGGAAAATTAACAAAATCTATAGCAATGACTGCTATCGGAGGTGTCATTGGTGGGGCGATTGCTGGTCCTGGAGGTGCTGTTGGTGGCGCAGGCGCATTAAAATTATTAGAACCTGCAGCTGATATTGCACTAGATATGCTCGATGAGTTCGTTTTATCTGGGCTAACTAAGGGTTGGACTCCAAAAATGTACTTTGATGATCTGGGGAAACTTCAAAATATAACAAAAACATCAAGGTGACGCTTTACACTCGGCGGTTTTGGTATGGAGTCCGGTGCGCTTGGTAAGTTGATCGTGGCGCACCTTATCTTCGGCGTTATCCCTACTTTTCCTAATACTTACCAGCCAAAATAGAGCAAAGTGCGTAACTCGCTTTTGTCCAAAAATCATTTAGCCTGAGACGCTTGAACACACTCTCATGTCAGTTATTGACCAATTTTTCTATGTGCTAAGCTAAGCATTTACGATTATGCAGACATGTTCTGCAATTTGTGGTTACAAGAAATATAAAATCGGTTAGAACCATGTGCTGCTATAGCATCTGTATTTTATGAAAATGTTATCTTTCTTGGCTGCTGACTCGCCATCACTTTTAAGTAATTATTGAGAGTTTCGATGCCATAGTTGAATCGGTTTACATCGTGCTTAGCTTTATCGAGAAGTACCGTATTCATCATTAAGTTTTTTCCCGTATCGTGTAGCGGCCGCTTTTAGTTTTGAATTTTGTAGTGCTGGGCGGTCTAAAGCGTTCATCAGCAACGTAGCATCAACTTGGCTCAGTTTTAAAGTTTGTTCATGCTCGATAACTTTTTTCGCTTTTTCAATTGCAGCACTTATAACAAACGAGTTAATACTCGACATGCCAGATATCGCAGTAGTTTTTGTCAGTAAATCTTGTGTTTCAATATCAACTCTAGCGGTAATGCGATGTAAGGTAGTCACCATAATATTATCTCTGGTTGTGTCAAAATCTCATATCAGCATTTTGGTCTAAAAGTGTGCAATAAGCAAAAAAGCCCAGTCACTTATTCACTCTCCATGAGTTCATAAGATAACTGGGCTTTATTATTTCAAGATTCGCGCTGTAAAACGGTTACGCTTTAGCTTCTTTTAGTACTTGCTTTGCCGCTAACTTTTTTTGTTTAGCTTCAAAGCGAGAAATCCACCACCAAGCAAGGCCAGAGAATACCGCAGTCATAAATACGTTGATAAAGAATGCACGAACTAGGTCAACACCAGTTGGGAAAGCAGAGGCTGTCATACTTACCACAAAGATAGCGATAAGAACCGATACCATAGCCATACCAAACTTCTGTGAGCCCATACGGAAATCACGTGGTGTATCATCGTGTTTCCAACGGAAGACAAAGTACGCCACCATGATAAAGATAGGTGGAAGCATTGCAGTACCCGCAGTTAGGTTGATAGCTTGGTTCATCATATCTTGTACAGATTCAGAGCCAAAACCGTTCACAATTAGCATCACGAAAACGAAAGCAAATTGCCACCAAGCCGCGCGCACAGGAACTCCGTGTTCATTTAGCTCAGTCGTTTTTTCGCCGTAAACACCTTTTGGAATTTCAGAGAAGTGGATTTTTACAGGCGCTGCTGTCCACATCATCATCGAACCAAACATCGCGATAAAGAGTACGATACCGACAAAGCGACCAACTAGAGACTCAGAAATACCAAAGTATTGCGCCATACCAGTGAAGATCTCAACCATACCGCCAGAGTAGGTTAGAGCATCGCGAGCCACAAAAACGTTAACCAGCAGTGAACCAAGAGCGTACATCCCACCGATTAGCAGACCAGCAATAATGATCACCTTAATGAAAGATTTATGACCACCTTTCACATCGTTTAGGTAAGCTGCCGCTGTTTCTGCGCCACCAGCTGCTTGGAAAATCCAACACATAATACCCAGAGTTGCCCAGTTAACGGTTGGCTCCATCGCTTCTAATGTAATTGGTTGAGCAGGAGTATGATCGCCACCTAACGCCAGTAGGGCACCGAAAACGTAAATCGCAAACAGTGCAAATACACCATAAGCAACGATTTCAGAGATCTTACCTAACCATGATGCACCCTTAGTTGAAATATGAGTCGCTACAGCAAACAGCACCATAGAGATAACAGAGGTTACCATAGGTGAGAAGGCATACTCATAACCTAGCATCGCGTAAGAGGCATAAGCAATAACGTTAGGGAGTAGTGAAACAAACCAGAACAAGTTAACGAACCAGTAGAGGAATGAGCCCAAATAGGCCGCTTTTGTGCCCAAAGGTTGTTTTAACCAGTCATACATCCCCGATTCTGAGTTTTTATTAGCCGAAACAAATTCAGCAATAATAAACACAAACGGAATAAAATAGACCGCGGTTGCTAATAAGAAAATAGGGGCTGAGCTCAGTCCCAGTTCGATATTGTTGTTTACGATGTTGCGGACGTTAAATACCGCAGCAAAAGTCATCGACAGTAAGGCAAACTTGCCAATCGTGCCGCGCATTGAGTCAGACATGGTGGTACTCCATTTATTGCATCTGCCAGATTTAAAACATTATTGGTTTTGTTATATCCAAGTTCCCTTAGCTCGATCCCAGAACGATAAAGAAATTTGGATATCGCAAAACGGCAAAGAAGCAGAGAGAACATCAAAGCTCTCTCTGCAAGTTAGTGGATTATGCGTTTTCGGTTAGCAACTCCGCTGGTGGTGCTTCTTGTTGACGCTCTTCATGATTAAGTGTTTTTTCATATTGACCGTACTTCCACCAAGCAAAGCCTAAGAAAAGTACGATGCCGCCAACGTTATAGAACACAATGGTCATAATATCGGCACCTGTTGGGAAGGTTGATGCTAGGAAGCCAACCGTGAAGATAGCAATCAGAATTGATACAACAACGATACCTGTGCGACGAGAGCCCATCTTAAAGTCGCGCTCAACATGGTCTAGTTTCACTCGTAGGTTTAGGTATGCCAGCATGATAAATAGCGGTGGAAGCATAGAAGCTGCCGCAGTCATATTGATAACCGTGTTCATCAGATCTTGTGCAGTATTTGAACCAAGAGCTGGGATAACCATAAGAGGAAGAACGATTAGGTATTGAATCCATGCTGCGCGAGCTGGAACGCCATTTTCGTTAAGTTCAACTGTCTTCTTACCAAAGATACCTGCTGGAATTTCAGAGAAGAAAATCTTAACTGGTGTTGCTGTCCACATTAGTAGAGAGCCGAACATTGCTGTGAAGGAAACCAGACCTACAAAGCGGTTCATCATAATTTCAGGTAGACCGAAGTAACGAGCTAGACCTTCAAATACTTGAACAGAGCCACCTGTAAACTTCAATTCGCTGCTTGATACGAATACGTTGATAAGTACAGAGCCAACTGAGTAAAGCACACCGATAAACAGACCTGCTACGATGATCACTTTAACGAAAGACTTAGAACCACCTTTGACGTCGTTTACGTAAACGGCAACCGATTCTGCACCGCCTGCGGCCATAAAGATCCAGGTTGTAATGCCAAGGAATGCCCAGCTAAATTCAGGGATCATTGCATCAACAGTGATTGGGTCAGCCGGTTGTACACCACCTAGTAGTGCCGCACCTGATAGCAAGATGTATGACATAGTCAGAAGCAGCATCAGTGATGATGTCACCGAGGTGATTGGACCTAACATTTTTGCTCCGTTAGTTGAAACGTACGTAGCAAAAGCAAATAGGATCATACTCAGTGCTGTGGTTGTAAATGGCGTTAAGATGTACTCATAACCTAAGAAGGCGTATGAGGCATAAGCAATAACGCGTGGCAGCAATGAGGTGAAGAAAAAGAGGTTAACAAACCAGTAAGTATAGGCAGAAATGAAAGCCCAACGACCACCTAACGAACTTTTTACCCATGCATAAACGCCGGCTTCAGAGTCTTTATTTAGGGATACAAATTCAGCAATAATCAAACAGAAAGGAATAAAATAAAAAATGGTCGCCAAGAAGAACATTGGAGCCGAAGATAGGCCGATCTCAATGTTATTGTTGATGATATTGTTAAAGCTAAATACAGCGGCAAAGGTTAGGGAGAGTAGCCCGAACTTGCCTATGGTATTACGTTTGGTATCAGACATCTTTTTATTCTCCGAAGAGTCACGTTATATGTAGGTGTAGGTTTTATGAAGGACTTACAGCCGTAACTGCAGTCCTTCTTTTTTATTTATTGCAATGTCTTACGTGGTTATTTATTTAAGAAGTAACCGTCTTCTATTGTCACTTTCAGCACCACTTTGCGAACGCGGTTATCGCCACAAAAACGGTAGGCTTCATCGTTTTCAAAAATAACGACTTGGCCTTCAGTCAATTCACGAGTTTCACCTTGACCTTGTAGATATTCGCGGTCAGTTTCATCTCGGTATGCTTGAGTGAGTGTTAGTTGATCTTTTTTCGCAAATTCAACGGTTTCACGACCTTCTAAGTAGTAATGAACATCGAAGTAACGACGGTGACCAACAAAGTTTTCTGTCTCTTTTGCGGTGCCATCTTCTACCATGTACACCAGTGAATCGCCGATAGAGTGCATGACGCCATCTTTGATATTGCTGATGTTATTGATAGCTTCTACGCAGCGATTCCATTTACGACCGTTGCGATATACCGATTTAAATTGCTCTAAGTTATCAAGTACGATCATGGGGTTACGCCTCGTTTACAGATGTTTGAGTTGATGCTTGAGTAAAAAATGCATCGCCAAAGTTATGAGCTGCCATTGCCTGTGCACTGCAATCACCTGCTTGAAGTGGCATTAACGTTAAGCCGTAGCAGAAGGTATCCATGTACACTCGGTATGAGTCGAGCACTTCACTACCCCAAGAGTTTGAGCCCAGACCCATCACTTGGTGATCAAGGTTCAACGTGATGTAACCGCTCTTCTCTAGCTCGATAGTGTGCTGTGCAGCATGAAGATTTTCATTGGTGCAGAACCAAGCACTGAAGTTGATATCTTGCTGAGGTTTTACCAATAAACCCGTACCGTGACGGTTAGTAAGAGCTGCCCAACGAACATGCTGACGGTTACCGTTATTTTGCGGGAACGGATAGTTCACAAACATATCGGCAACGTTAGTCTGGTATACGTCGATCATGTTGGCTTGTTGGCTATCTTGGTAGTTCTCTTCTGGGCCTCGACCGTAGTATTTCACCTGGTCAAAATCACCATTGATGCCAAGATCCAATCCGATCACTGGGATCACATGTGGATAATCGCCGTAACGTTCACCACGAAGCTCGATATTTAACTGACCTTCAGCATTGATTTGGTAGCAGTAGTGACAGCGCATACCAAAATCAAACACTGGTGGGGCAATAATGCTGGTGGTATTGATAACCACTTTGCCATCTAAGGTTTCAACGTTTAGGGTACGGAAGTGCTCTTGCATGATCTGAAGGTGAGCAGGCTGCCACAGACCTTCGTACTCTTGCTTATGGTTATCAATCATTGGTTTGAAGAAGTTCAATCGTGGTTCTGATTGAATAAGCTCTTCACCATTGATTAACCATGACGTCAATTTGCCGTTTACTTTAGAGAAAGTGAGCGCAAAGTTATGGCCTGTGATGGTGTAATCAAGACGACTCTCTGCAACGTTAAGCTCAGTTGCATTGTGGTTAACAAATACCGGTGCTGTTGCTGTATTCTCTTTTAGCAGGAACTGGTACACCGCAATATCGTGGTTTGCTGCGCTGTATAGAGTGCGGCTGTCTTTGCGAACGGTGAAGTTTACAAAAGTCTCGCGCTCATCCAGTTCTGGTAGAGCTAACGTGATCTCACGAGCTGAGTTTGCCGCTAGGTCTTCAACTTTAAACTGTACGGTACGTAGCGTTTCGCCTTCAGCACGAACATCAGCAGTAATGGTGTAGTCATTAAGATCGCTAAACCACAGTTTGTTTTCGATGGTAAAACGGTTATTTGAGCCATCGACTGCACGGATCTTAACTGGAGCAATCACTTGCTTATATTCTTTTAGACCAGGGCCAGGTGTTTGGTCTGGGAAGATCAAGCCGTCCATACAGAAGTTGTAGTTGTTTGGATAGTCGCCGTAGTCACCACCGTATTTGTAGAACTCTTCGCCGTTCTCATCACGCGCTAGAATTCCGTGGTCACACCATTCCCATACATAGTGACCTTGAATATGATCGTGTGCATAAAACACATTTTGATACTCAGTCAGACCACCAGGACCGTTACCCATAGCATGGGCGTATTCACAGATAATACGAGGCTTCTCGTGTGGGTGTTCGCCAAAGTAATTCATTAATTGAGCGCGTGAGTACATGGTCGAGATAACATCAACGACTTCTGCATCACGGTCTTCTTCATAGTGAACTAAGCGTGTGTCATCAATAGCTTTGGTTGCCGCATACATAGAGCGGATATTACAGCCATAGCCAGATTCGTTACCTAGTGACCACATGATGATCGATGGGTGGTTCTTCTGTGCGTGAACATGACGCTCTGCACGATCAACAAATACGGCTTCCCACGCTGCATCGTTCGTAATACGGCTTAGATCGCCAACGTTAGCAAAACCATGAGTCTCAACGTCAGTCTCTGCCATGACAAACAGGCCGTAAATATCACATAACTCATAGAAACGTGGATCGTTAGGGTAGTGCGCAGTACGTACTGAGTTGATGTTGTGCTGCTTCATCAAAATCAGATCTTTTTCAACGCGATCCATACCCACAGCACGACCTTTAAGATGATCGTTATCGTGGCGGTTTACACCGTGTAGCATGACGTATTGGTTGTTGATGTAGAACAGGCCATCACGAACTTTAATATCACGGAAACCAACACGTTGTGGAATCACTTCAAGGATTTGACCTTGGCTATTTTTAAGAGTGATAAACAACTGATACAGATATGGATTTTCTGCATTCCACTGCTGTGGGTTGTTCATATCAATGGCAAACTGTACTTGATGGTTAGCATCAATATCATCGATAGAGCAGTTACCTTGAGCCACTTCTACGCCGTTATCTTGTAAGCTGTACTCTAACTGGTAACCGGTTGCTACTGCATGGGTTAGGTTCTCAAGTTCAACAGAGCAAGATAGTGTGGCACTTTGGTAATCGTCAGCAAAATCTGTACGAACAGTGAAATCTTGTACGTGAACCGCTTCTTTACCAACTAGGTAAACATCACGGAAGATACCCGCAGTCCACCACATGTCCTGATCTTCAATATAGGTTGAGTCAGCCCACTGCATAACACGAACAGAAAGTAGGTTCTCACCCTGTTGAACATAAGCTGAGATATCAAATTCTGCTGTTAGACGGCTACCTTTGCTAAAGCCAACGTATTGACCATTAACATACAGCTCAAAATAGGTTTCAACACCATCAAATTTAATGATGGTTTGTTTGTCGTTCCACTGCTCACCCAAAGTAAAGGTACGTTGGTATGCGCCTGTTGGGTTATCGGTTGGAACAAAAGGTACATCGATTGGGAAAGGGAAGCCTTCATCTGTGTACTGAAGATCGCCATGACCTTCCATCTGCCACATGTTTGGCACTGTGATGTGACCCCAATCGGTCATTTTTTGTGAATAGAATTCTTCTGGTACTAACAAAGGGTTAGTGAAAAAGTTAAAAGTCCATTGACCGCTTAGGAGCATAAAACGGTTGCTGAGCTCGCGTTGGAATGATTTTGCGCTCTGAACTGAGTCGTATGAGAAAAAGTAAGCACGTGGTGCCATGCGGTTCTCATGTAGGTGAAGGAAGTTTTCCCAGTTGTTCACGTTTGTTCTCCCCTCGGCTTATTGGTGTGTCACCGTGCCGACGTACTATGAATAAAAACTTGATGTGTTATCTGAGGATAGATATTAGTAAAACTTTTACTAAAATAAACTAGTGAAAACGTTTTACTTTAACTTGGTCACGTTTTAAACGGGGGAACAATTTCAAGATGTGATCGCGGTAGAATTCTATTCGAAGTGAAAAAAACGTAGGAGATAAAACTCAGCGTTGTGGATTAATAAAGAAAAAGCACTGAAGAGTTTCAGTGCTTTATAAAATAAGGGGAAGTATTTAAATTCTTTACTTATTAACTACTTAGTTGTTCCTCGAAGTTTGAGTTTACTCGGTACAAAGACTTGTAATGGCAGTGCTCGACCATCGCGATATTTTTCAACTAGTAGATTAACGCCTTGGATTCCCATCATTTCTGAGTGAATGCGTACTGTCGATAGAGGAGGGAAGGTAAAACGTGCTGTGGGAATATCGTTTACACTGATCAAGGCAATATCATCAGGGATCGTGAGTTTGAACTCATGAATGGCGCGTAAAACACCAATGGCAATAGAGTCAGAAGCAATAAAGAGAGCTTTTGGGTAATTGCCTTTTTCCAGCATGTCTTTTGCTAAGTTGTAGCCCGACTGACTAGAAAAATCTCCTCGATAGATATCTTGCTCTGAGACCACACCTTTTAAGTTACCATATTCAACAAAAGCATTTTCACGGATATCGGGTGTATTAGGCTCATCATGTCCGCCGATAAAGCCGATACGTTCGTACCCTTGTTCAACAAAGAAATCGATGATCTGTTTACTGATTCGAACAAGATCGATATCAACACAATCATAACCACTATTATTATCGGTAAAATCGATATAACAGATATGGTCACTAAGACGTTTAGGTATTTTTTTGATGATGGAACCGTGCATGCGACCAACGAGAAGAACGCCTGTAACTTTGTTTAATTCGACGTCTATTTCGCTGTTATAACAATTGGTTAAGGTAACACCTAATTTATCACATTGGGTTTCAACGCCGTGGCGAATGGAAAGATAATAGGGGTCATTGACCTCTGCTTCTTGTTTGTAGTTATACAGAGCAAGAAAATGGTGGTTAATCTTTTTATCTAGGGTTGATTTTTTTGCACTACTGGTTCGGTATTCGAGCTTTTCTGCAATCTCAAAAATTCGGTGTTTAGTCTCTTCTTTAACACTTAAGGTTGGATCATCATTGAGCACGCGAGATACGGTTGCCAATGATACTCCAGCCTCTGTAGCGATATCTTTTAAAGTCGCCATGTTCTATTTCCCACTGGCAAAGTTCATAATTTCAAAATGTTAGCAGATATTGTAAACGCCAATCTATGTGCGAAACAAATTTTTAGTAAAACTTTGAGATCAGTGTTGGAAGTTAGCAACAAAGCTGATAATAAACTGTAAACAGAATGATGGCCTGAATAACCAGAATAAGGGGATTGATGAGTCTAAGTAACACACTATGCGTATAATTTATGTAGTTCAGACATGGCACACTATTAAGACATAAACTTGTTGTGTGAAATGAGATCTGGCGCACTTGTGTTTCTAATTCGCTACGCTTAACCTTTTAGTAAAATTTTACTAAGGTGATTATTGTGGAAACTATAGCGTATTCAGATTTTGCAAAACTTGATATCCGTGTGGGTAAAATCATTGAAGTTAAACGTCATGATAATGCAGATAAGCTTTATATTGTGCAGATTGATGTTGGTGAAAAAACACTGCAAACGGTAACAAGCCTTGTTCCTTATTACACAGAAGAGGAACTCATGGGTAAACAAGTTGTGGTGTTGTGTAATCTGGCAAAAGCGAAAATGCGTGGTGAGACTTCTGAGTGTATGCTGCTGTGTGCTGAAACAGAAGATGAATCCGAAAGTGTACTGCTAACACCTGAACGTTTAATGCCTGCTGGGGTTAAGATCGTTTAATTTGACCCATCGTCATTACTAGTATTAGCCATTATTTTAAAGGCCGCTAAATAAGCAATCATCTAGCGGCCTTTTAATATCTAAAGCTTTTGTCTTTTATGTTTTAGCTTTTGACCTTAAATTTATGAGCCCAAGTTTCCAGTTCATTCGCTAGAGTTGATAGCTTCTGTGTACTGTTATTGCTCTCATTAACCGCATGGTTTAGCTGATTGCTATTATCTTCAATCAGATGGATACGGTGCGCAATATCATTACTAACTTGAGTTTGCTCTGCTGCAGCCGTTGCGATCTGTTGGCTCATTGCTGAAATAGATTCAAGTGCAATGACTATCTGCTCTAACGCCACTGCTGCTGATTGGGATTCATCTTCGGTTTTACGACTGGTTTCTGCGCACATTCCCATGGTTTCAATTGCATTGCGAGAGCCATTTTGCAGATTAGTGATCATCTGTTGAATTTCAATGGTGCTATCTTTAGTTCGACCTGCCAGATTACGGACTTCATCGGCAACCACGGCAAAACCACGGCCTTGTTCACCCGCACGAGCCGCTTCAATGGCCGCATTGAGAGCCAGTAGATTTGTTTGCTCTGCAATGCCACCAATCACATCTAAGATCTTGACGATATTATTGACATCTTGATCCAGATCTTCAACGGCTTTACTCGCCATACCAAGTTGAGTTGCTAAGCCTTGAACATTTTCAACCGTGGCATAAAGAGTGTGTTGAGTCTGTTTGCTTTGGCTATCTGCTTCATCAGTATAACGTGCTGTGTCGCTGGCTGAATCAGAGACATTTTGCGCAGATGAAACCATTTCGGTGACCGCTGTTGCAATCATAGAGGTGGATTGCTGCTGCTCATTGGTGAGCTGATTAATACCATCGGAGAAACTTTCAACATCAGCCAACTCTTTACGTAGCCCAGAGATAGACTGCTCTAGGTTATTGACCAATTGTGCTAAAGAGAGACTCATATTTTGCACCGCATGGTAAATACTGCCTTGTGGAGCACTTTCAGCAAAATATGTCTGGATTTCACCATTTGCCACCGCTTGAACTGCGGCGCAAACTTCGACAGGTTCACCGCCAACTAAAGCAATAATACGACGTACTGAGAAGATTAGGAGAGCAAGGATACTGCCTGCAATGGCTAAACATAGGAGTAACTGAAACTGTGCTGTTGACCAGAAGCGGGCATTAACCTCATTAAACCCAATACCTGTACCGACAACCCAGCCCCAAACGTGTGTTTTTTCTGCAATAGACAGTTTCTCTTCTACAGAGCCATCGGGTTGGCGCTGATCCCAAGTGTACTCAATTAACTGACCAGTACGTCCTGCCAATTTCTGTTGGATCAATTGACCAACGCTATCCCCATCACTGGTTTTAAAATCGTTAAAACTGGTGCCATGAAGTTGAGGGTCAAGAGGGGCCGCAATAAAAATCATATTATTGTCAGCAACATAAACATATTCATTATCTTTATATATGTTATTACGCAGCATACGAGTTGCCATTTCCTTGGCCGTTGTTTCTGGTAATACGCCATCCTGAACCATTTTTTCAATTTCGGTCAGCATGTTATAGGTCGAGGTGAAAATCTCAGTAACACGCGACTTATTATCTAAATTACTGGCTACGCGAAGCGTCCATAATCCAGTTGCCGTAAGTGCTAAAAAGCCCACCAATGTAATGAGGGCTAAGACGTAAGCTTGTGTTTTTAATTTCATAGCAGTGCTTGTTATGTGATGAGCGATAACTTAATTCACGGCATGAAATAAAAAAACTTAAGGCGGTTGGATCAATAATGCGACAGGCTTCTCATTTTTTAAAGCCAGTAAAAAAAGCAAATTCAGATGGTTTTATGAACAAATTTTGCCTGATAAATAACAGTATGTTTCTGGTGGTAAACAATAATAAATATAAAATATGAAGAATAGTGATCTAATTCATATTTCCATTTCAAATTCATCAATCTTTTTTCATAACTTGTTTGAGATCAATTTGACGCACATTCACTTGGTGGTACAACTATGTTCGTTTGGAATAATCGCAAAAAAAGAAAACCCATTAACCTCTGCTTTTTATTGCCTCTTATTGTTAAGACTGAGAAAGTTTAGGTAATGAGTTTTTGAAAAATAAGGAAATATAGTATGGCTAGTGCATTTTTTATCCCTACAGTAAACTACATGGGTGCCGATTGTTTAACGGATGCGGCTGATGCTATTAAAGCACACGGTTTTAAGAAAGCCTTAATCGTTACTGATAAAATTCTTAGTCAAATTGGTATGGTGAAGCAAGTTGCTGATCTTTTGGCTGAGCGTGGCGTTGAATCTGTTGTTTTTGATGGTACACAACCAAACCCAACTATTGGCAACGTAGAAGCAGGTCTTGCGCTACTGAAAGACAACCAATGTGACTTTGTTATCTCTCTTGGTGGTGGTTCTCCACACGACTGCGCAAAAGGTATTGCACTAGTTGCGGCTAATGGTGGTCAAGTTGCTGACTACGAAGGTGTTGACCGTTCTGAAAAACCTCAGATGCCACTGATTGCGATTAATACAACTGCGGGTACGGCATCTGAAATGACCCGTTTTTGCATTATTACAGACGAAGCGCGTCACATTAAGATGGCGATTGTAGATAAGCACACTACGCCACTTATGTCTGTTAACGATCCAAAGCTTATGTTAGCTAAGCCTGCTTCATTAACTGCTGCAACAGGTATGGACGCACTGACTCACGCTATCGAAGCGTACGTATCTATTGCTGCAACACCAGTAACAGATGCTGTTGCAATTAAAGCTATTGAGTTAATTCAAGAGAATCTTCGCACTGCAGTTAAAGACGGCCAAAACCTGCATGCTCGTGAACAAATGGCCTATGCTCAGTTTATGGCTGGTATGGCATTTAACAACGCATCATTAGGTTATGTACACGCGATGGCACACCAGCTAGGTGGCTTCTATGATTTACCTCATGGTGTATGTAACGCTATTCTATTACCACATGTTCAGCGTTATAACGCACAAGTTAGTGCTGATCGTCTACGCGATGTGGCAAAAGCGATGGGCGTAAATGTAGAAGGCATGACAGCAGAGCAGGGTGCTGAAGCTGCGATTGAAGCGATTGTTACTCTTGCAAAAGATGTTGGTATCCCAGCGGGTATTAAAGAATTGGGCGCAAAAGCAGAAGACGTAGCAATTCTTGCTGATAACGCTCTAAAAGATGCTTGTGGTTTTACTAACCCTAAACAAGCAACACATGAAGAGATCTGTGAAATCTTCATGGCAGCAATGTAAGACGACTTTACCTAGTGAAATCCGTTAATACTTAAGTCATTTTGTATCTTGAAATGACTTGAGTAGATAGGTAAAGAAAATTAAAGCGATACTGTTGATTAGTATCGCTTTTTTATTTGAAGTAATTCATCATAAAGCAAATCAAACTGATCTTGGTACTGAGCCAATTCAGAATACAAAGCATCCAATTTTTCTGTATGTTCGTCGGTAATGGCATATCGTATTTGTTGCAGTATATGATTAAGTTGTGCTCTTTTCTGATCTAATCGCTGCTCTATATCCATCTGTCTACTCACATCGTCACCTGATATAACAAGATTTAGTTGATATTTTTAGTGCTGATGCAATTACTGCTCCATTTTGTGAGTCGATGGGGTATTTTTTGTTTGGCTGCTCTGTTCTGTTGCAAAAAAAATGTTATTTTTACCCTTTTGTTTAGCTTCATACATCGCAAAATCTGCTTGTTGCAGTAAGTCATAGATTGTATTGCTTTGCTGCGGATAATCACTAACACCGACACTTCCAGCAATATGACAAAACCCGTGCTGATATTGGACTGGTTTACTTATACAGTTAATAATCTGTTGATTTAAGTATTTATTATTATCTGATTGAGTAGAGATAAGGCAAAACTCATCACCTCCCATTCTGGCAACAAAACAGGATTTTCCTTCTAACTGTTGTAAGCGCTTAGCAACCGTTTTTAATACAATATCGCCAACCTGATGCCCTAACGAATCATTAATTTTTTTAAAGCCATCAAGATCAATTAAATAAAATCGAAAAGGCTGTTTTTTCTGTGCCATGCTAGCTAATTGTTTATTTAACCATAACCGGTTATTGATTTCGGTTAATGCGTCTTGCATTGCTAATTGATGATGATAAAGACTTTCATAGTAGAGTAGAACAATAACAATTAGGCAGAGTAGAAAAGTGACAACAAGCAATACTTGAAAGTGGTTTTGTAGCGTATTAATTTCATCTAATTGTTTATCGATGGTTCCTTCATGAAGTTGTAGAGTTTGACTAAAGGTTTTTTGTAGTCGCTCATAATCATTTTTTAATGCGCGTGTTAGTTGAGTTGGATTATCAATATGATCCGGTGTGATCCGTGAATCAACACTTTGTAGAAAGCTAAAATGGTGCTCTAATTCATGAAGTAATGCTGCCAGATTATTATGGTAATTAATTTTACTGTTACTGAGTATCGCACTATATCGACTCCACAAAACTTCATATTGCAGGGCGATTTGTTGGCTTTCTATTTGGTTTAATTCAAATTTTTGTAACAAATAAATTATTTCACCATATTCTTTATTGAGTTCAAGAATGTACCAAATAGCTTCATTCTGTTGTCGTGAAATATTTTCTGACGTGAGTTTAAAATGATTTGCGCTGATAAAAATGGCAAAAACTAACACAGTAATTATGCCATACAATAACCGCTTAAAATTTATGACAAAATGTCCCATTATTTTTCAACCTGTATTGTTTTTATCTGCCATATCATACGAGCATGATATTTTGGCGTGTTGAGTTCTGGATACTTAGACATGGGGTAAATTAACCAATAAGGGCCATAATTTCGAATTTTTAATGGCTTTTGGTTTTGGGTAATAGCAATAATTGGGTTGTAGCGATAAATATCTAAATAGGGAATCGTAACGCTATAATCATTGAGAGCCGTTAAATGAACCTGACTACCAAATAGTTGGTAATGGCTTAATATATCTTTTAATCTGGCTCCTGAAAAAGTTGCATAATTATTTATCCAGGGTAATTCTGTGGTTATTTTGTACGTGGGAAATTGGGTTTTAATCTCATTAGGATTGAGTTCGATCGAGATAAATTTTTGTTCAGCAGTGTGCCCTTTAATCGTGAGATTTGGGGTGAGCACATCAGCATAAGCTTGAAGGCTAAATAGAAGAGGAAATAGACTGAGCCAGAGAGAAATTTTATTCATTTATGCAAATCCTTTGCTATTTCTTATTTATATACAATTAGCTCAAATAATTGACATGTCAAATAAATGTCGGATTTGTACAGAATGATAGACGAATTATGATAATGTGCTGAATATAATAAAAAAGAATAGAAAAACCCTAAGCTACTTTGTGCATAGCTTAGGGTGAATGGTCTTGGTTGGATTATTTAAAGTAAAGGGCTGAACATATAGAAAAACTGTTCGATAAGTTTATGGGTCATTGGACGCCGTTCCCATTCTCTACGATCAATTTGTTCTGAGTCAGCAATATATTGTTGCTGTAGCCAACTCAACTGTTTGGTGAACTCTAAATTATCGACCGCCATAGTGACTTCAAAATTAAGCCATAGACTGCGCATATCAAGGTTTACTGTGCCGATCAGACAGTGCGTATCATCAATTACTACAGATTTAGTATGGAGTAAACCACCATGGAAACGGTGGATTCTTACCCCAGAGTCAAGCAATTCATTAAAGAAAGAGCGACTTGCCCATTCAACCATAGTGGAGTCATTTTTATTAGGAATTACGATATGAACGGCAATTCCTCGTTCCGCTGCACCTTTTAATGCATGGAGCAGATGTTCACTTGGTACAAAATAAGGCGTGGTAATAACCACACTCTCTTTGGCTTGATAGATACTCAGTAGTAGCACTTGATGGATAATATCATCGGGCATACCAGGACCTGATGGAATAACCTGAACGGTATCTACTTCATGGTTTGGTATCTGAGGTGGTATTGCACAAACCGGTAAAGGAGGGAGGTGACGTTCCCCTGTTTCTACTTCCCAATCCCACGACTGAATACAGTTAAGTAAAGGAACTGTCGGTCCGGTAATTCGAACCATAACATCGACCCATTGACCGACCCCGGCATCTTGTTTGAAAAAGGCAGGATCAACCAAGTTCATTGAACCGGTATAAGCAACGAGATTATCGATAACCACAATTTTACGATGCAAACGCAAATCTAAGCGTCGGAAGAACATTCGAAATGGCGAAACAGCTAAGGCTTCGACCACATCGATTCCTGAATTACGCATCAGCTTTGGCCAGTGAGAACGGAAAAATCGCATACTACCGGCAGAATCAAGTAGCAATTTTACTTTGACGCCACGTTTGGCAGCCTGAACCATAGCAACAGCAACTTCATCTGCCATGCCTCCTGGATTCCAGATGTAAAACTCCATGTGAATTGCATGCTCAGCATGATTAATATCATCAATAATAGAGCGCAATATGGTCTGCGGTGAGTTTTGCAATGATAGAGAGTTTTCCGTTAAGCCTGGAATACCCAAACGGTTTTCACACAGATCAGAAATGGGGCGTGCGTTACTACTCATATTCTGAGGCTGGTGGCCTGGACAATCATTGAGACGCTGGAACCATTCGGCAAAAGGGTCGAGCATTTCTTTGGCGCGCTCTGCTCGCTTACTGCCAAGGTTGAGCTCACCAAATAAAATGTAAGCGAAGACACCACCAATTGGGATGATGTAAATGATCATTAGCCATGCTAGAGCGACACCAACTGCACGACGTTTAAAAATTACACGTACAGTTACACCAGCAATGATGAGCCAATAGAGGAAAACGCCAAGCCAAGCGAGTATTTGATAAAATTGTTCCATGTATTTGACTTAACTAAATAGAGTTTAAAAATATATAAAAAACGTTAACAAAAAAGAATCATAACGTATTTAGTGAGTGAGATGGGGCGGTCGTTCTCTTTTGTTTACATGAGTATGTAAAATTGTGAACAAGCCAAAGGTTTATCTACTTTTCTCTAATATTCAGCTTGTTATTCACGGTTTTACTATAGTGTTTTTTTTCTAAAAAGGAATCTAAATATTGCTTTTTAGGATAAGAAATCACGACCTCAGTCAGTATTAATTGATAGTTTATGAAAATTAAGCCGCTTTGATTATGGCTATCACTTATGGTTTAAACGTAGAGCCTAGCTAGTAATGGTTTTTGTTGACAAAAGGTTAAAAAATGGTTGTTATTGTAATGTTTTACAATGTAACAGCAAAGTTTATTCTTTATTGCAACCTTTGGCTATCACATCATGTTGAATACTTTCTGTCACAATTGTAATTAAATCTTTACATTAACAATAACGAACGACAAGGAAGCGTAACGTTATGGCAGGACAATCTCGTGCTCAATTTAGCTCCCGTCTTGGATTTATCTTAGCCGCTGCAGGTTCCGCAGTTGGGTTAGGTAATATTTGGGGGTTTCCAACTCAAGCAGCCAGTAATGGTGGAGCTGTATTTCTCTTAGTTTATTTAGTGATGGTTTTTGCTCTGGCTTACCCTTTATTAGTCGCAGAGCTCACTATTGGCCGTTATGGTCACGCAAATCCGATTAAGTCCATTCGAGCTATCTGGCCTAAACAACCTGTGATTGCCGCTGTTCTCGGTATTGCTGGGATGGTTGCGGTATCCATGATTCTCAGTTTCTACGCCATCGTTGCTGGATGGTTATTTGGGTATCTTGTTGGGCCAATAGCCAATTATGTCGGGCTCACCAGTGTCGGTGATTGGTTAGAGAACTTCAGCACATCTCGTAATTTAGTGTTGATGATACTCTTTATGCTGCTGACTATTTTGGTTGTACGAAATGGTGTTGCTGATGGCATTGAACGTTGGTCGACTCGTTTAATGCCTGTGCTGTTTGTCTTATTTTTGCTGTTGGTTGGGTATATATTTACTCAACATGGCGCAATGGAAGGGCTTAAGATGTATCTGGTTCCCGATATGTCTCACTTTAGTTCCGATCTGGTAGTGAGTGCGATGGGACAGGCATTTTTCTCATTGTCATTAGGTGTTTGTTCTATGATGGTGTATGGCTCTTATCTGAAAAAAGAGGTGAATCTGCCAAAAACTGCCGCCCAAGTTGCTTTGTTAGATACATCGGTTGCTTTTGTGGCTGGACTTCTTATTCTGCCCGCGATGTTTGTGGCATCAAATAATGGTGTAGAAATTTATAATGATGCCGGTGAATTATTAAGTTCTGATACGTTGGTTTTTAGCGTGCTGCCGGCAATGTTCGATACCATGGGGACGGTCGGTTTTATTGTTGGTATTTTATTTTTTGTCTTAATGGTTATTGCGGCACTAACATCATCTATTTCTATGCTTGAAGTTCCTGTTTCCTGTGCCACAGAGGAGCTTAAACAAGACCGTCATATTGCAGTATGGTGGATAGGCGGTTTAATTACCTTATTCTCCGCGATTATTGTGTTTAATTTTGGTGACTTGTTTGGTTTAGTTATTTCGCTGACCACAGAATACGCACAACCGATTCTAGGGATGCTATTTGCTCTGCTTGTAGGATGGGTCTGGAAACGCGACCAAGTTTTGCAAGAGATTAAATCCGGTTACCCAGACCTAGAACACAGCCTATTTTGGAAAATCTGGCCATGGTATGTTCGGGTTGTCTGCCCATTATTGATGTTGTGGGTCTTTTTTGCCTAATTAAATAATAAGGTCATTATCTGGTGACCTTATTTTTTATTTTCCGCTTAAGGGAGTATATACTCCGCCTCCTGTATTTTTATACTAACTTGCGCTGTTGATAGGTTGAGTTTGTTGGTGCGAGTTAGTTTTATCACATTGAGAAAGCCCATGTTTACTTTAGTCCATGAACATCCTGACTTTATTCTTATTCATAAACATCCAGGAGTGAGTGTTCATAAAGATGATAATGACCAACCACTGTTGGCGGCGGTTGCGGCACAAACTGGTGATGAGAAACTCTATTTGATCCATCGTTTGGATAAAATGACATCAGGACTATTGTTACTTGGACGAAATAAAGAGGCGGCGGCTGAACTTTCAGGCAATTTTGCTAATCGAGTGGTTGAAAAATTCTATGTGGCGATCGGTTCTAAAAAGCCTAAGAAAAAACAAGGTATTGTTATTGGTGATATGACTCGTTCTCGCCGCAGTAGCTGGAAATTAGAAAGCAGTAAACACAATCCAGCGATTACACAATTTTTTTCTACCGCAGCAGGTAATGGACGTCGACTGTTTCTTTGTAAACCGCATACAGGAAAAACGCATCAGATCCGTGTTGCGCTTAAAAGTGTAGGGTCTGGCATTACTGGCGATGATATTTACGGTAATGAGGCTGCAGATCGTGGCTATCTTCATGCGTATGCGTTGAGTTTTCCTTATCAAGGTGAGCAGTATCGTTTCCTTTGTGTGCCAACTTTTGGTCAATTATGGCAAGAGGCTGATACGGTGGCAGGTCTAGAACAATGGCAACAACCTTGGCTATTAGATTGGCCTAAAATAGGTTCTAAATAGATTTGTTCCTATTTGAATTGAATCTGTGATTGCAATCTACCTTCTTCCTTTTGTGATTATTGGGATAGATATGCATAAACTTGCCTGAATTGCTGATAATTCGGGCAAAAAAATCGATTGTTTGCGGATCAATTCGCATCTAAATCAAGAGTTGCGTATACTAGCCGCCTAGGATTTCACCCTAGATGAGGATTACCATGCGCCATACCCGTAGTGCTGCATTTCGTATGCGATTAAAGAAGAAAAAGAGTGTAACTCGATTTTGGGGACTGGCATCACATCGACGTAATCGACTGAAAATAAAATCTCATCTTAAACGCCGCCGCCAAATCCGTATTACTGCTGAATACGTCCTCCTTGCTGATTCCCGCAAAAATGAACCCGAATTAAAACTTGTCGCTTAATAGTTAAAGCATCTTGCTATCTAAAGTCTCTTAAGGTTACTTAGGTATATCAATATTGCCTATTTTCTGTCAGTCGCGATTTAGGTTAAAATTTCTATCCAGTTTAGTAAAAGTTGAATAAAAATATGGAAACCAGTGCTCTACCTAGCTTAGAAGCTCATTTATTATCATCCTTAGCAACACCACCATCAGAGGTTCGTCGTCTCTTTCATGGCCGTGGTCGTTGTTGGCAGGGGTTAGAGCAAATCACCGTTGACTACCTACAAGGTCAAGTTTTGGTGTCATTATTTAAAGAGCCTGAACCTGAGTTTCTGCAAGGCCTTTATGCGATGCTTGAAAATCTAGTATCACAACCACAATGGCAGCAAAGTGGCGCAACCTCTTTACTACTGCAACATCGAGACCGTCAAGGTTCACCGCTAGAAGTGATCTGGGGTGATCTGCGTGAATATCAAGATGTAATCGAAAGTGGTTTAACCTATAAACTCGATCTAGGACGTAATCAGAATAACGGCCTGTTTTTGGATATGCGTTATGGTCGTGATTGGGTTCGTGAACAAGCCAATGGTAAACGTGTACTCAATTTGTTTGCCTATACTTGTGGCTTTTCGGTTGCTGCGATTGCAGGTGGTGCCGAGCATGTGGTGAATCTAGATATGGCAAAGTCGGCATTAAGTCGAGGTCGTGATAATCATCATTTAAACCAACACGACTTAAAGAAGGTCTCTTTTTTAGGTCATGAGTTGTTTAAATCTTGGGGTAAGGTGCGTAAATTGGGGCCTTATGACTTGATCATTATCGATCCACCATCATTCCAAAAGGGCAGTTTTGCACTTACGAAAGATTATCAAAAAATTCTCCGCCGTTTGCCTGAATTGCTGACTGAGAAGGGGACTGTTTTGGCGTGTGTGAATGACCCATCTATTTCATCTCAGTTTTTAATTGATGGCATGGCTCAAGAAGCCCCAAGCCTACAGTTTATTGAGCGTCTTGATAATCCACCTGAGTTTAAGGATATTGATCCAGAAGGCGGTCTGAAGGCGTTAGTATTTAAATCAGCGTAATAGCACATGACTCTGATGGCCAAATAACTATACCCAAGTAACTATCCCCAAGTAATCTCACATCTTGAAGCCTTTTGGGTATATAAATGAGTATATAAGTTAGCGACCATAAAGAAACCCCAGCATCTTGAATTAACTATCAAGCCGGCTGGGGTTTTTTATTAAAGTGTCTGTTGCTTACAATAAGCTTCTGAAATTGGTTGCTGGACAAGTTTGCGGCCCTGCATGTCCATGATCGCGATATTGTAATTAACGCCTTGGGCAAAAAATGGCGTTAGCTCATCATTATTACAATAACTTCTTGCGGCACTCTTTGCAGCCTGCGTTGGGCTAATCGTACTGTTGCCTCCATACAGAATGGTGATTTCAACTGTATGGCCTTTAGCTTGTGCTCGTACGATTTGGTAAGCATCTATTTTAGGGTAAGGCGCTTTACTATTGATGCTTGCAGCGCGACTCTTTGCCATCGCATTAGCCACATCAGCATCAGAGGATGCACACCCCCCAAGAATCAATAACGCACCGACAGCAATAACTTTCTTTAACATGACTGACTCGTTATTGGTTATGGCAGAACTTTCTTAAATGGTTTTACGATAACTTTTTCGTAAACACCTGCATCAATGTATGGGTCAGCATCAGCCCACGCTTGAGCATCTTCCAGAGAGGCAAAATCTGCAATGACAGTTGATCCTGTAAAGCCCGCTTCACCTGGATTTTCATCATCGATCGCTGGCATTGGCCCGGCAACAAGTAAACGACCTTCGTTTTGTAGATCTTTAAGGCGCGCAAGGTGTTTTTCGCGAACGCTCATACGGCGCTCTAAGCTGTTCTCAACATCCTGAGAAAAAATCACATACCACATGTAAGGACTCCCTTGTTGTTATCATGATGATGTTATCCCCAAATCATATCAGGGGGAGATACCATAACCAATAAAAAAAGCACCCACCAGAGGAGAGTGCTTTTTCTTCGAATTTTGACCGATTTTTAACGTATTATGCTTTTTTGATCGGACGAGGGCGACCTTCAGAGTTGATCGCAACATAGTTAAAGGTCGCTTGACACACACGGTAGCGTTCGCCTACTTCTTCTTGAGCAACAGGCTTAACCCACACTTCCAGTGCAACACTCATCGATGTGTTACCGATACGTTTGCATTCACCGTAACAACACACAACGTCACCCACACCAACCGGTGCTTTAAATTCAATACTTTCTACAGAGACAGTAACAACACGGCCTCCTGAGATTTCTTTGGCTAAAATGGCACCAGCTAGATCAAGTTGAGACATGATCCATCCACCAAAGATGTCACCATTGGCATTGGTATCGGCAGGCATGGCAAGCGTACGAAGCAGTAGCTGTCCGCAAGGGATATTGTTGTCAGGGTTCATCGAGTTTTGCATCTATTCTGAGTCGGTTGTTTTAGGAATATGGCGGTAGATATAACCACCAGTGAGAGCGGTAAAGAGCAAAGTTAAGATCAGTAAACCAAAGACTTTGAAATCTACCCATACTTCCAGCGGTAATGTGAAAGCAATATAGACGTTTAAAACGGCAAGGACAACAAAAAACAGGCTCCAAGCCAAATTGATTCTTTTCCAGACCGGTTCTGGCAGGGTTAATTCTTTACCAAGCATACTTTTAATTAGGGGCTTGCCCATCATTTGACTGATAGCAAGGCCAGCAGCAAAGAGCACATAGATGATAGTCACTTTCCATTTTATGAAATTTTCATCGTGCATAAACAGGGTTAAGCTGCCGAAAATTAATACCATAAAGAAGGTCGCAAGCTGCATTTTTTCGACCTTTTTATACATAAACCAAGTCACCGCAAGTTGAATTGTTGTTGCGATGATTAAAGCGCCTGTTGCCACAAAGATGTCAAACATTTTGAATAAGACGAAAAAGACGACAAGTGGGATAAAATCAAGAATTTGTTTCATTGAATGTGCTCAATCAATACTGATACTGGCGCTAGTATACCTTGTTGGCCCGATGAAACCAAAAATCCTCCAGAGACGGAGGACTTTTGATGTTATTCCCAAGCAGAGTCTGTGCTATTGACTGTTTTTAGTCGCCGCTTTCATGGTTTGAATAAAGTGGCTCATTGCCTTGAGTAATTCCTCTGGTTGCTCTAAATGGGTTTCAATAATTTTTACAACGGCAGAGCCAGATATCGCACCAGCAGACCCTGCTTTTATTGCATCGGAAACTTGTTCTGGACTGGAGATGCCAAAGCCAAGTAAAGCCGGTGGCGCATGGTGATCTTTTAAGCTTTTTAGTAGATGGTCAACGGGCATTCCGGCTTTGGTTTCTGCTCCTGTTACCCCCGCCCGTGAGAGTAAATAGGTATAACCAGAACCGTACTCTGCCACCATTTTTAATGTTTCTTCATCAGCATTGGGTGGGGCAATGAAAATAGCATCGATGCCATGTTTCTTTGCTGCCTGACGAAATTCTGCTGAGGCGTGTAGCGGTACATCTGCAATTAAAACGGAGTCAATTCCAGCTTCTGCGCACTGATGATAGAAATTATCTAGGCCTGCCGCAAAAACTAAGTTGGCATACATTAAGAGACCAATTGGCAGTTCTGGATATTTAAGACGAATTTGTTTTAGCGATTCAAAACAGACAGGTGGTGTTGTACCCGCAGTAAGTGCTCGAATTGTAGCGCCTTGAATTGTAGGACCGTCTGCAAGTGGATCGGAAAAAGGAATGCCTAACTCCAGAGCATCAGCACCAGATTCAACCAAAGTATCGATAATCTGAAGAGATAAAGTTGGATTTGGATCGCCAATGGTAACAAAAGGAACAAAAGCGCCTTCGTTGCGAGCACCTAATCGGTCAAATAAAAGAGAATAACGATCCATTATAGCGCTCCTTGTGCTGTTAAGATGTCGTGAACGGTGAAGATATCTTTATCACCACGGCCAGATAAGTTCACCACCAACAATTGTTCTTTGTCTGGATTTTCCTGAATCAGTTTAAGTGCATAGGCAAGGGCATGGGCCGATTCAAGAGCTGGAATAATACCTTCATTTCGAGCCAGTAATTGAAACGCTTCAAGGGCTTCATCATCGGTAACAGAGCCATATTCAGCACGACCAATTGCATTTAAATGAGCGTGTTGAGGACCAACGGATGGAAAATCTAGGCCAGCAGAAACAGAATAAGATTCTTCGACTTGACCGTATTGATCTTGCATTAGCGGGGCTTTCATACCAAAGAAAATGCCGAGTTTGCCATGTTTAAGTGGTGCGCCGTGCATATTGGTATCAAGACCTTTACCAGCAGGCTCAACACCAATGAGTCCGACACTGGTTTCTTCGATAAAATCAGCAAACATACCTATTGCATTAGAGCCGCCGCCAACACATGCGATTACTGCATCGGGTAGGCGACCTTCTTTGGCTAATATTTGGGCTTTTGTCTCTTCGCCAATAACACGTTGAAACTCTCTTACTATGGTTGGAAATGGATGTGGACCTGCAGCGGTACCAAGCAAGTAGTGTGCTTTATCATAGCTAGCAGACCAATCACGCATCGCTTCATTACAGGCATCTTTAAGTGTGGCAGATCCCGAATGAACTGGAATTACCGTTGCGCCCATCAGCTTCATTCGAAAGACGTTTGGGCTTTGGCGCTCGACATCTTTTGCCCCCATGTAAATACGGCATTTCAGCCCAAGCAGCGCACAGGCAAGAGCGGTTGCGACCCCATGTTGTCCAGCCCCTGTTTCTGCAATAATTTCAGCTTTACCCATGCGTTTTGCAAGTAGTGCCTGACCTAATACTTGATTGGTTTTATGGGCTCCACCATGAAGGAGATCTTCTCGCTTAAGATAGAGCTTTGTTTTACTCCCTTTAGTGAGGTTTTGGCATAAAGTCAGTGCCGTTGGACGACCAGCATATTCTTTTAGTAACTCAATAAATTGTTGTGAAAACTCAGGATCTTGTTGGGCATCAATAAAGGCTTGCTCAAGTTGATCTAAAGCAGGAACGAGGATCTGCGGCACATATTGACCACCAAATTCTCCGAAGTAGGGATCTAATTTACTCATAATGACGGTTTTCCTTAATTTGTCTGATTGCCGCAAATGCTGCTTGTAATTTTTGAGGATCTTTCTGTCCCGGTTTGATCTCAACGCCTGAGTTAAGATCTAAGCCAGCACAGTGAATCTGAATTGCTATAAAAGCATTACTTGGGTTGATACCACCTGCGATCATTAACTGGGATTTTTGTTGTTCGGATAATGAATCTAGTAATGACCAGTCAAATCGCTGTCCAGTACCACCCAGTTGCTGGCCGACTTTACAATCGAGTAAATGGCGATCAACATCAGGAAGAAAGTCTGGAAGTTGCTCTCCTGCGATGCCATAGGCTTTCCATAGTTGACAAGTAATCTGGCTTTCTTGCAGCTGTTTGGTTAGCTCAGCAATATAAGCGGTATCTTCTTGCCCATGCAGCTGTACGCCATAAAGACCCAGAGCTTTAACAGTCTGAACAATTTCTTCACTAGTTTGGTTTTGGAATACCCCGATATACTTAAGAGGGGCACCACTTATCACCATTCTTGCTTGTTCATTACTGATGGCACGAGGTGATGCTTTCGCAAAAATTAAGCCACCATAATAAGCGCCTGATTGGTACGCATAACTGGCATCATCAGAGTGGGTTAGACCACATACTTTGTTTTCGCCTAAGATGACCTTTCGCACGGCCAGTTCCAGATCGTTTTCAGCCATTAAAGCGCTACCAATTAAAAAGCCATCGGCATACTGGGCCAGTTCTCGTACTTGCTGATTATTGTAAATTCCCGATTCTGAAATGACGGTGACACCATTAGGTAGCTTTGGCGCAAGTTGTTTAGTGCGATTTAGATCAATAGAAAGATCGCGCAAATTACGATTATTGATCCCAACTACGGTCGCTTTTAAATCGATGGCTCTTTGTAACTCATCTTCTGTACTGACTTCGGTTAATACGCCCATACCCAGTTGATGAGCTAGGGTTGATAATTGTTGGTACGTTTCATCATCAAGGACTGACAGCATCAATAAAATCGCATCGGCTTGATAATAGCGAGCTAAGTAGACTTGATAGGGATCGATCATAAAGTCTTTGCAAAGTACAGGCTGTTCAACTTGCTCTCTGACGTGAGTGATAAATTCAAATTGGCCTTGGAAATACTTTTCATCAGTAAGGACTGAAATCGCACTGGCATAACGGCGGTAAACTTTTGCGATAGCATCAAGATTAAAATCAGCACGAATTAATCCCTTTGATGGTGATGCTTTTTTGCATTCGAGAATAAAGGCTACGGGCTGCTGTTTTAATGCTTGATAAAAACTGCGATCAGAGGTTTTAACTGCCGACTTAAAGCCAGTAAGCGGCTGCAATTTTTTTCGTGCTTCTACCCATAGACGTTTATCGGCAACGATTTTTTGTAATACGGTTTCCATTGTCATGGGTTATTTTCCCCTTGCAGCCAGTTGTTCTACTAGATGGTAGGCAACACCGGTTTTCATAATTGTCAGCGCTTTTTCTGTGTTAGCTTTTAGATCTTCGTGACCAAAGAGACGAAGCAGTAAAGCAACATTAACGGCGACAGCGGCCTCCTGAGCTGGAGTGCCTTTACCAGTTAAAATATGTTGGATGATGGTTCGATTTTCCTCTGGGCTACCACCTTTTATCGCTTCAAGAGGGTAGGTATCCAAACCAAAATCTGCTGGCGTTACCGTGTATTGTTTAATTTCACCGTTAATAATTTCAGCGACTAAGGTTTCACCATGAATGGCAACTTCATCCAAACCTGAGCCATGGACAACGGCAGCGCGTTTAAAACCTAATGTTGCAATGGTTTTGGCGATAGGAAGAACCAATTCTGGTGAGTAGACCCCCATTAATTCAATGGTCGGCTTAGCGGGGTTAATTAAGGGGCCAAGCAAATTGAAGATGGTACGAGTTTTTAAACTTTGACGCACGGGCATCGCATGACGTACGCCTTGATGATATTGCGGGGCAAACAAGAAACAGATCCCCAATTCATCGAGCGCTTTACGAGCCTCTTGTGCCGTCATGGCTAAATCAATACCAAATTTATCCAGTAGATCAGATGAACCTGACTGACTCGAAACGCCGCGGTTACCATGCTTGGCTACTTTTACGCCACAAGCACTGGCTACAAAGGCTGCTGTGGTTGAAATATTAATGGTATTTGCGCCATCGCCTCCGGTACCAACAATATCGGCAAAATCATAATCTGGGGTTGGAAAATTGTTGGCATTGTCTTGAAGTGCGCTCGCAGCTCCTGCTATTTCACTTGGGGTTTCCCCTTTAATTTTGAGTGCGGTTAAAACAGCAGATAACACCACAGGCTCAACTTCGCCTTTAATGATCGCATCAAACAGCTGATAACTTTCTGTTTGATCGAGTGATTCTTGTTGTAACAGTTTATTGGTCAGTTCATGTACCGTCATAATATCATCCTTGATTCTGTGCTGGTGTGGTCAGATCGAGTGGTGTTGTAGGGCGTGATATCCAATCAAGCGTCTGCGCTAACAGTTGAGCTCCTTGAGTGGTGAGAATTGACTCAGGATGAAATTGAAATCCGCACACTTTATCTTGCTCATGAACAACCGCCATAATGAGTTGATTGGCTTTTGCAATAACATGCAATGGTTCAACAACTTGGGTTGCAACCAATGAGTGGTAACGAGCAATGGGAAAAGAAGAGGGCAGATCGCCAAAAATCCTATGACCATTATGCTCAAGCATATCAGCCTTACCATGCATGATTTCACCCGCGCCTGCTACAGTGCCACCATAAGATTCAACGATTGCCTGATGCCCAAGGCAGATCCCTAAAATCGGCACTTTTCCTTTCATTAACTCAATTAGGTGTGGCATGCATCCCGCATCATTTGGCGCTCCTGGTCCTGGGGATAAAACCAATACGGCATTAGGGAATGCTTGAATATGTTGTGCGAGTCGGTAAGCATCAGCACTGTTGCGAAATACGGTAACCGAGTGGCCAAGCGAGCGAAATTGGTCGACTAGGTTGTAAGTGAAAGAGTCATAGTTATCGAGTAAAACAATGTGAGTATTATTCATTATGTGACTCCTTTGAGTTTTGACTCCTCAAGCTGTTTGCCGAAGTTGAATGGGCCTGCTGTATGGCTCTGATCACAGCTTGCGCTTTGGCTCGTGTTTCATCGGCTTCAGCCTGAGGTATGGAGTCGTACACGACTCCTGCGCCCGCTTGAACCGTTGCCACCTCGTTTTCTACATAGGCAGAGCGGATCACGATGCAAGTATCCATGTCTCCTGTGCCAGTAAGGTAGCCGACTGCACCGCCATAGCTACCTCTTCTTTGCTGCTCGACTTGGCGGATCAGTTGCATGGCTCGAATTTTTGGTGCCCCTGTCAGCGTGCCCATATTCATACAAGCTTGATAGGCGTGAAGAGCATCAAGGTCGCTTCTTAACTGGCCGACAACTCTTGAGACTAAATGCATCACGTGACTATAACGGTCGACTTTAAGTAAATCAGCAACATAACGAGAGCCTGGTTCACTGATTCTGGCAACGTCATTGCGTGCTAAATCGACCAGCATCATGTGTTCAGCTTTTTCTTTTACATCGCAGCGAAGTTCCAGTTCAATACGCCCATCTAGGTCTAAATTAATTGAACCATCACGGTTTTTACCTCGAGGTCGGGTTCCTGCTATGGGGTAAATCTCAACTTGATTGGTTGCTTTGCTGTATTTCAATGCACTTTCAGGAGATGCGCCAAATAAGGTGAAATCTTGATCGCGCAAATAAAACATATAAGGACTCGGATTACCCTGCTTTAGGGCTCGATAAGCTGCCAACGGGTCGGGGCATGGCAGAGTAAATTGGCGCGATGGCACGACTTGGAAAATATCACCTGCAATCACATGTTGTTTAAGAAAGTTGACCTGTTGACAGAATTGCTCATCACTAACATTTGTTGTGGGTGCTAAGTCGGTCATCACAGGGGCTGGTGGTACAGTGATCTTAGTTAAACATTGCTCTTTGATTGCCTGAATACGACGACTTAATTCATGGTAGTTGTGTGCATAGTGAGAGCTATCGCTTGGTGAATCCTCTGATGATTGGTGGCTAAACAATGACGCTTGCAGTTTGCTTTTACGTTTTTGGTGATCCATAACCAATAACGTTTCTGCCACATAAAACACATAATCAGGGCATTGAGTTTTAGCATCTACCTCTGGCAAGGGTTCAAATGCAGCCACAAGATCGTAGGCAAAGAGTCCGGCTAAAAATAGGGCATCATGGGGTAAAGCCGTGGTTGGATACAGTTGCTGTACAGCACGTAGGGCATCGAAATTAGATGCTTGACGTAAGCGGCTATCTTCATCTAATTCGGTGTCTTGATGATGTGAGAGATAGCTTAAGGTGAGTGTTTTGCGTGATTGTTGTGTAATCAGGGATGGATCAAGGCTATCAACCAAACTGGCTAATACATTTTCACCATTTAAGGTCAGAGCTTCAAAATCGACTTGATGACCTCGACAGACAATACGCACCGCAGCATCAATCAGCATCAGGCTTTTTAAATTCTGTTTGGAATCTACTTCAGCCGATTCCAAGAGAAGACTATTCGTACTTTGCCCACACAGAGCATAGTAGAGCTCTGTTGGGTCAGCAACATAAGGGACTTCTAGTGCCAACACTTCAAGCTGAGCAGAGGCTTGTGGCGTACTATCCTTATACGTCATTACAGCGTTCTCCCCGCCGCCTCAACAAACGGCGTTATTTCATCCATAAGTTGCGCAAACATTGGGCCTGTTAGTGCTTGATGACCATCAGATAGTGCTTGGCATGGATTGAGATGTGTCTCCACAATAATGCCATCAGCACCAACGGCAACTGCAGCTCGTGACAGTGGAATCACTAACTCACGGACGCCAGTTCCATGGCTCGGGTCAACAACAACAGGCAAATGGCTGCGCTGTTTTAAATAAGCAACGGCGTTTAAGTCCAGAGTATTACGCGTTGCGGTTTCAAAGGTTCGAATACCTCGTTCACATAAAATAATATTAGGGTTACCGGCGTCATAGATATATTCAGCAGCAAGCAGCAGCTCTTCAATAGTTGCAGCAAGGCCTCGCTTAAGTAATACCGGTTTACCGCTTTCGCCAACGGCTTTAAGTAAACCGTAATTTTGCATATTTCTTGCGCCAATTTGTAAACAATCAACGTATTGGCACATAATGTCAAGTTGGCTGATATCCATTACTTCAGAAACCGTTGGTAACCCCAGCTGTTGATTTGCTTGTTGAAGAAGCTGAAGTCCTGTTTCGCCAAGTCCTTGAAAATCATAGGGGCTAGTTCGGGGTTTATAAGCACCACCACGTAAAGCGATAGCACCATATTGTTTTACCATTTCAGCCACCGACAACAATTGCTGCTCCGATTCTACGGAACATGGCCCTGCAATGACGGCAAACTTGTCTCCACCTATAACCGCATTACCAAATCTAACCTGAGTGTCGTGTGCTTGAACTTCACGACTTACCATTTTGTATTTAGTCAAAATAGGTTTGACGTTTTCGACAAAGGGATACGCTTCAAAATTCATTGTTTGTAATTTACGTTCATCACCTAATGCGCCTAAGACAATACGTTCAACCCCTGGCATATACAGTGGTTTTAGCCCAGCAGATTCAATTTTTGCTAATAATTCTTTGGCTTGTTTTTCAGTAGCTTGAGGTTTTAATACAATAATCATTGTCAGTTCCTTGTTATCTTGTCGCGCTGAATATGTGGTATCAAGAATCAAGTAATGGGCTACATTTAGGTATGAAAAAGCCCACACTCAGCGGGCTTTATGAATTTATGTTAGGTACAGAAACTCACACCACCCTGGTAGGGAAGTGCCACCACCAAGAGGTGAATAAAGTTCGGTTTTGTAAGTGAAATTGCTGTACCATGTTAAAAAATCCTAAGAGATGTAGTGCAAACGTGTATTAGGTATCTGTGTACTAGTAAACTAGTATGTAAATGCAAAGTCAAGATGTAAATGTATGTTATTTGATCTCCATACGCACACGACGGCTTCTGATGGTCGCTTAACCCCAGAAGAATTGGTTAAGCGAGCGGTAGAGAGACGCGTTGATGTGCTTGCTATTACTGACCACGACACTGTGGCAGCGTTGCCTATCGCACAAGATGTGATTGACCAACAAAATTTGCCAATAACTTTGATTAATGGCATAGAAATATCAACGGTTTGGCAAAATTTTGATATACATATAGTTGGACTTAATATTGATCCGATGCATCCAGCTATGACGCAACTTATTGCTGAGCAAGCTGAGCGCCGTCATAAGCGAGCGCAAGAAATTGGTGAGCGCCTTGCCAAAAACCGTATTGAAGGGGCATTTGAAGGAGCTTCTCAATTAGCGAATGGTGAAACAATCACTCGTGCTCATTTTGCACAATGGTTGGTTGAGCAAGAGCACGCTAAAACGATGCAGGCGGTATTTAAGAAATTCTTAACTCGTGGTAATCCCGGTTATGTGCCACCCAATTGGTGTACGATTGCCGAGGCAGTTACTGCGATTCATGCCTCTGGGGGTAAAGCGGTTATTGCCCACCCAGGTCGTTACAAGATGACAGCAAAATGGCTTAAGCGCCTGATTGCCTGTTTTATAGAAGCAAAAGGTGATGCTATTGAAGTAGCACAACCTCAGCAAGGACCGCAGGAGCGTCGTACCTTAGGGGATTACGCGATCACGTATCATTTATTAGCTTCTCAAGGCTCTGATTTTCATTATCAATCTCCATGGACAGAGCTTGGCCGTAACTTATGGCTGCCTAAAGATGTTGTACCGATTTGGCACGATTGGACGGTAGAGAAAAAACGAGAAGATGTTGAGCAACCTCACGTCTAATCTCGTGATTGGAGGAAATATGAGTCAGTTTTTTTATGTTCATCCAGAAAACCCACAAACGCGTTTAATCAATCAAGCGGTTGAAATTATTCGTAATGGTGGCGTTATTGTTTACCCGACAGATTCCGGTTATGCCCTTGGTTGCCAATTAGAAAATAAATCGGCGCTAGAGCGTATCTGCCAAATTCGTCGTTTAAATGATAAGCATAATTTTACGCTGTTATGTCGCGATCTTTCTGAAATTTCGCTTTATGCTCGTGTGGATAATGCAGCGTTTCGTTTATTACGTAACAACACACCTGGTGCTTACACCTTTATTTTTAAAGGAACGAAAGACGTACCTCGCCGCTTAATGAATCCAAAACGTAAAACCATTGGTATTCGTGTACCAGATAATCAAATTGCCTTGGATTTATTGGCAGCACTTGGTGAGCCTATGATGTCAACCAGCTTGATTTTACCGAACCATGAGATGACTGAGTCTGATCCTGATGAGATCCGCGATAAGTTAGAGCATGCGGTCGATTTGATTATTCATGGCGGTTATTTAGGCGAGCAGCCAACAACGGTTATCGATTTTAGTAATGATGATATTGAAATTGTTCGTGTTGGTGCCGGTGATCCCGCGCCTTTTGAAGGTTAAGAGACCTTAACTAGGCTGAGTTCAGATTGATTTTGAGATAGCGGCGGTAGCATATTGTCTGGTTAGGACAAGTTCTATTGACCGCTATCTTTTTTATAGCTTGCACATGGGATTTTTGGCATAATAGCGAGCTAATTTGTTGTTAAGATAGTTTGAAAAAACATCTTGGCGATCCCTAAAAATGTAAATGGTACAATAAACTAGATTTTCAATATTAAAACAATGACTTATGGCTTTGACTATCATCAAGCGATTGTCGCTGTATTGGCATCAGATTAAGCAAAATTATTTTTGTTTAATGTTTATAGTTTATTGATAAAGATTTCGACGCCTGTGAAGGCGACAAGGTTTGTCTGAAAATGAGTGAAAAATTACAGAAGGTGCTAGCACGTGCTGGCCAAGGTTCTCGTCGTGAAATTGAATTAATGATTCAAAACGGTCGAGTAAGTGTTGACGGCGATGTAGCTAAACTGGGCGACCGTCTAGAAGATATGACTGCTTCTGTGCGAATTGACGGACGTCGCATTGAACTTGTCGCATCAACTGACGAAGTATGCCGTGTTTTAGCATATAACAAGCCAGAAGGTGAACTGTGTACACGTCACGATCCAGAAGGTCGTCGTACAGTATTTGATCGCTTACCTCGCTTAAATAATGGTCGTTGGGTATCAGTTGGTCGTCTTGATGCAAATACATCGGGTATGTTGCTGTTCACTACAGATGGTGAATTAGCAAACCGTTTGATGCACCCAAGCCATAGCGTTCAACGTGAATATATGGTTCGTGTCTTTGGTGAAATCTCTGAAGATATGGTTCGTAACCTTGTTCGTGGTGTTGAACTAGAAGATGGTATGGCACGTTTTGAAGACGTTGTTTATGCTGGTGGCGAAGGTATGAACCACACATTTTATGTGGTAATTACTGAAGGCCGTAACCGCGAAGTTCGTCGTCTATGGGCTTCTCAAGGCGTAACAGTAAGCCGTCTAAAGCGTGTACGATACGGTGATATCTACTTGAGCAAAGAACTGCCTCGCGGTGGTTGGATGGAGCTTGAGCTTAACGATGTTAACTACCTACGTGAATTAGTAGGCTTACAACCAGAGACTGAAACTGAATTAACAGTGGAAGGTCAAAAACGTAAGCGTAATGTTCGTCAAATTCGTCGTGCAGTTCGTCGTTTTGAAGAGCGTGCAGATAATACGAATTCTCGTCGTCGTAATGATCGTCGTTCAACTACTCGCAATAGTGATGTAGAAAAAGCAGGTAATGATAAACCACGCCGTCCATCAACGCGTAGCAGCGATGTGGATAAGGCTGGTAATCAGAAGCCTCGTCGTCCTTCTACACGTAATTCTGGTGCGGACAAAGCTGAAAACAATAAGCCACGTCGTCAGCCTCGTCAAAATGACGCTGATAACAAAGGCGGTAATAAGGCTCGCAAGCCAGCAGGTAACGGTGCAAATCGCCGTAACCCTCTAGCTTCTAAGCCAACGAATAAGCCTCGTACTCGTAAATAATCATTTTGAGTATGTTGATATAATAAGAAGGCCGCTCTGAATTTACAGAGCGGCCTTTTTAATACAGAAAAATTATTTGAATATTAGCTTGCTGCACCTGGTTGGCGTTTAGGTTGTGCATCAATACATTCACCGTGAATATGACCGCCTTCTGGTGCCATCAAATAAAGATACAGGGGCATAATGTCTTTAGGGGTTTTTAATTGATTAGGATCCTCAGCAGGGAAGGCTTGAGCGCGCATGCCAGTACGAGTACCTCCTGGATTAATCGCATTAACTTTCACGTTCGTATTTGTTAGTTCATCAGCTAAAACTTGCATCATCCCTTCGGTTGCAAACTTGGAAATCGCATAACTGCCCCAAAATGCTCGGCCAATATGGCCAACTGTCGATGAGGTAAAGATAATACGGCCATCAGATGCTTGTTTTAGTAAAGGTAGGAGCGCTTGAGTCATTAAAAACTGCGCTTTAACGTTTACTTTCATCACATCATCAAAGCTGGCTTCATCAATTTGGTCAAAAGGGCTGAGAACCCCAAGTAGACCTGCGCTATGCAATACACCATCTAAACGACCAAACTGTTGTTTTATAGTATCAGCCATATCCTGATAATTTTGCTTTGTTGCGCCAAGCAGATCCATCGGTATGATTGCCGGAGTTGGAAAGCCTTGCTGCTCAATTTCATCATAAACCGCTTCCAGTTTAGCGACTGTACGGCCCAGTAAAATGACAGTAGCACCGTGAGCGGCATACTGCATAGCAGCTTCTCGTCCAATACCATCGCCAGCTCCTGTCACTAAGATTACGCGATCTTTGAGGGCATCTTGAGCAATTGAGTAATTCACGTTCGTATTCCTTTTTAATAAATTGGCTGCAAATTGCCGATATTGTCGACACTTACCTAAATTTTCTGCAACAAATCGCTATTATTGCGAACTTTTATCATTTATATAGTCAAACAATATCAAAGATTGTGGTAGTTTTCTTGAGTGTAGCTCTGTTTTTTTCGGCAAATGTTGAGAAAAATGGCGCAATTTTGTAATTGGATGATGATTAATACTGTCACATGGTTACAATAGTGAGAGTTATGCTTACTTGCTGATTTTAAAGAGGGTTATACCTTGGAATTTATTTTAGAGTACGGATTATTTTTAGCTAAGATTGCAACTGTTGTGGTTGCGGTTGTGGCTATTTTATTAGTAGTTAAAGGTATTAAAGGTCATGGTGGTTCACAAAAAGGTGAATTAGAAGTAACTGACCTAACAGAGCAATATAAAGAAACAGTTAGCCAACTAGAAGAGCATCTATTTGATAAGTCTCTGCTAAAAGCTCGTGATAAAGCAGAGAAAAAAGCCGATAAAGAGCAAGAAAAAGCACGTCAAAATGAAGTGAAAAAGGCGGCAAAAGAGGGTGAGCTTGATTTCTCTCGTGACTCTCGTCTTTTTGTGATCGACTTTAAAGGCGGTATTGATGCTCGCGAAGTTTCCGCGCTTCGTCAAGAAGTTACTGCTATCTTAGCCGTTGCTCAAGAAGGTGATGAAGTGCTGTTACGTCTAGAGACTGGCGGCGGTATGGTTCATGATTACGGCCTTGCATCATCGCAACTTGATCGTCTTAAAGCGGCAGGCTTAAAGCTAACAATTTCTGTCGATAAAGTCGCGGCAAGTGGCGGTTATATGATGGCGTGTGTGGCAGATAAAATTATCTCCGCACCTTTTGCGATTGTTGGTTCAATTGGCGTGATTGCTCAAATTCCTAACTTCAATAAAGTATTGAAGAAAAATGATATTGAGTTTGAACAAATTACAGCAGGTGAGTTTAAGCGTACATTAACCATGTTTGGTGAAAATACCGATAAAGCTCGCGAGAAATTTAAGCTTGAGATTGAAGAAACACATGGCTTATTTAAAGATTTCATCGCAAATCATCGCCCTGAATTGGATTTAAATAAAGTAGCAACAGGTGAACACTGGTTTGGTCAACAAGCTTTTGAACTTGGTTTGGTTGATGCTATTGGCACCAGTGATGATTTTATTACTGCAGCTTGCAAAGAGCGCAAAGTGCTGGGTGTGAAATACGTACAACGTAAGAAGCTGGCAGAAAAACTTGCGGGTGCGACTGCTGAAGCGACAGACAGTTTATTATTAAAGTGGGTAGGACGAGGTCAGCGCCCATTTATGTAATAAGCAGCGAGTTGTTGCGTAAATAACAAATGAGAAACCCGTGTTGATTATATCGCACGGGTTTTTTCTTATAAGACTAGAATTAATCAGCTAAAGTAAATTCTGGTGATAATTGATGTGCTAGAAACTTAAACATATTAAATACATGGGTCGTATTTTCTGTTGGTAGTCCTTCATCATCTAAAAAGTACTCCCCTTTAAATACGAGAACGCCCATTTTTTCTTCAACAGATGTTGCACGCATACCTGGGATATAATCATCATGATCTTGGATTAGCTGGTTAGCAATCATTAATAAGTCACTGGTAGAGATACTTTTTTTATCGCTCATGGTTTTGCCTTTAGGGTATTTCTGAGAGGCTAAGTGTATTGCGAGTTGAAGAAGATGACAAATATTCTTTGAATCTTGTTTCTTGGTAAAACTGTTTAAACAAAAGGCAGTCATCTATTAATCAGTAAAAATATTGTGAACCAATACATAAAAATATGCGCTTTGATAGTCAAAACTAATATGAAGTGGTAAATGTGCTCTCAGTTCTTTTTACTGATAGTTATTGGCAAAAATTTTCTTTATTTGATTCATTTTTTAGCAAAAAAAACTGAAGTTACATATTGTTAACAACTGTAGACTCGGCAACCAAACAGTCTTATTTTGTAAAAAAGCAGTTGACCTTCTGGATTTGTAGCCCAATATGTAAATAGGAATTTACGCTAGATAGTTTGAAAATTGCTGGAAAATTGACAACATTTAGGCACAATACACGCTTTTGTTGACCATCGTATTAAGCCACTGATCCTAAATTTAAAGATGAGTGCCTTAATACGATTGAGAAGCGTGACGTGCTATTTGATTGCGCATGCAACTATCTAACCGATTTAAAAATTAAGCGAGCACGAGGACGTAATAGAGTCACTATGGGTAAATCTCTCGTTATTGTGGAGTCCCCGGCCAAGGCAAAAACAATTAATAAGTACTTGGGTAAGGATTTCATTGTAAAATCTAGTGTGGGTCACGTTCGTGATCTACCAACCGGTGCACGTGCTGCTACGGGTAAAAAAGCTCCGGCAACTTCAACGAAAGGGTTGAGTGCCGAAGAGAAAGCACGAGTTAAAAAAGAGAAAGATCGTAATTCTCTCATCAAGAAAATGGGTGTCGACCCGTATCATGATTGGGCGGCAAATTACGAAATCTTACCGGGCAAAGAAAAAGTTGTCAGTGAGCTACAGAAGCTGGCTGAAGAGGCAGAATATGTCTATCTCGCAACCGATCTAGACCGCGAGGGGGAAGCTATTGCGTGGCACCTTCGTGAGATCATCGGTGGTGATGATGCACGCTATAAGCGAGTAGTATTTAACGAAATTACGAAAAATGCTATTCAACAAGCTTTCGAGCAACCAGGCGAATTGAATATGGACGGCGTTAATGCTCAGCAAGCACGTCGTTTCCTTGATCGCGTGGTGGGCTTTATGGTTTCGCCTCTATTATGGAAGAAAATTGCTCGTGGTTTATCCGCTGGTCGTGTTCAGTCTGTTGCAGTAAAACTGATCGTTGAACGCGAACGTGAGATTAAAGCCTTTGTACCTGAAGAGTTTTGGGATATTCATGCCAATACGCTAACTGCAGGTAAAGATGAGCTACGTTTGTTGGTTGCACAGCAGGCAGGTAAAGCGTTCCGACCTGTTAATGAAACTGAAACCATGGCAGCGAAGGCTCTGCTAGATAAAGCCGCTTATGAGGTTATTGATCGCGAAGATCGACCAACAAGCAGCAAGCCTTCTGCACCTTTCATTACATCAACACTGCAACAAGCGGCAAGTACTCGTTTGGGTTACGGTGTTAAGCGTACGATGGGATTGGCTCAGCGTCTGTACGAAGCAGGTTATATTACCTATATGCGTACCGACTCGACAAACCTATCAAAAGAAGCGGTTGAAGCTGCTCGTGAGTTTATTTCTGGTGAGTATGGTGATGAATACTTACCGGGTAAGCCAAATGTTTACGGCAGTAAAGAAAATGCACAGGAAGCGCACGAAGCGATTCGTCCTTCAAGTGTTACCGTTCGAGCTGAAGACCTTGATGGTATGGAGCAAGATGCGGTTAAGCTGTACGATCTTATCTGGCGTCAGTTTGTTGCGTGTCAGATGGTACCTGCTCAATATGACTCAAGCACAATCACAGTTCGTGCTGCTGACTTTACGCTAAAAGCAAAAGGTCGCACATTACGTTTTGCTGGTTGGACTAAAGTTCAGCGCCCATCTGGTAAAAATGAAGATATGACACTGCCTATGGTGAGTGTAGGCGATAAGTTAGAGCTTTCTGACGTTGAGCCTAAGCAACACTTCACTAAGCCACCAGCGCGCTTTACAGAAGCTGCATTGGTTAAAGAACTTGAAAAGCGTGGTATTGGTCGACCATCAACTTATGCATCGATCATCTCTACCATTCAAGATCGTGGTTATGTTCGAGTTGATCAACGCCGTTTCTATGCTGAAAAAATGGGTGAAATCGTATCTGACCGTCTGGATGATAGCTTCCCAGATCTTATGGATTTCGATTTTACTGCTCGTATGGAAGGCAATCTTGACCAGATCGCTGAAGGTGAGAAAAACTGGAAAGCGGTACTGGATAATTTCTTCAGTGATTTCACAACAGAGCTTGAAAAAGCCGAGTTGGATGAAACTGAAGGTGGCATGAAGCCAAACAATATTGTATTGACCGATATTGAGTGTCCAACATGTTCACGTCCTATGGGTATTCGTACCGCATCAACCGGTGTGTTCTTAGGTTGTTCTGGCTATGCATTGCCACCAAAAGAGCGTTGTAAAACAACCATCAACCTAGGCAGTGAAGATGGCATTGTTAACGTACTAGAAGAAGACGTTGAAACAGCAGCATTGCGTGCGAAGAAACGTTGTCCTAAGTGCGGTACAGCAATGGATGCGTATCTGATTGATCAGACTCGTAAACTGCATGTTTGTGGTAATAACCCAAGCTGTGATGGTTATATCGTAGAAAAAGGTGAATTTAAGCTAAAAGGCTACGATGGCCCTGTAATTGAATGCGACAAATGTGGTTCTGATATGGAACTGAAAAATGGTCGTTTCGGTAAGTACATGGGTTGTACCAACGAAAACTGTAAGAATACTCGTAAGATTCTAAAGAACGGTGAGATTGCACCACCAAAAGAAGAACCTGTACATCTACCTGAGCTACCTTGTACTCAAGATCCAGATGCTTACTTTGTACTTCGTGATGGTGCATCGGGTCTATTTATGGCGGCAAGTACCTTCCCTAAATCGCGTGAGACTCGTGCTCCGCTAGTGGAAGAGTTGGTTCGCTTTAAAGATCGTTTATCGCCTAAGTTCTTATACCTAACTGATGCTCCTGTTGCAGACCCAGACGGTTTGCCGACAGTGGTTCGTTTTGCTCGTAAGACTAAAGAGAACTATGTACGTTCAGAAATCGATGGTAAGCCATCAGGTTGGACGGCACTCTTTGTTGATGGCAAGTGGGTGATTACCGATAAGCGTAAAAAACCAAAGAAAGAAAAAGCTGAAAAGTAATTCTTAACTGAATAATAAAAACCGCCATGAGCTATGCTGATGGCGGTTTTTTTGTTCTCAACTTTTCTTAGTTAATAGATAAGTTGAAAAAACGAAATAGATAGCGTTTTAAATAGGAATACCACTATGGAAACGGAATTCGTGGTCTGGACTCATGATCATTTCTGCTTCACGTGCACCGATAACTAAAATTCGATCGCTGATATCTTTACCTGCAATTTTCTCCGCTAAGGTCAGATAATCACGATAGTGACGTGCTTCTGAACGCAATAGCGAGATATAGAATTTCTTTAAATCTTCATCAAGATAAGGAGCTAGTTTGGCAAAGCGTTCACATGAGCGAGCTTCAATGTAGGCACCTATGATCAACTTATCAATCAAGGTTGCTGGCTCATAAGTACGAACTACTTTCATTAAACCTTTGGCATAACGTCCTGCACCAATGTGGCAATAGGGGATATCACGTTTATGCATGATCTCTAGCACTTGCTCAAAGTGATGAAATTCTTCTTTAATTAAGCGAACCATTTTATCGATCAGCTCTTCACCAAATTCAAAATCTGCTCGTGGTGTCAGTTTGGTTGAAAGGGCATTTTTCTTGCTATGGAAACCGGCAATATCATGATTTTGACTGTAGACAAAATTTTCATAGGGCTTTGCCCACTCTAAAAGAGCAGTCGCACTTTGCTCATCAACAGCATATTTACGAGTCATGTAAATAGCGGTTTGGCTTGCTTTAAGTTCACAGTTACAGTGATCGACTAGGAGTGTGACTAAGTTCTCTGGTTTTAGCGCCTCGGCAATCCATTCATCTGGTGTTTCACACTGTAGAAACTGTTTAACCGGAGTAAGCAGTTCATCCATCATTGTTTGAGTTGCGGTATCAACGGTCATGGTGTTGAGTCTTATAATTGATTTTTAAATGAAAAAGGCCGCACAATGCGACCTCTTATTGGCTTTCGTTTTATTTTACCATTTGCGTTTAGGCTGGAATAGTACATCAAGCTCATCTTGCTCTTTTGCGATCATCTGTTGACGTTCATCGGCTTGATTTTTTGATTGGCTATTGCTGATATCACTTAGCATCGCTTGCAGTCTTTCTCGCGTTTGGTTGGAGTAATTATCATTTCGAGCATCTAATACATCGATGGCTTTTTTCAGTAGCTGTTGAGCGGTACCGAATTGTTGTTTCAGCCTAGCCTCATTAGCACGCTTAATGACGTTTTCCATATTAATACGCAGTTGCATTGCTTCTAATCGAGCATTTTCGGTTACAAACACTTGGGTGGCGATGCGGCCTTTACTGTGTTCATTTTTCACAATCGTTTTTAAGCGCTTAACCAGTTGCAGCATACCAATTGCTTGGCGATCTGTTGTTGGCACTTTAAACGGTGTGATTTCGGTATCAGAAAAATGATTTTGCAGCGATTCTATTTGTTGGCCAACATCTTCGATACGTTGAGCCAGTTTTTTATCGTTTGGATCAATATCAGCCATACTTTTCAGAGCGTTAAGAATTCGCTTATTTAGGCAAAGTAATAATTCCTTGCTGTATGGGATATGGTGAGCATGGCCGATAAGTTCTTCAGTTGCATCAATAATGGCAATATATTGACCTAGTTCTTGCTGTTTAGCGCTTTGAATACGCAGACGGTATTGAACCGTCACATTGTAACCAATGATGAGAGCCAAAAGTAATGCAACTAAGCCTATAATTAGAGGTATGCTCATAGTAACTATCTGTATTTTATCCACTAAATGAGCATATAAGATACACCAACTTCCTTAATTCTGATAGCAATCATAATAAATTAGCTCTGTAATTTTAATAAAAAAATCCGTTCTAATAGAATTACCAGTAATCAGTCGTTCTGACCGTAGATTAGAAAGAAATACTATGAAAAACGAAAAATTCCAGATATAACAATAGAATTATGCGATTAAATATGATGCTATGTAATAGAAAGGGTATGGAAGCCCGTAAATTGCAGTAGATGGTAGTCAGATAACGGATTATAAGTAGGCAAATGCATGAAATTACAACAACTCAGATATATTGTTGAGGTGGTAAATCACAATCTCAATGTATCTTCTACCGCGGAAAGTTTGTATACCTCTCAACCTGGGATCAGTAAACAAGTCCGACTGTTAGAAGATGAACTAGGCATTCAAATTTTTGAACGTAGTGGTAAACATCTCACTAAAGTGACACCTGCAGGAGAGGAGATCGTTCGTATTGCACGTGATATTCTTTCTCGGGTTGAAAGCATTAAATCTGTTGCTGGTGAACATACCCATCCTGAAGTCGGTACATTAAACATTGCGACTACTCATACTCAAGCAAGGTATGCATTACCTGATGTGATCCAAGGATTTACCGCTCGTTTCCCTAAAGTTTCGCTGCACATGCATCAAGGAACACCGTCACAGATTGCTGATGCGGTAGCGAAAGGGACGACAGATTTTGCGATTGCAACCGAAGCACTGCATCTTTATCAAGATATGATTATGTTGCCTTGTTATCACTGGAATCGCTCTATAGTGGTACGTTCAGATCACCCGCTGGCGAAAAAAGAGAAGATCAGCATTCATGATTTAGCCAATTATTCTCTTGTAACTTATGTCTTTGGTTTCACCGGACGTTCTGAACTAGACAGTGCTTTTAATCGAGCGGGACTCACCCCTAAAATTGTTTTCACAGCAACGGATGCTGATGTGATAAAAACCTATGTAAGATTGGGTATTGGGGTTGGAGTGATTGCAAGTATGGCAATGGATGATGAGCGAGATCAAGACTTAGTTGCGATTGATGCCAGCCATATTTTTGCTGCGAGCACCACGAAAATTGGGTTTAAAAAAGGCTCTTTCCTTCGTACTTATATGTATGATTTTATGGAAAGATTCGCGCCGCATTTAACTCGAAATGTGGTTGATCAAGCCATAGCCTTAAAATCAAATGCAGAAATTGAAGAAATGTTCTCGACCATGGAATTACCAGTTCGTTAACCAACGGCAGAGCGTTATTAGTTAAGCCTTATCAAAAAGAATCGCCGCTATCTAAATTATTCTCTTTGAACCTCGCATCTTGAGGTTACTTGGATATACAGGTATCGGCGATTTTTATTTAATAGCATCTTGAAGTCAGTTAGGTATAGAATACGCACCTTATTTTTTGGGGGCAGTATGGCTAACTATTTTGATTCTTTTTCACATCTAGATGAACTATTAACCCAAAGCCGTTGTTTTTGGCAGTTTATGCCATTTTCTCAATTGGATTATCAGTGGCGAGAAACTTATCCAGAGTTGTGTGAATGGTTAGAAAATCTATCTGAAGCACAATTAGCTGAATATCAAAATAATGCTGAGTTATTAGCCCATACTCTTAAAAAATGGATCCCGCCAAGTGTCGAGCTATTTAATGCAACCTCATTAGCATTTTTACCGCAAAAAGAAACCGAGTTACCTCGTGGTAGTGATACGGGGATTCCTGGTCGTAAATGGCAGCAAATTACAGCATTTACCAGTGCGCTACCTAAATTAGGTTTACCGTGGCTAGAGTGGTGTGCTGGTAAAGGTCATTTAGGTCGTGTACTTGCTCTTTCTCACCAGCAACCAGTCGTCAGTCTTGAGTGGCAAGATCAGCTATGTATTGATGGCGAGGCAATGGCGCAGCATTTAAATTTGCCGATAACTTTTGTCCAAGCTGATGCATTTGCTAAAGAGAGCCAACAGCATATTAAAACAGAACAACATGCTGTTGCGCTTCATGCATGTGGTGATTTACACACCTCACTATTGCAACATTGTGCCGCAAAACAAGCCGCAGCCGTTTCAATTTCGCCATGTTGTTATCATCTAATTCGTAGTGATTTTTACCAAATGTTGTCTGAATATGGTAAGAAGACCCAACTGCAATTATCTAAGCACGATTTACGTCTGCCATTGCAAGAGACGGTTACTGCAGGCCAACGAGTTCAAGCTCTGCGTGAGACAGAAGTAAGTTTTCGATTAGGCTTTGATGCACTGCAGCGACATGTTCGAGATGTGGATGAATATTTATCGGTTCCCAATACCCAAAAGGCACTTTTTAATCAGGGGTTTTCTGCTTTCTGTCATTGGGCGGCGGAGAAAAAATCAATCAATTTAGCCGGACTTGATATTGATTATGATTATTGGCTGGCAGAAGGGAAGCGTCGTTTTCAGATTTCAGAGCGAATGGAGTTAGTTCGCCAACTGTTTCGTCGTCCACTTGAAATGTGGCTGGTGTTAGATCGTGCGTGTTTTATGGTAGAACAGGGTTATCAGGTTGAGATTGGGCTCTTTTGTGAAAAGCCAATGACGCCACGAAATATTTTGATTAATGCGTATATATCAAAATAATGTCAGTATCTGAACTATCCATATATAACACTGTAATTCTAAATGCTTAGCGACAAATTCGCAGTTATAAAGATTTGAGTTAGATTATGCGGGACAGAGCATCCCGCATCATGAAGTACGATATATTTCGATAAGAAAAGTTTAATGAATGGTCGGGTTATTGATATCCAAATCGTGACACAGTGAAAATTGGCGCTCTTCAATTGTCTGCGGTGGCATTGGATGACCCAGATAATAGCCCTGACAGTAGTCAAAGTTACATTGACGCAAATAATCCAATTGCTGCTCCGTTTCAACACCTTCTGCTACAACTTTTAAATCCAATTTCTCACAGATTGCTTGAGTAGCTTCAATGATGGCTTGGCTTCCTTTGTGTTCGCCTTGTACAAAACTACGATCCAGTTTTACTGTGCTGATCGGAAGATCTTGCAGTTGCGATAATGATGAATAACCCGTACCAAAATCATCCAGATAAAGCTCAATACCTAATTCAGCTAATTCGGTTAAACATTGTTTCGCATCTGAATAATCTTGCAGCATGGTTGATTCTGTTAATTCTAAAGCCAGCTGTTTAGGATCGATCTGGTAAGCGTCAAGGCAAGCTTTAACTGACTGTACTAAGCCAGTTTGAAGTTGAGCTCGCGACAAGTTAACACTCATAATGAACGAGTGATCGTATTTTTTCTTCCATTCAGCCAGTTGCCGACACGCTGTTTTTAATATCCATTGACCCAGTGGAACAATTTGCCCAGTCTCTTCTGCTAAAGGGATAAATTCAGCCGGGGATATTTGGCCTAAGTCATCGTCGTTCCAGCGAATTAATGCTTCAAAGCCCTTTAGTTTCGCTTTTTTAAGGTCAACAATTGGCTGGTAATAAAGCTCAAAGGCATTGGCATTTAAAGCCAGAGTGAGATGGTGGCGTAAGATCATTTTTCGATAAAGCGCATCTGCCATATCGGGTGAAAAATGGTGGCAGCAGTTACGGCCGCGTAATTTCGCCCGGTGCATTGCCATATCAGCTTGAGTAACAAGAGTATCGATATCTTGTGCATCTTCTGGATAATTGGTCGTGCCTACTGTGCAACCAATAGAGAGTTCGCCAACTTCTTTAAGATGAAAGGGCTTGTTGAGTGCCGTAATGACTTCTTTAGCAAATGCACAAGGTGTTGTAATGTTACGTCGTTCGACATGAATCAGAAACTCATCACCACCAAATCGAGCCAGCAAACCGCGATGCTGAATAACTTGACGTAGACGAATTGAAACCGCTCGAAGTAACCGATCTCCCACTGCGTGACCATAAGTATCATTAATCATTTTGAATCCATCAAGATCCAAAAATAATAGGCTATACGGTTGTTTTGTATGGTGAGAAATTTTTATGGCACTAGAGATCCCGCGTCGATTCATCAACCCGGTTAAAAAATCATGCTCTGAGTTATATTTAGCTTGGCGTAGCTTTTCCCGTTCAGGGCTGATATTGGTTAGCTGTAATAGCAGTTGTTGTTGCTCTTCAAGCCATTTGCCTTCGATATGAAACCAGAGATGTCGTTGACCTGTCCAACACAGTAATTTTTGGTCTACGATTCTATTTTGTTGTGCGTTCTCAAGAAGTTGTCTAGCTTGTGCAATATCACCAAGAAAAGAGGCTAAATCATTAACACATTCCCCAAATTGGTGGCTAAAGGCTGCGTTGGTACTAACTAGTTGACCTGATTGATTAAACAGTAAGGCAAGATTTGAACATTCAGAAAAGGCGAGATCTCGGCGAAGTGTCGTTTCGTTAGCTAGAACTTCAACTAACATACCAATACGACCATCTGAAAGGGGAATGCCAGAAAAGATACAAAGATATTTTTTTAGGACTTCATGAGGGGTAAAGCTCCACCATGTTTTGATGGTTTTACCTCTGGCAAAGGTAGCTTTGTAATCGACTAAAGTTGCTTCAACGGCTGCTGACATGTCAAAACTTAGGTCGCGGCTTGTCAGCTCACTTAATGACTTGGCTTCCCACAGTGGTAATGATTTTTCATTGGCCCAAATAATCTTTTTATTATCAATATCAAAAATCCATACAGGACACTGAAGATTATTAAAAAGTGTGTATTCTTGGTTCATTACCGAGATCTTGCTGTTTATATACGGTTTGCAGAGAGTAACGCAAAAAAAATGAGATATATATCAAAAATTAAGAAAAGCGTGACATTAATTCCTTTTTTAAAAAAAGTTAAATTAACATCTTTAATTAAGCCATAAATAGTGGAAAAGATTGAATGTTTTAAGCAATTACACCGTTCAAAATAGTGTAATTGCTTATTTTTACATTTGTTTGGTGGTTATTAGTACAGTGATACTTAACCTAACTTCGGAATTATGCCAACTATTTGAAGAAGTTGCGATAGGATTATTATTACACCAATTACAATAACGGTGATTAATGAAAGTTTGCCTCCCATTACTTGATAATCCGAAGTATTTTCTTGAGTTGAGGTCGCTTTTTGTTTTCTCTGTTGCCACACCATCGCTACAGGTAAAAATATCGCTAATATCACCAGAGCAATAGCAGCATAGCCTAGTGCCATAATGAAGCCCTGCGGGTAAAACAGAGCAAAAGCTAGTGGTGGAATAAAGGTAACGCAAGCTGTTTGGACTCGCCCTGCTAATGTTGCTTTACGACGTAGAGTATCCGCTAAAAAGTCAAATAATCCTAAGCTAACACCTAAAAACGAAGTGGCTAAAGCAAGATCTGCAAATAGTGATACTGACTGACCAACAAGTGGATTATGTAGGCGTTGACTTAGCGCATTAATAAATTGAGTAAGATCAGTATTCGCTAAAAGTTCGCTTTGGCTCAAGATGCCTTGTGTCGCCAGTTGCCATAATAGGTAAACAATTAGAGGTAGGGCAGAACCAAAAATCATCACTTTTTTTAGATTTGGGATATTTAAACCTAAGTAGCGAACAATGGAAGGAATGCTGCCATGGAAACCAAACGAAGTGAACACTACTGGCAGAGCTGAAATAATAAGTCCTTGTTGCATTGGCATCTCAAGTAAATTATGACTTTTAACTTGAGGGAGTAGAAGTGCAAGCATGACCGCCATTGCAATGATCTTTGCGGTAAACAGTACTCGGTTAACGATATCGACTGAATGTGTGCCAATTGCGACTACACTTGCAATCACAAAAGTAAAAACAACAGTAGCTATTTGTGGTGCAATATCAACATGCAAACTCTGTATTTTTTGATGCAGCTGTGCACCACCGCCTGCAATGTATGCCGCACATAAAGCATAGAATAAAAATAGCATTGCACCACTGGCAATGACTTGACCTTTGCGACCTAATAATTTGTAAGCTAGAGTGTGTAAAGTCGCTGATTTATCGGCATATTGGTGAACTTCTAACATGAGAAGTGCGGTGTAGGACATTAATGCCCACATACCAATCATAATAAGTATGGATGTAGTAAAACCTAAGCCTGCAGAGGCAAGAGGAAGAGCAAGCATACCTGCACCAATAGTTGTGCCGGCAATAATCAGCATGCTGCCAAATGTTTTATTAAAAGACATGAAAAATTTCTCCCAGAAAAATTGAGTTGTTTGGGAGGTGTGGTATCAATATATGCATATACACCTGTGGTCGCTCCCTATCGAATGACAGTCTGGCCACAATGGCGTAATCGAGATGAGTGTTAAGAAATGTTTACACCTGATTAGCCATCGTGGCTATCGATAGTAGGTGTTAAAAATAGAAATGTTCACTGATGGTATTCTCATAGTTATGAATGATTTTTTATCGAAAAGGTCATTATTTCCGAATAAGAAACACATTAACGGTAGAATATTTTACTGTCAACCCGTGTTTTATTGATGTAAATAATTATTTACACGTAAAAATATAGAAGGATTTAAGATGACAAAGATTGCGATGATCAGTACTGGTGAAGAAGTGCTGTATGGGGATATTGTGGATACGAATGCCAGTTGGTTATCGCACCATTTATGTCAATTAGGCTTTACAATGGCGTATCGGTCAACAGTTGGTGATAATCTTGAATCCATTTGCGAAGAAATTAAACGCATCAGTAAGCTTGTGGATGTTGTTATCGTTAATGGGGGATTAGGGCCAACAACGGATGACCTAAGCGCTCAAGCGGCAGCTAAAGCTTTGGGAGTACAGTTAGAGTTAAATGAAGCTTGGGTAGAGCAGATGCATCTTAAATTCCAACAGATGCAATGTGATATGCCAAAGAGTAACCTCAAGCAAGCAATGTTACCCTTAGGGGCAGAGCTGATTGATAATCCAGTGGGTACGGCTTGTGGTTTTTGTATCGAGTTAAATCATGCTCGTGTGTACTTTACTCCTGGAGTGCCCCGTGAGTTTAAGCATATGGTTGAAACTCAAATTGTTCCTAAGTTGCAACGTTTTTATTCCTCGGCGGAAGCTAAACAAGTCGAGCGTATTTATACTTTTGGCTTAACGGAATCTGGTATCAGTGATGTTCTGGATCATTGGAATTTACCAGAAGGGTGTGAGCTTGGATATCGTTCAGCCTTACCTTTTATTGAAATTAAGCTATTCCATCGCAATAACAAAACAGAACAAATCACAGCTTTTAAAGATGCCATTATTGATAAATTTCAAGCCAATGTTGTCTCTGTTGACCAATCTCTGCTGGATGCTTTATCTGAGCAATTAACTAAGAAAAAACAGACGCTGAATGTGTCAGAAGTCGGCATAATGGGGACATTGGCGTACCAATTTTCTCAACACGAAGGCATTGCAAATCTTCTGATAAATAGCCGTTGTTCATACCACTTAGTGGCACCAGTAGAGCTCTCTGTATTAGTGCAACAGTTACAAAAAGAGGTGTCAGAGCAATTAGAGGATATCGGTCTTTATATTTATGCAAATAATGATAAATCTTATACTTTGGCTCTTATTACACATCAATATCAGAAATTAATTAGGGTAAAACCGTATCGTCAATACAATATAAAGAACCAATCGATATTAATAGCTACATTAGTACAAATTATGTTGCTGAATTATTTATTAGGCAACGGTGATATTGATGAATATTTAAATTTCGAATATTTGGGCGTTTTTGAAACTGAAATAGATTAAAAGACTATTTTGGTATTGTTGATGCTTTTGGGGAATTTTATAACGTTATGATTTATAAAGTGGTTATTGGCTTTTTATCTTTGTATTGTCAGGGTGGTGTTAAATTAAATATTTTTTCATTTTAAGCTTGAAAACAGTGTTCGAATGCTAGAAAGTATATAGCAAATGCACTTCGTATTCGTATTTATATGATATGGTACAAAGAATAACACACAGGTTTAGCCATCATGGTCTAGCTAGTTGATAATAGAAGTGCAGAACTAATTTATCCGTAAAGGGAAATGCTATGACATTTAAAATGAAAAAAATTGCACTAGCTTCTTCAGTTGCTCTATCCGCTCTATTTCTACAAGCATGTAACGATGCAAAAGCTCCTGAGCAACCGACATCGGTAGAACAACCTGCTGCAGTTTCTCAAGCTGTAGACACAACAGCTAAGGCGCAAGCAATGAAAACTCTAGATGTGAATGTAATTTACTTAGATCGTCGTATGCTACCACCAGGTGCGGAACTGACAGTTGTACTCGAAGACGTGTCAAAAGCTGATGCGCCTGCTGACGTGATGGCTACCGAGTCAATGAAGCCTGCTGGTGCGCCTCCGTACGCTGTAGCACTAAAATATGATGCTAATAAGCTTGCAGAAAAGCACCGTTATAATGTGCGTGCAACAATTAAGATGAAAGATCAGTTAATCATGACTTCAACTGAAGCACTAGATCCATTTGCTGCTGATGTTAAACAACCAGTTGAAGTGAAATTAACTCGTGTAACGCCGGCTCATAACTCAGTAGAGAAAGCTGCGGAGCAAAAGGCGAATGCATCATTTACTAATACTTATTGGAAACTGATGACACTCGACGGTAAAGAAGCTCAGCTTGGTGCTGGTGACAAAGAGCTGTTTGTTCAATTTAATGATGATGGCCTAAAAGGTTTCTCTGGCTGTAATAGCTTTATGGGTACATACCAAGCTAAAGAAGGCAAGTTAACTCTAGGTCCTGTTGCTGCTACACAAAAAATGTGTGTGAAGGGTATGGAGCAAGAAGGTACATATCTAAAAGCAATCAACGAGATGGCAAGTTACTCTGTGACTGGTGAAACACTGACTGTTAAAAATAATAAAGGTCACGTTGTTGCAACATTTGAATCTCGCTACATGAACTAATAGATTTATTGAATTCTTATTAAAAAGAGTCAGTTTTTACTGGCTCTTTTTTTTATTTAAACCTTACTAATAATGTGTGTATTAAATTTAATACATTTAAGTTATTAAGATATTTGCGCAATATAAAACCGCCATCTAAGCTTTAAATCAATCTTAAAAATTTAACATATATGAAACATGTTTTTAGCATTAATTTGTTTTGATTGTTTAAATTTTAAGGGGATTTAATTATCGATTTGTTCATGAGTCAGTTCTGTAAAAATCTTTCTTTTGACAAACATTATTTGGTAGGTATTTATGAGTTCACAAGGTAACAAGATGGGCCTAATAGGGCTTACTACTATTGTGACCGTTAATATGATGGGATCCGGTATAATATTACTGCCATCAAGTCTAGCGGAAACGGGTGGTATTGCATTATTAGCCTGGGGTGTCACTGCCATTGGTGCATTATGTATTGCGTATGCATTTGCAAAATGTGGAATGTATTGTACTGAAGATGGCGGTATGTCTGCTTATTCACAACGAGCACATGGTAAATCCAGTTTTTTTATTGCCTCTTATACTTATTATGTGTGTCTTGTTATTAGTGCAGTTGCAATTGCAGTCTCCACCGTTGGGTATTTAGAAACCTTTATTCCATGGTTAAAAGAAACGCCAATACACACTTTTGTTGGTGTCGTGGTGGTGCTTGTTGTGACTATGCTTGCTAATGTGCGCGGTGCAAAAATAACAGGTAGTATTTCATCGGTTACGGTGTGGGGTATTATCATCCCAGTGCTTGGACTTTCTGTGATTGGTTGGTTCTGGTTCGATCCTAAGCTATTTGCTGAGGCTTGGAATCCTCATGATGTTACGACCATGACAGCAATAGAATCTGGCATCTCATTGACTTTGTGGGCATTTCTTGGGATTGAGTCGGCAGGGGCTAACTCTGGTACAGTTGAAAATCCTAAGCGAAATGTTCCTCTTGCTTGTATGCTTGCAACACTCTTTTCTGCCATTACCTATATTGCTTCAACAACGGTGATACAAGGTATTGTTCCTAATGCTGAACTTGCAAAATCTGATGCACCATTTGGTTTGGTATTTGCCATGATGTTTGATTCAACAGTAGGCAATATTATTACGTTAATGGCTATTATTGCTTGTGCAGGTTCATTATTGGGCTGGCAATTTACTAATGCTCAGGTATCTAAAGCTGCAGCAGATATGCGTTTATTCCCTAAAGTATTTGGTGAAGTTAATAAACATGACGCGCCAATTAAAGGCATGATGATTATGCTGGTTTTGGAACTAGTATTAGCCGTTATGACTATTTCTCCAACGCTGCTAAAACAATTTAACGTGCTGGTCGACTTAGCTGTATTTATTAATATGGTTCCATACATTCTATCGTTAACTGCTCTTGGTATTATTTTGCGTCAGGCAAATGTTGGGGCGAAAGAATATAGCACAAGTATGATATTTGGCTTTGTTGCGGTGGTTTACAGTATATATGGTGCGTACGGAACAGGTAAAGAAGCCGTATTTTATGGAACCATCATTACTTTATTTGGTTATCTATTCTATGGCTTTATTGCTAGCCGAGATGAATATGAAAAACATCAACATCAGGCAACTCAGTCTAATAATTAAGTAACTGTCTAGTTTTCTATTACTTAATTTAATTGTGGTTTTAATTCAAGGTAAGAATTAGGAATCGATTATGGGAAATTATGGTAAACAAAAACACGTACTTATATTTAACGATAATCTTAAAACTGGTGTAATTGAAAATGCATTACATCGATTATTAGATGAGTTTGCTACGGAAGGGGTGAAAGTTTCTGTAGCCACCTCTTTTGATGATTGTTACTCAATGCTTAATGCCAATATTGCCATTGATTGTTTTATGTTGACTTCGCAAATGACAGGGCAGCAAGCAGAAGAGAATGAAAAGTTCTTCCAGTTAATTGATAAACTCAATCGTCGTCAACAAGGTGTTCCTGTATTTCTTTTAGCGGAAAGGAAAAAAATCACCTTGTCAGTCAGTCGTGAGTTGATGTCTCGGGTTGATGAGTTTGCGTGGATTTTAGAAGATACCGCTGATTTTATTGTAGGTCGTGCTGTTGCTGCTATGGAGCGTTATCGTGATCAATTGTTGCCTCCGTTAATGGCTGCGATGATGAAGTACGATGATGTTCATGAATATTCATGGGCAGCCCCTGGGCATCAAGGCGGTGTTGGTTTTACTAAAACACCAGCAGGCCAACGTTTTTACAGCTATTACGGTGAAGGTATTTTTCGTACCGATATGGGGATAGAGCGGGGCTCGCTAGGTTCTTTACTTGATCACACGGGGTATTTTGGTGACAGTGAAGCCTACGCTGCTGAGGTATTTGGTGCTCATCGCTCGTATTCTTTAGTAACGGGCACATCTGGTGCTAACCGAACAATCATGCAGATCTGTATGAAAGAGAACAGCCTTGCCATTTGTGATCGTAACTGTCATAAGTCGATTGAGCAGGGATTGATGCTATCGGGAGCATTGCCAGTCTATATGGTTCCTACTCGAAATCGTTATGGCATTATTGGTCCCATTTACCCTGAACAAATGACAAAAGCTGCGATACAGAAAACAGCAAAAGAGAGTCAACTTACCAAAGATCATGCCGATCAAGCGGCAACATATGCGGTCATTACTAACTGTACCTATGATGGCTTGTGTTATAACGCAAAGCGAGCGCAAGATATTTTAGGTGAGAGTAGTAATCGCCTCCACTTTGATGAAGCATGGTACGGCTACGCACGATTTAATCCTATTTATGAAAATCATTTTGCGATGCGTGGCGATCCTGTTGAATCAGACAATGAACCTACCGTCTTTGCCACACACTCAACTCATAAGTTGTTAAATGCATTGTCACAAGCGTCATGGCTTCATGTTAGACATGGTAAAGACAGTATTGATTTCCAGCGCTTTAACCAAGCCTATATGATGCATGCGACAACATCACCCCTCTATGCGATTAGTGCTTCAAACGATATTGCTGTATCACAGATGGCAGGAAATCGAGGCTATTCTCTAACTCAAGAAGTTATCCGTGAAGCTGTTGATTATCGTCAGGCAATGGGACGTTTATATCGAGAGTTTGAAGCCGATGGTGATTGGTTCTTTAAACCTTGGAATGCTGAAACAGTCACTGACCCTGAAACGGGCAAGACGATTGCTTTTGAAGACGCCGCTCCAAATCTGCTCGCTGAGTCTCAAGATTTCTGGGTAATGAAACCTGGAGATAATTGGCATGGTTTTGAGGATATGCCTGCTGATTGGTGCATGCTAGATCCTATTAAGGTCAGTATTCTAGCCCCTGGGATGGGAGATGATGGTAAGTTACTTGATACAGGCGTACCTGCGGCATTAGTTACGCAATACCTTACACGTTTTGGCATAGTTCCTACGCGTACCACGGATTTTCAGGTGATGTTCTTATTCTCGATGGGGATCACCAAAGGTAAGTGGGCAACACTGGTGAATACGTTACTAAGCTTTAAAAAGCACTATGACAATAACACACCTCTTAAATCGGTTTTACCTCAATTAGCCAATGATCATCCTGAAGTTTATGGGCATATGGGCCTTAAAGATTTGGGAGATAAGATGTTTAAATATCTTAAAGATCATGTGCCATCAGAAAAACTCAATGCTGCTTATTCAACCTTACCTGAGGCGGTCGTGACTCCTCGCGCTGCATTTGCTGAAATCATTGATAATAATGTTGAAATGGTTCCATCTCATGACTTAGCTGGCCGTGTTGCTGCTAATGCTGTGATTCCATATCCACCGGGTATTCCGATGTTAATGTCAGGAGAGAGTTTTGGTGATGCAAGTAGCCCACAAATCGGTTATCTGCGCAGTCTTGAAGTGTGGGATAAAGAGTTCCCAGGTTTTGAGCATGAAACAGAAGGAACCGAAGTAGAAGACGGTGTCTATCATGTGATGTGTATTAAGAAGTAAGAGATAAGCTTAATCGTTAGCTTGTGCTTCAACATCAAAAAGACCGCTTATTCTGCGGTCTTTTTGATTTCTGTAAAAGTGAGCTGATAGTCAAATTCAATCTCAATATGGCTTTTGGGTTTTGAACAACAAGATAAAATCTCATTAGGTCCAATAAATGCCATGCTGTCTTGTTGATCTACTGCTCCAGATTTGAGTTTGCAACGGCAAGCGCCACACATTCCATTTCGGCATTGGTATTCTGGTTGTAGCCCGGCTTGTTCTAATTGCACGAGCAACGGTTCACGACTGTTGCCGTGAACCTCAATACCATTAACCTTAATGGTCAGTGAACTCATAGTTCAAAGTCACCTAGATCGTCAACACTTACATCATTATCGATCTGACCAACAAGATAAGAACTGATTTCTGCTTCTTGTGGCGCAACTTGGACATTATCTGATGATAACCAAGAGTTGATCCATGGGATTGGGTTTTGAGTCGCGCCAGTGTATGCGTGCTCAAGGCCAACTGCGTTCATACGTAAGTTAGTAATATATTCTACGTATTGGCAAAGAATATCTTTATTAAGACCAATCATTGAACCGTCTTTAAATAGGTATTCTGCCCATTCTTTTTCTTGTTCTGCTGCGCGCTTAAAGATATCAAAGCATTCTGCTTCACTCTCTTTAGCAATTTCAGCCATTTCTGGGTCATCATGACCATTGCGTAGCAAGTTAAGAATATGCTGAGTACCTGTTAGATGAAGCGCTTCATCACGGGCAATAAGCTTAATGATTTTCGCATTACCTTCCATTAACTCGCGCTCTGCAAAGGCAAAAGAACAAGCAAAACTCACATAGAAACGAATAGCTTCTAGTGCGTTAACGGACATAATGCATAGATATAGCTTTTTCTTTAGATCGCGTAGATTGATGGTGATTGTTTTACCATCAACCGTGTGCGTACCTTCACCTAAGCGGTGGTAGTCGTTTGTTGCGCTGATCAATTCATCATAATATCTTGAGATATCACCGGCACGTTTGATGATGTATTCGTTAGATACAATATCATCAAATACAATCGCAGGATCATTAACGATATTACGAATAATATGCGTGTAAGAGCGAGAGTGGATAGTTTCTGAAAATGACCAAGTTTCAATCCAAGTTTCAAGCTCTGGTAGAGAAACAATAGGAAGCAGAGCTACGTTTGGACTGCGGCCTTGGATTGAATCTAGTAGCGTCTGATATTTTAAGTTACTGATGAAAATGTGTTTTTCGTGATCGGGCAGATTATTGTAATCGATGCGGTCACCCGATACGTCCACTTCTTCTGGACGCCAAAAGAAGGAAAGCTGTTTTTCAATTAATTTTTCGAAAATCTCAAACTTTTGTTGATCGTAGCGAGCAACGTTTACTGGCTGACCAAAGAACATTGGCTCTTTTAGCTGATCATTATGAGTTTGACAAAAAGTGCTGTATGCCATCATTTCCTCGGAAATCAAAGGGGAGCTGAACGCTCCCTCTTAATAATTAGATTTTACAACTAGTGCAATCGTCTGCACCCATGTCGCCTTGGCTATCTGATGCACCATCACGAGTGTTATGGTAGTACAGAGTCTTAACACCGAGTTTATACGCTGTTAATAGGTCTTTTAGCAAGAGTTTCATTGGAACTTTACCACCAGGCTGACGAGATGGGTCATAGTTGGTGTTGGCTGAAATAGCCTGATCAATGAACTTTTGCATAATACCGACTAGTTGTAAGTAGCCATCATTGCCGCCGATGTTCCAAAGAAGTTCATAGTTGTCTTTGTACTTAGTGTACTCAGGAACTACTTGCTTCAAGATACCGTCTTTTGATGCTTTTACTGAAACGTAGCCTCGTGGTGGTTCAATACCATTGGTTGCGTTCGAGATCTGAGAGGATGTCTCAGATGGCATTAAAGCTGACAATGTTGAGTTACGTAGACCGTGAGTTTTAATTTCTTCACGTAGGGTTTCCCAGTCGTAACGTAATTCTGCACTGCAGATCTTATCGATATCTTTCTTATAAGTATCAATTGGAAGAATGCCTTGCGCGTATGTTGTTTCGTTAAACGCAGGACAAGCACCTTGTTCTTTTGCTAAACCAAGAGAAGCTTTTAGCAAGTAGTATTGAATTGCTTCAAATGCTTCATGAGTCAGGTTGTTCGCACTGCCATCTGAATAACGGACACCATTCTTCGCTAAGTAATAAGCAAAGTTAATAACACCAACACCAAGTGTACGACGATTCATGGTTGAACGACGAGCTGCTGGTAGCGGGTAGTCCTGGTAATCTAATAGAGCATCAAGGGCACGAACGGTCAGTTCTGCGAGCTCTTCCAGATCGTCTAGTGAATCAATTGCACCTAGGTTAAATGCCGATAGCGTACATAGTGCAATTTCACCATTTTCATCTTCAACATTGTTTAGTGGTTTTGTTGGTAGTGCAATTTCAAGACACAGGTTAGATTGGCGAATCGGTGCTACTGATGGGTCAAACGGACTGTGTGTATTACAGTGGTCAACGTTTTGCACATAAATTCGGCCAGTTGAAGCTCGCTCTTGCATCAATAGAGAGAATAGATCAATCGCTTTAACAGATTGCTTCTTAATACTCTCATCTTGTTCATATTGGGTATATAGACGCTCAAACTCAACTTGATCAGCAAAGAATGCATCGTATAGCCCTGGAACATCAGATGGTGAAAATAGCGAGATGTTTTCGCCTTTAATTAGACGGGTATACATCAACTTGTTGATCTGAACACCATAGTCCATATGACGAACACGGTTTTCTTCAACACCACGGTTATTTTTTAGTACCAGTAATGACTCAACTTCACGGTGCCATAAAGGATAGAACAGTGTTGCTGCACCACCACGTACGCCGCCTTGAGAACAGCATTTAACCGCAGTTTGGAAATATTTGTAAAATGGAATACAACCAGTGTGGAATGCTTCACCACCGCGGATTTCAGAACCCAATGCGCGAATACGGCCAGCATTAATACCAATACCTGCGCGCTGAGAGACGTAACGAACGATCGAACTTGCCGTTGCGTTAATTGAGTCTAGGCTATCATCACATTCAATCAATACACATGAACTGAATTGGCGGGTAGGGGTACGTACACCAGACATAATTGGTGTCGGTAGTGAAATCTTAAATGTTGATGCCGCATCATAGAAACGTTTAATGTAGTCAAGACGAGTCTCTTTTGGATATTTTGCAAAGAGACACGCAGCGATTAATACATATAAGAACTGTGCGCTTTCAAAGATTTCGCCAGATACGCGGTTTTGAACTAGGTATTTACCTTCTAGCTGTTTAACGGCAGCATAAGAAAAGTTCATATCGCGCCAGTGATCAATAAAAGTATCAATCACCGCAAATTCTTCTTCGGTATAGTCTTCAAGCAGATGTTTATCGTACTTGCCTTGCTCTACAAGGTGAGATACGTGCTTATAAAGTGTTGGTGGCTCGAATTGACCATACGCTTTTTTACGTAGGTGGAAAATGGCAAGGCGTGCTGCCATGTATTGGTAGTCAGGGGTTTCTTCAGAGATGAGATCAGCCGCTGCTTTAATGATGGTTTCATGAATATCTTCAGTACGCATGCCATCATAAAACTGAATGTGAGATTTCAGTTCAACTTGTGATACAGAGACATTTTCAAGTCCTTCTGCTGCCCAATCTAGAACTCGGTGAATTTTGTCTAGATCAAGTGTTTCTGTTCGTCCATCACGCTTAGTAACAGTTAGCTGTTGAGTCATTTTTAGTCTTATTCCCAGAAAATCCCATATACCGGTATATTTTGCAAAAATGCGATAAAAGTTAGTGAAAGATGTGATCTTTGTTACAAAAGCACACTTTTACAAAAACACTATATATAGGGGTGTTGAGCTTATTTGATTACAAGATAGTGTTGAAAATGGGTTTTGGCAAGATGGTATTTTTTGACCGCTTGTGGATAAGTTGGGGATTGGGGCAAAATAGTTAGTACCTACTGACTGATGTCCTCAGAGCTGTCAGTAACATAGAAAAATGCAACCATTAATTCAGCATCTTAGAGAGAAAAAAAATTTTTTTATATTGATTTTTCTGTTCTTTGTATTACTAGCCTAATTGCTTAATTATTGACTTTGTAAGGGGATTAACCAGTAACAACATGAATAATAAGAATCTGTATTTTTTAACCTAGGGCTTCGCCAATATTTGAAGCCCTATGATTACTGCATACCAGTCAGTTTAGTTCATTTTAAACTTGCTTAATCGTATGGACAATGTAGTTCACATCAACGTTAGTACCCAAACGATAGGTATTAGTTAAAGGGTTATAATGCAAGCCTGTGATGTGCTTATCTTGTAGCTCTGTTCGATCTATCATTGCCATCATTTCTGAAGGGCGAATGAATTTTTCGTGATGGTGAGTGCCTTTAGGAACAATTTTTAGCAGATGTTCTGCGCCAACAATCGCAAAAAGATAGGATTTGATATTACGATTTAGGGTTGAGAAGAAGACATGACCACCAGGTTTAACCATTTTTGCACATGCAGCAATAACCGAGGCTGGATCCGGGACATGCTCTAACATTTCCATACAGGTGACCACATCATAAGCTTGTGGGTTTTCTTCTGCGTGTTCTTCAGCGGTTGCTTGGACGTACTCAAGTTTTACGCCAGTTTCAAGAGCATGTAAACGTGCGACTGTGAGCGGTTCTTTACCCATATCTAGACCGGTAACATCTGCGCCTTCTACCGCCATACTTTCTGCGAGAATACCCCCACCGCAGCCGACATCGAGAACCTTTTTGCCAAATAAACCATCGGCTTTGTCGATAACAAAATTAAGACGAAGAGGGTTGATTTGATGAAGAGGCTTAAATTCGCCTTCAGGATCCCACCAGCGTGATGCCATATCTTCAAATTTACTGATCTCAGCGGGATCGACATTTAACTGCTTGGTCATGTTTATGCGCCATTTTTCCTTAAATAATGGCGCATTATGCGAAAATTAAACGCTGTTGCAAAGTAGATTGCACTTAGTTGTTCTCAGCCAGTTGTAATACTGCGATCTCGGGATTAAAAGAACCTGAGAAGACGGTTAACGCTGTAAGAATGAGAATTAGGATATATTTGCCGCCAAGTATGCATAAACCTAGGGTATTAATGATTGTGCTAAACATAATAACCTCACCAAATTAAGACAGTAAAAGGAGGGGTGAAAGTTAGTTCAACCGCTAAATGAAGTAACCAGACTCAGTATAGGGTTTTTATATAAAATAAGAGTGATGAAGCTCGTATTCGTATGAAATGCAAACATATTGATGCTTTATCATTAAGAACTTGAGTTACAATCGCATTTTTACAAATGGTTATAACTTTTGTACAGTGTTGTGACAAAGTGAGTAATTAGCTGTAATAAAATGGCTTTTGGATGTTTTTTGAACAAGCTATGTCAAAGTTTTCACAGAAGTGTCCTCAATTACTTGGGTTTTTTTAGATTTTCGCTAAATTACTCACAACATAAATCGTGAAAGGTGTGCCTATTGAGGCCGAAATATGCTATATTTTCGAACCTTAAACGTATCAAAAATACGATAGAAATTACCTGAGGGATATTGGCTCCATGAGCGATCTTGCAAAAGAGATCACGCCCGTAAACATTGAAGAGGAGCTGAAAGGCTCATACCTCGACTATGCGATGTCAGTTATCGTTGGTCGTGCTCTTCCTGATGTGCGTGATGGCCTAAAGCCAGTACACCGCCGCGTTTTATTCGCGATGAATGTACTGGGCAATGACTGGAATAAAGCTTACAAAAAATCTGCCCGTGTGGTCGGTGACGTAATCGGTAAATATCACCCTCATGGTGATAGTGCTGTTTATGACACTATCGTACGTATGGCACAACCGTTCTCACTTCGTTATATGCTGGTGGATGGTCAGGGTAACTTCGGTTCTATCGATGGTGACTCGGCTGCGGCAATGCGTTATACCGAAGTTCGTATGTCAAAAATTGCTCACGAGCTGCTTGCTGACCTTGAAAAAGACACGGTTGATTATGTACCTAACTATGACGGTACCGAGCACATTCCAGCAGTACTACCAACGAAAATTCCAAACCTGCTGGTAAATGGTTCATCTGGTATCGCCGTTGGTATGGCAACTAACATTCCGCCTCATAACCTAGGTGAAGTCATCGATGGTTGTTTGGCTTATATCGATAATGAAGAAATCACTATCGATCAGTTAATGGAATACATTCCTGGTCCTGACTTCCCAACTGCGGCAATGATCAGTGGTCGTAAAGGTATCATCGATGCCTATAAGACTGGTCGCGGTAAGATCTACATGCGTTCAAAAGCTGAGATCGAAGCAGACAAGAATGGTAGAGAAACCATTATCGTTACAGAAATCCCATATCAGGTGAACAAAGCTCGCTTGATTGAAAAGATTGCTGAACTGGTTAAAGAAAAGAAAGTTGAAGGCATCAGTGCACTACGTGATGAGTCAGATAAAGACGGTATGCGTATTGTTATTGAATGTAAGCGTGATGCTGTGGGTGAGGTGGTTCTAAACAACCTTTATGCACAAACTCAGCTACAAACAACGTTCGGCATCAACATGGTTGCACTGGACAATGGCCAGCCTAAACTGTTCAACCTAAAAGAGATGCTTAAGTGCTTCGTTAACCACCGTCGTGAAGTGGTGACTCGTCGTACTATTTTCGAACTTCGTAAAGCTCGTGACCGTGCTCATATCTTAGAAGGTTTGGCTCTTGCTCTGGCAAATATCGATGAAATCATCGAGCTTATTCGCCGTGCGCCAACACCAGCTGAAGCTAAAGCAGGCCTTGTTGCTCGTGGTTGGGAGCTAGGTAACGTTGCTGCAATGCTTGAACGTGCTGGAACTGATGCTGCTCGCCCTGATTGGCTTGCTGAAGAGTTTGGTATTCGTGACAATCTGTATTATTTAACAGAGCAACAAGCACAAGCGATTCTTGATCTTCGTCTGCACAAGCTAACAGGTCTTGAGCACGAAAAGATTCTTGATGAATACAAAACTCTATTAGAAGAAATCGCTGAATTACTGCATATCCTGTCAAGTGCCGAGCGCTTAATGGAAGTAATTCGTGAAGAGTTAGAGCTAGTTAAAGAGCAGTTTAATGATGCTCGCCGTACTGAGATCACAGCGGCAACTCACGATATCGATTTGGAAGATTTGATCAACCAAGAAGATGTTGTAGTGACTTTATCTCATGAAGGCTATGTTAAGTACCAAGTACTAACCGATTACGAAGCTCAACGTCGTGGTGGTAAAGGTAAAGCAGCAACTCGAATGAAGGATGAAGACTTCATTGAACGTCTGCTGGTTGCTAATACTCACGATACTATTTTGTGCTTCTCGACTCGCGGTCGTATGTACTGGCTGAAAGTGTACCAGTTACCATTAGCAAGTCGTACTGCGCGTGGTAAGCCGATTGTTAATATTCTTCCTCTTGAAGAGAATGAGCGTATTACCGCAATTCTTCCAGTTAAAGAATACGAAGCAGATAAGTTTGTCTTCATGGCAACGGCTGATGGTACAGTTAAGAAGACTCCTCTAACTGACTTTAGCCGTCCTCGTAGTGCTGGTATTATCGCGGTTAACCTTCGTGATGAAGATACACTGATTGGTGTTGATATCACAGATGGTAACAATGACATTATGCTGTTCTCTAAAGCAGGTAAGGTTGTTCGATTCAACGAAGGCCAAGTACGTGCTATGGGCCGTACAGCTGCGGGTGTTCGCGGTATCAAGCTGGCAGAGAGCGACAATGTAGTATCTCTGATTGTTCCTCACAATGATGGTGATGTATTAACTGTGACTGAAAATGGTTACGGTAAGCGTACAGAGCTTGAGGAATACCCAGCGAAGAGCCGTGCAACTCAAGGTGTTGTATCCATCAAAGTTTCTGAGCGTAATGGTTCAGTTGTTGGTGCGGTACAGGTACTTGAGGGTGACGAATTTATGATGATCACCAATGGTGGTACTCTGGTTCGTACTCGCGTAGCCGAAGTAAGCCGTGTGGGTCGTAATACTCAAGGTGTCACTCTGATCCGTACTACAGAAGATGAAAAAGTAGTTGGTCTACAACGTATTGATGAGCCGGATGAAGATGATATCATCGAAGACGCAGAAATCACCGAAGTAGAAAATACAGAAACACCAGCTGCAGATTCTGAGCAGGGCGATTCATCTGAAGAATAACGACTAACTTAGTATTATTCTCTAAATTAAACGCAGTCTTTGGGCTGCGTTTTTTTATATCTCTACTTTTAGCCCTGACTGTATAAAGAAAAACCTTTTCAGATCAAGTTGAAAGGTGTAAAAAGTGATAAAGAAGATCACAGTCACAGTTTATTTCTACTTCTGTGCTAGTGCAGTTTTATATTTATTTTGATAGCAGGAGCATATCTACATCATGGATAAGGTTTATAACTTTAGTGCTGGCCCTGCAATGATGCCAGCAGACGTTATTAAAAAAGCCCAAGCAGAATTGGTTGATTGGAATGGCTTGGGTACTTCTGTGATGGAAGTGAGTCACCGTGGCAAACCATTTTTAGAAATCGCCGCTCAATCAGAAAAAGATCTGCGTGATTTACTGTCTATTCCTGATAATTATCACGTACTGTTTATGCATGGTGGCGCTCGAGGCCAATTTGCGGCGGTTCCACTTAACTTGCTAGGTGATGCAACAACTGCTGATTATATGGATGGTGGTTTTTGGGCTCACAGTGCGGTCGAAGAAGCGAGTAAGTACTGCCAGCCTAATGCGGTTGATATTACCTGTGAACGCGACGGTAAGCGCGCTATTTTACCCGCAAACCAATGGCCTTTATCAGACGATGCTGCTTTTGTGCATTTTTGTCCGAATGAAACTATCGATGGTATTGAGATCCGCGATTTACCTGTGACGGATAAACCGATTATTGCAGATATGTCGTCAGTGATTTTATCTCGCCAAATTGATGTTTCAAAATACGGGGTTATTTACGCAGGCGCTCAGAAAAATATTGGTCCAGCGGGTTTGACTATCGTGATCGTTCGTGATGATTTATTGGGCCAAGCAAAACAGATCTTACCAAGTATTCTTGATTACACAGTAGCCGTTGATAAAGAGTCGATGTTTAATACGCCACCGACTTTTGCATGGTATTTAGCTGGTGAAGTTTTCAAGTGGCTGAAAAGTATTGGCGGCGTGGCTGAGATTCAAAAGCGCAATGAAGTAAAAGCTAAGTTGCTTTATGATGCTATTGATCATTCAGATTTCTATCAAAATAATGTTCATCCTGATAACCGTTCTGCGATGAATGTGCCGTTTCAATTAAAAAATCCAGAATTAGACGAGCTATTCTTAAAAGAAGCCGATGCAGCTGGCTTGAGAGCACTGAAAGGCCATCGTGCTGTAGGTGGTATGCGCGCGTCTATTTATAATGCAATGCCTTATGAGGGCGTTGAAGCTCTTGTTCGTTTTATGGCAGAGTTTGAGAAAAAACACGCCTAGAATTGTGAATATATACGCACAAAACCGCTTGATTCATTGGATTAGGCGGTTTTTTTATGTCTCAAGCGTATTAATGCGAACTTTGTTTTGTGCCGCTGCTCTAACTTCTCAGTCTTTGAGAGTATTTAGGGTAGAGGAGTATTATGAAATTGACTGATTCAGTCCAACTGAGTTCCCGTCACTTTTTAGGTAAAGTGTGGCAGTTAGCAAAACCGTATTGGCAATCTGAAGAAAAATGGATTGCTCGCGGTTTATTATTTGCCATTGTCATTCTCAATTTAGGTATGGTCTATATGTCTGTCATCCTAAATAAATGGAATGCAGACTTCTATAATGCCCTTCAGCAGATAGATAAAGCGGCTTTTACCCACCTATTAATTAAGTTTTCATTAATAGCGGCAGGTTTTATCATTATTGCTATCTATCGCATTTACCTCAATATGATGCTTCAGCTTCGTTGGCGTCGTTGGTTAACACAAGTGTATTTTTCAGATTGGTTATCTCATCGTGTTTACTATCAATTAGAGTTGGAACACGGCAAAACAGATAACCCGGATCAACGTATTTCGGAAGACATCAATCAATTTACCAGCGACACATTAGGGTTGGCACTAGGGCTGTTGAATTCCGTTGTAACACTAGCTTCGTTCATTACCATTTTATGGGGTCTATCGGGCAGTATGAGTGTTGACTTACTCGGTCATCATATTGAAATCCCTGGGGCGATGGTATGGGCTGCTTTATTGTATGCTGGCATTGGTAGTTGGATCATGCATAAAATAGGTAGGCCATTAATTGGTTTGAATTTTATGCAACAAAAGTTTGAAGCTGATCTTCGTTTTTCTATGATCCGTTTGCGTGAAAATGCAGAAGGCGTGGCGCTTTATCAAGGTGAGAAAACTGAACAACAAGAACTTGAATTAAAGTTTGATTCAGTCTGGAAAAACACTTGGAAAATTATGCGAAAACAAAAGCAGATGGTTGGCTTTAATAGTGGCTATTCGCAAATTGCATCTATTTTCCCTCTGGTTATTACCGCTCCCCGTTTTTTCTCTGGTGCCATCAAACTGGGTGGGATGATGCAGATCGTGAATGCTTTTGGTCAAGTTATGGATGCCATGAGCTGGTTTGTTAACTCTTATGCTTCTATCGCAAGCTGGAAAGCCAGTGTCGATCGCTTAACAACTTATCATGAGCATATGATTGAAGCGAGAGAGCAAACAATCAAGAGCCAATTACATATCAAACTTTCAAATCAAGACCACTTAACGCTCAGCCAGTGTTCTGTCGGGTTACCTAATAAAGAAATTTTATTTACTCTGGGTAACTTATCTATTGCAGCAGGCGAGCACACATTAATTGCTGGCCCTTCTGGTTTAGGTAAGAGCAGTTTAATGAAAACCATCGCAGGTATTTGGCCATTTTCACAAGGTGAAGTAGAGCGTAATAACGATGCACTATTTTTACCTCAGAGGCCTTATCTACCTATTGCAACATTAAGAGATGTTTTACTCTATCCTCAAAAAGATACTCTGATCTCTGATGCTACTCTAGTGGAATGGATGCACAAATGTTCGTTAAGCCGTTTTGTTGACGTTCTTTCTGAACGACATAATTGGGCTCATGTGATGTCTCCAGGTGAGCAGCAACGAGTCGCTTTATTGCGTACTTTTATCCAACAACCTAAATGGTTATTTTTGGATGAAGCTACAGCCTCTCTCGATGAAGAGACTGAGGCGCGTATGTATCAGTTACTGCTTGATGAGTTACCCCAGACTACATTAATTAGTATTGCTCATCGTTCTGTCGTGGCTAAATACCATAAACAATTGCTAAGAGGGCAGCGAACTGACGATCATCAAGTACGCTGGGATAAAGGCGCGATTGCTTAACGTGTACTGTAAAGGTGGGCCATTTGGTTCACCTTTTTTCTATTTTGAATTTGTGATGGATAGATGAGTTGGTCGGTCGCAAAGCCATGTTGTTTTGCTAACTGTAAATAGTGGTTAATCTTCTCTTTAGGTAGGCTTGGTGTGCGCGATAAAATCCAAAAATAGTCGTTACTATAACCACTAACGAGCGCGGCACTATAGTCAGGCTCTAAGTGGAAGACAACATAACTACTATAGAATGGGCCAAAGAATGAGACTTTAAAGTGCCCTGTATGAATATCTTTGACCATTTTGGCATTACCTATGGCTTCACTCCACTGCTTCTCATCGACATCAAAACCTCGATTAATGACTTCTACACTGCCATCGCGTTTTAGATGATAAGTGGCTGAGATATTAGAAAGCCCACGTTCAAAACTGTGGTCAAGGCGGGCTATCTCATACCAAGTGCCCATATAGCGATTGAGTTCAAAAGCAGTAACAGGAGAAACTTGTTGTGGAACAGAGGTACATCCTGTAAGCCAAAGAACCAAAAGAGGAATAAAAATAGTACTGTTGCGGCTTGGCAAAAAATGACAGATCTTCATCTTTATTCCTCCAGTTTTTTAACTTCTATTGTGGAATTGAATCTCTGTTGCAAATTGGGTGCCAGTATCAGTCGCTGAAAATTGCCAACCCATCCGTTCACAAATACGCTCAACAATAACCAGTCCGCAGCCATAACCTGCATTATAGGTCTCATGTCCATCATGGCGATTCGTGATCGTTAATGTTTCGGCATCCAGTGAAATATGAATATCACCGATACTGTAGCTAAATGCATTCTTGATCAGATTGTTTATAACAATAGTAATAAAACTTTCTGGTGCATAGGCTGTGATAGGATTTTTTATCTCTAACTGATAGCCAGAATCTTGCTTAGCAAATAGGGGTTCTAGAAGCTCAAGTTGTTGATATAAAGCACTATCTAAACTGAATTCACCAAAGTAATGGTTATCAATTTGCTCTTTACCAAGTAGGAGAAAAGTCTCAGTTAAGATACGCATTTCATCACTAGCTTGTTGCATCCGATCGATAGCCTTGAGTGCAACTCGTGGCTGATTGGGGACTTTTTTGAGTAAATCGGCAGATCCTTTAATCACCATAATAGGTGTACGCAGTTCGTGAGAAGCAAAACGGCTAAACTCTTTCTCTCGTTGAAAAAATCCAGCAATATTATTTTTGCTATCAAGAAGTGCTTGCTCTATGTGGCGGGTTTCACTGTATTGACTATCGACAGAAAAGGCTGGTTGGTCAGGTTGCATTTGACTGATTTTTTCTTCGATAGTTGCAAAAGGTTTTGAGAGGGTACGTACAAAATATACCCCATATAACGCCATGGCTAAAGTGATAAGCCCACCAAAGAAGAAGGTAAAATAGTGCAAGTTATCTTCATAGCTATCAAGGTAGTCATCGGCATCGTCTTGGAATACTAAATAGAGTAAACCATTACCTGATGGGTGTTTTAATACAATAAAATGCTTATCCTCATCCCCTAGCAGATGTTCATAAAAACCCGGTTTATTATAACTATCCAACCATTTTGGCATGGGTTGCTCACTCCAATAAGTTGAAAATTCAGACTTATTAGGAAGGGCTGCTTGCTCTTGATCTTTTTGGTAATCCATTACATAACGGGTTGCTTCGGTATCAAGCCAGTGGTGGAGACTGATCACCTCTAACTGGTTTTCAGCGATATAAATCACGCCCCAATACAGAGCAAACATCACAAATGTCATTGCGCCAAAACTCCAACGAACTTTGCGATAGAGACTTGGATATTGTTTAAGCTTTGATGCGGTAGCCTTGACCATGGATTGTTTCTAACCTTGATGTTTCAAAACCCTTATCTAGGGCATTACGAAGACCATATATATGACTGCGAAGAGCATCACTGGATGGGGTTTCATCGCCCCAAATCGATTCGATTACTTCTTGGCGTGATACTATGCTAGGAGCTTGTCGCATAAGTAATTTGAGAATTTTAAGTTGAATCCGGCTTAGTTTAATCTCTGTTTCGGCGCGTTTAACTTCATCAGTGCGTGTATTAATGGTGATATCGGCAAACTTGAGCTCTCCAATATCCTGTCGAGGACCGCGGTTACTCAATGCGTAAAGGCGCAAACAGAGCTCTTCCATTGCAAAAGGCTTGAGTAGATAGTCATCACCACCGGCTTTAAATGCCGCAATTTTATCTTCTAACTGATCTTTGGCGGTTAAAAAGAGAATGGGGGTGTTGCAAAACTGTTCTTCTCGTAATTTCTTTACTGCATTAATGCCATCTAATTTAGGCATCATAATGTCCATAATAATCACATCATAGTGATTTTCTTTAACCAAATTTAGTGCAGCTTCACCATGATAAGCACAGTCAATCGTCATACCTTCAAGTTCAAGATAGTCAGCAATGGTCTCGGCAATATTATGGTTGTCATCAACAATTAGTACTTTCATAAAAATATTTCACGTTTCTTCACGATCACTTCACGAATGCCCGCTTAATATACCTGCGATAACAATATTATTCTTTAAATAAAAAGGTTTAGCATGAAAAAGTTGGTACTAGTTACGATTATTGGTCTTATTCTTTCTGGATGCGGTGGTGGCGGCGGCAGTGATAATGGCTCAACACCAAAACCTGATATTAAACCAGAGGCAAAGCCAGCATTAGTTGAAGGTACGATTGATAAAGTAAATGGCAGCAATATCATTGTTAATGGTCGCTCTTACCAAGTAGCTAGTGTGAATTATGCAAATACCCCTTTGGCTGATGGTGTTTCTGTATTAAAACCACAAATGATGGTGCAGGTTTCTGACGTGGCAAAGGCTGGCGCTACCGTTTTTCTAGATCCAACACTACTAGGTCAAGTGACTGCAGTTAATCATACAACCCACACTTTCACCATTAATGGGGTGGAGTTGTCTTTTGCTCAATTAAACAAAGATATAGAAATAAATGATTGGGTGATGGTTTCTGCACTGCCGATGGCGACCGAAACTGGAGTGGGTTATAAAGTTCTATCGGTGATTGAAGTTGAGAATACTGACCTTGCTGGTAAGTATGAGTTAGAGGGCACTTTATCTCAGTTAGATTCTGTGGCATCTACATTTAAGTTAGGTCAGGTCGTCGTAGATTATGCAAATATTCAGTTAGATCCAACGATTGGTAATGGTGACTGGGTTGAAGTAACGGGGGAGATGATAGATGGTGCTTTCGTTGCTACAGAAGTTGAAGTTGATAACTATGACGACAATGAAGACTTTGATGATGCAGAAATTGAGGGTGTAGTAACCTGGATTAACAACGAAAAGACCTTATTTACTCTAAATGCTCGCGGTCAATTTGTTATCAACAACTCAACTCGTTTTGAAGATGGAACGCGAAACAACTTAAAAATGGGTACGTTGGTTGAAGTCACTGCAATTAATGGTGTGGCAAAAGAGATTGAATTTGAGCGTGATCACGATGGTGACCATGATCAAGGCACTTGGCGTGAGTTTGATGTTGAAGGAATCGTTTCTGATGTGACGGATTCTACAATTACACTTTATGGTGTTCAGCAACCTGTTTATGTAGATAACATGACTCGTTATGAAGATCGTCTAACACTAGCAACGCTACCAGGTAAACGAGTTGAGATTGAAGGTATTGTTCGCAATGGTCAAAAGATCGCTCGTGAAATTGAGTTAGAAGAGTTAGATGATTAATTAGAAAATACCATTTCCTGTTTTGACATTTCTTTTTTTGCGTCCTAATTAAATAGGGCGCTTTTTTTTATTACCATATTTTTACTTTGCGAGATTATGAGGCTCAACAAGCCGCTGGGGTGACGGACTTTACCTTCAAACCAATTAAGTTAGGGATTAAAAATGCCACCTATTGGGAAAAGCGTTATGCTGCGGTTCAAAAATCATCAATAACAGGGCGAGATCCAGCCCAAGAGAGTGATCTTGTTACGTTTAGTTGATACAAAAAGGCCCGAGTTCATATAAAACTCGGGCCTTTTTACTGTTTAATCAGACTGATTGATTAGCTAACTTCAATCGGACCGCCAAATGAGGTTACAGGTGGTAGCTCACCTTGGAACTTCTCGAAATCAACCAGACAAGTTTGCGCACTGGTTGCTTGAGCAAGCTCGGAACTTGGGATATCCATTGTTAAGGTATTTGGATCGCCATAGGTATCAATGGCACCGATTTTCTCATTAAGAGGACCGTACCATGCGCCTTCTTCGATTCGAACCACACCTTCGGCATAGCTATCTGATAATACCGCACCCGCTAATAGTTGACCGCGATCATTAAACACTCGTACTACATCGCCTGCTTTGATGCCTTTTTTCGCGGCATCTTTCGGGTTCATGTAAATAGGTTCACGATCTTGTACTGTGTACGTTGCACGGAACTCATCAGATTCACACATCTGTGAGTGCAGACGCTTATCTGGGTGGCAAGATTGTAACCAGAATGGGTGTTTATCTGAGCCAGGGCCGCCATGAGAACGTTCTGTTTTCTCAAACCACATTGGGTGATTTTGACAGTGTTCATAATTATAACGACCAATCTTACGGCTAGAAATTTCAATAAAGCCAGATGGTGTACCTAAGGCATTAATCTCTGGGTCTTTACGGAAATCTGCATGACGAACCCAAGGTTGACCCGTACCAAAGTCTAGGAAACCTTGCTGCCAGAACACATCAAACTCAGGCATATCAAACTTACCTTTGTTCGCTGCTCGACAGTCGTTATACAACATGCTTACCCATTCCATTTCATCCATACCACGAGTGTACTCTTTATGACGACCAAAACGGCGAGTCAACTCAGTAAAGATCTCGAAATCGGTTTTAGATTGATAGAGTGGGTCAACCAGTTTGTGCATCGCAAGTAGACCACGACCACTGTAAGAACCCATAACATCAATATCATTACGTTCAAACTGCGTACAGGCTGGCAGTACAATATCAGAAAAACGACACGTTGCAGTCCAAGCATAATCAATAGTCACAACGGTTTGCAACTTCTGGAATGCTTGCTTCATGCGGTTACGATCTTGATGGTGGTGCCATGGGTTGTTACCGCTGATCACCATCATTTTGTAACCAGGAAGAATCACTTTAGAGCCGTTGTATTGGATCTCTTTACCCGGCTCTAAAATACAGTCAACAAAACGAGCAACTGGAATGGTACGGCTGTAACCATTAAAGTCATTGTTATCCCACTTTGGTTTATGGCCTTCATCTACGTTACGAGGGAAGCCACCAGGAGCGGCAAATCCTGTTGATGGAACACCGATACCTGAGTAGTGGTGGCCATAAGAGATACCGCCACCTGGTAAACCAATTTGACCAACCATTGCCGCAACCACAGCACCCATCCAATAAGGCTGTTCACCGTGTTCTTGTCGTTGGATACACCAACCAAACATGATCTGAGTGCGATCTTTTACCAATAGACGAGCAAATTCACGGATTTGATCCGCAGGAACGCCACAGATAGCCGAAGCCCACTCTGGCGTTTTTTCTACTTTATCTTTGGTCTCACCTTTAACGTAACCAATAAACTCATCAAAGCCTAAGCAATACATTTTGATGAAGTCTTTATCGTATAGGTTTTCGTTATACAGGGTATGAGCCACACCTAACATAAACGCCACATCGGTCTGTGGGTTAATGTAAAGATGCTCATTATCGAGATACTGCTGGGTTTTATTTTTAACAGGATCTACCGAGATCACTTTGATCTCACCTTGAGCTACTTTTTCTTTTAGCTGAGCAAGGTAAGGGTAGGATTCATGGGTTTCACAGTTCCAACCAACTTGTAGGTTTTTCACTGGATCGTTTGCCCACAAGATTAATGTCTTGGTGTTATCTAAAATTTCAGACCAAGAAGTACCTTGGGCGTAAACTTCCGTTGAACCCAGCACATATGGCATGATGGTTTGGCCGGCACCAGTTGAGTAGTCACCCACTTTAGTGATGTAGTTACCGTGCATACCTACTGCGCGCTGCATGTGGCTAGTACAACTGTGGAATTGACCTGTTTGACGCCAACCTGTTTGACCGGCGTGAATTGCCCAAGGACCGTAGTCTTTTTGCATACGCTCTAATTCTTGGTAGAACAGATCCAGAGCTTCATCCCAAGTCACACGTACAAAACGGTTATTACCACGTGTTTCGCCGCTATACTTGTTTTTCTTCAACCAATCGAGACGTACCATTGGGTAGCGAACACGTGAAGGGTTGTAGATAACGCCCTTAATGCCTTTTAACATTTCGGTCGGATTTGTATCTATTTCGATCGCTTCAATCTCTTGAACTCGGCCACCATAGATATGAGCGCGGAATGCACCCCAGTGAGAACCTGAATATTTCCAGGTTCCTGTAGTTTCAACAGCAAAGGCTTTAGATGAAGCCAGTAGGCTAGGACCAATCACGCCAGCTGCACTGGTCATGGTTAGGCCTTTAAGAAAACTTCTTCTTGATACAGACATGGTTATTTACTCCATCAACCTTAGTGCTTCTCATCAGAAAAATCTGAAGAATGCTTTTGAAGATACTTACGAACTAGGGCTTCACTATCGCGATCAAAGTTAACGAACGCTAGCATGCCATCGAACATTCCTGGCCATGTATTGGCATCGAAATGGTTTTCCGCAGGTTGGGTGTGACATACTGAACAGTTAGTGGTGTAAGCCGATTTTGCCTTTTCCCATACTGGAGTAATGTCGTTAACAAGAGAATCTTTAGGCATCCAAACTTTAGCCGTTACGCGCTGCCATGGAAGACCTGTTAAGTCGTCAACTTTCTCTTCGTACTTATCAACCACTTGATCATTTTGTGCTGATTCTTTAACCAGAGAGGCAACCGGGATATTCATACCAAAATCTTCCTGAATAACTCGACCATAGCCTTTATCTTTACGCCAACCAGCAATTTCAACTTCAATAGCCTTGTCGGTTTGCGCGATAACTTTTACGCCTGATGCTGGGTTAAGAAGACCGGCTTCAACCTTTAGATCTTTATCTTCATACACAGGTAGGTAACGCACGCTGTATACCGTTTCGCCATCAGCATATTTAGTGTTGTGTGATAGGTTTACTAGCTCTGAAATTAAACCACCGCTGCTGTCCATATTCTTCGGAAGATGGTGAGCAATACCTTTATGACAGTCAACACAGCTTTGATCTCGTTCTGCCGCATTCTTCATTTGGACACGAGCTGTTGGCGACATCTTGCTAAAGTCCATGCCGTCATAGTCGTGACAGTTTCGACACTCAAGAGAGCCGTTAGCGCTAAAACGTTCCCACTCATGTTGCGCGAGAACTAAACGACGATCTTCAAACTTCTCTGGTGTATCAATAAATCCAGCAAAGTGAGCAAAAACTTCTTTGCTTGCCTGAATTTTACGAGAAATTTTTGCTGTCCATTCATGTGGAACGTGACAATCAGGACAGGTTGCACGAACACCTGAGCGGTTTTTGTCATGAATAGTGTTGGCAAATTCTGGTGCCACGTTTTCTGCGTGACAACCCACACAGAACTCTTCGGTATTGGTTTTTTCGAGTGCGGTATTAAAACCACCCCAGAAAATAACACCGGCAATAAAACCACCTAGGGTTAATACACCTAAGCTGATATGAACACTTGGACGAGAGAATGTCTGCCAAGCTTTGCGAAGAAAGTTTTTCATTATGTGCCTCTTTAATGATTTCTAATGCGTACTTGACTTACATGCCATGACCTGGAGGGCCAAACACAAACAGTTGTAGCATCCACACAATGAATCCGTAACCACCTACTACCATCACACTTAAAATGGGAAATAAAAAGACTGTGATGAAGAGGAAAGCCTTCCATTCGCGGCCGCGCGTCGATTGGTCTTTTTGATCAGTCACACTGCTCATAAAGAAACTCCTGCTAACAAGGGAAAATGAATATGTAGACATATTTTTTATAAATCTATTTATTTTGCGATCATAAAGTATTCGTTTATTCAGATTCAATTAATACTTATGGGGTAATTGCAATATTTGTAAGGTTTTTTGATGTAAAACGAATATGTGATTTATTATTAAATTGTTATGAAGATTTATGACAAAATAATAAAAAATAAGTCATTGATATAAGTGATGCACGCTGTGTTTTTAAACTCTGTATCGTATGTTTTTTCGGCTTAATTGTTACAGTATTAACGTGTTGAAGAGACATATCGTAAGGATGATCTCTATTATGAATAAGTCATGTATGGCAAAGGGAGATATGAATAGAAATGAATTGTTATGTAATAGGTTTTATATTTAACGATTTGGATTCAGTATTGACGATAGTAAAGAGAGTAAGAGAGTAAGAGAGTAAAGAGGGAAAGGTATCCCCCTTTATTAATTAAAATAAAAGATATTAATCAATCAGTCCGTACTGATCATTTAAGATCTTGATGATCTCTTGTTTTGGGTTTTGACTGAGTACGATTTTCTGTCCAGTGATCTTCTCAGCAATTCCAATATAGATACGTGAGATATCCATTAAAGTCTCTTGAGGTAAAGCATTATCCCGTGCCAATGCAAAACGCTCATCCATGCGATCTTTATTTAGTAGAATATCTGGGTCATCAAAATAGTTTAATAATACTTGGCGAAAGTCTTCTTTGGAGTTTTCAACAATTTTGCCATTACGGTAAGCAGCACCATCCCAAATGCGAGAAGAGTCAGGTGTACCAACTTCGTCCATATAAATTAATTTTTCGCTTCCATTAGCATCTGTGACGTAGCCAAACTCGAACTTGGTATCAACAAAGATTTGATCTAATTGTTTTAACTCATCGCTTATCACCGTAAATCCGGCTTTTAGCATATGCTCATAAGTTGCTATATCGGCTTTATCTTGGAAATTAAATGCGGCTAAATTATTTTCAAGATCTTGGCGGGTGACGTTAACATCATCGACTTCAGGAACACCAGGAATACCAGTTAAAATCCCTTTGGTTGATGGGGTAATAAGTAACTCAGGCAGTTTTTGATCTTTTTCTAATCGCTCTGGTAATTCAATGCCACAAAAATTACGTTCACCTTTTTCATAAGCTCGCCACATGGAACCTGTAATATATTGACGACAGATAGCTTCTACTTTGACTGGCTTAGCTTTTTGTACAATCCAAACAAAAGGGTGAGGAATATCAAGAATATGGCTATCAGCAAGATTGTGTTGTTTAAAGAGGGTAAACCAGTGATTTGAAATTGCGTTTAATGCCGCACCTTTTCCCGGTACACCATTGAGTCCTCCTTCGGCATGCCAGATACAATCGAATGCTGAGATACGATCGCTAATCACCATAGTAGCCAATTCGGCATCGGGTTGAACGTTATAATTTTTCTCTTGGATTAAGCGACGACTATCTTCTGGTGTTAACCAATAGACAGAACGAACTTTACCGCTATGGACTGGTTGATGAGTGCGAATGGGTAGGTCATCGTTGACAGCAAGAACTTGATCAGCAAGGCTCATGGTGAAATCCCTATATCAAAGCATGAAACATAAATTTCAACGGTTAACCTCTAAGGTTGTGGAGATTAACCTTGGTTATGGCCTGCATCATACTCGCTTTGTTAAAAATAGCAAACGTTTGCGTAATGGTGTTTTATAAAGAAAAAGCCATTATTCAAGTTATGAACAATGGCTCCAGTATATAAAATCTATGTTGATGATTTATGTGCTAAATCGATGGAATATGAACGGTTTTGATTTTATCTGCAGTCGAATTTAGCACATTCTTAAGCCAGTATTGAGCTTGGTCAACATTTAGCCATGATGGACTGAAATGAAAATGCTGCCAATGGCTGAGCAAGCGTATGGTTGAATGGGCTGGTGGTGCTGAATATAGTAACAGCACAATTGCCGTCACTTGCGCCAAGCTAATAAATGGATTGCTCAAAGAAAAAGGCTTAAGGGCACTACCAAATGATGATTTAATGCGCTTGTTTGCCAAATCTACGCTGTAAATCTCATCTAAAATTAAGTGGACTAAACCCCCTAATAAAACAAAGCCCCCAGATAGCCAACTAAAGGTATTTTTGTAACCGAGTAAGCTTGCTAAATGTGTAACACATAGCGCCAATAAGGTAACAAAGGCGATAGAATGGCAGCAACCTCTGTGTATGGTGATTCTCTGTACCCAAGCTTTAATAATAACTTGAACAATGATGAATAGCCCTACGATATAAAATAAAAGCTCTAACATAGTGACGTGTGAGTAGATATGACAGAGCAAGATAAAACAGCTAAAACTAGCCAGCAGTGTAAATAACCATTTCATCGATGTGGAATGATCTGAATCGATATCGGGCAATAAGCCGCCCATGGTGCCAAGAAATGCTAACCAGATGGCCGTTACTGGCATTACATGTTCGGCGGAGAGTAACGCTGCTGCTGCCACACCACTAACCACGGCCGCTACGGTGAAATGGGTTGTAAAATTTGCCACAAATAAAAATACTCTTAAACAACTGTGGTTTTATACAGTGTAATTAGCGTAAAATATTTCGTTTCGCAATCTATTTAGCTTCATTCGACAATTAAAGTGTAACGAACGATTAATGTTTCAGCAAAGTGAGTATTTGATCACATTTATTTGCGGGATGATGAAGCAGCTATTGCTTCTTATTGATTGGTGATGAGATATACCCAGTCACTTGGATGTAAAAGCGAGCATTGTGACGGTCTTGGCTGTGGTATGATGCTGCATCAGAAAATGTTTAATTTAGAGCTTTATTATTATGAGTTGTTTTACCCCTGAACAAATTGCTTTTATTCACCATGAGCAAGGTAATGCTCTATGTGTAGCAGGTGCTGGTACAGGTAAAACAACCACCTTAGTTGGACTTATTCAGCATAAATTGGCACAAATTCCAGCGAATAATATGCTGGTGTTGATGTTTAACCGTGATATCCGCAACGACTTTAAACAAAAGCTTCAAGGTATCGGTATTGAGCAGCAGGTGCCTGTCCATACTTTTCACAGTTTTTGTTATCAGCTCTTGCGTCACACGGGTTATTTACGTGAAACGGGTTACCAAGTCGATTTCCAGCAAGGTGAAAGTGATAAGACGCTTGCTAAACAAGTTTTGCGTCAGATGGGAGCTCAAGAAAAGTCTTATCAAAAGCAGCAGACCTATAAAGATCCGAAGACAATTGAACTGCTAATGAATTTCATTGGATTGGTTAAAGCTTATATGCTGCCACCAAAAGAGGTATTTGACCTTTCTGATATTAGTAGTGAGTATCAATTTATTATTGAAGCATTTCGTAATTTTGAAACGTTACGTCAAGAGCGGAAATTACTTTTCTTTGATGATTGGTTGGTTGAAACCGTTAAGTTACTTCAAAATAATGAAGCGATAAGACAATACTATCATCAACAGTGTCGCTTTATTGTTGTCGATGAATTTCAAGATATTAATACGGCTCAATATCAATTACTAAAGCAATTACTTGGTCCTCAGTCTCAGTTAGTTGCTGTTGGTGATGTCGATCAGTGTATCTATAAATGGCGAGGCAGTGCCCCTCAGTTTATGCTCAATTTTGAACGAGACTTTGCACCTGCAAAAACCTATAGCTTATCGAGAACATTCCGTTTTGGACACAGTTTAGCGCTTGCCGCTAGCCACTTGATATCGAATAACCGAAATCGCTTTCATGACTTTCAAACGGTATCTCATGAGTCAGTTTCTGATACCCAAATTGAAGTGGTTGGTTCTGAGCGCCAAGTTGGTGAAATTGCGCAGGCTATTCAGCAGTTTTTAGAACAAGGTGGCCAAGCTAAAGATGTGGCAATCTTGGTTCGTCGTTGGTCGCAAACACTGTTATTTGAATTGGCATTTTTGACCAAAAAGATCCCTTATCAAATGCCAGTGCCTTCGGTATTGGGTCATAGTCGGGAAGTCCGGTTGCTGATGGATATTTTAGGTTTTGCTATCGGGCGTTTTGAGCAACAGTCACCGCAGCAGCGTTCTAGTTTTCTCTTTAATATCATGGCATTTCCACACTGTTATGTTCCCAATAAAGATCTTAAGCCTCTGTGTGATGAATTAGCGAATCGACCAATAGAGCAGTGGCGAGCTTATGTAACAAAAGCAGAGAAAATTTATTCAGCGTTGAATTTAGATTCGTTTATTGATCGAGTCGAGTTACTGATTACTTTGCGTCGTAAAGGGCAATTTAAAGCGCTTGATGTGTATCGTCAGTACCGTAAAGAGAGCCAGTTAGATAATTGGATTTGGAAAACGGAGGCTACGGCATCTGAAATTGAAGAAGCGGTTGAACGATTAGACAGTGTAGAAACAGTGCTTGAATCTATGGATCAACATTGTGAGAAAGCGCTTCAATATTTTGAATATTATACACAACAATCGACTCATCATGATCAACATCAAGCCCAGCAGCCAAATATCAATGGGGTACAGGTCACCACAATTTTTCGCGCTAAAGGGTGTGAGTTTAGCCAAGTTTATCTGCCATATTGGGATAAAGATGCCTTTCCGTATATGAATCGCTCTAGTGCTGGATTAGCCGCTGATACGGAAGAAGAGCGCCGCTTAGCCTATGTTGCCATGACACGAGCGAAAGATGTTGCTCGCGTCTACTATACGGTTGAGCCAAAGAAAAAAGAGAGTTACGTTCGCGCCAACAAAAACGCCAGTCAATTTGTTTTAGAGTCAAAAGTGGATGTTGCCCAAACGGTTGGAGAGAAACTGTATCAAGAGGGTGAATTACCTCATCATAAATCGCCTATTGTGTATGGTTATTACCAGCGTTTAGGACGATTAGACGATATGGCTCAACCGCCAAAAGAACGAGAAATAGAGTTACCATCTAGCGACGGTGCGTATCAGCAATATAGCTATGAGTGGGCGTTAAATCAGCCATTGCCAGAGAATGCAGATAAGCTTATTCGGACGCTTATGCGCACAAAAAAACAGAAATATTTTGAGACAGAACTGGCTCGATTATTAAGGGAAATTCAAACTGTTGGTAGCACAAAACAAAAAGTGCTTGCGAACCGTTTAATTGTGGTTGCAAAAGCTCGTTCTAGAATGCTTTAAATCATCGATATTCTTGATTTGATAAAACAGAGCCACTCAATATAAAGGTATTGAGTGGCTCTGTTTTTTATGAATAGCTCACCAATTTTTAATTAATCGATTAAGCGGAAGTTTTATTTTGCCATTTATCAACCACAAGTGCGGCAATTAAATCACCTTCAACATTCACCGCAGTACGGAAGGTATCAAGAGGGCGTTCAATCAGTAATAAAATTGCAATAGCTTCTAGTGGAATACCTGCTGCAAGCATAACCAATTGCATTCCAGACATGGATCCTGATGGCATTCCTGGTGCTCCAATAGAAGAGACCATCGCCATAATAAAGATCATAATCAGGCCAGTTGTTCCCAGGTCGATACCATATAGCTGAGCAAGAAAAATAGCGGCAACCCCTTCAAAGAGAGCGGTTCCATCCATATTCATAATTGAGCCTAATGGCAACACCATACTGCTGGTGGACTGTGAGATATCTAATTCATTCTCAGCCGTTTGCATAGAAAGTGGTAGTGTGGCAGAGCTAGATGACGTTGCAAATGCCATGGCCATTGGGGCTGATAAGGCTCTGAATAACTTTTTAAATGAGATCCCAGTCGCTAATTTAGCAATGCTCGGTAAGACAATCACGCCATGAATGAGTGTTAAGGTAAAGACTAAAAGAGCAAAACGAGCTAATTCGCCAAATAATGCGTTGCCACTTTTTAAGGTAAACTCAAAAACGATGGCAAATACAGCTAAAGGCGCTAGCTTAATAATGGCAGAAACCAGTCGATTTAAGCTGTGATTAAGCCCATTGATAACCTCAAATACTGGGTGTTTCTCCGGTAAAGTGGCAAGTAGCGCAATACCAAATAGCAGGGCAAAGACCACAATACCCAGTAAGTTGGTTGTTGCTAAGGCTTGAAATGGATTTACCAAGGCCATTTTAAAGAGCTTTTCAACAATCGCTCCACCTGATGATGAACTACTATCAATTAGAGTGACATTGCTACCAAGCGCAACGGTATTTGGATCAATCAATTGAGGCCATGGCGGCAGGGACAAGGATACCCCTAAGCCCAGTGAGATGGCTAAAATAGAAGTTAATGAATAAAAAGCAATGGTTTTAGCACCGAGAGATTTTAATTTAACGGTTGAACCAATACTGGTTATCCCTTGTAAAAGAGACAGTAATACGACAGCGCCCACCACCATTTTTAATAAGCCAATGTAGGTTGTTTTGAACATCATAATTAACTGAAACCAGCTAGATTGAACAAACTCAGAGCTGATGGGTAATACTTGCACCATGCTCCATGCAACGAGAGCTGCAATCAGTAATTGGGAGGGGAGGGATTTAAAAAGCTTGAGTTTCATTGGTTTTCTCTGGCTATTGTTATTGTTATTTCTACTACGTCAAAATTAGATGATAAAAAATAAAGGTGACTTATGCTTGCATGTTATAGTTTATCATTTTTGTATGGTTTATTTCTTGTTTTTGAGTTAATTGGTATTCGAAAATCGAATAAATTATATCGTTTTGGGCGTACTTGATTGATTGAAGAAAAAAACGCTCTGAGTATTACCCCAGAGCGTGGCAAGTGCCATCCTCAATACAAGAAGGTTCGTGCCTAAGCACAGAGAAGGTTCGTGCCTAAGCACAGATAAGAGAATTAATGGCGTGAAAACCATTAGCAATGAACAAGAAAACGTTTTATTCCGAGTAAAGCCTTTTCTTGTTCAGCCTTGGCTATATATCCAATTGGTCTTAAGAAATTGGATTCAGAGTATCGTCACTGATATAAGTTCAATACAAACAACGTGAGATAATCGCTAGCTCTTTGACGTTAGGTATCAACCAAGGCTGAAGCAAAGGAGATAGAAATTCTTACCTCCTTAGACGATAACCAAATTACTTATGGTTTTGGTTATACACATGGGTTGCAATTGCATCCATTAGTGCAGGAGATAAGCAGTCATAAGTTGGTAGACCAATTTCTGCAAACTGACTGCGAATGGCATCCATATCTTTTGGATCTGTGCCAGCTTCGATGATAGAAGAAACGAAAGCGGCAAAAGATGGAGCAGTCCAGCCATTTTGCTCAGACAGTTCAGTATGAACGAAGTCTAAGCCATAAAATGGGTGATTAGAGTCTTCGATACGACCAAACATATGAACACCACATTCTTTACATGCGTGACGCTTAATCACAGCAGCAGAGTCAACAACTTGAAGTTTGTTCGCATTAGCAATAACGGTGAGTTTGTCGCTCGATACTACTGCGATTTGAGAAAATAAAGCGCCCTCTGGTTTCCAGCATTTTGAACAACCACAAGCATGGTTATGTGCCGTTTGTGCTGTTAGTTTTACCGTAACTTGATTAGTTTTACATTTGCAGCTTAATAGGCCTCCAGTAAAGTTAGCTTGTGTAGCCGCAAATCCTTGGTTTAGAGCTGGGTGCAGATTAAATTTTGATGTAGTCATATTAATAGCTTTCGATGTTGAAAATAGTTTAGATAAAAAGTTCTTCATTTATTGTTTCTATTATTAATTAATGGCGAGAGTAAGCTGATACTGACTCTCTTTGTGCCTGTTGTTATTGGTTTGATTGAAAAGTGACACTCTGTTACTTAGGCATAAATACACATTTCAAACGCTTGGTAATCATTAAGCGAGAAACAGTAAACATACCGGTGACAGTTCGTTGATGAAGGCGAAAAATCGTATCGTATAAACGACGGATTAAACGTCCTTGCAAAACTAATTTACCTTCCAGTTTTGAACCTGGGGCAAAAGAGCCGACAGCAAAGTGATGGCCTACAGCGACAACCATTCCACTATCTTTAAATTCAAAATCAGTCGGTGGGTAACCGCGTTTTAACATGTCACCGAGACTTTTTGCTAAATGTACCGCTGCGCGATTAGCCGCTTGTGCTTTTGGTGGTACAAATGAACCATCAGCTTGCGGAATCGATGCACAATCACCTAAGGCAAATACATTTGGGTCTTCGGTGGTTGTTAAGTTTGCTCGTACTTTTATTTGATTTAATGGGTTATGTTGCAAGCCACCCATTCCGTTAAGCCAGTCTGGGGCTTTTACCCCTGCGGCCCAAAATTGAACATCTGCATGTAAGAATTGCTCATCAGAGGTCCTCATCCCCATATCAGTAACTTCTGCAATCCGAGTATTTAGAAGAACATTGACGTTATTACGCTGTAGTTCTTTGAGTACTTTGCTAGACATTGCGATTGGGCTATTCGGTAACACTCGTTCAGCGGCTTCAATTAAATTGATATGTAATTTAGCGGCGTTATAACGCTGTAGTTTTTGGCTTACACGAGCTAATTCGGCCGCGAGTTCAACCCCTGTTGCACCTGCGCCAACAATATTAATCGCGTGTTCATCGCCAGATCGAAGTAACTGGCTCACTTGGTTCCACGCTTGACGAGCTTGGCTTGCAGAATCTAAGAACAAACAATGATCTTGTGCGCCTGTTGTTCTAAAGTCATTGCTAACAGCACCAATAGCAATAACCAGATAATCATAATTTATCCCTGATTCAGTACCATCTGGGCGTTGAACCGTAATTGTTTTATTGACTCGGTCTATATCTTTCATTGCACCTTGATAGTGCTGATAGCCATGTTTAGCACCATGAGTGAAGTAACACACAGTATCTAATTCACTGTCGAAAGTACCAGCCGCAATTTCATGCAAACGAGGTTTCCAATAGTGATGAGTTTCTGGTTCAACTAAAACGATTTCATCTTCTTTACGAACCGATTTAGTTAATAGAGTCGAAAGTTCAAGTCCAGCGGCTCCGCCACCGACAACGACAATTCGTGACATAATGTTGTTACCTTATTGATATGCTCGGAGTCGATCTGAGCTTGAAAATGATTATGTTGATGGGGTATTAACTATGCCCATTAACCATTCAAATTAACTAAGTGCAGCTAGTATAGTTATTTCTTATTTTTTGATAATACGGTATTTTTGAAATTGATTATTACTGGTGGTCAACAATCAAAGTATGAAGAAGGCGGGGATGAATTTGGATACAAAAAAGGCGCTAAATCCTAAGATATAGCGCCTTTTTTCTACAATTGTAATGAATTACATACTAGCGGGTTTGAACACGGATTTAAGTCGTTTTGTGATCATTAAGCGAGATACGTTAAAGACACCAGAAACCGTACGTTGATGTAATCGGAAAATAGTATCGTATAAACGGCGGATCAAACGGCCTTTAAGTACCAGTTTGCCATCCATTAAAGCACCAACAGCAAAGTGGTGACCCACCGCAACAATCATACCGCTATCTTCAAATACAAAATCTGTCAGTGCTTTACCACGTAGCATTCCACTTAAACTTTTCGCTAAGTGTACTGCTGCTCGGTTAGCGGCTTGAGCCTTAGGTGGAACAAACGAACCGTCTGGTTGTGGAATTGCGGCACAATCGCCAAGTGCGAAAATATGATCATCAACCGTTGTAGTTAAATTCATATTAACTTCAATTTGGTTCATTCGGTTGTATGTAAAGTCACCTAAACCGCGAAGCCAATCGGGTGCTTTAACACCAGCAGCCCAAAATTGAACGTCAGCATTTAGTGTTTGACCATCACATGTTGTCATACCCTCAGCAGTAACTTCACTAATACGAGTATCAACAAGTACGTTAATATTATTGCGATTTAGCTCTTTAAGTGCTTTATCCGACATCTTTTCAGGGCAGTTTGGTAATACGCGAGGTGCTGCTTCAATTAAATTGATATGCAGTTTTGCGGCCTTATAACGTTGAAGTTTCTGGCTAACGCGAGCCAGCTCAGCCGCAAGCTCAACACCTGTTGCACCTGCACCAACGATGTTAATTGCGTGATCGTGACCTGAGCGTAGCAGGTGGCTGATTTGATGCCACGCTTTACGAGCTTGAACTGCAGAATCTAAGAATAAACAGTGGTCGCGAGCGCCAGTAGTGTTGAAATCATTACTTACCGCACCAACTGCAATAACAAGATAGTCGTAATCTACTAAGCTTTCTGCACCATCTGGTTGACGTACAATAACTTGTTTGTTGTTACGATCAATATTGGTCATAGCCCCTTGATAATGCTGATATCCATGTTTAGCACCATGAGTAAAGTAACAAACAGTATCTAAATCACTATCAAAAGTACCTGCTGCGATTTCGTGTAAACGAGGTTTCCAGTAATGATGAGTTTCTGGTTCAATTAAGATCACTTCATCTTCTTTACGAACTGCGCGACCTAATAGGGTTGAAAGCTCGATACCAGCAGCACCACCGCCAACAATTACGATTCGTGACATGACGAATTCCTCACATAAGCACTGAGTTCAGTGCCGGCTAATGCCTAAATCAAAAAAGAGTTAAATTCGGTTACCAATAACAAGCTCTTACGATAAATTTTTGGCTTGTTATTAAGCGTTGATATTTCCAGTAAGAAAACTCAACGGCGTATCACTAAACCTCGGCGGTAGGGCTGACTTTATTTTCTCTATAGCCATTTTTAATTTATTTGGTTGGCTTATAGGGGCTGAGCGATACATTACAATCTGGTTAGATAAAGCTGTTCTATTGATGCGGATTATATGTATTTCACGCTCTGTGATAACCATCACATTTGGTAAATAAAATTGCTAATTTAGTGCTTTGTGGACAAATAGAATAATCTTGCATTGACCTAAATCAAAGAAATGAATCTAAAGTAGCATTTATTGATCTAAGTCAAAAATGTAACCAATTGAAAAAGAACAACTAAAGCTTATGTAAATAAGAGGGAATTTAAGAAAGTAACTTAGCATCATAATGTTAGTAAACTGAATGCTTTTAAAAGGCAGGATTTTATATCCACAAAAAAAGAAATTCTTTTGTTTGATAATTCATCTTTTGGTAGGTTGTTTTGTATACGATTTGCTTTGTCTATTCATTATTAAGGATAAGAATTCGTAATAATTTGCGGTAATTGTCATATATCCACTTCTTTTAATTCTATTTCCAATTAGAATTATTCTTACCAAACCTAGTACCTTAACGTTATATGGGCATATACCCAAATTGTTCTCGCTGAACCTCGCATCTTGAGGTTACTTGGGTAAATAACTAATCGGTTTTAAAAGGACGATAAGTGAGTCACTCTTTTTCTCTCAAAATACACGATTTGATTCCAGGTCTGAAATCTTTGCAAAAGTACGACAGAAGTTGGTTCCCTGATGACTTAAGGGCTGCGCTGTCTGTAGTTGCGGTTGCACTGCCTGTTGCGATTGCTTACGCCCAACTTGCTGGTGTAAATGAAATTGCGGGTCTATATGCGTGTGTATTACCTATGATTGCCTACGCATTTTTTGGAACATCACGTCAACTTATTGTTGGGCCTGATGCTGCAACGTGTGCTGTTATTGCTGCGGTTGTAACGCCCCTTGCGGCAGGAGACAGTGTTAAGCATCTTCAATTGGTTGTCACCATGACGATTATGACGGGGTTGTGGTGTCTTATTGCCAGTCGATTTAAGTTAGGGGTTTTGGCCGATTTTCTTTCTCGTCCGATTTTAATGGGATTATTAAATGGTGTTGCGATAACGATTATTGTGGGGCAGTTTGCCAAAATTACGGGAGTGAAGTTTGAAGAGAAGCACTTGCTTGAAAGAATCTATGCCGTACCCGATTATCTTGCCTCTATCCATTGGCCTACCGTTGGAACCGCAGCATTTACTCTATTAGTTTTCTTACTATTTAAACGATTCAAACCGACCTGGCCTGCTGCGATGTTAGCGATTGCCATTGCGGCTTTTGCTGTCTTTATTTTGCATCTTGATCAGTATGGCATCGCAATTTTAGGCGATGTTAAGGGAGGGTTGCCAACATTTTCACTGCCAGTGTTTGATTTAGGTCTAACTCGTGAATTGGTGATGCCAGCGTTAAACCTTGCAATGGTCAGTTTTGTGAGCATGATGCTGACGGCACGAAGCTTTGCTGCACGTAATGGTTATGAAATTGATGCAGATAAAGAGTTTCGAGCATTAGGTATTGCAAACTTGGCTTCTGCTCTTTCTCAAGGCTTTGCAATTAGTGGCGCAGACTCTCGAACTGCCGTAAACGATGCTAGTGGTGGTAAATCACAACTAGTATCCATTATTGCTGCAATCGTTATAGGTGTTATTGCTCTATTTGTTTATGAGCCATTACGTTATATCCCTCATGCTGCATTAGGGGTGATTTTGGTGATATCTTCTATCTCATTACTCGATTTTATTGGTATGTGGGCACTTAAAACCCGTGATAGAGATGCATTTTTATTAGCAACCATTACCTTTGTTGCGGTATTGATTATCGGGGTAATTCCTGGGATCACTCTTGCGGTATTACTGGGACTGTTTCAGTTTATTCGAGTTGTGATGCGTCCAAGTGATCAAACCATGGGTCTGGACGATAAAGGGGTTCTGCGTAGCTTAGATGATAGCGATAAAGCGGCAGCCATTCCTGGGGTGTTTATTTACCGTTTTAACTCGCCATTGACCTATTTTAATGCTGCGTATTTTAAACGACGATTACTGCAACAGATAAGCCAACAAGAAACACCGCCAGCCTGTGTCATTATTGATGCTGTAGCAAGTTTTACCCATATGGATGTGAGTGTTATGGCTGTTTTGGATGATATCCATGGCATTTTAAAACGAAAAGGAGTGCGTTTAATTCTTGCAGGTCGTAAGCGGCAGTTACAAAAGTGGTGTGAATTAGTTGGAATGAATATGGGCGATGGTGGTATTACGATTCGTTCTGATATGTACTTAGCGATTAAAATGAGTGGATGTTATCGCCAAGCCTATGCAGATGGTTTGGTCGCTGAAGTGAAAAAAAATGAAGTAACCGCGGCTATTGCTCCTTAATCTAACTATCAGCGATTCTTAGTTAGCATAATTCATAAGTCATTCAATAAACTATGCCCGATCTTTTTAGGTCGGGCATAGTGATATTTTTCCAGCTGATTAAAAACTTAGGCTGTAATTTTACCCTAAGAATTTAGTCATAAAGTTTAAGATATTGGTGTAGCTTGCGAAGGCCATTACAATCACAATCAGAGTACCAATAGCGGTGAGTAGGATAGGGTGCTTATAATCACCAACAATATCTTTTCGGCGGGTTGCCGCTAACACTGAGCCTAATACGATTGGCAAAATGATACTATTTACCAAGCCTGCTAACATCAGTAGTAGAATTGGCATGTTCATCATAACAGTGCCTAAGCTGGTGATAATAATAAAGCCAACACACCAAAGTTTTTCATTACGAGCAACGACTGGGAATAGCGTTTTGATTAGTGAAATTGCCATGTATGAGTTGCCTACCACCGAAGTAATTGAAGCAACAAATAAAACTAAGCCAAAAATGAAATAACCGACATCTCCCGCACCGTGGCGAAATGCATCCGCTGCTGGGTTAGCCTTATCTAATACTGCACCAGTTGCAATCACCCCAAAGATTGCGAGGAAAAGTAAAACACGAATGACAACGGCAATCGAGATACCTGCCCAAGCGGCTTTTTTAATGTTATCTACATTATTTTGGCCCTGTAAGCCAATATCAACCAGACGTTGAGCGCCAGTATAGTAACCGCCTACTGCACCACCTACAATCGTTAAAGTTGGCAATAATAAATTGCTCATATCTGAAGGTGCGACAGCTGCAATAAGGGTTTGTCCCATTGGTGGTAAACTGGTCATAGCAACATAGGCAATTAGGATAATCATAAATAAGCCTAGGTAGCGAGCCATCTGATCCATGCGTTTAGATGCGTTGTGCAAAACAAACAATAAACAGCCTAGACCACCTGTAAATAGTGCACCCCATGTTGTATCGACACCGGTTAATACATTTATACCTAATGCGGATCCACTCACGTTGCCAAAGTTAAATGCAACAGCGCCCAAGGCTAATAAAATGCCCACCACATAGCCTAATCCGGGTGCGACCTTGTTAGCAATATCTTGGATACGTAAACCCGATACACCGACAATACGCCATATATTCATGACGATACCAAAAGTAATAAATGCTGAGATCAGGACTGGAAAGGCCATATCGATTTTGTACAGATTGGTAAATACGGCTGTTTGGGTTAGAAAGCCTGGGCCGACAGAGGTGGTTGCCATCAAAAAAGCAACACTCATGATCGCTTTTGATTGCCATGAGGCCGTTTGTGATTCAGATGAAGGAATGGCAGTTGTTGTGCTGGTGGTCATAGTTATTATCTCAGTTTTTTGTCTCTCTATTTATAGAAAAAAAGAAAGACAACTGACCGAGATCAGCTGACCTGCAGCTAAGATATCGATAAGGTAACAAATTGAATATTAACTAATAAAAATAGCGGATTCAAAATGCAATCGTTTGCTGCTGGGCGCGAATAATAGTGACTTAGATCTCTTCTGTCAACACTGGTTTTGGATCTATTTAAGAAAAGTGATTAAAACTAAAGAGGATAAATAATTTAGGGTATTAGAGCGAATATAAATCACTATTTGGCATAAAAGGAGAGACTAATGCGCATTGGAGAGCGGTTAAAAGAACTGGGATTAGAGTTGCCAGAAGTGTCATTGCCCCAAGGTAACTACACAAATTGCGTTCGCTCCGGAAATTTATTGTTTGTATCAGGTAAAGGTCCTACCGGTTATTCGGCATTTGCCCGTGAAGGACTGAGCCCTCAAGGAAAAATTGGTGTAGATTACTCAACGGAGCAAGGTTATCAATTTGCTAAAGAGACAGGTTTGGAAATTCTTGCTGCGGTTAAAGCGGAACTTGGTACTTTAGGTCGAGTACGTCGTGTGGTGAAGTTACAAGGATTTATTAATGCTACGCCTGAGTTTTCTCAGCATCCTCAAGTGATGGATGGATGCTCTGATTTAATGGTTGCAGTATTTGATGATATGGGAATACATGCTCGTTCTGTATTTGGAGCGGTGTCGGTTCGAGATAACCTGCCACTTGTTATTGATTCTATTTTTGAAGTGGAATGATCCGCAAAGGGCAGAAGTTATATTCTGCCCATAATACGATTTGTTTTACTCGCTGATATTAACCGAAAATGAAGGTATATAAGAATCCTGCACTGATAGCCATTGTTAAGATTACACTAACAAAAGCGATGATCATTGGGGTTTTAAAGATAGATTTTAACAAGATCACTTCAGTTAAACTTGCACCAGCACTACCTATAATCAACGCCATAACCGAACCAAGAGCCATCCCTTTTTTCACTAATGCAGCACTTAAAGGAATAACCGCTTCAGCACGGATGTAGAGTGGAATACCAATAACGGCCGCAACAGGAATCGCATACCATTTACCAGCGCCTGCATACTTAGCAATAAGATCGGTCGGGATAAAGCCATAGATAAAGGAACCAATAGCGATACCAAGCAATAAATAAGGCAGTACTTGCTTAAAATCTTTCCATGTTGAATGCCAAATGCGAACCCAGCGGCTTTGTGGTTTTTGTAGAGTCTTTTCCACTGGTTGAGAAGAACAGCATGATGTTTCGTTCTCTTTTTTCTGCGTATTGGTTGCAGGCTTTGTAGAACAACATGATGATGTAGGCTCTACATGTTTCGATGCTGTACTTTCGGTACAACAACTTGTTTGAGAGGGTTTTGTTTCACCACATCCGGTGCTACAAGAGCTCGCAGAACTGTCTTGATAAGCTTCAGGTTTTACATAACGCTCAAAACCTAACTTTTCTAATAGATATCCTGCAACAACCGATACAATAAGGGCTATAGCAAAATAAAACACCGCGACTTTCCAGCCAAAAGTGACAACAAAGAGACCTATGATGACAGGATTAAGTAGTGGGCTTGAAAACAAAAAAACCATCATTGGACCAAATCCGGCTCTTGCACGAAGCAATCCTTTCAAAAATGGGATGGTTGAGCATGAACAAAATGGAGTAATAGCACCAAGTAACGCTGCAACGAAATAGCCTTTTCCTTTACGTGAGCTTAAGATGGATTGAATTTTTTCAGGTGTTAAAAACTCTTGAAGTACACCAACTAAGTAGCTGATTGCTATAAATAGAATGGTCAATTCTGCCGCTAAAAAAACAAACATATCTGCGGCTTCTTTTGCCATTGATATTAATTCGGTATTCATGATTGGTTGTCCAGTTAATTATTTCTATGTTTCGAAATATATGGAAATATTGAGTATGGATCAAGTTTATATTTCGACAAAATTAGAAATATTTTTTTGATTCTTTATAAATCAACGTGTTAGTGATAATTGCCTTTTCTTTTCATTTCCACTAATATCGAATTATCTTGATCAGAGGATAAATTTGATGGAACTTGATGTTGTAGCAAAAGCACTTAAAGAGTTAGGTCATCCAACTCGACTTGCCATTTACAAAGCGGTTGTTAAAGCGGGTTATCAAGGAATTGCTGTCGGGGGATTACAAGAACGATTAGAGATCCCAGGTTCGACTCTGTCACACCATATTTCTAGTTTGGCGTCTGCTGGATTAATTTCGCAGCGACGAGAGGGAAGAACTCTTTACTGTGTCGCTGAATATCAGTGCTTGGAAGGAGTCATCAGCTTTCTTCAGGATGAATGTTGTGCTGACGAACAGTGTTAATCTGTAGTTTGCTATTAGACTATATTGCAATTGCAGCTCTAAAGGTTAATGTAAAAAAATGCCGAATAACCTTTAAGATTATTCGGCACATATTACTAATTAATTCAATATTATAGCTTACAGATCATTTTCCATGCGCTATCTGAGGCTGATGGCGCTGTATTGATCCACCAGTTAGCTTGCCATAAGGCACCGTTATGGATTAATTGATCGCCACCTGCAGCATGATCGCCTTTTGGAAATTCTGGATAGGTAACAACGCCGCTTGTATCCACTCCAGCTTCTGCACAAGTTTTACCCGTAGCTGGAGGTGTGGTGCCACCATTACCGTTGTCAATACTGCCTTCAAACTCAGGAAGCGATGGGAAGTCTTTTTTCAGACCAATCACTTCGTCACCGACAATAAAGCGAACACCATTTGCAACACCAGATACAGGAGTGTAGTACACAAGAGATACAACATACTCGCCGCCTGCTGGAATGCTTTCAGATGTTCGTAGAGTCAGTGCCAGTTTATGGAACATTTTCTTCTCACCATCGACAGAGAAGTTATGCCCAGTATGACCACTTTCAACGATCTTGATATTAGCACCAGACCAGTCTTTTACGATATCGCCTGTTGCGGTAGCCATTAAGAATTCAATGGTTGTCCCTCCTGGGATGGCAACATCTGAGTTATTTTTAAAGACCAATTTTGGGTTAATAGGGTAGTTACTGTCACCTGCTGGCCATTCAGTGGTGCTGACTGTGACATCAATTACCGAATTCGGTGCTGGTAGATCGTTATGTTTAATCTCCATTGGTGGTGCTTGAGTAAAGACATCGTGAGCATAATCGGTCATATCTGTACCCATTACGTACTCATTTTTCTCGTTATCAAAACGGTAGTCACCAGCCATTTCCCAAACCATCATACCGCCAAGACCGTTATCGACGATGTAATCCAGTTTTGGTTTTAACGACTCTTTATCTTCAATACTTAAAAAGACTTTCTTCAAATCGTTCCACAGCCAAGCGGTTTGCAGTTCGTGATTCCAAACGCGCTCGTAACTACCTTCAACTTTGTCTTTAGCATTATTTGGGTCAAGACCCCACGCTGGACCATAGCTTGGCATTGAACCTTGCATACCCAGTTTATCGGCATGCATCAGGTTCATCGCGTGCCACATAGGAACCACACCCGCTTTGATTTCATTACCTTGTTTATCGCTATCGTGCCAGATGTTATCAATACCTTCAGCACCCCAACCACATACGGTTGTTCCTTCTGGACAGCTTGATTGATTTGGTTCTACCGCTTTACCCCACAATCCTTTTTCTGTACCACCAGTTACACCTTGCCAGCCACGAGTATAGTAAGGAATACCCATGTTAATTTGACTTGGTTTGAAGGCGCCACGGAAATAATGGTGTGCCCATGCTTGGTTTAGATAGCCGATACCTTGATATTGCTCAGTTGTGTAAACACCCCATTTAGCCAATTCAGCATCTTTACCATCATCAAATAGTGCAGCTTGTGGCCCTACAAATTCGTTCCAAGTACCGTGTAAGTCATAAGACATGATATTGACGTAATCTAAGACATCTTGCATGCCAAAGTCTTCCATACCTCGGAGTAGATAACCTGATGATGGCGAGGCAATGGTTAGCATGTAACGGCGACCATCTTCTTTGCCTGCTTTGTCCAATTCCGTTCGCAGTTGCTTCATCATGACCATATAGTTGGTCCATAGTTGATCTCGACACTTATTGGATAGTTCGAAATCAATAGGGTTACCTGAATCTTTCATCGATGTTGGGTATTCATAATCGATATCTACGCCATCAAAGCCGTATTGACGAATAAACTTAACGGCCGACTGAGCAAACTTATCAATACCATCCATATTGATACTGCACGACTCAAGATTAGTGGTCATAGGGTAGAAGTTTGTGGTTTCTGCCCAACCGCCCACTGAGATCAGAGTTTTAACATCTGGGTACTGTTTTTTGAACTTGTTTAATAAGTTAAAGTGTCCTTGATATGGCAGTGATGGATCCATTTCAGCACCCGCGACACCGTCCCAAGTCATTTTGGTTGCAGAGTCATCAACCGTTAAATTGAACTCTTTATCTATACCCACAAATGCGTAGTTTATGTGAGTCAGTTTATCCCACGGTAAATCGTGAGCTAAGTACGATGGTAAGCCATTTTTGCCCGTACGCCACGATGTGTAGTAACCGATAATACGGCGAGGATGATCATCGCCCATACACTCAGTACCATCTTCTCGGTAGATCTGTTTAATATCACAGCTTAGGTTACCCGTTCCCATCTCTTGGGCTTTAACGACTGTTTTGGTTGTGCGAGTTTGATGTCCTGCTGCATCATAAGCGATTGCTTCAATAGCATAATCACCTACAACAACAGGGGTCCACTGAACAGCAAAAGGAGCTTCTGCAATTGAGCCAACAGCTTGCCCATTGATAAAGAAATCAACGGAAACAAGATCGTTATTTGCATCGCTTGCGTTAGCACTGATGGTGATTGTTTTACCTAAAAATACCGTTTGACCAGGACGCGGATTAACCAAACTGATTTCAGGTGCCTGTGGTTCAACCGGTTTTTCTACCGCTTCAATAGTGACCGAATCGCTGTGTGAAAGCTGAGTGTCATCGATGACTTTTACTGTAAGAGTATGAATACCCGATTTTTCAGCCGTCCAGCTAAAGCTATATGGTGCTTGGGTGTTGGTTGCAACTTTTGCGTCATTAACCCATAACTCAACGTAGCGAATATCGTCATCTTTATCGCTTGCTTGAGTCGTGATGGTAATTGTTTCGCCTTGCTCGACTTTTGTACCTTGCTGTGGTGCTGTTATCGCAATGACTGGTGCTGTTGGTTCTACAGGTGGAGTTGTTTGTGCTTTAACGGTAATAATAGCACTTTGCTCAGCAGTAAGACCATTTGCATCACTGACTTTTGCTGTAATTTTATGGCTACCAGTATCGGTTGCTGTCCATAATGTTTGGTATGGCGCTTGTGTTTTTTGTCCGATCTCTTGGCCGTCAACGTAGAAGGTAACTTGGGTTGCTGTCGTATTTTCAGCTGTTACGTTAGCAGCAATAGTGACTATATCACCTGTTGTAAATTCACTGCCTACAGTTGGTGAAGTTAATACGAGTTCAAGCGAAGGTTCGTTATTGCCGTCATCTTCTGTGATAACAGTCATTGAGCTTTGAACAAGCGTTGTATCTAAAACGCCACTGACACCTAAGGTTAGCTGAATAGTTTCACCAGCAGGTAGTTGGCTTTTTACCCAGCTCCCTTGATCGAATGACAGAGCCAGAGTATTGGCAAAAATTTCACCTTGACTGACACTGGTGAAGTTCATGATTGGATAGCTGACTGTATTTGCAGACCATGATGGGCTTGATATGGATAAATTCGAATTAAACTGAATTTTAGCTCCACGAAGATCAATAGCTTGGTTACCTTGATTGGTTAATGTCACCTGATAGGTATTCCAGTATTGGCTTTCACTACCAACAATGCTGACTTGTCCATTGATGGCAGCTTGAGCTGATGGCAATGCTAAACCGATCGAAGCTGCTAAAAGAGTTGGGATAAATTTAATTGTTTTTTTCATTTTTTAAAAAAGTATAAATGGAACGGGAAAAATAAAGCCTGATTATAAAATCATTGTTTTTTTATTTTAAAATTGGCGAATGTAACAAAATGTAAAACGTCAATTATTTGTTATTGGTAAATATTATTGCTATTTAGGTATTTAATTTAACGGGAAATATGATTTAAGATTAGATAGTAAAGCAATTTTATAAGATATATATTTTCCTACATTTAGAATAAATAAACTTTATTATCATTATGAAAAATATTACTGATGCAATTTTGGTTATATGAATAAAAAAGAACAAATAGATCCTCATGAAATATTTACTTACATTTATATCGTCATGATTTTCTATTTGATATCAAAATATGATTTTAATGAATCAATATTGATTTAATTGCTATGTTTGATTCTTTAAAAGTATTTTAATTTCATTAAAGAATATATTGTTCGCTAATACTTTGACAGTGTAACAAAATATTTTTGTAAAACTTGATGCAGAGGGTTTAAAGACTGGTTTATTAATGGAGTTTTATATATTCAATTATATTTTATAGATATAAATAGCAGTTATAACGAGTGAGTATGATCTTGGTGCCATTTATTTGATTATAAGATGACAATGATTGTCAAATTGTCGATAGTTACACTTAGTTACATGTAAATCTATAAAAATAGTCGTGTTATACAAATAATTAAAAGCGAAAAACAACTCATATAGCTAGGTTAACTTATGAAAATCAAAACAATCACTGCCATAATTGGCTCTTTATTTGCTTCGACTGCATTAGCAAATAGTGCAGAACAAGAATATTTCAAATCTGTATATCAAGATGCTTACCAACAGGTTAGTTCTAAACTGGAAACATTACGCCAACAAGCTAATAATCCGAATAATGTTATTGTTGAGAATAATCAGCGTTACCTTGAAGTGAATGGGATTAAATATCGATTAAATTCTGATAACTATATTCTATTTGATTTTCCTCGACCATTTACGGATGAATCTTCATTTAGAAATATATTTAATTCACTCTCTGATGATTGGGAGTTGACGTGGTATGACTTAGGTGTGGTGATGGTAAACAAGCACTTTGGTAACTATGAATATGGAAATGGGTGCTTGATGGAATACTATCCAGGAGGTACAACATTTAATAATGAGTTTACTCGCGTTGTTTTAGAGACTTCATCCTGTTCATTTAATGATTTTTCAACACAGTTAGAGTATTTTGAACATGATAAAACCATTACGGCACAAGATCTTGGTTTAGAGTCATTATCCATAACGGCAGTAGAGCGGTATAAAGACCGATTATATGTAACTCAAGATACTACTCCTGGAACCGTGTTTATTATTGATGTAAATACTAAAGCTGTACTTGGGACCATTACGGGAATTGAAACGCCGACAGGATTTGCCGATTATAAGCGTATCAATGAACTTTATATCCGTGATAATTTACTCTATGTGGCTTCTTTATCATCTAATCGTGTCGATATTTTTGATTTAGATAATCATCATCAGCATGTAACAACAATCGGTACGGGTTCTTGGTCTGGTTCAAACGGAATTTTACACGCTCAATCTGTTGTTGCAAATAATGAGTATGTTATTGTTTCTGATGCTTCTAATCGAATCTCAGTCTATCGTCAAAGTGAAGTCACCCCTGAAAATAACCTTAAGATGTCTCGTTATGGTTTTTTAAATTTTGAGGGTAAATACACACACCGTAAAGTTCAAATGCATATTTTGGATCATTACCTTCTTGTGCTAACCGCCAATAAAAACTATTACATTTATGATCTCAATAAAATCGATGATGCTGTAACATCGGGTACATATTTAGATCCTGAAATGAGAGTTGATCAGCGTATTCAAAAAATTGATAAAGAAGGCGATAAGCTGATTGTTAATTTTGCTGATCGCATTGAATGGCATTCTGTTAATGATGTTATTGCCGCTAATTTTTCATTTGATAAACCACTTCGTACCATCAAATCTCTTAATGGCTATTCGATAACGGCCTTAAATGACTTACATTTTTCTCAAGGTGAATTGGTTACAGCAAGTGCAAAAGGTCTGAGTATTGATAATCTAAAAGTCAATGATGTTGCCTTCGTTGCAGATCAAAGTGTGGAAACGAAGAATATTCACTTTGATGTTTTAATGCCTAGTTCAGTGACTGAAATTCTAACCAATGACGAGCCTCATTCGGTATTAATTAACCGAGAGTTACGCTCTGTAAATATAAATTCTCTGGTTAAAACCCAACTATTGGATAATGAGACAGTACAAATTACTAACTATGCCGCCAAAGAGCTTAAAGATATTGCGGTTGAGCTGAAGCTTAATGGGATCAATAAGTGGTTTGTTTTAGGTCAATTTGATCGTCTTCCTGCTTATGCGCAAATCACACTGCCATTGTCGGCATTTGGTGAACAATTTAATAGTGTCGATGGCGATGGGTATTTTGATTTAGCCCCTCTATTTGCAAGCTCAATGAATATTACTAAAGCATTTGAAGCTCGATTTGATTCTAAAACAGATACTTTTGCTCAGATGCTTGCGCGCTTAAAACCGAGCTGGGAAATTCGATTTGCTGCAAATAGTGAAGGTAAGTGGCGTGCAATGAATGGGCTGTATGCTCGTGAATGGCTCATCATCATGACTAACTTTGCTTATATGGTGTCAAGTAACGAATTTAAGCACGTTTGGTTTAACTTTAAAGATATCATGGGCTATGACATGCATGGTACGGCGGGTGCCGTTAATGAGCCTAATGGATTTTTTACTGCGCAAGATTACGATCATTACTACCATAGCTTATTGAAGCGTCCTTATGTAAATGTGGGTATTACCGCAATGGGGGGCGGCTTAGGTGGCCAAGGGATCACTGGCGTTGATACTTGGATGTTCTATACCCATTACTATGGTACTTGGGGCATCATTGCTCATGAATTTGGTCACGGCTTTGATGGGATGACAACGTATGGCCATCATACTAGTTTTGCTAATGGCGGTAACGGGTGGCAGCCATTGATGACTATGTTGGCGAATTATCATATTCGTAAAGGTGATTTGCCGTACATGGATGACAATATCAATGGTTTCTATAAAGAAGAAAACAATGCATATCATTATAGTGGGATTGATTTAAATAAACGTAAATATCGTGCTGATACCCATATGTATTTGTTGGATAAATACTTTATGACATTTTCATCAATGCCTAAGGGATGGGTAGAAAATGGCCCTGAATTTAATCTCGCAACGGTAAACGGCTTAAATAACCAAGAACGTATGCTAATGGCTAAATACCCGATGGGAGACCAGTCACCATATTTATGCCGTTTTACATTCAGTGACGGCGAACAATATTTTGGCTATGTAGATCAAGCCGACAATCAGAACTTCTGTAATGCTGGCAGTGATATCAGTTACCGTCAAGCGAATGGTGAGCAGGTTGCATTACGTTCACAAGTGAATGCGTTTGAGTGGTTATCGTTGTATAACCCAAGCTTAAAAGATCAAGCGGTTACTAATGCTGAAGGGCAATCTTTGTGTCAAATGAACTACCAAGAGTTTTATGGTACTGGGTTTGTCAACGGTTCGGGTCAATGCGTCCAAAAACCTAACGTCTATTGGTCTAATGGTAATCGTTGGGTATTCAGTTCTCGTTGGTCTGAGATGAAATTCCGCTAGTTGTTCAAAGTAGTGTAATGTAAAGCCCCGTTTAGTCTCAATCTAAACGGGGCTTTATTCTTTATAAGTAAATCTAATTACTTCTCTGTAGTATGAATCGCTTCTTTAAGATCTTCAGGGTGAAGATCTGCGACATCAAATTCATGAGAAGCTGGCATACGGAGATGGAAGTCCTTAAAGATTTCAGTTTCTAGTGTGCCTTGAGCTAAAACGAAATCACTCACATGACCACCTTGAGTACGATCATCGCTAATGAAGTGGAAGTGATAACCCGGTACGTTAATACCAATCATATAATCAGGGATCTTAAAGCCAATCATCACTCCAGAGACCTGCTCTAATTCAAACACAGGCTGATGTTTAACGACCTCTACCATAGGAGGATAAGGGCGATGTTGTGCTGGTACTGTACGTGTTTTCACATAAGAGAAGGTACCTGTCATACGAATCGCATTAATCGCGTTATTGGCAACAAGTCCTTCTTGTTCAAGTAGAGCTTCAAGTTCTTGCTTAGTGAGTTGGGTTAACGCTTTTGTTTCTGTTGGCTGAAAATCAACAACAGAGGCAAAAGGTGTCGTCATCGCTTTATCTACTAAGTGAACATCACCTATACTTGTTAGCTGATAAACTTCATTACCTAGGACAATCATTTCACCATCAAGATCATCAAAAGTACCGATACCAAAGTTACCGTGTTCAAGTAGCTGACCAATAGTAAAGTCACCTTCATAAAGACCTGCAATTAAGGCACTCATCATGGAGGTTTGATAGAAAGTTTTATTCATCGTTATTACCTTTTCTTGCTAGTTAGTCTTGATGGCATGGGTACATTTGATCAAGTAGACGAGAGTTATCGCTATAATCGATATTCACATTTACAAGAACAGGACCACTTAGGCTCATTGCTTTACGTAATACAGGTGCAATATCGTCAGCACAATTAATAGCAAGACCATGAGCACCAAAGCTCTCTGCATATTTCACAATGTCAGGACCGGTAAAGCTAACGGCACTCTCACGGCCATATTTCTTAAGTTGTTGAATCTTAACCATATCATAGCTGTGGTCAGTCCATACAAAGTGAACAATATTACAGTTATGACGAACCGCTGTAGCCAGTTCCATTGAAGAGAATAAGAAACCACCATCACCAGACATAGAGATCACTTTCTCATTTGGGTGAAGCAGTGAGGCAGCAATAGCCCATGGGAGTGCTACCCCAAGAGTCTGCTGGCCGTTACTAAAGAGCAAGCGACGAGGTTCAAAGCTATGGAAGTAACGCGCCATCCAAATGTAAATAGAGCCTACATCGCAGCATACTGTTGTGTCATCGCTTACAAAACGACGCAAATCGTGAATAAAGCGAAGAGGGTGCACACCATGAGTAGAGACTTTGTTTTCACCTAACATCATGATGCGTTGTAGATCGTGACGCAGTAATTGAATTTGTTGGTTATTTTCTAGAGATTCACGTAAATCTAATTCAACCGCTAAATCAGCAATAGAAGACGCAAGATCACCAACCACTTCACAGATAGGGTTGTAGCTAACTTCTAAATCTGCTTGTTGATAACCGATATGAACAATCGGTGTTTGTGCATCTTTGTTCCATAGAATTGGATCGTATTCGATAGGATCGTAACCTACGGTGATGATCAAATCAGCACTGTTTAGAGCAATATCACCAGGTTGGTTTTTAAATAGACCAACGCGACCTAAGAAACAATTATAAAGGTCATGAGAAATAACACCTGCTGCGGCAAAGGTATTAACAACTGCAATAGGTGTTTGTTTTAGCAGTGAACGAATTGCCTCAGTGACAAGAGGTTGGCTAGCATCCATACCCAGTAACAACACTGGATTTTTTGCTGAGTTAATTTTATCTGCGGCCTCACGAATTGCTTGTTTATTTGCACCACCAAATAGAATTGGATTTGGATTCTGAACGTTTAATGCATCAATTCGGTTAGTCAAAATATCTTGGGGAAGGCTGACAAAACTCGCCCCTTGAGTTGGTTTTTCTGCGATGCGAAATGCTTTATGAACCACATCGGGTACTGAGCCAGTATCGAGAATTTCCGCTGAAAATTTAGTGATCGGATTAAACAGTGAACGAGTATCCATCGACTGGTGTGTATTGTGTGAATACATAGACAAAGGAACAGCACCAGCAAGAGCAACAACAGGGTCACCTTCACTGTTCGCTGTTGCTACACCTGTTACAAGGTTTGATGCACCAGGTCCTGAAGTTGCTAAACACACCCCAGCTTTACCTGTCAAACGGCCTGTTGCTGCTGCCATGAACGCTGCATTTTGTTCATGATGGCAAATAATAATTTCAGGACCATTGTCACAGACTGCTTCAAATACCGCGTCTACTTTAGCGCCTGGAATACCAAAAATGTGTGGAACTTTGTGAGCATTAAGGGTTTCAACAACAAGTTCTGCACCAGAAACTGTTTTATCCGACATAAAAGCCTCGATCATTATCATTATTCATTTCGGGCTCAGGACATAATTCTTAAAAACGAAAAAATATGTGATGAGTGACACAAATTTATGATATTTGTCGTACAAATGAAAGTGGGTGATTTTGGAATCTAAAAACGCTGTTTTGGTGCAACAGGTTGATATGAATGCTGTGTTAACAGAAGTGGAGTTTGTGAATGAATTTATGTATGAAAATCTAGATATCATGGGTTGTTATTTATCTAGACATATTTTTGCTTGCTAGGATGTAAAGCTAGATAAAAAGTAAAGAACATTAAAATCTATTTTACTCACAATATGCTAGCTTTAATGATTAAAAAGAGAAACGGACAACAAATAAAAAAGGGCGTATTGATTACAAAACAATACGCCCTAGGTTAGGAGGAATTATAGCTTGATGAGTAGTATTAGTTTACAAAGTTGAATGCATCCAGTTCTTTTAAGTATGGAATGGATGTTTGTGCTCCCATACGGGTAACTGAAATAGCACTGGCTTTATGTGCAAATAAGATAGCCTCTTCCAGATCAGCACCTTGGCTTAGGGCGACCAATAATGCGCCATTAAACGTATCACCCGCTGCCGTTGTATCTGTAGCATTAACACGATGACCAGGGATCAGTTTTCCTTGACCTTGTCGGTATAAATACGCACCTTGTTTACCCATGGTAATGATGACTTCTTTCACTCCTTTAGCAATAAATGCTTGGGCGGCTTGTTCTGCTGTCTTTTCATCAACAACTTTAATTCCCGTTAAGATCTCCGCTTCTGTTTCGTTAGGCGTTATTAGATCGAGTTGACTAAGCAAGTGATCTGATAGTGGACGAGCGGGTGCTGGATTCAAAATCACGGTTGCATTAGCTTGTTTTGCTAGTTCAACGGCACGGTCGATACCATCTTGAGGCGTTTCTAATTGCAGTAATAAATAGTCAGTGTTACGGATAACTTCGGCATGACTGTCAACCACTTCGGCATTAAGGCGACCGTTCGCATTCGGTGAAATAGAAATACAGTTTCGGCCTTCATCATCAACCAAAATTAAGGCAATACCAGTATTTTCGTTATCACAAATATGGATGTGATCGGTATTAATTCCGTCTTCGCTAAACTTTGGCAATGTGTCATGAGCAAACCCATCGTTACCCATGCAGGCAATAAACGTAACCGGCGCACCTAGTCGCGCAGCGGCAACCGCTTGGTTTGCACCTTTACCGCCGCTTGCCATAATATGACGGTGACCCATAACAGTTTCACCCATTTGTGGTAGATGGCTAGATTGAACCGTATGGTCTTGACTTGAGCTTCCTAATACAACGATTTTTTTCTGGTTCATAATTGATCTCCCCAAAGAATTAGCTGTTAGCTGCAATGATTAAAATGATGCCTAAGATGTAAGAGGCAAAAACAATAGATAGAAGTTTGTTGGTGCCTTTGGGTGCTGTTGCAAATTCGCGCCAGATGAATACGCCCCAAATAACCGCGACCATAGTGGCACCTTGACCTAAACCGTATGAAACAGCATAGCCAGCAGCGCCTGATGCAATAAGGCTTAATGCCATACCGATACACCAGATAACCCCACCTAAAATACCTGTTGCATGCTCCTTAATTGAACCTTTGAAGTATGCATCGCCTTGAACTGGAGAGCCTGAAATGGGCTTTTTCATTACAGCAACGTTCCAGACAAAGTTTGAAATAAAGATACCCACGGAGAAGATGACCAGTGCAGTGTATGGTGTCATTTTACCAACAGCAGGGTTTGCAAAATCTACCGCCATAGAATCGGCAACAAAACGGAAGAACCAGCCCATAATCACACCAGCTAGTACTGCAGTAATGACGCCTTTTAGTTTATTTCCGTTATCGCCAGTTTGAATGCGGCTGTAGGCAATTGCAGTCAGAATAATGGCAACGGTTACACAGGCAACGCCAGCAAAGAGAATGATGGGATCGCCCTGAGGATTACCCATGTAATTGGTTATCACGCCTAACACAAGCGCTAAACCAACACCAATTGGAAATGCCACCGCCATACCAGCGAGATCAATTGCAGCAACTAATAAAATATTCGATAAGTTAAAAATAATACCGCCTAAAAGTGCTGAGCCGATACTTTTAAGATCTGCTTGCATAAGATCGGTAATAAATGGGCGTCCCTCTGTGCCGCTAGAGCCGAGAGTAAAAGCAAAGACTAATGAAAATAGTAAAATACCAATCGCGTAATCCCAATAGAAAAGTTGGAATGGCCATTTTTTATTATCAACTAATTTGGTGGTATTAGCCCATGAGCCCCAACAAATCATGGTTATAATGCACATAAAAATGGCAAAAGCATAGGAGTGGACGATAAACATAGTTATGACTCCAATTTAATATTTAATTATGAGTAGGGTAGAGAGATAACGAGCAAATATGATTACTCGAATCTAAATGTATTTAATTAAGATGTAAGTGTTATTCAATAATATATTCACGATTCATTCGATAAGTAATTAATCCTTTATCTGGCATATTTGACGCGCCTTTCTTTTCAATTTTTAATGAAGAAAAAGCCGTCGCATAATTAATTGCTTGTTTTAAATTCACTCCCTTTGCTAAATAGGCAGCAAGAGAACCGGTAAAAGCATCACCTGCACCACTGGTATCAATAACTGCAGATTTATAAGCTGGTGTATAATGAAATCCTAAGTGGTTATATAAAATACTGCCTTTTTCTGCCATGGTAATAATTACATGGTTTACACCTTGTTGATATATGGCTTTTGCCGCATCCTTTGCAGTTGAAATATCTGTAATCTTTATTCCTGATATTTCCTCCGCCTCAATTTCATTCGGTGTAATAATATCTATAAAAGGTAATATCTGTTTTACTTCCTCGCGATATGGCGCAGGATCTAAAATCACTAAGGTTTGAGACGAATACGCTTGTTCTATAGCAAAACGTGTAGCATCAAAATTATTTTCTAATTGAGTAAGAAATACTTTTGCTTCTCTTATGAGATCAATATCTTGTAATATTTCTTCTGTTTTTATGGTTTCATTAGCTCCTAAGTCAATAGTAATCATATTGTTACCTGTCTGACTTGAAACTAAAACAATCGCACTTCCAGTATGGGGTTGGCTATCTTCTAGTAAAGTAAGTGATGTAATATTTGTTGATGACAAATACGATTTTGCTTTTTCAGAGAATTCATCTTGACCTACTTTTATTGTTAGATGGACCTTATCACATAAAGTTGCTGCCGCTGATGCTTGGTTAGCCCCTTTTCCGCCTGGATAAAAATGGGTAGAGGTTGCTCTTTGTGTTTGTCCTATTTTCGGTAAATTATCAACTTCAGTGACAATATCAATATTAAATGAACCAAGAACATAAACATCGGTTTCTGTATTGTTTTCTTCTGTTTTAATTGATGGCTCTTTGGGTTGATAAGAATTTTTTAAACCTTTTAACATGGTATGTAATGAGGTTTCTTTAAATTCTACATCATATTGAACATCAATTAATTTTGCTCCGCCATGAAAAAGAACACAGACTCTTTTTTCACTTAAATATTTTAAATCGCTACGAATTGTTCTGTCGGTAACCTGTAATATTCTTGCTAACTCAGAAACGTAGACTTTTTTATCTTTTGCCAATTTTAGTTTTATAAACTTTTGTCGTTCTAGTTTTTTCATGTTCCTGACCTTTATTGGCATAGTAAGGGAAATAGAGCAGGGGATATCGCGATATTCTCAAAAAAAAGTATCGTAATTCGGAAAGCTTTTTTCCGACTTTGATTGAGATCACAAAAACTGGATATGAAACTGTGAGCTAATAAAAAAGCACTGCTGGTGGAAGAGCAGTGCTTTCTAAAATATAAAGATGAGTGCAGTAGTTAAACGGTAAACATTATATGGCTAAAGAACCCGATACTGATAAAACAGCTCGCTGCACTAAATACGCACAATAATGGCGTTTTTACTGACGGGTATCGCTCTACAATCATGGCTAAACCAAGAAACGTAGGGTATAAACCAAATAGATAGCGTGGCATTGCGTTTAAGCTAGATGATAACGGTAGCACTAAACAGATAAACATAAAGAGTGCTTCCGGGTATTTCTTGTTAAACACTAAGTAGAGATTTAGGGCAAAAGCTAGCAAAGAGGCAATGGCCAAATAAAGCTTAGGTCCACCTGTGTTAAAACCATAGATTATCCAATGGATAGGGTTCGTCAGTTGTCGTCCCCATGCAATCTGAATATGGCCAAATGCAAGCGCATCTCCAGTATGGAAGTAGAGATAGGTCATATATGAGAAAAAGCCAAAAGGAATAATCCAGATAGCGGCAATAACTTTCACGCTTTGAGTTTTGAAGCGATAGAATGTGTCTAATCCATAATGCTGAATCGCAATAATTAAGACTGGAAAGACTAAAAATACACCTAAATTTCGCGTGATAGCGGCGAGTAAACCAAATACAGCGACCCAAAGCCATTGTTGACGATAACTAAATAGGAAAACGGCTGTAACAAATACGATAAACAGGGGCTCGGTATAACCTGCCATCGAATAAACCGTATAAGGCGAAAAACAGAGTAACCAGATCGCGGTATATTGGGTGTTTTCACTAAACTTGAGTTGTTTTAATGTCATTACAACTAAAGGTAGGCTGATAACAAAAGCAATATTGGAAACCAGAATTAATCCAAAGCGAGCATTATCGATAGGATCGTCAAAAAAGGCGAGATGAGAAAAGACCCAGCCAAGAAAAGGCTGTAATGGCATAAAAGCCCAGTTAGCAGCATTATTTTGGCTTAACCACTGAGGGAAAAGATCATAACCATCGTGGATAATGCGGTAAAACCAAACACAGTCAAAACGACAAATAGTTTGCCATACTGGCTGCTCAGCATATTTACCAGTTACAAAACTATCGACACCCCATAAACCAAGAGCATAGAAAACAATGCGACTGACAATGGCGGCAAACAGGATAGTTAGCCAAATATTACGATTTAAACGGATATTTTCTTGAGTTGAGATACTCATTTAAAGACCCAAAATTTAGACAAAATAAAAGTAATGATAGGTACACAAAGGGTAGAAATAGCAACGGCTATCCAACCTGTAACGAAACCGCTGTGAAGTAATGATGTTAAGATTAAGTTGTTGATGAAAAAACCAATTAAGGCGACCATCAAAAACTTAAAAAATGAACCTTCTTTAGAAAACGTAAAGTGCCTGTGACCAAAGTAAGAAAATAAAAAGGCGATAGAAAACCCTGCAATATTAGCTTTGTATTCAGATGGCTCATTAATCAGCAAGAAATACAAGCGTACCACAGACAAATGAACTGCGGTCGCCAGTAGTCCAACAATAGCAAATCGATTAATTTGCCAAAAATGCTTTAAAAAAGAATCACTCATTCGGCTTTTGCTCTTTGTATTTTCCATAAACCCCTTCAATTAGGTAGATTGGACGTTGTTTTACCTCAACATAAATTCGGCTGATATAACCGCCGATAACACCTAACGAAATTAACTGAATGCCACCAAGGAATAGAACGACCGAAATTGTTGAAGCATAGCCTGGAGTATGGATACCGAAAAATAGCGCACTAATTAGTACGTACATTAAGAAAATAAAAGATAAGAAAGATATCCCTAAACCAATGAAGCCCCAAACGCGTAATGGCCAAGCAGTAAAACTGAAAATACCATCAACCGCAAAATTCCATAGTTTCCAATAGTTAAACTTGGTATCACCAGCACAACGTTCAGGGCGCTGGAAATCCACCCCAATAGAGCGGAATGAAGACCATGCCAGTAAACCCTTCATAAAACGGTTACGCTCTGGCAGTTGTTTTATGGCTTCAATAACACTGCGGTCGATCAGGCGGAAATCGCCAACGTTCTCAGGTAAGCGTGTACCAGAAGAGAGCAGGTTAAAGAAACGATAAAAACCACCAGCGGTGAAACGCTTCATAAATGTGTCGTGAGAGCGGTCAACTCGAACACCATATACAGTATCGTACTCGCCGGTTTGCCACAGACGAACAAATTCTAGAATTAGCTCTGGTGGGTCTTGTAAATCCACATCCAAAATAACAGCGGCATCACCTTCAACATAGTTAAGGCCAGCTGTCATTGCCGCTTCTTTACCAAAATTTTTGGCTAGATTAATTAGAGTGATTGAATCATCTTGGCGGATCTGGTTCTCAATAACAGTGCGAGTGTTATCACTGCTACCATCATTAATAAAAACGATATCAATATGAGAGCGTATAGAAGCTAGGCGTGTATTAATTGCCCCAATAAATGTCTCGATAGATTCTTCTTCATTGTAAACAGGAACAATGAGGGAGAGACGGTAATCTTCTTTTATCATTGGTTTATTCATGTTCCGACTCTAGAGTAATTTGTTGAACAGATAATGGCTTAGAATTTAGAACCGTTAGTTGTTGAACCGCTTTAGGTGCTAAAAAAGCCGTTGCTGGAATGATGGTTGTTAGGTGGTTTGGCTGCGATATTGAGGGTTGCAGAGTTCCATGCCACTGGTTAACTGTTATATCAATCGATTGAGTCACCGGTGTTGTAAGATCAATCGTTAGCTCAATAGGTTGTTTGATGGCTTGATTTACAGTGAAGTAAAGGCCACCTTGGCTCTCAAGTTGGCGCGCATGATCTATGACATCTTTGCTCCAACCTTGGCGCGATAAGAATGGTAGATTTTGTTCTACTTTTAGTATTTTCGGTATTGATAAAGATAAATCTGGATTATCAATATCCCAGTATAAATTTTGTTGTTTTATATAGTATGTCTTATACGCGATGCTGACATTAGGGGTAGCTGCTTTATAAAGAACCCATAGGTAGTAACAAGATAAGACAGCAATAAGAGTTAACAAAATAAGTCTTATTGAGTTGTTATAGCTGGATGCTTTAGGGTTCATAATATGCCTTTGCTATATTTCTTTTGCGCTCAGATTGTGTTTCAAGAATGCTATAGCTTACGATTTATACGCCAGAACACAAAATGATTTGTCACACTTATGTCAGAAAATGCCAACTTATGTCCTTATTATAGGTCAAAAAATCATAAGATTAAGCGGGTGATTACTACTGTTTTATTGTTAATTAAATAAATTAAATGCAACTGTTACTAATTGGTAATAATTATTTGTTAATTCATTATCTAGTAACTACTCGTCAGAATCTTTACAATCCGTTCCAGTTTAATCATCTAGATCATTTTTGCTGAAATATCTAAACCTAGAGCTTAATAATATGTTTACTATGCTAACGTCATTACCTCCTTTTATTGCTTTATCAATTGCGATTGTATTTGAAGTGATTGCAACGTCGTTTATTCCTAAAGCAGAGCAGTTTACAAAGCTTGTCCCAAGTATTGTTGTTTTAGTTGGCTATGGTGTTGCTTTCTTCCTATTGTCTGTCACGGTAAAAACATTGCCAGTTGGAATCGTCTATGCGATATGGAGTGGGGCAGGGATCGTGTTAGTGGCGACTATTGGCTACTTTTTCTATGGTCAGAAACTGGATTTACCCGGCATCATAGGTATTGGCTTCATTATTGTAGGCGTCTTGATTGTTAATCTCTTATCGAAAACGGTTTCTCACTAATTGAGACTTTGTTGAGCATAAAAAGAAGCCGCTTGGATGTTAGTTCATTCAAGCGGCTTTAATTTTTACTCGTATTTTTTATAGTTAAGCGGCGTGTTTCTTACGATATTTGATTGCAAAAATTGCCGGTAAACTAAACACAATAAAGCCAATAATAAGCGCATATGCACCGGTTGTTTTACTGATACCCGCTGGGACATCAAATGAAACAATGATGGTCACAACGCAACTAAACAAACCTAATACTGCAGCTACAATCATACCAAATTTGCCACCTGGCACTCTAAATGGACGTTCAATATCTTTATGCTTGCGACGAGAAACTAAGAAGCTAATAAAGATACAGATATACATCACCATATAAAGCTGCGTCATTAGAATATTGAGTAGCCACATGCCTTGATTGACGTTTGGTACCAAAATAAAGACGAGTGATAGCAAGCTAACGATCGCCCCTTGAAGTAATAACAGTGGAACTGGCGCTTGATTTTCATTTTCTTTAGCCAAACGAATCGGCATAAACTTATCTTGCGCAGCAACATGTAGGCTCTTCGTTGGAGCAATAATCCAGTTGTTCAAACTCGCTAAGCTACCAAACACAATAGCTAGAGCAATAATAGGTAATAGATATGGCATATTAAGATCTTCAAAGAAGGTTTTAAATGCCAAAATTACCCCTTCACTTAAGCTGGAATGATTGCTTGAAACCACTGCTGCAATAGAAAGAGAACACGCTGTGAGCGATATTAGAATCAATACTGTTGAGATCAATAGAGCTTTAGGATAAGCCTTTTGTGGATTTTTAACTTCACTTGCATAGGCTGTGGTGATCTCAATCCCTGTTAGTGATAGCACTACCGCGGTAAAGCTCGCACCAACCCCACTTTGTGAGAAATCTGGTAACCAATCAGAAGCGTGACGGAGCGAAATATGGGAAGACTCAGGATTGGTGTATGTCCAGTAAGCCCCTAATGCAATGATCAAGAGAATAGGGAAGATTAAACCAAAGGTACCAAACACATTAGTGATAATCGACGATAAACGTAAGCCATAAATATTAACAATGGTTAATGCCCAGAAGATCACGTTGATCATGACCAGCATAAAAATATTGTTTTCTGCCAAATGAGGGAAAAATGGGTATGTGCCAGTAGCAACAATAAAAGAGATCAGTGGCGGATAATAAACAATGTTTTCAGCATATTGATACCAGACAGTTACGAAACCGAAATTATGCCCTAATGTTTCCTTTCCCCATAAGTAAACCCCACCTTGTTTAGGATACGTAGTACTTAGTTCTGCACATACAAGAGCAGTTGGAACGAAGAAACAAAAGCCGGCTAATAAAAAATACGAAATAGCATGGCTACCAAAGAGTGCAGCTCCTGGGAGATTACGAATACTATCAACGGAAGTCACAGTAATCATGATCACCGAGAACACGCTCAATTTTACTGCGGATTTAGCAATATTGCCCATTCAAGGCCCTCAACGTTGACAATACGAGTGCGAATATAGCGCACCGTATATGGTATAAAGATAGAAAAAGATACGCATTGTAGAGCTTGGATTAATTTGGCGTACATAGCCAAAAATGGCATGTATTTTATCAAAAATGGTAAAAGCTCTTAATTTCATCAATGATTGTAAGTATTGTTCAAATTATGGATTTTGCAGCAACAATACAGGTCAATTAACGTACAAGTGTTGTTGACTGCAATAGATTGTTTCTAAAATCAATATAATTCATAATTTGTCTGAATTTAGATATGCCTTCATTTCTTGTCGCCATTGCCAAATTGTTAGGGTTGCTAGGGTAATAAGTACAATGGCAGAGCCAATAGCAACGTTCAAGGTAGGCGCTTCCCCGACAATTAGCCATACAAGTAAAGGTCCAAACAACACCTCAAGTAATAAGATTAGGCTAGTTTCTGCTGCGGGTAGATATTTCGGACCTTTTGCTATCAATAAGAAAGAGAAAGGTATAACTATGCCGCCCAGTAAAAAGATATATATGTTTTGGTGAGTATCAAGCGAGAGTGGATGTGCTCCTGCCGCTAGAGAGATGATTGAGGTTAGTACTGCTGCCTGAATCAAAAAGATCGATCCATATTGGCCTTTTGTTTTACGCAAAGTGACCAAGTAAACTGACATTGATAGTGCAGAAACTAAAGCTAAAGAATCGCCTTCAATCTCTGAGGCTGAAGGTTTAAAACCGAAAACTAGCCAGATGCCACCGACAGCAATCGCGATAGCAATTAACGTTGATTTTTGTAGTTTTTCTTTTAAGAAGAAATAGCCCAATATTGCGGTTAGCAAAGGGGCTGTATTTGTAATAACCAAAGTACTTGCGACTTGGGTGTGATCTAAGGAAAAGACGAAGCAAATAGTTGAGGCACTAAATAAAATTGATGTAATAAGATTTAGTGGAGATAAACGAAATAGGTGCTGGCGAATAACGGAAGGATCCATAACCCACTGAACCGTGAAGAGAACCACTCCTGGTAAAAAACCACGCCAGAAGATGAGAGTCCACTCATCACAATTGATTAATCGTACAAGTAAGGTATCAAAGCTGAGTATCATGACACCAATAAGTGTAATGAATCGACCTTTTTGTTCATCTCTTAAGTTATGGAAGAAATTCATAAAAAATTCGCCTGCATAAATAGCAAAATTCCAACGGGTGGAATAAGTTTAGATGACTATTTAATTAAGGTGAAAGTAACTTAATAGCAACTAAAACGATATAAATAATGATTTTGATATTTAGATAACAATTAAATGTCAGACAAATCATCGAGTTATTGTTTTAGTATTATTAGCGGAAAAGAGCAAAAAATAATCGCGCTATGACTTTATAACCCTTTTATATCACAAGGTTTAAATTAGGTTCGATTAATTATGCAATATTACTCAATAAAGCAAAAGTTGCTTAAATATTATTTAAATAAAAGAGTTAAACCAAGCTAGGTTTAACCCTTACTAATAAATAAGCACAAGAACTCTTAATTATGTTTTGAATATTTTTCAATAACAATATTTGAGATAGGCAATTTTCGTTGAATTTTAACCGTGTGATCATCTTGATGCTTACTTTCAATGATCATGAAATGGTCAATAAAATCGATACGTACAATTTGTTGAAGAATACGCTCTCCAGTTAGAGAGTGGCGCGCAGCCCACATAAGATCTTCATCATTATCAATAATTGCGATGACATCAGATTGATTGCTTTGAGTGTAGTAGAGATTGTCTGATTTTATTAATTGATCACTTAGCACTCGTAATTCGAAGCATTCCATAAGAACTCCTTACCTTTCTTACTGGTGATAGGAAGAGTTTATCCCTCTGTGAGTAAAACGACATGACCGTTTTCTCATTCTGATATTGTGTTTTTTATCCTTGCATTATTTTACTCACAAAAAAGTGAGCTGCATCTGAAATTTGGTGACAATCTAGCTCTATATCTTCTGAGATCTCTCTCAAACTTCTATGACTTTTATGGAAAATTTTGTGTGAAAGATCACTTCTTAATCTTTCGTGATTTGAAGGAAAACATATAACAAAGCATATTTGGAGTAATACTCCTAAAATATAATTAAAAATGGAGTCTAATTAATTGACGTGTAATGACAAGGATATTTTATGAATAGTCTCTTTTCTTCTCTGCAGAAAATTGGTCGAGCATTTATGCTGCCTATTGCTGTATTGCCCATGGCGGGGATTTTGTTAGGTATTGGAGGTGCTTTCACTAGCGGCCCTTTGATTGAAACTTATCACTTAGCTTTTCTTGCTCCAGGTACACCTGCTAACCACATTCTTCAACTCTGTTTTAAAGCAGGTCTATTTGTATTTGAGAACTTGCCATTACTCTTTGCCGTTGGTGTTGCAATCGGTATGGCTAACAATAATAAAGAGACCGCAGCCCTATCGGCAGTAATCGGCTTTTTGTTATTTCAAACTGTTATTGGGGCACTACTTAGTTTTCAAGGAATTACTCCTGAGAGCGTTACCACTCAAGCTTTAATTGCTGCGGGTAAAAATGCCACAGAAGCCGCTGGTATTGCCTCTATGTATACACATGTTCTTGGTATATTTACGTTACAAACTGGGGTCTTTGGGGGGATTGCATGTGGTTTATTATCGGCTTTCATTACCAATAAATTTTCGCATAAACAGCTGCCTGATTACCTAGCTTTCTTTAGTGGTAATCGACTTGTACCTGTGATGACGATGCTGTTCTTTTTTCCTCTAGCTGCAATTTTTCCTTATATTTGGCCAACGATTTTCCAAGGAATTGTTCATGCTGGTGAAGCTTTCTCTGCAATGGGGTATATCGGAACCTTCTTTTATGGTGCTGCAATGCGATTATTGAACGTATTTGGTCTTCACCATGCGATATACCCGCTATTTTGGTATACCGAATTAGGTGGCGTTCAAGAAGTGGCAGGGCAGCTAGTCTCCGGTGGGCAGAAAATCTTTTTTGCACAGTTAGCAGATCCAACAGTGACACATTTTAGTTCAGAAGCAACACGAACAATGACAGGTGGATTTCTTCCAATGATGTTTGGTTTACCTGCCGCAGCTCTAGCTATGTATCGTTGTGCTGATGATAAGAATAAACAACTAGTTAAAGGCATTTTAGTCTCTGCTGCATTGACTTCTATTCTAACTGGTATTACTGAGCCACTAGAATTTACTTTCTTATTTGTTGCGCCTGCTCTTTATGTTATTCACGCTATTTTTGAGGGCATCGCATATATGTTGATGCACTTACTTGATGTTGCTGTAGGTATTACTTTCTCAAGAGGGCTCATTGATTTTACATTCTTTGGTCTATTACAAGGCACTGCAAAAACATCTTATCAATGGATTCTTATCTTAGGTCCGTTGTACTCGTTGGCTTACTATTTCATCTTTAGTTTTATGATTCGTAAGTTTAACTACTCAACCCCTGGGCGTAACCAAGCTGAAAATAAGCTTTATACTCGTAAAGACTTAGATGGGAAAAAGCAATCGACTCTAACCACTGAGATTGTTGAGAAGCTTGGTGGTGTTGATAATATCGAAACGATTGATGCTTGCATAACTCGATTAAGAATCACGGTCAAAGACCCAAATAAGGTAGCTTCTGATGATGTGTGGCGATCTTTAGATGCAAAGGGGGTTATTCGTTCAGGAAAGGGTATCCAGATAATTTATGGAACCCAAGCTGAAATTTATAAGAATCAAATTATAGAACAGTACGGCATTTAATCGATAAAAACGCTCAGTACTATGTCTTGTGCTGAGCGTTTCGTTTTTCACATAAGGTTACTCATTACTGCGAGCAGTGAAACAAACTGGGCATCCCCGCTATCATAATCCGCTTTATATTTTTCAATCGCTTCTTCTGCTGTTTCGGCTTCTACTGTTACATCTAATGTCGAGAATCCCTGTTGCCTAAGTTGTTTAATTTCTTGATCAAAATAGTGATGGTAGTTATTTAATGGCACGATCAATTGACCATTTGAAATTAAGGTATAAACACCCATATCTTATCTCTCTGTTTATTCTTTATTGGAATGAAACAAGTATGCGCTCTGGATTTAAAGATTTATGTGCGCAATGTTGCATTTGTTTGATTAAATTGAAATTAGACAGAGAAATTAGAGCTTAGATTCATGCTCTAGCACCACATAAGTTGAACTGTTAGACTTAAGAATCCTAGCTGACAGATGTTTTCTGGGTATAAATATTCTTTTGTGGACTGTTCTATGTTTGTTAATACTAAAAAAATACAGCCAAGTAAAATGGGTTGTGCTGCATTGGCGGTATCTATTTCGTTACTTCTTTCGGGATGTAATGAGCCACCAAAGCTTGAGAAGATCACAGGCTTTGCTGAAGGTACAACATATCATGTGACTTACTGGTCTAAAGATGATGTTCCAGTCACGAAAGTTCAAGCTCAGTTTGATAAACGGCTAGCAGAGATAGACAAAGAATTTTCTACGTATCGTAATGACTCGTATATCTCAGAATTTAATCATTCTGCGAGCACTCAGTGGCAACCTGCATCAAAAGAATTTATTGATCTGGTCGCATTAGCAAAAACCATAAATAAAGACAGTGGTGGTTGTTACGATCCAACTATTCAACCTCTATACAAACTGTGGGGATTTCAAGGTGATAAATTACATGTACCGACCCACGAAGAGATAACGACTATTCAAGGTGATATGGGGATCAATAATATTGAAATCGATCCGACTCATCTAAAAATTCGAAAAGCCATTCCCCAAGTTCAAATTGATCTTTCTTCTATGGGAGAAGGGTTTGCTATTAGTCAACTAAGCAAAATCTTAGAAGCCGATGGCATTAATAATTATTTGGTGGAGTTTGGTGGTGACATGAAAATTAAAGGTCATAAGCCAAATGGTGTGCAGTGGCGAGTCGCAATTGAGCAACCAATTTCACTAAAAGAAGGGGTGAAGCCATATCAAGTCGTGACGATTTTTGATCAAAGTGGTGTTTCACTGAATACATCTGGTACGTATCACCATAACTTTGAGCAGGGTAAAAAAGAGTATTCTCATATTCTTGATCCAAGAACAGGTTCACCAATTACTCATAATTTAGTATCGGCTTCTGTATTTGGTAATGATCCTATCAAAGGGGATGCATGGGCAACGACAATGCTTTGCCTTGGCCCAAAACAAGGAATGGAAGCTGCAAATAAACTTAATTTACCTGTTTTCTTTATCCAGGATGAAGAGGGTAAATTTATCAGTTCAAGCAGTGATGAATTTAAAGAAACAAAAGCATTTTCAATGAATTAAGTATTTGGCGAGATAGGAGCTCATAATGGGAGCTTCTATCTATTTATTACTGAAGACTTTATTTGATAGATAATAAAAAACCTGCTCATATGAACAGGTTTTAAAATTTGGTGCGTCTGGGCAGATTCGAACTGCCGACCCCTACCATGTCAAGGTAGTACTCTAACCAACTGAGCTACAGACGCAAATTGTGACTCTAAAAGAGTGGTACGAACGAGTGGATTTGAACCACCGACCCCCACCATGTCAAGGTGGTGCTCTAACCAACTGAGCTACGCTCGTATACTTATTTAAAAAGACTTTATTCAAATCTACTTAGATAAGTATAAGTGGTGCGTCTGGGCAGATTCGAACTGCCGACCCCTACCATGTCAAGGTAGTACTCTAACCAACTGAGCTACAGACGCAAATTTTGACTCTAAAAAGAGTGGTACGAACGAGTGGATTTGAACCACCGACCCCCACCATGTCAAGGTGGTGCTCTAACCAACTGAGCTACGCTCGTACAGACATCCAGAACTAACTGAACGCCATGGATATTAGCGACTTAGTTTCCATGGCGCAAGTGTTTGAGTTCGCTTTTTTTATAATTTGAGTGCGTTTGGTTGCTCATTAATCAGATTTACGGTAGGGATACTGCTAATTGACTGAGAAATCAGCAAAACTTTCAGAACTGATGAGAAGAAAATGCAGTGAAAGTTTTGCCTAATTGGGTGATTTGATAAGTATTATTGCAACAGTTCATGCTCTGGTGGTAATAAGCGAGAGATCCAAATAGCAAGCTTGTGCTTCATATGGATACTGTCTTCTTGATCAACTGCGAGCGGGGTAATTTGCTTACACTCCACCAGCATTCGATAAATAATTTCTACGCGATAATTAGCGGGAACCGACTTATCTAAATCGCCATAACCTTGCTGCTTTGCATAAGAGAAACCTAGTTCAAGTGCCTTTTTGATGAGCTTTGCCTCATTTTTCATTTTATTCATAACCTTACTCCTTAAGTTTATGTTGGGCTTTATCTTTAGGCTGTTTACTTAGGGACGTCATTCAGTGTAGATGAAAAAAGTATGCCGCTATTCGCTAATTCTGCACTTTTTTGACTTATTTTGTTGCGAAACATGGCTCAAAATAGGTCATTGGGCTTGATTGTTGCCAACTGGAAAGTTACACCGTTTGAATAATGTTTTCCAATATTCAACATGCTCAAGAGTCGCTTGTTTGAAATTGCGATAGAGGTGGTTTGCAAAATAGTACTGGCTATAACGAGACATCTGGGGGCTGGGGGTGATTCCATGCCGTAACGAGTGTTGATATAGCTCAAGTAGTAGAGGTTGTAATTGTTGATATTGACTGCTTAATGTTGCTAAGTAACTTTGAATATCTTGCGAGTAATATTTATAAAATACATTATTAAGATATTGTGCTTTTTGATTATTTCTACTTGGCCCACAGTAAATCGACTCTTGATGGTCTTTTAGCATATGTGTAATAGCATTGAGCCAAGCCGTACTTTGAGCTATAGAATATAACAAACGACCAAAATATGGATTTTTGTATAGCTCAGCCTGACTTTGTAATAGTAAATCCAGCTGATTAGAAGGAATAATTGCTTGCTGCTCTGTACTTTGACTTAAATAATTAACAAGGCGAACCGCATCTAAAAAGGAATGAAACCCGTTTTGTTGCTTTGAATTAATCCATTGATAATTAATGACAAATTGTTTTCGCCACTCTTCGCCAGTAAAGAGCATGTTCCATAAATATTGAGGGATTTGCTGTTGCTTTTGTTGCTCGATGCTCACAAGTTGTTGGTACAGATCTGTCTTGGTATCTAATGTCGCCAAACATGTGCGTAGCCCTTGTAAAAATAGGATCTCATATCGTAACTGACGTGTTTTGTCTTGTACTTTACCTAAAACAGAATTTCTCTCAGCAATTAAATGGAATAGCCCGCACTGCCTAAGCTCATAAGCATCTAATAAACCAATCCTGATATCAGGGATCGTTTGGTAAATATCTCTATTATCAGGATAGGGGATAATATCAAGATAGGTATTAACTGTTCGCTCATCGAATGAGGTATCAAGTACGTTTGCTAAGCGTTGCGCGTAAATATGAAAAGGAGAGTCGGAAGACGACAGAGTGTCACATCCATTTAGGATAACAATGAGCAAAAACCATACAGAGAAAGATAAATACCGTAATGGGTTACACACAATAGGTTATTTCCTTTTACTAGTACTTTTCTTGAGTATATACCCAAGTAACAGCTAGAGCCTGTGATTCTGCTGGGTTGCTATTATCTGTTCTATGAAAATAAAAAACGGATTAAGCGAAGAGCTCAACCCGTTAGTTATTAACGTTCTTATTTTATAAGCTTGTATTAGCGATTTGACATCTCAAGTTGTTGTTCACGGCTAAGGCTTTGCACCCAAAGAACACGTTTACCTAGCATAATTGCCGCCGCTGTTAGACCAATGATAAATCCGATCCAGAAACCTTGAGGTCCCATTGCTGGCACAATCCAATCTGTCATACCCAAAATATAGCCAATTGGTAAACCTAGTACCCAATAGGCGATAAAAGTTCGAGTAAAGATTGCTCGCATGTCTTTGTAACCACGAAGTGCGCCTGCTGCAACAACTTGGATCGCATCTGTACATTGATAAATAGCAGCAAGAAGAAGCAGTTTACCTGCTAAGATCAGAACATCTGGATTGTGAGAATATAATCGAGTGATATCTTCACGGAAAATTACCGTTAGAACCGCGGTAGTCATTGCCATTAATAACGCCGTTGCAAAACCACAGTGACAGGCAATTTTAGCCCCATCAATATCTTTTTGACCCAACATAAAGCCAACACGAATACTTAATGCTGCGCCTAAGCTCATAGGTAGCATATATACTAACGAGGAAAAATTAAGTGCAACTTGGTGAGAAGCAACAACAATTGATCCCAAAGGTGAGATCAACAGTGCGATTACTGCAAATAAAGAGACTTCAAAGAACATAGATGCTGCGATTGGGAAACCCATTTTAAACAGTCTAACCAATTCTTTAACTTGTGGTTTGTACCAAGTTGCAAATACGTCGATCTTCTTTAGGCGAGGATGGAGTAGAACATAAGCCAGCATGGCAAAGAACATCAACCAATAGACAATCGCCGTAGCAACACCACAACCAACACCGCCTAATTCTGGCATACCAAATTTACCGTAAACAAAGATCCAGTTTAAGGGAATATTGGCAAATAGACCGATAAAGCCGATTACCATACCTGGAACTGTGAGTGATAAACCATCAGAAAAACTTTTTAATGCCTGAAACAATAAAAAAGCCGGTACAGCAAAGACAACAGCATGTAAGTAACCGACAGTTTTAGCTGCAAGATGTTCTTCTACATGCATATACTGAATCAACAGCCCTGAGTTATATAAAATCAGCATAATTGGAATGGTAACAAGAAGGGCAAGTACAATGCCATGCTGCACTTCAAAAGGGATTTTATGGCGACGGCCTGAACCATTGAGTTGTGCCACAATAGGAACTAAAGCCATCAAAAGACCAACGCCAAATAAGATTGATGGTAACCAGATACTTGCTGCAACGGATACTGCGGCCATATCTGTAGCGCTAACGCCACCTGCCATAACAGTATCGACAAATCCCATTGAGGTTTGTGCGACAGACGCAAATAATACAGGGATGGCGAGCTTTAATAGTTGGCCCGTTTCGCGGCGGTAATTGTGCACAGATGTTGCTCCAGATAGGGTGTAGATTGTTTGCTTTATATAAAATTGCCGCGATTATATACACATAGTGAGCCAGAGTTAAGGTGCGATTGAAATGAAAATAATATTTGAGACTCGATATTGAGCTTGCCATAATCGCTCTGATACTTAAGAGGCATTAAGGTTTGGTTCATGAGTATCATATATAAATACTCTGCAATCAGAACTGTCGAATCACTTTGTCATATAGCCAATATTGATCGTCTTCAGTTTAATAAGGATGGATATGTTTACCGGAATTGTACAGTCAACAGCCCCCGTTGTTGCTATCGATAAAAAACTTAACTTTCAAACTCATACTATTTTAATGCCTGAGCATTTATTAGATGGATTAGAGATTGGGGCATCCGTTGCTCACAATGGTTGTTGTTTAACTGTAACGAAGATTGAAGGTCGCCATATCTCTTTTGATTTAATGCAAGAGACGTTAAAGGTGACGAATTTAGGCCTTGTTCATGTTGGTGATGAAGTCAATATTGAACGAGCTGCTAAATTTGGTGATGAGATTGGCGGGCATTCAATGTCTGGTCACATTATCTGTACAGCAAAAGTATTGGATGTCATCGAAAGTGAAAATAACCGTCAAGTTTGGTTCTCCATGCCAGAGCATCTAATGAAATATGTATTTACAAAAGGCTATATTGGCATTGATGGGATTAGCTTAACCATTGGTGATGTTGTAGATAACAGCTTTAATGTGAACTTGATACCTGAAACGTTAACGCGAACAAATTTAAAATCTCGTCAGGTTGGGGATGTAATAAACATTGAGATCGATCCACAAACTCAAGCTGTAGTCGATACGGTTGAACGCATGATGGCGCAGAGACAGTAAGAAGATCCAATCTTTGGCTTGATGATAAGATGCGATATTAAATAAAACATAGATAAAAAAGGAGCGCATAACCAAGAGTTGGGATGCGCTCAAGTGTTTGTTATTCGCTATACAAGTACAGCAGGGATTATTGTTATAGTCTTCGTCGTTATCGGTTAAAAAATTTGTTCGTCATCAGCATCAACAAACAAATGAATTGTTTTGTGTTGATCATCTACTTGCATGTTGAGATGAATCGCGTGGCAACATGCAGGACAATCATCATAAAATTCTTGGCTACCCGCACTGGCATCTAATGTTATGTGTATTTTATGGCCGCAATGTGGGCAAGATACAGCATGTTCACTATAATTCCTCATTTATCTACTCCTTAACCCTAATTTGCCCCAAGTTACCTAACACGTACTGTCTTGCATCTGTAAGTGATTGGGCCGCTATTAATAAGCGTAATGTTTAATTCCGAATCGCTGAGATGAATCCATTATTGTTGCTTTGGGTTTAGTTAAATCCTAGCGTCTTTCATTGTTTTTTGCTGTGAATTAACTAGGGAGTATGAGTCAGTTTATGCTTTTGATTGCTAGAGAGGGTATGGGTCGCAAATTAACTTTTATAAACTAGCAATAGAAAAATTAATTTGGTCAAAAAGAGCTGTAGAGGTAATTAATTGCGTCTATTTTCACGATTTAATTAAGAATAAAGATAGAAGCATCCATCTTTATTCTTATTAATAATCTTTTTAGAGTTATAACTGAGCTAATAATTCTGGATTTACTTCGTGCAGCGAGGAAAGTTTGCAATCGGCAATAGCCCAGCGAGGATCTTGGCTAAAGGCTGCATCAGGTACAGCGATCCCTTTCATTTGAGCTGCTTTAGCCGCTAATAAACCATTCACCGAGTCTTCAAATGCGACACAATGTTGAGGTTTTACGCCTAACGCATCTGCAGCATTAATATAAACTTCAGGGTGCGGTTTCCCGTAGCGTAAGTGTTCAGCTGATAACACCGCTTCAAACAACCCAGTAAGAGAAAGAGCATCAATCGTCGCTTCAATTAAATCCATTGGTGATGAAGAGGCTAGAGCGATTTTAAGACCTGACTCTTTACAGCAAGTAATAGCTTCTACAACCCCAGGAAGCATTGGCTTTTGCTCACGAACTAATGCTTTTACTCGGTCAACGATCGTCTGAGTTACTTCAGCACAGTTAGGTCCTTGCCATGGTTGTTGATTAAACCAAAATTCTACAACTTGATCGATTCGTAATCCCATTGTTTTATGAGTATCTTCAATGGAAATTTTAACCCCAAGATCCGTAAATACTTCTACTTGTGCTTGTTGCCAAAACGGCTCTGAATCAACAAGTAGTCCATCCATATCGAAAACAGCAGCTTGTAACATAATCATCCTAGAATAGTAAAATCAATCAGATATCAACTGCTGATACTATCATAGTTGGGTATTGTTTATCAGAGGATTACTTCTATATACCAAGTAATTTTAGTTACTGATTTTAGCTCAAGATAAACAACGCGATTAATCTGCTAATTTGAGTTTATTGATAATCTGTCTTGCTTTTTCTATATAGCAACCACCAAATAGATAACTTTGGTTAAGGAGATAGTACAGTTGATAGAGCTCTTTTCGCTGCCCGTAGTTCTCATCAAGAGGGTAAATACTGTTATAACCTTGGTAAAACTCTGGCGGAAATTGTGCAAAAAGTTCAGCTGTAGCGATATCACATTCTCTATCACCCCAGTATGTTGCAGGATCGAAAATAATGGGGCCCGAAACCGTCAAAGCGCTATTGGCATAACAGAGATCACCGTGAAGTAGTGAGGGTTTTGGCTGGTGGCTGAGTAAGCATTGAATCACATTACTGGTAATAGTATCGATATTACCAAAGGAGATGTCTTTTTCTTCACACAGTTGAAGTTGCCAAGCTATGCGCTGTTCAGCAAAGAATCGACACCATTTTCTGCGCCATTTATTAGGTTGTGGCGTAAGGCCTATATAATTATCGAAATCAAAACCGTATTCAATTTGCTCACCCCATAAATGTTGGCTAGCTAAATTCTGACCAAGCTCATACGCTGAATGTGAGTCTAAGGGCTTAGTTGGGAGGTAATTGAGAACCAGAAATGCTTTGTCTTTACATGTCCCCATATGAACAAACTGTGGAACTTGAACGCAACATGCTTCATTAAGAATACGCAGGCTCTCTGCTTCTGTTTCGAATATGACTAAATTATCCCGAGTGTTGAGTTTTAAGAAGAAGCGTTCGTTGCCGTCACTGATGCAATAGCATTGATTAACCTCACTTCCTGTCAGTACCTCTTTTTCGGTGATCTTAAACGAATAACCTAATTGTTCAGAAAGCTGGTTTGAAATCCCCTGCCACATAGCATCCTCCACACTGAAAACAGTAGTTGTGCAACTGACTATCAATAGCTTAGACCATTTCATAAAGAAATTAACGTGAAGTTGTTAGAAGTTTGAATATTTTGTGGTGAAAAATGCATTAGCTCAGTGGTGGACTGAAAGATATATAAATAGCAGTAAGGCAATATCGGGTATATCAGGTGCTAAAAAATTCGGCTGATCGCGATGTATCATTACCTTGTAAAACATCTCCTTTGTTTTTACTTTTCGCATCTTCTTAACCAACCCTGACTTTTTAGGGTTGGTCTTTTTTCAGAAATTACGCAGAGAACCTCAAAAGCTCCTTAACTAAATATACCTCGATGTGATAATATCTGTTCCCTTAGTTAGACGTTGTTGGAAGCTCATTTTGATTTGTACCAAAATGTGACCCAATGAGGTTTAGTAAGTCTCTACTTAAATACTCAACGTATTTAAACATTTTTGAATCAAGTGCTACTTGGTATGTGGCACCACTGGAAAGGACATTTTTCATGCCTGTAATTACTCTTCCTGACGGCAGTCAACGTCAATTCGAAAATCCTGTATCAACTATGGATGTCGCTCTATCTATCGGTCCTGGTCTTGCGAAAGCAACGATCGCTGGTCGTGTTGATGGCGTTCGTGTTGATGCTTGTGATCTTATCGAAAACGATGCAAGTCTAGAAATCATCACAGCTAAAGATGAAGTTGATGGTTTAGAGATCGTTCGTCACTCATGTGCTCACCTTTTAGGTCATGCAATTAAGCAGTTGTACCCTGAAGCGAAAATGGCTATCGGTCCAACAATCGATAACGGTTTTTACTACGATATCGACCTTGAACAGTCTCTAACTCAAGAAGATCTTGAAGTTATTGAGAAGCGCATGCTTGAACTTGCTAAGACCAAGTATCAGGTAGTTAAGAAAAAAGTAAGCTGGCAAGAAGCGCGTGATACATTTGAATCTCGCGGTGAAACTTACAAAATTGAAATTCTTGATGAAAATGTAGCTCGTGACGATCGTCCTGGTCTATACCATCATGAAGAATACATCGACATGTGTCGTGGTCCTCACGTACCACACATGGGCTTCTGTCAAAACTTCAAGCTATTAAGTGTTGCTGGTGCATACTGGCGTGGTAATAGCGAAAACAAGATGCTTCAGCGTATCTACGGTACTGCATTCCACGATAAGAAGGCGCTAAAAGCTCACCTAACTCGTCTAGAAGAAGCTGCAAAGCGTGACCACCGTAAAATTGGTAAGCAACTTGATCTGTTCCATATGCAGCAAGAAGCCCCTGGTATGGTGTTCTGGCATCACAACGGTTGGACTATCTTCCGTGAACTAGAAGTATTTGTTCGTGAAAAACTAAACCAATACGATTACCAAGAAGTAAAAGGTCCTCTAATGATGGACCGTGTACTATGGGAACGTTCTGGTCACTGGGACAAGTACGCAGATGCAATGTTCACAACAAGTTCTGAGAACCGTGAATACGCAATTAAGCCAATGAACTGCCCAGGTCACGTACAGATCTTTAACCAAGGTCTGAAATCTTACCGTGATCTACCATTACGTATGGCTGAGTTTGGTTCATGTCATCGTAACGAGCCATCAGGTTCACTTCATGGTATCATGCGTGTACGTGGCTTTACTCAAGATGATGCGCACATTTTCTGTACAGAATCTCAAGTGCAACAAGAAGTTACATCTTGCATCGAAATGGTGTATGATACGTACAAGACATTCGGCTTTGAGAACATTGTTGTTAAATTATCTACTCGTCCAGAAAAACGCGTAGGTTCTGATGCAATGTGGGATAAAGCAGAAGCTGACTTAGTTACCGCGCTTGAATCAATGGATATTCCATTTGAAATTCAAGAAGGTGAGGGTGCGTTCTACGGTCCTAAGATCGAGTTCACTCTTCACGATTGCCTTGATCGCGCATGGCAGTGTGGTACAGTTCAGTTAGACTTTGCTCTACCAGAGCGTTTAGGCGCTACTTACGTAGGTGAAGATAACGAACGCCACACACCGGTTATGATTCACCGTGCAATTCTTGGTTCATTAGAGCGTTTCATCGGTATTCTTATCGAAGATTATGCAGGTTTCTTCCCAACTTGGTTGGCGCCTCAACAAGCTGTTGTGATGAATATTACTGACTCTCAGTCAGAATATGTACAAGAAATTGTAGAAAAATTGAAAAAATGTGGAATTAGAGTCAATGCGGACTTGAGAAATGAGAAGATTGGCTTTAAAATCCGCGAACATACTTTGAAGCGAGTACCTTACATGCTTGTATGCGGCGACCAAGAGGTTGAAGCAGGTGAAGTTGCAGTACGTACTCGCAAGGGTAAAGATTTGGGTAAATTTAAGATTGATGATCTTGTTGCTTACATGCAGCAAGAAATTAGCAGTCGTAAGCTCAATATTGTGGAGGAATAAGGTATTAAAGGCGGAAAAAGAACCCAAGCACCAGTTAAGCAAAATGCACATCGCCTTAATGGTGAAATTCGTGGTCTTCGCGAAGTTCGTTTAACTGGTCTAGACGGCGAGTCAATCGGTGTCGTTTCTATTGAAGAAGCGTTGAATGCTGCTCACGAAGCTGGTGTGGACTTAGTCGAAATCAGCCCTAATGCCGAGCCACCAGTTTGTCGTGTGATGGACTATGGCAAGTACCTGTTCGAAAAGAGCAAGGCTGCTAAAGAGCAAAAGAAAAAGCAGAAACAAATCCAGATCAAGGAAGTTAAATTCCGACCTGGTACAGACGAAGGCGATTATCAGGTAAAACTGCGCAACCTGAGTCGCTTTTTAGAAGAGGGCAATAAAGGCAAAGTAACGCTACGTTTCCGTGGTCGTGAAATGGCTCATCAGAGCATCGGTATTGAACTTCTTAATCGTATTAAGGATGACCTAATCGACCTAGCGGTCGTTGAAAGTTTCCCTAGTCGAGTAGAAGGTCGTCAGATGACGATGATGCTTGCTCCTAAGAAGAAGTAAGTAATTACGGCATTCAAGTAGCAAAAGCGCTGCTTATCGCAGCGCTTTTTGTTCGCCCATATTACTGTGTTATTAACTATCAACAATGCGGAGTCTCATCATGCCTAAGATGAAATCCAACAAAGGTGCTGCTAAGCGTTTCAAGAAAACTGGCGGTGGCTTTAAGTACAAGCACGCGACTAAGCGTCACATCCTAACTAAACGTACTACTAAGAACAAGCGTCAGCTTCGTCCAAATGCAATCCTTCCTAAGTGTGAAGTGGCTGCAGTTGTTCGTATGCTTCCATACGCTTAATCGTTTTTAGTTTTATTTTTTAATTTAGTCTAGGAGTCTCCTATGCCTCGCGTAAAACGTGGTGTACAAGCGCGTGCACGTCACAAGAAAGTTCTTAAACAAGCTAAAGGTTACTACGGTGCACGTTCACGTGTTTATCGCGTAGCTTTCCAAGCAGTTACTAAAGCTGGTCAATACGCTTACCGTGACCGTCGTCAGAAGAAACGTACTTTCCGTCAACTATGGATTGCACGTATCAACGCTGCTGCACGTCAGAATGGTATGTCTTACAGCCGTTTCATCAACGGTCTTAAGAAAGCGTCTATCGAAATCGATCGTAAGATCCTTGCTGATATCGCTGTATTCGACAAAGCAACTTTCACAGTGCTAGTTGAGAAAGCAAAAGCTGCTCTGTAATTTTACAGTTTAGTTTTTCAGGAAAGGGAAGCTTCGGCTTCCCTTTTTCGTATCTGTCATTTCAAGTACTCTATTTTTACTATCCCCACCACCTTATCTTTATCTTCTATATACCCCAAACAGCACTAACAGTAACTCTTGAGTTGCTTATCAGTTATGTCCTTGCCTGTAAGTTAAGATCTTTTCACTGAATCTCACACCTTGATCTACTTGGGTATCACTATAGTTTTTGTCTAAACGAAACGAGGATCGTTATGGAATATTTTACGAAAGGCAATAACAGAGGGATAGGGACAAAAGATGAAGACATAAAAAAGCCGATTGGGTGAACAATCGGCTACCTGTGACGCTACTTTTTAGTTATTCACTAATAAGATCGGACAAGATTTTCGTAACAGTTAATATAGCAGGAAGTAGTTGATAATAATGAGGAAATGTCCACAAAACGGCATTTTATTATAATTCAGTGTAACTTGGCTTATTATCTAAACTATTTGTATGTTTATCAAAGTATGCATACTGATTTCATATTAACTACTCATTATGAATCTTGATAACGAATACTCTGTTTAATGAGTTTCTTTTCCCTTCAATTAGAGATAATGCTCTAAATCTCTTTTTCTTCACAAGTAATAAAAACAGCATCTTACGCCTACCTTCTATAATGAAAAATATATCCAGATCGCATTTCTGATTTTTAAGTCATGCCTGAAAAGTGAAAAAATAAAAATTATCTGTGGGTTAACTATACTTTTGAGGTAAGTGATCATTAATGGAAGTGAAGCAATGGATACTAATGATGTGCAAGATGAAGAGCGCGGAAAATATGAGTGGATGTCGTTCATATTTATAGCTGTGTTTTTATTTCCTATTTTGACAGTTGGTTTAGTCAGCGCATATGGCTTTATTGTGTGGGCTCTTCAGGTGTTTGTTTTGGGTCCTCCTGGGCATGGTTAATGTTGCCTTGCTCATAGAATGAAGAGCTGAGTTAAACATCAAGGAGGTGAGAATGAAAACACTTAAGAAAATATGGCAAACACTATGGCGGCCAGCGACAAAAATCAGTCTTGGTGTCTTAACTCTGGGAGGATTTATTGCTGGAGTTATGTTCTGGGGTGGTTTTAATACGGGGCTTGAAATGACGAATACAGAAAAGTTCTGTATCAGTTGTCATGATATGCGAGATACCGTTTATCCAGAATTACAACAAACAGTTCATTGGTCAAATAATGCTGGGGTTAGAGCTACGTGTCCTGATTGTCATGTGCCTCATAATTGGACCGATAAAATTGCACGGAAGATGCAGGCCAGCAAAGAAGTTTTTGGTCATCTGTTTGGTACTATTGATACCAAGGAGAAGTTTGAAGCCAAAAGAATGGAACTTGCTCAACATGAATGGGAACGGTTTTCTGCCAATGGTTCTAAAGAGTGTAAACATTGCCATAAGTACGAGAGTATGAAATGGGATGAAATGTCTCCTCGAGCTCAAGTTCAAATGAAACAAGCAGCAGCACGAGACCAAAGTTGTTTAGATTGCCATAAAGGGATTGCTCATCAATTACCACAAAATATGGAATCTTCCGGCGGAATGGTTTCCGAACTTATTGCCCAATCTCACAGTACCAGTTTCTCTGATGGTAGTGCTTATTATAGTGTCCGTTTTCTTCCATTATATTCAGATGAAAGCTTAACGACTGAAGCTGGACAATTAGAACCTGCTTCAGAAGTCAAAGTGGTGAAGGTAACGGATAAAGCCGTAGAAGTCGAAATCCATGGTTGGCGTAAAACAAAAGGCTTTGGTCGTGTGATTGAACAAGACTTTGGCTTAAACATTCCCGTTGCAGCCCTGAGCAAAGATGCGGCGCAAAATGATCAAGTGGTTCAAAAAGGGGATGAGAAAGAAGATGACCTAACTGGACTTAAATGGCAGCAAGTCACTATTACGCTATGGATGCAAAAAGATAATTTATTACCTGATGTCCAACCGATATGGTCAGCCGCAAAATCTGCTTATGACACCAACTGTAGCGTCTGTCATACCCAGCCAACAGAGAATCACTTTGATGCCAATACTTGGCCAGGAATGTTTAACGGTATGCTCGCTTTTGTCAATTTAGACAGTGATAGTGAAGCCATTGTATTGAAATATCTACAAAATCACTCATCAACATTCTCTAAATCACAGCATTAGAACGGAGAGGATCGTTTATGTCTTTAACTCGACGTAAATTTTTGCAAGGGGTCGCAACCACCAGTGCTGTGACTGTGATAGGACCAAGCTTATTAACGCAGTTGGCACATGCAACAGTACAAGATGGTGCACCAGCACAGGAGCCAGGCACTTGGAAAGTATCAGGGTCTCACTGGGGGGCATTTCGGGCGCGTATTTATAATGGACAGGTAATGGAGATCAAACCATTAGAGCAAGATAAACATCCAACGGATATGCTCAATGGGATTATTGGTTTGATTTACAGCCCAAGTCGAATTCGTTATCCATTAGTGCGTTTAGATTGGTTACGTAAGAATAAATACAGTGGTGAAACTCGCGGTAATAATCGTTTTGTGCGAGTTACATGGGATGAAGCACTTGATCTGTTTTTCCAAGAGCTACATCGGGTTCAAAAAGATTATGGGCCATGGGCACTTCATGCAGGGCAAACTGGCTGGCGTGAAACAGGACAATTTCACAGCTGCACCTCACATATGCAGCGAGCGGTTGGTATGTATGGCAACTTTATTAAAAAAGTGGGGGATTACTCAACAGGTGCAGGACAAACTATCCTACCTTATGTAATCGGTTCTACCGAAGTATATGCTCAAGCGACGACTTGGCCTCATATATTAGAGCATTGCGATACACTGATTTGGTGGTCGAACGATCCGATGAAAAACAGTCAAGTAGGTTGGCAGTGTGAGACCCATGATTGTTACGACTACTACGCGCAATTAAAAGAAAAAATAGCGAAAAAAGAGATCAAAGTGATCTCGGTTGATCCAGTTATTTCGCAAACTCAAAATTATTTAAGCTGTGAACATCAGTATGTGAACCCTCAAACCGATGTCGCCTTTATGTTAGCGCTCGCCTATACCCTCTATGATGAAAAGCTTTACGACAAAAGTTTTATGGAAACCTATACCTTAGGCTTTGAAGATTTTCTGCCGTATTTGCTCGGTAAAGGAGAAGATAAAACAGCGAAAACCCCGGAATGGGCAGAACCGATTTGTGGCATAAAAGCCGATGAGATCCAAAAATTTGCCCGTATGCTTGCAAAAGGTCGTACCATGATGATCTTTGGCTGGTCGATTCAGCGTCAGCTACATGGTGAGCAACCTTATTGGATGGCGGTCGTTTTGGCTTCAATGTTGGGTAAAATAGGCCTTCCTGGTGGTGGTATTTCATTCTCGCATCAATACAGTGGAGTTGGTACGCCATACAGTAATGCAGCCGGGCCTGGTGGTTTTCCCCGTAATGTAGATGAAGGCCAAGTACCAGTTTGGAACAATACCGATTTCAAAGGTTATAGCTCAATCATTCCTGTTGCTCGTTGGATTGATGCCATCATGGAGCCGGGTAAAAAAATTCAATATAACGGCAGTCAGGTTGTCTTGCCTGATATTAAAATGATGGTCTTTAGTGGTTGTAATCCATGGAATCACCATCAAGACCGTAACCGAATGAAGGAGGCATTTAGAAAGCTGCAAACGGTTGTCAATATTGATTATACATGGACGCCAACTTGCCGCTTCTCTGATATCGTTTTGCCCGCTTGTACTCAGTTTGAACGTAATGATATTGACCAATTTGGTACTTATTCAACAGCGGGTATTCTTGCAATGCATAAGCTGGTTGATCCGCTTTTTCAATCAAAAACAGATTTCCAAATTTTTACCGAGTTGTGTGAACGATTTGGTAAAAGCAAAGAATATACTCGCGGTATGACGGAAATGGAGTGGGTAAAACAACTCTACAACGATTGCCGTGCGGCTAACAAAGATAAGTACCCAATGCCAGAATTTAATAAGTTTTGGCAACAAGGGCTCGCTCCGTTTAAGACCGATCAATCTATGGTTAGCCACGCTGCCTTCCGAGAAGACCCTGAAATTAACCCATTGGGTACGCCATCAGGGTTTATTGAAATATACAGCCGAAAAATCGCTTGTTATAAATACCCATATTGTCAGGGACATCCTATGTGGTTTGAGAAAAATGAGCGTTCTCATGGTGGGCCAAAATCCGATAAATATCCTCTTTGGCTTCAGTCTTGTCATCCGCCAAAACGACTTCATTCACAGATGTGTGATTCGGAAAAATTCCGTGAAACTTATGCTGTTAAAGGTCGGGAGCCAGTACATTTAAACCCAGATGATGCCAAAGCTCGAGGTATTAAAGATGGTGACATTGTCAGAGTTTTTAATGACCGAGGGCAGTTACTTGCTGGAGCTAAAGTTTCTGGGGATTATCCACCGGGGGTGATTCGTATTACCGAAGGGGCTTGGTTTGGTCCGATCAATAACGATATTGGTGCTCTTGATACTTATGGCGATCCTAATACATTAACTCAAGATATTGGGACCTCAGAACTTGCTCAGGCAACCAGTGCCAATACTGTAGTGGTGCAAGTTGAGAAGTTTAAAGGTGAAGTGCCTCCCGTTACTTCATTTAGCGGGCCGATATATGTAAGTTAAATAGATTAGAAATATCTGTCTATTTATCATAATCTTAAAGCGTGGCTTAGGCTGCGCTTTATTTTTTGATAATAGATAGGGTAATACCGATGGATCGATCTGAATATCCCGAGCAAGATGAGTTGTCTGGTGTAAAAAAAAGGGCGGCGCCGAACTACCAAGATCCCGAGGTTTGTTTTGCTGCCGCAGGAAAAGAGCCAGGAATTACACAACTGGTGGCCTCTTTTTATCAGTTTATTGATACTTGCCCTGAAGCAAAGAACATTAGAGCAATGCACCCAGATGATTTAACCATTACCAAAGAAAAGTTAACGACCTTTTTAATTGGTTGGTTAGGTGGGCCTCAAGAGTACACGGAAAAATACGGTTCAATGAATTTACCTGGAGCACATCGACATCTTGTTATTGGGATTGAGGAAAAACAAGCTTGGCTTAATTGTATGCAAAAAGCGTTAGATGAGCAGAACTACGATGAACTGTTTAAACGACATGTTATGGTACAACTCTCTTTCCCCGCAGAGATGTGCCGTAATCAATCATAAATGATCTAACTTAATGTTATTTTAGAAGATGATTGTTTCCTAATGGGAATAGGTTCTCTTCGCATATTTCCTTTTGTAACTCAAACATTACTCGCTACTATGGCTGCTCTACTTAAGTGGTGGATTATCACCATCTGATGAAAGTGTAATAGATAGCGAGTGAATAAATGGATTTATCTTTAGATGTTTTGGTTTTATTGTTCTGTGTTGCAGGCTTGGCCGGATTTATTGACGCTATAGCTGGCGGTGGTGGGCTACTTACCGTTCCTGCATTACTGGCTGCTGGGGTTCCACCAACACAGGCTCTCGCGACTAACAAATTACAGAGCTCGTTCGGTAGTTTTTCGGCTTCACTCTATTTTGTTCGCCAAGGTTTAGTGAGTCTTAAAGCTATGCGCGTGGCTATCGTTTGTACCTTTACCGGTGCCGCTATTGGAGCCGAAGCTGTACAACAAATTGATGCTAGTATTCTAACCAGTTTAATTCCTATTTTACTTATTTGTATCTCGCTCTACTTTATTTTAGCGCCTCAGGCCAAATTAGAGTCTGGTGAACCGCGTATATCCGATAATCTCTTTGCGTTAACGGTTGGCTTTTCAATTGGTTTTTATGATGGATTTTTTGGTCCAGGTACAGGTTCTCTGTTTACCGTTTGTTTTGTTGCGATTGCTCGTTGCGGCTTAATTGAAGCGACGGCTAGAACCAAAGTTCTTAATTTCACCTCAAATATTGCGGCATTAACCTTTTTTATTATCGCAGGATTGCCTATTTGGGAGCTTGGTTTAGTCATGGCTGCGGGTGGTTTTCTTGGTGCTCGAATGGGAGCTAAGGTAGTTGTCACCAAAGGACATAAATTGATCCGTCCAATGGTAGTGACTATTTCAATGTTGATGGCGTTAAAGCTACTTTGGGAACAGCATCCGCAATGGTTTCAATTAGGGTTTTAACTCTTGATGATTTAAGGCTGTTCGCACGATAAAGCAAATGAATAGGCCGGGTCAGCTCATCAAGAAATGCAAAATGGTGGCAATGCATTGTTGGTATATTTAAGGTGCTAACGATAGATTGAGGAACAAGAGCCGGGGCAACACCCGCTAAAGCCAATTGAGCGCTGGCAGTGTATGAATCCATCTCCATTAACGGAATAATGTTCGCCTGTTGGAGTAATCCTGCTTGATAGGCATTCGCGGGATTTTTTAGGTCATTAACAATAAGATTCAACGGTGGAGCGAGTAGCGCTTCTTTACTGACGATACTAAAGGGCTCATCGAGCAAATGAATGGTTTCTAAACCGTGATGGGGCGGTAGATGGCCGGCACAAAAACCTATGATAGCTTCACCCGACTGAATGTGTTCGACGATTACTGGCGTGTGGTGCGTTGTAATCGAGATATAGGGATCTCGCTCTATATAAGAACCAATAATGGGTGCTAAATAACCAGCAACTAACGTTTCCGAACAATCAAGAGAAATACAGGTTTGATCGGTTAACTCTTGCTGCTCATAAATGAGTCCTCGAATCTCATTAAAACTTGGGCCTACATTTGCAATCAGCAATTCAGCATCAGGGGTGAGCTTAATGTGGCGACCTTTAGGCTCAATCAGTTTTTTTCCTAATTTTGCTTCCAGTTTCGCAATTCGTTTACTGACTGCCGATTGACTAATATACAAACGACTGCCAGTTCTGCTCATGGTTTTTTCCTGAGCAAGCATTAATAACGTCTCAATTCCTTCGAGTAACATCTTTTGGCCTAATACTAAAAAGCCAGCATAATACACTGGCTTAACACGGGTTCTAACGTCATAAAATATGTCGTTGGTCTATTCTTCTGAACTGTCGTGCTTGGTGATGCTACCCACTTCCAGTAGGGGAGCAACATCTAAATGTTCAGCATTCATCATAGATGAAATTCGTTGTACAGAGGAGAGAAGTAGTGACTGCTCCCAATCTTCTAACGTTTGGAATTGAGAAATAAAGCTATCTTGTAGTGGCATAGGTGCCTTTTCAAGTAATGCTTTACCTTTCTCTGTTAGGTGGGCATGCACTTTACGTTTATCCAATTGACTGCGTTGACGAACAACCAACTCTCGACTTTCTAAGCGGTCAAGAATAGTTGTTGCTGTTGCTTGGCTCATATTGGTGTTATTCGACAGTTGACGAATTGTAATTTCTGTACCGGAATCACGGATTGCGCGCATTAACACAAGTTGTGGACCCGTTAGACCTGCATTTTTATTTAGCTTACGTGAGTGTAGATCTATCGCTCGAATAATCTGTCGTAAGGCAATAAGTACTTCTTCGTGCTTTTCCATGAAACTCTCCAAAATCAACCTTGGAAAACTACCTCAAATGACAACAACTTAAAAGCCTTTTTCACGTTATAACTGTAATTTATACCCAAGTGACTTCAAGATGCAGGATTCAGAGCGTTGTCACTGATTCAAGTTCAAGACAAACAATGCAGTGTAATAGCTCGCTATTTCCAAATTGTTTGACGATGAAATTGTGTCTGTGACACGCTCCCAAAGGGCGAGTTAATTTGCTTCACATACTGCGTTAACGATTTTTAATTTAGAGCCACTAGATCTTCAAATCGTTGTCTTGCCTGTAAACCAAATTATTCTCGCTGAACCTCGCATCTTGAAGTTACTTGGGTATATATCAAACTTGTCTCAAGATGTTTGTCTCTATGACAATGATTGGGTTAATAGGTCCAATAATGATGAAAAAATTGAGTCGTTTTAGATGATTAAACAAGATAATGATCTCAAGTGTAAAAGAAGTGAGACAAATAAGATGATTTCTCAGTTCAAAAAGGGAGGTGGTTTCAGGTTAGAGTAAAATTAATCATGTAAATTCAATAGATTAGTTTTTTATAATAATGAAAAGTCAAAATACTAAAACATTTATCATAAATAAATACCGTTCAAATTTTCCTAGAGCTGAAATTAATTTGCCATACTGAAATGATCAGCAATAGGAGAAAATGATGAAGACTTTCTCGACTTTATCACTGTGCATCGCTTGTACTCTTGGGTATTCATGCCAGATTCATGCCTACCATTTGGATATTGAGCCTTTTCCATTAGAACAAAAAAATGCAATGGATAATGCAATGCATATTGAAATTGCTCAACTCTATGATCCTTCCCGTGATGTGGGTAGCACTCAATTAGATCACTACTTTAATCCTAAATATCAAGCAGCACTAGATTGGGTTAAAGATATTCCAAGTATTCAATCAGTTATCTCATATCCAGATAAGCTGGCAGAAATCTATTACACCAATGGATATCAACCGTATTGGTCTAGTAAAGAGGCCATTGAGGCATTATTGGCCAATCTGAAAATATTTGAAATAGCTAAAATAAGTCCTGATTTAACAAAACGTTATACCAAAATAATGCAACTTAAAAATACTCAGGATTGGAAACAAATTGATCTTCTTGCAACCGATACGATGCTCGCATTATTAAGCTTTTATCAGTATTCCAAGCATGAGCAGCGAGAGTGGCTATTTGGTGGCAAAATGAAATGGCCTTTACCGTTACCAAGTCATCATGAAATTGAGTCATTTTTAACCGCATCAGAAACAGCTCAGATGGTAAAGTATATCTCTTCTCTTCAAGGTAATAACGAACAGTATACTAGTAATATCAAAGCATTAGAGAAGCTTACTCAACTTAGTCATAAACGTTGGCCTATCTTTCATGTTGCCAATAAGGTCTCTTTAGGTAACCCATTACCCAATGCAAAAAACTTAATTACTATTCTTGAAATGTTAGGAGATCTACCGAGTTATCAAGCCGAACAAATGCTAACAGAAAACCTGGATTATTTATCTCCAACTTTAATTGAAGCGGTAAAATCGTTTCAACAACGCCATGGTTTAAGTCCTGATGGTGTAATCGGTCCAAACACCCTGTATTGGTTGTCAAAATCGCCACAAGAGCGCTTAAGAGTCGTTGCACTAAACACTTTAAGATTATCGTTATGGCCCGATGAACAGCCTAATCAAATAGTCGTTAATATCCCCGCTTATGAACTGACAGCAAGGCTTAATAATCAATCGGTTATGACAAGCAAAGTGATTGTTGGTCGACCATCTAGAAATACTCCGATGATGGATTCCACTATAACATCTGTGGTATTCAATCCCTATTGGAATGTGCCGACTTCAATCATGAGAAAGGACATTTTGCCAAAAGTGAAACGTAACCCAAGTTATCTGACTCGTAATCGATATGAGATCCTATCCAGTTGGTCAAATCCTGCCCGAATATCGGTTAATGCCATTAATTGGCGAGGGGTTAATCCTAAAACGTTTCCTTATCGTCTGCGCCAAAAGCCGGGAAATAAAAATGCGTTAGGTCGTTTTAAATTTAATATCCCTAATGATTATGCCATCTATCTTCATGATACTTCTTCAAAACGTCTATTTAATAAATCTGATCGAGCACTCAGCTCTGGCTGTGTTCGAGTTGAATATGCAAAAGGTTTGGCACAGCTGTTGCTTGAGTATTCAGGAGTCAGTGATAAAAGGTTTATCCAATATTCATCAAGGACGAGAACAAAAACAGTGGTATTAAAAAATAAGATACCCGTACATTTAATTTATCAGACCGCTTGGGCTGAGGGGAATGGTTTAATTTATTACCGAGATGATATTTATCACTATGACAAAATGGGGGGTGCATCTCAAAATGGAAAACTCTACATAACTGCTTACAATTATTAAATCTCTTTATTCTCAACAATTAGCAGTAATTTGTATATTTACACGGCGTTTTATTTGAGTTTGGGGGTTTGACGGATTATTAAGCCGTAGTTATTGTGTTTTTCATTAATGAGGTGGTTTGACCTGAAGTCTTTAATGTAATTCATTTGGTTTATTAAAATGTCAGATATTCATATTTCGCGCCGTCAGCTATTGATCGCTGGTGGACTGGCGCTAGGTGCATGTGCGTTGCCTGGGACGGCGATTGCAACACCATTCAAAGCAAAAGATCCAAGAACTATTTCACTATGTAATATTCATACAGGTGAGAATTTAGAAACGGAATATTATAATGGGCGTGGCTATATCTATAGTGAATTAAAAAGAATGAATCATTTGTGTCGTGATTTTCGTCAGAATGAAGCGACTCGAATGGATAAACGCTTATTTGATACTATTGCACATATTCAAGATGTACTGGGTCATAAAGGCCAAGCTCAAATTATTTCAGGGTATCGTTCTCCAGCAACAAATAAGATGTTAGCTCGTCGTAGTGGTGGGGTGGCAAAAAAAAGCTATCATATGACAGGGCAAGCAATTGATTTTAATTTAGAGGGTATTCCTTTATCTAAAGTACGACGAGTTGCAATGGAATTAAATATTGGTGGCGTCGGTTATTATCCAAAAAGTGGGTTTGTTCATATAGATACAGGTCCTGTTCGTCAGTGGCGTGGATAATCCATTATTAATACCTATTACAATTGATGATATATAAACAAATGAATAAGTTATTTATATGACAATTAATCGATATGGATACGTTAATTTTTTATATAACTAATTAATAGTTACTTTACGTTCAAATATTTGCCCAGGATTTTTCTGGGCTTTTTTTATGCCTAATTTTAGATAATAAATATAATACAAATATAAGGGAACTTTATATAAGTGACTTAGCCGTATTTAAATTAAGAGTGTTGTTATTAATGTAATGATAAGAAAAATAGCATATACCCAAGTAGCTATAAGGTGCGAGGTTCAGCAAGAATAATTTGGTATAAGGTGTTTGTTCGCTTTTCACAAGAGAAGCATTTTCTTTTTTATGGAACCATGGCATGCTTTTACAGAGTTAAATCTAGGAAACATGACGCTATGAGTCTTCAATATCGAATCGTACCCGTAACACCTTTTCAACAAAACTGCTCGATTGTTTGGTGTGATAAGACAAATCAAGCCGCTATTATCGATCCAGGCGGTGATATCAATGTCATCAAACAGCACGTTCAAGAGTTGGGTCTAACTGTCACTAAACTTCTACTTACCCATGGTCATTTGGATCATGTTGGTGGCACAGAACCTTTAGCACAAGAGTTGAACGTTCCTGTTATTGGCCCTCAAAAAGAAGATATTTTCTGGTTACAAGGGTTACCCCGTCAAAGCGAAATGTTTGGTTTCCCAATGACTGAATCGTTCGATCCTACTCAATGGCTAGAAGATGGCGATACAGTAACCGTTGGTGAGGAAGTCCTCTCTGTTCTACATACACCAGGACACACGCCAGGCCATGTTGTTTTCTTTAGTGATTCTGCGAAAGTGGCTTTTGTTGGCGATGTATTGTTTAATGGTGGCATTGGCAGAACCGATTTCCCTCGTGGTGACTATCAAACTTTGATCAATTCAATCAAAGGAAAGCTCTGGCCGTTAGGAAATGATGTGACATTTATTCCAGGCCATGGACCGTCTTCAACGTTTGGACGAGAAAGAGCAAGTAACCCATTTGTTGCTGACGAAATGCCTTTGTACTGATCAATAAGGCATAAATAGATATCGGTACTCAAAACCACTTTGTTATTTTAAGTAATAAAGTGGTTTTTTCGTTTTAACTTCTAAGAGTAAGAACCAAGTTATAGACTTTATCTTATTCTCTGACATTTTGAGAGGCCGTTATGATCAAGGTTGTACTTATTGATGATCATATGATTGTTCGTTCTGGGTTTTCACAATTGCTATCTTTAGAAGAAGATATTGAAGTTGTTGGTGAATTTGGATCCGCTGCAGAAGCTAGAGTTGGCCTCCCAGGAACAGAGGCAAATGTGTGTATTTTAGATATTTCTATGCCTGATGAGAGTGGTTTATCTCTGCTTAAAGATATTCCTTCTGGCATCGCTTGTATTATGTTGAGTGTTCATGACTCTGTTGCAGTGATAGAGCAGGCATTATCTTGTGGCGCTGTTGGTTATTTAAGTAAACGTTGTAGTCCGGATGAATTGATTGATGCAGTTCGTTCGGTTGCTACAGGAAAACAATATTTTTCACCTGATATTGAAATCAATTTGGTGCAACAAGAAGATGACGAACAAGCTTCTGTCCATTTAACTAAACGTGAGCGAGAAATTGGATTGCTTTTAGCTAAAGGGTTAGACGTTAAAACCGTTGCGGCTGAATTAGGGCTTAGCCATAAAACAGTTCATGTGCACCGTGCTAATGCGATGGAAAAACTCGGAGTGAAAAATAATGTAGAGCTGGCCCAGTATTTCCATGGTGATCTGGTTTAATGCGCAACTACATTGTGACATCCATTTGTAGCTTTTTTCTGGTGTTATGCACCTGGTTCTGCCTGTGGATCATTTCATCTTACTTCATTATGGAGGCGGAGTTAGCCATCCTCTTTTTCCCCTTTGCTTTTCGTTTGGGGATGGTGCTGCATACGCCCAAAAAATATTGGTTTGTTCTCTATGGCGCCGAGTGGTTTTTAACCATATCGTTGGCTATTTTGTTAGCTCAGCCTCAATGGATATCGGTTCTTATCAGCAGTATCGCATCACTACCTATTGTTTGGTATGCCGATAAATTTTATTTAAGTAAAGAGGCATCATCAGCTACTCAGTGGTATCAATTAAGTATCCTCGGGGCAGTTATCGGCATAACGTCATTATTGAATATGCTGATTGTCAGCCATCAAGGGGTATCAAGTGGTCTGGTGCTCTTAGTTTCAATCACTGGCGGCTTAATGATTGTGCCAAGCTGTTATTTGATTTGGAACTATCTGTTTAAACAATCATGGTCTCCATTAACGGCTAATGTAGTCGCTTATCCTGTTGCCCTTCGTGCAAGGCATGTCATTGTCTATGCGGTTGTATTTTTGCTGAGTATTTTGGCTCAGTTACTTTTACCTGAAGAATTAAAGCGCTTTGCACCATTTTGTTTAGCCATTCCTATTATTCTGTTGGCGTTTCGTTATGGTTGGCAAGGCGCTCTACTTGGTACTTTGCTCAATAGTATTGCGTTAATTGCAGTACGAAGTGGCGTCTCTAATATTGAAATCACCGACTTGATGCTCTCTCTTTCTGCTCAAACATTGACGGGGATTCTGCTTGGTATTGGTGTTCAACGACAACGTGAACTGAACTTGTATTTACGCCATGAGTTAGAGCGAAATCAGAGTCTATCTCGTCAATTAGTTAAAGCTGAAGAGTCAGTCCGTAAAAATATCGCTCGTGAGTTGCATGATGAGATTGGACAAAATATCACGGCAATTAGAATGCAAGCAGGTATTTTAAAGCGAGTTGAAACATCGCCAATGGGTGAGAAATGTGCCTCCATGATTGAAGGCCTATCTTTAAATGTGTATGACACAACAAAAGGGTTACTCACACAATTGCGGCCCAAGACTTTAGACGATCTTGGCTTGAAGGCAGCGATTGAACAGCTCATTTTTGAACTGCGTAGTCACCAGATGAGTGTGGAGTTGAATTGGTTTCCAGAACAGTCTGAAACTATCACATTTAATGATGAAACCAATGTTACGTTGTATCGAATATGCCAAGAAGCATTAAATAATATCGCTAAATACGCGCAAGCGACCAAGGTCGTATTAAATTTCCATTTTGATGAGCAAATTGAGTTATCTATTTCGGATAATGGTATTGGCTTTAAACAAGAAGATACGCTAAAAGGCTTTGGTCTTCGCGGTATGCGAGAGCGAGTCCAAGCGTTAGGGGGGGAGTTTTCCATTACATCCATCCCCAAATATTCTGAACAAATTAAAAGTGGAACCCAATTACATGTCCGTTTACCACAAATCTAATTCTTGAGAAGCGCTATGTTTGGATTTTTACGATCTCATTACCCATCAACCATGGTAGAAGATAAAACAGAGATTGATCAGAAGTATCATTATTGGCGCTTCCACATTATGGTCTCTATGTATATCGGCTATGCTGGATTTTATTTTTCGCGCAAAACATTTAATTACGCGATGCCTGCGATGATGGCTGACCTTGGGCTCGATAAAGCTGATATTGGCCTTATAGGAACACTCTTTTATATCACCTACGGATGCTCAAAGTTTTTCTCTGGCATTATCTCAGACCGATCGAATCCTCGTTATTTTATGGGGCTTGGGCTAATTGCAACAGGCATTATTAATATCGTTTTTGGCCTTTCGAGCTCGCTGTATATGCTAGCCATGTTGTGGGTGCTTAATGCGTGGTGCCAAGGGTGGGGTTGGCCATCGTGCTCAAAATTATTAACGACCTGGTACTCTCGTTCTGAGCGCGGATTTTGGTGGGCTCTGTGGAATACCGCTCATAATGTTGGTGGTGCGTTAATCCCTTTAGTCGTTGGTTATTTAACCCTGCATTTTGGTTGGCGGTACGGCTTTATGCTGCCGGGTATCATTGCGGTAGTGATTGGCCTTTTCATCTGCTGGCGATTACGTGATAAGCCTGTAACCTTAGGTCTTCCTTCCGTTGGCCGATGGCGAAAAGATCACTTAGAAATTGCTCAGGAGAATGAAGGTTTAGGCTTGAGTAGTCGTGATATTTTGCATAAATATGTAATTAAAAATAAATATATCTGGTTATTGGCATTCAGTTATGTCTTGGTTTATATCGTTCGAACGGGTATTAATGACTGGGGTAATCTCTATTTAACAGAGCAATTTCACTACAGTTTGATTTCGGCTAATGGTGCGATCTCCTTGTTTGAAATTGGGGGATTTGTGGGTTCTTTAGTCGCAGGGTGGGGATCGGATAAACTATTTGGCGGAAACCGAGGCCCGATGAATCTGATTTTTGCTATCGGAATTTTTCTTTCTGTAGCCGCACTTTGGTTGATGCCATTTAAAAGTTATGTTCTGCAATCAGCATGTTTTTTTGCCATTGGTTTCTTTATTTTTGGTCCTCAGATGCTTATAGGCATGGCTGCCGCCGAGTGTTCACACAAAAATTCTGCGGGTGCCGCCACGGGGTTTGTTGGCTTATTTGCTTATATGGGGGCCGCGCTGTCAGGTTATCCATTGGCTATAGTGGTTGAACATTATCATTGGACAGGATTCTTTACCGTCCTTGCAGCAGTATCTGCTGTTATAGGTTTGTTGCTACTACCATTTTTAAAAGCACAATCTGTTGCGATTACTCAGAAGATAATTTGATGAAAATGTTAAATTTAACGTTTTTGACGGAGTGTCTTTTTTCTATGCTAAGAATCACATTTCTTTGACGGTTTTGGGTCATTTTTTACTGATTTATCTTGTTTTAACAATAATTTATTTTATTCAGAAGGTTTTTATTCAGTGAAAAATGAAATATTTGGTGAATAAGTGATAAATGATTGTTATCTGTTTATTTTTGTCTATGGATACGATACAAATTAATAACAATATGGATGTTATGGTTTTGTAGAAAAATGGATATTCAATCAGTAACCGGTATTTACCTAAAACAATTACGATCGCGTGCTTTACTTACTAAAGAAGAAGAAATTGAATTAAGTATTAAAGTTCAAGCAGGCGATCAAAAAGCACGCGCAAAACTTATTGAAAGCAATTTGCGTTTAGTCGTCAGCATTGCTAAAAAGATGCAGCACCGAGGTTTAGATCTTGATGATTTAATCAATGAAGGAAATATTGGTTTGATCACTGCTGTCGAAAAATTTAATCCAGACTACGGTTATCGCTTTTCAACTTATGCGACTTGGTGGATTAAGCAGGCGATGGATCGTGCTATTCATAATCACTCCCGTGAAGTACGTTTGCCTGTTCATATCTCAAAAGAACTATGCACTATTTATTCAGCATTTAAAGAAATGTCGACCAAATCAGAGCAAGTTACGATTGATCAAGTTTCAGCTTTAACGGGCAGTCCAAAAGAAGAAATTGAAAAAATACTGAAGTACGAACGACGCTATTCTTCATTAGATGATCAATTTGATGAAGGTGCTAAATTTTCTGAAATCATTCCAGACCACAGTAAATTAGATCATACTGAGCTGTTAAATGAAGAAGATCAGACGGAAGTATTAGCGATGTTATTAGCTGAGTTAAAACCGCGCGATCAGGAAATTATTGCGCGTCGATTTGGCTTATTTGGTTATGAACCTCATACACTACAAGAAGTGGCTACTGCTGTAAACTTAACGCGCGAGCGTGTTCGTCAGTTACAGATTCTCGCCCAGCAGCGACTTGCCGCAAAGATGAGAGACCGAAATATTACGCTAGAGAGTATGTTGGTAGAGGAAGCGGTAGCCTTTGCTTAAGCAGCGGCCATATAGCGTCTTATTAAGCCAATAAACTCATCGATAGGACGATCGACAAGGTCGTCTGAAATGAAAAAATCATAGCCTAAATACTCGCGATTGTAGCGCATTCTATTAGCAAGCGTCGCGAGTAATCCTGTTAATTCTTTGCCATCCTCCATGATGTACACACTATCATCAAATAAAATATCTTCCAGTTCGTGTTGCGGAGATTGAATTTGTTTATAGGCAATCAGCAAAAGATCCCGTTGCTCTGTCATAATTTTACTCGCCGTTCTTAAACAGATACTGTTAAGAAATTGGTCGTAATTTTTCAATCTAATTCCTATCCAAGGGATCTTATGATGCCACCCTTGAGTTTCGATTGTGGCGATACCAACAGCTCGCACATTGTTCCATTGAATCAACCAGCCCCCCGTCTTGCTGTGAAACTGCATATGCATAAAAGTTAAAGAAAAAATAACAGAGGGAGAGTGCGTGAGACTATAGAGTGCAATGAGAGTAAAAATAGCTAAAAAAAGTAGAGCAATAAGGCTGACGTTTATTCCTGGAACAAAGTATATCAAGGCACTAAATGCAATAATTAATGCAACCGCGATGATCGTCATGTGAGAATATGAAGAAAGCTTCGGTGAGCAGATATAAGTTGTTCTCATCTACATGCCTCTTTTTCATTGTCTTGCGTACATTAATAATTTTGGAAGAACAATAGACGTTTGGCAAAGACTTACTTCAATTTGTAAGGGTTAAAATTTGCTCATTGTTGTGCCTTGGTGTGTATATCAACAAAGTAAAAATCTGAGAAATATGCATCAATATTTAAGATAAGTTGCCTTTTTTTGCTCTATATTTGAGCAGTTACTAGCATTCCCCTGACATACTTGATATAAAACGCGCCTTGATTTTACCCGCTGGTTCAGTGGTGACTGAAAGTAGTGCAACGGAGTAGGAAATTTAATGAGAATCTCTCACAAACGTAAAGTTCAGCTTAAACTGCAAAAACGCATCCAAGCAACGGTAGTAGTAGCAGATACAGTATCTGTAAAAGAAGCGCCAAAAGCCGATGTGAAAAAAGCAGCGCCAGCGGCAAAAACTGTAGAGAAAAAAGATTCTGCGAAAGTTGAAGTAGCAAAGTCTGAAGTCGTAACATCAGTAAACTTAACGCCAAAGCAGCAACAAGTTCTGGATATTGTGAAAGCAAATACTGATGGTATCAACCCTAAAGGTATTGGCCTTGAAGCTGGTCAAGAGGACAGCAAAGCCGCATCTTGGGCAACTGGCGCACTAAAGAAGCTTGTTGAAGAAAACCTTGTTGAGCGCATCCAGCTGTCAGGAAATAAAGTGCTATACAAAGCCGCTTAATTTTCTGTTCACCCGCTTCCATATCTAGGGGCGGGTATCTCTCCTATCTTTTTTCTTCGCTTATCTCTAAGCAATTCAATTCATATCACTTTGATTCTTTCGACTATTATCTTATTTTGTTTAGGAAAATCTCTCTGTTTTCGACTATAAATTATAGATAGTTAACAAAAAGATGAGCTCATTTATGGGGGCTACCGAATGACAATGGTAAGTGCAAGAGAGTTTGCTGATTGGTTAAGGCATCGATTTTCCGAAGAAGAGGTCGGGGTCAGCTTAACGCGTGAAGACATTAATATGTTAACGGGTAGGCAAAATTTCACACTAGGTTTTATTAACGATATCCATTACGAATTAATGCGTCATGGAATGGCCTTTGTGACGGATACTCATCGAGAAAAATTCTATTTAGTGCCAATATCAGATAGGCCATGGAAAGAGCATTTAGAACGACAATTTGAGAGAGAGTTGTTTTGTAATGTGTTGCCGTTAGATAAATCAGGATAGACGCTACTTAAAAATAAACGGCTATCCTCATTATTATAATTAACTACCGCTATAAAACAGCCGCAATACCTTGACACAATGGCATCATATTCGCCTTTGTCATTCCTGCCACACTAATACGGCCTGAACCAACAATATAAATACCAAACTCATCTTTTAAGCGCTGCACTTGCTCTTTGTTGAGACCAGAAAAAGAGAACATACCGTTTTGTTGCTCAATAAAACTAAAGTCGCGGTCAATGCCAAGAGACTTTAATGTGTCAACAAATAGAGTTCGCATTTCTTGGATACGATCTCTCATCTCTGCCACTTCTTGTTCCCATTCAGCTCGTAATGCTGGGTCATTTAGAATAACCGTTACAATAGCTGCGCCATGGGCTGGTGGATTCGAATAAATAACGCGTGCAATAGATTTAACTTGGCTAAAAGCGACTTCTGCTTCTTGGGCATTTTTCGCAACAAGCGTAAAGGCACCAACTCGTTCGTTATACAGACCAAAGTTCTTAGAGAAAGAGCTCGCAATAAGCAGTTCATCTAATTGCTCGGCAAAAAGACGAAGACCTTGAGCATCTTCTTCTACGCCTGAAGCGAAGCCTTGGTAGGCAAAATCAAACATAGGTAGCAGTTGCTTCTCTTTGCAAAGATCGGCCAGTTGTTGCCACTGTTCTGCTGTTGGATCAATACCGGTTGGGTTATGGCAGCAGCCGTGGAATAGAACGATATCACCTGCTTTCGCTTGGTTTAAGTCTGCAAGGGTTGCAGGAAAATCAATATCTTTCGTTTCAGGGTTATAGTATGTGTATGTTTTGATTTCTAAACCAGCGGCACCAAATACACCATGATGGTTAGCCCATGTCGGATTACTGATCCATACTGTTACATCACCTAATTGGCGTTTAATAAACTCAGCACCTACTCGAAGTGCACCAGTACCACCAGGAGCTTGAGCAGTTTTAGTTCGTTTATCTGCAATAAGCTTTGCATCTGCTCCAAACAGTAATTGTTGTACAGCTAGACCGTATTCTGGAGTACCAGGAATGCTGAGGTAAGATTTGGTGGTTTCTTTGTCTAGAAGGATAGCTTCTGCTTTCTTAACGGTAGCTAGAACAGGTGTTTGGCCTTGTTCATTTTTATAAATACCTACGCCAAGATTAATTTTCTCAACACGAGGGTCATTTTTGAATTCTTCAGTTAAACCAAGAATAGGATCAGCTGGTGCTGCAGAAATTTTTTCAAACATCAGTATCTTCCATGCAAAAAGTAAAAAGGTCGTTTTCCTTTATACCTCTATACATGGAAGATTGACAAGATTTTGCAACAAATTATCTTGATAAATATTTCTTATTGGTCTTTTTTGTGATTATTTTGTAACGACACACTCTCTTATCTTCGACTTTTCTCGATAAATTTCTCAATTCGTGCTTGAGCATCGGGTTGTTGAATAAGCTGAAAGATTAAATCATTTTCCTGTTTGATGGTTTCTTCAATATTATGATATTGAATATTTTTTAACATTCTTTTTGAGTGGGTTATCGCATTGATAGAGAGGTGCTGTAATTGTCCTGCAATCTCATAGCTGTGTTTGATTGGTTTGGCTGAGATTGCATTAATAAATCTCAGCTCACTTGCTTCACTTGCAGTCATTTTTTCACTAAATAGTAACATCGCTCGCGCTTTTCTGGCTCCGATGAGCTTTTCTAGCACCACACTAGCGCCAAATTCAGGGCAAAGACCTAATGCAGTAAAAGGGGTTTGAAAATAGCTGTGCGAACTTGCAACAACATAATCACAATATTGCAGTAGAGTTGTTCCTATTCCTATTGCCGGCCCTGTGACAGCGGCAATAATGGGCTTAGAGCAATTGATAAAATTAAACATAAAGCTTTCGATATCAAGTCGATGCTTTTGAATTTCTTGCTCTGAGCAGTGACCAATCGTTCGAAAGTCAAACATATCATTACCACTACAAAAGAAATCGCTACTTGAAGTTAAAATGATGATCTTAACTTCTGGGTTGTTCGTTAGCTCTATAAAGTGTCTACCTAGTTCTTGATACATATTGAGCGTGAGTGCGTTATAGGTTTGCGGCCTATCTAGGGTTAGTTGTGCAATTCCATTGTCTATTGATAATTGAATATCCATATTTATTGCCTCATAAAAAACAGAGCAGCAGCATTGTAGAGATTTCAGGTTGTCTATAAGTGTAGATGGATTTATTTGGTTAGATAGAGGATATGAAGGATTTGAGGTATAGAGCACATGGTTTGGGGAGTTTAAATAAAAAAGCGCGCTTATAAAAAAGCACGCTTTGGAAGATAGGAAAGTTGCTGATAATTACGCTAGTACTAAGCTTGCAATCATTGCAGATAGGATACTAACTAATGTTGAACCGTATAGTAAGCGAAGACCGAAACGAGCCACCATATTACCTTTTTCTTCGTTTACCCCTTTAACCGCACCAGCGATGATGCCGATAGAGCTAAAGTTCGCAAAAGAAACTAGGAAGATAGAGATAGTACCAATAGTGTGGGCTGATAACTGAGAAGCCACTTTTTGTAGCGACATCATTGCCACAAACTCGTTAGACACTAATTTAGTTGCCATAATACTACCTGCTTGTAGCGCTTCGTGGGCAGGAATACCTAAGATCCAAGCAACAGGGTAGAATAGGTAACCAATCATATCTTGGAAACTAATACCAAAGGCATGGCTACATAGTTGGTTAATCATAGTGATGATAGCAATAAAGCCAATTAGCATTGCCGCTACAATTACTGCTACTTTAAAACCTGTTAGGATGTATTCACCTAACATTTCAAAGAAAGTAAGCTTTTTCTCTTCTTCTTCATCAACCACCATCATGTCATCAAAGTCAATTTCTGCTTCATGATCGTATGGGTTAATGACAGAAAGAATGATGAAGGTACTGAACATGTTAAGAATCAGCGCTGCAACAACATATTTAGGCTCAATTAATTTCATGTATGAACCAACAATGGACATAGATACAGTCGACATCGCCGTTGCTGCCAATGTATACATGCGACGCTCAGACATTTTACCTAAGATATCTTTATAGGTAATAAAGTTCTCTGATTGACCAACCATTAATGCGCTGATTGCGTTAAAAGACTCAAGTTTACCCATACCGTTAATCTTAGAAAGAATAAAGCCGATAAAACGGATAACAACTGGAAGGATTTTGGTATGTTGCAAGATACCAATTAAAGCGGAGATAAAAACAATCGGCATCAACACTTGAAGGAAGAAATTAAATTGACTGTCATTGATTAAGCCACCAAAAACAAAATTTGTACCTTCTGCGGCATAACTCATTAAGTGATCAAAGCCATCGGCTAATGTAGTAACAAATCCTGTACCGACTGAGGAATTTAAAAGGAAATAAGCTAGACCAATTTCAATGACTAATAATTGGACAATATAACGAAGTTTAATACTTTTTCGATCTTTACTTGCTAATAAGGCTAGTGCGGCAACCACAACTAAGCCAAGGACAAAATGTAAGTAGTGCATTGAAAATTGCTCTCATTAAGCGATATGTATCATGTTATGACTGCATGTTGATTTATTGGCGCACAGAATAAAGTGATTGCCATCGCAAAATCAAATCAAATTATCGTTATAAAACATTGTTTTAATCATTTCTGTTGAGACGTTTATCGCTAAAGGAATGCATTTTATTATGAAAATTTACGCAATAGATATTATTGAGATTTTATATTCTTAATTATAAATGAATGTGATTTCATAGTTATTGAGGAAAAACAAGCACCTTGTTAGTCTAAGATGCTTGTTTTTTAGACGGAGATACTAAAAGAGTGCTGGCTTGTGAATCAGATATCCTTGAAGATAATCAATATGTAATTGTTCTAATATCTCTCTTTCTTCTGGTGTTTCCACACACTCTGCGACAACTTTAATATTACGCATTGACGAAATCTTACACACATTTTCAATAATGAGTTGCTTCATCAAATCTTGATCGCAAAAATGGACTAATGAGCCGTCAATTTTTACTATATCAATAGGCAAGTTAAATAACTTTTCATAAGTTGCATGCCCTTTGCCAAAATCATCAAGGGCAATTTTTACGCCTATGGACTTTAGTATATTAAGATTATCAACTAATGCTGTAACATCTTCAATTTCACCTGTTTCAACTAATTCAATACAGATTTTTTCTGGTGAAATTTCCAATAGTTCCAATTGGTTTATGAAGTAATTTATTGATCTAGTTGAGCATAAAAAGTCTGGTGAAAAATTAATTGATGCATATTGATAGTCAGATTCAGGCAGCTCTTTAATGTGATTAAGTGCCTTTCTGCTAACTTTTTGTTCTAATGCTTCAAGACGGTTTAAACGCTTGGCAAAGGTAAATACTCGTTCAGGGTTTAAAAAGTTTTTGTTAAAATTAAAGCGTGATAATACCTCAAAGCAGCGTTCACCTCCTTGAGTAGAGCTGTAATTTTGATAAGCAATATTGATCTGTTTATCATCGATATAGCTTAGAAATGAGATATAATCATTGATCTCATTATTCTCACAGTTTATAAGCTTTTGTTCCGATAGAGGATCTGCTAATTTTGAATTAATATGTAAATGATTAATCATAACTTTTAGACGAGTATAGTTTTCACAGCGTATATAAAATACTTTACCCAGTTTGTAATTTATATTGTGCTGCTCCAGAGTATCATTCACTATTTCACTAAATGATTTTAGTTTTGATAGTGCTCGGCTATTGTCATCTAATAAAATTACTAAAGATGATAAATCGTAAAGAATATAAGCTGATTCATAAAGACCTGTTTTTTCTTTAAGTAATTTTGCGATCATAATGATAATTGTTTCTCGTTTTTTTATCGGAAACTTAAATAAGCTTTGAAGATCAATCGCTGCAATTATAAAATCTGTTTTGTTTTGACTGTCTGATTCTAGCTTTTGATACGTACCGAGAGTACTGCAAGTATCAATGAAAACATGTTTTTTATGATCTTTAATTTCTTTTTTCAAGCTGACCTTGAAATCAAGGATGATAAAAACAATGATTGCCATCATATAAAAAATGGTTAATTTATTGTTTATAAAGTGAATGTCATTATTATTAGTATAACAACCGCTTAAAAGTATAAAATAACTTATATTTATTAATATTATCTGACAAATAACAGGTATAACAACCACTGCTACAATCAATAGAGGCATTAATAAGATGTAAGCCATATAGCTAATAGGTTGTAATACGCCAAAAAGCATAACAAGTATGATAAACCCAATTAATACCGTTTTTGTTAATAAATTTTTCTTGATTTCATAAATATCATCAATTATGTACTCTTTTATATTTTTATTATTACAAATAAGTAAAAACAAGGTTCCGATTAAAGGCGCCAATAATAAAATACTTATCGAATCTGCAAGAAATAAATTTAATGTAAACTCAAAACGGAAAGAATTAGGTGCAAATATCACCAACGTTAAAGATGATAGAGCTGGCAGCAGAAAAACAAAGAATCCGAAAATCAACTTTGTCGAATGATTATGGTATCGAACCCATTTAATAAATGATAGAGATAGAATAAGTGTAATTGTTAATATTAATGTATAAACATAAGCTGCACCGCTATCAATATATTTAAAAAAAGTATAATAACAAAGTAAACTTGCAAATATCCCCATTATTGCAGAACTACCAAGTAGGTACACTAACGCAACCATAACGCCTGATGGAAGGGAAAATTGCTGAATAGATGTGACATTACTGTATGAAAAACTAGAGACTTCGAAGCTTCCCAGTATGAGAATAAACGAAAGTACTACATAACCTAATTTTTGTAAGTTAGTCTCTTGTCTAACAGATAAAAAGTACTTGATCATATAATGGTTACTCGGTTTCTTCCATTATGTTTAGATTCGTATAAAGCGGCATCAGCTCGTCTATAAGATTCAGTAAAGGTTGTATCTTGTTCGCATAACCCACCAATAGATATAGTTATATCTAATCCACAAATAGGTTCTCTACTAATCAAGTTACGTATATATTCCGCACGAGAGTAAAGAGATGAACAATCCATAGAATTAAATATAATAATGAATTCTTCACCGCCCCAACGGATAGCGATATCTTTTTGTCTAATATTGTCAAGAATCCTTTTGGCAACGTAATGTATAATATCATCACCTTTTTTATGACCATAGGTATCATTGATCTGTTTGAAATTGTCGATATCAATAATTAACATTGAGAAATTATCTAATTTATTAAGTTTATTTTCATAAAAATCTCGACGGTAGAATCCTGTCATTTTATCTCTTTGCAAAAAGTGCGTTTTATTTTCAATACTAAGATAAAATATAAAAACTATTGTTGAAAACACTAAAGCAAGCATAGATGAACGCTTAAGTATATCAATATAATTGATTCCTATAATAATAGGTTGATTTGATGCGCAAGGAATCAAAAATTTAACATTGTATATATTATGAATTTTATTGTTATTGTTGATGACAGTTAATTCATTTTTGTTATATCTATCGATTATTTTACTAATTAGATTTGATTTAATATCAATGGCTAGAATTGATTCTAGTTTTTTATCATTATAAATAGGGTAATAAATAGTACGTACAGTTTTATTAGTTCCTTGCTCAAGATAACTATCGGTCATTTTGATGTTGCAACCATAAAAATGCTTGTATGTATCTTCGATGCCTTCTATACGCACGATACGATTCATAAGAGAATTTTTTGTATAGGTAGCGTAATCTTCACGATATTCTTGGCGTAATGGGTCAAAGTGCCCATAAAGAGCCGGATTTTCAAGAACAGCTATGGTCCAAATACTATTTGGTGCCACTCGGTTCAGCTCAAATTTTAATTTTTTTATACCTTTAGATAAAGATTTAACTTCTGATTCTTGATTTACAATGATACTAACACCATGTTTTTCATAGGTGCCTGAGTTCATTTTTTTAGCTTCAGCATTATTGTAATACGAAGAAAATCGACGACTGATCGAAAATAACTCTTGGTATGTAGAGATAATAGTTTGCTGCAGATTTTCTATACGATAAATGTTGTACCCTTGGTAGCAAATAGAGAACAAGAATAAACTAACAATACAGATTTTAAAAAAAGTAAATAGCTTACATTGAGTAAGACTATGTTGATAATCTTGGTTCATTCTTCTAGAGTCGGGTAGCAAAAGAAGCAAGGCAGTTTATACCTAATTGAACGCAATTCAATAACAAGAGGTATAAAATAAGATGAGTATTTTTTGTGGTATTAATAAAAAATATTATTCATTGAGGAATTATCACAGCATAATTCCTCATTGGTATTTATTTATTCTTTTTATGAATTTTTTGCTTGGTATTACATCTTTTGAAGTAATTTAATGCACGCTTCTTTAGGTGATTTAGCATGAGCAATTGCAGAGACAAGCGCGACACCTGCTACTTTTGTCGCCGATACATTGCTTATATTTTTATCGTTAATACCACCAATGGCGACAATAGGCAGAGAAGTTGTCTCAACGGCTTGCTTGAGACCATCAATTCCCCAGTAATAAACGGTATCTGTTTTGGTCTGTGTTGGATAAATTGCACTTAACCCAATATAGTCGATAGGCAAATTTTGTGCCTCATCGAGCTGTTGACTGTTTTCGACAGATAGACCAATGATCTTATCCTTACCTAATAGGCGACGTGCAATCGCAACGGGCATATCAGATTGTCCAAGATGAATGCCATCTGCATCAACAGCTAGTGCGACATCAACACGGTCGTTAATGATGAGTGGAATTCCCGTATCAATGAGTAGAGCTTTAACAACAAGTGCTCTGTGAATAAATTCTTGAACATTGCCATGTTTTTCCCTTAATTGAACCATAGTTACGCCACCTGCAATGGCTTCTTTTATGACAAATTTAAGGGTTTCAATATCCTGATTTTCATCAGTTACTAAGTATAAACGGTAATTATGCATATCATCCTCTCATGATGAATATACTCAGACTATTACAGATAAGCGTAATCGGTGTTCAATGATCTCGCTATCTAATTGGTAGAGCGTATCGAGTAAATTAACTTGTAAAGAGCCTGGGCCTGCTGAGTTTTCGGCTGCAATTTCACCAGCAATGCCTAAGAGTGCTGTTGCTGTTACTCCTGTTGTCTCTCCAATAGCAGCGAATGCGCCTGTTAACGCGGTATGAGTACATCCCATTCCTGTTACATGTGGCATCATGGCATGACCATTTGTGATGGTGACAGTGGTTCCAGCATCGACGATATAGTCTATTTCGCCAGAGATAACAACACAGCACTGATATTGCTGAGCCAGTTGTTTTGCAGCACTGCAAGCTTGAGTTGTAGAGTCTTGGGCATCAACGCCTTTGCTATTACTCATGTGACCGGCTAATGCAATAATTTCTGATGCATTGCCACGAATGGTAACGTTATTAGCAAGGGCAACTAAATCTTGAGCAGTTTGTGTTCGTAATTGACTTGCTCCACATCCAACAGGATCAATAACAACAGGTTTGTTATAACGATTAGCCTGTTCGATAGCAAAATGCATTCGTGGAATCCAATGGCTATCTAAGGTTCCTATATTGATGACAAGAGCACCAGAAATCGTCATGAGTTCAGCCAGTTCATCACGACTGTGGGCCATGATAGGGGAGGCTCCAATAGCCAGTAAGGCATTGGCCGTGTTATTCATAACCACATAGTTAGTTAAATTAACGACCAGAGGCTTTTGCTGTTTTAGCGTTGCAAGAGATTGAATGATAAGAGAGTGATAATCGTGTTGCTCCATGCCTATTTCCTTTTATCAAATACAAAAAAGGCTGCACAGAGCAGCCTTTTTATCATTCCAAACTATTAGAAGCTTGCAGAACGTGGAGTACGTGGGAATGGGATTACATCACGTACGTTACCCATGCCAGTTACGTAAGAAACTAGACGCTCAAAGCCTAGACCGAAACCAGCGTGAGGCACTGTACCGTAGCGACGTAGGTCACGGTACCAGTTCATGTGTTCTGGATCGATGTTCATTTCACGCATACGTGCATCAAGAATATCTAGACGCTCTTCACGCTGAGAACCACCGATGATTTCACCGATACCTGGTGCTAGAACATCCATCGCCGCTACTGTTTTGCCATCTTCGTTCATACGCATGTAGAACGCTTTGATGTCTTTAGGGTAGTTCTTAACGATTACAGGAGCTTTGAAGTGCTCTTCAGCAAGGAAGCGCTCGTGTTCAGAAGACATATCAATGCCCCACTCAACGTCGAACTCAAACTTACGGCCAGAATCTTGTAGGATCTTAATTGCATCAGTGTAATCAACTTGAGCAAAGTCAGAAGATACAAATTGCTCTAGACGAGTGATTGCGTCTTTGTCGATGCGTTGTGCGAAGAACTCAAGATCGTCACGACGCTCTTCTAGTACCGCTTTGAATACAAACTTCAGCATGTCTTCAGCCAGTTTTGCAACATCATCAAGTTCTGCAAAAGCAACTTCAGGCTCTACCATCCAGAATTCAGCTAGGTGGCGGCTTGTGTTTGAGTTTTCAGCACGGAAAGTCGGACCGAAAGTGTATACTTTGCTTAGTGCACAAGCATAAGCTTCAGCGTTTAGCTGACCAGATACTGTTAGGAATGTTTCTTTACCAAAGAAGTCTTTGTCAAAATCCACATCGCCTTTATCTGTCATTGGCAGATTAGCCAAATCTAGAGTCGATACACGGAACATCTCACCAGCACCTTCACAGTCAGATGCTGTGATAAGTGGAGCAGACATCCAGAAGAAACCTTGCTCGTGGTAGAAGCGGTGAATCGCTTGAGCTAGACAGTTACGTACACGTGCAACCGCACCAATTACGTTTGTGCGAGGGCGTAGGTGAGCCACTTCACGTAAATACTCAATTGAGTGACGAGTTTTCGCCATTGGGTAAGTATCAGCATCCTCAACCCAACCAACGACTTTAACGTCAGTTGCTGCTAGTTCAAAATCTTGACCTTGAGCAGGAGATTCAACAATTTTACCAGTAACCTCAACAGAGCAACCAGTAGTCAGTTTTAACACTTCAGACTGGTAATTATTTAACTCGTTAGGAACCACGGCCTGAATCGGGTTGAAACAAGAGCCGTCATAAATGGCAAGGAAAGAGATTCCAGCTTTGGAATCACGACGAGAACGGATCCAACCGCGAACAGTTACTTCACTGTCTACAGCTAGTTTACCGCTTAGCACGTCAGTTACAGGCGCGTAAGTCATGTTTAAATTCTTCTCCGTTAAGGCACGATCAAATTGTGCTTAATATACAGTCCAAGTGTCCATATTACCTTTCTTACGCTTGGCATCAAGTCTTGTAAGGGTATGAAACCATAATTAATTTCGCTATGGTCTCGAAATGTACAATTAATCGCTCAACTTTTATGCGAATACGTATTAGGTATTAAATTTTATTTGATTACTGATAATAGGCGGTTATGCCAATCTAAGCAATGGCTAAGTATTTGTGAGTCTGTATAGATAATCGCCAGTTGCGTTTAATACAGGTCTCAATACAAAGTTCGGTTGCTCTTGGTTTTTGGCTAATAGGTTGCAGTGCAATGGTTACATCAGATCGTAAAGCAACACCATTGAGCAATTCATCCAGTTGATCTAGGTCTTTTTGGGTACCAACAGGATGCTTAATTTCGTTTGCTCGTGATAACGCCTTTTCCAATACTGGCAATTTGCCTTTCATATTGATCTTTGGAGAAACTGTTACCCAAGTTGCTTCCGTTGCTTGAACCTCAGAAGTACCACTGGTTTCAATTTGGCACTGATAGCCAGATGCTTCTAACGCTTGAGTTAATGGACGTAAATCATAAATGCATGGCTCACCACCTGTGATGACCACATGTTTTGCGGTATAGCCTTGATCTTGTAACAAAGAGACAATGCCCTGTGCGTCGATCTCTGTCCACAATGGTGAATCACCGGTTTTCGCCATAATGCGATCTAACGTTGTAAAGTCTTGAGGCTCTGCTGACCAGGTCTGCTTGGTATCACACCATGAACAGCCAACAGGGCAAATTTGTAAACGTACAAAAATGGCTGGAACACCAGTAAATACGCCTTCACCTTGAATGGTCTCAAAGACTTCGTTTAGTTTGTACACGATAAACCTCATGTCGTTAGAACAAAATGAATAAATAGAGCTCTTCTTTATTTTAGAGAAGAAATTTTCTCACTGGTCGATATTATGGCAGAAGCCTGATCTGTTGTCTTTTATTGTTTCCACGTGATGGATATCACGGAGTTGGCATGAAAGACTTCACAATTACTTCGCAAAGTAAAAAAATTCATTTTCGACGCTTTTCTCTCGATTTGTATTACGGAGTACTGACATGTATGTCGCCCAACCAGGACACATAGATCACATAAAAAGAAACAATGCCGGGAGCGTCTATAAGCTTATCGATTTATACGGCCCTATATCGCGCATTGAGCTTTCAAAAAGAAGTCAGTTGGCTCCAGCAAGTATCACTAAAATCACTCGTGAATTAATTGATGCTCATCTGATCAAAGAGACCCAATACCAAGAATCGACCAGCCGAGGTCGACCTGCCATTGGTTTAATTCCTAATAATGAGGGGTGGCAATTTCTCTCAATTCGTATAGGTCGAGGTTATTTAACCATCGCTTTGCATGAATTGGGTGGCGATATTTTAGTGGAAGAGCGTCAAGAGATCTCAGAATTGCATCAAGATGATCTTATTGAGAAACTCCTTGGTGAGATCAATATTTTCTTCGCCCGACATGTGAGTGAGCTTGATCGAATTACCGCCATTGCCGTTTCATTACCAGGACTTGTTAATGCTAAAGAAGGCATGGTGTTGCAAATGCCTCACTATGATGTAAAAAACTTGCCGTTAGGGCCTGTTATCCATCAGGCGACAGGGCTCCCTGTTTTTATTGGCAATGATACTCGCTCGTGGGCATTGGCTGAAAAGTTGTTTGGGCACTCTCAAGGGGTAGCCAATTCACTGCTTATATCGATTCATCATGGGGTTGGTGCGGGTATTGTGCTTGATGACAGCGTGCTTCAAGGCAGTATTGGTAACGTAGGTGAACTTGGACACATTCAAATAAAGCCATTTGGTCGCCGCTGTTTTTGTGGCAATCATGGCTGTTTAGAAACCGTTGCCAGTCTTCAAGCGGTTCTTGAGCAAACAGAACAGTGTCTTCGTGATGGCCACCCATCGTCACTGCATGGTGGAAAAGTGACCATTGAACGTATTTGTGATGCTGCGGTTGAAGGGGATGCATTAGCACGACAAATTATCTCTGAGTTAGGCCATAATTTAGGTCAAGCCATTGCGATTATGGTGAATTTGTTTAACCCACAGCGCATCTTAATTGGTGGCGAATTTAATCGTGCTAAAAGTGTGTTATATCCAGCTATTATGGAATGCGTTCGAACTCAGTCGATCCCGCTGTACAACCGTGATTTAGATATTATGGAAAGTTGTTTTTATACACAAGCAACCATGCCTGGGGCCGCCTTAGTTAAGCAGGCAATGTATGATGGTCACCTATTAATGAAGTTAATTGAAGGGTAGGGCGTTTACTTACCTTGCAGATAAAAAAAGAGTTAGTGGTTGGGCTAACTCTTTTTACTTGCCATTTAAATAATATTTACCACTAAAACTTCTCTTTAATCTCCATATAACTCTCACGAATATGTTCAATTAAAGCTTGGATTCGTTTTGCTGGCTTTTTGGTATAAGGGTAAACCGCGTAAATTCCGACCACTTTACCAGCATGTTCAGATAAAATTTCAACCAGCTTTTCATTATGAAGTTCATCATAGACTAAGCAGGTGGGGAGATAGGCGATACCATTTCCTGCCAATGCGACCTTTTTAAGTGCCGCTGCGTTATCAGATGAGAAATTACCCGCAACACGAAGGGTATAGACCTCATCATTACGAATAAACTGCCAGTCAAAGGAGCCTGATGCTTGATGGTTATAGCCTAAGCAGTTGTGGCGCAGTAAATCTTTAGGCGTGTTTGGAATACCGTGTTGGGCCAAATACTCAGGAGAGGCACATAGAACCCAACGAGAGTTAAAAATATGACGAGCAATGAGGCTAGAATCTTCTAAATAACCGGTACGAATCACTAAATCAAAGTTACCCGCCACCAGATCAACAAAATGGTTATCAAGCGACATATTAACCGTTAGCCCCGGATGCTTTTTACAAAATTCAGATACAGATTCTGCTAATAGTAATTCACCCGAAATGGTTGGAACCGACATTTTAATCGTCCCTGAGAGCGCCTCGCTGTAACCTGTTACCGCATCAAAAGCCGATTGTGCGACTTGGCTAATAGACTTTGCACGATGATAAAGCACCTCACCAGCCTCTGTGATAGTGAGCTTACGGGTGGTTCGATAAATAAGTTGAATACCAAGTTCTGATTCCAATTTACTGATTCGTTTGCTCACAACTGATTTAGTAATGCTGTTGAGTTCAGCAACTTTACTAAATGAACCGTGCTCAATAACCTGGGTAAATAGAACTAAATCATCAATTTGAGGCATAGCGGGATCTCTTTATAATATCCTAGTGATTATACCTTGAAATTATAGAGATAGGTAAAGTTACTCTATTTGAATGTTATACTTGAGTGACTAACAATTTATACAAATCGATAAATATAAAAAAACGCAGCCCGTTATAGACTGCGTTATTCTTATTCCCGTATGTGCTTAACCCACTAGCATCCTACTAGTGATTTGCCATAACTGGTGGTATGTATTGGTTTATTACATATCATCAATAATGACATAAGTGGCATAGACGGGCCCATGCACACCTACAACTTTGATCAGCTCAATATCAGCTGTTGAGCTAGGACCTGAAATAAAGTTCACACAAGACGGAATACGTTCACCATTTTGTGCCATCTTATGAAGCTTATCTGTAGCCTGAGTCATTCGCGCTACAATGGCACTTTTCGGCACAACAAAAACAGATGCTTCTGGTAATAAGCTAACTGTGCGACCTTGGCTTGCTTGGCTGTATAAAACCATGGTGCCAGACTCGGCAAGTACTTGTTCTGCAAATACTACACCCGCTTGTGCTCGTTCAGCAACCTCGATGTTTGCATTAAATCCCGCCTCAGCATCCCATACGTGTACACTATGCTTTCCACTAATTAAATCCAGCGGGTTAATTAATGCAAGTAGACGAGGATCAGCCGAAAAGATCGTTTCACCTTCAACTTCGCCAGTCTCTTGGTGAGTACTGTAACTAACACAGATATTGCGTAGATCTTCAGTAAGTTTTGCTTTAGTGGTAACAACAGCGTGTGAACCTAGTGCCGTTTCTGTGTATTGCACTAAGGTATCGCGTAATTCATCTGCGGATTTATCAGCCATCACTTCACGGTGACAGTTATAACGAAACGCAGGACGCTCAACTGGTGTTGTTTGACGCTCACGACCTAGCTTTTGTGCAATGTTGTTCAAAAAGCTATCGCGGTTATAAATGCGATCTTCATTTTGAGTTGTCATGATATTGTGCTCCATTAACCTTGATTACGCTTTTTAAACCAACTACGGAATGATTCGCCCGTTGGCGTTGGTAGATCTCGTGCTTCAGTCCATTCAGCTAGAGGACCCGCTGTAAATGGCATCTTGCCATCTTTGATCATCACACTTGCCGCTTTCGCACCCACTTTAACTGCGGTATCCCATAGAATTGGGCGTGCGTTAATGAAGTTAAAGGCACCCACACTTGCACGTTCTGCGGTTGGGGTAATCTTAAGTTCGCCCATTTTTTGGCGATGTTTTAGCAGTAAATCTGATAGTGGAATCTTAACCGGACACACATCATGACAAGCTTTACATAAGCTACACGCATAAGGTAGGTCTTTAAAATCGTCGTAACCACCAAGTAATGGCGATAGTACAGCACCGATAGGGCCAGAGTAGATAGAACCGTAAGATTGACCACCAATGTGACGGTATGCTGGACATGTGTTTACACAAGCGGCACAACGTACACAACGTAGAATTGCACGGAATTCAGAACCTAGAATATCAGAGCGGCCGTTATCTAGAATCACTAAGTGAAACTCTTCAGGGCCATCAATTTGATCGGCTTCACGAGGGCCGGTTAGCGCAGTAACATAACCTGTTAGTGGCAGACCTACGGCACTTCGACATAGCAGACTCACAACAATGTCTAGCTCTTCAAAAGTTGGAACAATACGCTCCATACCCATAACCGCAATGTGAGTTTTAGGCAGGCTGGTGGCTAAACGTGCGTTACCTTCGTTAGTCACTAGAGAAATGGTTCCAGATTCAGCAACGGCAAAGTTACAGCCAGTAATACCAATATCAGCTTCTAAGAAGTCATGACGAATATGATTACGGACAAAGCGAGTCATCTCTTCAGGATCGCTTGTGCCTTCATAACCTAATTTGTCATTGAAGATATCACGAATTTGGTCACGGTTTTTATGTAGCGCTGGTACCACGATGTGTGATGGTGGATCGCAATCATCAACTTGAAGAATGTATTCGCCAAGGTCAGTTTCAACCACATCACAATCATTACGTTCGATGATTTTGTTTAGGCTGATCTCTTCTGTCACCATCGACTTAGACTTAACAACCTTCTTTGCGTTCTTTTGCTTGATGATGTTCTCAACATAGTTAGTCGCTTCTTCTGCTGTGCGAGCAAAGAATACATGACCACCATTTTTCTGAACATTGTCACTCAGTTGTTGTAGGTAGTAGTCTAGGTTTTCTAGTACGTGATTACGGATATCCATACCCATTTCGCGCCACTCTTCCCAGTTACCCAGTTTTTCAGCGGCGATAGCGCGGTTTTTGAACATGCGTTCCTGAGCATTGGCTACAGACTTCAGCATGAACTCATCTTGCATTTTTACATGAATTCGTTCTTTGAATTTCACGTTGCTGGTTTTCATCGACATAATCTGACCCCTTAGCGACTCATTAACACATCAACAATGTGCATAACTTTAATTGGCTGGCCTTCGCGTTGAATGCGACCGCCGATATTCAGAAGACAACTGATATCAGCACCAATTAAGTAGTCAGGCTCTGCTGCTTTGATATGACGAACTTTTTCTTTCACCATTTCACCAGAAATTTCTGCCATTTTGACTGAGAAAGTACCACCGAAACCACAACATGTTTCTTGGTTTTCGATAGGTAGCATTTCTAAACCCTCTACGTTTGCAAGAAGTTTTAATGGCTCCTCACGCACACCGAGTTTACGGATTAGGCTGCATGATGGGTGGTAAACCGCCTTACCTGGTAGACGAGCACCAACGTTTTCGATACCTAGCTGATTGACAATAAACTGAGTAAGTTCAAATAGACGATCTGACACTTTTTGTGCGCGAGCAGCCCACTCTGGCTCATCAGCTAGATACTCAGGGTATTTTTTGATCGACGCTGCACAAGAACCGGCAGGAGTGACGATAGGGTAGTCGTTACATTCGAAAGCAGCGATCAAGTTTTTCATTGCAGGCTTGCTACTTTCGATATAGCCACTGTTTAGGGAAGGCTGGCCACAACACCCTTGTTTTTCAGGGAAAATGACCTCGCAACCAAGCTGTTCGAGCAGCTCAACTGTTTTTTTGGCAACTTCTGCTTTGACCGTGTCACACAAGCAGGTTACAAAAAAGTTTACCTTCATGTTTTGCTCCAGTAGCGGATACCGCTGTAATTTCTTTAATTATAAATATAACGGGCGAGCCCGATGTTGTCGTACTCCGAGCTAAAGACAGTCCACTAACACTGTTTTTAACTCGCAGTTGAAGGTAAAGAGCCGATATAGGGAAGGGCTCTTTACCTTACTCAATAAGTGTTCATTATGGTTAGATAAACAGGCTCACAACTGCTGCGATAATGCCGTAAATCACCATAGGAATAACGGTTCTCTTAATGATGAAACCTTCTTTATTTGCAATACCTAAAATGGTCGACACCGCAATGATGTTATTAATACACACCATGTTACCCATCGCACCACCAACCGATTGCATGGCTAGGATCATATCTTGAGGTAGGCCAACGGTCTGGGCGATAGTTTGTTGAATACCACCAAAGGTTAAATTAGATACCGTTGCCGAACCTGAGAAGAATGCTCCTAACGCACCTAAGTAAGATGCAAAGAATTGCCAGTTCTTACCCGTTAACTCAGAGAAAGCCTTACCTGTAGTCATAATTGGTGAATGATCGCCACCAATCATCATAAATTTCACCATAATTAATGCACCAACTAGGGCAATAAATGGCATTTTGATACGACTTAGTGTTTCCGTAACCACTTGCTTGCTCTGTGCTGAGCTCATCTTCAGTAATGGAATTGAAATCAATACCACAACAAAGAATGGAATCAGTGCTGGCACATACAAGGTTTTGTAAGCCCACGATGCATTAGTTCCGAATACATCACTTAATTTGATGATCAACGCTTGGCTGATGCTCAAATCCGCAAAACCTAAATGTAGGTTAAACAGTGGGGTCGCATCGTTTAGCAATCCTTTAATCCCCAATTGCTGAATGCGGGTAACAATAAGAATCGCAATCAAGATTAGGGTAGGAGCCATCGCGGTAAGAACCGTTTTAAATGGCAGCTTTTCTACCGTATTTTCTGTATTTGTCTCTGTTTCTTTACTTAGACCGATCCCAGCTTTGGCAATAAAGATCGAAATCGTCATACCAATAGCACCACCAATCAAAGCGGGAAACTCGTAGTTCCACTGGGCAAGAAGCAGGTATGGAACAGTACAAGATAACGCGCTTAGTTGGATAAAGATGAAGTTGCGACGGATCTGTTGCCAACTCACCACAAACTTAAGTGCTAATACTGGAATGATAAAACCAGCAACAAAATGTACAGCTGCAGTTAAACGACCAGTATTAAGCAACTCTGCATCACTTAAACCTAGCGTACCAAAGCCAAACCAAGTTGGTGTTCCTACCGCGCCAAAAGAAACAGGTACGGAGTTCATAACCAAGGCTAACATCGCTACTTTTAAAGGATTAAAGCCAAGACCAACAAGAATAGGCGCAGCGATTGCAGCAGGAGTACCAAAGCCAGATGCTCCTTCAATCATGAATGCAAAGGCCCAACCAATAATCATCAATTGTGCTACTTGGTTTTTACTCACACCTTCTAGCCATTGACGAATCACATCTTCAGCACCAGAAACGGCCAATGTTCGGTTGAGTAAAATAGCACCCGCAATAATTGAGATAGGAGTAATAGCTGAAAGCACCCCTGTCACGATATTAGCGGCTAATAGTGTTGTATTTGCCTCGAAATAAAAGAGCTGAATTAAACCAACAAGTAATGCTGTAACAGGTAAAGCAATGTGCGATGGATAAGAATTCTTTTTTGTCATCATCCAAATTAATAGAATGATGGGTACCACTGAAATTATCAGATTGAGCATATCCCACTCCGGATAGTAATTGCCTGAAAACAATGTATTTGTAGTTTTATTATTTATTACGCGAAGACTGTAAGTATTTGATATCAGACTACGTCGTGGGAAGAGTATTCTAGGCATGAAATACCCTATGACTATCATTTTTTTTGAAGTGGTTTCTAGAAGGTATGTTGTATTTGTGATGGTTGTCGAAATGTTAAATTTAACACTTTGTAACTTAATGCCAATTAATCAAGTGGTTAGAGGAAATGAATACAGAGCGGGGTTTTACGATTAATGGAGTATTGGAAACAATGAATTTTCAATAGTTAACTAATCAGGCTGAATAAAAAACGACTTATGTTAGCTGAAATCTCACGTTAACGCTAGTGATAATTGTTATCAATTGCTGTTGTGTTGTAATTTTCCAACAAAAATCAGTGTTTTTTGCTGTTTTTTCGATTAGGTGTAATCAATTTACATGAAAAGTATCCAGTTGCTATTACTGCAACAAGTTGATTTTATGTGGAAGGAATAGCTTTCCTATTAAAAATGATTGATTCCAATTGAGTAATAAATGAAATGTTTTTTCGTTAACAATTACATTGCAATTCATTCTTGTTTTCATTGTTTATGAATGAATGTGAAAGAAAAAGAGTAGATGGGTCTATAGGTTTCTAGATGTGTTTATTAAATTAATGTTAAATGAATATTCAGTGGTCGGTATTGGTCTCGTTGATTACGGAATGAAGAAAAGAGACCGCAGGCAAGTGATCACTTCTACTAATAAACCATTGTTTTTGATTAATCTCTAACGGTAGAACTTCAAGCCAACGCTGACAAACCCAACTGATATTATCAAATTGAGGGGCTGGGTAATGAGCAGAATGCTCAGGATATTCGATAAAGACAGCTTTTAATGATTCAACCAGATCGTTATCAGAAAAATCAACAGATGCATTCGGCCAATTAGGAAAGGTTTCGATATTCGCCATGTACAGACCATCGTTATCTTGCTGATAATCAGTAATTACAAATTTATCAACAGCTTCAACGGTGATACCTAAAAAACCATCGTCTAGGGTTTCAAAATCGGTAATAACAACGCGGGTACCAAAGCGGCAAATTTGCTCATGCTCTATCATACATAAGCCAAATCCTTCGCCAGTTGTCATAGCAAGTTTTACAAGTCGAGTATATCTGGGTTCAAAAATCCGTAGTTGACTGATCCCTCCTGGAAGCAGATATAGCTTTAACGGAAATAGCGGCAACTGTTGCATAAGCAATTCCTAGCTAACTGAATCTTTTTATCTATAGATTGAGTATAGAAAAGGTCACCGCGATAACTGTCTCAGTTTTGCAACGGCTTTAAAACTTCATAAAGACCTTGAGTGAGTTTTGAGAGCTGCTCAGGTTGAATAATAAAAGGAGGCATGATGTAGACCAATTTGCCAAAAGGTCGAACCCAAATACCGTAATCGACAAACGCTTGTTGAATACTTACCATCTCAACCGGATGATGCAATTCAACCACTCCGATTGCCCCTAACCAACGAACTTCTTTTACGTTAGATAATGACGCTATCGGTGGTAACTGTTGCGATAATTGTTGTTCGATTTGGCTAACTTGATGCTGCCATTGGTTTTGTGCAATAAGATCCAGATTTGCACTGGCAACGGCACACGCCAGAGGATTTCCCATAAAGGTTGGACCATGCATAAAACAGCCTGCCTCACCACTGCAAACCGTGTCTGCTACATGCTTAGTGGTTATAGTTGCTGCTAAGGTCATGTACCCACCAGTAAGCGCTTTACCAACACTCATAATGTCAGGCTCAATCTGGGCATGTTCGCAGGCAAATAGCTTTCCTGTTCGACCAAATCCTGTTGCGATTTCATCTGCGATCAGTAAGACATGGTAACGGTCGCATAATTCTCTAACACGTTTTAAATACATTGGGTGATATAAACGCATTCCTCCTGCACCTTGTACGATAGGCTCTAAAATAACAGCCGCCAGTTGTTGGTGATGGGTGGATAATTGTTGCTCAAAATCTGCAATATCACTTTCATCCCAGTCATCATGAAAACCACAACTTGGTGATTGGGCAAAGATATGTTCAGGTAAAAAACCTTTGTAGAGGGCATGCATTGAGTTATCAGGATCGGTGACAGACATTGCAGCAAAAGTATCACCATGATAGCCGTGACGTAGGGTTAAGAATTTTGCCCGTGATTCCCCTTTTGAATGCCAATATTGCAGTGCCATTTTTAACGCCACTTCAACGGCAACAGAGCCAGAATCTGCCAAAAATACGTGCTGAAGCGAAGGGGGAGTAAGCTGAACTAATTTTTTACAGACGTCAACCGCAGGACGATGAGTTAGCCCTCCAAACATGATATGGGACATATTATCAAGTTGAGACTTAGCGGCTTCGTTTAAAACCGGGTGATTGTAGCCATGAACCGCCGCCCACCAAGATGACATTCCATCAATAAGCTCTCGACCATCTTCCAAAGTAATGATCACACCATCGGCTTTACTCACCGGGTAGCAAGGCAATGGATTAATGGTTGAGGTATAGGGATGCCAGATATGATCCTTATCAAACTGTAAATCAATGCTCATAAAATAACCAGATGTAAACCCGTTGTATTGTTGTTGGTTGACAGTGTACGTGCTCGTATTAGACTAGCCAAGCAGATTATTAAATAAATTTGCATGTTTTTAGGGTAATTAAAAATATAACTATCTGATATTTCATGGTTAATTAAATCATGAGCAAGAAGTCATAAGTAATGGGGATATGTCGTGGAAGCTCGTCATAACTGGAATGTGGAAGAAGTCCAGCAACTATTAGATCAACCTTTTATGGATTTGTTGTTTCAAGCGCAACAAGTTCATCGTCAGTATCATGATCCAAATCAGGTCCAAGTCAGCACGTTGTTATCAATAAAAACGGGAGCTTGTCCTGAAGATTGTAAATATTGTCCCCAAAGTGCTCATTATCGCACTGATGTTGAGCGCGAACGTTTGATGGAAGTTGAGCAAGTACTGACGGCGGCTCAAAAGGCCAAAGAGAGTGGTGCGACCCGTTTTTGTATGGGGGCAGCATGGAAAAATCCCAAATCACGAGATATGCCTTATTTGCTCGATATGATTAAAGGAGTGAAGTCGTTAGGGCTTGAAACCTGTATGACGCTGGGCATGTTAACACCTGAACAAGCCAATATTCTGGCTGATGCTGGGCTTGATTATTACAACCATAACCTAGATACCTCGCCAGAATATTACGGCAATATTATTACAACACGTACTTATCAAGATCGCCTAGATACATTAGATCATGTGCGCCAAGCGGGGATGAAGATCTGCTCTGGCGGCATAATAGGTATGGGGGAAAGCCATCGAGATCGTGCCGGATTATTGGTTGAGTTAGCAAACTTGCCAGTACATCCTGAAAGCGTACCGATCAATATGCTGGTAAAAGTAAAAGGGACACCTCTTGAGCAAGAAGAGGATGTTGAACCGTTTGATTTTATTCGCATGATTGCCGTTGCGAGAATTATGATGCCTCAATCTGCTGTGCGCTTATCGGCTGGACGTGAGCAGATGAATGAACAGATGCAGGCTATGTGTTTTATGGCAGGGGCGAACTCCATCTTTTATGGCTGTAAATTACTGACAACACCGAACCCAAAAGAAGATAAAGACATGGTGCTGTTTGAAAAGCTAGGTATTAATCGCCAGCAACAAGCCGCTAAACCGGATCAAGTCCAAGCTCAAGAACTGCTAACTAAAGTTGCGCTACAAGTGGCTTCTCGTCCAGCGAAAGACGATCTGTTTTATGATGCATCAATTTAATCCTCATTCATTTGACTCTCGAATTCAGCACGCGTTGCAATATCAGCAAGAGAAGCAGTTGTATCGGCAGCGTCAAGTGATTAACCGTGGCTATCAACAAGGTCATGATATTGCTTCTGTTATACATAAGAACTCGCAACAAGCCTTGGTGAATTTTTCCAGTAATGACTACCTTGGTTTAGCTTGTGAACCTAGCTTGGTAAAAGCATGGCAACAGGGCTTAGAGTTATACGGTTGTGGCAGTGGAGCATCGCCATTAGTGACTGGGCAACATACCCCTCATGCTAAGTTAGAACACCATTTAGCCACTTGGTTAGGCTTTGAACGTGCCTTGCTTTTTAGTAGTGGTTACAGTGCTAATCAAGCGGTATTGCTCAGTTTACTCACCCGTGATGATTGTTTAATTCAAGATAAGCTTAACCATGCATCGCTTATGGAAGCGGGTATGTTATCGCCTGCTACCATGAAACGATTTCGCCATAATGATCTCAGTGCCTTACAAGGATTATTAGAGAAAAACAGCGGGCTTAGTAAATTGGTTGTGACGGAAGGGGCTTTTAGTATGGATGGTGATCTTGCCCCATTGGCCGAGATTCACGCTCTTTGCCAACAGCACCACTCTTGGTTGATGGTTGATGATGCCCATGGTTGTGGTGTGCTGGGGGAATATGGCCGTGGTAGTTGCGATATTGCCCAGATCACCCCAGATATTCTGATTGTGACTTTTGGTAAAGCGTTTGGGATGCAAGGGGCTGCGGTATTATGCAGTGATAATATTGCTGAGTTTTTGATCCAAAAAGCTCGTCATTATATTTATTCAACCGCGATGCCTCCAGCTCAAGCTTATGCCTTACTTCATGCTTGTCAGTTAATTGAACATCAAGGTTGGCGACGGGAGAAGTTGCTCCAATTGAGCCAATGTTTTTCCCAACATCTTGGCTCTAATGTTATTCATCCTGTTACACCAACGCCGATCAAACCCATCATTATTGGCGATAGTGAACGCGCTTTAGATATCTCTCAACAGCTTAAGCAGCGAGGATTTTTAGTCAGTGCGATTCGTCCACCGACAGTAGCGGTTAACTCGGCACGGTTAAGAGTCACCTTAACGGCGGCGCACACAACAGAGCAAGTGATTGAATTGGCAAATGCTATCAACGAGGTAATGGATGAGTGATGTGATTAAAAATACATCGGATTATAACGAGACGCTATTTAATAAGGATCTGATTGAAAAGGCCTTTAGTAAAGCGGCATCTAATTATGATCAGGCTGCTGCATTTCAACGCCAAGTTGGGCATCGATTGCTTGATAAGATCGATATGGCTTTGATTGGTGCAAATACTGTTAATACCAGTGCTGTTGATACAAGCACAAATAAGGCAACAAAGATAATATTGGATGTTGGCTGTGGGACGGGTTATTTTTCTCAGCAATTGCAAGGGTTAGACGCTCAAGTTACGGCTCTGGATTTATCTAATAAAATGTTGGAGCAGACAAAACGTCGCTGCGCAGAGTCGGTGGTGTGTGTACAAGGTGATGCTGAGAATTTACCGTTTACAGCGAATCAATTTGATATTGGATTTTCAAACTTAGCTCTACAGTGGTGTGATGATTTATCTCAACCATTAAGGCAATTGCAGCGAGTGGTAAAACCGGGTGGAAAAATCTATTTTACGACTTTAGTCGATGGCTCACTTTTTGAGTTAATTGACGCATGGAAACAAGTTGATCAATATCAACATGTGAATGACTTTTTAACAGAAAGGGAAGTAAAACTTGCGCTGGCGCAATCGGGCGTGAAAACACATCATCTAGAATTTCTACCAATAACAATCAATTACCATAAAGCGATAGAGCTAATGCGTGATTTGAAAGGGATTGGAGCCACTCATATACCTAATGGACGTAATACGGGACTTATCCGTAAGTCAGCATTGCATAAGTTAGAGTTGGCCTATCAAGCATTTCAAAATTCGCAGGGCTTATTACCCGCAACGTACCAAGTTTGTTTTGGAGTAATTACAAATGACTAAAGCTTTTTTTGTCACCGGAACCGATACTGAAGTCGGAAAAACCGTTGCCACACGAGCTATATTACATGCTGCGGGCCATGCTGATATAAAGATGTCGGGTTATAAACCAGTCGCATCGGGCAGTAGCAGAACAGAAGGTGGGCTTCGTAATTCAGACGCGCTGTATATTCAAGAAGCCTCTGTAGTTGAACTGTCATATCAAGAAGTAAACCCATATGCGTTTGAAGAGCCTGTATCTCCCCATTTGGCCGCAGAACGTGAAAAAAGAACCATTGAGTTTGAAGTTTTAACTCAAGGTCTTGATAACCTCAAGCAGAAGTCTGACGTGGTTTTAGTGGAAGGTGCTGGTGGATGGCGTGTACCCGTTGCACGTGAGCAATTTTTATCGCAATGGGTTCAGCAGCAAAAAATGCCCGTTATATTGGTGGTTGGCGTTAAACTTGGCTGCTTAAGTCATGCGATGTTAACAGCTGAAGCAATTGAGCGTGATGGTTTAGAGGTTGTAGGTTGGATTGCTAACCGTATCAATCCTGGGGAAGAAAATTACGCTGAAAATATTCAGATGCTAGAAGCTCAACTGCCTGGCAAGAAACTAGGGGAAATCCCTTATATGCCCGGTATTAAAAAGAGAAATCTAGCGCAATATATTGATCTATCCGTGCTTGAATTGATTTAAGTTGTTATAGACAAGAAAGCACCATTTCCATCAATAAACTTAGTTATTAGGTAATGGTGCTTTAAGTTCAGAAAAGAGTTCTAATGTTATTTAGAGCTGATTACTTTAATTCGTGCTGTAAACCGATTAAAACTTCGGGAGTTTCATCTAGGATCTCTTCGGCATTGGCATTTTGAAGTCCTAGCTCTTTTTCCGCTTCTTCTAATGACATTCCGAGATGGCAACGAAGAATATCAATTGCTACTTGGTAACTCTCGTGGTTAGCCATGGTTCCTCCTTGCTAACTATCTATTCGCTTTCCATGTCTCTTTCATTTTTTGCTCACTGGTTCAGCTGAGCATCATGAAAGAATGAGATAATTCTAAATTATGCTAATACCATAGCTGACTTTATGCTGTGTTGGCAATACGACTATAGTCTATACCCGAGTCATTTTTACTTACCTAAGTCGTATAGAGCTACTTGAGGCTATACTTGAGTCACTTGGGTATATATTCTAACTATTAGTAACAATTTACCACTTTCCCTTGAATTCGGTTTATACGAACATACTATGTATAATTATTGCCTCACAACGATAAATAAAGGCAACGTTTAATAACGCTGACAGACTAAAGGGACTGTTAAGTTTTAAAGCTTCGGCACTGGAGATAAAGAAAGATATGAAGCGTATTCTACTGTTCTTGGCAACTAACCTTGCTGTAATGCTGGTATTTAGCATTGTATTGAACATTATTTTTGCGGTAACAGGCATTAAATCAACAAGCATGGGTGGTTTGTTGGTGATGGCGGCACTATTTGGTTTTGGTGGCTCGCTGATCTCACTGATGATGTCAAAGTCGATGGCTTTACGTTCAGTGGGTGGTATGGTGATCGAACATCCTCGTAATGAAACTGAGCATTGGTTAATGGAAACTGTTGCTCGTCAAGCACAGCAAGCCGGTATTGGTATGCCTACTGTGGCGATTTACGATGCTCACGATATTAATGCGTTTGCAACCGGTGCTAAACGTGATGATGCACTCGTTGCTGTTTCAACTGGCTTATTGCACAGTATGACTCGTGATGAAGCAGAAGCTGTATTGGCTCACGAAATTAGCCATATTTCAAACGGTGATATGGTTACGATGACCTTGATGCAAGGCGTGGTGAACACCTTTGTTATCTTTATTTCTCGTTTAGTTGCTGGCGCTATTAGTGGCGTGAACAATAACGATGAAGAAGGGGAAGGCGGAAGCTATATGACGTACTTTATCGTTTCTTCTATCATGGAAGTATTGTTTGGCTTCTTAGCAAGCATCTTAACCATGTGGTATAGCCGCCATCGTGAATTTAAGGCTGATGCAGGCTCTGCTCATTTGGTTGGTAAGCAGAAGATGATTGCAGCACTTGAGCGCTTGAAGATGAGTCATGAAGAGCCTCATTTGGAAGGTTCTATGATGGCATTTGGTATCAATGGTAAGAAATCATTGTCTGAATTGTTTATGACTCACCCACCGCTAGAAAAGCGTATTGAAGCGCTTCGTACTGGTGAGCATCTATAATCTTTGAGTGCTTATAATCTTAGAGGCACTCTTGGTGGATAAGCGTTTATCACATAAGTACTTATTGCACTAGATAAGTAAGCGTCATTAAAAAGCCCCAATAACTCAGACTGTTCTGTGGTTATTGGGGCTTTTTGTTGTCTGATTTTTACTTGCTGATTAATTAAGAAGCGTGTTGTGCAATCAGACGAGGTACAGGTTTATCATTAATGGGTAAATGCAGTAGCGCGGCAATAAGTGCCATAACAACAGTGGTCCACCAAATTGGAGTATAGCTATGATAATAATCGAAAATACGACCGCCGACCCAAGCCCCTAAGAAACTGCCTACTTGGTGAGTGAAGAAAACTAAGCCATAGAGCGTTGATAAGTAACGAGCCCCAAAGATTTGACGAACTAGACCGGAAGTTAACGGTACAGTACCAAGCCAGCAGAAACCAATGGCAGCACCAAAAATCGAAGCGGTATTAACAGTAACAGGGAAGGTCACAAATGCAGCAATGATCACCGTACGCATTAGATATAGAGAAGACATCACATAACGTTTATCAAATCTATCACCCATCAAGCCCCAAAAGTATGAGCCAAAGATATTAAATACACCAACATAAGCCAGTGCCATAGCTGCGGTATTGCCTGGTAATCCTTTATCACCGAGATAACTTGGCAGGTGGGTGGCAATAAACATCACTTGGAAACCACAAACAAAAAAGCCAGCATGGATCAGCCAATAATTGCGGTTACGAAATGCTTCTTGTAACGCTTCCGATAAGGTTTGGCTATCATCAACCTGTGATGGGGTATCTGATGTTGCTTTTTGAGATTTAATAAACCCTGCAAATGCGATCATTACACAGCAAATTACGGCAAAAATTTGCATTGCTGTTTGCCAATCAAAATTACGTAATAAAGCTTGTGCTCCAGGAATGACGGCAAACATACCAAAAGATCCTGCTGCGGTAGTCAGGCCAAACGCTTTTGCTGTGTGCTCTGCAGGTACAACACGAGCAACTGCTCCTAAAATGATCACATAACTTGTTGCGCTAAGACCTAGGCCGATTAAAGCACCGATTGTTAAATACAGCACACTTGGCGTTGCAGCTAGAGAGGTTAAGTATAAGCCCGCACCATAGGCAATCGCACCCACAATGATGATACGTCTTGCACCAAAGCGGTCAGCCGCCATGCCAACAAAGGGTTGGAATAGGCCAAAGAGTAAGTTTTGGAGCGCAATGGCTAAACTGAAAAACTCACGGCCAGTATGAAATGTATCGGAGATCGGCATCATGAAAATACCGAATGACTGTCTGATCCCTAGACTAATAATTAAAATTCCAATGCCCATCCAAACTAATAATGGAAAACGGAAAATACTCATTAATGGTGCTCTTTATGGTGGTGATGGTTATCGGTTGTATTTTGTTGATGGCAGCCGCCACTGGTTGCGTTATGCGCTAAGGCATCCAGTAAAGGTTGACAATTGTGAAAACATTTAGTGCCTTAACATATCGCTCAACATAATAGATAAGCGATGAACAATTTGGCTTTATCGGCCAAGAACGAAAAGAGCGCGGATACTAGAGAAAAGAGGGGGATGAGGCAAATGAATAATATTCACTATATTTATGCAAATTTTGCATGCCGAGTGAATATAAGCCGAATCGAGCAAATAAGTGCGTATTATAATCATTGAAATAATGGTCAGCTTACAGGCAAGAGATATAAGTTGACCATCAGTGACTTCAAGTTGTGCTCTATGAACTAAGAAGCGATAGAGTGCTCTGTTGTGGTATGCACAGGCGTTAATGATTGCCATTGTGATAGGTGATGGCGTTTAGCCGATGTCTGATAATAGAGTGTCATCAATGCGCCAAAAATGATCCCAGCTGCAATAGATGTCGCCAATGCTGAGAATAAGCTAATACCACCTTCCATCCAATTAGTGAAAAGCATAATTAAAGCCAATAAACATCCAAACCAACTCGCTGAAAAACTGAAGGTATATAGGGCAGAGCAGTAATGTGGGGGTGGTACTTCTAATCCACATTTGCGAGCTAAACGATATATTGGTGGATTATAATTAGATTCTCGAATTCCTGAATGCTGAAGTTCTTGGTAGGCAGCATCGAGTTTTTGTTGAAAAATAGAGGTTATCGTCATAAACATAAGTCCTTAAAGTCCGTTTTATCATACCCAGTTTATTCATTATCAAGTGTTACTACTCACTAAGGTCTTATCTAATTAGTGCTATAATTTTTAAATTAAAACAAATAATTAGTCAGTTTTTACAGTGAATAATAGAAGCAACACACGATAAAAATGATTAAACTAAAGCAAGGATGAGTAATGAGCAAAATATGGATTCGTTTTACCTGAAATTTTCAGCTAGGTACAATAAAAAGCGTTTATACAAACCATTAAATCTATTGTTCCTAATTAAATATTGAACGCTGTTCGATTGTTGTTTATAATTAACGAAATCCTATAAAAAAACGATTAAATGTAGGTTCGCCATGAGTCAATTTTCCTTAATGAAAAAGCGTCACTTTTTGCCTTATTTTCTTACTCAAGCATTAGGTGCCTTTAACGATAATTTATTCAAAAATATCTTACTGCTGTTTGTGGTCTTTTCTGCGCTGTATTCTCAACAACACAGTACGATGTTAGTCAATGTCGCTGCCGGGTTATTTATTCTGCCTTTTTTCCTTTTATCTCCCATTGGCGGACAGTTAGCAGATAAATATGAGAAATCTCGTTTAATTCGAATCATTAAAGCCTGCGAGATTGTGATTATGACCTTTGCCGCAGGCGCACTCTGGCTCCAATCGGTTCCTGCTATGTTGTTAGCGTTATTTTTAACAGGTGCACAATCTGCCTTCTTTGGTCCTGTAAAATTTGCACTTTTGCCACAACACCTGTCAGAAAAAGAGATCGTTGGTGGTAACGCATTGGTGGAAATGGGGACGTTTATAGCGATTCTTGGCGGTACATTGTATGCAGGATATCTCTTTGAGTACTCCCATAACGTGGCCTTGGTTGCAGGTGGTTCAGTCGTTATTTTGTCAATACTTGGGTACTTAAGCAGTCGTGCGATTCCGTATGCTGCGGCCAATAATCCAAACCTTGTTATCAATTGGAATCCAATTACTCAAGTTACCAAAACCTATAAAGCGGCAAAAGCAAATCGTACGGTTTTCCTATCAATTTTAGCGATCAGCTGGTTTTGGTTTTTAGGGGCGACTTATCTGACTCAACTGCCAAACTTTTCGAAATTGTTCATAAGTGCTGAACCTAAGTATGTCAGTTTGCTCTTGACCTTGTTCTCGATTGGTATCGCTTTAGGATCATTAGCTTGTGAAAAGTTATCTAATCATCACATTGAGTTGGGTATTATTCCGATTGGTGCGTTAGGAATCAGTATCTTTGGTATTGAGTTTTATTTTGCCGCTCAACACATTGCTATTTCTGACTCTATGACGGTTTGGGGTTTTATCACTAATAACCTCCGTTTAGTTATGGATCTTATCTTAATCAGTGCATTTTCGGCTATTTATGTCGTACCGCTAAATGCGTTGATCCAAGAGCGAAGTGATAAAGAGAGCCGAGCCCAAGTGATTGCAGCAAACAACGTGATGAATGCCTTTTTTATGGTGTTCAGTGCCGCTGTCTCTATTCTAATGCTTAGTGTGTTTAAACTATCAATTCCTCAGTTTCTGCTGGTGGTCGCAGTAGTGAATATTTTTGTTACTCTCTATGTATTTGCTCAAGTACAAGAGTTTCTTGTTCGCTTTGTGGTGTGGGTTGTAACTCACATTATGTATCGCATCAAAGTAAAAGGGACCGAAAATATTCCCTCAGAAGGTGCGGCGGTACTGGTTTGTAATCATGTGAGTTATGTTGATGCGTTATTAATTGCAGCAACCTGTAATCGACCAGTACGTTTTGTGATGGATAAAGACATCGCGAATATGCCCGTTATGAAATATTTTTTCCGCTGGGCTAAAACCATTCCAATTTGTGCTGCGGGTAAGTCGCCAAGTATCTATAAAAAAGCGTTTAAGACCATTGCTGAAGATTTAGAAGCCGGGGAGATTGTGTGTATTTTCCCTGAAGGTAAGTTGACCTGGAGTGGGGAGCTCAATGAGTTTCGTCGTGGTATTGAACGAATTATAGAGCAAACTCCCGTACCTGTGATCCCGATGGGGCTTAAAGGTGTATGGGGTTCATTTTTCAGCCATGAAGGTGGGCGCGCATTTACGACTCGTCCTAAGCGATTTTGGTCGAAGTTAGAAGTCGTAGTGGATAAACCTGTTGCTCCTCAGCACGTTTCAGCTCCCATGTTACAAGAGATAGTACAAGAACTGGTTTATGGTCAGCCATCGTTACAGCAGGATATGCTTTCTACCCCAGAATAGCGTTTATTTATGATGCTTGATTGGATAATAGCAACAAGTTATTTCGAAAATGGCATTTTATATACTCTTTTGTGGCTCTACTCTATGTATTTAATCTAACAAGGATTTATTATAGGTATAGAGTTCACAAAAGAGTTGTTGCTATGTATAAGAACTTAGCATTTATATTATCTATATCGATATTGGTTTCATTAACTGGATGTAATGATTCTACCTCACATCAGGCGCTTGGCACGTTAGAGCGCGATACTGTCCGTTTAACAGCCACATCGAACGAAATTATTCGGAAAATGCCAATTCAAGAAGGGCAAAAAGTTAAGGCTGGAGATCTTCTGGTACAGCTTGATGATCAGATGCAAAAAGCCGCGTTAGAAAAAGCACGCGCCGAACAAGGAAAAGCCAAAGCGTATTTGCAACGGCTATTAAATGGCGAGCGTCCTGAAGATATTGCCACCGCTCAAGCCCATTTAGCGAAAAGCCAAGCCAATTTACAAGATGCAAAACAGAACTTTCAACGTGTTGCTAAATTGGTAAAACGCAAAGTGATGACTCAAGCTGATTTAGATAATGCTCAAGCTCAGTTATCTGCGGCTATTGCCGATGTTACTGCAAATCAAGAGACATTAGATAAGTTGGTTCAAGGCACTCGTATTGAAGATATCGCTCAAGCAGAGCAAGCGTTAAAAGCCTCTCAAGCAGAAGTGGCTCTCCAACAGCAAAAACTGTCAGACTTAACCGTGGTTGCAACCCGAGACGGTATCCTTGATTCGCTGCCATACCATGTTGGTTCTCGTGTGCCGCTTAATGGCGTTGTGGCAATTGTTGAAGCCAATACGGCCCCTTATGCACAAGTCTATATTCCAGAACCTTACCGTGTCCATTTAAAAGCCGGTGATAAGCTAACGGTTCATGTCGATGGCTTAGATACGCCATTTCAGGGCACTTTGCGTTGGATTGCAACAGAGTCAACCTTTACCCCTTATTATGCGCTTAATGCTGAAGATCGGGCTCGTTTAGTCTATCTAGCTAAAATAGATCTTCCTACTGATGCTGTTGATCTTCCCTCTGGCGTACCAGCGCAAGTGGACATGCCTCATGAGTGATCTTGCTATTTACGCCTCTGAGCTAACAAAACAATTTGGGGATTTCACTGCGGTTGATAATTTGAATCTTCAGGTTCCAAAGGGAAGTATTTATGGCTTTCTTGGCCCTAATGGATGCGGTAAATCAACCACACTTCGAATGCTAACTGGCTTGCTGCAACCCAGCTCAGGAAAAGTTGAAGTGTTAGGATTAGAGATCCCGAAACAGGCAGAAAAGCTACGGCTCCAACTTGGCTATATGACACAAAAATTCTCTTTATATGAAGATCTTACGGTAAAAGAGAATTTGCAATTTATAGGTCAAATATTTGGTATGGGCCCCAAAGCGTTAAAGCAAAGACTCGACTCACAGCTGGTGACTTACGGTTTAGATACCAAATCAAAGCAGCGCGCTGGCAGTATGAGTGGGGGGCAAAAGCAACGTTTGGCACTTGCAGCAGCGACCATGCATTCCCCTAAGTTATTGCTGTTAGATGAACCCACATCTGCGGTGGATCCTGAGAATCGTCGAGAATTCTGGGAGCAGCTATTTGATCTTTCGGATCAAGGCACCACCATTTTGGTTACAACGCACTATATGGATGAAGCCGAACGTTGTCATGGTCTCGCGATTATGGAAGCGGGCGTGGTGCGTGCTGATGGTTCACCAGAACAGCTAATGACGCAAATGGGGGTAACTGTGGTGGAAGTAAAAGCCCCGGGGTTACGCCAGCTTAAAGAGCTTTGCCTACAAAAAGCAGAAGTACGTTCAGCGGCTCAACTTGGTATTCGCTTAAGGGTATTAATTAATAATAGTGTCAGCGATCCCATTGGTTGGTTACAACAGCAGTTTCCTCAGTTGCAACAAGCTGAAATTACGCTTGCTAGACCAAGCCTTGAAGATGTTTTTGTGACCAGTACAGGTTCAGGGAGGCAGTAATGTTACAGAGTCTCTATCGAATCAAAGCCATAATGCTAAAAGAAGTCCGTCAGCTATCACGTGACAGGATCACATTTGGTATGGTGGTGATGATCCCTCTGATTCAGTTACTGTTATTTGGTTACGCCATTAATACGGATGTTCGCAATATTCCCGTAGCGGTTGTTGATCAAAGCCAGTCTGTTCTTGGTCGTGAAGTGGTGCAATCGATTAAAGCCACTCAAGTTATCGCTGTACAAGAGCATTTGTTAACACCAAAACAAGCAGAGCAAGCGATTGTTGATGGCCGAGTTCGTGCAGCATTAATTTTGCCTGCTGATCTTGCTAATCGTATGGAAAATCGTTTAACGGTAGGTCAGTGGCTGGTCGATGGTTCGGACACCATGATCAGTAGTGCTTTAATGCAGCTAAGTAATATGCCGTTGCCAATAAGCAGTCATTACCAAAGTGCGAACAGAAAAAGCTTTGATGTCGCACTATTTTTTAACCCTGAACGCCGTTCTGCTGTCAATATTGTGCCCGGTTTGCTTGGGGTTATTTTAACAATGACGATGATCTTATTTACCTCGGCAGCGATTGTGCGTGAGCGAGAAAGGGGAAATCTTGAATTGCTGATCACAACCCCAGTTCACTCTTTGGAGTTGATGGTTGCCAAAATCATTCCCTATATCTTTGTTGGTTTGATTCAAGTTGTGATTATTTTAGGGCTTGGCTATTTTATTTTTGATGTGCCTATCAACGGTGGGCTTGGTCAGATATTTATTGGAACCTTGCTGTTTATTGCCGCAAGTCTCACCCTTGGTTTGGTGATCTCAACCATTGCGAAAACTCAGCTACAAGCGATGCAAATGACGGTGTTTATCTTGCTCCCATCTATTTTGTTATCCGGCTTTATGTTCCCTTATGAAGGTATGCCTGTCGCTGCGCAGTGGATTTCAGAGATTCTGCCTGCAACACACTTTATGCGTATGATTCGCGGTATTGTGTTGCGAGGGGCTGAAGTGGTCGATTTATGGCGTGATGCATTATGGCTATTGGGATTCACTTGCCTTGGACTGCTGGTTGCCTCATTACGATTTAAAAAATCCCTTGATTAAATGAAGTAAGGCAGAGTCAGTTGAAGAGAAAACAGCCAATCATCATATCCGATAATTGGCTGTTTGTTTATTTGCTTCCATGTACTTTTGTGTACTTAATTGATCATTGGATGAAGGATCACAAAACCTAAAACGGCGAGTAAAAGGCTTACTCCTGTAGGGATCATCCATAAATGTTTATCAGGCTTCTTTTCCATAGTCTCCCCTTAATTCCTTTCAATGAGAGTCATGCCTTGTGTCATATCGACTTGATAAGTATTACTGATTCCCATCAGATGGCAATCAAATTTGTTATATTTTTGTTGTAAATTAGATCTATCTAGAAAATCCACAAAATTTGTGGGCTAATCTTTATTATTCTCCGTTTTATTAAATCGCATCAAATTTCATATTCATTGGATTTTTATACTATGATTCTGTTATCGTTAGAGTTCTAATGATTGTTTGACGGTATATTTAGGGGTTAATAATGGTAAGAAATAGGTTTTGGTTAGTGATTTTTTTGCTGTTTTCTTGCCAAGTATTTGCTGATACAACATCAGAAGTACCGTATTCGCAGAAAAGTATTTATGAAAAGCCTTTAATGGAGCGATATGTTCTTGATGAATTGAAGTCATTACGTACAGATCAACAGGATTTAGAGCGCCGACTCATCAAAGAAATTACCGATCGTGAGTTGACGGTTGCTGATAAGTCAATGAACTACGCCAATGTGACTGTGACGTATTTCTTTTATATTATTGCAGGCGTTGCCTCGTTGATCGCACTTGTTGGCTGGCAGTCATTAAAAGAAATTAAAACGAACACAAAAGAAATGGCGGATAAACAGCTTAAAGAGATCACCGAGCAGTATGAAATGAAATTCCGTGCATTAGAGCGAGATTTAAAGCGTAAAACTCGTATTATTACGGAAAATAACCGAGAAATTGAAATCATCAATGAAGTCCATAACTTATGGTTACGTGCTCAGAATGCGCAGACACCAGAGCAGCAGATGGAAATCTATGATGAGATCCTTAAAATTCGTCCTGGTGACTTAGAAGCGCTAACTTATAAAGCCGATGCTGCGATGGCATCAAAAGAATATCGCTGGGCGCTGAGTTTGTGTAATCGAGTGCTGGAAGTGGATGACACCAATGCTCAAGCGCTTTATCAACGGGCTTGTGCCTATGCATGTTTAGGGGCAGAAGAGCAGGCTATTTCAGATTTAGAGCGAGCTATCAACGAAAGTGCATCACTTCGAGATTCAGCCGCTGATGAGCCAGATTTTGAAAATTTACACGGCAATGAACGCTTTGAGGCACTATTGATTTTTGCCGAGTAACGAATCTTCTTTGTTCTTGATATATAGAGGTATATAGAGTGGCTGGTTATGGAGTTATATCTGTAGTGGTCAACAAATACTGGCCACAGTATTAGAGGTTAACCAATATAATCGTTCGGATTCATTCGGTGTTAATCCTTATATTGATGTGGTCGTAATTGGCTGTAATAACCAATAATATATCGAGTGATTTCGTGTTTTGCTTCAGCAAAACTACGATAACCTACATTTGGTACCCATTCTGTTTTTAAACTTCTAAAGAAACGCTCCATAGGTGCGTTATCCCAACAATTTCCTCGCCGAGATAAACTTTGTTTAATCTGGCATCGCCATAATAATTGTCGG